>JAUIGV010000046.1 GCA_030432565.1 Verrucomicrobiia bacterium | reverse complement strand
GGAAGACTGAGCAGGCCCGCTGATGAAGATTCATTCAAGCGAGCCCTTTCGAGTGTTTCTCGGTCGCGGCCGGTAGCGGCTGCGGGGGCAACCCTAATGATTTTCTTCCTCACGTCAATGATTTTGGATGTAGTTTCTCAATGAATTTTCCTCTGAATCGGAAAATCGTTGATTCTACGGGAAAAATTAGCCTGAAAAAAGCTTCATCGCTGGAGGGGTATCCAATATTTTCGTTAACATCTCCTAAATACTGCCGCGATTTTCATCTTCGGAGACAAATCCCTAGCCAGCCAAGCCTCTCCGTCTATCGTCTCAAGCCGTGCCTACTTTTTCATTCCAGTCCCTTAATCTTCGAGCCGAGATCGGTGGAAACTCCTACGCTCTCAATTTGAACGGGACCTCGATTCTCCTGGATGCCGGAATGCACCCCAAGGAGGAAGGACCAAATGCCCTCCCCCGATACCAAGAGATTCCCTACGATAGCGCCGATGCGATCATTATCTCCCACTCCCACCTGGACCACATTGGGACCCTGCCGGTCGCCCAGCGGGATCAGCCTTCCGCCCCTGTTTATCTCACCGCACCCTGCGCGGCACTCGGGGAAGCCCTTCTTCATAATTCGGTCAATGTGATGAGCAGCCAGAGGGAGGAATTGGGCATTCCCGAATATCCCCTCTATCATCATCGCGAAATTGACTACCTCCGTGACCGCTGGATGATTCGCCCTTATGAAAAACCGTTTTCCTTGGATCCTCTCGGAGAGACCGGGACGACGGTCACCTTTTATGATGCGGGCCATATTCTGGGGTCGGCCGGAGTTTTGATCGAGAAAGATGACAAGGAGGTTTTCTACACCGGCGATGTCAGCTTCCAGGGCCACTCCCTGATCAAGGGTGCGCGCTTCCCCGATCTTGACGGGCCCGATCTCCTGATCATGGAAACGACCCGGGGCGCTGACGAGCGCCCGACCGACTACACCCGCGCCGACCAGGAAAAGCTTCTCGCCAAAAGCATTCGAAACGCCCTTGAAGCTGGAGGATCGGCCCTGATTCCCGTGTTCGCAATTGGAAAAACCCAAGAGGTGCTCACGATGATTGATCACTTCAAAGCAGAGGGCTTGATTCCGGAACACACTCCGGTTTTCATCGGTGGCCTCAGCACTAAAATGACGGTCATTTACGACAGCTTTTCCGATTCAACGAGACGTCATCGCCCCAACTTCGAAATTCTTCGTGACATGAAGGTTCACACCGGGAACAAGAGGAGGCGCGCGCCGATCGATTACAAGCCCGGGGCCATCTACTGCCTTTCCAGCGGCATGATGAGCGAGAAAACAACGTCGAACGTGTTCGCTCGGAGTTTCATTCAAAACCCGGCCAATTCTCTCCTCTTCGTAGGTTACGCCGATCCCGCCACCCCTGCCGGGGCAATCAAGCGAGCCTCATCCGGCGATGTCATCCGGCTCGACGGCACCCACAAAGTCCAGCTCAACTGTTCCGTCGAGGAATTCGATTTTTCGGGGCATGCACGTCGCGAAGAACTTCTCGAATTCGCGGTGAAGGCACGCCCCAAAAAACTTCTGCTTGTTCATGGAGATCCGGACGCCGTCCGCTGGTTCGAAACCAAACTCGCCGACGCCCTGCCCGGCACCGAGATCATCGTGCCCCAGCCCGGCGCTAAGATTCACTTTTGAATCCCGGCACAGTTTCCTCCAAGATCGCACGGAGAGTTTTCTTCTCGCGGGAACTCAGGTGATTCCCGGCCTCCTTACCCAACTCCTCACGAAGGTGATGGAAAACCCGTTCCCTGACCAATTCAGGCAAGCCTTTAAAGGCCTGCGAATGGATCATGTAGGAACAGCGATTCTTAAAAATCCGACCGTACAGACGAAAGTCTCTGAGGCTCTTTCCTTTTGCCGTTTTCACGCCGCCCCGCTTGAAGGCTTCTGCAAATTTTTCAGAGCCTTCGACCCCGTCTCCGCCAGGGTCGACTTCGTCGGTAAATAGAAAAGCATCAACGATCTCTTTCGCGGAACTATCCGCGGTCTTCCAGGACATTCCCTCTTGGGAATCCAAATCTTCCCCCTCACTGTATGACTTCTGGAAATAAAGCGCACGCTGGTATCCCATCTTAGCCTTTGTCATCAGATTGTGAGTCCGGCACTGGTGTTCAAGAACCATCAATGCCACGATGTCACTCGTCGGCTGCAGATACTTTCCGGTGTCGATCAACGAAGATAAATCCTCGTGACCGGAAACTTCGGGCTTCATCTCCACGCCATCCAACGCGCTTTCCGGAATCCAACGATTGCCAAGATGGGGATGACCGGAGGTCCCCGAAACATACCAGCCACCCCATCTCTCCTTCAGCGGGGTGCTATCAGTGACCAGAGATGTCCCGGCGCTCAAAATAGGATGACTGTTCTGATCCGGCACCACCGAGCGGATAAACATTCCCGGCACTCCGGAAGTCCGCGAAGTCGCGTGGCATTGCAAACAGGAATCTGTGGCACGAACAACCTTGGCCGGACGATCACCGAACGGGGGATCAATGGTGTAAAAAACCGGTCCCAACTTTTCATCCTCGATGATCACCTCAACTTTTCCTCCTGGAACCCAGCCGACATAAGCATCCATCGAAAAATAGATCGATCTGGGATTCCGCTGATTAATCAGGGAATTTTGCAAACTCGTCTTCGAAAAAACCAACACCTGGGACTCCTCGGGAACTTTCAGCTTGTTCAGCACTGCTTTTAGAAAGGTCTTCCCGTCAACATTCCCAACCACCCAATCACCACTCTCGATCTCAGCCGCCATCTTCGCGACAGCATCCTGACTCGCGGTTTGTGAATACTTGATCGGCGGCAACTCAAAAAAATCCTGCCCGGCCTCAACCGAAGCCCCTCCCAACAAAAGCAGCGAAACAAAAAACCGGACATTCATAGTGGTAATTTTTTTACGTATTAACTGAGCGAATCTATCAAGACTTCTTTCACCGCTCGTACGGTCTTGCCGGCCTGCCCAAAGATATTTTCCCGATGCGTGGCCAGGTCCGTTCCACTATCGAAGTCCAAGCCAATCAGGGCTCGGCCCACTCGTTCCCCCGTGTAGGTGTAATTGAAGTAGCACAGACTGGTCATGGCGCTGATCGCATTCATAAACCCCAGCAAAGCTCCGGCCCGTTCCGGAAACTCAACCTCTACAAACAAGGGCGAAACAAAGAGAGAAGGAGTAAACGGAATCACGCGAAACGTGGTCGCACCATGGCCCGTGACATCTTCAGACCTCTTCTTGTTTTTTGCGATCCAGTTCTCAAATTCAGACAAAGCCGGATCGGGAACATCGACACTTAACAGGGGTCGCTGAGGCTCGCACGCCGTCCTTCCATACTGGAGATCCATGATACTCACACCATCCGGCAAATCAGCCAAAAGCCCCGCCAGGGAACCCTTTTCCTCCGGGATCTCAAAGCGCCAACTCCGGTCGCATCGCGGATTAATTCCGGCCTGACGGGAAACATCGGCAAATTTCGCGAAATCCATATTCGCACCACATAAAATGGTCAGGACTTTTTCGCCCGGCCCAACCTCGCCCGCCTCATGCTGCTTCAAAAAACCAGCCAAACTCATGGCGCCACTCGGTTCCGGAATCACCCGAAGACCGTCCCAGTGTGATTTAATTGCGGAAGAGACCTCCCGGTTGGTCACTGTGACAATCTCGTCCAGCAGCTCCCGACAAAATTCATAAGTCAAATGACCCGCCTGTGTCACCGCCGTGCCGTCGCAAAAAACATCGACGTAGTCCAAGGACACCGGTCGCCCCGCCTCAATGGCAGCCTTCATTGAAGCCTGATCGACTCCTTCCACCCCGATCACCTTCACTTTTGGCCAGGAATTCTTTAACAGAGCCGCGACCGCCGAGGCCATCCCCCCTCCACCAATCGCGACATAGACCCGGTCAAAGGGCCCCTCGCCGGAGGTGAAAATTTCATCAGCCAGAGTCCCCTGCCCTGCCATGACCTCGAGGGAATCGTAGGGCGGGATAAAGGTCGCACCGGTCCGCGAAGCATCTTCCAGCGCAGCCGTTTGCGCTTCCGAGAAACTATCACCGACCAATTCGATTGCGACACAATCACCGCCATGCGCCATCACCGCTTTGCGCTTCACCAGCGGAGTTGGCTTCGGCATGTATATGCGAGCCGTCGTTCCCAACTTTCTCGCCGCCAAAGCAATCCCCTGGGCGTGATTTCCGGCAGAAGCCGCCACCACTCCCCCCTCCAGTTGTGCAGGCGTCAGACAAGCCATGGCATTGAAAGCCCCTCGCCACTTATAAGCCTTGATCGGACCGAGGTCCTCCCGCTTTACCCAAATCTCCTGTTCGACCCCATCCACTGTCATTGGTTCCAACGGAGTCGCGGCACCCACCTGATACACCCGGGCGCGGGCCTGATGGATCGCCTCACGCAGCTGGTCGACTCGATTTCCTTCGCTCACGCCCCACCTTTCTCAAAAATTGGCCAAAAACACACGCTTCAATCACACCAGCTCTACATGCAGCAGCCCCGTCGGCTTCCGAAGAAACTGAACAGGGCTGCTGTCCCCCCCAAATTGTGAAATCTGATGCAAGGAAACCATTTTTTGCCCTATCGACAAGAACTTTGTCACTCTAACAGCTTCAATGGGGTGGATTTACGCTGTTCAAGTCCCTTTAAGCTCCTAGAGTCCCGCCGAAATGAGCGACGAACAAACGCCTAAACAGCCCCAATCCACTTCCGAGGAACTCATTGCCGTCCGGCGCGAGAAACTTGCGAAACTCAAGGAATTGGGCCTCAACCCTTATGGCGCCGCCTTTGAGACCACCACCACCCCGGGTGATCTCAAGGCCAATTTCGAAAATGATAAACCCGTCAAACTTGGAGGCCGGCTCCTCGCCATTCGCGACATGGGCAAATCCGTATTCGCCACCCTCGGCGATGCCCACGGTCGCATCCAAATTTACCTCAACAAGAAAGGCGTCTCCGAAACCGATTGGGAGGCCTACCAGTGTCTCGACCTCGGCGACTGGATCGGAGTCGATGGCGAAACCTTTACCACGGGCAAGGGCGAACCCTCGGTCAAAGTGGACAAGCTCACGGTTCTCTCAAAAGCTCTCCGCCCCATGCCCGACAAGTGGCACGGGCTCTCCGACCGCGAAACAAAGTACCGCAAGCGCCACCTCGACCTCATGTCGAACCAGGAAAGCGCCGACCTTTTCATTATGCGTTCCAAGATCGTCGCCGAGATCCGCAACTTCCTCCACGAGCGCGGTTACCTCGAAGTCGAAACCCCCATGCTTCACGATGTCGCCGGCGGTGCGGCCGCCAAGCCCTTCGAGACCCATCACAACGCCCTCGGCATGCCGCTCACCATGCGCATCGCGCCCGAGCTTCACCTCAAGCGCCTCCTTGTTGGCGGCCTGATCAAGGTCTTTGAACTCAATCGCAACTTCCGAAATGAAGGAATCTCGCGCCGTCACAATCCCGAGTTCACCATGCTCGAAGCTTACCAGGCTTACGGAGACTTCGAGATCATGGCCGACCTTGTCGAAGAAATGGTCTGTCACCTCGCCGAAAAATTCTTCGGCACCCTCCAGATCGAGCACAAGGACGAAAATGGCGAGCATCTCCGCACCCTCGACCTCTCCCGCCCCTGGAAACGAGCTCCCTATCAAACTCTGATCAAGGAAGTCGCAGGCGACGATTGGTTCGACCTCTCACCGGATGAGCGCCGCGCCAAGGCCCAGTCCGAATTCAAGCTCGAGATCCACGACCACCTGGAAGACTACGAAGTGACCCAGCAGGTTTTCGAGAAGCTCGTCGAAGAGCACACCTTTAACCCCTGTTTCGTGACCCACGTTGACTCCAAGCTCATCCCGCTCGCAAAGGAGAACCCGGAGAACCCATCAGTGATCGATGTTTACGAGCTCATCATCAACGGACAGGAAATCTCCCCCGGCTACTCCGAACTGAACGACCCCGACGCTCAACGCCGTCGCCTTCAAGAACAAACCGGCGGCGAAGCCCAGGAAATCGACGAGGACTTCGTCGAAGCTCTGGAACACGGCATGCCTCCTGCAGGCGGCATTGGAATCGGCATCGATCGCCTCATCATGCTCCTCACCGGAGCACCCACCATCCGCGATGTTGTCCTCTTCCCGCAGCTCAAGCGCAAGGACTGATCATCTCGCAAAACCTCATCCCAGAGCCCGTGCCCCTTTCGGCGGCCACGGGCTCTTTCGTATCACCTCAGCTGCAACCAACCGTCTTGATATCCTTGATTGGCAAACTTCAAATCACGCCCGCCTTCCATCGGGTTCGGCACCTGAATCGCGACTTCCCCGTCATCCGGAATCTTCGCCCTCCAAACCACCGGTTCCCCCGGCAAAACCTTGCTGAGTTTCCAACCCGTCTCAACAACCTCTCCGGCACGAAGTTTCACGGGCCAATCGTAGTAAAATGGGGCGACGCCACGATTCTCAACCGTAATCTTAACTTCCCCGTTCCTGAATTCGACCGCAGAAAGATGCAGTTCGTAGCCCATTCTGGAGACTTCCTCTGAAGCACGCTTTCGACGTTCCTCGTTCTGTGGAAAACCATCCGAAAACATCCCCGAATCCATCAACCAACTCACGTGGGTCGCATTGACACATTTTCGAAAGTCCTGCTGCTGCCCCTTCCTCTTGCCAGTGAAAACCGTTGACCAAATCTCCGGCCGGATCTCTCCTCCAATTGGATGCTCCTTCCACTTCTCCGTAAGGCCTGCTTTCTTCAACTTGGGCACAAAAAACCACTCATCCCCCTTCCCTGCGCGGGGAACCGTGGCCCAGGCAAAGGAATCATCGTGATATCCGAACCTCGCCTTCCGGTTGTCGGCATAATTCCCATCATTCCCACCGGCAGGATAGCGCAGGAGAACCCGCGTTTTTGGAAAGGCCTGCTCAAAGGCTTGCATCACTTCCAGCTGAACCTCTTTCGAAGCCTCGAGATCTTCACGAGGGTAATTGTGCCACTCTCCCCACAGGCCGAGGATTCCAGCAGTGATAAAACCAACTCTCGGATCACCGTCGTACTTCTTTCCCAAAGCACCAATGAAATCACGAATCGCCCGGCGAACCACCTCGCTCTCATAGTCCGGCGTCACGACCTGCTTGCCACTCTCCTCAGCCCAACGAGTCACCTTAATCCCCTCCTGCAGAAGAAACGCCGGAAGGACATCGTCTTTCCCCGGATACTCCAGGTAGATTCGAAAAATCAACTGCCTCCCACCTGCTTTTGCCTTCTCCAGGGCTCCCTCCAAAACCCTCCAATCGTATTGCCCCCATCCCTTCATCAACTCGCCCATCGCGAAATACTGGAACTCCATGGAGTGAGGGAACTTCTCTTCCTTCTTCCAAGTGGAAGCATAGGGAACCAGACCCTTCAAAGGATTGTCGAGCGGAGCCGGCTGATACCGCAAAGGCGCAGCGTGCAAAAGATACGGAACAAAAAAGAACAGCAATTTGAGAGATTTGGACATGAGTGGGTGTTTTCTACCCGGAAAGACCCGGCCGTGATTTCCCGCTGGCCGATCATCCCCGACACCCGATAATCTCCACAAAGATATGAGACTGCAACTCCTCCTTGCCACCCTGACCACCGCCGCCCTCACCGCAAACGATTGGCCCCGGTTCCTGGGACCCAACGGAAACGCCACCTCGGCTGAGACCGGACTCGTAAAATCATTCCCGAAAAGCGGCCCCGAAATCGAGTGGACCGCCGAGCTCGAAGGCGGATTTGGCGGCGCGGCCATCTCGGGCGATGAAGTTTTCCTCGGCGATCGCGTCGAGCAGGAAAAAGACATGCTCCTCTGTCTTGACTTCAAAAGCGGAAAAGAAAAGTGGCGCTACGAGAGTGAATCCGAGGGCGAACCCTCCTACCCCGGATCCCGCAGCGTGCCCACCGTGGAGGATGATGCCGTCTATTTTCTCGGCAGCTTCGGCGAAGTCTTCCGCATCAACCGTAAGACTGGAAAAGCCGATTGGAAGATCAAGCTCTCCGAGCGCTACCCTGACGCCAAGACCCCCAAGTGGGGATACGCCCAGTGCACTCTCATTGTTGGCGACACCCTCATCGTGATGCCTTTCGGAGAAAAGACCGGTATCGCCGGCTGGGATAAAAAAACGGGTAAAGAGCTCTGGAAAAGCAGCGGCATCAGCGACTCCCATTCCTCCCCCGTTGTGGCAAACTTTGGCGGAACCGAGCAGATCATTCTCCTCACCGCCGGTGACGAAGGCGGACTCAATAGCTACGATCCAAAGTCCGGCAAAAAACTTTGGTCCAGCAAGCTCTACCAAAACCGCATTCCCATCACCGTTCCCGTCCAGGTCGACAAGGACCGCCTCTTCGTCTCGGGCGGATATGATGGCGGATCTAAAATGCTCTCGATTAAGAAATCCGGCAGTGAATTCGAAGTCAAAGAACTCTGGACCACCCAGAAAGGAAGCCAGGTTCATCCTCCCTTCGTGATCGACGGTCATCTCTACTTTCTTGCCAACGAGAACTCCAATCACAAGACCGCAACCCGCCGCAAAAAAGGAGGTTTGGTCTGCTTCGACCTCGATGGAAAAGAACTTTGGAGCACAGGAAACGATCCCTTCATGGGACGTGGCGCCAGCCTCTATGCCGATGGCATCATCATCGTTCAGGACGGCGAGAACGGAATCCTTCGCCTCGTTGACCCCTCACCAAAAGGCTTCAAACTCCTCGCCGAGGCCAACGTGTTCGGGACCGACCCTACGAGTAAAAAAGATCTCCGCTACTGGAGCCCCCTGGCCCTGAGTGACGGAAAGCTCCTCATGCGCGGACAGAACAAACTTCTCTGCGTCGACCTCAAAAAGTAGTTGGTGCGCGTTCTCTTTCTCTGCTCCAAAAACCGACTCCGCAGCCCGACTGCCGAGCATATTTTCGCAGAAGCTCCAGACCTCGAGACAGACTCGGCCGGACTGAATCGCGATGCCGACGTCCGCCTTTCGGACGAGCAAATCGAATGGGCGGACTTGATCGTCGCGATGGAATCAAGCCATCGCGCCAAGCTCACTCGTGACTACTCCTCCGCCCTTCGCGGCAAACGGGTCGTCGTCCTTGGCATCCCCGACAACTACGACTTCATGAGCGATGACTTAATTGCCTTGTTGAAGCAAAAGTGCGCCCCCTTTTTTTGAAGCGCCTTGCGTATTGGCTTTATTGCCAGGTCACTTTCCCTTCCTCGGACGTCCTACTTCGCTCGATCTGGAAGGGAATCGGAGACTCCCGAAAGGCTGCCTCATAAAGAGCATTCCCCAGAGTGGTGCCACCATCCCCGGGATAGATTTCGACCTTTTGCAGTTCATCCACGATAGATTCCCCCACGCGATGGTAGCCAAAAGAGCCGGCTCGACCGCTGGACTTCAGGTAAACCCAAATCCTCGCAAAACGACGCTTGTTTAGCTCTTCTGAAATCCTGCTCTGATCCTCCTCGAACGAGATCGCCGCCGGGTGCGCAAAGACCTCCCCCGCTTTCACGAATCCCTCTTCCCTCCGGAGCAGGACCGTCCACGGTCCTACCATTGTGGCAGACTCGGCGGGAACTCCTGAAAGCAACATGTCGCTCATGCCGTCCCCATCCAGATCCACAATCATCCGGCTTCGCTCCGAGTAGCCCCCATCTTCCAAAATACTCAATCGAGGCTTCAAAGATGGATCGACGATATCCGAGATTTCGACCGGTCTCACCCGCGGCTCATCCCAGCGAACCTTGTAAATATTTTCACCTTCGAGAACGCGCGTCTCTTCAGGCCTGCCAAAACGAATGGTATCACTCCACCAGGTCTCTTTTGCCCCCCGGTGCCAAACCATTCTGCCGGTTTTTTGATTCCGGTGAATCGACTTCACCTTCTCCTCATCGGCCAGCGGACGAAAGGGAATGAACTCTTTCGCGATTGCGGAGAACAAGTAACAATGGTGATCCACCGACAATACCAACTCGCTCGCACTCCACCAGGTGAGATCATGGCCACCTGATGTGGGAAGATTGAATCTCTCAACCACCAACGCCTCGTCGTTCTTGATCTCGATCTTTAGCAGAACCTCGGTCCCGAGAGCCCAAAGGCACTGTCTCCGCCAATCCCACTCAACTCCATGGGCTCCATACAGCGGGAGCTTCATCTTCGGAGCCAACCCGGCACCCGATTTCTCCAAATCAAAAATCACCAACTGATCGCCTCCGAAACTGGAGGCCACTGCGATCAAACCTCCGGGCAAGAGACAAGCACTGTGTGCGTTTCGGACCTTCGTAAAAAAGAGACACTCCTTCGTTTCCCGTTCAATCAAGGCCACTCCTCCGCTGGAAGACGTCACCAAGAGACATCCTTCATAGGGTTTGCACTCGTCGGTTGTCGCAAAGTCCGATCGCATCGCTGCCGGGATTTTGGGCGAGGACTCCGCAGTCCATTCCCACAAGCTTACTCCGCCCCCTTTTGCCGGAACGACGAAGACTTTCTCCATCCCGCAGATGATGAGATCTGCCGGACCCGCTGCCAGGGTCTGCAGCCCAAAAAAGATCGAAAGGAGCAAGGCTCCGAAAAACTTCATGCCCTTGTTCTTAATCTAGCGACGCTGGGCCTGCGCGGTCGGCATGAATTCGCGCAACTTCTGAATGCGGGTCGAACTCACCGGATGCGTGCTCAAGAGTTCGGGAGTGCGGCTTTGCTGGCTCGCTCCCATTTTCTGCCACAGGGTGATGGCCTCGGCAGGATCATAGCCCGCACGCGCCATGAAAAGCGTTCCAATCCGGTCGGCTTCCAGTTCCTGGGCCCGCGAAAAGGTCAGGCCGAAAGCAATCTCGCCCCCCTTCTGAGCCAATTGTCCAAGTTGCTGGCCATTCTCGGCACCGCTCAGAACAGCCCCCAGAATCGCCCCACCTAACGCGACGGTTTGATTCCGCTGAATCCGTGACTGAGCGTGATTCGAGGTCACATGGGCCATCTCGTGAGCCACCACCGCCGCGAGCTGCCCATCCGTCTGGGCGATTTTTAAAAGCCCCGTGTTCACGCCCACTTTCCCGCCCGGAAGGGCAAAGGCATTGGCCGATGAATCTTCGAAAACCTCGAATTCCCATCGCGCACCGGGTAAATTCACCACCGGCTTCAGACGATTTGCGACCCGATTTACCTTCGCCCGCGCGTTTGCGTCGCGCGAAATCGGCTTGGTCTTTTTATACTTCTCAAACGCCGCCGCCCCCTGCTGGATCAGGCCCGAAGACGCCGGACGAATCGCAACCTGGCCGGTATTTGCGTTATAAGCGGCCGGCGCCGCGCACCCGATGACCACAATCGGAAGGAGCAAGGTGACCCCCTTTGACTTCAAAACCTTTTTTAGCGCTGTCTTCATGCCTCGATAGATAGCTCACGACCGGAGTTCTTGTCAAATCACCCCCGCAAGGTCGCAAAAGGTTGTTTCTCGGCAATCGCTGCGTCACACTCCCGCCACCCCGTGAATCTCCCGAATTCCATCACCTTCGCCCGCCTCGTTTTGACGGCGGTTTTTGTCGTTTGCGCCAGCTTGGGAGGCACGACTGCCCTTGTGATCGCCCTGATCACCTTTGTCATCGCAACCATCTCCGATTGGCTCGATGGTTATCTGGCGCGTAAGATGAACCTCGTCACCTCGCTCGGCAAACTGCTCGATCCTCTTGCAGACAAGATCCTCGTCGCCTCCGCCTTCGTTTTCTTCACCAGCCAAAACCTCTGCCCGGTTTGGGTCACCTGCGTGATCATCGGCCGGGAGTTTCTGGTCACCGGACTGCGTCAGATCGCAGTGGACAAGGGACAGGTCATCGCTGCCGACAACCTCGGCAAATGGAAAACGACCTTGCAACTCGCCTTCGGAATCACCTGCCTTCTCTGGCTCATTCTTGATTCATCCCGTCCCAACGAAGGAATTCTCCTCTTCCTACAAAACCTGACCTCTCCCGCAAGCTGGCTCTTCCCGGGCTTCCTCTACGGTGCTCTGGCCTTGACCCTGCTTTCCGGTCTCAACTACCTTAAGAAATCCTGGAAATTGCTTCTCGACTGATGCTTCTTACCAACGCCCGTATCATTTCACCCGGTCTGGACCGCGAAGGTGCCAGTGTTTTCATCGAAAATGGCAAGATCACCGAAATCGCCAACCACACCTCGGGCGATCTTGATCTGGGCGGAAAAATGTTGCTGCCGGGATTCATCGATATCCACAGCCACGGCGCGGATGGTGCCGATGTCTGCGATGCTTCTTCCAAAGGGCTCGAGCACATTGCGCAAACCAAGCTCAAGGAAGGAGTGACCACCTGGCTCCCCACCACCCTGACCCAACTACAGGAAAGGCTCATCGAAATCGTCCGCACCGTTGAAAACTGGGCTGACTCCGCTCCCTTGAATATTCCAGGCATTCACCTCGAGGGGCCGTTCATCAACCGCGAGCAGGCCGGAGCCCAAAATCCCGAGTTTGTCCGCCCGCCTGATCTCAACGAGCTTCGGGAACTCCATGAGATCTTTCCCGCGCTCATCCTTTCGCTCGCTCCCGAAATCCCGGGGGCTCTTAACCTGATCCGCGAAGCATCAGCCATGGGCATCACCCCCTCGGCAGCGCACACCAAAGCCGACTACGCCACCGTAATGGAGGCAGCCGGATACGGACTCAGGCACCTCACCCATTTTGGCAATGCCATGACCGGCTTGCACCATCGCGAAATCGGAGTGGTCGGAGCCGGCCTTCTCGACGACTCGCTTCACCTCGAACTCATTGCAGACGGCATTCACCTCGCCCCCGAAATGCTCGAACTCGTGTTCGCCCGGGTGCCGCGCGAGAATCTCATGCTGATCACCGACTCTGTCTCGTCCTCCTGGCAACCCGATGGCGAAACGACCCTCGGCGGGCTTGAGGTAGTCATCGAAGACGGCATCGCTCGTCTCAAAAGCAATGGAGCACTCGCCGGGTCGACCTTGCGATACAATCGCGGGCTCAAGCTCATCCACGAAATCACCGGCGAACCCCTCTCTGAAATCGTTGCCACCACCTCATGGAATCAAGCGACCTCGCTGGGCCTTCCGAATGTCGGCAAGATCGAGCCGGGCTATCATGCCGACCTTGTCATCCTTGAAGACGATTTCGAAGTTTACCGCACTCTCGTCGGCGGCAGGTAAACTACTTTGCGCCAAAATTGTCAGCGAAATAGTCGATCACCGACTCACGGGTATTCACCGGGATCAACTTGGTCCCGCTTGCGGGCTCCGCCAAAATTTCCCGCAACTTCATCAATCTCCGACCTCCTGACTGGCTGTCATAGCTGTTGAAGAGGATGCGATACCTCCGATCCGGTTCCAGAGTCTCCGGATCCAATCCAAACAAGTTGCGGTCCGAATACCGGTCCTCCTTCGACTCAGCCATCACCACCTGAATCTGGGCCCCGGTAATCCGCGCATGCACCAACCAGTTTTCATAAGGAATCCACTGCCAGGCATCTTCGATCGTTTTGACCCCGGGCTCAACGTCCGGAGAGCCAAAGGTGCCATGAAAGACCCCGTCGGCTGGCATCTTTTGTTTCTCCGCCGTTTTCAAAAACGCCTTGCAGATCAGCTGCCAAAACGGGCTGTTTCTCCCTCGAGCCGAGATCTCTTCTTCCACCTCGCCAATCACGGTTTGCCGGCGCGCTTCGGCATTTTCCACAACTGCCTTCGTGCTCTCAACAATGACCGGATCAAGGGCAAATCGATCATCCATGAGAACCGTCCAGGCATTGCGCTTCACCAACTTCCGCGATTCCAGGTCGAAGCTGAGATCCACCCGCCCGCAGTTGATCCCGTAGTAGTTCGCCTGCGTGCAAAGCACGTTCGACCAATACCAACTCGGCCTGTCCTGATGGGAATGACCACCAATATAAACATCCACTCCAGACACCCGCTCCAGCATCTCCTGAATCGGATTGGCAAAATCATCGGCTCGTTTCCACCCCATGTGACCCAGCACCACAATCGCATCCACCTTCTCCGCCCCAAGTTCTTTGACGCTCTGCTTAAGTGACTCGATCGGGTCAAACACGCCAAATCCCTTGAGCAACTCCGGACGCGACCAATAAGGAATCCCCGGCGTGATCAAGCCCACCAGACCAATCCGGAAACCGCCAACCTCCCTGACAAGCCAGGGAGCAAGCTTTGAAAAGGCACTCCCATCAATTCCACCGGCCTTCCTGCCCTCAACCGTGACGTTCCCGGTGATGACGGGCATTCTTGAGCCCTTGACCGCAGACTCGACCACATCAAGCCCCCAATCAAATTCGTGATTGCCCAAAACCCACCCATCGTAGCCCATCTTGTTGAAGCTATCGATCATCACTTTCCCCTCGGTCTGGTAGCCTGCAATGGTGCCTTGGTAGACGTCTCCGATATCGAAGAGCAAGTGATCCGGGCACTCCTTTCGCCACTTCCGGATCTGGGTCGCACAACGGGCCAGCCCTCCGACATTGCCGATCCCATCGTAGGTCTGGCCGGGCAAAATATGTCCGTGCAGATCCGTGGTGTGGAACAGGGAAATCGTTTTGATCGCACGCTGGCCCGCAGCCCAGATTGGAGCAGCCATCCAGGCCGCTGCTCCTGAAAGAAAATGACGGCGGTTGGAATTCATGAACGGAGGGCTTTTTCTTTGCGAAGTTTCTCGGCGCTCAGCTTCTTCTGATAGCGGCCTTGCACAATGTCGGTCAGAAGAAGCACCCCGATGACGAAGTAGAAGGTCGTCTTGGTCATTGCTTGAATTTCGTTGCCGAAGAACTTCAGATGCGCGAGATGAGCCCCTTCCGTGAGCAACATAATCCCAACGACAAACAATACAAATAGCCCGAGGACTTCATACATTCTGTTTCGTCTCAAGAACTCGGTCACCCGATCGGCCAAAAGAATCATAATGGCCCCGCCAATCAGAATTGCCGTAATCATCACGCCCAGTTGGTAGCCCTCGTGGCTGCCATCCGCCCCCTTCTTACTCGCGAGAGCCATCGCACTCAGGATCGAGTCGAACGAGAAAATCACGTTCATAAAAACAATCAACCCAATGACCTTCTTCGATGACGAAGGCTGCCGGTCGACCGCGTGCTCCTCGTCCTCCAAAGACATCATGTGCGCAATCTCCTTGGTCGCCGTGTAGAGAATGAAAGCCCCGCCAAACAAGACGATCACGCTGTGAAAATTAAAATCCCCCTCGATCCAGCCTCCTTCGGCAAAGTGCAGGAAGGGATCCTGCAACAATTCAACGAGGTTAATGAGAACAAAGAGGAGTACAATCCGCAATCCCACCGCAATCCCGATCCCCAACTTGCGAACCCGGCTTTGGTCCGCTTCGGGCGCACGTTGGGACTCCAGAGAAATGTAAAGCAGGTTATCGAAGCCCAGAACTGCCTGAAGAAGAACCAGAAGCCCAAGTGTGATGAGAGAATTTAGTATTTCCGCCATGAGGCGCGATCATCAGCGCGAAACCAAATGCATAAAGAAAAAAACCGACCATGGAAGCTCCCATGATCGGTCTTTTGAAAAATCAGAATTGCCCTAATCAACCGAAGTTGGATCGGTGATTCCCGGGACTTCTGGTGGAGGTGCCACATCTGGAACAGTTGGCACAGTTCCCGGCACGCTGGGAGCAGGAATGTCCGGAAGCGGAGGAACAGTTGGAAGCGGAGGTGGAGGCGGGGTACCCGGAACTTCGGGGACGGGAGCGCCTTCCGGCGTATTAATTCCCGGCTCAACCGGAGGAGGAACGGGGCCGTAATCGGGAGCAGGCAACCCCGGCTGCGATCCTGCCGCACTCCTTTCGATCACCATGATCTCCGGAACAAAACCAATATCACCCGAATCCAACTCAACCTTCAAATAAGTCCCCGTGCTGGAAACCACCTTCATCGGAGTTCCAGCCGCCAAAACTTTGTCGGCACGGGCACTCCCCTTCGGGATGGCACGGAAAAATGTGGCGTTTGGCATTGAGGTCTCCACCCATTGACCCCGCTTGTAACTGGGCTTCGTCGGTGCGACCACCGCCGAGGCCGATCCGGTCGAAGAACCGGGACTATCCAGGGGGTCAAAACCACCGCCACTCAGAGGGCGATTGAGATTTTTAAAGGATCCACAGGACACCGCAGCTACTGCAAGGGCACCGAGGGACAGGAGTTTAGGGGTTTTCATAACTCTGGGAATCGAGCATAGAGAAGCCGTCCGGTCAATGCCATTCCCGACCCATTGGGAATGTTTCGCTTTCACAAAACAAATTATCCGATAACTAGTTGGCGTGCGATCACTGACGTCCATTCTCCTAACCGGCGGTGCTGGCTTCATCGGTTCGGCACTGGCCCGCGCTCTTTTGGCCCGGCCCGATCTCGAGCACCTCGTCATTCTGGATGCTCTCACTTACGCCGGCAGCCGGGCCAATTTGGCAGGACCCGACCAAGACCCACGCCTGACGTTTATTGAAGGTGATATTGCCGACGACACCCTTGTCTCGGAACTCCTTGAGAAATTCAACTGCGACGGGATCATGCACTTGGCCGCCGAGTCACACGTCGATCAATCGATCGAGAACCCGGCAAAATTCATCACCACAAACATCAATGGCACCTTCTCACTTTTAGACGTGGCAAGGCGTCATGATGTAGCGCTTCTTCAGTGTTCGACCGACGAGGTCTATGGGCCGATTGCGGCCCCGGCAAAGGCGGATGAATCATTTCCGCTAAAACCTTCCTCCCCCTATTCCGCAAGCAAAGCGAGTGCGGATCTCATCGTGCAGGCGGCTCACACAACCTTTGATCAGGAGATTGTGATTGCAAGATGCTCGAACAACTACGGCCCCCGCCAGCATCGCGAAAAACTGATCCCGACCTTGGTCCACTGTGCTCTTCGGGACCAACCGCTCCCCATCTACGGCTCGGGAAAACAAGTCCGTGACTGGATTCATGTCGATGACACGGCCCGTGGTCTGATCAAGGTCTTCGAAAGCGGACTCTCGCACCGCATCTACAACCTTGGGGCAAACTGCGAGCGCACTAATCTTGAGATTGCCCATACTGTCCTAAAGCATCTCAACAAACCCGAAAGCCTCATCGAACACGTCAGGGACCGACCCGGGCACGACCTCAGATACGCCATCGATACCACGCGGGCAATGGCCACTCTGGGATGGCAGCCCCTCATCCCCTTTCAGGAAGGGTTTGAAAAAGTCGTGCGTGAACTGGGTGCCGCGTTGAGCCCGAACTAGCCCACCCCAAGTTCCTCGCCAAGCTCATCTTCGACGTGCTTGATCTCACGAGCCTGCAGTCCGTGATCGCGAATTCCGCGAAGCGTCCGCAGTGATCCGCGGCGCGTTCCCGGACCGCGCACTTTCTTCATGGCCGTCTCAACGAGCATCGGTGTCAAAGCGGCAAGTCCCACACACGCCAGAGAAAGACCGATTGGACGACGAGCGCGGGCACTCATTGCCTCGGAAACCAGAATTCCAGCCGCCGCACCAAGCACCGCCGGAGCAAAAGCTGCCGTCGTATCCACCCAATCGCGTTCCTCATAAATATCGTTCATGGGGGAAACTTACCGCAGAGATGCCCACATCCCAAACCAAAAACGTAGAGCGACACGTTTTGACAAGCTGCTCCCCTCCTTGTTGAATCAGCTCCAGATGAACAACCACTACGCTTTGATTCTCGCCGGCGGAAGCGGCACCCGCTTCTGGCCCCTGAGCCGTAATGCCAAACCGAAGCAGCTTCTCAATCTTTTCGACGACACCACCCTCCTCGATCAAACCATCACCCGCCTGCAAGGCCTCATCCCCACCGGGAACATCCTCATTCTGACCAATGCGCTTCAGGAAGCCGAAGTCCGAAAGGTGGCCCACATGCTCCCTGCCGAAAACATCTTCGCCGAACCCGCCAAGCGTGACACCGCGCCAGCCGTCGCACTTGGCATTGGCCTCGTCGCCGCCCGCGATCCGGAAGCGACCATGGCCGTTCTTCCCTCGGATCAACTGATCAACGACACCGACGCCTTCCAGTCAGTCCTCGGGGACAGCCTCTCGATTGCTTCCCAAACCGATGCCCTCGTCACCATTGGAATCAAACCCACCTGGCCCTGCCCCTCCTACGGATACATCGAGCGAGGATCCCCGGCGAAACTCGAATTCGCAACCACCCACGAGCCCTTCGAGGTGTCGCGCTTCCGTGAGAAACCAAATCCCGAACTCGCCGAACAATTCCTCCGCCAAGGCAACTTTGCCTGGAATGCCGGCATGTTTGTCTGGTCGCTCAAAACAGTCACTGCGGAACTGCAGCAACACACGCCCGAGCTGGCCGGCTTTATTGATCAACTCAAAGCCTCGCCCGACGTCCATCAAACCATCGCCGAAAAATTCCCGTCCCTCACTCCAATCTCCATCGATTACGCCCTCATGGAGAAAGCCTCCCGCGTCTTGAATATCGAAGCCACCTTCGACTGGGATGATGTCGGCTCCTGGATCTCCGTCGCAAAGTATCTCGACACCCAGGGCACCAACAACCGGACCAATGATGAAATTACCGAGATCGATTCGGAAAACAACATCGTCTTCAATGGTCGCAAACAAGCCCGCATCGCCCTCCTGGGAGTCGACGACCTCATCATTGTGCAAACCGAGGACGCTCTTCTCATCGCAAACCGCCATCAGGCGGATGATATCAAAAAGCTCAGCGATCAACTCCCCGAAAACCTCCTCTAAAAATACACCATGAACTCAAAAACCGAACCCGTATTTAAGCTCATCCTCTTCACTGGCCTCCTCGGAGTCCTCATCACCCTTTGGGGCGTGATTGATCGCCGGGATGTCCTCGCTCTCGGAGGCATCATTCTCATCGCCTGCTGCATCAGCGCAATCGCGCGACTCGTCAAATGACCCATCCCATTCTCGCCATCGACCACGGTGATGCCCGCATCGGCCTCGCCGCGACCGATGAGTTTGGGATCGGCGCGCACCCGGTCGAAACCATCGACTGCCGAAAGTCCGAACCCATTCCCCGGCTCCTCGAAATCATCGCCAGCCGCAAGATCGCCGCGATTGTCCTCGGCCTTCCTCTCCGCATGGATGGCTCCGAAGGAACATCTTCCGCCAAGGTTCGAAAGTTTGGCGAAGACCTCCGGGGGCACCTGGGCGAAATCCCTCTCACCTATTTCGACGAACGTTTTACCACCGTCGCCGCGTCCGACAAGCTCCGCGAAGCCGGCAAAAAGGCAAAACAGCAAAAGAACATCATCGACCAGGCCGCCGCCCTCGAAATTCTCAAAGACTACCTTGGATGGTAAATCCTAAAGACCTCCCTTGATTTTCTTCATTGCCAGCCACGTCTCCTTTCTCCTCCACGCGGAATGAGACAGGCGCGCATCCCAAATTGCCACCCCGACAGAATCGTTTTGCCCCACCCACTTAAGGTGCGCCATAAGCGGCTCATCCTGCCAGCGATCCTTATGGCCGGGCATTCCAATGACCAACTTGGAGGCATGGACACCAGCTGCTGCTTTTAAGAAGGCATACGACCTCCAGGCAGCCGAGTTAGCGCCGGTTTCAGCATAACCCATCACGTTGAGGCCATCGATATGAGGCAGCAATTCCGGCCACCAACTTTGCCTGGGAGCATGCCACTTGTATGCGAAAGTATCGATCGAAAGCTCCTTCCCCTCCTTGTGGAGGCGCCTCGATAGTTCCTTGATAAAAAGGACAAAAGCCTCCTTGGATGAATTCAGATCGCCCTCTCCTTCCAGATCGATATCAACCCCATCGAGCCCCAATCGGAGCGTCTCTTTGACAAGCGCCTCAACGAATTGCGCGCGATTTGTTTCGAAGGCGGACTTTGCCAAATCCCAATCCCAACCCGATGAGTTCGCGTTATAAACACACAACATCACTCGAACACCGTTCTCGCGCCCCCACTCCTGAAACTCCGCCACTTCCGAATCGTCCACCTTTCCAAATCTCGTGACATACTTCAACGAACCTTCCGGAGTAGGGTTCCAAAACTGAAGCCCAAGATGGGTGATCCCATCTTTCATCCCCGGCCCATCGAAAGACTCGTTCAGCCGTGATTTGGAATCAGCCATTGCGTATGGAGGAACCCAGGTCATGACCCTGCGGCCTGCGACGCCTTCTTCAGGGGTTGCCGAAACGCCACCGGCCCACCAGAAATACAGCAAAACAAGAAAGGCTCTTTCGATTCGTAACATGGGAACTAAGTCTTACTTTTTATTCGATGACCGGCTCTATAATTGGCACCGTCTGAGGAATACGAACACCGTCTCGCATTAATTACCACACCCTGTTGCCCATTATTGCAAAGACCCAAGTCCTGAAAACCCTGCCGGGAGAACCCCTCCGATTCTCGTTTGGAGTGTTGGTTGGCATCAGGCTTTGACTCCGAAGAGTTAGCGGGTTGTGGAGGACTTTCTTGAGTTCTTTTCCGGGATTTGAGTAGTTCCGCAAGCGCATCCTTGAAGTCCTTATCGCGGCGGCGCCCCGCTTTCGTTCCACGCATCTGGTGCACCGTCAGATCTGAGGACAAGAGAAACACCTCGCCATCGTCCAGATGGAAATGCTGGTTGCCAAAACGTGCTGCATCGCCACTCACTTCATAGGACCAACTCCGCCCGTCTTGATAATCAAACTCTCCCGTCCACGCTCCCGCCCCCTCCATATTGCCGGAGCTTGTGCTCACGCTCAACCGGCCCGCAGTCCAATCAAATGTCGGGAGCATCACAAATTTAACCCGCTCATCTTCAAACGCGCAGAACGCTTGTACAGCCCCATCGATTTCGATTTCCTCCAAGCCAATCGTCCCATTCCGGTTCTCACAGGCGAATAAAAAAACTGCACACAATGGGAGGAGGTATTTCTTCATATTTTCAAGGTGCCGTGTGACAGATCGAGGACCAATAGGAGAGGAAATAAAATGGCAAACCCGGTGATCAGGAGGACTGCCGAATAGCTTGGGAGAGCTCTCCAACACCATTTTGTCGACGCAGCCGTCTTCACGTTTTCACCGAACCTGTCAGTGGAGATGCGATCGAGCGCAGATGAAATTCTGAGTTTTAGACAAACTCCAAGTGCAAAAAACGTCGCTCTCTCACGGCTTGTTTTTCAGGAACAATGTTTGTAGGAGGCTTGGGCCCAGAAGCTCTCTTTCCAGCTCTTCAAGGGGATCATAAAAGCGCTTCCAGAGATACCTCTCGATGACCTTCGGAAGCATCCCTGTTCTCGAACCAAATAGACGCAAACAAAGCCGGGCCTTTCTGAGTATGCCCCGAGGTTTACGAAAACCCAAAAGCTCTAGCCCGGAGTCAACTTTGGAATCAAACCGGGAATCGGTTGATTCCAGATAGCATTCAAACCCATCGCTCGAGATGAGCCCCCAGGCTTGGTAGACGAACATGTAGTCAGCAAACGGATGGGGTAGTTTTGAAACACCTTCATACAGATCAAAATCACCAAAAATGATAGGTCCACAAAAACTTAGAAACTCTCCTGACGTTTCCGCTGGATCACCCATCACCTCGGAAAGATGATCTCTGAGGTTTGTGCGGAACTCAGATTCGGTAAATAAAGTGGAATCCATGCTATTGAGCGGAAAACGTCAGGCAAGGGGCACGGCCGACCGGGAGCGCGCTCGATGCAGGATCTGGGATTGAATTGCGGTAAATCATACGATCCCGGATCGGGTCACCCCTTGTTCTTCCGCAACTGCCTCATTCGGGATTTCCTTCTTTGCTGGGAACTGCCAGTGGGATTAGCCGGAGCAGGTTTTTGGAGTCTTTAAATGTGATCTCCATGTGTTCGACGACTGGTGGACGGACGTAGCCCTCCAAGGTCAACGTGCAGCGAGGCCAGGAACTGAGAGCCAGCAATTCTTCGTCGGTCAGCTTCGGGCATCGTAATCCCAGAGCAATTTTAAATGCCTTGGTCACCTCATTTTTTTGAACCCAAGCGACCAAAGCTTCTATTTCTGCTGCTTCCTGCTTGGCTTCAGGCGCATTCTTCACGCGGCTCATGTGCTTCCATAAGGCATCGTTGTCGCGTTTCGCTTCCATGGGCGCAGCAACGATTCGTGGCAGGGATTTGATCGCTCGTTGAACCGGCGTGTCGATGGCGGAGCCCGCCTTTTTCACATCCTTCCCAAAGCAGTTGATTGAGAGGACCAAAGACGCAAGAGCGATTTGAAACAAGTTTTTGAACATAGCGATAAGGACTTATGGATGCAGCAATTCCTTCAGGTTTCCTTGCAAGTGCATCATAGAGCACAGACTCCCGCGAGACAACTCCGCAGTCCGATGAGACTTCGCGAACAACGATCAACTGTGGCCGTGAATCTGTGCCTCGTCTTGGTCGCTTTGAATTTTGGGAACACCTTTTCAGCACGGGTCTCGACCGCATGGTGTCAGGACTGGCTTGCCCCGGCGAGTCGACAGGGTGCCACGAGAGTCACCCGGCGTGGACCAATCAGCACTCTAATCCGGAAGCATCCCTTCGATCTCCTCGGGCGAATGCCCGAGTTCGGTCAGGATCTTCCCGAATTCGCGGGCGCCCAGAAACATGTCGTCACGCACGGCCGCGAAAGCGGTGAGGCGCTCCTCGCGGGTCATCTGCCGCAGCAAATCCTCCCGAACCATCTCGTTCTCTTTGCCATATTTGGAACCGGTTGCCGAGGTTTTCAAGATGTTGTTGAGGTGGTCCTGCCGATTGCCGGGAGCCTGCGCAAGGACGGATTGTAACACCCCGGATGCCGGACGCTCCTTCAGCAATCTCCATGCGATTTCGAGGTTCCGGCCCTGCGCCTTGGCGGGACCGGCTTCGCTCACAAGGTAGGCACCGAAACCCGCGAGCTGGTCGTCCCCGGCGTTCCTCGCCCAGATGCCTGCCAATGCACTGAGCGAGCGTTCATTGTTGAACTGGGGCTCGTCGCGATCACTCGCCCATTCCCAGAGGGCGCCGAAGTCGCGTCTCGCCCACTCTTCGAGCAAAACTCCGGGTTTCCTGTCGGCTCCATACAAGTCCAGAGTCTGGGAAAACTGGAAGTCCTCGCCGACCTCGATCCTGCCACTCGGGGAACCCGGGTCAGTCCCGGAGAACACGCGGTCGATGCGCACGAATTCCTCAGGGCTCAGGGTCCGCATCACCTCCAACGCCAATCGGCGGGGCATGTAGATGGAGCGGCCAGCTGCTGCTCCGTATTGCTCGGCCAGCGCGACTGCGGCCTGCCAATCGTCTTTCGCACAGTGATCGACAATGGCACTCATCATGGTGTTTTCATCCGCCAAGTTCCCGAGATTGAGCGCCCAGTCGAGGGCCGCCTGCGGCTCGGAGTCATACCAACTCACCACGATACTCCTCAGCAGACGCTCAGACCTATCATCGAGTCCGCCGAATCCGGCCTTGCGCTGGAGGGCCTCAACGAGCCCCGGGTAATCCTCAGTGCCTTCGGGACTCCAGACCTTACCGCTGGCCCGGTGCCGATCTAGCCGTGCCTCGGCCTGTCTCTTCGCAGTGGCCTCACGTCGCAGCGCCGTCTCCCCTCGAGTTCGAGGGAACTTCGGGACGGCGGCGGCTTCCCCGGGCATCGAAGCATCTCTGGCGGGCTTAACGAGCCAGGCACAAAGAAAACCGCAGGCAAAGATCGGGAGCGATACCCAGGAGAGCAACTTCATGGAAACAGGTAAATTTTTGGACAGGTTTGGTATTTACGGGAGAACCAGTTCATCTTTCGACCGAACGTCAGAAGACAGGCGCGCCGTCAGGTGTTGGCTGGGCCGTTTTGTTGATAATCATTGTAAATAGGGCACGAGTTCCGGGATCGTAGCCTTGAGTTCTTTGATTATCAGGCCAGCAATCTTTTTGGCACCTTTCGGGCTAAAATGCGTTCTATCATTCGGTTTGAAGTTATAAGTGATGCTCTCTTCAGGGCCGATCTTGTTATGGTGTTCAATGCTGATTGTGTTTAGATCAAAAAAAGGAACCCTTGTCTCTTTCGCAACAGCTTTTGCCGACAAGGCATATTCCGCTAATGTCCGCCCTTTGTGTACGGCAGGCTTGATCTTGCCCGTCTCGCCAAAAAAACGACGCGTTACGGAGCTGAATATGACAGGTTTGGAACCCGCTTTTCTGACCCTTTCGACATAGCCCTTGAGTTTCTCACCATAGACCTTGGCATCGTAGCGCTTCATATCGTTGTGCCCGAATTGTATAATCACATAATCGGGTCCTTCCTTGAGTAGATCATCCAGTTTCCTGGAGAGAGAATCAAGGGTGGCTCCGTTCCTGGCATGGTTCCGCACCTTCACCTGCTCTTTGAGGCCAGTCGCAAAAGCGGGGCCCCATCCATAAGTAGTCGCGACGGTGGAGTCTCCGATCAATCCGATGGTCAAGGTGTCAACCTGTGCTTTGATAGTTTGCGCTACAAGCATGAAGGCGCACACCAGGATGGCTCTGACAAGTGGCTTTCCAGGCATCGTTTTCTTCCCTGTTTTGCCAACCATCAAAGGTCTGACACCGCCTTGCTGGACTCTTGAAATGGGAACATCCATCACAGAAAGCTCGATCTCAATTTGATGCCCCATTTCCCATCCACCTTAATCAACACATAGAGAGACCTTGCTGTTTTGATTTCCGTCCCATCTTTTCTGACTCTTCTGAATTGAGTATCCACATGAACTTTACTCTCACTCAGACTGATAATTTTTCGATGTACCCACGAGCTTTTATGCCATCCTGTAGCCGGAAGGGCCTTAAAAATTCTTTTATGTGTTTCTATTACTTCTTTCTCGGTTTCCCAGCTCTTCATGGATCCACGAGCCAATCGAAAATGTGGGAAATGATAAGTTGTGACATGCGCCACCGGGTCCATGGCATTGAAGGATAACATAAACTTGTCCAGCACAGCAAAAACTTCCTTTTCAATCGCTTGCCTGTCGGGTTCCGCTGAAATGGCCATGGCAGGGAACAATAGCAGGAGGAGGAGGACTTTTGCTGATATGGATTTCATTTTTGTGTCGTGGTTCACCTGCGAGCGGAGATAGGATTTAAGCTGTTTCAACAACCCGGGTAAAAGGATTTCACCTGCTCAACGTCTAACTCATCCAGATTGATGACACTAGGCGAAAAGCTTCCAAATGGCCAAATTGCGGCATCGGAGCCGCATCACTTTTGAGGTCCTCAAGCGCGAATCAATCTTGGGCGGAGCGGGCTGTCAGGGCCCTGCTGCAGCGCTGAGTTAGTGTCGCCTGTGTGCGCGGATAAACAAAATGGAATCGGCCTAATTGAATCAGGATCGATCAAGCAAGGGAGAGGGATCGATTCACGGTAGCTGAGATTCAGGAGCGCCTGGCGACAGTTCTTAGGTAATAAATTGACCGTTGAGTTGTCATGATTGAGCAGGTTCAGCACGATTCTTCTCACCGTTCCCAGGTTCTTTACGGCATTGCCTGCCCGGGTTTGGTTCGTGTCTTCACGGAAGGTCTTATCAAGTTGCCAGTGGCATCCGTTTTCGATCTGCCAGTGCGCCCATCGCATCGATGGTGACGGCACGGCCCTCCGGGTCCAATTGATCGAGGCGCTTTTCGATCGCCCGAACTTCGTTTTTCTTTTTAGGCACAGGATCCTGACAGAGGGTGAGACGTTGTTTCACAGCCCATGCGCTGGCCACCTGAACGGGACCTTGTTTGACGATGAAATTCGCTATGTCCAAACCCACACTTTTCGAAAGATGAGGTCAATTTCAGGGCAGACGTTTAAGCTGTCTCACCGGCTGAGTTGATCTTTCGTCGCGGCACCTCGTTCGCGGCCGGTTCGTTGCTTTCACTCGCCGTTTTCGACTTCGTGCTTCAGGACGTGATACACACCATGAATAAAATCATACTCCATGTCTTTAATCCGCTTCGTCACGGCTGAGAAAGGGAAGCTCATTAATTCTGAAGTCTTGTGACGGACAGCGTAATCCTGGCCGTATGGGTCGGTAACAATGACCCATTCCATGTCGAAATCCTGAACCATGCGTTGCCCGAGGTAGGCGCCGAGCGTGTTGATCACATCCTGATGCGAGTGCTTCTTGGTCTCTGAGTCCTGCCATGCCTTGAACGCTTCATCATACCGTATCAATTCGTTCTCAGATTGCGGTGTTCCATAGGCGCTCAGAAACTCTTCGGTTTCCGCGGCCCACTCGGCGAATTGATGGGACTCTGCGGCGTTCACCGGGACGATCTTCTGAGGAAAGTCCTCCAACTCTGTGGTGTGCCCCGTGACCGTTCCCTCATCAGTCTTAATCGTAAGTTCTTCGGGCTCGGATTCTTCTGGATGACTCATGGACTGACTTTGCGGATTGTCGCAGCCGACCATGACTACCGCAAGCGGGGCGAGACAGGTAGCTGCTGCACCTTTCATTTCTACAGCGAAAGGTAGAGCGCGGGCACGACTGGGCAAAGACTTAAACCATGAATCCAAAAACAAACTCCCGGATCGAGAGACTCCGTATCTCCCAACGTGTTCGGTCATTGTGGACTCGCGGCTTTCGGTGGCCACGGCCATTCACCGTAGGTTCCAGTGCGCCTTCCGCCAACACTTCCAAGCCATTGCCTGAACTCTTGGCTCGATGCACAAACTGCACAATCGAGGGGCGTTAGACCACTCGATAGCAAAGCGTTCACGTCGGCACCGGCATCATGTAGTAGCCTTGCTGATTCCAACTGATTATTGGCGCAAGCATAACTGAACGGAGACTCCCCATCTCCGGATTGGAAATTCACGTTCGCGCCATGCTTCAAGAGAACACCCATGCAACCAAGGCTTCCCTCTGCGGAGGCCAATGAAAGCCAACTTCCCAACTCGTCAGAATCAGGCGACGCCAAACTCAACAGGACACCCTCGAGAGCGCCTGCATTATCCGTGATGACGGCTTCTGAGATTTGAGTCTCGAGATCATCAGGAAGCTTCATGTTATCCAGCCGAAGCCTATAGCTCAAACGCCAATGTGTAAACGTCACACCCCTCAATCTGTCTCTTGTTGTAATACCATGTGAAGTCGCTAGCGGTTAACTGTCGGATACAGCGGCTTTTACGACCACATTTCCCTATTCCCGTGGCCCAACTCTTACCTCTTGAATGCCAGCTTCAGGTTTGGCGGCGTCAAAAGTGAATGTGATTGTCTGCCAGACCGCTTTCTCATTCGCACGAAGCCTGGCCTCCATAAGGTCCTCGGTCGTCAGGGACAGAACACCTCCTGACCACCCCTTGATTCCTCCTTCACGATTATCGCTCCAAGAACGAAACTTATACCCGGCGCTTCGAGTGATCTTACCACCTGACACATGGAACCACCTTAAATGGGCTTCTTCACCACACCCCCCTGCCCCATCTCCGGGGGGAAATCCACGAGTCCATCGACTGGTGGTAACCACTACGTAATATTCACCTTTACGCTTCTGGACAGCGTGCACGCAAGGAGCTGTCGGAACCTGAGCAATCGGTTCACTCACATCGTTGAGACGAATTCGCTTCTTCCCATCAATAATAACAAGAGCCCCATTCTTCTCGAAAAGAGCATTCTGCCCATACGATACCAAAGACAGGATCAGAAGGAGCATGACCATGGATGTCTTCATCGTGTTATTGCCGAACGTCATGGAGCACCAACCGCCTGACGGCAGCCGCGCGTTGACAGAATGTTTAAGGTTCTAATCACGGAAAAAATTCGACCCGGGGCAGGTTAGGCGGTTGGGGGATGCTGCTTGTTCGCTATTGGTTTGGATTCGTACCCCAGCCGTCGAACTCGCAGTCAAACTTGTAACCAAGATCGCACATCTCTGTAGTCCACCCGACTACCACTTCGTCACTCATCACCATCGGTGACGTCCATCCCGTAATCACGAACTGGTTGGAATTACCGGCGGCTACACTGTGCTCTCCATCGTAGCCACGACCAGCCAGTTCCTGCGCCAAGAATTCGGCCTTCTCTTTGGTATTGGTGTAGAAGAAGTATTCGAGCTTCAGCTTGGACTCGTGTGTAACGCCGTATTCCCGAAGTTGTTCCATGGTCTGCGGAGCCATCTTGGTTTGCTTCGTTCGGTTGGCCTGAAACTCGGCCTCCGAAACAAAGGCAGGTGGCTCCGACGCCGATGAATCTCCTTTGGAGTTGTCCGATGATTCGTTGCAGCCGAAGAATGTCGAAAAGAAGCCCATAGTGAGGATTGGCAGGATGCGGCGGATCATTTTTGGAGCGAACGTTTGGGAACCGACGATCCTCACCGCGAGAAATCGACCATTCCGATTGGCTGTTTCTATCCCGCCGAAGACGAAAAATCCAAGACAAACTCAACGCGCTGCATGTGGGCGCCATGTCCGGAGAACGTGCTCCTAAAAACCGACTCAAAAGAGCCAAAACCGGCCACCTCCGGCCAGTCTCTTACTTTGGCAATCAAAAGCCCGCCCAAATTGCCGCTTCCCCGGGGCGAACCGCTTCGCCGTTCGCCCCGCAGGCACCTCAAAGTTGGGCCAGTTCAACAATCGATAGTTCCGAGGCTCCGCTCAGAAACTATCTTCGGGGTTCGGCATTATTTCTCTTCAACCGTAACACTTCCATCCTTCTTCACGGTGATAATCTTCTCCGGTGGGCCCACGTCGATTTCGTCTCCCCCGATGGAAAGGCGGCGGCCTTCATCGGTGAGTTTGAAGGTATGATTGCGAAAATTCACAGTGCAGATTCCATGCGAATTCTGGCTGCCTCCCTCATATTTTCCAACAAGATCGTGCACCTTCACTTCCGTGGGTCCGGAAGATCCGCCCACCTGGAGCTCCGAGGCACTGCTCGCATTGTATTTCTCCCCTTCGAACACGATGGTAAATCCCTCCGTGAGCATTGTCGCATTGCCACCGACTTCATGTAAGGAGAAGGCTAGGTAGGAGTTGGGATTCGCCTTGTGCGGCTTATCGCAGGACGCGAGCAAGGTAAAACATGCGAGTAAACTTAACCATATGGTGAGGCTTCGATTGGCCGCTTTTGCGTCAGGTCTGTTGATCATATTCTTCTTTTTGGCTTAGTCTGCAAACGTTTGAGGCATGGCGCGACGCCCGAACTTAGGCGGCGCTCAATCCTCGATTTAGGCATTGAACCACCTGGAACGTAATTCGACAAGGCCGCGGTTAGGCCTCGCCCGGCTTCCCCTTGTTCGCGGCGTTTGGTTTAGAGTGTTCCGCCATCCGGCCAATTACTCCAATGAGTGTTGGGTGATTCGCCGGGAGAATACTGTGATGCGTCGCCAGATGCCAACACCTCCGCAAGCTGTCGAAACGACTCGACCTCACTGGGTAACTCCTCTTCCACGACATTAGGATGATGCCACTCGTCCAACAGGAGAATCTGCTCCATATCCGGAAAAACGCTGATCCGGCGCTCCGATTCGGCTCCTAAAACGTCGCTCCGGTAGCGGTCAGCGAGGAAGCGGCAAAGCTCGAACACCGCAGGGCGATCTTCTTCGAGGTCAATTCCGTGCTGCTGATATTCGGCCTTGGTTGGGAGCCGGATCACTCGGTCACGGAGCTTTAGCTCTCCGTCAGGATTCACCAATTCCATCTCTTCTTCGTCCTGCCAAGACCCCTCGTCAATCGGGTGGATAAACCTGCTGTCGTTGTGAGGATTGTTCGCAAGGTAATTGCGATGCGCCTCGGGATTTACGTAATCAGATTCATTGTCCCGATTGTGGAGAGTGCTCGCGAACGTGTGAATGTGCGTGTCCGGCAATCCTGCCCGAGGTGAAAACCCAAATACCTCAATCACCACTGCCCAATCCGTATCGGATCTGAAAAGGGACATCCGAGTGGCTGCCAAATAGACGTATCCGTTGTCCAGCATTGGAAACGAAAACGCGCTGCACCCGGCATCGAGGATATCGAGAATCTGCTTAGGCTCCCAGCGCATACATTTTTTTCAGCGACCGTCTATGCTCTGGAATCCGCTATAGGCGGCGCCTGATCGACGAAGGGGTTGAGGTTCTAAAAATCATAAAGCTTAACTACTGAGCGTCTAACGGATTGCCAGCAACATCTTGTTTGCCTTTGTGCGCTCGGTCAAGCGCCTCGAGAAAGGCTGGTAGATTGACTGTCGAAAATGTTCCGTCATCAAAAGATCCACCGAATACCACGTATGATCTCGAGGCCAACTCAGTGGTGATATGGAGGTTGGCAGTTCCCCGGTCATCGAACTTGATGGGAACGACTAGTTGGATGTCCGCCTTGTTTGCCTTTGAGTTTGGCCAATGAACTTCGTAGCGAAAGTTTCGTTGACCCTTCCCTCTAGGACCATCGCACACTACGAGCCAAGCGCGAGTCTCGGAGTCGCCGTCGATCTTGGGAAGAGTCAGCAGCAACTTGTCATCCCGCTGCTTCGTGAGCACCACTTTCTTGTGATACCCCTTTGCATTTTCAGATGGCCCGATCTCCTTGTAGAGATCAATGATTGCCAAAAGCGGATTTGATCCCACGAAGAAACAGGCTGCGAGGCAGGTAGCAATGCCCTTGGTAGATGATCTGGTTTTCATAGATAATAGGGAGACACTTAAGCAGCGGCGGCCTTGGAATTATGTGGCAACGTCAAAATGGACTCGTTGCCCCCTGAGATCCAGCGAAAACCTGAGGCCCTCGCGAACAACAAGAGGCGCGACCCGGCATCGAGTTCCATGCCTTGTTAGGCTTCATTTTCTTCGTCGGGTGGAGACTCATCATCGTCTCCAATTTCATCGAATAAGTTTGGCATGCCTTTGGCGGAGAATGTCTCTCCCAACAATTCCAACACACATTTTCGGTAGTGTGGGTGCCTGGTGGCAACTTGAAGGTGGGGAACGGCTTCGCTGTAGCTGCCGATTGCATAAAGTCGCTGTCCAACCTCAAAGCGAAGACTGTAGTTGGTTGGGTCTTGCTCAGCACGAGATCTGAGTTCATCTAGACTCTCCTCTGGTGAAGTGTCGTCCATGGCATTTTGGCCTCACGATGAGCGCATGCACCATTACCAGCGAGGGCGCACGTCGATCACGGGGTTAGGGTTGTAGTTGCCGGAAATCATCGAAACAGGGCGGCTGATAGTGGTTGTCATGACGCGGCTTGTTCTGTCTTTCTTCGTTTCATAATGATCCGAAAAGGGGTGTAAAATACCGAAAGCAAAACGGCACCAACCACCCCGGCTGGAACTGCATAAATCGGGATAAATAGAAAAGAGATAGCCGTAGTCGATGACACGTGTTCATCGGTGTAAAATGGGCGTAGAGCCTCCCAAGACCCCCAGATAATAATGGTCAGAATTCCAACTAGGCCGCCATAAAATACGGCGAGGGAATAATCGCTGATCTTGGTCTTCGAAAGAATCAAAAGGGCGACTCCCAGCCCTACATAAGGGATCAATCTGAATGCAGTAAAAAACAGGTATCCAGAAATCGAGAAGTATTCGAATGCATCTTTAAATCCAGCGCCGACGGACATACCACCCACGTGAATAGCTAGCGCCCATTGCACAATATTCTCATTTACGATCAGTCCGGCCAATAGCAGCACAACAAGATACCAGTATTTTCTCATGGTCTTCATTTTTGACACAACGTAAAGGTGAGGGACCGCTGACCATCAGCGGACTCCTATACCTATAAAAGATCCAAGCTACCAAGCAAAGCCAAACTCACGACGGGTCAGCGGTTCCTCTCCACTGACTTGTTCTCCTAGTATTGATTCGACTTAGCGACGACCTGAAACTGATCCTCATACACAATCATTCCAGGTTTATCGGTTGTCAAAGTCGCAACATCGAGGTCCGCATCCTCAAGAATCGCAATCATATCACGGAATACCCTAATCCAAGCTTGAGCCTCAGGAGTTGTCTTAAACCAGCTCACACAATCCGAACTCCAATTCGACCCTTGGAATGGAGGACAAGGAAGACCTTCGTTGAGCTTTTCAAATAGCTCCGCAGAATACGCTACGTGGTAGTCAGGTAGCCGCCCTTCTTCACCAGCAATCCGCAAACTAGCAACGACCCCAGTGCATCGCGTTCTACTTGGATGATCGGTTCTGACTATGAATCGGATGAACCGGGCCATTTTCTGGAGAACGTTTGAGACCTGGCATTCGCGCCAAGTCACCGCTGCATATCTACCACCCGACCATCGGGAGCGCAACAGGAACAGCTGTGGCCGCGATTGCCCAGCGTCGACTTGTTCGCTTTTTGATTCACCAGTCCTCGACCCAATAGACGATCTCCCTGGTATTCGTCCTAATCGCATATCCGTATGTCTGCCCATGGTTCCAAGAAGGGTCATCACCATACATCGTTGGAAGAGCATGCAGTATTCTTGGAACAAACCCCGATTCTTCGAACTTTACGGTCCAGTAGTGCTGCCTGTCGTAAGTAGGCCCGTAAGCTCGACCATCGTCGGTCTCAGCGATGCTCGAAAGGCGCTGCATTTCCTTGGAAAAGGATGACTCTTCAAAGCTCACCCGCCATTCCATGACCGTCGACGATTGGAGCATGCCCCAATTGAAGAAGAATCCAGCCGATTCTGAACCCTCCGGTTTCTTCTGCGGAAAGTGCGCAACCAAGTCAGGATCCCACCGCTTCCGTAGCATAGGATAGGCAATCGAAGTCTTGATCGGTATCCACGGCAGAACAAACTGCCAGAATAGCACCCCGATAAAGATGATCAACAGCGCCCACTTGGTGAGACTCCTTCCTCTGGCTTTCATTTCTGAAGCGAACGTCAAAGCTCACAGAATCCCTGACCGGGAGCGAGCGTTGATTTCAGGGTTACGGGTTGAATGGTCATGGCGATTTCGACTCTGGGCGTGTCAGGCGTTAGGATCGACGCCTTGTTATCTCTTGTCGTTTCCATCACGCCGAGCCTCGTAGAATGTCCAGTCGGTTGGGAGGTGCGTTTGGAGACAGGAAGTCCGGGATTGTGCGTTCCGTCCTCCGTGGTCTTGAGAGAAATTCTGGTGGCCACTCTGTATTTCGTTCGGTCGTGACATGCTCATATTCACCTGCTGAAGGCTCGTTGATGTGTTCCCTCTGTAGAATCAGCGCGAGAGGATCTTCAACCTTCGCGAGGTTCTCTTCGGCGTCGCGAAGCAGCTCCGCCTTATCTAGCGCTTCTTCGTAGGTTGCATAAGCGTAGTAGAAGTCGTCTCCTCCGTCTTTCGGGTGACACCAGACTCGGTATTCGAGCACTTCGTCCCACACGTATCCGCCACCGGCACCCGCAACCGCAGGATACTCACCGACCATTGTTGGGTCTACTGCTGGTGGATACATGCCGGGCATTTCTTAGCAACGTCGAAGTCATCTCACACCTGACCGAGAGTGGACTCCAACTTCTGGGTTAATGGTTGAATGGTCATGATGCTTTCGGCTCGCCAAGGGTCAGGTGTTGAGGTCGACGCCTTGTTCTACATTTTTCGTTTTCTGCGGACTGCATAAACTACTCCCGCCAACACAAAGAGCAATGAAGCTGACGGCTCAGGAACCACCTCGAAACTTGCTGAGATGAATTCGATGCCGAATGATTCATGAGGACCAGGGCCAATGTCGCCAGCGCCTCCAAATCCACTAAACCGAACTTCCACTGTGGAGGCGTCAGAGAGAACGTCAAAAAACTCCAAGCCGAATGTCCCACTTGCAACTTGCTGGGAAACAGTTCCTCCAATTGATATAAAATCGACAGAAACCGAACTGGGGCCATTTGCTAAATCAGTCGCAACACCAAACCAAATGCCTGTCATTCGAATCTGTTGGTAAGGATCGGCCAACAATCTAAAGGAAAAATAATCACCAGTAGAATAGCTCTGCATCCACAATGCCTGGCCGAGAATACTACCAAGATGAGTAGTATTAGGAGGATTCGCTGTAAGAGTCGTCACGACTGGCGCTCCAATCGGTGCGGGAAAACCACCGCCACCATCCGAGATTGATGGTAGGTCGGATGAGGAATCGAAATTCACATTGAACAATACTGCCGCATTGCCTTCTACTAAGAATGCGAACAACAGGAGGGCAACGAGGCGATTCATCTATTGTAAACGTCATAGTGGAGGTAGCGCCGAAATCAAGCACTGATCGACCTTATGCCCGACCGGAGGGAGCGAACAAGGACCAGCCCCAACCGGCGCTTACCTCCCACGCCTTGTTGTGCCCTCGTTGGATATTCCGGAGTTTGAGTTTGAAGATCTGGCATCTCTTTCGATCAAACAGGCTCAGATCCTCAGCTTCTCAAGCAGGCGAGGTTGAAAGCTTGCATGGGCCTCCAAAAGCTGGGCACCATCCTTTATGACGAAGTGGTTTAAGAGAATTGTCGGTATCGCAATGATCTTCGGAGGCATTGCTGGATGCTCAGCTTTGGGATCATCTGATTTGGCCTGGCTTCTGATCATTGGTGGAGCCGTCGTTTTCTTCGGAGGTGGTGTCGGTTTTGGAGGGAGTGGAGGGGGTGACTTTGGTGGAGATGGAGGAGGCGATTGAAAAGCAAGGCGACCGTGACTCCGAATAAAGAAGATCTGCGCAGGGCTGCGAAACTTATGGTCCTGTTGAGAGGGTGTTCAATGATGTTCCGGATAACGGGAAGCGTGGCTACCCAGTTCTCATCTTCTTCAATCCCCTGACTTACTGTCCTTTTTCTGGCAAACGTCGAAGTGGTGGCGCCCGCTACCGGGAGCGCCAATCCAACTCAGGGTAAAGGGTTCTCATCACGGTTCAATCTCCGACTCGCGGCGGGGTAGCGGGTTGCCACCCACGCCTTGTTCGCTTTGGTTTTTCTCGAGGACGACCGCATACAGCTCATCTAGCAAATCATCGTAGTGCGGATAGGTGTAGAACTTCCCGGACCGTGGTCGCACGGCACTCTTGAGAAGCTCTCGATGCCCAACAATCTCCCCGGAGGTAATCGTGTAGTCGATCACCACTTCTCCGCCAGTCGGGTAGCTCCCGCCAAGATCGTCTGGATGACTCGGCCACTGGCCCTTGTGCGCTTCTACGTAGTCCTTCAGATCGCGAATAGCCTGTGCCGTCCCATACTCGGAGCTCATGTTACGGAACTTGGGGGCAAGCAGGGCAATCGTGCAGATGATCGTCAGTATCACCAGCGCGGCCAAGATCTGGAGTAGCCGCTTCATGTTTTATAGCGAGATTCTATGGTTGCAGTTCACGAGGTGCGCGAACCTTGAAAGAGAAAGCGGCGCATCTAGGGTTTTCGTGGGCTATCTCTCCGCCACGGGGGTAGTGAGACCTATCCAACAATGTAAGAAAAATAC
>JAUIGV010000045.1 GCA_030432565.1 Verrucomicrobiia bacterium | reverse complement strand
CTTGACGGGTCAGGTGCTTGTATTGATTCACTTTGAGTTTGGTTTGGCGATCGAACCAGAGCGTCTCTCAGGCCCTGGCCTATTGCCAACCTCAAACGTTGCACTTCAGTTTTGATTCCAATAGGCACACAAGCCACTGTCTTTACTGATGTCTTGCAAAGATTAGCAATCTTTATTATGATAACCAAAAGGAAAGGAGAGAAAATGAATATTTCACTGACACCTCATTATGAAAGCCTGGTCAAAGGCTGCGTGGATTCGGGCCGCTACAACAACGTGAGCGAGGTCCTGCGGGAAGCCCTGCGGGTATGGGAAAAACAACGCCTTCAGGAAGACTGGCTGAGAAATGAGGCGATGAAGGGCTACGAGGATGCGGTAGCCGGTAACGTCACCCGGGTGACCAGCGAGGAAGAGTTTCTCGCTCTGGCCAGGAAGACGCCCAAGAAGAAATCGTGATTCTCGACCTCACTGAACACGCTGCGGCCGACTTGCAGGACATCAGCGCCTATACGCTGGATACTTGGGGTGCAGAGCAGGAGGAGAAGTATCTCAAAAACCTTTACCGCAAGTTTTCTGAGATTCTCGAATCTCCCGATCGCTGGAGATTCCGGGAGGATTTGTTTCCACGGTGCCAAGTCGCATTCGAGGGCCGACATCTCATCTTGTTCCAGGTCAACGATGACGTCCTCCTGATCGTGCGCATTCTCCACGGCGCGATGAATCTTGGAAGTCATGTGCCGATTGAGTTCCAGGAAGAATGAACAGCGCGGTCCAACCCTAATCATTAGCGACCCAGGGAAAGTGGCACCCCCAGGGTGATTTTGCGTGATGGGCTGATAAAGTGTATTGGGGTAAAAGACAGGGAAGAAATATGCCGGGCATCTAGCAGGCACGATTTCCTTCATTCCTGTAACTGCGGTGGTTTCCCGCGTTTTTGTGCATGGCAGACTGGGGCTGATTTGGAGATATTTTGAAAAGGCGAGGTTACGCGTTTGTTTACCGGAATTATGACGCACGGATCGGCCGGGCAATTTTCTTTCGCGCGTCCAATCCTGATTCCGATCGGTAACATGCTGCAAAAGATCTTTAAAATCGTCTTCGTCCAATGCGATGGAATCGCCGGCGAGGGATTCTTGCCACGAGTCGTTTCCTCTTGCTCTCATTCCGGTGGTTGCTGCCGGGAACATATCTCCATGTGCGACGAGTCTACGGTGCCTTTGCAAACAAAGTCGATCCCCCTTCGTTTCCCCTGAAAATGTCTCTTCCCGGTCTCCGGAAACAATCCACTTACAAGATTGAAGCCATCCAGCCCGTATCGCTATGATCACCGGGTTCCGTCCATGCCCGGAATCTCCCTTTTTCCATGAAACGAAAACTCCAGGCCCTTTTCTCTTCTTTGCTGGCTTTCAGCGGGCCCGTTGCTGCCCAGAAGAAAAACGATCCCCCGGTCACCAGCCATTGGTCGTTTCAACCGGTGGCTGCAAAACACCGGCACAGCGGAGTCGATGCCTACCTTGACGAAGCCCTCGCGGAAAAGAATTTGCGGCCTCTGGACCACGGCGGCCGACGCACGCTCATTCGGCGTCTCTTTCTGGTGATGTTGGGGCTCCCGCCATCACCGGAGGAGGTGGAGCGTTTTATCAATGACGGATCTCCCAAGGCATGGGAAGAACTTGTGGATCGCGTTTTAGCCAGCCCCCACTACGGGGAACGAATGGCGCGGCACTGGCTCGATCTCACCCGCTTTGCCGAGAGCAATGGCTTCGAGACCAACCGGGAACGTCCGAGCGCGTGGCGCTTTCGCGACTACGTGATCGAATCCTTCAACCAAGACAAACCCTACGATCAGTTCATCAAGGAGCATCTCGCGGGAGATGCCCTGGGGGCTGACATCGGAACCGGGTTCCTCGTGGCCGGACCCTACGACATCGTCAAAAGCCCGGACCCGAACCTCACTTTAATGCAGCGGCAGGATGAGTTGGCGGACATGATCAACACCACCGGCACCGCCTTTCTTGGAATGACCATCGGCTGCGCGCGCTGTCACGATCACAAGTTCGATCCGATCAGCCAGCAGGACTACTATTCAATGCAGGCGGTTTTCGCGGGCGTGAAATTTGGTGAAAGACCGGTCACGAAGCAGGTCACCCCGGACAGCGAAAAAGAGCTGGCCGCTTTGCATAAGTCGTTGATTACCGCCAGAAATGAACTGGAAAAACTGAAAGCGATCGCAGCGAACAAGGAGGGAGACATTCCACAGCGACGTCCTCCGGTGAACGCCCGGATGAACACGGAAGCCTTCGAGGCCACACCCGCAAAATTTGTCCGCTTCACCATTAGGCGCACCAACAGCTCCGAACCCTGCCTCGATGAACTCGCAGTCTTTGCCCGCGGTGGAGAGAATGTCGCCCTCGCAAAATCCGGGGCCATTGCGACCTCGTCAGGCAACCTGCAAGGCTACCCCATTCATCAACTGGCTCACCTTAATGACGGGAAGACGGGAAACAATTCGAGCTGGATTTCCAACCAGCCCGGCAAAGGCTGGGTCCAAATCGAGTTTGCCAAAGTGTCACCGGTCGAGCGAATCGAATGGTCCAGAGACCGGGACGGCCGCTTCGTCGACCGGATCGCAGTTGATTACCTGATCGAGTTATCGGTCGATGGAGATCACTGGGACCTCGCGGCAAGCTCCGAGGACCGCTCCCCCTTCGACGAGAAAGGCGACCCGAACGCGTTTCTCACCAAGCTTGGCGAACACGAAGCGAATCAAGCCCGCAAGCTCATCGCGAGAATCGAGAACACCCAATCACGCATCGCCGAACTCCAAAACGGCGTGAAAGCCTGGGTGGCAAATTTCTCCAAACCCGGCGCAACCCATCGCCTGCATCGGGGAGACCCAATGGCGAAACGGGAGGAAGTGCCACCGGATGCCTTGAAGGTGATCGGGTCTCTCGATCTTGCCATGGACACGCCCGAACAAGCGCGCCGACTGGCGCTCGCCGACTGGATCGCCCGCGAAGAAAATCCACTAACCGCACGGGTGGCGGTGAACCGTCTTTGGCAGTTCGTTTTTGGAATCGGGATCGTGGACACGCCCAGCGATTTTGGGACAAACGGAACCCTGCCGACCCACCCCGGGCTCTTGGACTGGCTGGCGTCCGACTTCATGGCACACGGATGGTCGATGAAACACACCCTGCGCCTTCTGCTAAACTCGGAGGCCTTCCAGCGATCAAGCCAAACCAATTCCTCGGCCGCCCGCATCGATGCCACCAGCCGATACCTGTGGAGATTCCCCCCGCGTCGTCTTGAAGCCGAGGCCATTCGCGACGGAATGCTCGCAGCCGCCGGCACCCTGGACTTAAAAATGGGAGGGCCGGGATTTCACCTCTTTGAAGTCGATCGCGAGAACGTGGTTCATTATCACCCCAAAGAGGAAACCGGTCCGGCGGAGTGGCGTCGCATGATCTACCTCTTCAAAATCCGACAAGAGCAGGATGCCGTCTTTGGGGCCTTTGACTGCCCGGATGGCAATCAGGTCGTTCCGACCCGCAATCGTTCAACCACGCCCCTGCAGGCTCTCAATCTTTTCAACAGCCGCTTTACGATGCAGCAGGCGGAGAAACTGGCGGAACGTCTCAAAGGTACGCAATCTCCCGTAGCAAGTGCTTTCGAACTACTCTATAACCGGCCCGCGACCGTCGAGGAACTGGCAGACTCCGAAACGTTTATCGGTCAGCATGGCCTTGTTTCCTTCTGCCGCGCCATGCTGAACACCAGTGAGTTCCTCTTTATTTTCTAAATGATTGATCCCCGTCACCTTCTCGACCGCCGCAATTTCCTCTCGCATTCAGTGAATGGACTGGGCGGAGTGGCTCTGGCATCTCTTCTCGGCCGCGAAGGACTTCTTGGCGCCGAGAAGCTTCGGGAAAGTGCGGCGGGAAAAATGCCTATCCGGCCTTCGATTGACCCTGCCTACCCCCATGCTCCCCGCATTCCCCATACCGAGCCAAGGGCCAAGCAGGTTTTGATGATCTTTTGCTCCGGAGCGATCAGTCAGGTCGACACCTGGGACTACAAACCGGAGCTCATCAAACGTCACGGCCAGCCCATGCCGGGCGGTGACAAACTCATCACCTTTCAGGGACAGCAGGGGAACTTAATGAAGAGCCCGTGGGAATTCAAACCGCGCGGGCAAAGTGGCAAGATGGTCACGGACCTTCTCCCCAGGCTTGGAGACCTTGCGGACGAGATGTGCTTCCTCCACGGCATGACCGGTAAGACCAATACCCACGGACCGGGTGAGAACTTCATGTGCACCGGATTCACACTGGATGGTTTTCCAAGCGCCGGAGCCTGGACAACTTATGCCCTCGGCAGCGAAGCAGATGATTTACCGGCCTACGTCGCCATTCCGGACGTCCGCGGGACCCCCCAATCAAGTGTGAACTGCTGGGGGCCGGGCTTCCTGCCGGCAGCCTTCCAGGGCACCAGCTTCAATGCCGCCAAACCGGTGCGAAATCTCTCCATCCCAAACGGGATCACCGGAACCACCGACGCTGCGACCCGGGCATTTCTTCAACGACAGAACCATCGTCATCTCCAAAATCACGTCGGGGACTCGCAGCTGGCGGCACGAATCGCGAGCTACGAATTGGCGGCGCGCATGCAACTCAGCATCCCCGAGATTACCGACTTAAACAGCGAGCCAGATTACATTCTCCGGGAATATGGAGCCGACGAATCAGGGAATAAAATCCTGGATCTCCGCGCCGCCTATGGGCGCAATTGTATCTTGGCGCGGCGTCTGATTGAGCGGGGCGTGCGATTTGTGCAACTGTTCAATGGCGCCTATCAAACCGGCGGGGAGGGAGTGAGCAACTGGGATGGCCACAAGAAAATCAAAGAGCAATATGACATTCATGGGCCGGTCCTCGATCAGCCAACCGCGGCGCTTCTAAAAGACCTCAAATCCCGGGGTCTCCTCGAAGACACCCTTGTCGTTTTCTGTTCCGAGTTTGGCCGAATGCCAACCTTCCAAAAAGGTGCCAGCGGACGGGATCACAACCCCGATGGCTTCACCGCCTGGCTGGCCGGAGCCGGCGTAAAAGCCCCGTTCAGTTACGGAGCGACGGATGAATTCAGCCATAAAGCTGTGGAAGGAGTGACCAGCGTTTACGATTTCTACGCCACCATTCTCCACATTCTGGGCCTCGATCACGAACGCCTGAGCTTCTATCACAATGGAATCGAACGTCGCCTCACCGACGTGCACGGCGGAGTGATCAGAGAGATTCTCGCCTAAGAGGCCATCCACTCTTCGCCTACTTTTCAGCAGCCAGCTTTTCCGCTGCCGCCCGGAAAATCCCGTTCTCCGACTTCAAGGCCTTCTCGACATCTCGGCGGGCCCGCTCCCCTTCAAGGGACACCAGACGACGCAGGCAAGCGGCTTGATAGAATGGCTGATCAGCACTCTCTTTGATCAAAGACCGGCAGGCTGTCGCTTCCAGCTCTTTGCTTTCGAACAAGGCAAGGTCGCGGGCCAATTGCTCATCGACGAGGGTGTGCAGACTGATCAGCGCAGCCGCATTCTCATCCTTCTCGATCGTCGCGATTACCTCTTCCAGCGATTTCCGGTTTTCACTTCCTTCCTTAAAATTCTTACGTAAGGCCCGCAACCGGGGCAGGTAGGGTTTCGCACTTCCACCATAACCCTTCAATGTTTCCCAACGATGGGGAAGACGCATCCCGGCACCCCAATCCTTGAGGTCCAGGGAATCAATTGCCAAGGGGATTCCTTCCGCGATGCGGTATTTCAAAAAGAGACTGAGGGCCTGCTGACGAGCGTCGTCGCTGAACATGCGATAGTGCGGTGCGGGCTTGGTGATGGCATCATAAACCTCCTGGGCCATCGCAGCGAGATCCTCGCGCGTGAAGTGGGTAAACGCATAAGCCGCTCCCCCACGGGTTCGTCCACTGGGATCCTTGAGCAACTTCGCCAACGCCGGGTGCAGCAACTTACGATCGACCCCTTCCAAAGGATTCCCTTCTCCGGCCAGACCTGGAAGAAGGCCGTCGAAGTAAAGCGGCGCAATACGGCCGGCATTGTATCCCAAACCAAAGGCCATTGCCTGATGGATGGGACGCATCTCACCACCTTCCTTCCGATCCAAAATCGCCCGAAGAATTTCCGGCATGACCCTGGCCGCCGGCTTGCTGATCCGGGCGAGTGCATAGCTTGCCGGAATGGCGACAATCGGCTCGTCCGTGAGGGCTTTCGCAAGAAGCTCCACGGCCGCACCAGCCTTCTCTCCCTGGTATCCCAACGCGGCACAAGCTCCGGCGCGCGCTTCTGCTTTTTCACTCCTCAGCAATTCGATCAGACGAGGAGTAAAGTTCCCTTCTTTGGTGGCGAGATGCCTGGCAACCCACTCACGCCCAATCGGTGACCAGCAGTCTAGTTTCAAAATGAGCTCATCCGCACTTACCGAAGCGGGATCAACCAAACGCCATTGGCCCGCCGCGATGGTTTCCGAAACCTCCTTTTCATTGAGCAAGGACTTTCCGCCCATTTCTTTTCCAGTGAGAAAAAGTGCGCGTCGCGGCAGCGTCGCAATAAGAACCTGCGCTGCAGTCGGGTCAAGAAGTCCCTTCCCGTAGATTCCCCCGAGCGGCTGGTTCACAAAGCGGCCGTCCGGCTTTCGCGTCAGCGTGTGATACCACTCGATGTCCTTCAGAAAGGCCGTCGCCATCTCCGGGCCCGCACAATGCGCACCGAGGACATCCCAAAAATAGCTGTAGGAATTTCCACTGTGCCCATACTCCATCGTGTTGGGAAGCGACGCGGTGAGGCGCGAAAAATAGCGGGTCGCTTCGTCATTCCCAAGCAAGCGAAAGGCCACCGCTGCAATAGCATTCTTACCGTTCCCCGACATCCCGTTGCTCCCGCTCGCCCGAATTTCAAGACTCGGCCGATGAAAGCCATAACCAATCGACCCATGGCCCACGAAGCATTCAAAAAATTCAGAAGCCCGCGCGATGGCGGCATCGATTTCAGGGTGCTCAATGCCGCATTTTTTGGCAAGTGCCAGCGAGAGAAAGCACGGGAGACCGGCTTGGTTGACCGCACCATACCCACGCAATCGACCATGAATTTCACCCCCATTCGTGACTTTCCAGGCGAAGCCGTGTCCCCACGTTCCCGCGCTACTTTGCCCCATGGAAATCTTAATGGCATACTCGCGAATTGCCGGGAGAACATACACATCACCAGTGGCGAGATAGTATTCGGCAAGGAGGATACTGTGATAGCCGTAGCCCCAACAGACCAAACCGCCGTCATCCAAACTGATCTTCAAATCGGGCTTGGCAAACTTTGCCGCGTGAATGTAATCGCGAACCAGCGGATGATGTTTTTTCTCACCCGTCGCCAACAACGCCAGAGCCTTGTCACCAAATTTCCCCCAGTCTTTTTGCTCCAGCAAACGCGCCACCGCTTGGTCCAGAATTCTTTTGGATTTTTGACACTGGTAGGGAGTGGACCCCGACGAAGTTCCAAGAACCGGTAACTTTACCACGACGTTTTCTTCCTTGCCCTGCCGTTGATTCCCCCCTTCCAACGCGCGCCAACGAATCAACTTTAACCGCCCCTCTCCCTTCTCCGTCTCCGCATCGATGATAGCCCGGCCCAAAGCCCTGCGGGCGTCGCCGGAAAACGGCACTCCATTCACCCCAAGAATGACATCGCCTTCCTTCAACACGCCTTCCGCCGGAGATCCGGCCTCGATCCGGGTGACCAAAATCTGTCGCGCCTCTCCCGTCATGGAATTCCGGCTCACATGCATCCAACCCATCGCACCCGTTGGCCCGAGGTGAAATTCCCCGATTCGTTCAAAATCGATCTCCTTCCGCAAATCGCGGACCGGGCCGGCCAGAGGACGCGGAACGGCTGCCAGGACAGGAATGACCGAGATGAGTAGCATACATAAAAGTTTCATCGCTGATTCTCTACGTTGATTCCCTTTCGATCTTCCCGGCAAACCAAAAGAACATGCCAATTCCTAATCTTCCGATGTCACCATCAAGCCCATGATTGAAAAGGCCGCATCACCCTCTTCGCCAACAGTGCTGGAGAAGTAAAGGTGGACTGTGCTCGCACCATCTTGGCATTTTTGATGGTAACGGCTATCCGAAGTGAGTTCATCTCCGGGGGTAGTTTGTCTCCAACGCTCTCTTCGACGACATCGGGAAATAAGATATTTTTAACGACTTGAGATCTTTGCCGATTCGAAAAAGAATCTCCTCCAATGAAACATGTCTTGATCGAATCCATCACGGAAACCGAATCCGACGGCTATTACTTTGGCCGGTTCAAGTCGATGGATCCGATCACTCTGATGGGCACTCTGGATAAGCCGGTTTGCCTCATTCATCGCATGGAGCTGGAGCGGGCCAAGAATGAGGGGTGTTTCACCGAGGTGTATGAGCTGGTCGAATATCAGGACAAGGCCGAGGAAAAGTTTGGGAGCAGGAGCAAGCCAGCCGCGATAGCCGTCCTTATTGAAGAACTGGGCTATCCGACCTTGACCCTGCCCCGTCACTACCCGGTAGCTTACTATGACGAATTGGTGAAGCTTGGGGTCGCTGTGGCGATCGAACATGGTGATCTCTTTCCCGAACGATGGCTCAAATCGGCCGAAGAGATCAAAGGCTGCCGCGAAGGGGCGCGAATCTCGGAAGCGGGCTTCGCCAAAGTACGAGAGATCCTATCAACGAGCGAAGTAGGCCCGGACGACACCCTTTCTTACAACGGAGAAGTTCTCACCTGTGAAACCCTGCGGCGGGAAATCCGGGTCGCGACCTCGGCGGTCGGAGGCGGAACCAACAGCCCCATCGCGGCTTCAGGGTTGCAAGCGGCCGACTGTCACTGCATCGGCTTTGGTCCGGTAAAAGCACACGAAATGATTGTGGTGGATATTTTCCCGCGCGACGATGACAGCTTCTACTTCGGCGACCTCTCGCGAACCTTCATCAAAGGCGACCCGAGCGAGAAGCAGCAGCATATCTACGATACCGTTTACGATTCCCACCTAGCCGCCCTCGCCGAGCTTGGGCCAGGGAAAAAGCTGGGGGCCGTCGACAAGGCGGCGCGCGACGTCCTCGATGCAGCAGGGTATCCCACCCGCCAGCGCGCAGACGGGAAGTGGGAGGGCTGCTACTGTGGCATCGGACACGGCGTCGGGCTCGATGTTCACGAACCCCCTTCACTCCGCGATCAGGACAGAGCAATGGAACCCGGCCACGTCATCACCATCGAGCCCGGCCTCTATCTTCCCGAGCACGGCGGCTGCCGCATCGAAGATACCGTTGTCATCACCGAAGACGGCTGGGAGTTCATCAACACTCCCAGCTACGATTGGATCATTGATTAGCTTAAAAAGGAGACTCCCGTTGCAGACGGAAAAAGCCTCCTTCCGGCATAGTGTCGTTGGACCAGACTGCCATGCCATCTTCAATCTGAACGCTCGCAACGGCAGACCAGTTTTCAAGGTCCGCGGAAAAAGCAAGCGACCACCCCGGCAGCTCCCTCCAGGTGATGCGAACCGATGAACCAACCCGTGTGACCTCGATCCGGGTTTCAAAGATCGGACTTGTTTGAACCATTTCCCCGTTCCCGCCGACAAAAACGTATGAGAACTCGGGAGTGCCATCGCGGTCGTGATCGATATCGATAAATAAATCTTCGAAACCCGTTCCTCCGGCCCGCATCATCCGCATGGAGGCGCCGGCCGGAACTTCGGTTCGAGGCACATCCAGCTCCTCCGGTTCCACCCCTCCCTGGATCGAGGTGGGAATGATCACCTTGGCGAGTGGGGAAAGAGAAGAGCCGGTATCATTTCGAAGTTCCACTCCGGCGGTATTGCCGAGCTGCGAAATTCCCACCGAAGTTCCAAGAGGGACCGGCAAGTTCTCGAAGGTCATTGCGGCAGGATAGCTCCCGCCATCTTCGCAGAGCGCGACCCGGGCATTCACGGAACGGCCCGCTCCTCCGGCCTCAAAATCCACTCCTGTCACGAGTTCTCCCTCCATCAAATACGCCAACTCATCCGACGTCCCGTCTTCAGCTCCATTCACGAAATATTGAAACATCGTTCCCTCATGGCTTGAATGAAAAGTATAACTCTCCCCCCGGTTATGCACGGTCACCTCGGGAGCTCCAAATTCCAAACGATGGATCATGTTCGCCGGCAAATGACCCAGCGGCGGTTCTTCCGTGCGCAACCAATTAAAGGGAGGAATGACCAACGTGGCTTCGCCGGTTTCGGAGAAATTTCCGGAGCCATCCCAACCTGCCGAGTGCCCGGGCACCGAGACCATCGCTTCCGCATCTCCCGAAATCACCAGCTGGAGCAATTGCCCAATGCTGGTCACTCCGAACTGGGCCAGGGCTGCAGCCAGCGTGTCGATGCTCGGAATGTGCCGCTCCCCCTCCCAAAGCGGATCGATCTCATAAACAAACATCCAGTTGCCCTGCCAGGGACCGCCACCGAAGGCATCGTAAAAATACTCACCCGGTTGGCCCGGCTCGATGGTCACTTCGATCACGCGAGTTCGATTCGGCCAATTGGGATCCCACACCTCGATGTTATGTCGATGAGGCTGAACCACCCCTTCCTCGATCACGGTATCGATCACCCGGAGAGGCTGGACACAGTGCCCTTTCCCTCCATCCCGGACACAAAGCTGATAGCGGAGCGGATTGAAGCGAATCTTCTCCAGAACATCAGCATGATTAATCACCAGGCCGTGTTCCCCGAGGTCGAACTGCTCCAACAACTTGCCAATATACTCCGAGCTAAATTGCACCGCGTGGTCCGCCTTAATCCTGCCCCAGATATTAGTCGGCTCCGGAGCGCAGGGATTTGAAACATCATATCGGGAAGGCCGAACAGGGAACGGGACCCAGCTTCCATCTCCCATAAAGCCATCGGCATTTCGGAATCCATTCCCAAACAACACGTCATCATGAACGGTATGCAACGGAGATCCGGGGCGGAGATTAGAACGACCGCGCGCCAGCCGATTCGCCGACACCACCATCCCGACACACTGCCCGCCTTCTGCCATCGAGAGATAAATGGGTGCATAAGCCCACGCTCCGACCATATAGAGTGGATTGCAAACGTGATCCGGAAAGGCTGCCCGATAAGTCGTCAAATCGTGCCCATCAGCAATATTGATAAAAGGAAAACCGTGAAGACTTTCATAGGGTGGAGGAACGACCGCCACGCGATTCGCGGCGTAACGCCAGCTGCCCGGTTGGGTCGGATTGTTGGCTGGCCGCGCCCAAGTGTCGTGGGCCGCGAGGCGATAAGATCCGGGAAACGGAACCTCCGGGGCACCATCACTTGGCCCGGGAATCCGCACCTCGAAGTACGATGGACTTCCGTCAGCCGGCGTGATCCGGGTGGCCTCAAGACGAAAATAATCCACGCCCTCAACACACGACGGTGACACCGTCGGATCGTTCGGACAGTGATCCTTCAGAAGATAAAAAGTAAGATCATCGTGGATGTTCGCGATCTCAACGTGGAAGGGCAGCCCGGCAGCCGTCTTGCCATCCGGGAACCTCCGCGTCACCGCTTCGGGATAAACTTCACCGGGTGTGAACCAAAGAATCGTCGTGGGTGGCAAAGGAAGCCTCACCCGGAAAACCACGTGAGCATAGGAGCAGTATTCGCCTTCACATCCGGCATAGCTGACCTCCGCTCCCGAGATTGAGGTGGGCACGTCCCCGCCCGGCCTGACGGAAGGGATCCCGGTCTGCCCACCCTCCGGAACATCAATCACCACCCGAAGCGGGTCCCCCACTCCCACATATTCCACGAAACTATATCGCCCGGCGCTATTGGTTTCCCTCACCGCATACTCTCCGTTTAAACCCCGGAGCCTTACCGTAACACCTTCGATTCCATCGCCGTTCGCGGGGTTTACCACAATTCCTTCGATATCAACGTATGGCAGGGAGCCGGTCTCCCTTGGCGTGTAGCGCATCTCAGCCCATGTGGCCGGTTGGCTGCCAAGCGCACCATTCGGAGCACGGCTTGTCCCTCCCGGGCCGCCATGATTTTCATGAACGATTGCCAGTCGATCAAAGCCATCGAGATGGAAACCTCCCATGACCGAACGCCGTATGCGAAACTCCACATCGCGCGCCGAGGTAAACTCACTCTGCCGCTCCGTTCCCCGCAGTGCCTGAAAATCAACCGACAACTGCGGATCCTCAACCCACCTTGGAAACGGCTCGGTCTCCAACCTCGAAAAAGTGGCCGAACCGTCGTCCAGACGATAACGGATCCGCTTCAGCTCGCCATCGAACCACGGACTCGAACCATCCGGATCTAAAAAGATTGTCAGAAAATTGTTCGAGAGCGGGCTCCCCCCGGCAGGGAGACGAACCCCCTCAAGCCCCACATAAAGAAACTCACCATCATGAGCCAAGTAAGCATTGGCGTCCCGGAAACTAGGACCGTCCTCGTAGCGAATTACCAATTCTTCCGCGCCCGCATACTCGGTGCGGGGATCGACATTGCCATCAAATTTCGGATGGTTACTCGCCTGCGGAATCACCAACTCCCTTGGCAAGACCCCGGTATATTCAAGGGATAACCCACTTCCCACTTGGTCGGCCCAAGGACCGTCCTCCATCACAACTTCAATACGGCTGCCAATTGGAAAAACCAACTCAAGATCTTCCTCGTTGCTTGAAGCATCCAGCTCCACAAATCGACGGCTGTTCAACTCCGCCGCAGAACGGACTCCAGACCAGAGCCGAACTTCGTCCAGAGAACCCTTGAAACCCAGTACCCCTCCTCCCGGCCCTCCTGCGAGCCGCAATGGCCCGGTCTGAGAGAAGCCGGCGTGCTGAAGAGGCAGGACACCAGCTCCCTCCCCATTGATATAAAACCTCGCCATGCTTCCGTCATAACTCACCGCAACATGAGTCCACTGCCCGCTGGGCACATCTCCCTCCGACAAAACCGCAAACCCACCGCTGCGGCCAAAGCGAATTTTCTCACTCGCGAACCCAAAGAAGAAACCCTCCGAGATCGATCCATGACTCAAGACAGACTCCGTCCGGCTCGAATCCTCACGATACACCCACGCCTCCACCGTCATCTGAAGACGACGGCTGAATTCTTCTTCATGACCAAACCAGTAATGACTATCTCCGGGATATCTCATACTTCGGAACTCCCGCTCCCGCGCAGGTTCCTCTTCAAACTCCGCCACGTAACCGCCCTGGGGTGTTGAAATGTCATTCCACAACGAGCTGCCCGCCCGCAATCCCAAATAGTCCTCTCCTCCATTCTCCTCCGCCGAGGGCCAATCGTTTGGCTCGCCGGTATTCCAGTTCGAATATCCAAGTCCCCCCACTGTCCCGCCAACGACCCCCTCGTCGTGAACCCAGCGCCACCCATGGGATGAACTTTCCTGCCAGGGTCTTTGATATCCGCCCAACCACAATCCGTTCTCCCAGCCGACCCCTGATCCTTGCCTCAAAGTTTCGATATACTTTCCTTCTTGCTCGGAACCGATCGTAGCAAGATGAGGAAGTCGTCCCCGCACAAACCTGTCGTATTTCCAGGCGTCGCGCGCCGCCTCTTCCCAAGTCATATTGTATCCGGGAACAACAACGCGGTAGAAGTTCCCCGACGGCCCCCATCCCTCTTGAACCGGCTCGCTCACCGGCTCCATCTCGTACTCCACGACATAGCCCTGCCGGTTTCCAGTCATGTCAGCCCACGTGAAGCGGCCGCCCAGACCTATCACGAGATGGTTTTCCTGATTGCTCTCCACTCCGGTATCAGGCCAATCGTTCGGCTCTCCCCGCCGCCAATTTGTGTAATTCGCAATCCCATTGACCACTCCCCCGCCATTCACCCACTGCCAATTTGAGGAAGGAGAACTCTGCCCATTTGGTTGGAATCCCCCCACCCAAAACGGCGGAGCATTTCCGGCATGAGGATCCAAACCCGCCGCCGTCAAAACCTGATGACGGAGCTTCTCGATCAAGACATCCTCCTCGGGTGAGGTGATGGTGGCAAGGTGAGCAGATGCCGCTCCGACAACCGACGTCCTTTCTTCGGCAAGAGCCTCCGCCTTCGTCCACTTCACCGCATCTGCCGCAGAAGGGAAAAAGATAATCTCATAAAAGTTGCCTCCCGGCCCGCTCACCGGGCCTGCCACCACTTGGGCATACCCGGAAGAATAGGAGTAGAATAAGTTCAGAACAAAGAGGCACAAGCGGGAAGAAGCATTCATCGCAGCGGGAGGTATTCCCCTAAGGCAATGCAATCAGTGCTCGAAACGCAATCTGAATCTTGCCGGAACCTCCCCCAACTAATCCCCCTTGAGGAGCTTCAGCATCGCCTCACCCATCGCCTCACCCACATCCATATAAGTCTGGGCATGACCATTGTAGTGGCTGTTAGAAGCTCCACCCTGACTGAGCGGGTGGGTATAAACGGTGGCGACGTTGCCTTTGAATTCGGAATACTTCCCGGTTGATCCGTCCACCGCGAGTTGGGCGTCGAGAATCATTTTCTCGTTTTTCTCCTGACCATTCTCCGGTTTGGTGTCCTTGGCTGTCTGGCCCAGAGTCGCAACGACAAACCTGGCTTCCGGTGCTTTGAATTCGGTGCGGAGAGTTTTGATCAGATGGACGAGATTTTTCTCATACTGCGCCGCCAACCCTTCGGTATAGCGGTCCTTGTCGCCCTGCCACCAGGCGAAACCCACGATCTCAAAACCCCGGCCTTTCCAGTGCGGGAAATTCTTGTCGAAGTGATCAAGCACCTCGTGAGCCGCCCCAAAGCAATCGTCATATTGCTTGCCGGCATACCAATTGATCGGTTTGGGCTCGGTGCCCTTTTCCCAGAACATCGGTGAATCTTTGTAGCCTGCGAAAACCTTGCCGTCGTATTCATACTGCTCGCTTCCGGGAGGGAGAAAATCCCAACCCAACGCACGGTTTCCCTGGGAAGCTTTCAAAAGAAGAACCGGCTCCTCGATGCCATTTCCAACGACATGTCCAAAACCCAGCTCGGGACCGATTCTTCCTCCATTGACACCGAGCCAATGACTTCCCGTCGCAGCCACCACCCCCTTGTAATAGACATCATCACGCGCAGTCCACTGGCCCTTGTCATTTTTCAAGTAGGGATACTTTCCCTCGAAGTTGACGAGGGCCGACAGGGTCCCCGGAACATCCAGTCGCACGATCCAACCCAGCCCGTTGGCATCATTGGTGAGGTAAGTAATCTTGAAAGGGACCTGCTTTCCCGCTTCCAGTTTTACCTGACTGCGAACGGCTTGCCGACCGGGTTCCTGATGGTGAACCACCTTTCCATCAACCTCCATGATATTGTTCATCGATCCCCCATAGCCCGGGCGGAACTCATAAATCCCGGTCTCCTTGACTTGCACAAATCCGCGCGTCACTTGGACCCCGCCTTCGGGATACGGGGTGGGGTTGGTGCCACCGAAACTCTCCAGCTTGAGGGTCTCGACCGGTTTCAGAGTATCATAGTCTGTCTTGGGATCATAGGCGCCCGGGTAGACTGAAACCACCGGACCGATGAACTGTGACCCCCACCGACTGCTCCCGCCATCAACCTTGCCGGCACCCACCATATTGGACTGCCCGGAGAGAATGAACACTTTGACCGGCTTCTCTTTCGCCTGCGGACTACCTGTGAGCCCGAACCCCAAAAGCGCGGCGAGCCACAACTGCTTGATTCCCTTTTTCTCTTTCATGATCGTTGGGAAAACACCCTCCCACGTCACCGGATCATGGAAAGATATTTTCCATGAAATGACCTTCCCAAAAAAGGAAAGGTCATTGTCCCGACTCCTTCTGGTAGAGTGCCTGGCCATCTTCCAGGAGTCGCTTCCTCAGCTTGGCATAATCGACTTTCTGAACGGAGACCTCGTCATCGATTGCATGAGCGGCCGCCGTTCCGGCACTCTGCCCCAGCACCATCCCCACCGGTTCCATGCGGATCGAGCCGAACGCGATGTGTGATGCCGAAAGGCACCAGGGAACCAGTAGATTTTCGCACTCACCCTCCCGCGGCACAATCGCCCGATAGGAAATCGGGTAGGGCCTGCCACCCAGAGGTTTTTGAATGTCCCCTTCATTCTTGAGTTGCCCTTTAAAAACCACGCGCTGCACGTTGTGCGAATCCATGGTGTAGGCCCCCATGCCCACCGAATCCTTGATCGGAGGATAGTCGGGATTCTGCCGGCATTGATGCTCGGTCATGACAAAATCAGAGAGCATGCGACGACCTTCCCGAACGTAAATATTGTATGGCCAGTGATCGTTCCCGACAAATTCATCCTTGGCGAGTCCCCAGGCAAGATGGCGTTTCCGAATCGGCTCGGGCACCCGCTTGTGGTGTTGCAAAGTCCAGATGAGGCCGAGCTGCCAATCCCGATGTTTCGCCGCCACCTCCTCACGCTGTTGATGGGAGAGCGTGGTCCAATCCCAATAATTGGGATGATCCGGAGGAAGGTCGCTGTAGTTTCCACCAATGAAGTCAGTCGAAATTCCGCCTGTGTTGTTGGAGTCGGTCTTCAGATTTGGAACCGGGGAATACTTAAAAAATCCGCCCTTCTTCTTTCCGGTCTCGATCGCCCGGAAGAGAATTTCATAGTCTGCCTCGTCATAGTTTGCTGGCTTCTTGATCTCCACTCTGTTCTCCGGATCATTGGTCAGACACATACGGTAACAGAATGCCTGTAAGCGATGATCTCCCTTCCCCACATCCTCTTCATCGAACCCATTCACACCCGGCAGCAGCCCACTCGAGGGATCTCCCTGCTTGAGATAAGGATCAATTCCATTCACCAAATTATTACCATGAACAGGCATCGTGATGGCGTTCGAGCTCTCCTGGAATCTGGCATTTTTCTCCCGGCCTACCAAGTATCTCACTCCGGCCGCCGCCATCAAATCCCCCTCGTATGAAGCATCGATAAACATTTTTCCGCGGATCTCCTTCCCTCCTTCCAGACGGATTGCCGAAATCCGCCGTGCCTTCATAATCGCTCCGCTTTTGAGATCCAGGCGACCCTCCACCACCTTCACACCGGCAGCCCTGATCATCCTATCAAAAATCATCTCCGCGACTTTTGGTTCAAAAACCGAAGCCAGTTGCGTCTCCCTGTCAAAGGTGGGAATCCCGCCCTGCCCGTTCTTCCGGAACTCTTCTTTCTTTTGCCGGTCCCACGAGTCCGCCCTGGCATAGTGCAGATAAACCTCGTGATAAAATTCACGGGAAATTCCTCCAAGGATTGCCGAGCTCCCCAAATCCGTCCAACCGAGTCCGCTGCTTGTCATGCCACCGAGGTGACCATACTGGGAAATGAGAATAACCGACTTGTTCATCCGGGCCGCTTGGATCGCGGCCGAAACCCCCACAGCCGCATCACCGTAAACCACAATATCAGCTTCTCTTCCCCCCCCGGTCCCACCCGCCAACGCTGCAGAATCGATGGCAAAAACAAAGGCCAACAGCAGCGACAGGAAATGTTGGAAAGCCTGGGAATTTTTCATGAAGGACAAGATTGATTCAGTCAACCGCCCCAGTCTTCTCTTCCCGTGCCCCGTTGCAAGAAGGATTCACAACCCTGGTTCATTTCGAACCTTTCCCCGCTGTGAAATTCCTGCCAGACTATTCTGCAGTTCACGTAACTCTCTCCAGCATGATGAAAAAAAATCTCGTTATCCAACTTCTTCTTCTCGCTTCCCTGCTTACATCCCAATTGGCTTCGGCCGATGAAAAACGCGTCTCACTCTTCAACGGCAAAAACCTGGACGGTTGGACCGTCCTCAAGTGTGAAGCGGAGGTCGTCGATGGTAATCTCTTCATCAAAAGCGGCAACGGCCTCGTGCAATCCGTGAAAAAGTATCAAAACTTTGTCCTGGAATATGAATGGAAGGCTCTGGCCGAGGACAAGTGGGACAGCGGCATCTATTTCCGCTACACCTCGGTTCCCGCGAAAAGCCCTTGGCCAAGGCGCTATCAGGCCAACCTCCTGAAAGGCAAGGAAGGAAATGTCGGCGGCATTAAAGGTGCCACCAGCACAGGTCTCCTCAAGGACCGCGAGTGGAACAAATTCAAGCTCACCGTGGACGGCGCAAAAATCTCCCTCATGATCAACGGCAGGGAAGCATGGAACAGCGAGGGCCTCGAAGACCTCGAAGCGGGTTTCATCGCGGTGCAGGCCGAAGTCCCCGGAGGCGGACAGCACCTATTCCGTAATATCTTTATTACCGAACTCGAAGCTTCCAAAAAGTAGCCCGCACCCGACGATCAACAATCCGCCAATCGCGGACCCAAGCGGGCGCGGGGGTATGACCGCGAGGTTTCTTGGCCGCCCCATATCGACACCAATAAATAATATGTTTTTTCTTTCGTTAATATATTTTTAATAATACTAAAGTTGGACAAATAATTGGGGTGAATTGCTGGTATCGACCGCATTCTCCTCCAACCGACCAATCCATATGTCCAACGAATCCATCCAAAACGCCGACGTCCTCATTGTTGGAGCCGGTATTGCAGGCCTCTACACGGCCTACCGCATGCTCCAAAAAGATCCCTCACAGCGGATCGTCATCATTGAACGGCTGAACCGCTATGGCGGGCGTCTGCAGTCGGACCTTATCGAGGTGGACGAAGACACCAAGGAGCTTTTCCGCCCGCTTTCCATGGATTTGGATTCCATCGGTCAGAAGTCAGTCTTCACCGTCAAGGAAGAGGAAGGGGGTATGCGCTTCACCTGGCAAATGACCGAGCTCATCGCCCTCATCGAAGAACTTGGAATCTCTCGAGATCAGATTGTCGATTTCCCCATGAGCAGTGAATCAGGAGGAAACCGGATCTGCGTGCGGGGTCACAGCATGAGTACCAAGGAGATCGATGCCGGAGGAAATTCGATCTGGAAAAAGCTCTATGATCTCTCACCCGGTGAGAAAGACCGCTCGCCCCTCAGCCTGCTCGATTCAGCCTTCCTCTCCATCCTCAAACAGAACGGATATCTCACCATTCCCGGTGAAGAAGACCTTACACCCGGGTTCTGGCAGAAATTCCGTCTCGAATTCAGCTGGCGCGGCGAAACCCTCAACAAGTGGCAACTCTGGGGCCTCCTCCGCGACATGGGCAACAGCGAAGAGGCGCTCGTTCTTCTCTCGCATGCCCTCGGATTTGCCGGACCCTACCTCTCCCTCATGAGCGCCGGGGAGGCCTTCCAATTGCTCAAGGACTTCCCTGCCAATCCCCAGTTTCATACCTTCATCGATGGCTTCAGCACCCTGACCACCGCGGTTTATGAAAAAATCATCGAGATGGGAGCCGAGGTCCATCTTTCAACCAACGTGAATAATTTCACGAGAGAAGACGATGGATTCGAGCTCCAAATGACCCGCGCACCCAAGGGGCAAAATGCCAGCCCCTTTGTGCCCGAGGGAACCCCGGTGACAGCCACCGGCAAAAAGCTCATCCTCGCCGTCGCACGCCGCGCTCTGGAGAAAGCCTTCACTGTTTCTCCCGTCCTTCATCAAGCGGACAACGCGCGCGAAATCTGGGAAGCCCTCCAAACCGCAACCGAACAACAGCTGCTCAAAATCAACCTCTATTTCCGCACCCCCTGGTGGCTTGACAGCGGACTGACCGGACAAATTCCAGTCGAATTTGGCCCCAACTTTACCGACCTTCCCGCCAACGCCATCTATCCCTTCTACACGACCAATGTCCAGGGCACCGATCCCGCCGCCATGAAGGAACGTCTCGGCCAGCCGGCAGCGCTCACCATCTACTGCGACTGGGACAATGCCAACTTCTGGCACGGACTTCAAAACGTGGGCGACAAGTTCACATCCCCGCTTCAAGAGATCCAAACCCGGAAGGAAAACCAGACCATCTTTCCCGCCTCGGTGGCAGTTGTCGAAGAAGCCATACGACAATTCCAGGAGGTCTTCCTCTTCCCAAACATTCCGCCTCCCATTATGACCAGCTACCGCCTTTGGAATGCCGAGGCCGACTTCGGATACGCCGTTCACCAGTGGGGAATCAATGCCGATGACAGGAAGGTCATCCCCTTCCTCGCGAACCCGGTGGAAGGGGTCTACACCTGCAACGAAGCCTTCTCGGACATGCAGGGTTGGGTCCAGGGATCACTTCGATCAGCCGACGTCATGCTCAAACACTTTGGGATCGACCCGCTTCCCAAGCCCATCATTTCGGAATCCTAAAACCCGGATCCATAGCTCATGTCTGAAACTGTCACCATCGCGTCCTACCTCAAGACACGCCTCGAACAATTGGGTCTCGGCGCCATGTTTGGCGTCGCCGGGAACTACACCGCCGGCTTCCTTGATACCATTCTCGCCGACCCGGATTCGTCCATCCGCATCTCCACCAATGCGAACGAAATCTGTGCCGGTTACGCTGCTGATGCCTATGCACGATACAATGGAATCGGAGCGCTCTACGTGACCTACAGCGTGGGCGCCTTCAGCCTTCTCAACACCATTGCGGGGTCCTACGTGGAGCAAGTCCCCGTCCTCCTCATCAACGGTGGACCAACGAGCAAGGAAGCCAGCCTCGAGCAAAACGCCGGACTCCTTTACTCGCACACCACCGGATTGGCATCCGTTGACATCGGTATGTTCCGGAGCATCACCGCTGCTGCCGAACAAATCTCAAACTCCGCACAAGCCCCGTATCAAATCGACTCCGCGCTCACCGCGATGATCACTGAATTGCGACCCGCCTATATCGAGATCGCCGAGGACCTATGGCGGGCGGAATGCCAGGCACCACAGGGAGAACTCTTCGCCGACCGACCCGGAAGCGTCACCCGCAGCGAAGTGGATGCGGCGGTCGAGGCTACCGTCGAACTGATTCAGGGAAGCTCCAAAGCACTCTTCTGGGCCGGCATCGAACTCGCACGATATCGACTTCAAGATGACTTCCTCGAGCTCCTCGAAACCGTCAACGGCCGCCACACTTCGCACAACGATCAGATTCGCTTCATCACCACCGCCTTGAGCAAATCGGTGATCTCCGAAGACAATCCCTACTTCGACGGCTGTGTCACTTTAAAGAAGGCCGAAATCGACACCCTGCTCGGCGACGACGGCATCCTCATCGGGATCGGAGGCTGGACTGTCGGAAAAGATACCGGCAATGAAAACATCCGCAGCAATCGCGCCGTCCTCTCTTATCAAGGGGGCATCCTCGTCGGTGCCAAGTATTATCCCTCGGTCCTGCTCGAGGATTTCCTCAAAGGACTGATCGAAAAACTAAAGAGCATCCCCGCACAAAATCTCGCCGCATTGCGCGTTACTTCGAAAGCACCCCGCCTGCCTCTGACCCTCGAGTCGAACTCGTCTGAAAAGCTGGGATACGACGCCTTTTTCGGAGCGCTTGATTCATGGATCACTCGCGACCACATGCTCGTTGTCGATGCCGGCTTCCCGCTCATCGGCGCTCAGAGTCTCAAGATCCGCGAACGTGGCGGATTTCTCGCCCAAGCTGCTTGGCTCGCCATCGGCTACTCCGTCGCCGCAGGCACCGGGGTTAAGATGGCCAACCCCGACAAGCGGGTTGTGGTGGTCGTCGGAGACGGAGCCTTCCACGAAACCTGCCAAGCCATCTCGGACCACACTGCCGATGGTCAGAACACCGTCGTCTTTGTGCTCTCGAACGGAATTTACGGGATCGAACAATTCATCGTGAATCCCAATCCCTTTCGGGAACCGGATGACAAAAAAGACTACCCCGACCAGAATCTGAATACCGTCTTCAAATACAACACACTCCCTAAATGGGACTTCGTAAAACTTGCGGAAGGATTTGGAGCCAAAGGTCGAAAAGCAGCGGACCACGCCGGACTTCACGAAGTGCTCGGCGAGATCGCATCCGATCCCGGCGGCAACTACCTCGTTGAAATTGTCATCCCAAAAACCGACCTTCCAGGAGCTCTGGATTCGGACGCCAAGGGTGTTGGCGAAGACGAATATCAGAACCCAAGCTGGCCACCCTGCAAGAAATTCTAAACCGCTTGCCTCAAGAACTCCGCATCAAAGCGGCGGAGAAATATCATGGTTGGGAAGGTCAAGCCTCCAAACCTTTCGCTGGTGGAATCAAAAATCTCCACCAGACTAAGATCACCTAAATGAACGATCGATATTTCAAAGCCGCCCGCGCTGCCGATGCCCTCTCGCTCGGACCTCACTGGGTTTACAATCAGGGCAGGCTCGCCCAAGTTTATCCGGATGGCATCACCGCCGCCACCGATCCCCAGAGCCCATACCACCCCAATCGCAAGGCCGGGCAACTCACCCACTACGGCGACCAGATGGTGCTACTCAAAAACTCCCTCGAAGGACAGAGCTACGACCGGGAAAAGTGGCGGCAGGATTGGCTCTCAGGCATGACCGGCTATGATGGCTACCTCGATGGTGCCACCAGGGAAACCCTCGCCAGCAAAGGGGAATCACCATCCGATTCCAACGATCTCGCGGGCGCCTCACGGCTCGCACCCATCCTCGACCTCGATCTTTCCCCTCATGAAAAAGTCGCCGCGGCCAGATCACAAACCGCTCTCACCCATGGCGATGAGGGCGTCATCGAGGCCGCGGAATTCTTTGTTCGAGCAGTCCTCGCCGCCGAAAAAGGCAAATCTTTTGAGAATGCCTTCCGAACCGCCGTAAAGGAAGGACACTACACCTCCTTGAAGGCCGAAGAAGATCTCAATAAAGCTCTCACAGCTGGCCCCGACTCTCTTGCCGCAGGAACAAGAATAGGCCTGACCTGCCACCTCCCGGAAGCCTTTCCGCTTGCCCTCTACTTCGCCCTCCGTGAGGGAGCGACCTTCCAAACCGCCGTCAGCGAAAACGGTCTCGCAGGCGGTGACACCTCGGCCCGCTCCATGTTATTCGCTCTTCTATTCGCCGCTCGCGGAGACGAGATCGGAGAATCGTCACCAACGTAAACGATCCCCAATACGTCGCCAACCTACTCACCAAACCCGGCGGCAGTGCGATCCTCCTCGATCCGCCGGACCCACTCCTGGGCTTCCGCGTAACGAGGTGATGATTTTTTGATTCTCTCGGCATGCATCAGTGCGCGCGCCGTGAAACCCCGCTCATAGAAAAACTCGGCCTGGAAGAGATTCTTACGATCCGCCTCCTCAACCTTCCCGGGGTTGGAGCACGAGAGACCGGCAAAAAGAACGAACGGGACAATGACTAGAAACTTCATGATTTTCGGCGCGAAGAGTAACCCACAAATCGCCTCTGCCCAAAGAAGGAAATGCTGACACTCCCGGCCCAATCAAAAAAGCCTGATACCGACCAACTCCCTTCCCAACGATGCGGCGAGAATGCGCTCCATTCAATTCAAGCCCTTCGGCCAGAGCCTTATCCCAACTCAAACGACAAAATCAGAAATCCCAAACAAATCCTGGCTTGAAACTGGGCTGATTCATTCCGAAGCAAATGATTGACGACGCTCAGGTGCTCGGGTTTGGGGAAGTCTGCTGCCCGATTACCGAGCGACTACGGCTTCCGCGACTACCCAGTGGTTCGCTTGTGACAACCATGGTCGTTCCAGGGTGCACGATCTGGTGAAGGACCGCGCGGAACTCGTCCGGAAAAAGAACTTCTTTGGCCAGTTCGCCCAAGGAATCCGTTCCCTCGACGGTGTGCCACCGTTGGTCCCCGGCGTAGAGGAAAGCCTCCTCTCCCTGGAAACGGGTCATGCCTCCGCGCACTTCGACCGGGCTGCTGCCGACCTGACGTCCGTTCTGATAGACCACCGCACGACGATCGCTGGTGCTGACGACCACCGAGGTGGCGGCGTTTCTCGAAAGCCCGGACCAGGTTCCTCCCTTGACCCCTCCCTGACCGGGTCCATCGGTCAAGGCCATCACCGGCAGCTTGCGACTGTTGGAGATGACCACCGTGCCACCCACGTGGGTCATCTTAAAGAGTTCACGGGCAAATCCGTCAGGAAGGCGGACACAGCCGTGCGAAGCCGGGTACCCTGGATTAAACCCTGTGTGAAGGGCAACGCCATCCCAGGTCAGTCGTTCCATGTAGGGCATGGGAGCGTTCCCATAGGTCCTGGAGTGGTGGTCGATGTCCTTCTGCAGGATTTGGAAGACTCCGGTCGGCGTTTCATGGCCCGGTTTACCGGTACTCACTGCAGCCCGGCCGATCCTTACTCCATTCCTGTAGACCACGGCTTCCTGGCGGGGGAGGCTTACGAAGACCAGTAATGGCCCCGACGTGGACCGCTCCGGCTTCCAGGTGTAGCGCTGGGGTCCGAGCCCACCAAAAATGGAAGGGACACTGACTCCCCTCGAACCCCCGCCGGCCTTTTGACAACCGACGAAGAACAAGGCCATGAACGACAGGCAGAATATGGCGAGCCATCTCATCTTTCGCGGGCTTTTGAGAAAAACAATCATGGGATTACGCCTTCTTAAGAAACGAGAGCACTGCGAAGATCAGGAAAAGGATGAAGCAAACCTTGGCGATGAGAGCGGCGGTGCCTGACAGTGTGCCAAAGCCCAAGAAGCCGGCTATCAGGGCGATGATAATGAATACAATGGCGTAATGAAGCACGGATAATGGAGGTAACGGTCTCATCCAAACTAGTTTGGATGAGTTCTAACAGTCAACATTCGACTTGGATTTCCGATTCAGAGAAGGAGCTCCCCGGGGTTAGCTGGAAACACCGTCAAGCCTCGGGAACCGCCCTGAACCGTAGGTCGATCATCACGAAGAGAATAGGCAAGGCATTAAAAAAGTTTAAATAGCTTAATCTATTCATTCTCAGTAGAGAACCCTTCGGATTGGTTTGGAAAAGGAGGGCAAATTGGAGTAGGGCGAAACTTTCTTCTTGCTAAGTTATTCAAAGAAGTTCGGTTCCTGTGCTTGAGGATGTTGATTGGCTGGATTCCTCTCTTTCCCCCGCGCACTCTTTCCTGCAATCTCCTCCAACACATGAGCCGCCTCTCACCAGACCAACTCCGCTCACACCGCTTTTTCGCGCCGGACGACCTGCGCGCCTTCGGCCACCGCTCCCGCCACAAACAACTCGGCATCAATGACGAGGAATACAAGGGCAAGCCGGTCATCGCCATTCTCAACACCTGGAACGACCTCCTTCCCTGCCACTCCCACTTCCGCCAGCGGGCCGAGGAAATCAAACGGGGCATTTGGCAGGCCGGTGGCTATCCCGTCGAAATGCCGGTCATGGGCCTCAGCGAAACCTTTATGAAGCCGACCTCCATGCTCTATCGCAACATGCTCGCGATGGAGGTCGAGGAAACGCTCCGCGCCCATCCGATCGACGGGGCTGTCCTTATGGGAGGATGCGACAAAACCGTCCCCGCTCTTCTCATGGGCGCGATCATGGTCGATATCCCTGTCGTCTTCATGCCCGGTGGCGCGATGATGCGAGCTTCCTGGCGCGGTGAACCTCTGGCCTCCGGATCCGATGTCTGGAAGTACTGGGCCGAACGCGGCGCGGGCAATCTTTCCTGCGAAGATTGGGAAGAGTTCGAAGACCACATCACCCCTGGTCCCGGCCACTGCATGACAATGGGTACGGCCTCGACCATGACGTCCATTACCGAGACCCTTGGCCTCACTCTTCCCGGCGCTTCCTCCATCCCCGCCGTTCACGCCGCCCACTCACGAATGGCCGCGGCTTGCGGACTCCGCATCGTCGACATGGTTTGGGAAGATCTCAAACCTTCAACTTATCTCACCCGCAAGTCTTTCGAAAACGCCATCACCGCCGACATGGCCATTGGCGGGTCCACCAACGCAATCATCCACATCACCGCCCTGGCCAAACGTGCCGGGGTTGAGCTTCCCCTGGAGCTCTTTGACGAAATCTCAGCCAAGACTCCCGTCCTCGCCAACCTGCGACCGTCCGGCAAATACGTGATGGCCGACTTCTTCGATGCCGGCGGCCTGCCTGCTCTTCTCAATCGCATCCGCGAACACCTTCACCTCGACGCCCCCACCGTCTTTGGCAAAACCCTGGGCGAATGCCTCGATGGCTCGGAAGTCTACAACGACGACGTTATCCGAACCCTCAACAACCCCGTGGCCAAACAAGGCGGCACCGCCATCCTGGGCGGCAATCTCGCGCCCGATGGTGCGGTTGTGAAAACCTCCGCAGCCACGCCTGAATTCCTTCATCACAAAGGACCCGCCATCGTTTTTAAGGATTACCCCGACGTTCAAAACCGCATTCATGATCCCGCTCTCGGGATCACCGAGAATCACGTTCTCATCATGCAGAACGCCGGCCCGATTGGCGCTCCCGGCATTCCCGAATCCGGGATGCTTCCCATTCCAAAATACCTTCTTGAAAAGGGAGTGCGCGATATTCTCCGCGTTTCGGATGCCCGCATGTCCGGCACTTCTTACGGCACCTGCGTCCTCCACGTCTCACCGGAAGCCGCCGTCGGTGGCCCGCTCGCGCTCGTCGAAGATGGCGATCTCGTCGAACTCGATCTCACCAACCGAAAAATCACTCTGCACGTGAGCGATGAAGAATTGGAGAAGCGTCGCGCCGCCTGGACTCCACCCGAAAAGCACTATTCGCGTGGATACGGAAAACTCTTCCAGGACGAAGTCACCCAAGCCAACGAAGGCTGCGACTTCCGCTTCCTCCACAACGACGGCTCCTGCACTCCGGACCCCGGCATTCACTAAATTTCCAGACCCATGCAAACTTCACCAGTCACTCCCGAGCAACTCAATTCCTCCATCATCGCCGTTCCGCCTTTGGCACGCGATGCCAAGCTCAAAATCAACCGCAAAGAAAACGGGAAAATCATTCGCCACATCGAAGCCGGGGGCGTTTCCTCGCTTCTTTATGGCGGAAATGCCAACTTCTACCACATCGCTCCCAGCGAGTATGCCGAGGCGCTGGAAGTCATCTCAACCGAATGCGCGGACGACACCCTCATCGTTCCATCCGTCGGCCCTACTTATGGCGTCATGATGGATCAAATGACGACCCTCCGCGACTTCGATTTCCCCACCGTGATGGTTCTTCCCATGCAGGGCCTCACCACCGATGCCGGAGTCGCCGCCGGCTTTCGCAAGTTCGTCGAAGCCCTCGGTAAACCCGCTGTTCTTTACATCAAGTTTGAAGGGTACCTGGAACCCGAAACCGTCGCCGAACTGGTCAACGACGGACTCGTTTCATGGATCAAATACGCCATCGTCCGCGAGGACCCTGCGCAGGATGATTACCTGTCCCGCCTCATCGGGCTTGTCGATCCCCGCCTCATCGTCAGCGGAATCGGCGAGCAACCCGCCATCACCCATCTTACAAAATTTCAGATCAATGGCTTCACCTCGGGCTGCGTTTGTGTCCGCCCCGACCTCTCCCAGAAAATGCTCACCGCCATCAACTCCGGCAACCTTGATCTTGCCGAAAACATCCGCGGAATCTTCCGTCCCCTCGAAGATCTTCGCAACGAGATTAACCCCATCCGCGTCCTTCACGAAGCCGTCGCCGCCGCCGGCATCGGCCAAACCGGACCAGCCCTTCCTTTGCTTAGCTCTCTCGAACCAAACGACACCTCCCGTGTCGGAGAATGCGCCCGGAAACTGTTAACCTGGAATTCCTAAAACCAGAAGATGGCATAGACACCGCCGAGAATCGTCAGACTGGGAAAGATGATACGACACTTGCGGTCTAATTTTTGAGCCATGCCTTTCTTACCCTTTTGAGCCAACCCCGTGGTAATCACGACCTCGATCATGGAGAGGAAAACCAAGCTGGTCCCCCAGAACACGCAGACGTCCAACCTGGTCAAATACGAGATTTGCGGCAACTTGGAATTTAAAGCGACGTGGTAGGCGATGACGGTGAGGAACGAAGTCACCGCAACACCAAGCTGACTACCGCCCTCCGATGGGCTCAGCCAGAACACCACCTGCGAAAGGAGGACAATCATGAGGAGCGGCGCCATCACCTTTACCAGGTAGTGGTTTGAGATTCGGTCGGCGGTGAAGGTCATTTTAAACGACGAAACCTCCCCAACATTTGGCACATTCAGCGCCTTGCCTTCTGCAGTAAAACCAACGACTTCCCAATCGGGAACCGAATACTTCCCGGGCAGAAACGAAGGGATGTCGACATTCTCCACCAACTTCAATTTATCGGTCGTTCCCGCATCGGAAGAAACGATATGAATTTCAAATGATTGTTGGTCGAAGGGAAAATCACGTAAGTCCATGGGTTGCGAGAAGTCGCCCCAAAATTGTTGCCTCAAGGTTACTTCACCCTCCGGAGTAATTTCAGCAATCTTATCCAACGAAGCCCAGATCCGCTGACGGTTGAGAAACATCAAATTGGGATGCCAGATCTCGGTGATTTCCATCCGGGCATTTCCCGGCCCATCATGACGAAGTCGCAGATCCTGCCACCTGAAAAGGGTGAATACATTCACGGTGAAAGTTTGGTCCACATTGCTGATGCCATCGATATCAAGAATCCCGAGGGTGCACTCAACAATGGTCGGCCCTCCATCACTGGGAATTGGCCGCTCAAGCAGCGGATTGGTCTCAGCAAAGACGGTCGGCGAAGAGAGCAAAAGCAAAAGAAACATCCTGGTCCAAACTGACCTCAAAAAACATCTCTGATTCCTTCATCGTAGCATCGCTGGAATTTAGGCAGATCCGCCAGGTCCACCCAACATCTAATACCGGAAATTCTTTTTTTTCGAAGGCAGTCTCTTCGGGTGTTCAAAAATTGCCTTGCCGAACCCCGGTTTGGGCAGCTTACCCTCTCTGCCAATCATGAAGAAAATTCTCGTTGTAAATTTGTTCATCGTCGGAAACACCAGCGCTGATTTGGTGGGGCATTGGCTCTTCGACGAGGGGGAAGGAACACTCTATGCCGATTCCTCTCCCAACGGAAATGACGCCATCATCGCCAACTCTCCGATTTGGTCGACCGACGTTCCCACCACCGGATTTGCGAATGCTGCCTCACTCGAACTGGACGGAGCCGGCCGGTATATTGATACCGCATACCCCGGGATTGCCGGCAATGCCGCACGAACGGTCGCGTTTTGGATCAAAACAACGACGGCCGGCAGTCATGGAATCGTGGCCTGGGGAAATTCAACGATCAACGGAACCAAGTGGCACGTCCGACTCAACGATAACGCCAACAATGGTCCCGTTGGAGCAATTCGCACCGAAACCCAGGGCGATTTCACCATCGGCAGCACCTCCATAAACGACGGAAACTGGCATCACGTCGCCAGTGTCTACCCGGAAGGCGGGGGTGAACTGGGCACCGTGATTCACTACATTGACGGAGTAGCCGAGGCTCCAGGAGGCAACGGCGGCTCAACCCAGCCCGTCAATACCAGCGTGACAGCCGATCCGGTTACCGTGGGACGCCGAAACCAGGGTGGGTTACCCGGCTACTTCCCCGGGCAACTCGATGATGTTCGCATTTATGACCGCGCCTTATCTGCCGCCGAAGTGGCGCAATTATCTGCCGCCGCACCCACCACCGACGGATTGGTAATGCACTTCCCGCTCGATGAAGGAAGCGGAACTCTCGCCGCAGACCTGGGGAGCGGGGATAACGATGGAACTCTCATCGATCCCACACCCATTGCGCCAACGTGGAGCAATGATGCCCCCGACCACCTCTCCCATTCACTCCTTTTTGCCAACAACAACGATTTGCTCAGGACCGACTATGAAGGCATTGGAGGAACAGCCTCGCGGTCAGTGACGTTCTGGTTCAAGACAAGCCTGACCTTTGACAATGGTATTCTTGGTTGGGGCAACGCAGCGGGAGGCGGCCTGAAGTGGCATGCCCGCCTGAATACGGCCGCGGCAGACGGGCCGGTTGGCGCACTCCGACTGGAAATCCAAAATGGACGAACCGTCGCCACAACTCCGGCCAACGATGGTCTCTGGCATCATGGTGCCATCGTCTTCGAGGAAGATGCTGATCCCGATATTTCCGACGTTGTCTTTTACTTGGACGGTGAGCTTGATCCGGTCGATCTTCTCACTTCGGTTCCCATCAACACCCAAAATACCGGAGGCCCTTTTGCCGTGACCTTGGGCGGCCGCCTGCAAGGAGGCGCGATTCGCGGCTTTGAAGGAAACCTCGCCGATCTCCGCATTTATGACAGCGGATTGACCCAAGCAGAGGTGAGGGAGATCATGTCGGGTGGTATGACCGGAGGGGGCGATCTTGCCATCACTTCGCTCGAATACACCCCGGGAGATCCGGGAAGTGCCACCATCACCTGGCAATCGAGACCGGGACGCTCCTACCGTATTGAATCCAGTCCGAATCTTGAGGGAAACTGGCAGGAAGAAGAAGACTTTTGGGAATCACAAGGAGCAACCACCAGCTACACCGTCAGCGGAATCCCGGCCGGCACTCCAAAGCTCTTCTTCCGGGTGGCCGAAGAGTAGGATCTCGTTGTCCTGATTTTACAATCCCCGCTCGACCCGAAGCAGCACGCTGTCGACCAGTTTTAACGCCGACCCAAAACCTTCATCCACGAAATAGAGTGACCAGGCTTCTTTGCCGTCTTCGTCTTCGCGCTTGGGATAACCAACAAGATCGAGAATCTGAAAAGTAGCCGGGCGTAAATTGTCGATCTCAACCGAGTAAACAAGTGACGGTTGGTCGTCGTATTCCCCGTACGCATCTCCGCTTTGGTTGATCTCGATGAGAAGCTTGTAGGGTGTCGAGGTGTCAGGATCAGCCGGAAGGATGTAGTCGGCCGGATCAAAGGATCCATTGGGAGTCGGAGTCGAAACGGCATCGATCTCTTCTTCATTCCCTGCTTCTTCTTTCGCCTTTTCCCACCCTCGTCTTTTAAATGACCAGTAGGGAAGATCGTCGCTGATCCCAGCAGGCCCCAGCAGGGTTTTAATATGGTAGTCGCCTTGATTCTCGAGCCAGATCGCAATCTCGGGCGGATCTTCCGGATCAAAGTTCGGACCGGTTTTGACGGTCAATTCCATCCGGTAATCATCCGACGGGGCATAGTGGTAAACCATGCCGTCTTCCTGGACTTCGAAACGATCGAGGGCCGGACCAAGGTTTTGACTCAATCCCAAAACAGCTTTCACGGGAGCCGGTTGAAAAAAGAAAACCACACCCAACCCAACCGTCACCGCTAGCGCCAAGCCAACAACCCGACTCCGGAGATACCCTTTTAATTGTCGACTGTTGTTCAGGACGTGCACCGCAATAAAGGCCACAAAAACAAACCCCATCAGGGAGTGAAGACCTGCGATCTCAATCGAAAAGGGAAGGAAAAACGCCAGCGCTCCCGTCACTGCCATCACGACAAAAGTGAGCATGCTCAGCAACGAAGTGATTCTTCGCCGCGCCTTGCCGGGTTCGCCATACTTCATGACTTTCCGGGAAGAATCGCTCCGTGCTTTGCAAGCTCACGATGAATCTCTCCAAGCGGAACTTCGAGAGGCGTCGTACTTTGAGCTGCTGCCAACGAAGCCGTAACCCCTGCGGCCTGCCCCATCCCCATGCAAGAGGCCTGCACACGAAGTCCGGAGTTTGCCAGGCGGTCGCTCGAAACACAACGCCCCGCCACCATGAGATTTTGACTTCCCTTGGGCACGAGAGCTCCCAGCGGAATAGTGGGAACGGTGCCAGGTTTGAGCGGCTTCGGCTTCACCCCGCTTTTGGTATGAAGGTCGACCGGGTAGAAGGCATTGGAAACAGCATCCCTAAATAGCCGGCCATTGGTGTAGTCGTTCACCGTGATCATGGTTTCCCCGACAATGCGGAAGCTCTCTCTAAATCCCGTTTCAGGTTGCAGGTGCATCAGGCGCTTCTTTTCCTTTCGCACCTTTTCCAGAACCGATCTACGTCCGGTAAGATTGGCCAGCGTCACCGTTCGTGAATTCGACGAGTCAGCTCCGTGAACATAAAGCCGGTGGAGTTGATGGTGTCCGGGATTGTTCGCCTCTCCCAAATTGAAGAGCATCGAACCAGGTTGCGTTTCCTCTTCCCGGAGGCGAGGCAATCCCATCATGCCGACCACTTCCGCCCCACCGGTGCAGTCGATGATCTGCTTGCACCGAACCCGTCGCCGGGTCCCAAACCCCACGCAAACCACCTCCCAACCTATCCCGGCCTTTTGAACCGATTGCGGAAATTCATGATAAGCAATTTTTACTCCGGCCTGCTCACATTTCTCTTCCGCAAGAATGGCATACAAAAACTGATTCACGAAAACCTGGTTCTGCCAATGCCGCTTGGGCACCTTGGCGAAGTTTGGAAATTTTCCGCCATCCAATTCCACGCACTCCTTCACCAACTCCCACCCTATCCCGGCAATAATCTGCTTCCCCCAGGCGTCAAAAAGCCCGGGAAAAGCCACCCCACCCGTCGTAGTCGTGCCACCCAACTGAGCTCCCCTCTCGATAATCAGAGTCTTGGCTCCCGCCCGCCCCGCTTGAATCGCCGCGATATTACCCGCAGTTCCTCCTCCCACCACGAGGACATCCACCTCCTGGGTTAGGTCGGATTCCTTCGCCCCCTCCTCGCTTTGTGCAAATACCTCACTTGTCGAGGAGATCGCCATCCCCCCCAAAATCGATTTCTGGATAAATTGGCGTCGGTCGGTTTGTTCGGAATTGGACATGGATTGTCTTGCTTGACTGGACCCATCCTACTTCACCCAAACCGACACGAAAAGCCACAGTGCCCGGAAATCCTCAAGTTTTAGATTCAAAGTGAGCAAAATCCCCGTCATATTGCCCCAAGTGAAGACGACTTTGAACCGACGCACCCTCCTTCGCGGAACCGGAGTGGCCATGGCCCTGCCCATGCTTGAAGCGATGGTTCCGGTCGGACGCGCGGCCACTCGTGGCAAGAAACCCGTTAAACGATTCGTCTGTCTCTCCAACAATTACGGCGTCTATCAAAAGGCCTTCTTTCCCGATCCCTCTCAGGCCGGAAGAAACTACGAAATGCCGGAAACCCTCAAGGCCCTGAAGAAACACCGCGAGGATTTCACCGTTTTTCAAAACCTCGATCACGGCTTCACCGGCGGACATCAGGGCGTGCCCGTTCTCCTCAGTGGCGTGCGACCCATCCTCGCGCACAACTACGCCGAGGGGAACATGAGCCTCGATCAAAAACTCGCCGAGCACCACGGCGCCGCCACCCGTTTTTCCTCGCTGACCCTCGGATGCCGCGAAAAAAACCTTCTCAGTTTCACCCGCACCGGCGTTCAGGTTCCTTCCATCGATCTCCGCGCCGCCTATCGCGCCATGTTTTTCGAAGACTCGGCGGAAACAAAAGCGACCTCGGCGGAAAACTTAAAACGCCACAGCAGCATCCTCGATGTGGTGCGCGATCAGGCCAAGTCACTCAACAAGGAACTCGGCAAACAAGATCAGGAGAAGCTTGAGGAATACTTCGATTCGGTCCGCACGCTGGAGAAGAAAATTATCCAACAGGAGCCCTGGATCAACCGGCCCAAGCCCAAGACCGACGTCCCGGAACCCAATCCCGGCAACGGCACCGCAGAGCAGCTCAAGGCCACCATCGAGATCATCGCCCTTGCCTTGCAAACCGACTCGACCCGCGCCATCACCCTGTCCTCCGGATTCGCCAACGGAGACTTCGGACTCAACGGAGGCTACCATGGATTTTCCCACCACGGCGAACGACCAGATCCCGTGGCCGCCTTGAAAAAAATCGAAGGCTATCAGATCGAAATGATGTCCTATCTCATCGATCTCCTCAAGGCGCAGGAAGACCCCATCAATGGGGGCACTCTCTTCGATCACACGTCGGTTCTTTACGGTTGCGGGATGGCCGCCGGCACCCACCAGACGAAGAACCTCCCCCTCGTCCTCGCCGGGGGCGGATTCAAACACGGAGAGCATAAAGTCTACCCTGCCCACGATGCCAACCGCGTTCCAGCCGCCAACCTCCTTCTCTCCATCCTCCAAAATTCAGGACTTGAGATTGATCGCTTTGGTTCGAGCACGGGCAGCCTAAGCGGTCTCGAATCCAAAGCCTAACTCTCTTCCGTGAGAACCCGCCTCCTGCTCTTGCTCTGCGCTCCGGGCTTGCTCTTTGGCAATCCACTTGAAAGGGCCCAACCCTTTCTTGAGCATCATTGCTACGACTGCCATGGCTCCGAAAAACAAAAAGGCGACCTGCGTTTCGATACCCTCGGGAACGATCTCACCGAGATTGAAAATCTCGAAATCTGGCAGGGCATTCTTGATCAACTCAACCTCGGCGAAATGCCTCCCCGCAAGGCTCCCCAACCGAAGCAGAAGGAAGTCATCCCCATCGTCAATCTCCTCTCCGGGGAACTCACCAAAGCCTACGAACAAGCTCGAAGCACCGGCGGACAAACCGTTCTACGCCGACTCAATCGACACGAACTTCGGAACACCCTGCGCGACCTTCTCTACCTCAACGGAGCCCATTACCGTCCTGACGCCGCCGGCTCGCGACTGATCGACAACAACGGAAACGGAAGCGTCGAACGCACCGGCAGGGATCCCCTTCGTTTCTTCCCCGAAGACGAAGCCGAAGACGGCTTCTTCAATATCGGAAACAACCTGGTGATGTCCGACTTCCTCCTCAAGCTCACTCTCAATGCGGTGGAGGAGACGCTCGCCGAAGCAACCCATCTCGAACCCCGGCCCGATGTCGAAACGCGACGCTTTGCCGGTCACCTCATCAAGGGGCGCGGAGGCCATCTCATCGAGACCGCCTCGCGTGAACTGAATCCCGATTTCGACCTCATTATGACGGGATACGAAGTCCAGGGCCGCCTTTCCCCCACGGATCTTCGTGGTGGAGTCGGGGTTGGTACACGCTATCGAATCACCGTGGAAGCCTCGGCACACAACAAGGATCAACATCCGTGGGAAGAGATGACTAAACTGGAAGACAAGGACCCTTTCCAGCTCTGCCTCAATATCGCCGACACCAAAAACGGTGGCCTCGCCGGAATCACCTCGACCCCTCTGGCCCTTTGGTCCGTGCCACCCGATGGTAAAGCACACACCTTTTCACATGAAGTCTGGATCGATGAAACCTGGACCCCATGGATCGGTTGGGAAAACGGGCCGAACTCCCGCCCATTCCGGGGAGAGGGCATCTTGAAAAAATTCCACCCCGAACTCCTCACCGCACGACCCGACAAGAAAATCGACAAAGAAGCCCACGAATCGTGGCCACTCGACATGGCGAAAAAACTTTTGGTCAACGGCCGGTATCCCGGCCCGCACCTGCGCGTTCACAGCCTGACTCTCGAACCCCTCATCAACACCTGGCCACCGCAAAGCCACACCAATCTTTATGGAAAGGGAACGGGCACCGAGGCCGAGATCCGCCGGCTCGTGAAATCCTTTGCCACGCGCGCTTTCCGACGTCCGATCAGCAATGCTGAAATCGAACCCTTCGTCCAACTGGTCCTGCGTCAGCAAGTCGAACCCGTGGTGGAAATGGAAGGCGGCATTCAGGACCTCACCTATCGGGTCTATGACGGCAAATGGGGCAAGCTTCCGGAATTCGATCAACTCAATCCCATCGCCCAAGGAAAACTGCCAAGAGGATATCTCGATATCAAGGTCGCCCAGCGGAAGGAATATTACGGCATCGTCTTCGAGGGAAAGATCAATGCTCCCACCGCCGGTGAATACACTCTTGAAATGGCTTCCGATGATGGTGCCCGCATTCTCATCAACGGCAACAAAGTGGTCGAGCACGACGGACTTCACGGACAGGAACTTCGAAAGGGAAAAGTCACGTTAAAAAAAGGTCCGCACGACATCCGCGTTGAATATCTTGCCTTCGGGCAACCCAACGAATTCCGGGCCGGATGGACCGAACCGGGCTCCAACCACGCCAGGCTTTCAGTCGACAGCCTTCGACAGAAGAACAATCAGAAACAAAAAAAAGACTCCCTTCCTCCCCTCATTCGTGCAATGCAGGATGGCTACGCGGCCGTTCTTTGCTCACCGCAATTCCTTTACTTAAAAGAGAAACCGGGACCGCTCGATGACTTCGCCATTGCCTCGCGGCTGAGCTACTTCCTCTGGTCATCGATGCCTGACGCGAAGCTTTTCGAACTCGCCCGGGCAGGCAAACTTCATGAACCCTCCGAGCTCGACCGCCAAATCGAGCGCATGCTCAAGGATCCCAAAGCAGCCGCCTTCATCCGCCACTTCACCTCGGCCTGGCTGCGACTCGACAAGCTCGGAAAAATGCCGCCCTCCGGTGGTGACTATCAGTTTTACAAGAACCTCAAGGTTGAGCCCATGTTGCTGAAACAGGTTACCACCTACTTCGAGGACATCCTCACCACCAACGGGCGCATCGCTCAGTTCATCGACTCCGACTACACCTACATGAACCAGGTCCTCGGAAAGTGGATCTATCGTCGCGAAGACATCCGGGGCGCCCGCCTCCGTAAAGTCAAACTCAACGATCCCCGCCGGGGTGGTATCTTCACCCAACCCGGCAT
>JAUIGV010000044.1 GCA_030432565.1 Verrucomicrobiia bacterium | reverse complement strand
CGGCCAAGACGGTCAGACTTCAGAAGCGAACAATTCTCGTTAATACGATCAGTCATATCCGGTGATCCTATGACTGATCGTCCCTACAGCTCAATCATCGTCGATAGGTGCTACGCGTGACGCTTACTTTCACCCTGCTCCCATCTCCGGTATTTCGCCCAAGAAGAAATGGGCCAACGCCCGGACAATCACGCCCGAGCGCAACCAGCACACTTGCTTTGTATTTTTTGAGTTTCATCACCATGATGAAATTCCCATCAGAACTCTGAATCGAAGGATCCGTAAACTCAGCCTTTTAGAAGATCCCGAAATCGCCCGTAGGCAGCCGCCCATTCATCAGGATGCGCCGGCTCAAAGCGCCTGGTTTGGAAAGACTCTCGAATCATCGTCCGCCCTTCAACCAAGCTACCAAAACCACCAAGCGCCGCTTTCTGCATCATGACGTTTCCTGCCGCGGTGGCCTCATAAGGCCCCACCACAACCGGACGATTGATACTGCTCGCAATACTCTTGTTCAACTGATCATTCTGACCGCCACCACCGATGATGTGGAGAACTTCAATTTCATCTCCAATCACTTCCTCCAACCTTTCCAGCACGAAGCGAACTTTCATTGCAAGACTATCAGTCACCAACCGGAGAATCTGGGCAGGCTCATCCGGAACCACTTGTCCGGTCTCCCGACAGTAATCCTGAATGACCCGCGGCATGTCACAACGTCCCGCAAAGCGCCCATCATCAGGATCGATAAATGACTGCAACCTTTTGGCACCCGATGCCATCTCGGCTAACTCGCGGTAGCTCCAGTCACTCCCCTGCTCTCTCCAAACCCGCCGACATTCCTGCACCAACCAAAGCCCGTTGATGTTTTTCAATAATCGGATGGTATCGAAAACCCCGACTTCGTTCGTGAAATTATAAGAGCGCGCCAAAGGAGTGATGACGGGCCTCTCAAGCTCCACCCCTAACAAGGACCAGGTTCCCGAGCTAAGATAAGCGAATTTCGATCCACTCTCCGCAGGCACCGCCGCCACCGCCGAGGCCGTGTCGTGACTCCCCACCGTGACCACTTTGGTATCCGTTGACAGTCCTGTTTCATCTCTGAGCGAAGCCGTGACGGGTCCGAGATCTGTTCCCGGATCCACAAAATCCGGAGCGACATCCATTGAAAGTTCAAGCGCCTCGAACAAAGCCCGCGACCAGTCCTTTTTGATTGGGTTGTAAAACTGGGTCGTGCTCGCATTCGTACGCTCACAAAAAGCTTTCCCGGTCAGCCGGTGATTCAGCAAATCAGGTACCATCAAAAATTGATCTGCCCGGGGCAGCACCGAATTAGGATCCCTCACCTCCGCCCGCATCTGTGGCAAGGTGTTAATATCCATGAATTGGATTCCCGTCTTCTCAAAAATGATCTCTCTCGAAACACGTGTCGCAAGATCATCGTACATTCCCTTGGTCCGTGGGTCGCGGTAGTGTCGCAAACTCCCCAGAAATCCCCCCTCCTTATCGATAAATCCATAATCCACCCCCCACGTATCAACTCCGATTGAACGAATATTTGAAGCTCCGTAGCGTTCAACCGACAGCCTAAGCCCCTCCACCACCCCTGCCCACAGCCCCTCAAAATCCCAATAAAGACCTTCTCTCTTTTCCACCGGCTCGTTCTCGAAACGATGAACTTCTTCCAGGGAAAGCCTCCCCCCGGACATGAGCCCGGCAATCACCCGGCCGCTCCCCGCGCCCAGATCAACTGCCAGAAATACCGAACCGTCGGACATCGATCAGACAAGATTAAGATCGGCCATGGCCCTCCCATGAATCTCAAGATAGCGATCACGTGCAAGGTCTACTTTCAGATCCTCATTCCAGTTTGGAATCATCTCACTCATCCGGGCCTTTGCCTCGTCGGATTCAAGCAACTGCGGCAGGCAACGCTGGATACATTCAAGCATCACCTGGGTCGAAACCGAGGCACCCGGCGAGGCGCCAAGAAGGGCCGAAATGGTCTTGTCGGAACTGGTCAAAACTTCCGTGCCATAATGCACGATCCCCGGCTCTTCTCCGGGTTCCTGCTTGATGGCCTGAACCCGGATTCCCGCATCAATCACCTCCCAATCCTCCTCACGAGCATCCGGATAGAAATTACGCAGTTCCCGCATTCTCGATTCCTTGGATTGCAACCCCTGCTCGACCAGGTATTTAACGAGGTCCAGATTGTGTATTCCCACCCTCATTAAGGAGAGGATATTTCCGGCGCGGACCGAGCGTGGCAAATCAAGATGACTCCCACCATTATGGAGGAACTTTCCGGTCCAAGCCGCAAATGGCCCGAAAAGAAGATAACGTTCACCATCAATCACCCGTGTATCAAGATGCGGCACCGCCATTGTAGGTGCCGCCCCCAGCGCCTGCCCGTAAACCTTGGCAGTGTGCTTTGCAACCACCTCGGGATTCCCGGTAATCATCCACTGCCCGCCAATCGGAAAACCGCCATAACCCTTCACCTCCGGGATCCCCGATTTCTGAAGCAACGGAAGCGATCCTCCGCCTGCTCCCACAAAGACAAAGTCAGCATGCACCTTTTGTTTTTCGCCCGTTTCCTCATTACGAACAGTGACAATCCAGCCCTTCTCCAAAGTCTTTTTATAGAGATCAACAACCCGATGACCAAAGTGCGCTCCACAATGATCCTGCTCGTCAAGCCACTCGCAAAAATGACGGGAAATTTCGCCGAAGTTCACATCGGTGCCACCCTCCATGTAGGTTGCCGCCACCGGCTGCCCCGGGTCCCGTCCCTGCATCAAAAGCGGAGCCCACTCCTCTATTTCCTTCCGGTCGGTCGAGTGCTTCATCGGCTCGAAAAAGTGATGCTTCTTCAACCCCTCAAACCGGGCCTTCAAATATGGAACCTGCTCTTCGGTGTGAACGAGCGAAATATGCGGTAAGGCATTCAAACATTCACCGGTATCTTTGATGATCCCTCTCCGTGCGGCATGCGCCCAAAATTGGAGGGAATGTTCGAAGTCCTCGAAAACCGAGATCGCCTTGGTGATATCGACAGTTCCGTCCTCCTCCTGATGGGGAGTGTAGGACAATTCACAGATTCCGGCGTGGCCGGTCCCCGCATTATTCCATCCATTCGAAGCCTCTTGGGCGGGTTTCCCGGTCACCTCGAAAAGATGCACCGAGAGACCGGGTTGCAATTCCTTGAGCATTACCCCGAGCGTCGAGGACATGATCCCGGAGCCGATAAGAAGAACGTCGGTTTTCATAAAAAAGATCTATCAGCGAAGAAACGCTTCGTGAAGCCCTCCGTCAACCGCCAAGACCTGCCCGGTCGTTTTCGAAGAGGCATCGCTCAACATAAAGAGCATCCCCTGCGCCTGATCCTGCGGCGTGATGGGAGCCTTGGTCAGCGTGCGATCGGCATAAAACTGCGCCAGCTTGCCACGAAGATCCTCCGTGCTCTCATCGTCACTAAAGGGAATTTCGTACTTAGTGAGAGAGGCAATGACCCGGTCCCGTGGAAACATCCCGCTTCCAGCCACCACCGTGGCCGGGGCCACCCCGTTCACCCGCACGAGCGGCGAGAGCTCGATGGCAAGCTCACGAAGCAAATGATTCGCGGCCGCCTTCGAGGTATCGTAGGCCAGGCTCCCTTTTTTGGAAACGACGGCATTGGCACTCGTCGTGACCACCATCGAACCTTTAAGCCCCTGGGCCCGCCAAATCTTGGCAGCCTCATCCGCGACAAAATAGGGCCCGGCGACATTGATCCCGAAGGTAAGCGCCCACTTGTCGTCGGGAATATGCCCGGTGCGGTCCGGCGGCACAAAAATCCCGGCGGTAACCGCAATATGATCGAAACCACCGTAGGCATAAACCACCTCATCAAGCATGGCTTTGATCGAATCTCGATCAGTCACGTTGCAGGCCAGCCCAATGGCATTCCCACATCCTGAAATTCCCGTTCCAGCCACCCCGATCCCCTGCCCGACTTTCGCGATCAATTCAGCCGCGGTCTCCTCGGCAGCTTCCAGATTCAAATCAGCGCAAACAACATGCGCTCCCTGGTCGATCATCAAGTGGGCCATTTCCCTGCCAATTCCACTACCTGCCCCGACGACAATGACCACTTTGCGGGCATACTCACGCTCGGGTGGCATGCGCTGAAGCTTCGCTTCTTCAAGAGCCCAGTATTCAATATCAAAAGCCTCTTTTTGAGGAAGACCAATGTATTCATCAATCGCCTCCGCACCGCGCATCACCGAGATCGCACAGTTGTAAAATTCAGCCGTCACGCGCGACTCCGACTTATTCTTTCCAAAGGCCACCATCCCGATTCCCGGAATAAGGACTACGGTCGGATTCGGGTCACGCATCGCAGGCGAAGAGGGCTCCTTGTTCGCCTCGTAGTATTCCGCGTAGTCGGCACGATACTTTTCCAATCCCTCAACCAGCTTGGCCCGGAGGATCTGAAGATCTTCATTCTGCGGATCCCAATCGACGTAAAGCGGCTTGATCTTGGTCCGCAGGAAGTGATCCGGACAAGAAGTCCCCAACTCGGCAAGGCGCTTCGCGGCGTGAGAATTCACAAACTCCAAAGCCGCGTCCGTTGATTCAATCGTCGCAATAAATCGATGCTGCTGGCTCACCTGTCCACGCAACCACGGCACGATTTCGCCTACCAATTCCTTTTGCCGGGCAACAGATAGCTTTTCATATTTCTGCCCTTGAAATGTCTGGTCTCCCTTGTCCCTGTCTTCGATGTATCGACCGGCCCGTTCAATCAACTCCAGAGTGAGTTCGTAACACTCCTTGTCGTCGTCCGCCCAATTGATGAGACCATGTTGCCCCATGTTAATTCCTCTCGCTTGAGGGTATTTTTCACAGACGCTTTGAAACAAAAGTCCCAAGTCAAATCCCGGACGTTGCCAGGAAGTGTAAATCACTTCATCCCCGAAAATCTCCCTTGTAATCGCTTCCGAGTTTTTGGTCGCACAGATCGAGATGAAGGCATTTGGATGCATGTGATCGACATGCTTGTGCGGGATGAAGGAATGCAAGGGAGTATCAATCGACGACGGCCTCGGATTCAGATTAAAAGTGGTGTGGCGATACATCCCCACCATATCGTCTTCGATCCCGGTCTTCACCCCATTCGGGGACGTCTCGTTGTAGATCTTCTGCAATGCGATCAGCTTGTCTTGATATAGAGACGAGAAGTTTCCAACCGTCGCAGTCCGCAAGTCACCACCCGATCCCTTGACCCACAGAATCTCAACTTCCTCACCGGTCAATGGATCGATCTCCATCGCTTTCGAAGAGGTGTTTCCCCCTCCGGTATTGGTGATACGTTGATCGTCACCAAGGATATTTGATCGATAGGCAAGACGCTCGACAGCATTCATTGAGCCGACTTTCGCGTCGTCCCAACCGTAATTCACATGGCGGTATTCGGATGGCTTAAATGACATGATTTATAAAAATTACTTCTAAAAAAAATTGAGGCTTTAAGCGTAGCTTCCGCTTTCGGAGATCCCAAGGGCTGCTCGCCGGGCCAAGCGATCCGCAGCAATCCTCTCAAGGTACCCGCTTTCCCGGAAGGCGATTAATGGATCCGGGGAAAGTCCGCGCCCCTTGCGCCACTCGGCAATTTCACCACTGACGTCCTTGTTGAACGCCTGTTTCATGAGACGTTCGGCGTCGACAATTTCACCACTCGCCTGATGTTTCTCAAGCTGACCGAAGTCTATCAAGGCTGCCTTGGCATACAATTCCTGGGCCGTCATGACCGTTTCAATCATCGCCTCGATCTTGGGCTTTAGATTGTGTGACTGGTCGACCATATATTCGATCCCGGGATACCGGCCATCCTTGGAAGCCGCGTATCCATGAATCTCACCAAAGATGCGGAAGATCTGGTAAGGATCAATTGATCCGAGCGTGAGATCGTCGTCGGCATAACGGCGATCATTGAAATGAAATCCTCCGAGCATGTCCTCATCGAGCAACCACGCCACAATCTGCTCGATATTTTGCCCCTGGTAGTGATGCCCGGTATCGACAAGAACCTTGGCCTGCGGCCCCATCTTCTTCGCGTAAATATAGGACATCCCCCAGTCAGCGATGTCAGTATGATAAAAGGCGGGTTCGAAAGGCTTGTATTCGATCAGGAAAGTCTGTTCTTCCGAGAGCTTCCCATGAAATTCCTCAAGTGCTTTTTCGAGGACCTGCTTGCGTGCGCGGATCGAACCTTGCCCGGGATAATTCGTGCCGTCAGCCAACCAAAGGGTCACGATCTCTGATTCCAAACTTTGCCCCAACTTGATCGAGTCCTCGATATGGCGACAGGCCCGCGCCCGAATCTCGGCAGCCGGATTACACAAACTTCCCAAACGATAGTCCTGATCTTGAAACAGATTGGGATTGATCGATCCAATCTTTACCCCGTGCCGCGCGGCCAGCCTTGCAACCTCTGCCGGGTCATCCCCTTCCTCGAAATCCCATAGGACGTGCACTGCCACCTTAGGGCAGCAGCCCGTCAATTTATGAACCTCTCCGGCATCAGCGAGCTTGTCGGCCAGATCGATGGCTGCGCCGTCCTGCAAAAACTTGCCAAACCGGGTGCCGGTATCGGCAAACCCCCACGAGGGAAGCTCAATCTCAAAACGATCGAGTGCTTCGTGAATACGGAGTCGAATTTCCGGAGTCATTGAAATGCTGTAAAAAAAGATGCCAAGTCGTTCACGACAGGTCGCGTCTCGAAATGAGAAATTTCAAAGCAACCCGATGATCAAAAAACGAACAGCAGGAAACTTGCAGCACTCTCGATAACACGAAACGTTTCATGTTGATAGACTTGTGCTCACGCGGCTCAAATACAAGGCAAAGATCAGGACTTGGGACCCACAGATTCCCGCTGGACAAAATGCGTGGAGAATTCGGCCTGTCGCGGGTCCTGATTGGTATCGCCTTCGATTCGCTCAATCAAAAACTCCACCGCTTTGGATGCCATTTCAAAATGAGGCTGGACCACCGTCGAAAGTGAAATCTGGAGCTGCTCTCCGAGCGGAATCCCATCAATACCAACCACCGAGACATCCTCCGGTACCCTCAAGCCCAGATCCTTGGCCGCCCGCATCACGCCGATCGCGGTAAGATCATTCAAAGCCACCACCGCGCTGGGCCGGCTTTCGCGGGCCAAAATCCTGTGAGCAGCCTCGCAGGCTTCCACCACCGACGGTCCGCAACCAACCAATTCGGTTTCGGCGTCGCCAAATTCCGCAATCATCTTCCGGAAAAACCCGGGGCGTCCCCCCACCCGCTGACCTTGCGAACGGGCATCCAAAAAAGCAAAGCGCCGGTGACCTAGTTCATAAAGACAATCTGCAGCCTCTCTCAGGCCCATCGCAAAATTTGGGATCACGACATCAACCGAGACCTCCTCGATCCCGGGCATCGCGAGCGCCACGATTGGAAATCCCAGCTTGCGCTGACGCTCCAAAAATTCACGGTGCTCATCCAAATCACTCACGAAAGCGACCACGCCGTCGACATTCCGATGCACGACCTCTTCGAGAAGCTTCTTTTCGCGGTCCAGATCGGTCTGCCAGTTTTCAATCACAAGGTCATATCCCCTCTCAGTTATTTCGTTTCCAAACACTCGCGAAAAATGAGTGAAATAGGGATTCTCAAGATCAGCCAACAACAAACCAATGGCCTTGAAGCTTCCGGACCGCAGCGCAACTGCGGCTCGATTCGGACGATAGCCCAAATCCCTCGCCGCCGCAAAAACACGCTCTTCGGTCTCCTTCGAAGCCCAGGAATTTGGACGCTTGTTGAGAATCGTCGAAGCAGTGTTCACCGCAACCCCGGCACGCTCGGCGACATCCTTTAATCTAACTTTACCCCCGCCCATCTGGCGCAAGTCTATGAAAGAGACAGATTTGTGCAACTTCATAGGAACACACAAGAAACGATTCATGTATTGGGATTGACCAAGGCCTCCGCGATCTCGAAACTTCGCCTCCGCTGGGAGAGTAGTGATCTCCCCGCACCCGATCCCCAAAATTACTTTTATGGCAAACGAATACGAACGCATCCCTGTTCCCGAAAAGGCGCTCAAGGGTCCCGGTAAATTCTGGGGCATGTATGCCGGTGAGCACGCTGCAGGAACCGAGTTCATGATTGGACCGCTCTTCCTCCTCAATGGAGTCAGTCTGCAGAACATCTTCATTGGCCTTCTGCTCGGCAATTTCCTCGCGGTCCTGAGCTGGCGCTTCGTTTGTGCTCCCATCGCAACCAAGGCCCGCATGACGCTTTATTTTCACCTCGAAAAAATCGCGGGAAACCACCTCGTCAAATTCTACAATCTCGCCAACGGTATTCTCTTCTGCTTCCTCGCCGGGGCCATGATCACGGTGTCAGCAACCGCGGTTGGCATTCCTTTCCATATCGAGATGCCAGGCTTCGATTCCGTCTATCCCAACAGCATCTCGTTTGTGATCATTGTTCTCGCGGTTGGCGCCGTCATCGCTCTGGTGGCCGCGCGAGGTTACGACGTCGTGGCGAGGTTTGCCAACGTTGCCGCACCCTGGATGGTCTTGGTCTTTCTGGCCTGCGGATTGGTGGCCCTAAAACAAATCGGAGCGGCCAATTGGGAAGGACTCAACCAGGTCTGGACCGAGTCAATTTTGATTGCCCAAAAGGACGGAAGCCAAACGACCATGGGATTCTGGTCCGTTGTTCTCTTTTCATGGTTCTGCAACTCCGCCATGCATATCGGCATGGCCGACCTCTCGGTCTTTCGTTATGCCAAAAAACCAAGTGCGGGATGGGCCGCGTGCGGGGGAATGTATGTCGGTCACTATATGGCTTGGATTGCCGCCGCCTTCATGCTCGCCGCACAAATCAAAACCACCGGGGAGACCGCCCCCAACCCCGGCGTGATGGCAAACAATGTGGCTGGAATTGCCGGAATCATCTGCGTCATTGTTGCCGGTTGGACCACGGCCAATCCGACCATTTACCGGGCCGGCCTCGCCTTTCAGGCCATGATCCCCGGCTCCTCCCGGACAACGATGACTCTGGTCGCAGGCATCGTCGCCACCATCGCCGGAGTCTTCCCGGCCTTCGCCTTCAAGCTCCTCGATTTTGTGGGGTTTTACGGCACCGTCCTCGCACCCATGGGAGCGGTCATCTTTGCCGATTGGTATTTTTCGAAGCGCTTTAACTTCCCGCAATTCGCAGCCGAGAAAAAACGCCAAAGCCTCAACCCATCCGTCCTCCTCGCGTGGCTCATCCCCGTCGCCATCGCCACTTATCTCATCAAGTTCATGGGCATCAGCTCTTGGTTCTGCATTCTCCCATGCTGGCTTGCCACCGCCGTTTTACATGTGATTTTCAGTAAATCACTGTCTCCAAAATCCGCCTAAATCCCGACCACTTTAAAAATGAAATTCCTTCCCCTCATTGCTCTCGCCGGACTGGCGCTCACCATCATCCCGCCGCTCTTGCATCTTCTCACGGACCTCGCACGCGACACAACCTTCACTCTCATGGCTGCTGGAATGATCGTGTGGTATCTCGCTGCAACTCCTTGGCTTGCCTTCAAAAAAGAGGAACTCGACACCTCGACCCAGGATCAAATTTGAGCCGCTCACCACATGTCATTATCCAAGACGAAAAAGGCGGTCCGGTTTGGCCTCATTGTCGCTTTCCTGATCACCGCTCTGTCCGCCCAAACTCCGTGGCCCGCAACCGATCACCTCGGACGCAGCCTCCCTCTCCACGAGGAAACCGGCCCAGTCAAAAAGGACCGAAAAGTTGGCATCTTCTACTTCCTCTGGCTCGGGGCTCATTCGAAAACCGGTCCCTTTGATCTCACCAAGATCATGGCCACTCCCGAAAAAAAGCTCGGCCCAAAAGGAACCTTCCACCACTGGGGCGAGTCGGAGCACGGCTACTACTACTCGCGAGACCCCTACGTTCTTCGTCGCCACGCCGCGCTTCTGAGCGACGCCGGAGTCGACTTCGTCGCGCTCGATGTCACCAACTCCTACATTTACAACCGCGAGGTCGATACCCTCTGCGAGACTTGGCTTCAAATGCGCCGGGAAGGATTCAAGACTCCACAAATCACCTTTCTGACCAACAGCAACCACGTCCGCACCACCACCCAGATCTACGATCGAATTTACAAGGCCGGACGCTATCGCCCCCTCTGGTTTCATTGGCAAGGCAAGCCCCTCATGATGTCGAATCCCGAGGGCCTCCCGCAGGAACAAAAAGACTTCTTCACCCTCCGCCGGTCGTGGGCCTGGTCGAAGGGACAAAAGTGGTTTGGCGACGGCAGGGACCGGTGGCCTTGGCTCGACCACACCCCGCAAACTCCCGGCTGGCACACTCCCGGCAAACCTGAGTTCATGTCCGTCGCGGCCGCCCAGCATCCCATCTCAAACATCGGCCGCTCCCACCAAAACAAAAGACAACCACCTCCGGAAAAAACGAGAACCTCACACGGACTCTACTTCCAGGAACAATGGGATCACGCCCTCAAGATTGATCCCGAGATCGTCTTCGTCACCGGTTGGAACGAGTGGGTCGCCCAGCGATTTCTCTTTACCCCAGGCAAAGGAGCTCACCACATGACTGGCAGAAAACTCAAACAAGGGGAATCGTATTTTGTCGACTGCTTCAGCGAAGAATTCTCGCGCGATGTCGAGCCCATGAAAGGTGGCTATCAGGACGCCTACTACTACCAAATGGTCGCCAACATCCGGCGCTTCAAAGGCACCCCCCCACTTCCCAAACCACTTCCAGATCAACCCATCGATATCGATGGCAACTTCGACGACTGGAAAAATGCCCTCCGCTTCAACGACCCGCTTCAAGACATTCCCCACCGGGATCACGAAGGCTGGGCCGGCAAGGTCTATACCGAGACTTCAGGGCGCAACGATATCGCAAACGTCCGCATCGCCACCCAGAAGGACACTGTTTCCTTCCTCTTCCACACCCGAGCCCCACTCACCAAGCCCGAGGGTAACCTGTGGATGATTCTTCTCATCGATGCCGACCAAAATCCCGCCACCGGCTGGCATGGCTATGACTACCTCGTCAATCGAAGCCGCAAAGGTCAGACGACCTCACTGGAACATCTCGACGAATCCGGAAAACGAACCAAAACCAGCTTCGTTCCCTTCGCCGCTGACAACAACATGCTAGAAGTTCAAATCCCACGCCTTCCCGAATGGTCTGAGAAACTGGCCTTCGACTTTCACGCCGTCGACAACGCCCCTTTCTCGTCCGACTTCTTCATCCGCGGAGACCATGCCCCCAACCGACGGTCCAACTACCGCTACCAACCGCAGGAGTAACTAACTCGCGCGAAGCTCGCCGAGATACATCGAGGTCTGGCGGACCTTGCCGTCCCACTCCTGCCAGATCATGACCAGATGAACCTCTTCACCCAGCATCGCCGGACCATCAAAGCGGCCCACACTTTCAAGATCGAAGCCATGCGCCCCGACCGTGCCTCGCGAAATATCCACCAGAGTATCACGCCAGTCGGGATGATTCTTCTTCCACTTGTAAAACGACTGCCCGCTTGGCCATCTGCCCAGGCCGACACGACAGGATCGAAAGTTATCGTCCTCATCCGGATCCGACATCCAGTGAACACTCACCTTGTCATGTTCGCCAACTGAATTTCCCGGGCGCCAACCATCAAAAAAGAAGACCAGCCCCGGTGGCTGCGGGCCACGGAAGCGCCGGAACGTCATCCAGCCTAACACCAAGCCAACCAGCGCAAACGGCACCAACGCACCACCGACATACCTCCATCGCAGATCTCCCAACTTCAGCATCAGAAGCCCTCCTGCGAGGACCAGCAGAACCAAAAGAATCCAAAAGGTCGCCCACACCAAAAGCCGGAAACCCCGGTGAATCGTAGTCATCGAAGAGAAAAGCAACTTGGGATCGCCATGACCACCTTTCAGCGAATTCGCGATCAGCTCAGGGACACCCTCCATAAACTGATGACGCAACTTAAGTCGCCACCAATAGGCAATCGTAGGAAGTAAAGCATATGCCGACATCGCGATTCCCAGTACCAGCAACACCAGCGAAAGCGGGATCGCCATCCACGCCTTCGGAGTCAGGGCACGCTGAATCACCGACTCCCCTGCTCCCTCCGGATTCACGAAAACCGTAAACTCCTCGTCCGAGGGTTGGTTCTCGATAAATTGCGCGACCTCCTGCCCGGCCAACTTGCCACTCGCATCGCCAAAAGAAAACCGCGTGCCTGAATACGACTCACCCTCGACCTGATATGAATAGCGTATCGCAGTTTGCCCGTGATCCTCCACCAACGTCGCCGCCGCCTCTTCCCACCAAATGCTGCGAACCAACTCGCTCACCGCTGAAATCCATTTCCCGGCGATCATTCCGCCGCCAGCTAAAAGCACTGGCGCGAGCAATGCCGCAATGACACGGTTCCACCATCGCGGCCTCGAGTCGCCCAGCGCCCGCACCACTCTCGCCAAAAATCCGAGGCTTTTCCTTTCGTCACTCACTTCAGTTGCTCTCCCAACCAGTTTAGCTGGTGAGCTTGCAAAACCAAGGCCTTCCACCGCCCATCGACTTTTTCCTGACGAAAGATGACCGGGACACCATTTTGAGCCACGACATTTAATCTAGAAACTCCGCCCTCTACCTCCCCCTTGTTTTCCGCCACAGCCAGCGCAACCTCAACAATTTCACCGTCCGAAGCAAACCCAAACTCCCCGACAAAATCCTGATCTCCACTGAATGAAATCATTTTTCCGGGTCAACCTTCGCCCTAGCGACCACCCGGCCACCTGTCTTGTTGTAAACCAAAACACTTTCTTTCCCTCGCAAACCCAACTCTCCGGGCTCCAGGTGAAGCAATTGATCTTCATCGTTTAGAAAACGACTCTCAAAAGGAGCCCGGTTCAGTTCCCGGATGCCATCACGAATCGAGTCACCATCGTTACGACCACGATCAGCCACCGTGACGACTTCGGAAAGAGACAAGCGATAACTCCGCACCAAGGCCTGCTCTTCTGCCCTTGCCCAGAGGGACAAGATCATAAAAACCAAAGCCTTCCACACACCAACACGACAATCGTTAAAGCTATTGCCGTCAAGAATGATCCGAACCCTGAAGATTAACGAAAGGGCAGCTCGAGTTGTCTCGCGTGGCGTTTGGGCCGACAGAGTCTCAGGCGACGCTTTAGGCCCCAGACCCGGCTACGGATGATCTTTACTCGCCAACGAGCCCAGCTCAGTCGGATTCGCCAATAAATTTTAGTGTTCACGAGAACACTCTAATGATCGATAGCACTCCGGCAAGCTTAACTTTCACCAAGATCACTTGCGGACGCACGGACCACCCGATCCACGTTCAGCTTGGTGACAATATTTCCTCTTGAGCCCCGGCTCTTGATCGCAATTTCGCCAAAGGAGAAGAGCCGTGAAACATTCCGCAACCGAAGGGCGGGCTTGAGATGAACCACCACGGTATTGGCCGAGCTTTCCTCCTCAGTGTCGTGGACTGCAAAATACATCACGCGCGACCCTTTGGTTCCCTTCCCCATGTTGTAAATCTTGTCACGGGTCACGCCGCCCGCTTTGAAACGCTTGGCGTAGTATGGACCTTCGCGACCTTCACGATAAATCATGGAGTAAATCTTGGGCTCGTCTTTCCGGAAAACCGAGACGTGAACCGGACGCTTCCCGACGAAAATCTTGTCGGCCACCTTGGTGACGCGCATCTCGGCATCGAGCGAAAAGATGATGATGTCATCAAGCGTTGAACATTTCTCAAGCGCCTCTTCCTTCTTCAGACTGATCCCGGCAAAACCATTCTTGCGATCCAGGTAAAGGGTCTCGCTGGCAACGACCACCGCTGAACGCTTCACCACTCCAAACTCAGCGAGCTCGGTCCTGCGCTCGCGGCCCTTGCCATACTTTTTGATGAGCGCCTTGAAGTAGGCGATGGAGTATCGCGTGATGTTCTTGATATTCTTTTCGGTCTCCGCGATTCGGTCTTCCAGGCCACGGATTTCCTCGTCAGCCCGGAAGCTATCGTACTTCGAAATTCGCTTAATTTTGATCTCGGTGAGACGGATAATATCATCCCGGGTGACCTCGCGCTTGAGGAGTTTTTTGAAAGGCTCCAGCCCCTTGTCGATGGCTTCGATGACCGCTTCCCAGGTCTCGCACTCCTCGATGTCGCGGTAGATGCGGTTTTCGATAAAGATCTTCTCAAGCGAGCTGAAGTGCCACTTTTCGTTGAGTTCCCCGAGCAGGATCTCAAGCTCCTTCAGCAGGAGCGCCTTGGTCATGAAGGCGCAATTTTTGAGGATCTCGGTCACCGGCATAAAGTGCGGTCGACCATCGTGAATGACACATGAGTTTGGCGAAATACTAACCTCACAATCAGTGAAACCATAGAGAGCTTCCCGGGTCATCTCGGCATCAGCGCCGGCTGGAAGGTGAACCAGAATTTCGACGTTTTCCGCCGTGTTATCCTCAATCTTTGAGATCTTGATCTTCCCTTTGTCATTTGCGCTGACAATGGAATCCATCACTCCGCCGGTCGTGGTCCCAAACGGGATGGAACTGATGCGAATAAGCTTCGACTTGACGACCTCAACATTGGCCCGCACCCGGATCTTACCACCGCGAAGTCCGTCCCGATAATCGCTCACGTCAACCAACCCACCGGTCGGGAAATCCGGAAACAGCTCGAAGGGCTGCTTTCGCAGGGCGCAGATGCAGGCCTCGATGAGTTCAATAAAATTGTGGGGAAGAATCTTGCAGGCCAACCCCACCGCAATGCCTTCAACGCCCTGTGCCAGGAGAAGAGGAAACTTCATCGGCAGCGTGACCGGTTCCTTGTTCCGGCCATCGTAACTGCGGGTCCAATTCGTGGTCTTGGGATTGAAGGCGACCTCGAGCGCAAAAGGAGTCAGTCTGGCCTCGATGTATCGGGGCGCCGCCGCCCGATCTCCGGTTAGCACGTTTCCCCAGTTTCCCTGGGTGTCGATGAGGAGGTCTTTTTGACCCAACTGCACCATGGCATCACCAATCGAAGTGTCGCCGTGCGGGTGATACTTCATGGTGTTTCCAACGACGTTGGCGACCTTGTTGTAGCGGCCGTCTTCAAGCTCACGCATCGAGTGCAAAATCCGGCGCTGCACCGGCTTCAAGCCATCGCCCAGATGTGGAACAGCGCGCTCCATGATCACGTAGCTGGCGTAATCGAGGAAGTAATCGGAATACATTCCACCCAGCGAAAGATTCTCGCGCGGTTCCTGGGAGTCGTTGGTTTCGTCCATGTTTTAGCTCAAACAGTCGTTTGTTAAGAAAAGCTAACAATCGAAGCCCACGGCCCCAACAAAAAAAGGGCGGGAAATCCCGCCCTCTTGAAGTTTTTATCAGCCATTTCGTTCTAAGGCTGCTCGATCATGCGATAGTAACGGGTTGAAGTGGTAGAAAAGCTGTCGAAAAATCGAATGGTCGTTGAGCCATCCGGATTATCGATCTCGGAAAACCCACCTGGCACATCCGCCCATGCATCGTTCAAACCGAGATCGTCCGACGCTTGAAGAATCCAAACTTTAGTCCCAAGTCCGGCTACAACGAGGTCACCGCGACCAAGTTCCATATCGATTTCGAATCCAAGAACCTGGAGCTCCTCACCCTCGGGAGGAGTCACCGTGCCATTTTCCGCACCCGGTGAGTCCTGAACATCAACGGGGGGAACCGGAGGCTCTGCATCGGGGTCACCAGCTGATGGAGCAAAAGGCCCGATTTGCCAATCTCCAGAGCCATTTGGAGAACGAAAGACATGCCCTGGGACAAAGTTTCCATCGGGTCCCACCGCCTCAATCCCGAGATCCGCTGAGTAGTCCCACTCCGTGCCGCCTGGTTTGATAAAACCGCCTGCCCCGTCGTCAAGATTCGGCTCCTCAACGAGAGAAACGCCACTCAACAGTGTCCCCCACGGCTTGGTTTCGAGAGTCCCATCGTCATTGGCATCCAGGTCGTCGCCTACCGAACCCGTGAAATCTGAAACGAGCAGAATTGAGATATTATCGCTGTTCTCCAGGAAGTTAGCCGGAGCCGTAAGATCGGGCGTCGCCAGAAGCATAATCTCTGACCCAACCAAAAAATAGCCATCGTCGATTGACTGCCCGGAAAGGTCAATAGCCCTCTCAACGACTCCGGATCCACCGGAGCCATCACCGATCACAACCAGAAAGAGACGACCAAGACTCACCGAACCAGCGGTCGGGGTAAAGAGCTCGACATACTCGTCATCATCCGCACCTGGATCATCGATTCGCACCTCATTGATCACCACGTCGGGCACTGCAAATGCCTCGTCGTCATTTACGGAAATATTCACACTGGTCGGCAAGATCACCAGGGAAGGATCAGTCGCCGTCACACTCACGATCTGGGTCCCATCAACGATCGCATCATCAACGGCAGTTACCGCAAAAGTCGCTGTCGTCGAATCAGCGTCAATCGTGACCGAACCTGGAACCGTAAGCTCACTGGTATCATCTGATTCCAAATTGAATGTGATCGGGGAGTCGGCGGCCGTGCTAATCTCGATCGTCACTGTTGCTGATCCCCCGTTTTCAGAGATCGAGGTAGGATCAGAGATGAGACTGATGGTCGGGATCGGGGGTTCATCGTCCTCCACTGTCACCTGAAAAGACCCCGAGAAAAGACCGGCTGCGGATGCCGAAATCACAACCGTTTGCTCTTCGTCCTGCTCGGAATCATCGACTGCGGCGACAGTGAATGGCGCTGAAGAAGCACCCGCTGGAATCGTCACGCTCCCCGGGACAGTAGCTTCGCCGACGTCACTGCTTGAGAGTATCACTTCAACTGCTGCAGTGGTATCTCCCGTCCGTGACACTGTTCCGGAAGCTGCCGAAGCACCCGCTCCTTCGGAAAATGAAGCAGGCTCAATCGTCACTGAAAGCGAATCTCCCGCAAAGGGAGCACCGGTATTTCTACTGCCGGGAGAGAACAAAATGGACCCATCACCCAACGAGCCATGGCCCACAAAGGATTGTCCGGTGACATCAGGATCTCTGGTCAGTGACTGGTCTTGGCCGCCCTCCGACGAATAAGTGAAGGTATCAACAACTGCAAAACTCGCATCCAGCAAAGTCATGGTGTCGCCAGAATTATTCATTCCAAGCAGACCGCCCGATGCCACGTCCACAATTGCCCCTCCAAAATCTCCGGTGGGAACTCCACCCCCAAAGATCACGATTGCCTGCCCGTCTGCAACGACCGTCGACGCACTAAAAAAATGCCTCTCACCGGTGCCATCCGTAATAGACCAGCCGTTAAGGTCAACCGCGCCACCACTATTGTTTACCAATTCAATGAACTCATCCTGCGAACCTTCCCGGGTTCCATCACCATTGGCATCTCCGGTGATGTCACCTGGAGGATCAGCGAGGATTTCGTTGATCACCAACTGGGCTGAAGCGCTCAATGACAGAGATACGGCGGCAAAGGGAAAAATCAGTTTTTTCATAGGCAGACTGCAAGTTGCAAGAACGTCAACACGTTCCGTGCCACTTCTTAGCCCGATTCACCTAAAGCGCAAATCCCGTAATCGGTGACGAGTCTGTAACCCGCCTAAACCTCGGCCGAATCAACGTCATCACGGAGATTCTCAATAATAAACCCCTGTCGATCCGGAGTATTTTTCCCCATATAAAAGGTTAACATCTCTTTAAGACCTTTGCCTTCCTCCATCTGAACAGGATCCAGGCGCATGTCCTTGCCGATCATGAATTTAAACTCGTCAGGTGAAATCTCACCCAAGCCCTTGAATCGGGTGATTTCTGGATTGCGACCCAGCTCCTTCATCGCAGCCTCCCGCTCGTCTTCATCGTAGCAATAAATGGTCTTCTTTTTGTTCCTCACGCGGAAAAGCGGAGTCTGCAGGATAAACAGATGTCCCTCGCGAATCAGTTCGGGGAAAAACTGGAGGAAGAAAGTCAGGAGAAGCAGACGAATATGCATTCCATCGACGTCGGCATCGGTCGCGATCACGACCCGATTGAACCTCAACGATTCGATCCCTTCCTCAATCCCCAAAGCTGCTTGCAGGAGGGCGAATTCCTCGTTTTCGTAAACCACCTTTTTGGTCAGGCCGAAGGTATTGAGCGGCTTCCCTCGCAAGGAAAACACTGCCTGGGATTCCACATCGCGACACTTCGTAATCGATCCACTGGCCGAATCGCCCTCGGTTAAAAACACCGTGGTGTCCTCGCGACGCTTGTGTTTGGTGTTAAAATGCGCGCGGCAATCGCGAAGCTTCTTGTTGTGGACCTTCGTCTGGCGCGCACGCTCACGGGCCAACTTCTTCACTCCGCTGAGCTCTTTTCGCTCCTTCTCGGCAGAAAGAATACGTTTTTGAATCGCCTCGGCGGCCGCAGGCGTTTTGTGGAGGTAGTTGTCCAACTCTTCCTTCAGAAAATTCCCGATAAATGTCCGCACGGTCTCTCCTTCCGGCGCCACGGTGGTGGAACCCAATTTCGTCTTGGTTTGGCTCTCGAAAACAGGCTCTTCGATCCGCACCGAAATCGCACCCGTGATTCCTGCACGGATATCCGAAGGATCGTAGCTCTTTTTATAAAACTCCCGAATCACCTTCACCATGGCCTCGCGGAAGGCCGCAAGGTGGGTGCCGCCTTGCGTCGTATTCTGTCCGTTAACAAAGGAATAATAATCCTCGCTGCCACCCGGACCGTGGGTGAAGGCCACATCGATATCCTTGCCGGTCAAATGAATCGGCTCATAAAGCGGAGCCTCATCCATTTCCTCCTTGAGCAAATCCAACAGACCATTCTTCGACTTAAATTTCTTCCCGTTGAAAATCAGAGCGAGCCCCGGATTCAAATAGGAATAATAACGACACATTTTCTCCACAAAAGGAGCTCGAAACTTGGTGCGTTTCGGAAAAACCGTCCGGTCCACATCAAAAGCCAGGCGCGTTCCACCCGCCGATTTATCAGCCTTCGGTCGCTTCATTTCCTCGACCACCATCCCTTTCGAAAACTCGATCGCCTTCGTCTTACCCTCGCGCCACGCCTGAATCTCGAAGAATTCGCTCAAGGCATTCACCGCCTTGATTCCCACTCCATTCAAACCCACCGACTTCTTAAAAGCCTCACTGTCATACTTCGCACCCGTGTTGATTTTGGCAGCACAGTCCATGAGCTTGCCAAGCGGAATCCCCCGCCCGAAGTCCCTCACCTCGACCCGGCTTTCGTCATCGATCTCAATCGTAATTTCCTTGCCATGGCCCATCACAAACTCATCCACCGAGTTATCGAGCGCCTCCTTCAGCAGGATGTAAATACCATCGTCCGCCGAGGAACCGTCTCCCAGCTTGCCGATGTACATCCCCGGACGCAAACGAATATGCTCTCGCCAATCGAGGCTCTTAATGTCGTCTTCAGTGTAACTCGCGGTAGCGGCCATGGACTGAGAATATTTAACTTTCCCAAAGCATCAAGAACTCTCTCCCGTCTTGATCCAATTCCGCACCCACCCCTCGAGCTCACCCGCCACCTCCTCGGAGGAAAACGAAACCAAATTGACATTTTCCGGCCCGCGCAGCTGAACCTGAAACCGGGGATCCCCGTTGGAATGCCCGATCCGACTCTTCACCACCTCACGAATCTCCGCACGAGTCCACGAATCCTTCTTCGAAATCCGCCCTCCTCGTTTCACCGTCGCAAAATCGACCCGGTCGGTCTCAAAGGAATACTTTTTGACCTCACCGAGCTTGAGGTATCCGGCCACCAATAGCGCCAGTCCCCCCAAAGTCGCCACCGAGCCCATCAAAATCCCGAATCCACTGAAGACCAGATCCAGCACGCGGAAAAACCCCGGCGCGCCCTCTCCACCATCGGAAAATCCTGAACCCAAACAAAACACCAAACCGACCGTCACGTGGAGCAATCCCGCAAAAAACATCCACAGTCCGGCCCGGCCACGCACCGTCAAACGAAAGCGACCGCCCGTCCCCGGCTCCAGTTCCACCACTCCGTCGTGAATTGCCGAACCCGAAAACGCTTCATCCTCAGGCTCCTCCTTGAGCCCCGGCTCCATCCCGATCGCCTGCTGCCACTGCCCCAATAACCACCGCTTTTCGTCGCGCGAAATTTCAGGATCCAACTTCAGATCCTTGCCGTCCTTCCGCGCGACCACCAAATCCATCGTTGTCCCCGATTCACCATCAGAATCCAACTCCAGACGGATTTCATCCAGATCTGCGAACGGAATTCTCTTCTCCTTGATTCTCCCGAACAAACGCCGGGTCAGCTTGAAATCATCGCGATTAATTCGCACGGAGACCTCACCCCAACATTTCCAGGCCCCAAGATAAAACAGCCACAACCCCACCGACGAAAAAGGAATCATGAACGCGGCAAAAATCAGCCCTCCATTGAAGCTGGTCCCCTTTCCTGCGAACAAGACCATCCCCACAAAGGCAGCGCAAAACAGCAACCACAGCGTCCCAAAAACCAACTCGCCATTTACCCTCCCCGTCCCCGGAACGACCCAGCGGTAGTCACTGGATCGAATCCGACTTCCCGTTGGCTTCACCTCACGCGGACTGACCTGTTGGCCCCCACTCTTCATCACATCGATCAAGTTCCCCCGCCAATCACATCGCCCGCAAGCCATCCGCGCCTGAAGCCCGCCCTCCGGCATCACCGGAGGCAGGGTCAAGACTTGCCCGCAATCCGGACAAGACACACCCTTCTTGCGAATCAACTGATACGCCTTCTGCGAGGCAAATTTCTGCAATCCTTCAAACATCCTCGATTGACCTCAAGACTCCCCGATTCGCAGGCCCTCGCAACTCTAAGATTTGTCCTGAGCTCTTTTTGGCTTGTGAACAATCATTACGATGAGCCCTAAAACACACCATATTGCCATAACCAGAGCCAAGTGATGAGGCACAGCCCGTCCGCCTCGATAATGTAACACGCTGCCAGACCATTGCCCATATTCCCCCTCGTAGCATCGCCTATGATGCCCCGGCCTCGGAAGTGTGCCTGTGCCAGCTGCCTGCAACATTGAATACAATTCAGTCGTGGCTTCTGGAATGACACCTTCGGGTCCTGGGTTGCTTGTTCCGGTAAGAAGCTCTTGGAGAGTTTCGACCGTAAGAGGAAGACGATTTCCGGAGCGGATCAAAGTCATCGTTTCAGGCTCAAGAACAGCTTTGAATTCTTCCTCATCCTCCGAATGGTAAGTGTAAAATTCGAGACTAAGCTCCTCGTAAGTAAAATTCGACGGTTGCCAATTCCTCCAAGGAGACGGGCTTTTACCGTGAAATTTGCATTGCCAGTAGAAGTCCCCATGTGAAGTGAAATCACCATAAATCACTCCGTGTGAATCCCCAAAAGAATCGGGGTAGAACCGGTGATTATCGGGAAAGAAAAACACGCTCGCAACTAGCCCCAGGAATGACAACCCAAGCCAAATCAAAAAAATCCGAACACGAGTCACATTTCAATCTCTCATGAATTTCGGAAAGAAGCAAACCGGGTAGTCACCAAGGCAAAAAAAAGCCCCCGGAAGCAAGACGCTCCGGGGGCTGGATGAATTGGTTGAATTACTTATCCGTATCTTTCTTCGCGGCCTTCTTGGCAGCTTTTTTAGCCACTTTCTTGGTCGCCTTTTTCGCGACCTTCTGGACGGCGGACTTCTTCTTGGTTGCGACCTTTTTCACGTCGGCATCCTTGATCGGCGGCGGTGGGGGGATCTCATCATCATCCCCTCCTCCGTGGCTGAGGATGAACTGAAGATCGTCGACTCCCAAATTACTGGCGAATCCTTCGTCACCCAAAATATTGGTCACGAGCGCGGTCTTCTGGTGCTGCAAAATCCGGATCTTCTCCTCCACGGAATCGCGGGTGAGAAGACGGTAAGCGATCACCTTGTTCTTCTGGCCGATTCGGTGGGTCCGGTCGATCGCCTGATTCTCGACGGCAGGGTTCCACCATGGATCATAAAGGATCACGTAGGAAGCCGAGGTCAGGTTGAGACCGGCACCACCCGCTTTCAGCGAGAGAAGGAACACCGAAGCATCCTTGGTCGTCTGGAACTTCTCGATCTCTCCTTTTCGATCCTTGGTCTGACCGGTGAGGTAGTTGAACGGACGGCTCTCCACCTCAAGACGCGTCTTGATGATATCGAGCATCGAAACGAACTGCGAGAAGACGAGCACCTTGTGCCCCTCTTCGCGGAGCTGATCGAGCAGGTAGAAAAGAGCGTTCATCTTAGCGCTCTCCTCCTTGAGCCACTTCGGATCGATGAGACCCGGGTGACAACAGATCTGACGCAAACGCATCAGGCCCTGAAGAATCGCAAAGCTGTTCTTCTTCACCGCCTCGTCGGAATCGAGTCCCAGCAAAGCCTGCTGAATCCGCTTGAGCTCCACCTTGTAGAGTTCCTCCTGGATTCCCTCCATTCCTGCGAACACTTCCTCCTCGGTTCTTGGCGGAAGATCTTTTGCAACCTGCCCCTTCGTCCGGCGAAGCAGGAAAGGACGCAAACGCGCAGCGAGGCGGTTTTGGCTGCTAGGATCTTTGCGCTTGTCGAAGCGACGCTTGAAGTAGGCACGGGTGCCAAGCACTCCGGGCATTGCAAACGCCATCAGCGACCACATGTCCATAAGCCGGTTCTCAATCGGAGTACCGGTGAGGACCAGACGGTTCTCGGCATCCAGTTCACGGGCGCATTTCGCAGCCTTGGAGTCCGGGTTTTTGATCTGCTGTCCTTCGTCAAGAATCACGGTCAGCCAACGAATCTTATTCAACTGATCGCCGCAAACACGAAGTTGGGCGTAGTTGAGAACGAGAATATCAAGAACGTTGTTTACCTCTTCGATATCGAGATCATCGCGGGTGCGAAGCACCTTCACCTTGAGCTCGGGAGCAAATTTCCCGGCCTCGGTCGCCCAAACATCAAGAACCGACTTTGGACACACCACGAGGGCCGGCCCGATCTTGGTTTTGGCATCCTTGGTTTCGGCAATGTATTTCCGCAGCCACAAGATGTAAGTAATGCTCTGGATCGTCTTACCCAGACCCATGTCATCGGCAAGAATGCCGCCGAAACCATTTGTCGCGAGATACGCCAGGAATTGGTAACCCTCCACCTGGTAAGGTCGCAGGGTTGCATTAAGTTCCTTGGGAACATCCGGCTTGATGTCGATCTGAATATCACGGGCACGATCCTTGATTCGCTTCCAGGCTTTGGGATCAAAGACCTCGGCAGCCTTCGGATCGGCCAGCTGCATGGCATGCATGCGGTGGGTCTCGCCGGAAAGATCGAAGGGATCGAGCCCCAAACGGGTCACGGCATCGCGCTGATCAGGATCAAGCTTGATCTCAAGACGCATCCACGAGCCATCGTCCATCCGGACATAACCACCACGGGCGGCCACCAATTGACGGATCTGGGACTTGGAAAGATTGACACCATCCACATCGATCACCACGCGAAGATCGAACCAATCGATCTCCTGGTTCACGACCTCGAAGCGGATTGCCGCCGTGACGGGGTCGCTCAGAATTGTCTTCAGCTTGGCCTCGATATCGAGTTCCACCGACTCCGGCATTGCTTCGATCCACTCGGCAAACTTCTCCGGAAACTGCTTCGTAATCCGCCCTTTGAAGGCCTCCAATTTCTCGTCGTAGGTCAGCCCCATCTGGAGGAGAATCTCCGGAATCGGATAAAGTTTCTCCCGCGCAAAGCGAAGAAGAGCCTTTCCTTTCACCGGCTCCTGCTTGATGAGATCCCAACCGGCTTTGATCAGTTTTTCCTCCCGACGCCCTTTGGACTCAAGAGCTTTGACATCAATGACCAAGTGCTCGGTCTCAGCTGCGGTCAAACCTTGCTCGACCCACATCTTGAGATGAGGAAAAAGATCCAGGTCGGTCACCCGGCGCTTCATGGAAGGCGGCAAAGTTGCCCCGACTTTGCGGAGAAACTCCACTCCTTCGAGGGAATCGATCACCACCTTTGGGATCGAGTAACGAGGCATGATCTCGGTATCCTCCAACCAACGCGGAGGTCCTGGAAAGACGGTCTCGTCGGACTGATAAAGCTCGGTCCGGCCCGGAAGCAAACGCACCGAGTGGGAGACATTTTCACCGCTTTGGGTCACCAGCTGCAGGGCAAACGAATTCGGATCCATGGGATCGTCATCACAAAGCCAGCGGAGCGGCTCGTCGACCACGCGGAAGGGGCGCTCGTCGAGGTTCACCATATAACCCTTCAGCTCTTTCTGGTGAAAAAGAAGATTCATGAAGCAGCAGGCGTCTTCATTCTCCAGATCGAGATAGAGTTCACCGGTCTTTTCGCTGTAGCGTAAAAAGTGCTCCCATAGAATTTGGCTTGCGGCATCCATACGCAGAGCCGAGGCATCAAACAATTTCACGATACGCTCGATCTCCCCCTTTTCCCTGAGTGAAACCCACTCTTCCTGAAACTCCTCGCGCGCTTCCACCCGGGCTTCGTTGATGGTGGAAATAAGGCGAAATTCAATCTTGTGCGGGATTTCCTGGGGCGGACGCTCGTTGACACTCTCAATCCGGTCATACCAGGCCGCAACCTCCCTTTCCTGCTCCCAATCGCGCATGCGACGTTGGACATCTTCAAGGTCCGTAACCGCATCCATGAAGTCGGGGTAGCGGAGATTCTTCTTATCAAAGGCGTAGGCCAAATAGTTCCAGAACTCCAGAATATCGCCCGGAGGAACAGGCCACAGCTCGAGAGGCTCGTAGCTCGCAATCTCCCACCGGGGATTCAGGCGGACCATATCATGATCGTGAATCTCCCCCTCGATGACATATCTCCGGTAGCGCTTCTCAACCCGAAAAACAAAATCTGCCTCCTTGTCATCAAGCTCGCGGTCGAGCTTCTCTTCGATGAGATCAACAATCGGGGTGTCGTCAAATTCGTTGGGTGACTCCGGGAGGTCCTCACCGCGGTGAAGGCGCTCAAGCATCGCTGCAAACATAACCGCCCCAGCGGTCTCCTCGTCCTCGGTCGAGCAACTGCCAAACCAACGGTTGCCCTGAAGCCTCAAGGTCGTGCGGTGCACACCCCCCTTTTCCTCAACCCTCCCCTGAATAAAAAGGTGGTTTCCAAAGATCTGTGTCACCGCCCCCTCTTCCTGAAGGTGCTCCCCGCGCTTACGGGCAACTTCCGGGAAACTATTGAGAAAATTCAATGTCGCCCGGTCCGGGTTCAGTGCCGTCATGTTACTAGCCATTATCGTCTCGTTGATGCGTGAAAGAAAACCGCAGCCAAACACCCCGAAGAGGCCGTTAGCGACGGCGAGGGATTTATATTAAGGGCAAGTTGTAAAAATACGCAACAGAAAGCGTCATTGAATTCATCGGAGAAACAACCACTACCTGAAAGAACCCTGATTCCATCACTGTTAGAACCCCGACGATTTCTCGAACTGCTCTATGAAAATGACTTCCCGCAGCGCACTAATCGCCATTTCGTGGCTGGCTGCCCTGGCAATCGGCCTCCTCATTGGACGGCAAAGCGCTCCGAAAGTCGGCTCCGCAAATGATCCTGAATTTTCAGACTCACCCGGGGCCTCGCTTGCGTCCCGCTCACCCGACTCCCCTTCCTACGTCACCGGGGCCCGTAAATCAGGACGCCGCAAAGTCACCGCCGGAGCTACCTCAACCGACGAGGAAGCCATTCATCAGAGTATGATCGAGCTCTCCGACGTCCTAAATGTCGGAAATCGCATCGAGCGCACCCGCCAAATGATTGAGTTTATCGACCGCCTCGATGACAGCGAAATCGCCGATATCGTCCAAAATTTCCGCGAAGCCGGCTGGGTCGACTACAATCGGGGTGAGTTTTCAATGCTGATCTCCGCGTGGATGGACCGCGATCCTTTCACCGCAATCGCCTTTCTCGATGAAAATGAGAGTGACGGCTGGACCCGCAAGACAGCAATCTCCGCCTGGGCTGCCGATAGCCCCGAGGATGCCGCCAAGGCCATTCAGGGGCTCGAAGACAGCGGCGAGGTCAATGACTGGGTGGTCGGCCTCATCGAAGGGATGGCTCGAAACGATCCCCAGGGCGCGCTTCTCGCGCTGAAGGACATCGAAGACGGAAACACCAAAAATCAAGCCATTCGCGAAATCCTGCCCGAAGTGGTCATTCGAGGAGCCGAATTTGCCGGCGAATGGATCGAGCAAATCCAGGAACCCAAACTTCAACGGGAGACCGCAAAACGCCTCGCCAGTTCCCTGGCACGCAGAGATCCGGAGTCAGCCTCCGATTGGATCAGTAACATGACAACCGTCGCCACCCGCCGCGACGCTTCCGAAGTGGTGTCGGAAATCTACGCCCAACAAGATCTTGATGGCGCCAAATCGTGGGCCGAAAGCCTCCCCCAGGACACCATGACCGAGGCCGCCGAAGGAGTCGCCAAGCACCTCGCCCGCAAAGATCCGGTCGAAGCCGCCCTCTGGTTGCGCGGTTTGGGTGACGATCCCGACCTCGATGGCGCACGTATGCGCTTCCTTCAGGAAGCAGGCCGCCAAGACCCCCAAACCGCCCTCGAAAACGTCGCCACCCTTTCCCGGCCCAACGACCAGGAACGCTACTATCGCGACATTCTCGGCCGCTGGCGCAAAACCGACCAAAACGCCGCCGTCGCCTGGGCCACCGAGAACTCGGAGTCACTCCCGGACAAGGTTCTGAGGGGAATTCTTCCAAAGCCTAAAAAGCCCAAAAAGAAATAGCTCAAAAAAGAAGGGTGATCATCACGACCACCCTTCCCGGTTCAAATAAGATCGATCCGGCGAACTGCCGGAAGGCTTTAGCAGCCTCATCCGCCACCTTCGCCGCTTCCACCTCCGCAGCATCCACCGCCGGTCGCCTGGGCAATATCCTCGGGAGTCGGAACGCGTCCAAGCTCCAAAGTCATCCCCACCATCCGGCTTACGCTCGACTGAAGAGTCTCAAGAGTTTGCTGGGCTTGCATGAAGTCGGACGCAACCGGGTTATTCAAAAGCTGCGTGCGGGCACTCTCGAATTCCGCGATTTCACTCTCAGACAGTTGCAGGCCGGCTTGCTGTTTCTGATTCAGGGCCTGGCCGCTCTCGTGCACGGACTGGTAGCTCAAACGAGCTACGTCATCGCCGAGAAACCTCTCAACTTTTTCGAGAAGTTCAAGGTAATCCGAGTCGCTGGCAATAGTTTCGCAAAGATCCCGGGTCTTCGCCATGACGGTTGAGTCGTCCTCTAAAAGGTTCATGGCCTCGACATACGCTTCACCGCCCCCTGCCGCAACCGCAGATTTACGCTTTATTGAAACAAGACCGAATCAACGGATCCGAAAAAAAGTCAGGCCCGGTGCCGTTTAGAGGGTAGTATTTCCACATCATGATTTCAAAAACCGGACTTTTTGCCGCAGCCTGGGCGGTCAGCTGCGGCGCTGCCTTTCTCATTGGCCGGGGCTCTTCAGACTCTCCGGAGACGACCGGGAACCTTGATTCTCAGAAGAACCCCGTCGCCCCCAGCTCCAGATCCGTTCCTCGTGGACAACAATCCGTGGATCCCTCGAAGCCCTCCGGGCGGGTTGCCTCCAGCTCCACCGGCACCTCAAGCAGCGGGCAAATTGAGGCGATTCGCGAAGAAGCCAAGGCCCTCAAAAACATGTCCGACCCAATCGCCCGGGCCGAAAAATTTCTCGAATTCGTCAAAAATCTTTCCCCTGATCAATATCTTGCCGCAGTCGATGCCTATCGTGAAGGCGGAATCGAAAACGAACAGTTCGGCGAATACCGCATGCTCTTGTCTGCCTGGGCCCAAGTGGATCCGCTCCAGGCTCTCGACTATGCCAAGGAAAATACCGGGACCAACTTCGCCCGCCAAACAATCCTCTCAGCTTGGGCCAAAAACGACACCGAAGGCGCCGTGGCGTGGGCTCGAGACAACTTCGATAGTGAAGCCAAGGGCGCTGACGCCAATCCATGGCTCGTTGGCGTCATCGAGGGGATTTCATCGCTCGACCTCGGTCGCGCCACCCAGCTTCTTGAAGAACTCCCTTTTTCACGGGGACGAGGACAGGCCCTCGATGCTGTTTTTGCCGAAGTAACCGCTTCCGGCCCTGAAAACGCGAAGCGCTGGATCGCAAGCCTCTCCGACGAGAAACTCAAATCCGGAGCGGCCGGCCGTCTTGCCGGTCAACTTGCAAAAGAAGATCCACGCGCGGCCGCCGAATGGGCCTCGTCCATGGGACCGGAAATCCTAAAATCATCCGCCGGAGAGATTGTCCAGCAGTGGGCCGATGACGACCTTCCCGCCGCTCTCAGCTGGGTCGAAAGCCAGCCCGAGGAGATCGTTGCCTCCGCCGGCCCCAGCCTCGTTCGCGAAATGATTCAAAATGAAAACGTTGTAGCCGCCTCCGATTGGCTTGCCAACTACGAGGGAAATCCCGCTTTTGATGATAGCGTCAAATCACTCGTGTGGCACTCCATGGGCGACGAACCAGCCCTCGCCGCCGATTGGATTATGAGACTCTCCACCGAAGACGATCAGCGAAACACCTTCCACCGCATGATCGGAAGATGGATGAGCAAGGACGAAGCCGGAGTCGTTGACTACGTGAACAACAATCCTGTTCCCGAGGGAATCAAGCAACGCGTCGAAATGACTTTGAGGCGCAAAAATCAAAAGTAGAATTTCACCATGCAAACCCTATTTAAGATCGTCGCCATCCTGAGCACAGCATTGCTCCTCAATTCGTGCAAGACTGAGACAGTCGACGTGAAACCCGACGAACCGACCGATCCCGAGAAACATGAAACCATCACCCTTGGAGGAGGTTGCTACTGGTGTGTCGAAGCCGTCTTTCAGCAGCTGGATGGAGTGATTTCAGCCACCTCGGGATTCATGGGTGGTCACATTCCCAAACCGACTTCCGAAGATGTCTACTCAATGACTTCGGGGCACATCGAAGTGGTTCAGGTCGTCTTCGATCCACAAAAAATTTCCACCGGGGAAATCCTGAAATGGTTTTGGAAAGCCCACGATCCCACCGACCCACTCGGCCAGGGCGTCGACAAAGGCCCGATCTACATGAGCCACATCTTCGTTCACTCGGACGAGCAGCGGCAACTTGCGGAGGCTTCAAAAAAAGAGGCTCAAGCCGGTTTTGACAAGCCCATCGTCACCACCATCCGGGACGCCGAGACCTTCTACCCGGCGAAAGAAGAGCACCAGGACTACTACTTCCGCATGAAGGGTGAGAATCCCTACTGCCCGCAGCAAATCACTCCAAAGCTCAAAAAGCTGGGGCTCGATCACTAGCAGGAGGCACCGGGACCTTCCGGAGTTCGTTGCAAAGCTCTTCCCAAGTGGAACCGGTGAAAAATTTTTTCTCCAAAAGAAGTTGGAGTCGATACCCTCCACGCCGGTAGTCGATCCGGGCACAGAGATCGTTCATGGGGATCTCCTCGATTTCGGAATTTGCGATCTTCCTCATCATCCCGTTGTCGCGGTACACCCGAAGCAAAAGCGGATCGATCTCAATTCTGGCGATCCGCTCACCGGCCTTCTCTTTCTGTGACCGAATGAGCCAAACCGCGACACCCAAATAGCCAACACCCAAAAACCAGTCCTGTTTATCGAAAAAATAATAATCGATTGTGAGAGAGATCAACGCAGCCGCGAGAAGATACCCCAGGATGGGGCGAAACGGCTTCTCGTTTTCGATGACAATCATTGTTTGGAGAAAGACTATGCCTGCCGGGATGGTGCTCAAGGTGAAAGAGCGGCAGGATTGACCTCACCCGGGGAATCCACTTATCTGTGCCCGTGCGCATCATTTCCGCCTTCATCCTCATTATTCTGCTGACGGGATGTCAGGATGAACCCGAATCGAAGCCGCCTGCACCACCACCGGCCAGGATCTCCTACTCACTCGAAGTCCGACCCTGGTTCATCAAGAACTGTCTCGCTTGCCACGGAAATCTCCCGCTCCACGCTCCCGGAGATTGGGACCCGCTTCACGACCACCGGGACGACACCAGATTCGAGACTCCGGAATTCGTCAAACTCTGGGTCAAACAAGGTTCAATCATCGATCCCCATTGGGCCGGACTTCCCTTGCGGACCATCAAAGCCCGTTCGCTCGATGACCTGATCAAATCTCCCGGCCGCCTCCTGCCGGCCAAGCGAAAAAAAGTCCCTCCCATGTTCACCGCCCCGGTCGCAGATCTTCTCGCAGGCGATCTCATGGAAGACCGTCGCCGCACGATTTCCACCGGCTACTTAAGAAAGGGCGATGACACCCCGGAGTGGCGAATTGAAAAGGTCGCCCGCGAATTTATGGGCGTGCGTGTTGACTGCGCCAGGTGCCATGACCATCCGGCAGAACAATGGTCAACCGCCCGGTATCAGGCTTTCAAGGAGCTTTTCACCACACCCTACGACCATCTTCCAAAGGCCCTGCCACCCCTCTACATTGAGCGAAGCGAGAAGGACGCGCAACGCATCGCCGAACTGCAATCAGCGATCGCAGAAGCCCGCAATCCCATACCGGTCCCGGCCAAAGAGTTCGATCTCTGGAAGGAGTCTGCCGGCAACACCCCGCAACTTCCCGGTCTCCTCGCGGCCTACTCATTCGACGACCGCCAACTTACGAATCTTGCTCCCATCGACCGCATTTCCGCAAACGGAAACCAGCTCATTTCAGAAGCCGGAGCCCATGGGCTTGGGATTTATTTCGATGGGAAAAACAAGCTCACTCTCAACGACGTGCCAATCGCCTCGGAGTTGGATCCCTTCACAATTTCAGCCTGGATACAGGCCAAAGAACAGGCCCTCGCCGACACTCCCATCCTCACCATCGGCAAGCGAGACCGTGGATTTGAACTCCGCCTCCTCGAAGGCAGACTCCAGGCGCGCTGGGTCAAGGTCTGGCCGCAATTCGCAATCGCCGTCACATCGAAAGCTCCTGTTCTCACCCCCGGTCGTTGGGCGCATTTGGCGGTCACGTATGATGGCAGTCGCCAAGCCCGGGGCCTCAAACTGTACCTAAACGGCCACGCCATCGACACCACCCAACCCGGGTCTTCACTCTTCCAGCAGGTCCTCACCGGTGATGCCGTATGGAATTTTGCAGGTGCGGGAATCACCCTCGACGAACTCCAGATTTATGGCACCCCCCTGACCCAAATCGGAATTCGACAACTCTTCGACGGCACCAGCCTCGGAAACGCGACCCCGGAGGAGCTTCGGATTTTTTTCCAAAGGCACTTCGCCAACGAGATCACTGCCAGGAATGCCCAACTTCGAAAACTGAACGAAGCGCTTCTCGAAATAGAAAACAGGCTGCCGGTCTATCTCGTCATGAGCGGCACTCCCAAATCGGAATCCCTCCGGGATTCCTCACTCCCAAAAGACCGCCTCGAGTTCGCCCGCGGACTCAACCGAGACCTCCTTGCTCGCTCCCTCGCAAACGAAGTCTGGAGACAGCACTTCGGATCGCCTCTTGCCCACGGTCTCGGGTTCAGCGATCTGCCGCCGCTGAACCCGGAAGTCCTCGAGTGGCTCGCCTCACAACTCAAAAGCTCAAACTTCGACCTCGTCAAACTTGGCGAAGTGATCACCGCGTCAAAAACATGGCTTGGAGAGTGGCCCCAACTTGAGCACCAACCGGTGGCCTGCCCCCGCCCCGAAAAGTAATCCTACTCGCCGTCGACCTTGGCGATTGCCTCCGACTCAATGGCTTCAATCAGGTCACGCAACACGTGCAAACCTTCGCGTTTTATCGCGTCGATTCCACTGGGCCATTTTAGAGCCTCCTCAAGATCCGCGATCTCATCGACGGCACGGCGAATATAATCGTCTGATTCGTCCTTGGGGTCGACCAAAGGAAGTTGCCCGGAGTTCACATCATCCAGCGTGAGTCGGTAAATCTTAAATTCCTTTTGGTCTTTTTTTTCGATTTCCGCAAAGCGTTCGGCCCGCTCCTGCATTCGCAGGGCGCGCCGTTCTTCCTCCTCTTTCAGCTCGGCCAACCTCTCTTCAAAATTGAGCGAGATTAAATTTTTCTCTCGCTCCTTCCTGGCCCTATCGATGTCAGTGCGCAGATACTTAAAATACTGCCCGGTCTCCACCCGCTGGCTGCTCTTCTGCGCAAGTTTTTCGATAAAAAGTCCGCCCCGATCAAATGGTTTGAAGTTCGGGCTCCGGCGAATGATATCGTGCGGAAGAGCATACTTCTTGAACCCCTCCCCCTTCTCGTAAGCGTCACTGAGATCAGGCAATATCAGATCCGGAATCACGCCCTTGATTTGGACCGAGCTTCCGGAAACCCGGTAATACTTCTGGAAGGTCAACTTCAACCAACCCGCCCCTTCACGATCGGCAAGAATGGGCATGTAATCGGAAATATCCATCGTTTTCTGGACGGTCCCTTTCCCGTAGGTTGAGGGCGCGCCAACCACGACCGCGCGGTTATAATCCTGCAGTGCACCTGCGAGAATCTCGGTTGCCGAAGCACTATTCTTGTTGGTCAAAACGATTAGGGGACCATCGTACAGAGGCTTGCGATGAAGAGAATTGAGCGCGCGAATCTGACCGCTTTTTGAACGCACCTGCACCACCGGACCACGTCCCGTGAAGAAGCCGGTGAGGCGCTGGACCTCCGGAAGTGATCCTCCCGTATTGTCCCGCAAATCAAGGACAAGTCCGTCCACTTTTTCCTGCTTGAGCCGTTCCAACAAGCGCTCGACATCCACCGAGACGCGACTCCCCGAGTCATCAAAATCAAAGTAAAACGACGGAATCGTCATCACCGCCAGGCGCAGGGATCGTTCGCCTTGTTGATAGTCGTAGATCCGGGCGGTGGTGAGTTCATCCTTCATCGTCACCACTCCCCGCGGAATGGCGATGTCGATCACCTGATCTTCTCCATCCACTTCACGCCTGACACGCAAGCCAACCGGAAGACCTTCCTCTCCCAAAACATCTTCGATGACCCTGTCGATCGATTTGAAAATAACATCCTTCCACTTGCCATCATTCCTGGCCGACACTGCGATGATCCGATCCCCCAGCTTTAAATCGCCCTGACGATCGGCCGGGCCATCATTCACGATTCCCTTGATTTCAATTTCACCGTTGTCGTTGCTATCCAGCCTCGCCCCGATCCCCACCAACTCGTTGCTGACATCAATCTTAAACTGCGCCATTTCATTCGCACTAAAATATTCGCTGTGCGGATCATAAGCCTTGGTCACCGCCGAGAAAAAGTAATTGGCAATATCCTCGTCCTTCATCTCCTCGATCGCCTTAAGCAATCGATCAAATTTGAGCTCAACGGTCTTCTTCGCGGAGGGCTTCTTCCGAAATGGATCCGGCTTTCCCGCTTCAAGGGCCCGGGCCTTGAGGCGCTCGCGGCGCACCATTTCGGAAAGCAGGAGATTCTCCAGATTATCACTCCAAAGTTTTTGGAGTTCCAGACCATCGGTGGGCCGGGAAGCCTGACTGCGGTCCTCAATGATACTCCTCTTTTCCTCGAAGGAAAACTCCTTGGTCAGGAGAAGATACTTCACGTAAGTCACGCGGGCGGTGACGCGCCCCCGGTAGACATCGTGGATACTTTTCGCCACCGGCATGATGGACTTGGTGCTGATCCGATCATGTAGAACCCGCTCGTAGCGGCGCTTGTACTCCACCACTTCCCGATCCAAAAAGTAGATTTTATCTCCGTCGAGCGAGTCCAGATATCGCTCCAGAAATCGACGACTTAAATCTTCGTTGAATGCCAGGCGCGCATAATGGCCGTTCTGGAGCATCCGCACCAACTCCCGGCCAACGAGCTCAAAGTCCGCTCCACGGGCTGGCGCTGCCGAGAAAATCCCGGCAGCCAAGGCCACAACAGTCGTCAGTTTGCGAAAATTCAACATAAGGGGGGGATATTTGGGGGGAGACAACCCGACTGCTCCACCGGGAAGCGATGCCGGGCAATCAATGTGTGTCACTTCTTGGAGTGACAACGAGTGAGACTACGCTCAGTATCGCGGGAATCTTTAACTTATGTTCGACCAACTTCCCGCCGCCCTCCAACACGAAGGTCGCCTTTCACGACGACTCTTCCTGTCCTACGCCGCCTCCCTCTCCGCAATTCCTCTGCTCGGCCAAACCGCAGGAACCCCAAAAAAAGTTAATTTTTCGGCCGATCCATTCTCGATGGGAGTGGCCTCCGGCGACCCGGATCATGAGAGCGTCATTCTCTGGACACGCCTCGGCCCCAAACCACTCGAAACTGGTGGCGGCATGCCCGACCAACCAGTCGAAGTGCGCTGGGAAATCGCGAACGACGATTCCTTCAAAAAGGTCATCACGTCCGGTAAAACCACCGCAACTTCCGCGCTTGGTTTCTCGATCCATATCGAAGCAAAAGGTCTCAAACCCGATCACTGGTATTACTATCGCTTTCAGTCGGGTGATGCCACCAGCGCGACCGGCCGCACCCGCACCCTGCCCACGCCGGATGCCAATCCGGAAAAGCTCCGCTTCGCGGTCACCTCCTGCCAACATTGGGAACAAGGACTCTTCACCGCTTACCAGCAAATGAAGCGCGACCAGCCCGACCTCGTCTTCCACCTCGGCGATTACATTTACGAATACGCGGCAGGAAAAGGAGGCAACGTCCGCCGCCATCTCGGGCCCGAAATCGAAACGCTCGAACAATACCGCCTTCGATACAGCCAATACAGAACAGACCCCGATCTCCAGGCCATGCACGCGGCCTGCCCTTGGTTCCTCACCTGGGACGATCACGAAGTTGATAACAATTACGCCAACGACATCTCTGAACAACGCGGCGTCACCCCGGCCCAACTGCTCCTGCGCCGGGCCAACGCCTACCAGGCCTACTACGAAATGATGCCGCTCCGGACGACCTCCCTTCCGAAGGGGCCGCACATGCAGCTCTATCGTAAGGGCAACTTTGGAAGGCTCGCCGAATTTTCTGTTCTCGATACGCGGCAATACCGCACCAACCAACCGAACAACGATGGTCGTGGCCCGCTCAACGAAGAGGCTCTCAATCCGCGCAACACCCTCCTCGGCCGGGAGCAGCGCAAGTGGCTCTTCGATTCACTCGAATCCTCGACCGCCACCTGGAACATCCTCGCCCAGCAAGTCATGATGGCCCTGGTCGATCGCAACACTGCAGGCGCCACAGCAGCCTACTCCATGGACCAATGGCCCGGCTACGCCGCGGAGCGCCAAAAACTCCTCGAACACATTCGCGATCACAAGATCTCCAACACCGTCGTCCTCACTGGTGATATTCACTCAAACTGGGCGAATGAATTACGCGTCGATGATCTCAAGCCCGACCTCCCGACCATCGCCACCGAATTCGTCACCACCTCCCTTTCCAGCGGTGGAAACGGCACATCCCAAGCCTACGATCTCAGCGACCGCAATCCCTGCAATAAATTTCACAACCGCGAGCGTGGCTACATCATATGCGATGTTACCGCGAAGACCTACACCGCAGACTACAAGGTGATCAGTGACGTTAAAAAGCCCGACGGCGTCACCAGCTCCCGCGCCAAATTCGTCGTCGAAGCCGGCAAGCCCATCATCCACTCCGCCTAACAAAGCGGACATGAAATCCCGCCGCCACACAATCGTCGCTTCAGCCCTCCTCGCTGCCATTTTTGCGATCCCTTCGATTTATCTCGCAAGAGAAAATGCGGAACTCGCCGGAGAATTGGAACAAGGTCGCTCCCGTGCTTCAGGAAATCTCAGCGAGCGCCAAACCAGTGATCGAGGGCGTTTTAATCAACGCGAAATGACCGTTGGCCGGCTCCTTCAACAAGGCCCCGATGTCAGAAATGCAGGCTCACTTTTAAGATCATTTTTTTCAGCTCAAGAAACCGGGCACTTGTTCGACATTTACGCATTAAGTTATCAGCTCAATCAATTATCTCTTGAAGAACTCCGAACCCTCCGCGCAGACCTACGCAAACTCCCCAAACTGGATCGATACACTTTTGAGTCTCTCGAGAATCTAATTTCTCAAGCTGAGATTGCAGTCTCCGACCAAGATCCCGGAACTTACTTTGATGAGGCAATCAAGTCGGCACGCTTCGACCGCAGCCTTTCCGCAAAGCTAAGGGAATGGGCTTCTTCAGATCCCAAGGCTGCGGTCGCCTGGTTTGAAGGAAAAACAGATCCAAACGATTTTAAAAACGGATCAATTTCGGATCGTAAAAATCAAGCGCTTGCCTTTGCCGCCCTCCTCGAAGGAGTGGCTCCCCAAAACCTCGATCTCGCGGTGAACCTATTTTCAAAAGAAACCCGCCAAGCCGAGCGTGCAGAAGCCGGGAAGGTGCTCATTCCGCTCACAGTCTATGATGCGGTGGCTAACGATGACACTCGATTACTGGGTAAATTTCTCGAAACCGCTGTCGACCAAATAAACCCTTTCAACTCAGCCGTTCCAAATCCCTGGCAGGACTACACCAAAGCCACTGGAGACCCCATGAAAAGTGTTGAGCTCTTGAAGTCGCTTCAAAACCAAGCCGACTTCGGCAAAAAAATGGCGACCATCATCGCCGCAAAAACTGACATGCCATTCACGGAACGGATGGATTGGCTCAATGAACAAATTCCAGAAACCGAAGAACGAATCAACGCCCTCGAAAGTTCTTTTCGTGGCCAAATGGCTCAAGATTCATTTACCGATGACTTGAATAAGAGGATCGCGCAAGCGCCGGGGCAGAAGCGCGATCTGGAACTCCTCGCTGCAGCTCGGGTTCTCGAATCAACCACTCACCCAAAGGAAGCCGAACGAGTGGCCAACGAGATCTCGGACCCACAAATCCGCGCGCGCGCCGACGAGTTCCTTGGAACGAATCCATTCTCAAACGATCCATTTAAATAGTAGCCCAGATGAAAATCGCACCCCTACTCATCATCACCTTCATCGGGCTTGCCTCGTTGATGATGCAATGGAGCAATAACCGATACCTTCAACACCAAATCAACGAAGCCCGTTCCCCGGAAAACCAGTCTTTATCCCCGCAAATTCAGACTGCAGCGAATCGCTTAATTTCATCGACGAAAACTATCAAATTACGACAACAGCTGGAAGACTACCTCACAGCTTTGGAGGATGGTGAACGAAATCATACGGTCAGTGAATTACTGAAAATCCTAGCTGACACAACCGCTGCAGAGCTCTCGACCCTGATCAAAGAGTTGCAAGATCATCAGGGCACTGATTCAAATCAACAAAGGAGGTATTC
>JAUIGV010000008.1 GCA_030432565.1 Verrucomicrobiia bacterium | reverse complement strand
CAGTAAGTTGCTCTCCTGTCTATTCGGTAAAGCGGTATGGCATCAGCGCGACCTTGACTCATGCCAACACAGTCGCACCGATTATCGAAACTCCCATCGTCGTTACGGTCGATGGTGACAAGTTCAACCATCAACCCACAGTCGAAGCCGTGTCCCCTGTCAGGATTCCTTTGCCCTTCAGCGTTATGCCAATGATGGCGCGTCCCAACACGATCGAAGCTCTATAAGAAGCGACTCCTCCCCCGAAGCTTATTAAAAGCACCATGACCATCGAAGTGCAGGTAACCATCAATGGACCAGGTGAGGCAGTCTGGGAGGTAATCACCGACATTGAAAATGCGACGGAGACCATCAGCGGTATCGAGCAGGTCGAAGTTCTCGAAAAACCAGAGAATGGCCTGATCGGCCTGAAGTGGCGGGAGACTCGCAAGCTGTTTGGCAAGACCGCAACAGAGGAAATGTGGATCACCGAGGCTGCTGCCAACGAGTTCTATAAAACCAGAGCAGAAAGTCACGGGTGTGTCTACATCACCACCATGAGCATCTCTGGGAGCCATGGAGGCAGCTCGTTGACGATGAGTCACCAAATCAATCCACAAGCACTCATCGCAAAACTCATGTCTCCCCTGATGAGCTTCATTTTCAATCGAGTGATTCGGAAGGTGATTCTTCAAGATCTCAATGACATTAAGGCTGCGGTAGAGAACCAAGGGAGTGATGATTCAGCCTGATAAGACGTGAAGGGCAAGCGGCCCTCGCTCGGAATTGACATCGCCGTCTTTACTGTAACAAATTGCCTTGTTTCGAAGTGAATCTCCCAGTAGCGGCTCACCCACCTCGAATGCGGGCCTTTCAATAATCGGGAATCGTACATGAATTCAAGCGAACCCTGGTGAAACTTCACTCATGAGCAAATATCGGAAATTCTGGCTTTCGATTTCAACGACGGGAGCGGTCATCCTCTTCACGATGGGCGCTTTGTCGATGATCGAGAAAGACAATTACTGGGCTGCGGCCGCGCTTCTCTTTCTCGCGTTCTGGCTTCCGTTGCAGAACGGAGCGAGAGAGGACAAGGACATCAACCCCAGTCGCCAAAATCCGAATCACGGTGATGCTTCGGATGACTCCGATTCGAGCGAGCCAGCAGACAAGGTCAAATCTGAATAGGGAGCAAGGCTAACACGATCGTGGTGGGCAACGAGCTCCTGCCAGGATCGAAAGACCCTTCCGACTCGTGCACTTAACTCTGATCCGGAGCGGCGTTCCCGCCAACCGGAGCGAGCCCCCGGGTGTTCTGCAAAATAAATTCCAAGAGGAGACGACTTCGCGGGTCCCACTCATAATGAAAGCAATATTTTCAATCAGCCTCATTCTTTTACTCTCTTCGCCATTCCACACCGTGGCAGCGGAAGATGAGAACAAAGTCACTGAAGTGCAAATTGCCAAGATCGATTCGGCCCCCCACGCAAACGTGGAAATAGCCAGGGAGCGAGTCTTCAAGATCGATTCGGCCCTTGTCACCGATTTGGTATGGTCTGTTCGGGAAGGTCACGGCATCGTCAGGATTCGCCTGCCTGCAAGAGCAAACACCGCGCCCGTGCCAAAGCCTCTCTTCACCCAAGTTTGGATACTTAAGCCGGATGGGGCTTCTCATGCGGCGTTGTCGAAACCGCAAGCCTTTGAAGTCAGTATGTCCGGGGGGACGACTCCCCATCTCATCTATTCGTTTGATGAGGCCGCATCCACCAAGGCGGTCGCAGTAGTTGTTCAGTTGGAAGAGGACTTTTTCGTGAGATCCCTGATTTCACCGACCAAGCTGGCAGGACAAGATGCGGTGACGAAAGATCAACGTAAAAGTGAGTGATTCTTTGTAGGTGGAATCAGGCTTTATCGGGGGTGGGTGAAAACCTCTTTTTTCAGACGGCCTCCAGGAAATCAGTCATCTCTTTTTCGCCGATTTTGATTCGATTTTTGAGCGCTGTGAGAATGCCTTGGTGCATGCCAAACATTTTACAACCTTATTACATCGACTTTCGAATCAGGTTGCTAACGTAGCCGGGATGAAAACCGTAATGACCAAAATTGTAATTCTTGGAGTTGCCGTGCTGATGGTTGCTCCTTACTCCGCCAGCGCCGGTGAGCCTGATGTCGATCCCGTATTGAGGGCGCTTGATCAGACAAGGCCTGTGCTCAAGGTCGTTCGCAAGTATTATCCCAATGCGACCACGATCTCGCTGGGATCAAAACTTCATTTTGAGGATAGAACCCGCCTTTACATTATACAGGTCATCGCGAAAACGCCAAAGGGGAAGGAACCGCCGCATGTTGAGGTTCGGGGCCCCAAACCGGATGGAGGCGTCTGGTGTGATATCGTTCTCGCGAAGGGGAGCAGCAAGCCACTTGCACGTGCAGAGGGGGCGACAGATCGAGGCCAGTTTACCGAGCATATTATTTATCAGGATTTGAAGGGGATGAACCAATATTTGCACGTGACACTGCGAGTTCCCAAGGGGGACGGCAGTCGCGCGTTCGTGAAGGAGTTCAAAGACTTGATCCGCTCTTATACGCATGACTTTAAAATAGACAGATGAGCTCCGCTGCGGAAGCGCGGGTTCCTCCCGTAATATTAGCATGAAAAGATGATCCCACTGCCCAACATCGCCGAACTGAAGCGTATCACCAAATCCCTCGCGACACTCGATCTCATGATCTGCCCGGAGTGGGAAGAGCGCTATTACAGCTTCGACTCCAACTGGTCAGAAACCGAGGAGATGGCGAGCATGCGGAACGGATGTGGAGACGATTGGTTTATCCTGTTCGGCGCATCAGGGTTTGCCGGCATCAAAGGTCTCGCTCACGAATCCCCCGCGGCGAGAGATGCCGACAGAGTGCGACGAATTAGAGCTGCTCTACCCCGTGAATTTGACGGCTTCGCGAACGAGCCTGCCTTTCACTGGGAATCAACCGGTTTTTGCTACTGGCGTCCCGCTGGTGACGACTCATGGCACGAGGAACCCGAGCAGGCGAATACGGAGACCGGGGCGGAGGTGCTTTTGAGCGTTCTGTCCGACCCGTGTGCTGGCTATCTTCAGTTTGCATCCGACTACTACGAGATCGAGGTCGATCGTTCGCTGGTCGAGCACATCTTGGCGCATCACCCGGTCACGCCTGAGATCGTTGAAGCGCTGAACCCGGAGATTGGCTTGGAGGACATCCAGGAGGCACTGGAGCAGGTGGGTTACCCGAACGAAAACGAATAGAAGACAATGCCGGGCGGCCATTGTCCTGATCACTTCCATTCGTATTTGTCCCGTCAGCCAGAGCCGTGTGCTTTGACCTTCAATGCTTTGCCGACGTCCACCTTTGGGACCACGGCTTTCACGTTGATCGCACTTTGGACACGATCTGGAACGTTTTCCCCAAACGCTTCTTTTATGCTGACCAAATTGACCCTGCTAGCGCGCTTCACCATCCGGGGTCCAATACTGAGGGAACGAACCGCTGAGTCGGGCTGAACGGTGGTCACAGAGCAAAAAAAATCTCCGGAGGCTATGTTGTTTCGGTGTGGGACGAGCGGGGTACAACTATTGCGAGGTGCCGACGATGACTTTTCGCCAGTTGGTCTTAAACTCTTCGTCTCGTTGGGCTAGATTTTCAGCCAATTCTTCGGCTTGATCATTGAGGCCGACCAACCAGGCAAAAGCAACGGCATGGGCTTCGTCGTTGGCGTGCTCGTCCAGAAGCTGTTCGGGCTTTAATTCCGACCAGGGAACAACGGTTCCATTTTCCAGTTTTAAACCCATGGTGTCTCCGGAGATGGGGGTGATTTCACCGCCATCTTTTTTCTCGGCGGTCCAGTCGCGCTGTGTGGCAAGGTCGTTGAGGAAAGCGGCGGCATTTTTTTGAAGATAGGTCCAAGCCCAGACTGCTTCGGACGGAGCGTCTTTCGGCGGAGAATCGAGCAGCGCCGCCATAGCGTCGAAGCGGCAGGATGCTCCTTGTCTTCTGAGGCGTGATTCCGTTTCCTTCCAGGTGATGGTTTCGGTGACAAAGGGTCCGGTCTTAAATCCTTTGCGCAGGCGGGCGAGGTGGGCTTGTCTCGCGCGCAAGCTGTATTTTGCCCGACCCAAAGTGCGGAGCTTTTTCGTGGCATCGGCAATTTCGCCAATTTGATCGCTGGCTTCCTGCTCATTTTCAGGAGTAGGAAATTTTTTGAGGCTGGTGAGAATTTGGCCGTCGGCCAGGTAGATATCTGCGATGTTCTGGTAGGTTTTGAACCAAGAGAATTCGTCGGGCAGATTCGCGCCACGAACCCTGGCAAACGGGGGGAGGGCTTCTTCCCACAGACCTTGGTCCCAGAGTTTGAGAGCAAGGGCGAAGGTGCCCATCCAGTCGATGATGTCCTTGGGTTTTTCCGGGAAATCTTCCGGGGCGGGTGGTGGAATGCGCTCCAGCACCTGGCAGAGTTCCCGGTAGCGTCTTTGCTGGGAATGCTGTTTCGGGAGGGCGTCGAGGTCGGCTAGAGACTTTTTGATGAGGCGGCGGGCGTCTCCCGGTTTTCCGGCGAGAGCCTTGGCAACCGAGGCTTCCAGGGTGGTCCAGACTTGTTCCATTCCGGAGACGGTTGGGTCACTTGAAATGGAAAGGAAGCTACCGGTGGCTTTATCGTAGTCGCCGGAGCGAGTGAATTGGCGTGCTTCCACCCATCTTTTCTGCAGGCTGGGGCGGTCTTTGCCGTTGGGATTGAAGGCTTCTTTTTGAGTGTTTTGGGTGCCTGCCGTTGCGGGAGGAGTTTCGGGCTTTGGAGTGTTTTTTTTCCATGGTTGCCAGACGACAAGTCCCGCGCTCATGGAAATCAGAAGGATCATAAAGACGATCCCGAAGTTTCCGTTCTTTTTGCGTCGCTTCATCCGGGTCTGGCTATGAACCGGGGTGGCGGGCTTTTGTCCGACGGTAAGTTTGGCGTGTTCCAGTGCCTTTTTCACCTGACCGTAGCTTGACCAGCGGTGCTCGGGCTTAAAGGCCATCATTCGGTCAATCGCTTCGCCGGTATTGGGGCTGATCCACGGTGCGACTTTGCAGAGGCGGGGGATGGTTTGTTTGGCCTTGCGAAGGATGCTGTTTGAATTGGTGGTCGTTTCGAAGGGGGGGCGGCCGGCGAGAGCGTGATAGAGGGTGGCTCCGAAGGCATAGATGTCGCTACGGAAGTCTTCGATACCTCGTTCGAGGGCTTCCGGGGGGACATAGTAGGGAGTGGCCCAAACTTCTTCGGCCTGCGCGCGGCCATCCTGGGTGATGAGGGCGAGTCCGAAGTCGAGAAGGCTGGCGCGTCCTTCAGGGTCGATGTGAATGTTGCCGGGTTTGACATCCCGGTGGATCATCCCGGCCCGCTTCGCTGCCTGGAGTCCGGAAGCAACCTGGGTGGCAATTTCGAGAACCTCGTCTTCGGGGAGGGCTCCGCGTTTTTTCATGACGCGCTCGAAGCTCCGGCCCTCGAGCAATTCCATGACGAGGTAGAAGCGACCGTAGGCGCGACCGACCGCGAAGACCTTGACGACATTGGGGTGGCTCACCTGGGCGGTGAGGCGGGCCTCGTTCTCAAAGGCCTGGATGCGAACCTCGTCGTTACAATATTCCTCGTTGAGAACCTTGATGGCGACTTTGCGATCGAGCGTGGTGTCCCAGCCGATGAAGATGACGCTCATGCCTCCAATGGCAAAGCGTTGTTCGAGGCGGTAGTTGCCGAAGATCCGTTTTACGTTCGTTTCGGCCGAGCAGTGTGGGCAGATGACTGCGTCGAAGGGGCTGAAGTTTGTGACGTCGAGAAGCTTGCCGCATCCTTCGCAGGATTCGTGAGTTGGTTCTTCGGCAGCCGGAACGCTCACTCCAGACGTTTGTGGTGGCGGTATTAGCGACCTTGCTCCATTCCGCCCAGCACACCTTGAGGACGGGGACCGACCGATGGGTCGTTCCAGGGTTTGCTACCGAAATCACTTCCTTGCGGTGGTACGACCTTGCGCTCTGTGGTCCGGGTGCCGGAGCAGGAAATGAAGAACAATGGGGCGAGAACTAGAACGAAAAATTTCATCGAAGGGAAGGTAGACTTTTCAGGGAAGTGGGCAAGGTCGATTTTGCCGGAGCGGTCTAGCCTTTTCCACGGGTGCCGGTCCGGTGCGGGCTGGCGTTTTTCTCGATGAATTCGATGATCTTGCTGGCGATGTCCTTGCCAGTGGCGGTTTCGATTCCTTCGAGTCCCGGCGATGAATTGACCTCCATGATGACGGGGCCATGGTTGGATCGAAGGAGGTCGACCCCGGCGACGTTGAGGCCCATGACCTTGGCGGCGCGGGCGGCGGTTGAGCGTTCTTCCGGAGTGATGCGGACGACGTTTGCAGAGCCTCCGCGGTGGAGATTGGAGCGAAATTCGCCTTCCTTGCCCTGACGCTTCATGGCGGCTACGACCTTGCCGCCGATGACAAGGCAGCGGATGTCGGCGCCTCCGGCTTCCTTGATGAACTCCTGGGCGAGGATGTGGGCGTCGAGACCGCGAAAGGCCTCGATGACGGACTCGGCCGCTTTTTGGGTTTCGGCAAGGACCACCCCAACTCCCTGGGTTCCTTCGAGGAGTTTGATGACAAGAGGGGCTCCGCCGCAGGATTTGATGAGGTGGCCGGTGGCCTTGGAGTCGTGTGCGAAAGCGGTGACTGGCAGGCCGATTCCTTTGCGGGCCAGAAGCTGCAGGGAGCGTAGCTTGTCGCGGGAGCGGCTAATGGCGACTGATTCGTTCAGGGGATACGTGCCGATCATCTCGAACTGTCGGACGGCGGCGGTTCCAAAGAAGGTGTTGGAAGCTCCAATGCGGGGGATGACGGCGTCGAAGTGGAGTTCTTCATCGCCGAGGAAAATTTTGGGACGCATCGAGGTGATGGTCATGTGGCAGCGTAAGTAGTCGACGACCCTGACATCGTGTCCCCGTTTTTGGGCTGCTGCGACGAGGCTTTTCGTTGAGTAAAGGTTTTTGTTGCGTGAGAGGACGCCAATGCGGAGGGGTTTGTCTGGTGTTTCTTCGCTCATGATGTTGGGACCACTTGCAACAGACCACGCGAGTTTGTCACCAACGAAATTTGTAATGGGCCATGAATTTTTGGAATGATTGAACGAAGGGAGGGGCGAAGGGTCAGACCCTGTGAATATCGATGTGATCAATCAAGCGAACTTCCCCATAAAAGCAGGCTGTGGCGAGAACGGCGTGTTTCGTGACTTGGGGGACGGGCTGCAGGGATTCGGCGTCGACGAGTTCGAGGTAGTCGATGGTGAAGCTCTCCGGGGCGTTGTTCAGCAGATGGGTTTTGGCGCACCGGAGGTAAACGGCGGGGTCCTGTTCTCCGGTGACGGCAAGGTCTTTTGCGGCCGAGAGAGCGCGGCGGATCCGCGGGGCGTCCTTGCGTTCTTCCGGGGTGAGACGAACATTACGGGAAGAGAGGGCGAGGCCATCGGGCTCACGGACGGTAGGGTGTCCGGCGACTTCGACGGGAACATTCAAGTCCCGAACCATGCGCTTGATGAGGGCGATTTGCTGGAAGTCCTTGTCTCCAAAAACGGCGTAGGCCGGTTGAAGAAGATTGAAGAGCTTCAGGACGATGGTGAGGACTCCGTCAAAATGGCCGGGCCGGCTCGATCCGCAAAGGTGCTTGGTGAGGAGAGATTCGGTGACGAGAACCGAGTGATCGGAGTGGTAGAGGAATTCTTTTTCCGGGGTGAAGGCGAGATCGACCCCTTCTTTTTCGCAGAGGGCGAGGTCGGCCTCGAGAGGGCGGGGGTAGTTGGTCAGATCGGAGACGCGATCGAACTGGATGGGATTGACGAAGATCGAGATGGCGACCGTTCCGGTGGGGCCGACCAGTTGGCGGGCATGGCGAATCAGAGCCAGATGTCCCTCGTGGAGGGCTCCCATTGTCGGGACCAGGGCGAGGGGAGCGGGCAGGTCGCGAGCCATTTGTGTAATGCTTTTGACTTCCGAAGTGACTTTGATCATGTGGGGAATGTTGTGATTTCCGGCAAAAATTCCACGAGAAACCTTGTGAAATCTCCGGCAGGTCCGAGGGATGGCCACCCGGGGTGGGGAAATTCCTTTTCCGTCCGGCGTCGAAACCACCGGAAAAACACGAACCCCAAGCCCGTGGTTGACGTAGCCAGAGGAATTCTTCATAAAAACCCCAGCAAGCTTCATTTCAAAGAAACATAATATGAAAAAGCCCCTTCTTAATCTTCTCGTTGCCCTTCTGTGTCTCATCCCTGTGGTCCACGGACAGCAACGTCTAAAAATCGCAACCGTGAGCATGGAGCGCTTGTTCAACGAGTATCATCAGACTGAAAAGGTTCAGCGTGAAATTAACATTGAGCGCGCCCGGATCCAGCGGGACAACAACGAGCGTCTCGCCAAGATCCGTGAGATTGATTCACAGTTACAGAAGATCAGGGAAGAGCTCAAAAAAGAGGATCTTGGCGAAAAGGAAAAAGCGGATTTTATTGCCGAGTCCAATGGCTTGGCCCAGGACGGAAAGTCCAAGGAGCGGGAGAGAAAAGAATTCCTCAATCGTCGTAACCGCGCTCTTAGCGACAAAATGCGCAAGCAAATGCGGGGTATCCTGGTCAAGATTCAGCGGGCCGTGAGCGATCGTGCAAAAGAGGGGAATTACGATTTTATCTTCGATGCCTCTGGAAACAGCAATCAGGGGATTCCGTTCGTGCTCCACGCCCGTGAGACCACTGATCTCACCAACTCTCTTCTCGCCGAAATCAACGAGGGGCAATCGGAAACCACGGGGGACGAATAAGTCATTGCGAATCCAAGCTGCCTTGTGCCGGTGTCGCTCGGTTGGAAAGAACTGCATGACCTGATTGGCATTCCGCCGAATCAAGTGCACGACGGTGTCTACACCGGGGTGAATTCTCTGACCGAGGCCGAAGTCGGCGAGATTAGTTTTTTGGGGAATTCCCGCTACCAGCCTCAATTGGCAGAGACCAGAGCCTCCCTCGTTCTGGTGCCGAAGGGAGATTTTTCAGCGCCCGAAGGGTGCGAGTTGATTCCAGTCGACAATCCCTCGGGAGCATTTTCCAGGGTGATTGACCATTTTCAGTCCCGATCGTCGGCCATTCAGCCGGGAATCTCTCCTGGCGCGCATGTTGCCGATGATGCCTGGATCGATCCAGCCAAAGTACAGGTTGGCCCCGGTGCGGTGATCGAATCGGGTGCGAGGATTGGTGATGGCAGCATTATCGGGGCAGGTTGCCTGATCGGTCGTGATGCTTTGATCGGCAAGGACTGTCTTTTACACCCCGGTAGTATTGTGCGGGAAGCCTGTGTGATCGGTGATCGTGTGATTTTGCAACCGGGCTGCGTGATCGGCTCGGACGGATATGGGTTTGATCTGGTCGGGGGAAAGCATCAGAAAGTTCCCCAGGTGGGAATCGTTGAAATCGAGAACGACGTTGAGATTGGCGCAAACAGCTGCATTGACCGGGCCCGATTTGGGAAAACGGTGGTGGGAGAGGGGACCAAGGTCGATAACTTGGTGCAGATTGCCCACAATGTGCGTATCGGTAAGCACTGTCTGGTGGTGGCACAAAGCGGGATTGCCGGGAGCAGCCGGCTTGGAAACCATGTCACCATTGCGGCCCAGGCCGGAGTGGCCGGGCATCTGGAAGTAGCTGATCAGTCGGTTCTGACAGCCAAAAGCGGACTTTTGAAGAGTATCAGCAAGCCGGGTGCCTACATGGGAACTCCGGCGCGCCCGATCCAAGAGGAACAGAGGAAGCTTGCGGCACTTTCTCGACTCCCTCGGTTACGGGCGGAATTCGCAGCCCTAAAAAAGAAGCTGGAGGAAGCCAGCGGAGAATGACACCTTTTGCCCGCCACCCCCAAAATAACACTTTCGATGATGACTGTTTCACCACTTTTCCGGATCGCCAAACAAGCCGCCCTTCTCGCACTTTTCCTGGGAACGGCTCTGAGTGCCACGGCTGGTCAGCTCAAGGTGGGCACTGTAAATATGTCAAAACTCCTCAATGAGTTTCACGAGAAGAAGGCCGCCGAAGCCGAGGAGAAGGTTGAGATGGAAGCAATTGAGGCCGCCTACAAGGAGAGGGTTGAGGCAATCAAGGCCATCGAGGAAGAACTGGGGAGAAAGCAAAATGAGTTCAACGACCCCTCGCTCGCCGAAAAGAAGCGCAAGGAGATCGCAGCCTCCGCGCAGGAGCTCCAGACGACCCGCGCTGTTTTGATCAAGGAAAGCGAGGAGTTTCTCCAAACGAAGCGCCGTTCCCTGAATCAAAAGATGTTGGGGATGATCAACGACATCCGGAGCAAGGTGGAAACTGCCGTGAGCGATTATGCGGCAACCCTTGATGTGAATCTTGTTTTTGATGAGTCCGGCCTGACCTCATCCCGGACGCCCTTTCTGCTTTACTCACGGAATACCGTCGATTTGACCGATGCGGTTCTCGAGAAATTGAACAAAGACGCTCCGGTTCCTGTCGCACCTGAAACTGCCGGAGGAACAAAGTCCAAGACCGGAACTTCCGAGTAAAATCATCCCAATTTCGAACAACTCACTTTTACGAACGTTATGAAATCATTTAAAATCATCGCCGCTGTTATTTCAGCTCTCGTCATGACCTCGTCTTCTTTTGCCCAGGAAAAGGACGACAAGATTGGGACCGTGAACATGCAAAAACTCCTGGCCGGCTACTTCAAGGCAGCCGACCTCCTCAAGACCTTTAAAGAGTATGAAAAGGGAATTCTTGAAAAGAATGAGTTGAAGGCTGAAGAAGTCAAAGCGTTGACTGACGAAGCCAATGAGGTGACAAAAAAAGCCGAGAACCCTTCCATCACCCGGGAAAAAAAGGATGAGCTCTTCCGCGAGGCGCAATTAATTCGGAGCGAGGCGAAGGCTCGCCAGGATGCCCGGATCGCCTGGTTGAATCGCAAGCGGACCGCATTTAATGAAAAGCAAAAAGTCGAGTTAGGCATTTTGCGTGAAGAGATCATGGTCATGGTTCGCGAGGTCGGAGATGCCGAAGGCTATGACTACATCTTTGATCGCAGCGGAGCCAGTGGAGCGAATGTTCCCATCCTGTCCTATGCCAAAGATGCAACCGACCTCACTGCGGCCATGCTGGACCGGATCAACCGCGATGCTCCCGAGGAAGGGGCGGATGAAGGTGATGAAGGCACTGAAGATCCGGCCAAGGAACAGGAATAAGAATTTCGGCGAACCCGCATTCGTCCAAGATTGACGTTGCAGAGCCATTTTCATGAGTGTTTGTTAACCTCCATGAAATTGGCTTTTTTTCTGCTCGCTCTCATTGCTCCGCTCCAGGCTCTTCCAAATGCGGTTCTGGGAGCCCTGGCGAACCATGACAGCCCGCTCAACGGAGAAGATCTGACTGACGTTTTGTTGGCGGCGGGCGTCTGGGACGGCACACAGCCTTTACCCGGGACGTGGGAGGCCGATGCCGGGGTGGCCAATGCAAGCTCTGCCTACCTGATGGCCCGCCCCAAGGTTTTTGGAGTTCAGGCACTTCTCGTGAGGGCTTTGAAGCGGGAGGATCAACTTGAAGAACTCCAGGTCACCTTTGCAGATGCCGGATCATTTTTTGGATACCTCGACCGCCGGATTCCCGAGGGGACGACTCGAGAGGAAGCGGCGATTCTTTTGAGCGACCGGGTCGAGAAACGGAGACTGGAATTCGAGGAACTTTACACCAACACTGCCGGGGAACTTGGAAGGAACCTTAAGAAAATCGATGAACGGCCCCGGGATTCCAAACGGGGGAGGACGCGTGACTTGCGGGCGGTTTATCGTGAGTTCGAATACGAAGACTCCGGGCTATCGATTCAGTTGCTTGAGGCCGCGAACCGCTTGTTGCGTGTCAGCATTAGAAAAAAAGAAAATGCGCCCAAATCATGGCTTGATACCTCCCTGGAAGAGTTGGGGAATCGCGATCGTCTCAAGGCCCTCCTGACCAGGGTGACAAAGACCGACCGGGGAGATGTCATCCTCAATGAGGTTGAGGTGGTGCCCCAGGGATACCGGCCCTATTGCGGTTTGAATACTCTTGTGATGGTAGCCCGTTATCTGGGATTACACCTCGATGAAGACTGGCTTGCGGTTGCCGGCAAATTTCAGAACACCGGTTCGGCGGCGGGTTCGGATATGCTGGGGCTTTATGGCTCGGTGGCCCGGGAAGCGCGCTTTAACCTCCACCGAACCAGCGATTACGATCACGAAATGGTGAGGCGTTCAATTCGGGCCGGAATGCCTGTCATCGTGTGGCGACGCTGGGATCAGCAACGGGACCGTTTACACACGCAGATCTCGCGCGGTTTTGATCACGGGGAGACTCGAAGATACGAACGTCCTTCCGAAGACGCGATGCCTTCCAAAAAGAAGCGCTCACCACTTCATGCCTCGGTCATCGTGGGTTACAACGATGAGCGCAGGGAGGTCATCTTCCTTGAGAGTTGGGAGGGGGCGTCCAAGCCCCGCAGGATGCCGGTGGATGAGATTTCCCACACAGCTGATCTGACCTTCTCCTTCCGCCCCTAGCAGTCTCCCGGCTGGCCAGTAGCTAGCTTTCGCAAAAAGCCCGGTGGCGGAGAAGATGATCGCAGAGGATCAAATTGGTCATCGCTTCGACGATGGGCACCGCACGCGGGAGGACGCAGGCGTCGTGACGGCCACGCCCTTTCAGTTCGGTATCCTCAAGGGCTTTAGAGACTGTCGGTTGGGCCGACATGATGGTCGCGGTGGGTTTGAAGGCGACACGAAACAGGATGGGCTCTCCATTGGAAATGCCGCCCTGAACGCCGCCCGAGTTGTTGGTGTGAGTGCGAACCTTTTCGCCCTCCATGTAGAAATGATCATTGTGCTCCGCCCCGGTCAGGGTTGTTCCGGAAAATCCGGATCCCACCTCGAAACCCTTGGTCGCAGGAATGGAGAGCATTGCTTTGGCCAGATCCGCTTCCAGCCGGTCAAAGACCGGCTCTCCCAGTCCGGGAGGGCAACCGCGGACAACGGCTTCGATGACTCCGCCGATGGAATTTCCCTCAGAGCGGATCTCCTTGATTCGGGCGATCATGGCCCCGGCCGCCCCGGGATCGCCGGTTCTGACGACATTGGATTCAATCTCTTCTGCTGTGACGGTCAGGGGATTGATGGTGCCCTCGATGTTTTGGACCGACTTGACCCACGCCAGGGTCTCCAGATCCGGATAGAAGTGCTTGAGAACCTTCCTGGCGACAGCGGCTGCAGCGACCCGGCCTATGGTCTCCCGGGCTGATGATCTTCCGCCACCCTGCCAATTGCGCGTGCCAAATTTGGCATCGTATGTGTAGTCGGCATGTGAAGGGCGATACTTCTCTGACATTTCAGAGTATGCCTCCGGGCGGTGGTCCTTGTTGCGAACAAGAACCGCGATGGGGGAACCGAGAGTTTTACCCTCGAAGGTTCCGGAAAGAATTTCGCACTGATCGGCCTCGTTCCGCGGCGTTGTGACCTCGGATTGTCCCGGGCGACGGCGATCAAGTTCGACTTGAAGGTCGGCTTCTGTCAGAGGGATGAGCGGGGGGCAGCCGTCGATGACGACACCGACTCCGCCTCCATGGGATTCACCGAAGGTAGAAATACGGAAAAGTTGGCCGAGCTGGCTGGACATGCGGGGAACATTAGCAGCGGATTTCAATCGGGCAAGAGTGAGGCTCGGAATCAGTCTTTTAGCGTGGAACAGAGAAGATCCCGGGCCCGCGTTCCGGTTTCGATTGTGTTGCCGTTGATCCCGAAAATCAGAGCGACTTCCACGAGGCCTTTTTGCAGTCCCTGGCGGATCAATTCCTCGGCGGGAAGGGCGAGGTGGCCGTTTTGATTGATCAGCTCCAGGTTCCACGAGCCCACTCCATGAAAAGCCCGGTAGACGACCTCGGTGCAGGCGAGGCGCTCGGCCTTTCTGAAGTCGAAGACGAAGTCGTAGGATTTTCCCTCGTGGGTCAGGGCCTTGGTGAGAGCCTCCCGGAGTTCTTCCCGCGAAGCTTTGGGGCGAAGGACGACAAAGGAGTCCACCATAAGGGTTTCCTCGATTTGCCGGAGTTTGACTCCGTCTTTTCTAGCCTCGAGAACGTTCGCCGAATGGTCGCCATGGTCGGGGACTCCGAGGTCTGCCCGCTCGGAAAGAGGCCCGATATAAAGGGCGGCATGAGGCCAAAATCCAGGGAGAAAGAGATTGCTCATGGCGTCGTCGTGACGGGTCACAAAGATATCACCGGGTTGAAGCTGACCGCGGATCTCTTCGATGACTTCTCCGGTGACTCGTTTTCCCTGTCCGGGCGATTTGGTGAAGGGCTGTTTCATTTCGGAAATTGCCGATCCGCTCAGTCGGAACAAGTGAAACATTACCTTGGTATAACCGGAGCTGGTTCGCCGGCCCAGCGAGTATGCCCGATAGGCGAGAATCGAGCCAAGGAGTTTTCGTTTGCCCTCATCAAGGAAGAGCTCTTCCTCCATCAACCAGGTGGCGATATCCTGCATGTCCGACTTTTGAAGAGCTTCATTGATTTTTGTACGATGACTTTCGTAGAAACTACGTGCCTGCCGGTATCGCCAGCGATTTCCGGGCGCGCTCAGGTTCCGGTAGATTCCGGTCAGGGTTTTCCGGGGGAGTTGATACCGTGGTTCGGCTTCATCGAGTTTGGCCAGAACGACGGGGCGTTCTTTGGCGAGTCCAATGAGATAGCCCGAACTCCGCATCAGCATGGAAGCGGCACAAAACGCGAGGCCGAAGATTCTCAAGTCGCCGGACTTCAGATAAGGTCTGAAATCATTGATCATCTGCCAGAGAATGGCGCGGCCGGAAAGGTAGCTTAGGTAGGTCGCACGAAGGCGTTCGTCCTCATCAGGAAGATAGTAGCCTCTCTCTTGTGCCCGGTCCGCATCTGTGATTTCACGGTCGAGATTCTTTCTGCCGGGCAGGGTGGGGCGCACTCCCCGCAAAATTCGGCAGGAGGTCTTGAGGGCATCGTCCGGCAGGTGGTCCATCGGCTCCGAGTATTGAAAAATGAGAGATTTTTGCGATCTAACAACTCCAATGCTAGGATTGGCGGGGGTTTGGTGTTCATCATAAAATCCGGGGGCGCGTCAACCCTTATAAATAAAGGGTTTCGGGTTTATTTTAGCTTTACAAAATATTCCCCTGAAGGATGATCTCCCCGCTATGAATAAAGGTGAACTCATCGAAGCAGTCCAGAAAGCCCTCGGAAAAGAAGCAACCAAGCGTCAGGCGGAAGACTCCGTCGCGGCCGTTCTTGAGTCTATCGCCAAGGGTGTGAAGAAAGACAAGAAGGTCCAAATCATCGGATTTGGAACTTTTGAAGTGAAGAAGCGTGCTGCCCGTATGGGACGCAACCCGAAGACCGGCGAAGCAATGAAGATCAGCGCTTCCAAGTCGGTTGGTTTCAAGCCTTCTTCGACTCTTAAGAAGTCCCTCTAGGTTCCCTGCCAGGTCCTTAGACTTCCTAATCAAAACACACAGCCCGGCCACTTTGAAAGTGGGCCGGGCTTTTTGTTTCCCCTCGTAATCCCGGAATGCCAAAGTAGGTTCCCAGATAAAGATGCCCTCCAGCACCGTCGAAAATTACCTCAAAGCAATTTGGTCCCTTCAGGGGCCTGTTGATGACGGTGAATTGGTCTTAATCGGTCAGGTCGCCGAGAAGCTCTCGGTGACTCCCGGGACTGCGACGACGATGATGAACCAACTCGAAAAAAAGGGATTGGTTGAATATCGTCCGCGTCGTGGAGTCAGGCTCAAGGAGGAGGGCCGCAAAGCTGCGATGCAGGTGCTGCGAAGACATCGCCTCATTGAAACATTTTTGGTGGAAGTGATGAAGTTGGACTGGGCCGAGGTTCATGAGGATGCCGAGGTCCTGGAGCATGTGGTGTCTGACCGGCTCTTGCGTCGCATGGATGAGATGTTGCACCATCCCACCCATGATCCACATGGAGCCCCGATTCCGAGTTCCGATGGCGAACTCAGGCAGGACGGGACCGCTGTTTTAGCCGACTGCCAGCCCGGTCGCTACCTTTTGAAACGAGTGCGGGAGGACCAGCCGGCATTTTTACAATGGCTTTCCGAGTTGCAACTTCTTCCGGGCACGGAGTTCGTTCTGTCCGCGATCAACTCAATGGCAGGAACCCTGAGCCTTCAACTGGGCGGGCAGGATGTTCCGGTCCAAATTTCCACCCCGGCCTCCCGATCTTTACTCGTCGTGAAAGTCAACTGACCATTCTTTCGTAATCCTCTTGTCCTTACTATGAATGCCCCATTGAACCGCCGCCGCTTCCTTCTGAAATCAGCAGGGGCCACGCTCGCCCTTCCCGGCCTGTCATCGTTGGTGGCGAAGACCGTGGATTCGCTGGCAACAGTTCAGGCGACCCGTGGAGCCGGAATTGGTGCAAGGCGCTTTGTGGCCGTGGGAAATTTACTTGGTTTCCAGCAGAAGAGTTTTTTTCCTTCGACCGAAGGCCGCAACTACGAGTCGACGACCCTGCTCAAGCCGCTCGAATCGCTTCGGGATCATATGACGGTCTATCGTGGTCTCGATCATGGAATTAAGGGAGGGCACTTTGCCGTCCATTCTTTCTTGTCCGGTGTTCTCCATTCCGAGGCTCGCGACCGCGAAGACGGGAATGTCACCCTTGATCAGTATCTTGCCGAGAAAGTGGGGGATCAAACCCGCTTTCCTTCACTGACGGTCGGATCGGAGGGCGGTATCCACGGGGGATGTCAACTTTCGTGGACCCGTTCGGGAGTGCGGGTCCCTCCGATTACGAATCCTGCCGATCTCTTTGACCGTTTGTTTGCCAACGATAGTCCACAGCGCAGACAAGAGCGCAAGGGCGAGAATAAGCTGCATCGATCCATTCTGGATGCGGTTAACGACGAGGCGAAAGGCCTGTCCAGAAAGGTAAACCGCGAGGATCGTGAAAAACTGGATGAGTATTTCACCTCGATTCGCGATGTGGAAAAGCGGCTTGATCTCCGGCATCGCTGGGCCGATCATGAGAAGCCCGACGCTCCCTTTGAAAAGCCGGCCAACAAGAACACGGTGGATGATCTGCCGATGCTTTACGAGTTGATCGCACTGGCCCTGCAAACCGACTCCACTCGCATTGCCACTCTGGAAATCGGAGGATCGTTTTTACCGCAGAATCTTGGCATTGATAAATCCTATCACAGTTTGTCGCACCACGGGAACAAGGAGGATGCCATCGCCCATCTGATCAAGCTGGAGACTTACCAGATTGAGCAGTATGGTAAATTCCTCGGCCGCCTCGCGGCGATTCAGGACGGAGAAGGGACTCTTTTGGATTCAACCTCGGTTCTCTTTGGCAGTGGCATTGGGAGCGGAAACTCGCACACCAACTCAGATCTTCCGGTCATTCTTGCTGGCGGAGGATACAAGCATGGCGACTTCAAGAAGGTCGAGTCCCGGGGACTTAACAAAGTTCGCTTGTGCAACCTCTACGTGGATCTCGCGCAGCGCATGGGAATCGAGACTGATTCATTTGGAAATAGCACGGGTCGCTTTTCCTAGGCAAAAATGATTGCAACGAGAATCATTGGCAAATTCCTGGCTGTTTTTGTGCTCGGAGCGTCATTCGCCGGCGCGGATTCGTCGTCCCGGGAGATCGTTGGCGATTTTCTTCACAACTACTGCTTCGATTGCCACGATACGGCGTCCGAAAAAGGAGAGAGGGAGTTCGAAAGTCTCAAGATTCCCTTGGAAAGCATCCAGGATTTGGTGGCAGCGCGGGAGATCATCGACCAAATCACTCTGAAGGAGATGCCGCCCAGGAAGAAGGACCAACCTTCCGACGAGGAGCGCCTGGAAGTGCTTGGGGTCCTGAGGTCGGAGGTGGAAGCGGCCAGAGGGAGATTCGGAAGTAACGGTGGAAAGACGGTGATGCGCCGCCTCTCCAATCGGGAATATGAAAACACCCTGGAAGTCCTTTTTGGCCGCCGCGTGGACACGCTGGGACTGACTGCGGATTTTCCCAAAGAGAAAACCAGTCGTCATATTGATACGATCGGAGAGAGTTTGGTAACCTCCGGATTTCTTCTCGATCAATATTTTCAAGCGGCTCATCGTTTGGTTGAAAATCGCCTCGGTAAACCGGACATGAAGGCGAGGGATTGGCATTTCACGGACAACTTCAAGCAGTATGAAGAATTGGCCGGATCCCACCGGGCTGTCTTTAAAAATAGGTTCCTCTGCGTCTACGAGCAGCCGGACACGGATACCCGGCAGGGTAGTTACGGGCACATTGAGGATTTTTTGGAGGGTGTTCCGGTCTCGGGTCTTTATGATCTCAAGGTCCTGGTGCAGGGAATGCACCGCGACACCCACTATGATCCGTCAATTTTCGGGATCGATCTGAGTGAGCCTTTCATCCTCGGGGTGGTGCCCGGTGATGTGATGAAAGGGCATATTCACTACCCGCAGCGGGTTGAGCCGCTCCTGGGATCTTCGTTGGTTCCGGATGACAAGCCGGAGTGGATCAACTTCCGGGTCTGGCTTGAGAAGGGTCAGACTCCGCGTTTTATTTTTCCCAATGGTCCCAGTGAGTCGAGGAGATCGGTGATTGAATTGAACAAACGGTATAAGGATGAGTTTAAAAACCCCTCGAATGGAGTCAGTCGTTCGTCTCTTCTCCGTGAAGGAAAGCTTCCCCATATCCGGATCTCGGAAGTCAAGGTGCATGGTCCGATCGAGGAAAAACAGGGAGGGCTTGAAGAAGTCGCGGTTTTCGGAAAAGACGGCTTCAAGGCAGGGAAGGCGCTTAAACAATTGGAGAGATTTGCGGAAAGAGCCTTCCGCCGTCCACTTTCAGAAATCGACCGGAAGCGAATCCATCGATTCTATCGGGAGCGAATCGAGGAAAAGTCAGGGGCCCGTCAGGCGGCCCTTGATACCTTGAAGTTGATCCTCTGTTCTCCGTCGTTTTTCTATCTCAGCGAGATTACTCCCGAAGATGATCCGGCTCTGCAGCCGTATGACCTGGCGTCACGCCTTTCCTATACCTTATGGGCGGGGCCTCCGGACCAAGAGTTGTTGGGATTGGCGGCTTCCGGAGAATTGGTGCGCGAGGAAATCCTTCGCAAGCAAGTACGACGTCTCCTTGAGGATGAACGATCCGGGGGATTTGTGAATGGCTTTTTGGATTCCTGGCTCAATCTCCGTGATCTTGGCGGCATGCCCCCTCCTCGGGAGAAAGCCCGACGATATTATTCCGAAAACTGGCCGGCTTCCATGAAAGGGGAGGTCCGCCATTTTTTTGCCCATATGTTGAATGAAAATCTACCGGTTGGGACCCTGCTCGATGCTGATTTTACGTTCGTGGACAAATATCTGGCAGCTCTGTATCGACTTCCCGAAGCCAAAACGCTTCGGCTTAAAGATGGTTTTCGAAAGGTCAGGCTTGGGGATAAGAACCGAAGGGGAGGGATTCTCGGAATGGCCGCCGTGCTTACCGTGAGCGCCAATGGAGTGGATACCTCGCCAGTGACCCGCGGGGTTTTTGTCTCGGAGAATATTCTGGGTGTGGTGCCACCACCTCCACCTGACGAAGTCCCGCCAATCGAGCCCGATGTCAGAGGGGCGACCACTTTGCGCGAGCGATTGGAAAAGCACCGCGAATCAAAAACCTGTGCCGAGTGTCACCGGAAAATCGATCCCCTCGGATTCGGACTTGAGACATTTGATCAGTTGGGAAGGTGGCGGGATCACTATCCAAGAGAGGGAAAGAAGGCCCCAAAGTTGAAAGTTGATGCTTCCGGAGAAATGCCCTCGGGTGAAGAGTTTGAGAGCTTCCGCGGTTTGCGGGAAGTCCTTGTTGAGACCCGGTCGGACGTATTCGCAAAACATTTGATCACTACGATTCTGACCTATGCAAGTGGCCGCCACATGGAAGCCGTGGACGAGTTTGAAATTGGTGACGTTCAAGAAAGGGCCCGGTCGAAAGGAAACGGGCTGCGGACTCTTGTCGAAGAGGCGCTGGTGAGCGAGATCTTCAGGTCCCGATAAAGGGGGCGGAACGAGCTGATTTCAAACTGAATTTGTCCCGGCATCCCGTCGTCTGCGATTGGGATCAGCCAGGGAATGACAGGAACAAGATTTGTGTCTGTTATGTCAGACAAGTTCGGCCCCTTCTGTCTTGTGGTCGTCGGGTGGGTATGGTTCGCTGTGTGTTAAGGAGATACACACAATGAAGACACTAAAGAAGGCTCAAATCACCGCGATCCTGCTGCTGCCGATTTTTTCGGTGAGAGCGGATACACTTAGTTTTAAATTTCAGGATACCAATGATGTTCCATTCGGGGTGGATGTTCCGGCAGGTGCTCCGGATTTCGAGGCCGCCAATTGGAATTTTCTGCAAACCGATTGGTCGGGTAACGCCGAAAACGATATCGTTTTCACAGAAATTAAGAATGCCGGTGGAGTTGTTACCACCAGTTTGGCGGATATCACCTACGGGGCCAATGTCGATCCTGTCCACTATGACGCGGCGAATACCTGGCGTTCGGGTGCCGGGAATGCCGATGCCAATGCCACCTTGATGAATGGTTATCTTGATGATGGGAATGACAATCAACCCTATGTCAATTTCTCTCTCAATGATGGAGCTCTGCCCGTCTACACGGTTGTCGTTTACGTCCACGGTGACGCCGCGAGTGGTGCTATCGGGCGCTACTGGATCGAGGAGTGGACGGACCCGTTGGCCGAGGGAGTGCCAATCACTGATCAAGTGGCCATCCTCAGTAACGATTATGACGGAGTTTTCATTCAGGCCGGGAGCGACTTTCCGCAAACATTGGCTCCAGTTAATGTCGATGTGGCAACTGGAAACTACATTGTTTTCTCTGGTCTCACGGCCCGCAACTTCCGGGTGCGTGCGGCAGGGAACGGGGATCCGGAGGACGCCGGGCGTGGACCTTTGAACGCGATTCAAATTCTGGATTTCGTGGATGATCCGGCCGGTGATAGGGATGGAGACGGTCTTTTAAACGGCTGGGAGGTCAGCTTCGGCCTCGATCCCGACAGTGACCAGGGGAATGATGGAGCCGGCGGGGACCAGGACGGGGATAATCTTACGAATTTGGAGGAGCAAAGTGGCGGAACCAGCCCGATCCTGGCTGATACGGACGCCGATGGCTTTAACGATGATGTCGAAACCGGCACAGGGACTTTTGTTGATCTTTCCGATACCGGGACCGATCCCCTCGACAGCGATAGCGACGACGATGGTCTGCTTGATGGAGCCGAGGACACGAGCGGAAATTTTGTGGACGAGAATCAAGCGGGTTCGGATCCGTTCGATCCTGACACCGACGGGGATGGATTTACCGATGGATACGAGGGCACGAACGGCCTTGATCCAAACGACGACGGAACCATTGACGTGAACAACGGCCCCGCAGGTGATCCGGATTCCGACACCTCGAACAATCAATCGGAATTTGATCGTGGAACCGATCCTCAAAACGACGACACCGATGATGATGGCCTGCTGGATGGATACGAAGATAACACGGGAACCTGGGTGAGCGCGACCCAGACCGGTACCGATCCTCTCGATCCGGATACGGATAACGACACCCTTCTCGACGGGGTGGAAACCAACGACGGAAACTTTGTCGACGCTGATGCCACTGGAACCAACCCCCATGTGCACGATAGTGATTCCGATGGATATTTCGACGAACAGGAGTTGGCTGCAAATACCGATCCTACGGACCCTGCAAGCAAGCCGGCATTCTTCACGCCGCTTGGCTTCTGGTCCTTCGATGACCAAGGTGCTGCGACAACAGCAGATCTTTCCCCCAATGGGAATGATGGCACCGTCGTTGGGAACCCCACCTACGTCGAAGGTCATTCCGGAATTCCCGGTGACTTTGCTATCGACTTTGACGGGATTGACGATGCGGTGACGACGACGATGACCTTGGACAATATCGGAGCATTTACGATGGCCGGCTGGATTCGATTCCCGATTGATCAGAGCGACCGCTCGGGCCTCTTTGGTCAGAATGATATTTTGGAGTTTGGATTTACGACCGCCTCAAACGTCCATCTTTGGTCAAATCCCGGTGGGGCGCTTGATGCCACACTGGTACCTTCCGAGGACTGGGTTCATATTGCCTTCGTGGGTGATGCGACCGGACGGACCATTTATATTGATGGTCAGCCTGTGGTCACTGGTGCTGCAGGAACTCCGCTCAACGCATCGGACTTTTTCTTCAATATTGGCGGAGGTGGTGTTTTTGATGCCACCGGGAATTTTTTCCTGGGTCAGATCAATGACGTTGGAGTTTGGGAAGTTTCGATGAGTCCGCAATTGATCGCCGGACTTGCCGATGGAACTATTTCACCCGTGCCCGGGCTTGGAGGTGGAGAACTGCAAATCCTTTCCTTCACTCGCACTGATAATCAACTGGAGTTGCTCGTAGGGGGAACTGTTGCCGGAGCAAGCTATTTGCTTGAGGAATCGGATGGTCTCCTCGATCCGTGGTCGGAGGTCAATGACTTCCAGGGAGCCGAAGGCGCGACCGAGACAATCGTGAACTCGTCGATCTTCCCGCCGGTTGCGGCGAAGAAGTTCTACCGCGTGCGTATTGCCGGAGATTAGTAGAGTCGACCGTATCAACAAAGAAACCCGTGATGGACGAGAACGTCCGTCACGGTTTTTTTTTGAGGGTGTCCTTTACTTGCAGACTCCGAGTTCCCGCCCGACGGCGACAAAGGCCTCGAGGGCCTGATCGAGATGATCTTTGGTGTGGGCTGCCGAGATCTGGGTGCGGATCCGGGCCTTTCCTTGAGGTACAACGGGGAAGAAGAAACCGATTGCGTAGATGTTTTTCTCAAGGAGTTTTGTAGAAAACTGCTGGGATAGTTCAGCATCGCCAAGCAGGACTGGAGAGATCGGATGTTCTTTGCCAAGAATCTCGAAGCCGGTCGAGCCGAGGTGATCGCGGAAGTATTTCGTATTGTCTTTGACCCGATCAGCAAGCTCTGTGGATTCAGTTAGAAGTTCAAGGACCTTCAGCGAAGCCGCGACGATGGGAGGGGCGATGCTGTTCGAAAACAGGTAAGGGCGGGATCTTTGACGGAGAAGATCGATGATTTCCTTTTTTCCGGAAGTGTAGCCGCCGGATGCTCCGCCCAGTGCCTTGCCCAGCGTGCCGGTGGTGAGGTCGATCTTTCCCAGGAGGCCGCAGTGCTCATGGGTGCCGCGGCCGGTCGCTCCAAGGAACCCGGTCGAGTGGCAGTCGTCAAAGTGGACCAGCGCCTTGTATTTGTCAGCGACCGCATGAATGCCGGCCAGGTCGGCAATGACTCCGTCCATCGAGAAGGATCCGTCGGTGGTGATGAGCGTGTGGCGCGCTCCGGCCGCATCCGCCTCTTGAAGCTGCTTTTCAAGATCAGCGAGATCATTGTTGGCGTAGCGGTAGCGCTTTGCTTTGCAGAGGCGGACGCCGTCGATGATGGAAGCATGGTTGAGCGAGTCGGAGATGACGGCGTCTTCCGCAGTCAGAATGGTCTCGAAAAGTCCGCCGTTCGCGTCGAAACACGAGGGGTAGAGGATGGTGTCTTCAGTGCCGAGATATTCGCTCAGCTTTTCCTCGAGCTCACGGTGCAGGGTTTGTGTTCCGCAGATGAAACGAACCGAGGCGAGCCCGAACCCGTGGCTTGAAATTGCGGAGCGCGCGGCTTCGCAAACCTCGGGATGATTGGAAAGCCCAAGGTAGTTGTTGGCGCACATGTTGATGACCCGGCGGCCATCTTCGAGGGTGACTTCGGCGTCCTGGGCGGATGCGATCTTACGTTCGGTTTTGTAGAGTCCGGCGGATTTGATCTCGTCGAGCGTTTCGGTGAGCTGATTTTGAAATTGCGAAGTGAGCATGGGAGGAAGTTGGTTTTGAGTTAGCCGAGGTCGGCCCAGTTGAGCAGGACTTTGCCGCATGACCCTTCGTTCATGGCGGCAAATCCTTTTTCAAAGTCGGGGTAGTCGAAGCGATGTGTGATCACCGGGTCAATCTCGAGTCCGGATTGGATCATCGACGTCATTTGATACCACGTATCGTACATTTTGCGCCCGTAAATTCCCTGAATGGTCAGCGAGTTGAAGATGACCTGATTCCAGTCGATACCGATTCCCGGTTCGGGGATGCCGAGAAGTGCGATCTGTCCGCCATGACGCATATTGGCGATGAGGTCGTTGAAGGCGTGTTTGTTGCCGGACATTTCGAGGCCGACATCAAAGCCTTCCGTCATGCCAAGGTCTGCTTGCACGTCCGGCAGCTTTTCCCTGGTGACATCGACGGTGCGGGTGGCGCCCAGTTTTGTGGCAAGGGCGAGGCGTTTTGGGTTCAAGTCGGTGACGACAACGTGTCGTGCACCGGCGTGTCTGGCTATTCCGGCGGCCATGCAGCCAATCGGCCCGGCTCCGGTGATGAGGACATCTTCGCCAAGAAGCGGGAAAGCGAGCGCAGTATGGGTGGCATTGCCAAAAGGATCGAAAATCGCCGCGCTATCTTTGGAGACTTCGGGAGCAAGCTTCCAGACGTTGGTGGCCGGAAGAACCATGAATTCGGCAAAAGCGCCGGGCGAGTTGACGCCCACTCCACGGGTGTCCTTGCAATAGTGGCGGCGTCCGGCAAGGCAATTCCGGCAACGGCCGCAAATCAAATGCCCTTCGCCCGAGACGAGATCGCCGATCTTTAGGTAGTCCACGTCGCTGCCCAATTCCACGATACGACCGACAAATTCGTGGCCGACCACAAGAGGGACCGGAATCGTTTTCTGAGCCCAGGAATCCCAATTATAAATGTGGAGATCGGTCCCGCAGATGCCGGTGCGATCGACTTGAATCAAGACATCGCGTGCGCCGGGAACGGGCTTTGGTACATCGGTGAGGGTGAGGCCGGGAGCGGCTTCTGATTTTACGAGAGCTTTCATTTACTGTCCAAGCAGGTGGGTGCGCATGTTTTTGAGAACTTCGGCAAGGCGCTCCTTGTTGCCTCCGCCCACTTCGGCAGTGGCCCAGCCGGAGTAGCCGATTTCCTCGAGGGACTTCCGGACGGCGGGCCAGTCGACGTCACCGTCGCCAATCTTGCTGAAGCCACTCTTGATTCCCCAATCCTTGACATCAAGTTTCACAATGCGGCGCCCGAGAGTCTTGATCCACTCGGCGGGCTTTCCAAAACGTTGGTGGTTCCCAATGTCGAAGTAGGAACCGACCCAGGGCGAGTCGATTTCGTCGAGGTAGTTTTTCAAGCGATCCGCGCTCTGGGTGTTGGGGCCTTTGGGATCATAGAACATCCCGTTCCAAACGTTTTCGATGAGGATGTGCATGCCGAGTTTGGAGGCGAGAGGCAGGCATTTCCTGATCTCGACGATGGAGCGCTCCCAGGCTTCTTTCTGGGTGACTTCTCCACCGGCCACCCCGGGGACGAGGAGGACGGAAGTCCCGCCGACCTGGTGGACTTCTTGAAGCGACCTCTTCATGGCGTCGACCGCTTTGGCGCGTTCCTCTTCGTTGGGAGAAGACATTTTGATCTGCCAGTGGCGCATGTTGACACCGCCGTGGATGGGGAGCTTGACCTTTTTGGAAGCGGCAAGGGCCTGCTCGAGATCCGAGCGACCGGGAACGCTGAATTCAACCCCGTCATATCCCAGGTCTTTGACGAGCTGATATTTTTCTTCAAGTGACCCTTTTCCACCAATCATGCCATCTTTGAGCGAGAGGTAGATCCGTGAATTTGCGGCCGGGGCAGCGAGGAGGGAGCCAAATGCTCCAGAAGCGGTAGTGAGGAAAGCGCGGCGTTTCATGCAAGAACGATACCGGAACTTTTCCGGGATTACGAATTAGAAAACGCTTTTTTCGCGCGTATTCTGTCTCCAGATGAAGCGACTCCTGGCCTTTCTATTCCTGCCTGCCCTGGCCTCGGGTGATGTGACCTTCGAGAAGGAGATCAAGCCGATTCTCGAAGATTATTGTTTCGACTGTCATGGTGATGGTTCTTCGAAAGGGGATTTCTTAATGGACCAGTACGATGATCTTTCCGGTCATCTCGATGACATCGACCACTGGCTCGCGGTCTGGCGCAATGTGAGGTCTCAAATCATGCCGCCCCCGAAAAAGGATCAACCTGATCTCGCCGAGAAGCGCCAGCTCATGGGGTGGATCGAGAAGCGGGTCTTCAAGCTCGATCCCGAAAACCCGGATCCGGGGCGGGTGACAATTCGGCGTTTAAATCGGGTCGAATATTACTATGCGATCAAGGACCTTCTTGGTGTGGAGTATGAAACCTGGGAGAACTTTCCGGCTGACGATACGGGATACGGATTCGATACCATCGGAGATGTCCTTTCCATTTCTCCCCTTCACATGGAGAAGTATCTCGAAGCGGCTTCGTCTATTGTTGAGAAGGCTTTGCCGAAGGGGGCGGCGATGCAGACTCCGGTTCGGCTCTTTGAAGGAAGCCGGTTTCGCAAGGATGGGGACGAGAAGCAGCAGGCAAATTGGTTGGAGTTTAAGGATGAGCGCAAAGTCTATTTGAAGGGGGATGCGCCAGCGAATGGTGTTTATCAGGTTACCCTTGACTATGCCGTCCGGGGTTCGGCTGCAGCCACCGACCAGAGTGCCGGACTCGAACTTTGGGTGAATGGCCAAAAGATTGCCGAGCGGATCATCGGCTGGGATCAACGCGACAAGATCTCGATGGGGGGGCAGGCTGATCTGGTAAAAGGACGCAATACCGTGGAGGTCCGTCTCAGCCCAAAAAATCCGCCCGGTGAGGGGCAGGGGGAACAATCCGCAATTTTGAAACAAGTTACGATTAAAGGGCCGCTTGATGGCAGCTTTAAGGAGTATCCCAAGGGATACAGCATGATCATGGTTGATGGACCGGCTCCGGAGGAAATGCGCGAGCGGGAGTTGTATGCTCGCAAGATCATGCGGAGTTTTGTGAGCCGGGCGTTTCGCCGTCCTCTTGATCGGGGCACTGTGGCCCGGCTTGTAAAGATGGCGATGCAGGTGGATCAGACCCCGGGCCGGAGCTTTGAGGATGGCATCAAGCATGCCATGACGGCGGTACTTGCTTCACCCCGCTTCTTGTTCCGCGCGGAAATCCAACCGGAACCCAATAATCGCGGGAAGATCGTGATGCTGGATGAATATGCCCTAGCTGCGCGTCTTTCATTCTTTCTTTGGAGTTCGGTTCCCGATGACGAATTGCTGAGCCTCGCCTTTAAAAAAGAGCTTCGTAAAAATCTCAATGCCCAGATTGACCGGATGATCGCGAGTCCCAAGTCCCGTCGGTTCGTGGATAACTTTGTCGGGCAATGGCTTCAGGCGCGGGATGTCGAGAATGTCGCCATTGACGCCGGTCGTGTGATTGGAACGACGGATCAGCGGGAGGCAGACCGGATTTTCAATGAACGGCTTCGCAGTGACATGAAGGAGGAATCCGAACTCTTCTTTGAATTCATTCTTAAGAACAACCGACCGGCTGCGGAGTTGATCTCGGCGCGTTATAGTTTTCTGAATGAGAGATTGGCAAAGTTTTATGACATTCCCGGCGTCCGCGGTGCCGAGCATCGACTGGTTGATTTGCACGAGCATCCGCAGCGCGGAGGGGTTTTGGGGCAGGGCACCTTCCTCCTGGTGACCTCCAATCCAACTCGGACATCGCCCGTGAAACGCGGCCTTTTTGTCCTCGATAACATTTTAGGCACTCCCGCCCCGCCCGCCCCGCCCGACGTGCCGGAACTGGAAGAGGTTTCAGAGCATCAGGGGAAGCCGTTGACAATGCGGCAGATGATGGAGGTGCATCGTGAAAAACCGATGTGTGCCAGTTGTCACAAGCGGATGGATCCGATTGGTTTGGGGCTCGAAAACTTCAATGCCATAGGACAGTTCCGCGATAAGGAAGCAGGGCAGCCCATCGACTCTGCCGGAGTGCTGATCACCGGCGAGGAGTTCAGCGACATCGCCGGGCTCAAGAACGTTCTGGCCGATAAACGGCGGGATGATTTTTATCGTTGTCTCAGCGAGAAGATTCTCACCTACGCGATTGGGCGGGGGCCGGAATATTTCGATGCCGTCACGATCGATGCCCTGATAAAGGAACTGAGCGAAGGTGAAGGCACACTAAAGGATTTGGTTGTTGCAATCATCAGGAGCTCGCCTTTTCAGAAGCGTCGGGGAGGATAGGGGGCTGACTAAACTTGTGTGAGCAGCCCACTGGAATCTCCAATTCGGTCGACGGATGCTCCGGCTTCTTTGAGCATTCGCATATAGAGGTTGTTGAGAGGAGTGTTGTCAGGGACTTCGACATGACGCCCGGTCTGGAACTTTCCACCCGCGTTACCGGCCAGAATGATGGGGAGGTCGTCATGGGTGTGCCGGTCGGCATTGGAGATACCGCTTCCCCAAACGATCATGGAGTTGTGAAGCAGAGTGTTGCCATCGACATCTTCGGTCGACTTCATCTGTTTCAAGAAGTAGGCCAACTGCTGGGTGTAGAAGGCATCGATCTTGGCGATCTTGTCCATCTTGTCCTGTGCACTGCGATGGTGTGAAAGGCTGTGGTGGCCTTCGTTGAATCCAAGGTTTGAGAAGCTTCGGTTGCTGCCGTCGTGGGCGAGCAGGAAAGAGGAGATGCGGGTCTGATCGGTTTTGAAGGCCAGAAGCAACATGTCGAAGAGAAGGCGGATGTGTTCCTGGTATTCACGCGGAACTCCTTCGTCGGGAGCATCAACACCGGGCTCGGGCGGAGGGCCGAAGCTTTCGGCTTTTTCAATGCGCCGTTCGATCTCACGCACCCCGGTCATATACTCATCGAGCTTATTGCGGTCGTTCCGGCCCAATTCGCCGTTCATTGCTTTTGCATCGTCCATTACGATGTCCAGGATGGAACGCTTTTCCGCCCGGCGTCTGGCGAGACCCTTTTGGCGCTCCTCGCTGGAGCCTCCTCCAAACAAGCGCTCAAAGACCAAGCGTGGATTCGACTCGGGTGTCATCGGCTGGGTGGCGGAGCGCCACGACAAATTGTACTGGTAGGCACACGAATACCCCGAGTCACAATTGCCCGATTTGCGAACAGCATCACACGAGAGCTCGAGCGAGGGGAGGCGGGTTTCCGAGCCAATGTAGTTTGCGGCCATTTGGTCGGCCGAGACACCGAGTCGGATATCAGAACCTGCGGTCTTGCGGGGGCGTGCACCGGTGAGGAAGGTGGCACCGCCCCGGGCGTGGTCACCGGCGCCATCGGGGCCGGCCCAGCCGTTGGCCTGTTCCAGTCCTTTGACAATTTGCAGGTCCTTTTTGAATTCGTTGAGCGACTTCATCGACTCGTTGAATTTGAAATCCGAGCCTGTTCCCTCCGGACGCCACTTATCCATGATGACGCCATTTGGAACATACAAATAGGCCATTCGCAGGGGAGCACCGGTCGCGGTCACACCGCGGGCAGCGGCAGCGGCTTTGACTTCAACTCCGAGGGATCGGAAGGCGGGCAGGGCAACACTGGCGCCGAGGCCGCGAAGAAAGGCGCGACGTCCAAAGTTAATCGATGGTTTGTTCATGGGGCTTGGTCGTTTGGGAGTTGATGGGTTTGAAAGAGGGTGAAGGGCTTTGCTGCGCCTTTTTTAAAAGGCGTTTCCGTCCCCTCTTCGTTTTTGAAATGGAACGCTTTCGATGACAGCATAAATGAGATCTTTCATTCCGCCACCGTCTTTTAGGAGCTGGGTCATGATGGCATCCACAGTTGGGGCATCGTAGTACTCGACGCCCCGGCCAAGAGCGTAGGTCAGCATTTTTTCGGTGAGGCAGCGATAGAAATCTTGTTTGCGGGAACCTGCCAGAATGGTCTTAAGTTCCATGACATTTGAGAATCTCTCTCCGGTGACGAGCTTGCCGGCGCTGTCGATTTCCTTGCCATCTTCATTGTCCCGCCACTGGCCGAGGGCGTTGAAGTTCTCGAGGGCAAGCCCGATCGGGTCCATGCGTTCGTGACACGAGGCACACAGTGGTTTCTCGCGGTGGACTTCCATCAGATCCCGCATGGTTGCTCCTTTCTCCAGCTTTTTCTGGACTTCCTCCAACTCCGGGACATCGGGCGGGGCAGGGGGAGCGGGGGTCCCGAGTATGTTATCGAGGACGAAAAGACCCCGCTTGACCGGAGAGGTGCGGGTGGACTGCGAGGTCACAATCAGGAAGGTGCCCTGGCCGAGAAGCCCGCCGCGACCCTTGACATTCTCGTCGAACTCGACCTTGCGGAACTCTCTGCCGCTCACGCCGCGCACCCCGTAAAAATTGGCAAGGTTTTCGTTGAGGAAAGAATAATTCCCGTTGAGGAGTTCTAAAATGGGGCGGTTTTGAACGAGAACGTGACGAAAGAATTCTTCCGTCTCTATTTTCATATCCCGGCGTGTTCCCTGATTGAAAACCCGATTGGCTTTCCGGCTGTCCCGTTCCCGCAGAATGCGCCGGGTATCAATGCTCAGTCCCTGCAAATCTCGCGCCTGAAGCCACTGACCGATGAAGTTTTCGACCATTCGGTCTGATTTTTTGTCAGCGAGCATGCGGTCCACTTGTCCGCGGAGGTATTTCCGGAGTTGTTTTTTCTCCGCAAGATCCAGAAGCGTTTTGTCCGGAGCAGAGCTCCACAGGAAGTAGGAAAGCCGGGAAGCGAGCGCGTATTCATCGAGCAAGACGACTTTGCCGGGATTGTCCGGTTCCGCCTGGGTTTCACTGCGGAAGAGGAAGCTGGGAGAGGTCAGGGTTGCGGTGACGGCAAGGCGAACGCCATCGACAAACTTGCTCTCTTTGCTCTTGGTCACGGCAAGATTTGTGATTTGGTCAATGAGCTTCTTCCGCGGGGGGCGTCGGAAGGCGCGAAAGGCGAAGTTCTCGACGATTTTTCGCATGTAGGTTGCCTTTTCCTTTTCTCCGGCAGGAGGCAGGCCATCGACAAAGATCCGTTGATAGCTTTCGGGGTAAAGATCCCAACTGTCATCCAATCCGAGACGCGTCAGTTTAAAGCGATCGACCTGAATTCCGACGGTGCCATTCCCTTCTCCGTTGTTTTCGGGAATGATGACGAACTCGAAACGATGCTCGCCTCTCGCCAGGTCGAATTCCTGAACGAAGCGGCTTCCACGTGACTTGTCGGAATTGAAGTCAAGTTCCCGGACTTTCTCACCATCGATGAGCATTTGCCATTTGGCGGATTGTCCTTTCGGGCTCCCGCCTTCGCTTTTCACGGTGTAGGCAACTTCCAGTGAGTATTTACCTCCTGCGTCGATGCGTCGTTTTGCGGAAACAGTTTGAGCAACGTTCGCCTCCATAAAACGAGCGGTCTGGCTGCCTCCGCGATCGCGAAAACTTCCGGCATCGATTGCGATCGGTTTTGGTTTCCCGGCATCAGCGGGTAGAGCCAATTCTGCAATCTCTGCGGCCGCGTTGAGATACTTCTCCATCAAAAGCGGTGAGATGGTCAGGACGTCGCCGATGGTGTCGAAACCAAAGCCGGTGTCGTCGGGGGGGAAGTTGTCGGTCGTGTTGAAATCCACTCCAACAACGTCTGCGATGGTGTTCCGGTATTCCTCGCGGTTCATTCTCCGGATCGTGACGCGGCCCGGATCGGGGTTTTCGGGGTCGAGGGCGAAGACCTTTTTCTCAATCCATGCGACCAACTCCTTCCGTTCCTTGGGGGACGGCTGGAATTCCTCCTTCGCCGGAGGCATCATCTCGGTGCGGAGATTCTCCCAAATACGAAGCCAAACGTGTTGGTTTTGAAGGAGGGCGGTGGTGTTCTCAAAACCATCGAGAACGAAATCACCCTTGTCCGCCCCGTCGCCGTGGCAGTCGTAACAATAGTCCTGCAGCAGGGGCTCGATCTTTTTCTGGAATTCGATTTCGACCTCTTTTTCTGCTTCCTTGTCCGCAAAGCAGATTCCGACCGCCAGCGAGAGGGTCGAAAGGATCGTTCGGAGGCGTAAAACGGTCATCATCAGGAGTCTGTCATTAGTCAACGGTCAGATAAGCCGCCTCTTTTCACCTGAGGCCCAACTTCTTTGAGGGCATTTTGAGTATCTAATAATGATTTTCCTTCATCCTTGCCGCATTTTGGATGGTCGGCGTCCTGCCAGAGCGGTGGATCCGCTACCGCGCCGTGCCATGGAGGGACCTGAAATTGCCAGCGGCGTTTTTAAAAGATAGCCTGCCCGTCCCCTGGTGAATCTCCCGCATATTTTGTTTCCGGAGGAAGAGTCCGCTCGTTCCGTCGGTTTTGCGACGTGTTTGTATGACCACGAGCCCTTGCAGACGGGGGCTGCCGGTGACGCTCTGATGCGAGTTGCTAATTCCGGCAATGAACAGCGGGTGATTCTTCGCGGATGGATGGTTCCAGGCGATATTTATGCGCCTGTCGAGAAAGGCAGTGATATCCGCGGGCTTTCGATCATCGAGGAGACACGCCACTTTTTTGGAAGGGTAAAGTGGGGGTTCCTCCGGGAGCAGTTTTGCCGACTTCCAGAATGATCGAGCTCCCGGTTGATGAGGATGATCAGTCGCGAGAGAGCACGGGGACGACCCCGTAATTGATTCCACCCTCCAGAGTTTTCGTTAGCCCGGGGAGACGGTCACGATGGTGGCTTTGTCTTCGTTGAAGAGTTCTTTGGCAAGTTGGTGAATCTCCTCTGCAGTGACAGCGTTGAGGCGTTTGCTCTGTGAGAGGTGGTGGTCGGCGGGGTGGCCGAGGAGAACATCGAGTGCGGCCATTCTGGCACGGGCGGAGGGGCTTTGATTGCGGAGCGCCTCCCGGGCCTCCACATTCGCTTTGACTCGCTCGATGGCATCGGCGGGGATTCCGTCTTCGATGATTTTGGTGATTTCGCCTTGTAACTCTCGGCGGGCGAAGTCGAGTTGATCGGGCGCGGTGCCGAGGTAGAAGGCGAAGAGACCGGTGTTGATTCCGAGGAATTGCGAGGTGCTCACATAGTAGGCGAGCCCGAGTTCTTCGCGAATCCGGGTAAAGAGCGGGCCCGCCATATCGGAGCAATAGGCATCGATCAGTTCAAGCGCGAAGCGGCGGGGGTCATCTTGCGCGAGTCCGGGGAAGCCGATAGCAAGGACGGCCTGTTGTTTCTCAAGTTTGAGGGCGTGCTCGCCTGCCTGGGCGGCCAGTGCCTCCCCGAAGGAAGGTGGGTCACCGGCTGGGAGCGTGCCGAGTGATTTTTCCAGTGCCTGGAGAGTCGCTTCGGGGTCAAGATCTCCAAAGAAGGCACAGACCATGTTCCTGGCGGTGAAGTAGCGCGAGTGCTGTGCGGAAATCGTGAGACGGTCGAGCGATTGGAGCGATTCGACAGTTCCGGAAGAGGGCACACCGTAGCCCTGTCCATTCCAGAGTTGGTGGCGCATTTCGCGGAAAGCCCGGCTGGCGGGATCCTCGAGGAGTTCTTCGAGGCCGGCGATGAGGGCTGCTTTTTCGCGCTCGATGGCATCTCCGGGAAAGCTGGGCTCACAAATGATTTCGCCCAGCAAACTGATTACGGTCGGGAGGTCAGCGCGCAGGCAGTAGGAGGAAAGCATGAGGGTGTTGTTGCCGGCTGCGGCTCCGATACTTGCGCCAAGATCCTCCAGGGTTTCGGCGATATTTTGCGCATCGCGGGTATTCGTGCCTTTGGTAAGAAGGCGGGAGAGCAAGGAATTCAAACCTGCTGATTCGGGGGATTCCGAGAGTGACCCTGCAAGCAGGGAAGTCTGGCTGTAAACAGCGGGGACAGTGGGGTCACGTTGAAGGATGACCCTCAGTCCGTTTGACAAGGTGTGCTCGCTAATTTTGTCAGGACCAGACGGGGAGGCATGCGCCGAGAATTCTGTTTCCAGGCTCTCGGGAATGAGGGTGGTGACAGTAAGATTTTCCTCATTGAGATAGGTCTGGATTGCGCGGCGAAGATCGCCCTCGGTCACCCGGGAAAGTTTTTGGATCGCAGAGCGGGTGTAATTGAGATCGCGTGCATTGTGCCAGTTGGAGGCAAGGTCCGAGGCCCGACCTGAGGCGGTGGTGAGCGTTTTGAATTGCTGCGACGCGATCTGACGAAATGCCCGGGCGATGGGGCGGGTAAGATCCGCGCCCCCAAGTTTCTGAATTTGATAGAGGATTTCCTTTTCGACGGTTTCCGTGTTTTCGGGTTCAACCTCGGCATAGGCGCTGAAAATTCCGGGTCCGTCGGCGGGCATCCAGGAATAGGCTCCGATGGAATGCGCGAGCGATTTTTCCTCGCGGATGACGCGGTAGAGCGGGGAGGCCCGGCCCCCGCCGAGGATGACGGAAAGAAGTTCAAGTGCGGGAGCGTCCTCGTGGGTGAGACCGGGGATTTGCCATGTGAGGGCAAGGTGGGTGTTGGGAATGGCAAATGAACGGGAGGCACGGCGTGGTCCCATTTGGCGTGGTTCGACGGGAGCGACGATGGGAAAGGAGGCCGGTGGGCGGAGGCCTTTGGCGAGTTCACGTTCGATGATGGATTTGGCCTCGGCCGGATCGAAGCCGCCGGAGAGGACGAGGAAGGAATTGTGGGGACGATATTTGGCGGCGTGGTAGGTCTTCATCTCATCGTAAGTGATGGCGTCGAAGAGATCGCGGTGGCCAATAACCGGGTGGCGTCGGTTGTCGCGCTGGTAGCAGGTGCGAAAGAGGAGTTGCGAGGAGACGGAATCCGGATCGTCGAGCCCCATCGCAATTTCGCGCCGAATGACATCTTTTTCCTTTTCGTATTCATCTTCGGGGAAGGTGGGGCGAAAGACCATCTCGATGAGAGCGGAAAGAAAGAGGTCGAGCGATCTGGCGGGGCCGTCGATATAGTAGACCGTGCGATCAAAGGACGTGTAGGCGTTCCACTGGCCTCCGGCCGCCTGCACTTCTTGCGAGAGGGCCTCGCCTGAGAAGCGGTCGGTTCCTTTAAAGACCATGTGCTCGAGGAGGTGCGAGATGCCGGAACCGGCGAGGGCGGATTCGTGCTGGGATCCGGTTTCGACCCAGATTTGGGCTGAAATGACCGGAGACTCTTTGTTGGGGTCCAGGATCGTATCGAATTCGGGATCAAGCGTGACGAGTCTTGCCGTGCTGGCGGGAAATTCCATGCCGGAGGATGGCGTTATCGGATCGCAACGTCCAATATCGAATTCAAGAATGAGTGGGAGAAAAGGGGGTGTGGGATTTTTGTGTGAAAGTTCCTGACCCCGGCTTTTAAAAGTGTTAATCAATTTGCATGAACAAGAAGACGTTCCTTGTCACCGCGATCCTCGGGCTGATTCTCGTTGGGGGATCGGTCTTTGGCTTTATCACATGGAAGATGAATGCAAATTCCTTCAAAGGGATTGCGATTCCGCTCAAAGGGCTGAACGGAGAGCTGAAGGATAAGCTGGGCGACAGGTGGGAATCAGCTTTTCAGAAAGTTTTGAGCGACGAGGAGGTTTTGAAAGAGATTGCCGAGGAGACGGAGTATGCAGCCAAGCTGGGAGTGCCGTCCGACGAAGCGGTTTCACATCTCAAGGAGGCAATCAAAGTCAGATTTGTGAAGCGCAAGGATTCGATCGAAATCGGCCTGGTGGGCAAGCGGAAACAAAATGAGGATCTGACAAAGATCGCCGAATTTATTTACACGAGGGCGGTGAAAGATGTCGTGGAGGATGAACCTTCATTTCAGCAGTATCTTGATCTGGCTGAAAAGGCGAAGGCGGATGCCCAGTCGCCACAAGAGCCGTCAGAGTAGCGTCAGGACCTCGCTTTCATCAAAGCGGACTTTGAGCGCGGTCGCGTATTTGTCGTCGGAGCTACGGTAACCGAGGGCGCAGGCGACCGAGGTTGTGAGGCCTTTTTCCTCAAGTCCCAGAATGCGATCGTATTCAGCCGGGGCTATTCCTTCCATGGGGCAGGCATCGACTCCCAGGACTGCGGCACTCGTCATCAGTTGACCAAGGGCAATGTAGGTTTGGAGTTTGGCCCACTGAAGTTTGGCGGCGTCATCCATGTTTTTGGTGAAGCCGACCATCATATCGCGGTAAGGATTGAGTTGGTCGATTTTGCCTCCGCGAATCTCGATGGTGCGTGCCAGAAAGGAGTCAATCTCAGTCTCTGTCATCGAAATCCTGGCGGTAAGAACGACGAAGTGGGAGCAGTCGGTTACCTGCGCTTGTCCCCAGGAGTGGGGGAGAAGTTCTTCTTTGATCTTCTGGTCACGGATGGTGATGAAGTGCCAGGGTTGAAGGCCGAAGGATGAAGGAGTGAGAACCAAGGAGCTTGCGATGGCCGACCAGACTTCACCGGGGATGGTCTTGGTGGCATCAAACTTCTTGGTGGCGTAGCGCCACTGAAGCTGATCGATAAGGTCCTGAGGAGAGAGTTGGCTCATGCGCGAAATCATTGCGCTCCAATCTGGATTGGCAAGGAAAGGCTTGGAATTTCCTTAATGCCAAAGCTGAACATGATTCCGTATTCATCCTGTTCCCGATTGTTTCGAATGAAGAATCCGGCAGAGCCGACGAATGAATCAAAGTCGTAGTGAACGTTGTACTGCTGCAGCTCCAGAGTTCTGTCGACGAGTTCGAAGCGGTGGTAGGTTCCAATTCCCCAGTAATCGTTGAGCCGGGCGAAGCTCTCGAGAACAAGGCGGTCCGAGTCGCGGAGGATGGGGTGGTTGTTCAGGTGGCGGTAGCCGATATTAAATTCAAGGTCATCGTTCGGCATGAAACTTAGGGAAGAGGCGACCTCGGTAAAGTTATCGGTGGTGGAAACCGGGAATTGGGTTTCAAGATTCAGTTCCAACCAAGGGACCGGGTTCCAATGAATGTCATTGTAAAGATTTGAGAAATCGCGATCGAGTTCCGGGTCCTCAATGAAGGCATCGAGATAGGTATCCATCATGAGCCAGTCGTGGGTTCCTCCGTCGCGGCGGGTGACGAGGCGGTTTCTCATGCCCAGTCGCAGAATGCTCCAGTCCTGCAGGTCATCGATGGCGGTGAAGCGCCCGACTTGTCGTGGTCTGGGCCGACTGGTGGGAGTCAGGCGATCGACGCGGCCGAAGGATGAATCGAGTTCGTTGGTGGAGAGCCAGCTGAGTGAAGCGTAGGGCTCAATGACGTGGCGTGTGCCATCAATTCCCCATTTTTCACTCGTGAAATCGGGGAGGAGTTTGGTGAGCTTGGTCGAGACATCGATGGTGGCGGAAACGTGGGTGCGGTTGGTGGAGTCATCCGGCCCCTCGACCGCTTGATAGTTGGTGTGACCGGCACCGAAGCGCGGCACGACATTTAAACGGCCTGCTTTGACCGGGAGCGAAAACTCGTGATAGGTGTGGAAACGGGCAAAGCCTCGCTCATCGAGAAGGCGGTTGATTTCGTCGAGCCGGGGATCGCCGGGGAGGAGGTCCCCGGCCTGGCTCTTGAGGCTGTCTCGTTGAAATTCTGCGAGCCTTTCCTGGTAAATGCCAAGCGAGGTTTGGCTCTCGTAGAGGACTGGTGAATCGAGGAAGGGCTGTCGGATCCAATCGTGGGTGAACTCGGGAAGCCGGGTGTCGCTTTGATAGAAGTCGTTGAGCCTCAGTCGTGTTCCAAGCTGGGTCAGGCTGTTCTCGGAGCGTCTTGCAAATCCGAGGTAGTTGTCGGGTGCCCGGTTGATGCGGAAGAGAGTCGGGTCGAAATCTTCGAGATAGTATGCGTCGCTGAGCAGGGTGAGATTGGCATCGAAAGTGTATTTTGAGACGGGGGTCTCGCGGAACGGAATTCGGTGGACGAATTCTGCACGGTAACGATTTGGGTTGAGGTTGCCCCGGTCGACTCCGGCACGTTCGTCCTCGGGATTGAGATCGTGAATGTAGTAAAGTTTCAGCAAGCCGAATTCATCTTTCGAATCGATGCGGGTGTCGAATAGGTCCACGCCCATTCCGAGTCCTTTGTTGGAATATAAATCGGCGTGCCATTGCGAGAGGAGCCAGGCTCCCTTCTTCTCACCAGTCTCGGGATCGCGCTCGCCGCCGAGCATCACTCCGTAGCGGTTCTTCACAAAGCCTCCCAGGTTGGTCTGACCACCGGGAGCAACGAGGTAGCCCAGATTCGCGTCCAGGGGTTGGGCCAAATAGGGAAGCCAAAGGAGGTTCCGGTTTCCGGCACGAAGGTTGAAGTCCTGGAAGATCAACTTGTCGTTTGGAAAGATGGTAGCGCGCTTGGCTTGCAGCCAGAAGTCCGGGTTTTCAACATCGTGGGTCGTGATGCCTGCGTCTTCTGCCACAAATGCCTTCCGCCCATCGCTGGTGATCTGGCGAATGCTCCTGGCCTTCAGCATAATCGGGGAGAACCCCAGTCTGAGGTCGCGGGTCTCGAAGGATTTGGTTTCGAGGTTAAAGACGGAGGATTGGCCGCGATAGACAAGTCCATCCTGATAAAGGCTGACATTTCCGGTGAGATGGACCGTCTTCTTTGAAAAATTGGCGACAGCATTGTCGGCATAGGCTTCGAGTCCGTTGTTGGCTTTCAGACGGATGTCTCCAACATAGCGAATAATGGCATCAGTGACGTTACTGCGGTCCGGGCTTAGCGAGCCATCAAGGCGAACTGTTTTGCTGTAGATTTCGACTCCTGTCGGGAGTGTGGCGAAGGGCTTTTTAACCGGGTTGTTGAGGAGGTCGGAAATAGGATCTTCGTCAGGCTCCGGGAGAGCTTCCGGGTCCGGGGGAGAAAGGGGCGTGGGCAGGTCGTCCTGGCTCGCAGCGAGAAGGGAGGTCAGAAAGAAGAGAGCGAACAGCCGACGCATAAAACCAGCGACAGGCTAGGGAGGAGTGAAAAAGCTGTCGATAGGATTTGCTGGAATTGTTCGGGATCGAGTCTAACCTGAACTGTTCGATGAAAAACAAATCAGTAGGAGTGGTCGGTGCGTCAGGTTGGATTGGAGGCCGCTTATGCGGGGCCCTTCTTGAGAAAGGTTGGAAGGTTACCGGGTTTTCCCGATCCGATCGTGAGGACGATGAGGTGGCTTGGCGAAGGTGGTCGGGAGAAGGGGAAATTGATTTGGAGGGATTGGGGGCGGTCATCAATCTGGCAGGAGAGGCCATCGATCAGCGATGGACCGAGAAGCGCAAAGTGGACTTTCGGAAGAGCCGGGTCAATTTGACCAAGGAGCTCTCGAGGTCGATTTCAAATTCCGGGGTCGAAGTTCTGCTCAATGCTTCGGCGATCGGTATCTATGGTGACCGGGGAGATGAGAGTCTTACGGAGACCGCTTTGCCCGGAGAGGGGTATTTGGCCGGGCTTTGTCGGGACTGGGAGGGGGCGGTTGAAGTCCCGCATCGTGTCCGAACGGTCTTTTTGAGGACCGGGGTTGTCCTCGGGAAAGGAGGGCGGGCCTGGGATAAGATGAACGGGATCTTTAAATGGGGAATTGGCGGTAAACTTGGCGATGGGAAACAATGGATGCCATGGATCCACCTGAAGGATGAAATCGACGGAATGATTTTCGCTTTGGAAAAGAAGATTTCGGGACCTGTGAATCTGGTTGCGCCGGAGTCGGTGCGGAATGCTGATTTTACCAGAGCGGTGGGTAAGGCGATGAGACGCCCCACGCCCTTTCCGGCGCCAGCTTTTGCCTTGAAATTGCTTCTGGGCGACTTTGCCAAGGAGGGGCTTTTGGCGAGCACCAAGGTCGTGCCACAAGTGCTGCTCGATGCCGGATACAAATTCCATTACCCGACGATCGATGAGGCGATGGCGGAATTAGTTCGTGATTAGTCGGAAGTAGCGCGTCTTTTTAACGGGGGAATACGACCGATATCTGACCCGGGCGATCTCCGATCCATCCGGGGCGACCGCTCCTTCAAACCTGAAGTCACTAAGATCGCTCCAGGATTCCAAATCGGTTGAGCTTTGGAGGCTCAGAAAATTTTTCTCTGAAAGGAGGTTGTGCGGGTAGCTGACGGTGATGAAGCCATTTTGATCCCGGGCGAGAGAGATCGGGTTTGAGTTGCCTTGCAGGGGGTCTGTGCCAGTGACGAATTCGAGGAAATCAGTCAAGCCGTCTCCGTCTGCGTCTGAGATTTTCGGGTCTCCGCTCAGACCCAATTCGTTCTGCCAGTCAGCTGCGCTGAGAGGTTCCTGAAAGAGGATGGTGACTTGGGCGGAGTCTGATCCGGCCTGATTGGATCCCGTGAAGAGGTAGTGTTTTCGGCCTGAATCCGGGATCCTCCGCATGGCCCTGAGCCCGAGGTCAAAGACGAGGTCGTCGTCATCAATTGAGCTGTTATGAACACCAACGGCGATGATGTTTTCACCTTCAACGAGCAAGGTTTGGTCAATTTTGAAAGTCCGCTCGAGCGGGGCAATTTTGGTCAGCGCCGGAGTGAGGTGATCGATCTTTCCTTGCGGGAGGTTTTCCCGAATCACTTCTTGTCCGTTCAGATGGATTTCAATGCCGTCATCATTCCAGAGGTCGAGGAAAAGTTCATCGATTTCCGTCACTTCCGTGATTTGGAAGTTCCGATGAAAATAAGCGCTTAGCCAATTCTGCGGCCTGATTTCGGAGATGACCTGATCATTTCCGTATCCGATTGCAGCGCGACGATTCCGCCAAGGCACTTCGAAGTCGATTGCTTTCCAGTTTTCTTCCGGCGGAGTTTCGTGGGCGCGGGTCCGCCAATCACCTCCTTTTGGGAATCCCGAGATCAAAGGGGTGAAGGAGTGGCTGCTTCCGTAAACACCGGAAGGAACTTCCGGTGAGATCTCGGCCTCGTAATTTATGTAGGGGATGGTCTGCGCCCAGCGGAGGGTGACTTCTTCACCGGGACGGATGGCTGTTTTTGAGGAGCTGAATGAGCTGATTGAGGGAGGGAGAATCAGCGACGCAAGGACGTTCCGGCGGGAGAAGGTCGTCTCAGCATGAAGCCAGAAACGGAAGAAGCGGGCGTCTTCAGGAACAACGAAGTCAATGGAGCCAGTGGTTCCCGATAATGGACCAAGGGTGGCAATTTGAAGGGTGGCGGGACGTGAGACACTCCAGGTGAGAGTGACCGGATCGCCGGGCTTGGCTGCAGGAGGGTCGAACGAAAACTCGGTGACACGAAAGGGAAGTTCTCCCGGAGTCCCTCCACCATGCCCCAAGCCAAGTTCGCTGTCGACATACCAGTTTGAAGGTTCAAGGGATGAGGTCTTTGGGTCGACTCTTTCGAAGGTTTGAAGAAAGTCACCAAACCCAGGGAGAGATCGAATGTTGACGTGCTCGAAGCTGCGGCCGAAGGGGTCGAGAAGGGCGAGTTCGAAGTCGAATTGATAGGTCTCGATGGCTTGGGGATCTTCGATCTGTCCGATGATATTGCGGTCCCCTGGCCAGTTCTCAGCGAAGGTTGGGTGATGGGTGACGATGACAGCGACCTCAGCCGGATCGAGCGTCGGGTTAGTGGCATCTGAGAAAGAGAAATATGAGTCGCCGGTCAACTGGGTCCCACTGAGATCGATGGGTTGGTTGCCGCAGTTTTGAAACTCAAAGAAGCGGTAAGGTTCCACCGGAAGCGTCCCGTTGTAGCCCCAGAAGAATTCAGAAATCGCAATCGTGGGCAGTGGCGGAAGCGGAGTGTTTTCTGCAAGCACGGTGATCTCGACCGTCCTGCTTTCTTCCCCGGCATCGTTACGCACAAGAAGGGTGACGGGTATCACGGTGTCGACGGGTCGGGTTCTCCAGGCGTCGAGCCTGATGTCGTATTTGCCGGCTTGAGAAACCAGTCTCGCGGTGAGAATGTTTTCGCCTTCGCGAAGAAGCGCGGGATCAAACCGCACGATCCCATCGGAGATCCCGGGGACTCCATTCGAAATCGCTGGGCTCAAAATTGTATGTCCGTTCAGGGAGACATGCAGATTTTGAGGGCGCGAAATTTGGATCGCACCGATGGCGAGGGTTCCCGGATCGGATACTAAAAAGCTTTTGCGATACGATTGATTGCCTTCAAAGGGAGGTATGGCATCGCTCCAGGCGGAGTCATCGTAGCCGATGGATTGCCATCCCTCCCCGGGCGTGGCCGGGGCTTGTTTCCAGGTTGCATCGGAAGCGATCAAATTGAGATTCGTCGGGGTGAATCTGACGGGCGCGGAGACCGCTGTCGCCGGAAAGTGATTTGATTCCACAATCTGATCCGGGCCGGTGGTTTCCCATCTGATCACTGTTTCTCCTCCGGTGGCAATGGTTGCTGGAGCTGCTGAAAAGTTGGTTATTGCCGGGCCAACGAGGACTTCGATGGTTTTCGAAATCACGGCGTATCCGTTGCGGGCAGTTAGCGTGATCGTTTCATGGTGGGTGGGGCGAAGTATGACTGAGCCATTCGGTTCGACACTGGCGTTCTGACTTGATGACGTTTCAAGCGTGATGGCTTCGGCGTTCACGCTCTCCCAAGAGATGGTGACTGACTCACCATTTGCGATCACAGCTTTGGACGCTGCGAGGGAATTGATTTGAGGGATGGGGGCGGCGCGGGTGTTTTCGGTCCCCGGAGTGGGGCTGAGCAGAATGGCGGGTTCTTCTTCTCCGGCCGCGACGCCAAATGAAAGGTTTTCTCGAAGAGGAGGAAAGCCCGGTAAAAAATCATCGATGATTGTTTCTCGATCTTGGGAAACGAGCGCCAGGTATTCCCCGTCGCCTGCATTGAGTTTGAAATTGAGATGTTCCTGTCCCTCGACGAGACCATTAAGGTTGGAAGCGAAGACGATCGCGAACCCTCCCGCCGGAATGATAAAGCTTCTCTCGAACTGCCACTTGGTGAGATCGTCTTGGTCGTCGGTCAGGTAAGCTTCCTGAAGATCGATATCCACGACCCCATTGTTGTGGAGTTCGATCCAATCGTAGTTGTTCCCGTCTGCGGCGGCCAGGCCATCGGGGCTATTTTGGCTGACGATCTCGTTGATTACGATGTCACCCCAGGCTGACATTCCCGCCAGCAAGGTTCCCGCCAATAGAAAAGCAGGATTGGTCATCCGGCGAGGATTTCAGATTAGAGCGTCGAAAGCAAGCTGGCGTTTCGTTTCCGGTTATTCGGCATGCTTTTCATGCCACTCGCGGTAAATCTTCGGGGAAATTTCCGAGGGCTTTATTTCCGAGCGACCTCCCCAAAAAACGTTGGTGTAGCTGACAGGGATTCCGACTGCTTCGAGGTGTTTGTCGATGGCGGCCTTGTGCTCAAGCACCTTGTCTTTCTCGGTTCCGTGAACCACGCCCATGATGTTGACATTACCAAATTTGGGGCCCCCTTCGCGCCAGTAGGCGTGGGTCATACAGTGATGGCGGCCGACTTCACCGCCAGCCTCCATTTCACGACCCTTGGGAACGGCCCAGTGGAAGAGACCATTGAAACGGGTCACGCGTTTTCCGGTGTCGGAGGGCTTGACGTGTTCAAGGAAGGTTGAGAAGCGCCCGATGACTTTCTTGCTGTCGAGGATTCGGGCAACTTCATAGAAGCGCTCCAGCGAAACGCCTGCCATTTCGGCGCGGCGATCCCAGCAATTGACGATGACTTCATCTGGTGCGAGTTCTTCTTTGAGGGCGAGGAGGACGTCCCATTCTTCCTTGGTGAGATCGACGACTGTGGTGGTCATCATTTCTGCCGGGACATCCAGCTTTGCCCCGGGTTCAAGGCCCTTGCGTCGAACGTGGCCCACGCCAAGCGCGAAAACTCCGTTGGCCGGCATGAGGATAAATTCCTCGGCCCCAACAAGACGTTTGAGGACGTTGCCATGCTCCTCCAGAGACTCGCCCTGGGGGACCTTGAGAGTGGTCCAGAGGCGGTAGCCGGAACCGGAGATTTGGCCATCGGTCGAGCGAATGACAACGTGGCCGGAGAAGGGATCCTCCTTGGCCATGAAGTCGAAGGCGTCGTTGAGCTTTTCCTCGGGAACGCGCCAGGCGACAAGTGCTCCGTGTGCCAGCTTGGTGGCGAGCATGGTCTGGCGAACACGGCGAATGACTCCGGCTTCGAGCATGGCGCGGATGCGTTCCAGAACGACATTGAGTTCGACTCCGGACTCTTCAGCGATGATGGAAAACGGGTCTTGCTGGAAGCCGGAGACCAGGTCTTCGGAGACGCTGAGAATCTTGGCGTTGATAGGATCGTCGTGTTCAGTCGGGATGTTGCTCATTGTGAAAGTGTTTCTTTTACGAATTGGTAGGCGGCTTCTTTATCAGAAAGTCTTCCCTCCAGTTGTTCGGTTTGAACGTCGCGGAGGATTGTGCCGATTTCCGGGCCGGGGGCGATCTTGAAATCGCGGATGAGATCGTGCCCGGTCAGGAGTGGCTTTGGGATGAGGGGTTCCCGGGCGAACTCCTCTTTTTTAGTACGAACAAAATCGTAGTTATCTCGGAAACCGTTTGAGCTGTCACAGTCGACCCGATGAAGTTCGGTCTCAAGCTCGAAGGTCTCCGCCGACATGAAACGTTTCAACTTAGCGGTGCGCATGTCCTTCACGTGCATGAACTGCATGTGACGTGAGACCATGAAGGTGACGTCTTCGACCGTTTGGTTTGAATAACGAAGGCGGCGCAGGATTTTTTCGGCCATTGATGCTCCAACCTTGTCGTGGCCGTTAAATCGAAAGCGTTCTGCTTCCGCGTCCCAGGCTTGGGTGGCCGGCTTTCCGATGTCGTGCAGGAGCACGGCGAGAGCCAAGTGGAGAGGCGGTGAATTGAGAAGAGAGAGAGCGATGCGGGTGTGTACGTAAACGTCTCCCTCGGGGTGCCATTGCGGTGGTTGTTCGCAGCCCTGCAGGTCCAGAACCTCGGGTAGAAACTCTTTGATGAGTCCGGAGTCGACAAGGAGGTCAAGGCCGCGAGCGCGGTCAGCTGCCATTAGGATGCGGGAGAATTCGTCGCGAATTCGCTCGGGGGAAATTTGTGAGAGGAGGGGGGCGCATTCCTGAATCGCGGCCCAGGTTTTCGCTTCGATCTCAAATCCGGTGGTGGTGGAGAAGCGGATGGCGCGCAGGAGCCGGAGGGCGTCTTCTTCGAAACGCTTCCGGGGGTCGCCAATGGCCCGCAGGACTTTCGCTTCAAGATCAGCGCGTCCACCCACGTGGTCGATGATTTCTCCGGTGAGCGGATCTTGGAAGAGCCCGTTGATGGTGAAGTCGCGGCGTTGCGCGTCCTGTTCGGGCGAGGAGAATTCGACCGACTCGGGTCGGCGACCGTCCTTATAGGATCCGTCGGTGCGGAAGGTTGCGACTTCGATCATTTCGCCCGAGCCCTTCACAATGATGACGCCGAAGTGCTCGCCCACGGCATCGGATTTTTTGAAGAGAGCCTGCACTTCATCGGGCCGGGCCGAGGTGGCAAGATCGTAGTCCTTCGGAGTCTGTCCGAGAAGTTGGTCGCGAACGGCACCGCCGGCGAAATAGACGACATGACCAGCCTCACGCAAAACGCGGGCGGATTCGATGGCGAGTTCCTTCTGGGTGCTCATGTCGGTGTGGGAAGCTGCGCCCGGAATGTGAAAGTGGCAATATCGAAGGCTGGAAGGGCGAGTTTTTTTGAGTAGAGCCCGGTCGTGCATACGGAAGAGGTTTGGCAGTGGAACAATACCGGGGAAATCTATGTGTGGCGTTATCTCGAGGCTTCGAGAGGGTGGATCGGCCACCACATGACGGCAGATCGCGAGGGATGTCGGTTTTTGTTGGGTTTGATTGGGATAATTAGGAACTTGGAGTCCGGGGGGCGGAAAAAATTTGCGCTTGCGGAGGTGACAAAGGAGCAATCCGGGGTGCCGAACCATGGAAAGAAGACCATCAGCTTGCGACGGCTTGAGTTGGTCTTCAGCCCGGAGTTGGAGAAGGATCATTTTGTGGAACTCGAGACGGAAGAGGAGGTGGTTTTCGAAATGGGCCGGGCTCGCCTCGATGAGTTCGAAAAGGGAATCAAAGATATTGCGCGCGGTGACGGGGACTGGGCAATGTCCGGCGATGGTGCCAGGCTTTGGTTTTGGTGGTGATCGGCTCCCTCGAATTCTACCTGTCGTCTTCGCTCGATTTCGTTGAGCGGTTCTGCTCATCCAGCCACGAACGGAAGGCACCGGGAAGAACTTCCTTGTAAAGGTATTGCCGCTCCGGGTCATCCGAAACGAATTTTGGATACAAAGGATGTTTTTTTGTTTCGCTGGCTTTGTTTGCAATTTGCAGGGATTCGTTCGCCGATTCAGGTGCCATCATCTTCCTTGTGATTGCGTAACAAAGCGCGATGAGGGGGAAGCCGATCAAGCCAAAGTAGCCAAGCGACAGATGCCTCTGCAGCATTAGGGAAAGCAGAAAAGAAGAGATGACAAGCGTTCCGATAGCGCTGGTGAAGTAGGTGAAAAAAGAAGCCATTGCCGTTTAAAGGTGCCAACAAGTTTTGTCCAATCAATCGATTTTCCGAATCGAGATGGCTTCAAGGCCGGACCCTACGATATCGGATCCTCCTTGGGGAAGGATTGGATGGGAGTGGAATTTCTCACTTTTCGCGTGGCTCTGGTTTTCTCCGGGATTCCAGTTTCCAGTGATGCTCACACTTTGGCCAACAAACTTGAGGAGAATATCCCGGGTGATCTCCTTGGTGGGGATGATCGTGGAGTCTCCGATTTTGAATTCGCTGCCTTCCCAGGCTTCGACGCTTTTGACGTCTTGAGGGAAGTGCCTGAGGATGCCTGCCAGGAGCCGCTTTTCCCGGGTGATGTTTTTTTTCCCACCATCGAGGGCCGGAGCTGCCTGCATGCGAAGAATCCATGGTGTGAACGATTGATTGGCTTTTGACGGGGGGGCAACAGGGTTGAGGTGAAGTTTTCCGTTGGAGGTATTGGTCCTTAGAAGGAGGGCTTGGCGGGGGCCTCCCTTGGTGTCAACGATGCAGAGGATGGTTGAAGGGTCGGTGGAGATTTTGATGTCGTAGATATTGAAAAGGGGGAATGTTTCGAGGTTGGGTTTGGTGGTGTTGATTTTGTGTTCAGCCAGATAGCGGGGATCGATGAATTGAAGAAGCTTTGTTGGGTTTTGAAGTTGATGGTTTCGGCGCATTGCCACACAGAACGATTTCGCAAAGACCAGAGACTTCATCTCAACGTCGTTTTCTTTGATTTTGGCGAGGCGTTGGAGGCGGTCTTGCCCTCGGGCCGTCACGATTGCCAAAGCGAGAAGAAGGGAAAGGATTGGCCTGTGCATGATAGGGTTATAAAGTTTCCCGGAGGGGGATTTTGTCAAGAGAAGGTAAAAGTGATGAAGGTTCTTCTCAGTTGATACGGAACGGGATATGCTTCGGGAAATCAGAATTACTGATGGCTTTTCTTAACTATCATCATTTGCGGTATTTTCGTGCGATCGCCACGGAGGGCACGCTGACGGGCGCGGCGGAGAAGCTGGGTGTGGCCCAGTCTTCCCTGAGTGTTCAGCTGAAGCAATTGGAGGAAAGCATTGGGCAACCTCTGTTCCATCGCCAAAGCAAGTCCCTCGTTCTCACGGAAGCGGGCAAGATTGCGCTGGATTATGCCGAAACCATCTTTAGCTCGGGCGAGGAGTTGATGAGTGTTTTGCAGAATCGCCCTACGAGTAAGCGGAAGGTTTTACGGGTGGGTTCGGTGGCGACGCTTTCGCGAAATTTTCAATTGTCTTGTTTGCAGCCCTTCATCGGGCGCGATGATGTGGAACTGGTGCTTCGGTCGGGAAGCTTGCGCGAGTTGTTGAGCCAGCTCCAGTCGCATACCCTGGATGTGGTGCTTTCGAATTTGCCGGTGAGGCGGGAGGCCGAAACCTCGTGGCACAGTCATCGATTGGAAGAGCAACCGGTCGCTCTGGTTGGCAGGAAGAGTGCGAGCAATGCGGAATTTAAATTCCCTGATGATCTTGCAAAGACTCCGCTTTTGCTGCCGTCGCTGGATACGAATTTGCGGGCTGCCTTTGATCTTGTGATGGAGCGGGAGGGCATCATTCCGATGATCGCGGCGGAGGTCGATGACATGTCGATGTTGCGTCTGCTGGCACGGGAGGGAGCGGGATTGGCCTTGGTTCCTCCGGTAGTGGTGTCAGGAGAGCTGAAAAGGGGACTCTTGGAGGAGGTTTATCGATTCAAGGATCTCTCGGAAAGTTTTTACGCGATTACTCCCAGTCGCAGGTATCCCAATGAATTGGTCGGGGAATTGCTGCGGGAGCGAAAAGGCTGAGGGTTTTTCTGAAAGTTTTAGGATTTCAGGGTGAGTAGAAAGTCCTAGTTTTAGCCTTATGAAATTGCTCCCATTGACTCTTTCCAGCGCATTGCTTGCCGGCCATGTCCTCGCCGAACAGGAGGCGATGTTGGAAAGTTTCACCTTGGCGCCGGGATTGGAGGCGGTCCTGTGGGCGGGGTCGGATCTGGTGCACAGCCCGGTAGCGATGGATGTGGATTCGCGGGGTCGGGTTTGGGTGACGGAGGATTTGCAGGGATCGGGGCGGAAGGGGCCACATGCCCGGATCAAGATTCTGGAGGACACCGACCGGGACGGGAAGGCGGATTCAGTCAAGGTGTTCGGGCCGACCTTCACTTCGAAGCCGATGGGGATTAGCGTGTTCGACAACAAGATCGTGGTCTCGATGGCACCAAACATCCACGTTTATACCGACGTAAACCGTGATGATGTTTTTGACCCCAAGGTCGACAAGGAAGAGATCATCGCAAGAGGGTTTCATGGTCGCACCCATGATCACGCTCTTCATGCGGTGGTGCCGGGGCCAAGCGGGAAGTGGTATGTGAATCATGGCAACATCGGAGCCGATGTCACGATGTCGGACGGGCGTGAGATTCATGCCAGTTCCTATTACAGTCAGAATCCCCAAAGCATTGGGAAGAAGAGTTTTGACGGAAGACTTTATGTCGGCGGCTTTGGGCTGCGGATGAATCCGGATGGCAGTGGAGCGGAGGTGATTTTTCAAAATTCGCGCAATGCCCACGCCATGTCGGTGACCTCATTTGGCGATGTGCTGCAGGCGGACAATGATGATCCTGCGCATGCGAGGGCGGCCTGGGTGATGGAGCATTCGAATTTTGGCTATGCCGCGTTGGAAGATGGCAATCGTTCGTGGGAGGACTCTGCGAAGAGCTGGGAGAAGAAGACGGTGACGGCCGGGATCATGGAAGATGCTTACGAGGGGCATTCCAAATCATCGCTGCGTCGTGATGAAGGACACTGGCGGGAGCACTTTCCAGGCGTCACGCCTCCGGGGAATCTCTGGGGGCCCGGCGCTCCGACGGGTGATTACTTCATTGAGGGAGATGAATTGGGAAGGGAGTATCGCGGAAAGTATTTGGTTTGCGAAACGGTCCATCGGGCGGTCTTTGCGTTCGATCTCAAGCGCGGCGATGCGCAGATTGAGTTGGGGAATTTGAATAAATCATTCTTTGCGACCGATCGTCGTTCGAAAAATAAGGCGGCGTCAGGTTTCCTGCCATCAGATGTGGTGGCTGGAACGGATGGTGCGCTTTTTGTGAGTGACTGGAATTCACACACCAACGCACGTGGATCGGGAAATGCGCTGGGCGGAATCTTTCGGATCTCGAAAAAGGGAGCGAAGGTTAACCCTCCCAGGATTGACTTCACAACGACAGAAGGTTTGTTGAAAGCATTGAAGAGTCCGGCTCCCGGCGTGAGATGGGTGGCTCAGGACCGGTTGAAACAGCAGCCGCGGGTGGTGAATGACGTGATGTCGTTCATTGGCGAAAATCGTGAAAATCCTTTTTACCAGTCCAGAGGGATTTTTCTTCTGGCGCAACTCAAGGAGCCGGCCGGGGCGGAGCAGGTTGAAACGATGTGTTCGGAAAACGACGAGTGGATTCGGATTTCGGCGATCCGGGCTTTGAGGATGGCCGGAAAAAAATCGCTGAGGGCACTGATTTCAAAGCTGGCAACCGACCCGTCGACGGCTGTCCGAAGAGAGTTGTTGGTCACCATGAAAGGTATGCCTTGGGATGAACTCAAGGTGCCGTTGGGGAAATTGATCGCAGCATACGATGGAAAGAACCGATGGTATCTGGAGGCGTTGGGAGCCGTTTGTGATGACTTTAAGGACAAGGCTTACCGGGAGTTGGTGAAGCCGCAGCAACCTGATCCGAAGGAGTGGAATGAGCGACAAATGAATTTGGCTTGGCGGCTTCGGAGTGCGGAGGCGTTGGCGGATCTTGCCGACAGCATGATGGCGCAGAAAGTCGATCTGGAGACCTTCCGGCGCCTGGCCTACACTTTTGCGCTCTGTTACTCGGACGAGGAGCGAAAGCAGAATCTTGCCTTCATGCAGAAGTTTGCCGGGCAGGAGGCCTTTCAGGGCGAGGAGTATCAGGTGATCATCACGGAGTTTATTGAGAAGGACATCAGCGATCCTGATCCGGTTCCGCTGACCCGGTCCTATGTTTTTCCGACCAAATTTGGCATTCCCACCAAGCTGGGGTCGGTTGAGGAAATTGCTTCGCTCAAGCCCGAATCCGGAAACGGACGTAGCAAGGCCGCCTTGTGCATGATGTGTCATCAGATCGGCGGGACCGGCACTCCGTTCGGTCCTGATCTCACGAACTGGGGACAAGTTCGCGATGTCAAAGAAGTGATTCGCGCGATGGTCGATCCCTCGGCCGAATTGGCTCATGGTTACGACAAGCCGTTGGTGGTGACTCAAAGTGGTCATCGACTGGAGGGGGTCTCGCGGGGCTACAGTTGGCATGCCGGGGCGATCCGGGTCAAGACGATGGGAGGAGTTACGCTCAAAGTTCCCCACCGGCGGCCGAACGCCAGGATTGAGTATCTCAAGGATCATTCCTGGATGCCCTCGGCCTCGGCGATGGGGCTGAGCAATCAGGACGTCCGTGATATTGCGGCTTATTTGAGGAGCGATATTGCCGGGGAAGTGGACAGCGGATTAATCGTGAAAATGGAACCGGAGTTCAGCCGCGGGGAGGGCCCGGGGTGGGTCGAGCTCACTGGTGAGGACTTTCTGAATGTGAACTGCCGTGCCGACACCTGGAAGTGGGAGGGGGGTCACGCCTGGTGCACCGGGAGTCCGACCGGCGTGATTCGTTACCGGAAGCCGCTCACGAATTTTGAATTTTCCTGCGAGTGGATGCATAAGAAGAAGGGCGGGAATTCGGGCGTCTTTGTGTGGGCCACTCCCCGGTCCATTAACCGATTGATGGCTGGAAAGGGAAGTTTGCCCCAAGGGATTGAGGTGCAGGTTTTGGATCTGGGCTACAAGGAAATCTACGAGGCTCAGTATAAGAAGAAGGGTGATTGGTTCACCAGTCATGGCGATGTCTTCCCGGTGGGGCCGATCAAGATGAGACCTTTTCCGCCGGTGGCACCGAATGGAAGGCGGAGTTTTCCATCGAAGGAAACGACCAAGGGGATCAACGAATGGAATCACTATTACATCCGGGCCATCGACGGGGTCGTAAGGCTTTGGGTGAATGGCGAAGAGGTTTCGGGTGGCGACGGGATTAGTCCGGCTGCGGGCTATCTTTGTCTGGAATCCGAAGGGGCACCAATTGAGTTTAAGAACCTTAGATTGCGGGTGCTTCCGCCGTTCGAAACGAAGCTGGAGGTTGAGGTTGGCAATCCTCCGCCCGCCCCCAAGCCGGTGGATATGAAAGATCATGCCTTGCTCGGAAAGTGGAGCTACGCCGGCGCTCACACGCGGGAGTTTTTGGCGGATGGTCGCTGTGTTTTACGAAACGGAGACGAGGTTGTTTGGACCAAGCGGGTCCAGTCAGCGACTGCAAATTCAGCGACTCTTGAAGGGGGCTACACGCATGTTTTGAAAGGCGAGACTCTACAGATCGAAGGTCGCTATCAGGCAAAGCGGCAGTGAGAAACCAAGTTGTAAAATAGCGTCATCTTTGTCATCGCTCCGGGGTGTGGGATCGGGAAGACTGGCGCTATGAAGGTTGTGATCTGTTTCGTTGCCGCCTGTTTGGTGATCGTTGTCGGGCTGCTGGTAATGCCTAAAGCGCCGGAGCCGGAAGATCTGCCGCAACCTACAAAAGAGTGGGTGAAGTTTGTGACGGCATCCTACGAGGCGCGTTTGTTCGCGATGTCCGCGGACGAGAGCATGGGGGCTGATCCGGCTGAGTATGAGATGCATTCCGAGGAGATCCGGAAATCGCGAGCCGAATTGGTGAAGTTGGGCGAGTTGGTCGAAAAAGACTTCGAGTTTGTTTCCTACAACGCGCTTTTTGATTTGGAAGACGATCGGCCCTTCGATGAGTTTTGGGAGATGGTCGAGCAAGACTTTGGCAGAGATATCTTGCAGGAGTTCCTTGGCGTGGGTTTCGACTTTAATGTCATGATTGCCAATCAGCGGAAAGGGGACGAGTTTGATCAAGACGCTCCCTGGACGGTCAGAGTGGCGATGCCAGAGCGTCTGATGGACGAATTTGAAAAGGTGGTTTGGGAGCTAAAGCTCGCGAAGCGGAAGTGATTTTGGAGTGCGGAAGTGGAGCCTCCGAAATGCTTTACTCCAGTGCCCACTTGAGGAGCTTCTCGGAGTCGTCCAGGACTGCGTTGCCCTTGCAGCCGAGGGCGACGACGATAACGGCTTTTCCATTGAGGACGCCGGAGGAAACGAGACAGCGCCCGGCGGCGGAGGTGTAGCCGGTCTTCATGCCGGTGCAGTAGGGAAGGCGCTTGAGAATCTTGTTGGTGTTGGTGAGGGTTTTGGTGCGGCCATCGGGGTATTGGAAAGCGTACTCCTTGGTTCGCATACACTGACGGTAGAAGGGGATTTTGGTGACCTCGCGTGCGAGAATGGCGATATCGAGTGCGGTGGAATATTGTCCTTCTTCAGTCAGTCCGTGGGGGTTTTTGAAGTTCGACTGTGTCATGCCAAGCGAACGGGCGGTTTGGTTCATGTAGTTGACGAAGGCGGCTTCGGAGCCGGAGACGTCGCGGGCGAGAACTTTGGCAACGTCATTTCCCGATCTGACGAGGAGGGCTTTGACGAGAGCTTGGCGGGTGTAGCTTTCGCCGGCGCTAACGTAGATTTTTGAGGGTTCAACCCTAGTGTCGGCAGCTTGCACCGTGACCGGATCACTCAGCGGTCCCGCGCGGTAGACGCAGAGCGCGGTGAGGAGCTTTTGGGTGCTGGCGACGGCCCTTGGAGTGCGGGCGTTTTTTTGGAAGAGAATGCGACCTGTGATGGTGTCGATCACGATGGCGCTTTGGGCTTGGACCGAGGGAGCGTTGAGCGACGGAAGGTTGGGGCTGACAACATTGGGTTGGACTACGACCGGTGGAGCCGCAGGCGGAGTTGGACGCGGATCCTGGGCCGGGCTGCAGGCGACGAGAATACTGGCAATTGAGATGAGAACGATCTCCCGAAGTTTCATGGCGCGAGTGTGTCTTATCGGTTCTAGCTGGCAAGAGAAAGCCTGGCTCCCTGCGTTGAAAGGTGAGCCAGGCTGTGTTCAAGAGGGGGACAGGAGCATTCTTGTTTCTGCTCCCGGTGTGACGCGCACATCGTGGAATCTATTCGAACTCAGATTGAGAATAGGGATCTTTTTTGAAGGCAATTTTAGAATCCGTATTCAAGTGTCCTGATAGAGCTTTCCCATCCGGGTTGGCTCTCCGTTCTTGTCGATAAGACTGTGAGGTTTTCCCGCAGGAGGATTGAAATAGGCATAGCGCTGAACGTCTTTGCTTCGTTCGAGATAGCGGAGGGCTTTCTTGAGGAAACGATAGTTTTCGTTTTCGTCGCCGGCCCAGCCGTTGAATTCGGTGACCCAGATGGGGAGCTTGTATTTTTTAGCGATGCCTTCGATGAAGTTTTCAAAATCATCGGGATCCCTGCTGCGGTAGTAGTGGAGGGCCATGAAGTCGATCCGGAGGTCTTTTTTCTTGGCTTGTTTCATGAATTCATCGAGCCAGGCAAGGCCTGCACGATCAGAGGAAGGGGCGGGTGAGCCCAGCGGGATGTTTTTCTCTTTTGCCAGTTTTTGGATTTCGGGCCAATGTCCCAGAGCTTGCCGGACCGACAAATTGCCCTGTTTTTTGCGCTCCGGCTCGTTAAAGCCCAGGAGGAATTTTGCACTTTTGTTTTGTCGGATCGCACCCAGTTTTTTGAGGTCGGAAGCTTTTTTGATCATGGGGACAAATTCGATCCCCTGGTTGGCCTGCCAGCCGGGCGTCCAGTTGTAATACCATTGCGCGCCAAAGGTTTTGTGGAATCGGGTTTTCGAACCGGCCCAGCCTTTCTTTGTCGAGGGCTCGTCAGAATCGCCTAAAAGAGCGGGGAGACCGGCTGGAATGAGGCTGGCTCCGATTGTGGTGAAAGCATGTCTGCGGTTCATGTAGGTTCTTTCCCTTTCTTTTCCCAATGGCGAAGTTGGCCAAGAAGTTTTTTTTCGGTGACCTTGTTTCGTGGTTGGTCTCCGTATTGCACGGCGTAGTGATAGTTGAGGAGGTCGGTGGTGAAGGAAGGGGCCTGAATTTCTTCCAAATGAGCCCGGAGGGTGCGGCCGGGTGGCATGGGGGTGCCATGAGCCCGGCAGGCCCTTCTGAAAGCACTGAGGTAGTTTGGAGGCTCCGGCAAAACTCCCGGAGCCGGGTTCTGCTCGTTGGCAGGGTTTTCCGGGCGCTTGATGAGAAGTGCGGCAAGGAGCAGGATGAAGGCAGCTGCTCCAACCCAAAGCGAGGCTTTGAGGAGAGGCGCGGTATCCTCTTCGGGGGCTGTGGTGTCCTCGTTACCGGGATCCTCGGGATATGGCGAGGTTTCATCGGTGCCGGCCAGTGAAGGGGCCCCTTCCTCGCGGGTTGCCGGGGTGGTTTCGAAGATCACCCAGCCATGGTTTTCGAGGTAGATTTCAGCCCAAGCGTGAGCTTCCCGGGCGCGAAAAACGAAGAGGTTGGGACCTGAGAAATAACGTCCGCCGGACCAACCGAAGGCGATTCGTGCGGGAACACCCATGGCGCGTGCCAGCAGAACCGTGGCGGTGGCAAAGTGGGTGCAGTAGCCGGTTCTGGTCTCAAAGAGAAAGCTGTCGACCGGCTCGGCGTCCCCGGGAATGGCGAGATCGAGGGAGTATTGGCAATTCTCCTGGAGATATTGGCGCAAGGAGAGAAGGGAGGCACGGGTGGGCGCTCCAAATCCTGCGGCGAGCGTTTGGATTTTCCCGCGCAACTCCGGGTTGTTCGGGAGCTCCAGATACTCGGGTGACGGAGATTCTCCGGGCACGACCTCCAGGACACTTTTGAAGTCAAAGGGGATCGAGGTGACTTCATAACGGTAGTCTTTCCCCCGGGCGGAATTTGGTGGGAGCCGAAAGGTATCCGGCGAGGTTTCCCGGAGCCTGGGTTGCTGGATCGAGATGAAATTTGGAACCGTGATCGCAAGTGTTTGACCTCCAAGATTGGCTTGGTGGGAGATTTCGTAGGTCACTTTTGGTCCCGGTGTCTGGAAGTCGCGCGTGATCGTCCCGCCTTGCGCTTGAAGTGTTTTGGGCACCATGGAATGCGGCAGCCACGATTCGTCACGGTAGGTCGCCAGAGTGAAATTGCGGACAAAACGCTCTCGGCTCAAAAGGATGCGGGCATCGTTGGCGGTTTTTGGGAAAAGGTAGACCTCTGGACGGTTTGACGGCCTGACTTTCCTGTTCTTGTTGAGGGAGCGGGGCCCGGGGCCGGAGAAGAGCCAATTGGAGGTGACCAAGCCTCCATTTTTGCTGCCGGGTCCTCCATTCCTTCCATTCTTGTCGCCACTGATTTCCTCCTCCTGGTAGTCGAATTCAGGCTGGAGGGCGTCATCGATGGCAATGGCAAGTTCCTCCGATTTTTCAGGAGCGATCGAGAGAAAGACGAGGAAAAAGCATTCGATGAGGAGGACGGCGATGCCGATTGTCAGGTAGTCGAGGAGTCTGGGCTTGCGGGCTGACTTGGCCTGTGTTGTCGGTGTTTTCTCACGATGGCCCCAAACGCAAAAGGCGACGACGAGAAGGGAGACGGCGGTGCAGATGCGAACGATGGTGTGCCATTGTTCGGGCCAGCCCCGTAACAGGGCATATCCGGTGGCCAGCGCTAGAATCAGGAGTCCCGATCTCATTTCGCTGTTAATCTACGAGGCGGAGTTCAGGCTGTCGAGGGCATCGAAATATCCGGGAAATGTTGGTTTCCAGCCGGTCTCGCGAATTTTTCGATTGAGAACCCGCTTGTGGGTCCAGGCTCTTTTGCGAGAGGTGTTTTTCTCGCCTCTCGGAGGAAGAGGCTTGTCGAAGTAGTCCGCCAGGCCCTGATAGCATTCGAGTTGCGAGATCGGGTGATCGTCCGAGACGTTGAAAACCCCGTTCAGTTTCTGGCCGGCAAGATGGAGGGTGGCAAGCGCCGCATCTTTGACATGGATTTGATTTAAAATTCGCTGGCCCGTCTCCTCGATCACGGCCGACCCGTCCAGGAACTTTCGCAGAACGACGCTTCGTCCGGGGCCGTAGAGGCCGGCGAGGCGCGCCACGGTGCCACCGGAGTCGAGGACGATTTGTTCGGCTTCGAGGAGGAGTTGTGAAGTTTCGCGAATGGGGTCGGTGGGTGAGGATTCGTCAACGTCCGAGCCATCGGTCTGGTGATAGACCGAGGTGGAAGAGGTGAGGATGAGGTGGCTTTCCGGAAATGATTTGAGAAGGTTTCCGGCGCCTGTGATGAATACCTTGCGATAAGCATCTGCTCCGCCACGTCCCGAAGACGCGCAATGTACGATGACAGCCGGATTTGGGATTTTGCTTGCGAGATTCGAGACCTGTTCGGGTGAGGAAAGGTCGCAGGCCTCATGGCCGTCTCCACCTGATTTTGTTGCGGTGGTAACGTGGTAGTCGTGGGCCAGGTCCGCGATTTCGGAGCCAAGATATCCGGCCCCAGCGATGAGGAGAGAAGGTTTCATTGTGAAGAGTAGTAGCGGGCGACTCCATCGGCAACTGCCTGTGCGTATTCGTGATAGATTTCCCGGGGATTCTTTCGAAATCGGGTGATGAAGGGAATGCTGTTCATGACGTAGGGCTCCATGAAGATGACAGGGCACTGGTAGAGTCGGTTGGCGAGAAGATTTCGTGCCCAGAGATTCGGGTGATTGGCGAGGTTCCGGGAAGTCGGAGAAGAGTCGGGGTATTGGTAAGGAGGGAGTTTGGTCGTCTGATTGAAGGCTGTGGCAATCTCACGAGCGAGGGGGATTTCTTCGGTGATTGTGCCGGAGAGGAGTCGTTGAAGCATCTCGAAGCGCTCGTCTTCATGCGCAAGTTCGCCCGCGGTGTAGGTTCCGTTGAGGATGATGTGGAAGTGTTGGGAGGCAGCGGGGATTGTGGAGCTTGATCCGTTGAAATGGAGGCAGATAACGAGGTCGGGCTTGATCGATTCATTGACGAAGTTCGCGCGGGCACGAATTTCCGAGGTGCGGTAAAAGAGTTTTGGATCTGCAAAGTCCTCTGCTTGTTTTTTTGTAAGGGGTTCGAGGCTGGAGCGCACCAAGGTGACGGAGGCTCCCAGTCTTTCGAGCATGGGTTTGAGTATTCTGGCGGTCTCCAGAGTCATTGATCCTTCTCGGATGATCACGTCACCCCACTTGTGTTCGCGTTCTTCGATCTTGGCATAATTTCCGCCAATGTGGCCGGGGTCGAGAGCGATCATGAGGCCTTCGAGCGGGAGAGCGCGGTCGTCCGGAAGATCGGCCCGGGTCTTCCAATCGAAAATTGAGCCCGGAGCGGGTTTGTCCTCGGGGGAAAACTGAAGTTGATAGTTACCAATGACAGCTTGGCTTTTGGCTTCATCGATGGTGATCCATTTTCTCCAGGAGTCATCTTTGGTGTAAATTGTCTCAAGACGGTTGAGGAAGGTTTCCCTGGAAATCGTTTTTTGAAACCTGTCGAGTTTCGACCAGTCGGGCGGCAGGCCAAGTGAGGCGAGGTTTTCAGGTCGGGAAGAGGGAGGGGGATCAGAGCGCGCCGGCGTGTCCGGCGCCGGGGATTTCCAAAAAAGATAGCCGCCTGCCGCGATTAAAAGGCCAATTGGGATGACGATGAGAAGCCATTGGGCATTTTTGATTGGAGGCGGGGGACTCATCATGATCAAGGTCGCTAATAAAATGGGGGCTGCAACCCCCAAAGACACGGTTGTGAAGGATGTTTCGCTGGTCGGCCGATTTTCCGGGCTTTTCAGAAATAGGAGCCTCCTTTAAAGGTCGCTCGGAAGGTTATGATGAAAATATTGTTTTTGGGAGATGTCGTGGGGTCGCCGGGGAGGAGTGCGGTGATTGATCACTTGGCGGGAATCAAGGAGGAGCACGGGATCGATTTTATTATCGTGAACGGAGAGAACGCGGCAGGAGGACGGGGGATTACGCCGAAAATCTGCATCGATTTGCTTCGCGCCGGAGCGGCGGTGGTCACAACGGGAGATCATGTTTGGGATCAACGGGAGATTTTGGATTACTTTCCGACCGAGCCGCGCTTGTTAAGGCCTATTAATTTCGTCGGAGCACCTGGCGGGGGGGCGGTTGTCCTGGAAACCGCGAAAGGAAAAGTGGCAGTGCTCAATGCGATGGGGCGGACATTTATGAATCCTCCGCTCGAGAATCCCCTGACTCTGTTGGAAGAGGAGATATCGAGCCTAAGCGAAGATGGAGTAAAGATGATGGTGGTTGATTTTCATGCGGAAGCGACCAGCGACAAGATTGCGATGGGGCGGGCCTTGGACGGAAAGGTCTCGCTTGTGGTTGGGACGCACACCCATGTTCAGACTGCCGACGAGCAGATTTTCCCCGGGGGAACGGCCTTTTTAACCGATGCCGGGATGTGCGGACCGGATGTTTCGGTCTTGGGGCGCGAGGTGGACTCGGTGGTTTGGCGATTTCGGACGGGATTGCCGACGCGATTTCCGGTCGCAAAAGGTCCGGTGCGCCTTTGTGGTGTCATCGTTGAAGTGGATGAAGAGAGCGGCAAAGCAACTTCGATTGAGCGCTTCTCGCGTTTGATCGAACAAGAGGGTCTTTCGGGATAGATTTTTCGACAAGTCGATGCTCGCGAAATCCCCTAAAATAAAGGCTCCAGAGGAAAAAAACTTTCTTTTGAAAATACTTTTGACAGAGTGACCGACTTTGCTAGTTTGCGCCCCGCTTTCGGCAGCGGGGCGAGATGAGACCGAGAGACGCACTAAATCACAGCGTTTCTTCCTCCCCTCAACTCACTTCTGATCGCACTCATAAACAACTTTCTGGTTCTGCTTTTGTAGCTCAGGGGTAGAGCGCGTCCTTGGTAAGGACGAGGTCGCGGGTTCAATTCCCGCCAAAAGCTCCAGAGAGGTGTGTGAGACGACCCAAAACCAGCTAAAACCAGCTAAAACCTAATCAACCAATACAATGGCTAAAGAACAGTTCGAACGGAACAAGCCTCACGTCAACGTCGGCACTATCGGTCACGTTGACCACGGTAAAACCACCCTCACCGCCGCAATTACTACCATCCTCGCAGAAGCAGGTGGTGGCGAAGCAAAGGCTTACGATGAGATCGACGCCGCTCCCGAGGAGAAAGAGCGTGGTATCACCATCTCCACTGCTCACGTTGAGTATGAGACCGCAAATCGTCACTATGCCCACGTTGACTGCCCAGGTCACGCTGACTACGTGAAGAATATGATCACCGGAGCTGCCCAGATGGACGGCGGTATTCTCGTGGTTTCCGCCGCAGACGGCCCAATGCCCCAGACTCGTGAGCACATCCTGCTTGCTCGTCAGGTTGGAGTGCCCGCGCTTGTAGTTTTCTTGAATAAGACCGATCAGGTTGACGACGAAGAGCTTCTTGAGCTCGTCGAGATGGAGGTGCGCGAGCTTCTCTCCATGTATGAATTCCCCGGTGACGATATTCCTGTTGTCAAAGGTTCTGCTCTCAAGGCTCTCGAAGGGGATCCTGCTCACAAGGAGGCAATCCTCAAGCTCATGGAAGCTGTTGACAGCTACATTCCGGAGCCCGAGCGCCCGGTTGACCAAGATTTCCTGATGCCAATTGAGGACGTGTTCTCAATTGAAGGACGTGGAACCGTGGCGACTGGCCGCGTCGAGCGTGGTATCGTCAAGAAAATGGAGGAAGTGGAGATCGTCGGTATTCGCGACACCCAGAAGACCGTTATCACCGACATCGAAATGTTCCGTAAGCTTCTTGATGAAGGTCGTGCAGGCGACAACGTCGGACTTCTCGTCCGCGGACTCAAGAAGGATGATCTTGAGCGTGGTCAGTGCATCGTGAAGCCTGGTTCTGTGAATCCCCACACCAAGTTCACCGCAGAGGTCTATGTTCTCTCGAAGGACGAAGGTGGACGTCACACTCCATTCTTTTCGAACTACCGCCCTCAGTTCTACTTCCGGACGACTGATGTGACTGGTTCCATTGAGCTTCCCGAGGGAGTCGAAATGGTCATGCCTGGTGACAACGTCAGCCTTACAATTACCCTTATCACCCCCGTCGCCATGGAGAAAGCCATGCGCTTCGCGATCCGCGAAGGTGGCCGCACTGTTGGTGCAGGTCGCGTCGGAGACATCATCGAGTAATCTCGATTTATGACAGGTTGACTTTTCAAGTTGAAAAGACGATCTGTTGGCTGGTTTTACAGGGGCACTCCTCAAAAAGGAGTGCCCCTCAGTCGCCTCAAAACACAAACTCTCTCGAAAGTACAAAATAGGACAGTAGCTCAATTGGTAGAGCATCGGTTTCCAAAACCGAGGGTTGCAGGTTCGAGTCCTGTCTGTCCTGCCACTTTCACCACATTCTAAAATGTTCCAAAAACTCTTCAAATTCATCGGTGAGGTCAAAACCGAACTCCGCAAAGCATCTTGGCCCTGGGAATCCGATCCCAAGGTTCGTGGATTTAAGAAATACAAGGAACTCATCGATTCTACAATCGTTGTTCTCATTGCCATTATCCTTCTTGCGGCCTACGTGGCGCTTTGGGATCTCATTCACACCCAGGCGGTGACATTCCTCGGAGGATTGGCCAAGTAAGCGTCCTTTCTCCGTTCATTTTCCGTTTCAACACAGCTTCGAAACAAACTTTTTTAAAATGCCCACCATCCCAGCACCAAAAGACCAGTGGTATGTCGTTCATGTTCTTTCCGGCCAGGAAAACAAGGTGAAGGACCGTATTGCGCGACTCGTGGAAGCAGAAGAGCTTGGAGACAAGATCTTTAACGTTCTTGTGCCTACCGAGTTGGTTTCCGAGGTGCGTGCGGGCAAGAAGACCGAGCAGAAGAAGAAGTTCTTCCCCGGTTACGTCATTATCAATATGCATCTCCTCGACGAATCCAATGACGTCGTGGAGGACACCTGGTCCTTCATGCAACAGCTTGATGGGGCGATCGGGTTTGCAGGCGCCCGCAACAAGCCCATCCCGATGCGTCCCAAGGAGGTCGCGAGCATGCTCAGTCAGATCGAGGAGCGTGAAGGAAGCGTTCGTCCATCCATCGAGTTTGAGGTGGGGGACAGCGTCAAAGTCTCTGACGGTCCGTTCGAGTCCCAGAACGGGATCGTTGAGGAAATTGACCCAGAGCGCGGCAAGATGCGTGTCGCCGTTACAATTTTTGGACGCTCGACTCCAGTCGAACTCGAATACTGGCAGGTTGAGAAGGGCTAAATCACAAAATTCGTCAGATCGAAGCGGTTTGATCTTGACTTTTTTCGATAAACATTACCACACACCCCTCCGCCGCTTGCGGCAACACTCACTTACAATTCTAAAATCATGGCCAAGGAAGTAAAACAAGTCCTCAAACTCCAGATTCAAGCTGGACAAGCCAACCCTTCTCCACCAGTCGGACCTGCTCTTGGTCAGGCGGGTGTGAACATCATGGGGTTCTGTAAGGAGTTCAATGCCCAGACCCAAGCGGCTGCCGGCGATCTTCTTCCCACTGTCATCACGGTCTACAAGGATGCCAGTTTTGACTTCGTCACCAAGCAGCCTCCTGCTGCTGTTCTCCTCAAAAAGGCTGCCGGCATCGCTTCCGGTTCCGGCGAGCCCAACAAGGTGAAGATTGGTAAAATTACCAAGGCCAAGCTCATGGAGGTGGTCGAGCGCAAGATGCCCGATCTCAACACCAGTGATCCCGAGCAGGCCGCCAAGATTCTCGCCGGCACGGCCATGCAGATGGGCCTCGAGATCGAGTGGTAAAAATTTCAAACCGCAGGAGGGGAAGCGATTCTGCGCTTTTCCGACCGCACTGCAAACAAAACAATGAGTAGCAAACGAAGCAAAAGATACGAGAAGGCCGCGGCACTCGTCGAAGAAGGGAAGACCTATTCCCTGAACGACGCCATTGCTCTTCTGAAAAAATTCCCCGCACCGAAATTTGACGCAACTGTCACCCTCTCGGCCCACCTTGGTGTGGATCCCCGCAAGAGCGATCAGATGGTGCGTGGTTCGGTTGCCCTCCCTCACGGAACCGGCAAAAAGGTCAAAGTCATTGTCTTTGCGTCCGGTGATGCGGCCAAGGCTGCCACTGATGCAGGAGCCGACGAGGTTGGTTTCGAAGACCTTATCAAGAAGGTTCAAGGTGGTTACACCGACTTTGATGCTGCCATTGCAACCCCGGATGCTATGACCGAGGTCCGTAAGATTGCTCGCGTTCTCGGGCCCCGAGGCCTTATGCCAAACCCCAAGACCGGGACCGTCACCGACGACACTGCTGCTGCGGTGAACGCAGTCAAGGCAGGTCGGATCGACTACAAGGTCGACAAGAGCGCCAACATCGCTGCTGCTTGTGGAAAGCTTTCCTTCTCGGAAGAGCAGCTCCAGGAGAACCTTGGTTCTTTGATCGACAGTGTTGTGAAAGCCAAGCCTGCTTCCGCCAAAGGAAACTACATTCAGAGCTTTACCGTTGCGGCCTCCATGCTTCCCGGAATCTCGCTCGATATCTCTTCTTACACCGCTTAACCCGAAACGCAGACCATGAACCCAGATAAGAAATTCATTCTCGACGAAATCAAGGGACGCGTTGACGAGTCCGACTTCGTTCTCGTGGTGGACTACACCGGTACGACGGTTCCATCCTTCAACGAGCTTCGTGCCCGCCTTCTCGAGCAGGGTGCCGAGTGCCACGTTGCTAAAAACTCCTTCATGAAGCGCGTTCTTTCTGACGCCGGTCTTCCCGATCTCAGTGAAGAGCTTGCCGGTCAGACCGCTTTTGTTACCGGCGCTTCCGATGTGTGCGCTGTTGCCAAGGTGGTTGCCAACTTTCAAAAGGAATTTCAGAAGCCTGAAATCAAGGCCGGGATTCTCGACGGTGACGTCCTGAACGCCGACCAGGTCAAGGGGCTGGCTGCTCTTCCACCACGCGAAGTGCTCCTCGCCCAGCTTCTCTCCACCATCAACGCCCCGGCCTCCAAGCTGGTGCGCACGCTCAACGAGCCAGGCGCAAGCCTCGCCCGTGTCATCAAGGCGAAATTCAACGAAGGAGAATAAACAATTTGAACGGATGGCCCTGCCGGGTTCGCTTCGCGAACTTGAAAGGGCCTGGAAAACAAAACTGGTTCCTCGTCGGGACGACGGCAGTTGCCCTGAAATGATCGGAAAGCCCCGGTCGCGACGATACCGAAAAAACTAAAACAATGTCAGACATTACTAAAATTGCAGAAGAGCTCGGCAAGCTTACCGTCCTGGAGGCCGCCGAATTGGTTAAACACCTTGAAGAGGAGTGGGGCGTAAGCGCTGCCGCACCTGTCGCAGCCGTCGCAGCCGGCCCAGCCGCTGACGCAGCACCCGCTGAAGAGAAGACCGAATTTGATGTGGTCCTCGCTGAAGCTGGTGGCAACAAGATCGCCGTCATTAAGGCTGTGCGTGGAGTTGCTTCCGGACTCGGACTTGCTGATGCCAAGAAGCTTGTTGAAAGCGCTCCCGTAGCTGTGCTCGAAGGGGCCAACAAGGAGGCCGCAGAGGCAGCAAAGACCGCTCTCGAGGAAGCCGGCGCCAAAGTCGAGCTCAAGTAACAATCTCCGGATTTCACCCAGCTTCGGTTAATTTGGCCGAAGCTGGGCCCGGCCGGAGGAAAAGTAAAATCGCCCCCGTTTCGACCCAAATTTTACATTTGGGATTTTTCGTCGATAGTGCTTTCCCTCCGTTCGTGCCCACCATCACACGTAGTCATAGACGGAATTGCAATTCCAGACCCAGAAATCACGCCATGTCTCAAACGGTCGAGTTGACCGCGTGTGCTTGGCGTAAAATCTCATCCGGATCCTAATATTATGTTGAAGCGAGAATACTTTGGAACCATCGAGGAGGTCATCGAGCCACCAAACCTGATTGAGGTGCAGTCTAAATCCTACGAGGATTTCCTGCAAAAAGACGTGCCGCCCTCCAAGCGCACAGAGACCGGTCTGCAGGCCGTGTTCGAAGAGGTCTTTCCAATCAAATCCTATGACGAAACCATTGAGCTTGGTTTTGTCTCCTATGACATCGAGGACTCGAAGGCGAGTGCCCTGGATGCTCTTCGCACCGGTGAGACTTTCTCGGCGGCCCTTTATGTGACCTTCAACCTGAAGGATGACACGGGCACCAAGAAAGAGCGGGTCTACATGGGGGAACTCCCGATGATGACACGCCGGGGCACCTTCGTGATCAACGGAGCGGAGCGTGTGATTGTCTCGCAGCTTCACCGTTCACCCGGAATCTGCTTTGAAAAGTCGGTCCACCTGAACGGGAAAATTCTTCACAGCTTCCGAATTATCCCGGATCGCGGTTCGTGGCTTGAGGTTCAGTTCGATACGAACGACCTCGCATATGTTTATCTCGACCGCCGCCGCCGCCGTCGCAAGTTCCTTGTGACAACCTTCCTTCGCGCCCTTGGTTACCCGACCGAGCGCGATTTGGTCTCAAACTTCTACAACATCCAGAAGCTCAAGATTAGTGAGAAGATGGACGAGGAGTCTCTCGCATCCCTGATGCCCTTCGAGGATATCATGGACGGAGAAGTTGTCGTTGCCCGTGCGTATGAACCTCTTTCCATCGGGGTGGTCCGCCAGCTCGTTGCGCTGGGGCAGAAGACTGTCGAGGTCATCGATTCCAGCGAAGACGAAATTCTCGTGAAGTCCTTGAAGAAGGATCCTGCTCACGACGAGGAGTCTGCGCTCAAGGACATCTACCGCAAGCTTCGCCCGGGTGATCCGCCGACGGCTGCCAACGCCCGTGCGTTGCTGAAGCGTCTCTTCTTTGATCCCAAGAAATACGATCTGACCCGCGTCGGACGTTATAAGATCAACCAAAAGCTCAAGATTGATGTCGACTCCAACGAGCGCATCATGGTCGGCGAGGATTTCCTTGCTGCTACCAAGTATCTCCTCGGGCTGAAGAAGGGGGAGGGTATCCTCGACGATATCGATCACCTCGGTTCACGTCGTGTCCGGGCCGTCGGAGAACTTCTTGCCAACCAGTGTCGTGTCGGTCTCGCCCGCACCGAGCGCTTGGTAAAGGAGCGTATGACTCTCTTCGATGTCAATATCGAGGGCATGACGCCACAAAAACTTATTAACCCGAAGGCACTCAGCGCAGTTGTGCGTGACTTCTTCGGGCGGTCCCAGCTCTCGCAGTTCATGGACCAAACCAACCCGCTTGCCGAGCTTACCCACAAGCGCCGTCTCTCGGCTCTTGGACCGGGTGGCCTCAATCGGGATCGTGCTGGTTTCGAAGTTCGAGATGTTCACACCTCTCACTACGGTCGTATTTGCCCGATTGAGACTCCCGAGGGACCGAATATTGGTCTCATCAACTCGATGTGCACCTACGCTCGCATCAATGAGTTCGGATTTATCGAGACTCCCTATCGTGTCGTGAAGAAGTCGAAGGTGACCAATACCATCGAATATCTCACCGCCGATCAGGAAGAGGGCTACCTCATCGCCCAGGCAAACAACCCCATCGACAAGAAGGGTGGTTTCCTGCACGAACGTATCACCGCCCGTGAGCGCGGTGAGTTTATTGAGGTTGATCCGAGCCGGGTGGATTACATGGACGTTTCTCCGAAGCAGCTCGTTTCGGTAGCGGCCGGACTCATTCCATTCCTGGAGCACGATGACGCCAACCGCGCGCTCATGGGATCGAACATGCAGCGCCAGGGCGTGCCGCTTCTTCGCTCCGATTCGCCTTACATTGGAACTGGCCTTGAGGAAAAAGCCGCCCGTGACTCCCGCTCCGTGATTGTCGCGGAAGCTGACGGTATCGTGGCTGCTTCTTCAGCCGAATACATCATTACGACCAAGGATGGGAAGCTCCCTGTCTCAGAGGAGCGTTTCCTTTCCGAGCCCGAGGGGATCAAGTCGAACCCTGAGAAGGGGACCTTCGTTTATCCTCTTCGTAAGTTCATGCGTTCGAACTCCGGTTCCTGCATCAACCAGAAGCCACTCGTTAAGACCGGTCAAAAGATAAAGAACGGCGATATCATCGCGGACGGTCCAAACACGGAAGCCGGTGAGCTTGCTCTCGGAGCCAACGTCCTCGTGGCCTTCATGCCATGGAACGGATATAACTTTGAGGATGCCATCGTGATCTCCGAACGCATGGTGAAGGATGACGTTTACACTTCGATTCACATTAGTGAGTTCGAGTGTGCCGCCCGTGACACCAAGCTGGGACCTGAGGAAATCACTCGCGATATTCCAAACGTCGGTGAGGAGGCTCTCAAGAACCTCGATCATGACGGAATCATCCGCATCGGCGCCGAAGTGAAGCCTGGCGACATTCTCGTCGGTAAGATCACTCCAAAGTCCGAGACCGAACTCGCTCCCGAGGAGCGCCTTCTGCGTGCGATCTTCGGTGAGAAGGCCGCAGACGTGAAGGACACTTCGCTTCGCGTTCCCTCCGGTTGCACCGGAATCGTTCAGGACATCCGGATCGCCACCCACGGGATGGCTCGCCGCAAGGAGATTGAAGGAGATCCCGCCAAGCTCAAGAAGCAGCTCAAGAAGATCAACGACGACTATAAGAAGAAGAAGGACCAACTCACTGACCAGCTCACTGAGAAGCTTTCCGACATCCTGCTTGGAGAGAAAATCCCTCTCGACGTCGTGAACGCGCAATCCGGTGAAATCATCATCCCGGCCAATCGTAAAATCACCAAGACACTTCTTCGCAAGCTCGCTTCGGTTTACGATCACATCGAAATCGACCCCTCCCCGATTCGGAACAAGATCCTTGAGATTATCTCCAGCTTCGAAGGCCGCTTCGCCGAACTCGACGGAGACCGTGAGCGCCGACTCGATCAGATCGAGAGTGGTGACGAGATCGACCCAGGTGTTGTCAAGGAAGTCAAAGTCTTTGTTGCTGCCAAGCGTAAGCTGAGCGTGGGTGACAAGATGGCGGGTCGCCACGGAAACAAGGGGGTTGTCTCGGTCATCGTGCCGGAAGAGGACATGCCTTACCTTTCCGACGGAACGCCGGTTGATATCTGCCTCAACCCCCTTGGTGTGCCATCTCGAATGAACGTCGGACAGGTTTTGGAAACCCACCTTGGTGTGGCAGCCAAAGCTCTCGGCTTTAAGGTCGCGACTCCGATTTTTGATGGTATCCCCGAAGAGAAAATCTGGGAATACATGTCCGAGGCCAAGAAGGTCGACGGCTTCACTTGGATCGGCGACGGTAAGGATGGTTCAATTGCCGGTAAGTCCACCCTCTATGATGGACGGACCGGGGAAGCGATTCACCAGCCTGTCGTGGTCGGTATCATCTACATGCTCAAGCTTGGACACCTTGTCGCGGACAAAATCCACGCCCGGGCCGTTGGTCCCTACTCACTTGTTACCCAGCAGCCGCTCGGTGGTAAGGCCCAGTATGGTGGTCAGCGATTCGGTGAGATGGAGGTCTGGGCTCTCGAGGCCTACGGCGCCGCATACACTCTTCAGGAACTTCTCACCGTGAAGTCCGACGACGTGCAAGGTCGAACCCGCATTTACGAGGCCATCGTGAAAGGGGACAACCAGCTCGAAGCCGGAACTCCCGAGAGTTTCAACGTTCTCATCAAGGAGATGCAGTCACTCGGTCTCGATGTTCGACCCGGACGATCCGGATCTGAACCTGGCGCTGCCGCCAGCGACGACTTCTCCCTCGATGATCTTACTCTCTAAACCTCAACACAAAACCCAAACTACTACCGATAACTTATTATGAGTGTTGAAACTAATCTTCGCGAACTTTACGGGGTCGATCAAAAGCCAGAACCTTTTGATCAGGTCTCCATCACAGTCGCAAATCCTGAAACCATTCGTGGCTGGTCCCAAGGTGAAGTTCTCAATCCCGAGACCATCAACTACCGGACCTTCAAGCCTGAGAAGGGTGGGCTCTTCTGCGAGCGCATCTTTGGTCCGACTCGTGACTGGGAATGTGCTTGCGGAAAATACAAGCGCATCAAGCACAAGGGCACCGTCTGTGACCGTTGTGGCGTTGAGGTGACTCTGAGTCGCGTCCGTCGCGAGCGCATGGGTCACATCGACCTTGCTGTTCCTGTCTCCCACATTTGGTTTTATAAGTGCATGCCTTCCCGCATCGGTCTCGTTCTTGACATGACCGCCCGCGAGCTAGAGCGTGTCATTTACTACGAAGACTACCTCGTCACCGAGCCTGGCAAGACCGCTCTCGAGCGTGGCCAGCTCCTCACCGAGACCGAGCTTCGTGATGCCGAGGAAGACTATGGTGATGAGGCCTTCCGTGCCGGAATGGGTGCCGAGGCAATCCGTGACCTTCTCGGACAAGTGAACCTCGAGGAGCTCATCGTTGAGCTCGAAGAGGCCATGGAAGCGACCCGCTCGAAGCAGAACCGCAAGAAACTTGCGAAGCGCCTCAAGCTTGCCCGTGGATTCCTGCAGTCCAACTCACGCCCCGAGTGGATGATCATGACGGTTCTGCCTGTCATTCCTCCGGATCTTCGTCCTCTTGTCCCCTTGGAAGGGGGCCGCTTTGCGACCTCCGACTTGAACGACCTTTACCGTCGTGTCATCAACCGGAACAACCGACTGCGCAACCTCATGCAGCTGAAGACCCCCGAGGTCATCATCCGCAACGAGAAGCGCATGCTTCAGGAGGCTGTCGATGCTCTCTTCGACAACGGTCGTCATGGTCGCGCTGTCACCGGAGCTGGAAACCGGGCGCTCAAGTCCCTTTCCGACATGCTTAAGGGTAAAGGCGGACGTTTCCGTCAGAACCTTCTCGGTAAGCGGGTCGATTACTCCGGACGTTCCGTCATCGTGATCGGACCCGAGCTCAAGCTGAACCAGTGCGGTCTTCCCAAGAAGATGGCGCTGACTCTCTTCGAGCCCTTCATTATTCGTCGTCTGAAAGAACTCGGCTATTGCCACACTGTTCGTTCGGCCAAGAAGATGATCGATCGTAAGACCACCGAAGTTTGGGATATCCTTGCCGAGGTGACCAAAGGACACCCGGTGATGCTCAACCGTGCGCCGACTCTCCACCGTCTTTCGATTCAGGCCTTTGAGCCCGTTCTGATTGAGGGTTCTGCGATTCGTCTGCACCCACTCACCTGCGGTGCTTACAACGCTGACTTCGATGGTGATCAGATGGCTGTTCACGTCCCGCTTTCAGTCGAGGCCCAGATGGAAACCCGCCAGCTTATGCTTGCGACGAATAACATCTTCTCGCCTGCATCCGGACGTCCCGTGATCACTCCTTCCCAGGATATTATTTTGGGAACGTATTACCTCACATGGGCCAAGGTTCGCACTCCAAAGGAAATCGAGAAACAGGGTCACCTGCCTCTTTTTGAGAATACCACCGAGGTTGAATTCGCGATTGCCAACCGGAAGCTGGATTACCACCAGTATATCCGCTTGCGTAACCCCGATCTCGGCAAGGATACGGTCTTTGGCGACAAGGAGAAGAATGTTATCGAGACCACTCCTGGTCGTGTCCGTTTCAACGAGATCTGGCCTGATGGCGTTGGCTTCTTCAACAACAACGTCGGCAAGTCCCAGATCGGAGACATCATTTGGCGCTGCTACCAGGTTGCCGGAGGTAAAGCCACCGTCACTACCATGGACAAGCTCAAGGAACTCGGCTTCAAGGAAGCGACTCGTTCCGGTTGCTCCATTGGTATCGTCGACATGGTGATTCCGGAAGAAAAGCCGGCTGAACTCAAGACCGCTTACGCCGACGTCGAGACCGTCAACAAGCAGTATCGCAATGGTGTGATCACCAACGGCGAGCGCTACCAGAAAGTCGTCGATATCTGGACCCGGGCCGGCGACAACATCGCCAACGCCCTTTACCGCAAGCTCGAGTTCAACGAAGGCAAGGAAAAGGCAAATCCACTCTTCATGATGGTTGATTCCGGAGCCCGGGGTAACAAGAACCAGATCAAGCAGCTCTCGGGTATGCGTGGACTGATGGCCAAGCCGTCCGGTGAGATTATCGAACGTCCGATTACTTCGAACTTCCGTGAAGGTCTTTCCGTGTTGGAGTATTTCATCTCCACCCACGGTGCGCGTAAAGGTCTTGCCGATACGGCGCTCAAGACGGCTGACTCCGGATACATGACCCGTAAATTGGTCGACGTCTCCCAGGATGTCATCATCACCGAGCCTGATTGTGGCACGGAGAAGGGGATTACGGTTCATGCGATCTACTCGGGTGACGAAGAGGCAGCCTCACTTCAGTCCCGGATCTACGGTCGGGTTTCCTGCGAGACCATTAAAGACCCCGTTTCGGGTGATATGATCATCAAGAAAGGTGAACTCATGGACGAAGCGACCTCGATTGCGGTCGAGAACGTTGGTCACGAACGCCTCAAGATTCGTAGCCCGCTCACCTGTGAGTCGGAGCGTGGATGTTGTCAGTCATGCTATGGCCTTAACCTCGCGACCGGCAAGCTCGGTAAGATCGGTGAGGCTGTCGGTATTATCGCCGCTCAGTCGATCGGTGAGCCGGGAACCCAGCTGACCATGCGGACGTTCCACTCCGGCGGGGTTGCACTTGGTGCCACCAAGCAGCCCGAGGTGAAAGCCAAGAACAAGGGTGTCGCCTTCTACAAAGATCTCCGCACGGTGGAGGACGTCGATGGCAACTTCGTTGTTCTCAATAAGAACGGTTCGCTTTCCGTTCGCGACAAGGATGGTCTTGAACTCGAGTCCTACAATGTCGTGATTGGTTCCGTGATCTCGGTTGCTGACGGGGGAGACGTGAAGAAGAACCAGTCGATTCTGACTTGGGATCCTCACTCAGTCCCCATTATTGCCGAGTCCGGTGGTAAAGTCGAATTCCGCGACATGATCACGGGAATTACCATTCAGTCCGAGACCGACAAGGCGACCGGTAAGAAGGGGTTGACCGTGACCGAGCACAAAGAAGACCTTCACCCGCAGATCGTCATTGTTGATCCCAAAACCAAGGACGTTCTCAGCAGCTACTCCATCCCGGTTGGCGCCCACCTTTCTGTTAAGGAGGGGGCAAAGATCCAGGGTGGTGTGCAACTTGCCCGAACCCCGCGTAAGATCGCCAAGACCGGTGATATTACCGGTGGTCTTCCACGAGTTGCCGAGCTCTTCGAAGCCCGTCGTCCAAAAGACGCCTGCGTTATCGCCAAGCTCGACGGTGAGATCTCCTTCGGAGGCACCGTTCGTGGCAAGCGCAAGGTGATCGTCACTCACACCGAGTCCGGCGAAACCGCCGATCACCTTGTCCCAATGGGCAAGCACATGATCGTTGGTGAAGGCGACATGGTGGTCCGTGGTGATCAAATTACCGAGGGGCCTGTGGCACCCGAGGATCTCCTTGAGGCTTGCGGTCCCCAGGCTCTGCAGGAGCACCTCAACAACGAGGTTCAAACGGTTTACCGTTCGCAGGGTGTGGAGATCAATGACAAGCACATTGAGATCATTATCCGCCAGATGCTTCGCAAGGTGAAGATCACCGAGCCGGGCGATACCGAATTCCTCTGGGGTGACCAAATCGAGAAGACAACCTTCAATGCTGAAAACAAGCGTGTTGCCGCCGAAGGTGGTAAGCCTGCGGAAGCAGAGCCGGTTCTTCTTGGAATCACCAAGGCTTCGATCGAGACCGAATCGTTCATCTCCGCGGCATCCTTCCAGGACACCACCCGTGTTCTCACTGATGCTGCAACTCTTGGGAAAATCGATACTCTGCGAGGATTCAAAGAGAACGTCATCCTCGGACACCTCATTCCTGCTGGAACCGGCTTCCCGGTCCACAAGAATTCGGACTTCGAGATGACCGTCGAAGAGCCCGAGCCAGTCGTCGAAAAGCCTGAAGGCGAAGACGGCGAGCCAACTCCTGAAGGCGAGGCCCCCAAGGCCGAAGCCGCCGGCGAGTAATTTCTCTAGAAGATAAGAACGTCAAAACCCCGATCTGCGAAAGCAGTTCGGGGTTTTTTAAATCAAAGAGTCACGGCGCCCCCGTCGTGTTCCTTGTCCGGGGGGTGACCAAGCCGTGGTGCCGTGGCTCCATTGGGGATCTCAGTTTTGATTTTACGACAAGTGAAGTTCCGTCGAATTCGGGATTTAGCTTTTCGCCAGTTCGGTTCCCAATCACTTCTTCTCTTGGGCCAAAAAATATTCGTCTCGTTCTAGAACCGAACCGTTGTTCTTTCTTTCCGTGGCGACCGGAGGGACCTGCCCTGAAAAAACTCAAACTGAGTGACAATTCGGTAAGCGTATTGAAATCTTCAGCGTTTGCCCTTGGGTGATCGGGGCCTTGAATATAAAACTTCGAACATGGTTGATAAAAAATTAGATCTGTTTTGGGTGCTTATTTCGTCATGCCTCTCTTGTTTGTTACCAGTTCTAGGGGACGAACGATCCCAGGAACGATTTGAATTGGAACTGCAGGTTGAAGGTTTTGAGGAGCAAGTGGAAAAGGAAATCAAGAGCAACAAGTGGGATGACAGCTTGGTTCTGCCATTCGAAAAGGATTGCCTTCGGAAGCTTGATGAATTGCTTCTTGTAACGACTTCGTATTTGCAATCTCTGGAGCCTCCCATGCCAGACATGAAAAAAAACTGGAAAAGTAATTCCAGTTATATTTCGTTCGCAGGAGATGTCCTAAATCTGGCAACTCTTATCCTCGAGAGAAAAACTGCCGAAGTATCAACCCCTCTGTTCTTGCATGGCATGGATGAGGGGCGGCGACAATTGCTCCGAAACAAAGTCGACCGAAATAAAGACGGCGGATACGACTATAAGGCGATTGTTGGAATCGAGGTTTTGCTGCTGGACAGAAAGTTCGAGGCTCTTTTATTGCAGCTAAAGGGACAGCTCAAAAATGGGTTCGTATCTTCGGTCAGTAAGCCGGAATTTCAGAAGGTCATCATGAGGCTTGAGAAGCTATCCCAAGATTCCCAAAAGCACCTTTCCCCTTGGAATATCTTTGACCTAAAACTTCAGGTCAGAGCAGTGAAGTAGCTTTGTTAAGGGGGCTGATAATCTTGAATCTAAAACTCGCTCGTCACCGTGGTTTTTCCGGAGCTGAGTTCGAGGCGATCTACTTGAACAGGGGCTTTGTTGGCGGGAAGGTGGATGCGGAGAATTCCGAGATCGGTTTCGGGTTGGATGGTGAGAGTGAGTTCGGTCCACTCTCCTTTTTTGAGCGTGAAGGGAATGGTGCTGATCTTTGGCGACCCGTTTCCCCAACTGATTTTTGCCGGGCCTCCTGCTGGTGATTTGACGCGCAGACTTATCGATGTCTCTTTCTTAAATTGCTTCGCTCCGATGCCGAGGAAGGGATTGGGCGCGGTGCCGGTTAGGGTCACGACGCCCTCTTTGACGGTGTATTTTGCGTTTCTTGCTTTCCAGCCCTGGAGCTTGGGATCGAAACCATCGTCTTTGGCCGGCTTTATTGCGGGCTTTTTCTTGCCGCGGCCAACGCGGTTTTTCCCCTCAAGTTCAGGTTGATATTTGGCTGGATCGAACTTGGGATTTGGAAGGGGGACGACTGCTTTGCTTTCCTGGAGAAAGGCCTCGATCTTCGAGTCAAGTGACTGAACGAGTTTTGGTTTCTCGGCGGCAAGGTTCTTCTGCTCTCCGATATCTTTCGAGAGATCGAAGAGGCGATAGCGGTGGGCTTCATTCTCGCCTTGGTGAAACTCACGGATGAGTTTCCAGTTCTCGTGATGGATGGAGATTGAGGGGGGAATCCAGTCGGGAACCGGCGGATTGTGGGGGAAGTAGGTGAAGATGGGATCGCGGGTGAATTCCTTTCCTTTCAGGGCAGGTAGGATGCTGGTGCCGTCGAAGATTTGACCTTCGGCGGGATCGAGTTCGAGAATATTGAGGAGAGTAGGGTAGAAGTCGGTGGACTGCACCAAGGCATCGCTCCGGCTTGCTGGTTTGATTTGTCCGGGCCAAGCCACGATCATGGGGACACGGATCCCACCTTCGAATTGTGAGGCTTTGCCGCCTTTGAGCGGGTAGTTGCTGGTGGGTGAGGTGTCATCGACGACGTTATACATGTTGCCTCCATTGTCGGAGAAAAAGATGATGATGGTGTTGTCGGCGATTTTCAGCCGGTCAAGAGCGTCGAGGAGGGTCCCGACGGCATCATCCATTGATTCCACCATGGCCGCGTAGGTCGGGCTGCGCTGGGGATCTTTTGGATCGATCAGAGGACGGTATTTTTCAATGAGTTCTTCCTTGGCGTTGAAGGGAGCGTGAACGCTGAACATCCAGTAATTGAGAAAGAAGGAGGAGTCTTTGTTCTTCTCGATAAAAGCGACCGCTTCCTCAGCCATACGGTCTTCGATGTGTTCCTTGGGGTGGTTTGGATCGAAGTCTGGGTAGCTCCACGGAGCGACAAACGATCCTTTTGGTCCGGGGCCGTGCCAGTGGGGGATATCGATTTCGAATCCCTGTTCGAGGGGCGAGTAAGGTTCGGGGCCAAGGTGCCATTTCCCGAAGTGCGCGGTTTTGTAGCCCGCGGATTGAAGAGTTTTTCCAAGGGTCGGGATGTCGGTCCGAAGCCGCGTTGCGGAATCGGGCTGGATGGCTTTTTGGCCGGGCGCAGCACTCTTGCCAGGGCGGGCCTTCAGGTGAACGGGAGGGAGGTGGCAATTGGGAGCAGTGAGGCCGATGCGGGCAGGGTTTTGTCCGGTAAGAATACTGGCGCGCGTCGGTGAACAAAGAGGACTTGCGGAATAGGCACGGGAGAAGGTCATTCCTCGCTTGGCCAGGCGCTCAATGTTCGGTGTCTGATAAAGCCTGGTGTGACCAAAGAGAGTGGTGTCGGCCCAGCCCAAGTCATCGGCGAGAATAAAAACGACGTTTGGTTTGCGGGCCGATGAGAAGCTGGCTGTGAAAAAAAGAAGAAGGATTGAAAAACGATTCAGATTCATGGGGGCATTTTGGAGAGTGAGATCAAACGGGAGGTCGTTACCAGACTGCTCTGGGTTTGGGCATTGCGGAGTCTAACCGTGGTTTCTTGTGTCGCGACTGTCGCCCGGCGGAGATGAAGTTACCCGTCAGCAAGCTTCTGAACAACCCTGGTGATCGGGGGGCAGTCGTTCCGGTGATTTTAAGTTGGAAGGCAAGGTCCTCGAGGTTCCGGCATCCAAACCCACCCCCATCAATCACTTTCAAAAAGTAGCGGTATTACCAATTGGTGCTTTCAGGTTCACCGACGGAGTTTCCGGTCATGAAGTGGTTCGCCTTTTGGCGGACGGATGGGGACGTCCAGGGCACCGGAGGCCTCGAGCTCGGTAAAGAGTTGTTTTTTGAGCGCTTCTTTCTTTTTAGCGAAGGCCGGAACGTCGATGAGGTTGTGTCGTTCGTGAGGATCCGTCTGTAAATCGTAGAGTCCGTTTTTATCCCATAGCCCGTGATAGTAGATGTACTTGTACCGATCGGTTCGAATGGCGAAGAGCGTGGGCGTGGCTGGGAAGTTCCATTCCCAGTGATATTCGTAAAGAAGATGGTCGCGCCACGGCTTGTCCGATCCGCTCCCGTCGAGAAGATGTTTGAAGGAGCGACCATCGAAGGCCGGAGTGTTTGCTGGTTTTTCGACGCCGGCGAATTCGAGGAGGGTTGGGGCGAGGTCGATGTTGAGAATCATTTCCTCAAGCCGGATGCCTGCCTTAATGTGCCCGGGAGCGTAGGCCAAAAGGGGGACCCGGATGGAGTGTTCAAACGCGTCGCGCTTGTCGTAAAAGCCGTGTTCTCCGAGGTGGAAGCCGTTGTCGCCAAGATAGAGGACGATGGTGTTTTTTGAGAGGCCGGATTCGTCGAGGTAGTCGAGGACACGGCCTACGTTTTCATCGAGCCCGTGAACCGTTTCGCAGAATCGCCAGTAAAGTTCATCAAAAGAAGGCACCGGATCCTTGTCGAAAGCGCCGGTTTCCATGTGATCGATGCCGTGGATGCCATAACGTCGCTCGCGGATCCAGCGGGACTGGGTGGCGTAGTTTTCCTCGGAGTTCGCCATCGTTTCGGGATAGTCGATTTTTTTACCCTGATATCTTCCGTGGTGGCGCCTGGCAGGTTGGAAGGGGTAGTGGACCGACTTGAAGGCAAGGTGCATCATAAAGGGCGCATCTTTATCACCTCGGTCGCTCTTGAGCCATGTGATCGCCTGGTCGGTGAGTCGGTCGGCGGTGTAACCTTCCTGCTCGTGACGCTCTCCGTTGATATTGAGCGTTTGATCGAAATAGGAGCCCTGACCCTGAAAGGAAACCCAGTGATGGAATCCCTTGCGGGGTTCGTCATTGTCATGGCCCATATGCCATTTCCCGATCATGGCAGTGCGATAGCCTGCTGTTTGGAGGTATTCCGGATAGAAGCGGGTGTCTTTGGGAACAGCGCGTTGATTGTCAACGACGCGATGGTTGTGCATGTATTGACCGGTGAGAATGGAGGCGCGACTGGGCGAGCAGAGCGAGGTTGTGACGAAGGCATTTCTCAAGTGGGCACCATTCCGGGCCATGCGATCCAGATTGGGTGTTTCGAGGAAGTCGGGGGCATCCGGGTGGCACGAGAGAAAGTCGTAACGATGGTCGTCGGCCAGAATGACGATGAGGTTGGGTTTTTCAGAACCCAGCGCAGCGCATACGAGAATCGGAACAAGAAGGCGGAACATGGTGACGGGATCATTGATGGCCGCGGACGAAATGCAATTCGGAACGAGTTCGGAAGAGATCTAAAACGATACTGGCATTTTAGTCCAAGGGTCGTTAGACCAAATCCATGAATAATGATCAGCAACCCCCGCCTTCCAATCCACCGCAACAGATTCCTGTTCAGTCATTGGCCCCACCTCCGGGCGGAAATAAAAAGCCTCTTGTTATTATTGGGATTCTCGTGCTTTTGATCGGTGGGGGGCTATTCCTGGCCTCGACGATGGGCGGCAATGATGAAGGGGAGGTTGCTGAAAAGAAACAGGAAGAGCCGCCCAAGCCAAAGCCCAGACCCAAGCCCCGCAAGAAGGTGGAAACCACCGAGCGACCTGACCGTGAGACGGATATGGCGGAGCTTTCCTCCAAAAACCGGAGTGACTTCGCCGATAACGTGGGGAAGTGGGTTCGGCTTCAGGGCAAGGTGAGAACCGGCGGTGAAGACGGCGTTTTGGAATTCGAAGAGCCGGCCGGAGTGACCGGCCAGCTTGTGAGAGGATCCGCTGCCCATTTGTCCGGCCAGATTATCGAGGTTATTGGGTGGATGGTCTCGGAGGAGAAAATCCAAGTCGAGGGGATCTTTGAGATCACCACGATTAATCCGGTGGATCTGCTTCCGAAGAAAGATGTCTATACCATTGCAGATGCCGAGCAGTTGATTTCTCTCAGAAATACCCGGGCGACCTTCAAAGGGAAGGTGAAAAGCGTCAGGGTTTCCGGTGATAAGAAAAATCTCTATCTCATCTTCGAAGGAGAGAGTCACGAGTTCTTTGGCAGTGGCGACATCAAGAAGCTCAAGGAGGTCGAGGTCACCGAAGAGTCCCTTAAAGAGTTGATCGGGAAAACGCTTAAGTTGAAAGGGAAGCTCGGTTATAAAAAGCAGGAAGAGAAGGACCGTATCTTAATCAATTTCAATGACAAGGATGCCTACGAGGTCGTCGACTAAAGCATCTGCGCGATAAAGGGAGCGGTGACCGATCGCTTCTCTTTGGCGACTTGTTCGGGGGTCCCTTGAGCGACGATCGTTCCGCCGTTTGGTCCGGCTTCGGGGCCAAGGTCGATCATGTGGTCGGCTTCGGCGGCAAGGTCCATATGGTGCTCGATAACCACGACAGTGTGCCCTTCATCGACCAACCGGTGAAGAACGTCGGTGAGTCGGGCTACATCCTGCTGGTGGAGGCCGATGGTGGGTTCCTCGATGAGATAGAGGTTGGTATTCACCGGGCCCAGGTTTGTGATCTTGGGTCGACCTTTCGTGAGTTGGGTTACGAGTTTGAGGCGCTGTGCTTCACCTCCGGATACGGTGGGAGAGGGTTGGCCCAGCGTGAGGTAGCCAAGCCCGGTTTCCGCCAGAAGCTGCAGTGGCTTTTGGAGCTTTGGGTGGGCGGAAAAGAATTCAGCCGCGGTTTTGATATTGAGGTTGAGGATGTTGCCGATGGTCAGGCCGTTGTAGCGGATTTCCAAAGTGGCCGGATTGTAGCGGTCTCCCTGGCAACTCTCACAGTCGATCCAGGTGGTTGGAAGGAAGTCCATTTCGAGTTTGATGCGCCCGTTGCCTTTGCACTCGGGGCATTGTCCCTCCTTGTTGTTGAAGGAAAACCGGGAAGCGGTGTAGCCACGCATCCGCGATTCCGGAAGCTGAGCAAAGAGAGCACGGATGTGATCGAAGAGCTTTACGTAGGTTGCGGGGCATGAACGCGAGGTTTTGCCAATGGGGGACTGGTCGACCTCATAGCGATATTTGAAGATCTCAAAGCCGCTTGCTGACTGGAACGGGATATCTTTGGCTTTTTGATCACAAGCGACGCTCAGGCATCCCCGCATGAGTGATGATTTTCCAGATCCCGAAACCCCGGTTAAGACAGTGAGACATCCGGTGGGGATTTGCACATCAAGGTCCCTCAGGTTGTTCAAATTGCACCCCTTTAACTTAAGCCAGCCTTTTCTCGCACGAGCGGCCGGAACTTTGCGCCGTTTCCCCCGGGAAGGGTGGACGAGGGGATTGGTGAGCGCTTGCAGGGTTGGGGATTGCGGGTGTCTTTTTAAGGCGGATTTAGTGTTGATCTGACGCTTGGTCAAAGAGGCGACGATTTCGCCGCCTTCTATTCCGGCGCCGGGGCCCAGATCGATTAAGTGGGTTGCTGCCTTGATCGTGTCTTCATCGTGCTCGACCAGGAGAAGCGAGTTGCCTTTTTTCTTGAGAGCCTGAAGTGTTTCCAGAAGGGCGGCGTTATCACGGGGGTGCAGGCCGATCGTAGGCTCATCGAGAATGTAGAGGACTCCCTGGAGATTTGATCCAAGTTGCGCGGCGAGGCGAATCCGCTGGGACTCTCCGCCGGATAAGGTGGTGGCGGAGCGATCCAGTTGAAGATATCCGAGACCAACGTGATCGAGGAATTTAAGTCGCTGAATAATTTCGGGCAGGATGTCCCGGGAGATGGCGAGGTCACGACCTTTGAATTTGAATGAATTGATGGCTTTGCCGGCGTCTTGCACATTGAGCGATGTCAGAGCTGGAAGCGATTGCCCTGCGATAAGGACGTGGCGGGAGTTTTCCCGAAGCCTCGCGCCATGGCAGTCGGGGCAAGTACGAAGTTCTTCGGGGTCGGCTTTCGCGGCCAGTTTTTCTTCGTGGATTTCAGCCTCTGCTTCGGAATTAAATCCCTTGGAGTCGAATCGACCGGCGGAAATATGGCCATAGCCCCGGCAGGTCGGGCACCAGCCTCTTGGTGAGTTGAAAGAGAAGTGATGCGGGTCAAGTTCCTCGAACGATTCGCCGGTGACCGGTGAGACTCGTGCGGTGGAGAAGGTGTGGAGGTCTCCCTTGTTTGTCAGGACTCTGAAGGTGCCCTTGCCAAACTGCAGGGCGATGGCGAGTGCTTCGGAGGTTTTTGAAACGGCCTGTTTGTCTGTGACTCGAGCAACGACGAAGTCGATGTCGTGGGCCTTGTGGCGGGCGAGGGGTTGGAAGTCTTCCGTGTTGATGAGTTGTCCGTCGATGAACATTTCTTCGAAGCCGGACCTTTCTGCGGTGAGGGCATACTCCTTGTGGAAGCCTTTTCGAGCTTTCAAAACCGGGGAGAGGAGGCGGAGTGATTTCTCCTTCTTCAGGAGCTTGCCCAGTTGGTTGCCAATGGCTTCGGGGGTTTGTGAAATGACAGGCTCGCCGGATTGGGGGCAGTGCTGGAGGCCTAGTTTTGCGTAAAGCAAGCGGAGAAAATGGTAGATTTCCGTGACCGTCCCAACCGTTGATTTGCCACCACCACGGGAAATTCTTTGTTCGATCGCTACGGTTGGTGGCAGACCGGTGATGAGGTCGAGATCGGGCTTCTCGAGTTGGCTGGCGAACTGCCGTGCGTAAGGCGACATTGAGTCGAGGAAGCGGCGCTGGCCTTCGGCAAAGATGACGTCAAAAGCGAGGGTGGATTTTCCGGAACCACTCAGTCCCGAAATGACGACGAATTCGTTGTGTGGAATGTTGACGTCGATGTTCTTTAGATTGTGATGACGGAGACCGTGAATGGAGATTTCGTTCCCGGAAGCAGTTTTGATTTTTTCTTTCTGTTTCTTGACCGGCCCTGTGGAGCAGGTGATGGCAATCGCGGTGTGTGTTTGTTTTTTAGTCAGCTGTTTTGGGCTTCCCTCGAAGACAATTCGGCCACCATTGAGGCCGGCTTCCGGTCCAATCTCGATGATGTGGTCGGCGTTCTTGATGACGTCGATTTGGTGTTCGATGACCAGGAGGGAGTAGCCGACGTCAACGAGGCGGTGGAAGACGGTGAGAAGTTTCTCGATATCGGTGAAGTGGAGTCCGGTGGTTGGCTCGTCGAGAATGAGCAGGGTGTTGACGCTTCCGGTGGTGGAGGTCAGAAGTTGGCAAAGTTTGAGGCGCTGGGCTTCACCGCCCGAGAGGGTGTTCAGTGGTTGACCCAGGCGAAGGTAACCGAGGCCGGTGTCCACCAAAGGTTGAAGGGCCTTCCTGGTTTTGGAAAGCAGGAGGTTTTCCTTGTTGGTGAGCCCTTCAATTTCTTCGAGGAATGCCAGGGCTTCGGAAGCGGTCAGTCGAAGGAAATCGACCACTGATTTTCCGTGGTAGTGATAAGATTCGGCTGCTCTTGTGAAGCGTGTGCCATTGCATTCGGGGCAGGTCAGGTAGAGATCGGAGAGGAACTGCATCTCAACCTTTTCGAACCCATTGCCAGAGCACCGTTGACACCGCCCGGGACCGGAGTTGAAGGAGAAATAACCGGGGGTGAGATTTTCTGCTTTGGCCGAAGGAGTGAGCGAAAGTAGTTGGCGGATGTGCTCGAAGGCGCCGAGCAGGACGGCGGGGGTGGAGCGCGGGGTTCGGGAAAGGGGAGATTGATCGATCAGTTCGACTCCGCGGAGTTCATCCATTCCGGTGATCTCGGCGGGCGCGGGTTCGTCATCGATGGGAAGCCCAAAATGACGTGCGAGGTTGTTGTGGATGATGGGGTGGGCAAGGGTTGATTTTCCCGAACCCGAGACCCCGGTCAGGCAGGTGAAAACACCGAGAGGGAGATCCATCGAAAGGTTGGAGATGTTATTCGCCGAGGCCTTGCTGATTGAGAGATGAGCTCTCGCTTCTCTTCGTTTTTTAGGAACGGGAATCGATTTCTCGCCGGAGAGATACTGGAGGGTGAGTGATTTATTCTTCGCACTGGTTCTGGCTGGTCCCTGATAGGTAATTTCTCCCCCGCGTTCTCCTGCTTCAGGACCCATGTCGATGAGTAGATCAGCTTGGTGCATTACGGCTTCGTCATGCTCAACCACGACCAAGGTATTTCCCTTGTTGCGAAGATCGTGCATGACCTTGTTGAGGCGGTCGATGTCACGGTGATGAAGTCCCACGGTGGGTTCATCGAGGACGAAGAGGGTTTGGGTGAGGGCCGATCCCAGGCAGGTGGTGAGGTTGACCCGGGCAATCTCGCCGCCCGAGAGGGTTCTTGCCGGGCGATCAAGAGTGAGGTATCCGAGGCCGACCTCGCAAAGATAGTGCAGGCGTGAGGTGATTTCGTTCAAGACCAAGTCCGTCGTTTTATCGAGTGGGGCATGTGAGGTGGCAATGCCCTCGAAAAAGAAGAGGAGTTGGTCGAGCGGGATGTGCCAGAGTTCCGGCAGAGTCTTGCCAAGAATTTTGAAGTGGAGGGCATCGGGCTGAAGTCGGGTTCCCTGGCAATCGGGGCACTCGGTGTAGGCCCGGTAGCGGGAAAGGAAGACACGGACGTGCATCTTGTAGGCTTTTGTCTCCAGCCAATCGAAGAACCCTTGAATGCCATACCAGCGACCCTCCTGCCAAAGTGACTCGGATTGCTCGAGTGAGGAGAGTGAGGATTTATTGCTGCGCTCGCCGTATTTGACCCACCGTTGTTGTTCGGGATCGAGTTCGTTCCATGGGAGGTTTGGGCTGATTCCGGCTTCCTTGCAGTTTCTAAGGAGGTCGCGCTGACAGTCTTCGCCGCGCTCTCCCTGGAATGGTTTGATGGCCCCATCACGGAGCGAGATAAGGTGGTTGGGGATTGCTTTGTCGAGATCGATGCCGATGACTTTGCCAAAGCCCCGGCAGTTGTTGCAGGCGCCGAGAGGGGAGTTGAAGGAAAAGAGAGACGAAGTGGGTTTGACAAGCGGAGCCCAGCTTGTGGTGAAATTTCTCAAGGCACCGTCAGAGCTTGCCACCGCTGCTGTGCCCTTGCCTAGCATGAGTGCTTGTTCGAACGATTCGGTGAGGCGGGATTTGTTGCGGGCCGTGACCTTGAGTCTGTCCTGAATGATGAAGACTTCCCTCGGGAGTTTCTCAAGCGAAGGGGCGGAGTCGGTCCGGATGACTTCGCCATTGAGAAAGATGCGGAGGTATCCTTGTGAATTCAAGAATGGAAACAGATCTTCGGGTGAGGTGTCGAATGGAACAGGGATGGGGAAGAGAACGAGAATGCTTTCGTCCGAATAATTTGCGGTGACCCATTCCAGGATGGATTTCGGAGTGTCGGGGCGGACCTCTTCGCCTGTTTCCGGATGGAATCCTTTGGCGAGTCGTGGATAAAGCAACTTGAGGTAATCGTTGACTTCGGTGAGCGTCCCAACGGTGGAACGGGTGGTGCGGATGGTGTTTTTTTGCTCGATTGCGATGGCGGGAGGAATGCCGTCGATTCGATCGACCTCGGGCTTGTCCATGCGGTCAAAAAATTGACGGACGTAGGGAGAAAAAGTTTCCACATAGCGCCGTTGGCCTTCGGCATAAAGGGTGTGGAAGGCGAGTGATGATTTGCCGGAGCCGGAGGGCCCGGTGATGACGGTAAGTTTTCCGACGGGAATCTCCAGATTGAGATTCTTCAGATTATGCTGACGGGCGCCGTGAATCTGAATGGCGTTTGCGGCGGGCTTTTTGTCAGCTTTTTTTGGCACGCGCGAGACTAGCGCGGGAGGAGTGGGGCGCAAGCAGGGGGAAGGGATTTATTGGTCCTTGTTGCCTTCTTCCCCGTTCTCTTCGGCGGGTTTCTCCGGCAGGGGGACCTTCTTATTGTCCATGATCTGGTCGAAACGGTCGGTATTGTCTTTGGTAACTGTATTTTCGAGGATGAAGATCTTTCCTTTGGCTTCTTCCCCATTTTTCAGGACATCGTTCGCGGTATCGATCAGGAGTTCGAGATAGTCCTGCATGGCCTCTTTGAAATCCTCCTCGTATTCTTTCTGAAGAGTCTTGGCTTCTTCCCGGGCATCCGTGAGTTTTCGCTTGAGGCGCTCGGGGGCACCTGGCGGAAGGGTTTTGGGAAGCTCGTTTTTCTCGAGATACTTTTTCACCTCTTCGACCAAACCGGCCTTGATGGGCGCCGGCAGACGTTCCTGGTTGTTGATGGCGGTAATGGTGTCTTTCAGGAAATCCTGCACCACGTCGTCATATTTGCGGCGGAATTTTCGGTATTCCCGGCCATGACGGCCTCTGATTTTATCACGTAGTTCTTCGAGGGCCGCAAGAAGCTCGCTATCGTCAAGATCGTTTGCAGATGCTCGGGGCATATTACGAAGGGCCGGGACCGACCATTCGATGAAGAAGTGGTTCGTGTCCGTTCCATTCCGGTCCTCATCATTGGCACCCAAGGCGTCGCCCTCCTTTCGGATCACGAGGTAGTTTTCGTTTTCCTCATCATTGTCAGGCTGGCCTTCGAGCCAGGTGATGAAAGTGAAGGCTTCTCCGGTGACATACTTCCAGATTTCGGGCAGGCTTTCGTCGCGTTTTCCTCCGATCCAGCAGCTTCCGCGATCTGCTAAAGCAGATTTGAGGGTAAGTGCCATGAAGGATGCTTCCTTGTCGTTGGACGGGACTGCAAGGTGTCCGCCGGCATTGGACGCGATCAGTGATGCTTCGTCCCAGCTGACGCCTTTTTTCACAAGGAGGAATCTCGACCCGCCGACGTTATAGGTGCCGGAGGGAAAGATCGGGGTGCGCTTGTTATTCAGGGCTTCTCCGGTGCGAGCAAGTTGGGCATCGAGCGATGCCGGAGTGCTCCCGTCGAGTTTCCATTCCAGAAGGGCAGGGAATTTTTGGAGACGATGGTGATCTTCCAACTGCGGAGTTTCGGGAGAGATTGCTCCAAAGTCTTCTCCGTTCGGATTGTCGGTGGTCCGGTCGTCAGGGGAATTTTTCACCCAGAGTTTGGTGTCAACGTCAGAGCCGTCATTCCAGAACCACTTATTCTCAAAGCCTGAATCGGAGGCGCCGATCCAGACCGGGCCCGGGGTCTTGAAATTCTCATGAAACCACGCGAGATCACCTGTGGTGGGAAGGAGTGCAAGGTTGGCGCCGTGTTGGCTTGCGAAGTGGTTGGCCTCGTCCCAGGTCATGTTCTTCGTGAGGAGAAAGTAAGCGGCTTTTTCACCTTTTACAGTTCCGACCGGGAACTCATCACGTTTGCCTTCGGTCAGAGGTTCGGCAAGCCGGGTGAGCGACTCGAGAGGGGTTTCCTCGGGTTTTGCGGGCTCCGGAACCTCGGGTTTGGGTTTTGCGGGCTTTTCCCGAGCTGCCATCTTTTGGCGATCTTCGCGTGGCTTTTTCTTGGGACGATTCTTGTTCTTGGGCTCCTTGGCCGGTTCCGGCGTTGCATCGGGCTCCTTGTCAGGGGTCTCGGTCCGAGGTTTTTCGGGCTCCTTGCCAATGAGGTAGAATGCGGCGGCGCCTCCGCCAAGAAGGAGTAGCAGAATCACGACAAAGGAGGCGACTCCCGATTTTTGCTGGCTGCTGGACAGAACGGGGCTGCCTCCCAGGGCGGGGCTTGGAGCGGCGGCGGGTGCCGTTGCAAATTTGGGCCCCCCAAGTCTGGGAATGAGTTCATCAAGATCGTCAGCCAATTGATCGACATCCGAGTAACGAAGATTTGGATTAGAATGGGTCGCCTTCTTAATAATGGCGTCGATGCGCGGGTCGATCCCAGTGGTCATGCCGTGGCTGTGAGGCTCGGGGTGACGTCCGCAAAGCAACTCGTAGAGAAGGGCTCCGACTGAGAAGATGTCGGAGCGTTGATCGACATCGATTCCATCCTGGAAAATTTCCGGAGCGGTGTAGCCCGGTGTGCCGAACACGAGTCCCTCGTCCTTGCCGCGGTCAACCGGGTGGGCGAGTCCAAAGTCGCCGATCTTGGGTTTGGCGTCGGTATCGAGCAGGATGTTGGCTGGCTTGATGTCCCTATGAATGATGCCACCACGGTGGGCGTGGGCGAGGCCACGGGAGATGGTGGAAACCAGATCGAGAGCAACGGCGGGATCAATGGCTTTGTTGTGGGCGGAGTAGTAGAGCGCCTTCCCCTGGACGAACTCCATAATGATATAAAGCATCCCCTCGATATCGCCGAAGTCGTAAACTGAGATGAGATTTGGATGATTCAGCCTGGCCATCGCCTTGGCCTCCGCCTCAAAGGATGCCCTGAACTGGGGATCATCACCAAATTCACGCGGTAGAATCTTGATGGCAACCGATCGGTCCAGCGATTTTTGCCGGGCCTTGTAAACCGCTCCCATCCCCCCTTGCGCAATGAATGCCTCCAATTCATAGGCCGGAAAAAGCGGAGCAAGATCCTCAAGGGAAGGTGCCACAAATTCCGTAGAGTTCGATTGGTCGTCGGCCATGATGCGCTTCTTAAATTGGGTTAAAAGTGGTTCGATGAACGGTTCTCAGCTTCTGAAAACGAAACCGCCCCGGGACACGACGATTTCATCAACAGCATTCTTAGGGCCGAATTCCAAAGGGAACTTATAACAATTCGGCAATTTGCACAGCATTAAGGGCCGCTCCTTTTTTGACCTGGTCGCCGACGACCCAGAGCGCGAGGGCATGGGGGAGTACTTGATCCTTTCTAATCCGTCCGACTTCGCAGTCATCTTTCCCCGTTGTTCCGAGTGGGACGGGGTAGAGGGCGTTTTGAGGATCGTCAACCAGGCGAATGCCGGGCTTTCCTTCGTAGGCCTTTCTCGCCTCCTCCACGGACGGGTCTTTTTCGAAAATGGCAGTCATTGAGATGGAATGCGAGCGCATCACGGGGACGCGGACGCACGTGCAGGTCACCTTGAGTTCGGGGAGGCCAAGGATTTTCCGGCCTTCATGAAGCATCTTCTGTTCCTCCTTGGTGTAGCCCGTCTCCTGAAAAACATCAACATGAGGAATGACGTTGTGGGCGATTTGGTGGGGGTAAACACTTGGTTTTACCGGGTTTCCAGCGACGAGAGCCTTCATTTGCTCGTCCAATTCAATGATTCCCTGGGCTCCGCTCCCTGAGACCGCCTGGTAGGTCGAGGCGATAATCCCTTTCAATCCAAAAGCCTGATGGAGAGGGGCCAGCCCCATGAGGGTGATGATTGTCGAGCAATTTGGATTTGCGATGATATTGCGTAGGGGATGTAAGGCATCCTTACCGTTGATTTCAGGCACGATCAAGGGCACATCAGGGTCCATCCGGAAGGCCGATGAGTTGTCGATTACGATACATCCCGCTTTTGCCGCAATGGGTGCAAATTCCTTTGAAATTTCTCCACCCGCCGAAAAAAGGGCGATGTCGATTCCATCGAATGACTCTGCCGTCAGTTCTTCAATCGTGAGTTCCTCGCCCCTAAAAGTCAGCTTTTTTCCCGCAGAGCGGGCGGAAGCAAGCAAAGTGATTTTGGAAAGGGGGAAATTACGCTCTTCGAGGCAGACGAGCATTTCCCGACCGACTGCGCCGGAGACGCCGACGATTGCTACATGAGGCTTGGTATTCATGGAAAGGGGCAGGACGGTATCGGGGTTTTGGAGCGATGCAATCCCAGTTTTGGACGCGGTTTCAGGGGTGGCTCCTGGAAAAAGGTTAGAAAAGATCACTTAACTACTTGCATGGCTTAGTGAGTTTACTATCCTCCGGCCAACTTGGAACGACAATTGCTCTGCATCTGTCCGACCTTATCGCAGAAAGATTCTAGATTTTTCCGCAAAAAGAACAAAACCAACAAAAAGAAATAACAATGAAAATTGCTACCGTCCTCGGCCTTATCGCAGCACTCGCTGGCTTCTCCCTCACTTCTTGCGGAAGTGCTCCTGAAGAAGCACCACCAGCTCCTGCTCCGATTGAGATTCCTTCCAAGTAATCTCTCTAGCCGATAAAAAGGTTTGAGCCGGAGTCGATCCTTTCTGGATCGCTCCGGTTCTCCATTTTCAGCCATCAACCACAATCCCAATCACATGAAATTCGTAAAATTTACCTCACTCGTTGCTTTCGCAGCCGGTTCTCTTGGTCTCAGCTCCTGCGGGTGCTGCACCGGCGAAGAGCCTGTCCCGGCGCTTCGTCCGCTTCCCGTCTTCAAAGACGTTCCTGTTAGTCGCGAGATGCCCGTTACTTACGAAAAGTAAGAGGCGACTCCAACAATTTTCCAGAAGAGTCATGGCGCTTAGCCACGGCTCTTCTTTTTTTCCCAGGCCGGAATTCCATTAAGCCAGAATGTCTTTCACGACATGGCCGTGGACGTCCGTCAGGCGGTAGTGACGCCCTTGAAATTTGTAGGTCAGCTTTTCGTGATTGATTCCGAGGAGGTGGAGAAGGGTGGCTTGAAAATCGTGGACCTGCACCGGCTTGTCCGCAACGTTGAATCCAATATCGTCTGACTCGCCGTAAGTCATTCCCGGCTTTACCCCGCCGCCTGCCATCCAGATTGTAAATGTGTAGGGATGATGATCCCGGCCCCATCTCGCGCGGTTATCGAAATTTCCCTGGAGGAAAGGGGTGCGGCCAAACTCTCCGCCCCAGATCACGAGAGTCTCATCCAAAAGGCCCCGTTGTTTGAGATCCTGAACGAGGGCCGCCGAGGGTTGGTCGGTATCGCGACACTGATTGTAGAGTTCGGTCGTTAGCGAATTATGCTGGTCCCAACCTGCATGCATCAACTGAACGTATCGGGTGCCTCTTTCGAGGAGCCGACGGGTCAGAAGGCAGTTGCGCGCGAAGCTTCCAGGCTCGTGAACTTGCGGGCCATAAAGATCGAGAGTCGATTTTGACTCGCCCGAGATATCGGCCAATTCGGGCACGCTTGTTTGCATGCGATAGGCCATTTCATATTGGGCGATCCGGGTTTGGATTTCAGGGTCGCCGACCGCGGCATACTTGCTTTGGTTGAGCTCCGCAATTCCATCAAGCATTTGACGGCGAAGTTGCGGGCTGACGCCACTTGGATTGTTGAGGTAAAGAACCGGGCTGGCTCCGGCGCGGAGTTTTACTCCCTGGTGGCGCGAGGGAAGAAAGCCCGAGGACCAATAAGAGTCGTAGAAAATTTGTCCGCAACTCGTTCCCTTGGTCACCGAAGTCATGACCACAAAGGTTGGAAGATTTTCGTTCATCGATCCCAGTCCGTAAGAGAGCCAGGAGCCGACAGTTGGCCGCGAAGGGAGTTGAAATCCGGAAAGGAAGAAGTTGATCGCAGGAGCATGGTTGACCTGTTCGGTGTGCATGCTCTTGATGAAGCAAAGATCATCGGAAATCCTTGCGGTGTGTGGCATCAAGGCGCTGACCGTTGCTCCGGACTCACCGTGTTGCTTGAAGGGCTCGATGGGGGCGAGGAGCCGTCGTTGATCCGCTGCGGCGGACATCGTCGAAAACCGTTTTCCCTCCATGTAGGATTCGGGAACCTTTTCCCCGTGGAGTTTTGCGAGCTTGGGCTTGTAGTCAAAAAGCTCGAGGTGACTCGGTGCGCCGTTCTGAAAGAGATATACAACGCGCTTTGCCCTCGGTGCAATTGCTTGGGCAGCCTCAAGAATGCGATCTTCCGAAGCCGAGGCACTGTTGCCCAGAAGATGGGCAAGGGCGGGAATGCCCAGACCGGTTGCGGTCTTTCCGAAGAAGTGGCGACGGTTTGAAATGAGTTGAGATTCGAAAATCGGGTTCATGTCTATTCCTTGGTGAGGACTTCGTCCGTATTGAGAAGCGAGAGGATGGTTGAGGTAAGAGCGGCTTGCTCAAGTGGATCGATTTGATCGGCAACGGCGAGTTCTCCAGTGGAAAGCAGGGAACTTGCTTCTTCAGGGTGTGTTTTGTAGTGACTCAGGGATGCCTCGTACATTCGCTTGATGATTGCCAGTTCGGCCGCACTCGGTTCGCGGGCTGTTACGAGTTTGAAGGCGAGGTTGAGAACCGATTTTGAGTCGATGGAGTGAGCTCGATAGGCAATGCTGCGCGCAGCTTCGACATAGAGAGGGTCGTTCAGAATTGCCAAAGCGTGAAGAGGGGAATTGGTCCGGTAAGTGCCGACCTCACAACCTTCCCGCTTGGCGTTGTCAAAGATCATGGGAGGTGCGGAGATTCGCCGCCAGAAGGTGTAGATGCTCCGGCGGCGCAGCTTTTCGCCGGTGTCGGGGACGTAGCGTTTCTTTCCTCCACCAAAAGTCACTTCAGCCCATAGTCCCTCGGGCTGCCAGGGCTTGACCGGTTCTCCGCCAACTTGGCGGACGAGGCGTCCGGAAAGCGCCAGAGCTTGATCGCGAATCATCCAGGAAGGAAGTCGATATCGAGGGGCGCGTGCCAGAAGGCGATTCTCGGGGTCACGTTCCAGGGCGAGTGAATCGACTTTGGAGGATTGTTGATAAACATCACTGGTGACAATAGTCTTGATGAGGTTTTTAAAATCCCAGCCTGATTCCATGAAGTCGGCGGAAAGCCAGTCCAGGAGTTCGGGATGGACTGGAATCTCGGATTGCACGCCAAGATCTTCCGGCGATTTGATCAGCCCGACGCCAAAGAGTTCCTGCCAGATCCGATTGACGGTTACTCTGGAGGTGAGCGGGTGTTTTGGGGAAACGAGCCAGCGGGCAAGATCGAGCCGGTTGGGATTTTCTTTTGGTTGAAGCGGGGGGAGAATTTCCGGGGTAGCGGCCTCCACTTCCTCTCCCCGTGCTTGGTAGGAACCAACCGCCAGAACATAAGTCTTTCGCAGTTCCCGGCGATCTTCCATCACCATGACGCGCGGAGATCCTTTTTTGACGGCTTTAATCTGAGCTTCAAGTTCAGTCAGTTGTGTTGAGAATTTTTGATATTCAGGGCGACTCTCGAGGAAGGTTTCAGCCACCCGTTTTTCTTGTTCCGGGGTTCTTTGCCCGGGTGCAATGGCGAGGAGTTGATTGAGGCCCCGATCAGCTTCCTCGAGGGACGGTGATCCGGTGCCAGTGACGGAGATTCTAAAGCGCCCGAGGTAGTGTTTGGCATGTTGGGAATCGTGGCGAAGGACAATCTGAATTTGGTCACCTTCCTGGGCTGTTATAGTTTTGCCAAGGTGGAAGAGGGCAGCGTGGTCGCGATCAATTGAAGTTCCATTGAAGACGGCCCAACCCCGGTTGCTTCCTTTTTCCAGTGCGCTTGCGACCGTCAAGTTTCCTTGTTCGAAGGTTGCCAGCGGCCGTTCGAGATCCAGCCGTTGAGTGGGTTGACCGTTGCGAATGAGGTGGGCTTCAAATCCTGTCATGACGAAGTTCCCGCTATCAGAACGTGCGATTCCTCCTTTGGTCATTGTAGCGTGTCGAAGCGCTTCCAGGCGAATTGCGGTGATTTTTCCACCGGGCAGGGGGGCAACAAATTGGAAAGTTACTTTGTCGGGATTACGCCCGGAAGTAAGGATCGACAGGTCGGGAAGTTCTTCGAACTCTAGCCCTTGGTCGCTTGCGGTGATTGAAGACGCTTTGAGACTGGTCCATTGCGAGTTCTGCTGGCGGCGTTCTTCTTCCCAGGCCTTTTGCTGTGGAGCTAGGCTCGCGGCGAGGGCCTGTCGCTGATCCCGGGCTTTCGCAAGCTTGCTTCGAAGCTCGTTTTCCTTCCCAACCTGTTCTTTGGTGGGGACTTCGAGGACGGGCGGGGTTTGCGGGTTGCCGCCGGCTCCAGTGACGGGTGTTTGATTGAAAAACGCGGTGAGCGAATAATAGTCCTTTTGGCTGAGAGGGTCGTATTTATGATCGTGACAGCGGCAGCAGTTGAAGGTCAGGCCCATCCAAACAGTGCCGACGGTTTCGGCCATGTCGAAGACATAGTTGACGCGGTTTTCCTCGGGGATGGATCCGCCTTCCCCGTTGATGGCGTGGTTGCGGAGGAAGCCGGTGGCGATTTTCTGTTCGAAGGTTGCCTCGGGGAGCAGGTCGCCGGCGATTTGCCAGACGGTGAAGTCATCGTAGGGAAGATTGCGGTTGAGGGCCTCGATAACCCAGTCACGCCAAGGCCACATGGTTCGTTCGGCGTCGCCCTGAAAACCATTGGAATCGGCGTAGCGGGCGGCATCAAGCCAAGGCCAGGCAAAGCGTTCTCCAAATGCCTTGTCGTCGAGAAATCGGTCAACGAGGCGTTCCCAGGCGTTGGGGGAATTATCGTTAAGAAACTCCGAAACTTCTTCGAGCGTTGGGGGTAGCCCGCGAAGATCAAAGGAAAGCCGCCGGATGAGTGTTTCTTTTGAGGCTCGTGGTGAAAGGTCCAGCTCAAGCGGCATCAGCTTTTGCTTTACCAGAGCATCGACAGGATGAGGGGCGAGGTCCGAAACGACTGGCTTTTTAACAGGGAGAAAGGTCCAGTGTTCCTCATACTTCGCTCCTTCCTTGATCCAGCGGTAGATGAGTTTTTTCTCTTCGGAATCCAGCTTGAGAAGGTGGTTGGGCGGGGGCATCACATCGTCCGGGTCCTTGGAAATGATGCGCTTCCAGATGAGAGATTTCTCAGGTTTTCCGGGAACGATGCCGGGCCCTGATTTGCGGTCGGCAAAGGCTCCTTCCGGTGTGTCGAGTCGGAGGTCGGCTTCCCTTGAGTTGGGGTCGAAGCCGTGGCAGGAAAAGCAATGGTCGGATAGCAAAGGTCTGATGTGACTGTTGAAGCCTATGGTTTCTCCGGTCGCGGTGGCTGCAAGGATAAGAGTGAGGAAATGCCTAAACATTGGGTTCGGGGATAAGATAAAAGCAATCTCGCCAAATGAAAGATGTCTGACAAATTTTTTTGGCGGGTTTTGATACGGAAAAGCCCCGCCTTCTCTTACGCGCCGGGAAGCGTAAGGAAAACCGGGGCTTGGTCGACTGCTTGAGATTGATTAGTTTTCGCGGACGACGCGGAAGAAACGGTCCGAATTCAGAATGGCACCCAAAAATGTCGTGGAGTCGGCGTCTCCCATAACGGTGGTCACCTCATTCCACGTCAATTGGTTTAAATCCAAGGCTGATTCGACCCGGTAGGTCGCGCCTTGGGTGGAATTCCAGGTGATTTCAATATCGCCAAAGGTGGGGTCGAAGTTGAAGGCGCTGATCTCCGGCGCGGTGGGAGGAGCCGGGGTGCCGATCCGAATGTAGTCAATTTCGACGGTCCGGTTCGCTGTGTTGCCCGGATCGACCCGGAGGAGGTCGAAGTCTCCAACGAAGACGTCTTCGAATGTCACTTGATAGGTGTGGAATTCTCCATCATTAAGGATTTGATCTCCGGGGATACTGGTTTGTCGGCTTGGGGCCGGTCCGCCGGTGTCATCAGCCCAGAAAAATTGGACAAATTCGTTGTCGTTTTGGCGGAGGCGAATTTCGATCGTCAGCCCGGGGGTGGTGTCGATGAGCCCGGGGCGATTCATGATGGGGTCGCCTCCAGTTGTGTTGGCGGTAAAAGTACCTGCGGCGACGTTGGCATTGAGCCGGGCAAAGGTCCAACTGTCAAACGCTCCGTCGGTTTCCCACTCGCCGAGGCTCGTAAAGTTCGTGAGAGGATCATTGTCGCGACCCAGGTAGACCGGAATGGCCCGCGTTCGGATGTTGAGAGTGAATCCTGCGTCCGGAGTGTCGGCATAAGTCGCAGTGACGGTATAGGTGGTTGAAGGAGTGACCTCGGAGGGTGTCCCCGAAATAGCACCGGTTGCGGTGTTGAAAAGAAGTCCTGCCGGGAGAGGAGGGGTGATTGCAAAAGCAGTAGGATCTCCTCCTGTCAGAATAGGTTCGTTGAGATTGATCTCGGCACCGATCCGGTAGATTGGATTGTTGGTTCCGTAGCGGACAATGCCGGGATTCACGGTGGTAAGGGTCAATTCGAAGTCATCGGTCACTCCGCCTCCGAAGTCCGCAGTGATGGTGTAAACAGTTTCCTCACTCGCAATCGCCGGTGTTCCGGAAATGGTCCCGTTGGCGGTATCGAGTGTAAGCCCCGATGGTAATAGCGGCGTGACCGAGAATCCCACCGGAGTTCCGAATGCCACCATCGCTGCATTGTCCGTGATCGGCTCATTAATGAGGTAAGTGGCAATCACTTCAGAGTAGCCGGTGATCATTGGAGCAGGGAAATCATCGGGATCGTTGGGGTCGGTTCCTGCGGCAACTTCGTCTCCGTCAAGATAGGTGTCGTTGTCAGAGTCATCGTTGTTTGGATCAGTTCCGGTATTGCCGGCATCCACAAAGGTTCCGGTATTGGTTTCAACATCGTTTGCAAGCCCATCATTGTCATCGTCAGGGACAATCGAGCCGATACGAATATAATCGATATCAACCCCGATGGAGTTAGCCTGATCTGCTGATGGATCGACTCTCAAGGAGGCTAGAGTGCCGGTGATGAAAGAGCCGATGGGGTATTGAATGATATGGAACTGTCCATCATCCGGGAGTGCGGAGGTTGGAAGTGAGGTCCGCCGAACGGGTGAAAAGCCGCCGTTGTCATCTCCCCAGAAGAGATCGATTCTCGAGGTGTCTCCGCTCTCGCGACGAAGTCGAATTTCAACGATCTCGGCATCAGTCGTCGTGGTGTCGATGTTGAGGGTGGTGTTTGCAAACTGGGGGTCTCCACCGTTGGTAAGGCCGGTTAGGTTCCCTCCGGCGACCGATGTCGGGGCGATATTGACGCCGTTCCATCCTTCAAGATCTCCATCGGTGTTGAATTCACCCAGCGACGCAAAGAGGTTGATTGTTCGGGGCGGGTCGACAGATGGACCCAGGTTTTCGATTCCCAGGCGGACGTAGTCAAATTCGAGGAAGGTCCCGTTTTGGACGGATCCATCCAGACGCAGTCCGCGGAGTTCGGTATTTACGTTCTCCAGAATGAATTGATAGACGTGGGGGCTCCCATCAGCGGGGATTTCGGTGCCGGGGAGCGTGAGCCTTCGTGCTGCAGCAAAGCCACCCGAGGCATCGTTCCAAAAAAGGTCGATCCGGGAAGTGTCGGTCGCGGCGCGGGTCAATCGAAATTCAACAGTGACGATGCCGGGAGTTCCCTTGGCAATGGGGGCGGCGAATGGGTTGTTGATGAGCTGGGTGTCGCCGCCATTGGTTGTTCCACTGAGGCTTCCTCCGGCAATGGTCGGAGTGAGCTGGTTTGTGGTCCAGCCCTCGGCATCGCCTTCGGTATTCCATTCCGCAAGCGGAGTGAAATCGGTGAGCGGGTCGATGGGGTCAATGACGACGCGACTCTGCGCATCTGCGTTTATGCTCAACAGTGTTGCGAGAGCGCTAACTCGAATTGTTTGTTTCATTTCTTCAGGGGTCGATGGTTAGTGGGTGATGATTCGGAAAAAGAGGGGGCCTCGATCTGCCGGAATGGGAAACTCAACCGTGCCGCCATTTCCCACGACGGGGGCGCTTGAACTTTCCCAATGTGCAAGATTGCTGGAGGTTTGCATTTCGTAGACTTCGCCCGGGTTGGAGGAGAAGTTGATACCGTTCTTTGTTATCGTGACTTCTACGGCTTCGCGGGTCGGGGGGGATCCGTTGGTGAGTCGCGGAGTCGGAGCGATCGAGTAGGTAAAGAGATCCGAGCCATCGATTGCACGCAAGCGGGCAATTCCTGATGCTTGTTCCGGGAAGGTGACGGCATCGATCTCGCTTGCATCGGGAGCGGTCAGGATGATGTCCTCTCCGCCAGCGGAGAGTCTAAAATTGGTGTGGATATCCTGACGAACAGCCGGCGCATTTTGGCGCGGCTCATCGTCCGCCCAAACTAAAATGAATCCATTGGCGGGAACCCTAAAGCCATCGGGAATCGCAAACTTAAGTGGATTGGCGGGATCATCGCTGAGATACCAGCCATCAAGCGAAACGGGCGAGGAGCTTGGATTGAAAATTTCGATCCAGTCTTCGGCCTCTTGATCGGCCGGATCCACGATCCCGGTGGTGGTGGGATTGGCGGCCATCCATTCATTGATTTTTAAATCAGCCCACTGGCTGGTGCCGGTGAAGGTAATGTTGAGGATTTCAGATCCGAGGGAAATGCCGTCTTGATCCAGAGCTTCAATGAGAATCTCACTTGGGCCCGGTTGGAGAGCCAGCTCCGCCGAAAAGTTAGTGATGGTAGAGTAGTTTGGAGCGAGAGGAAGTCCGTTGGAGGTGATCCTGGTGGTGGCCAATGGAAGGGTTCCGGTGATTTCGACGACTTGCGATGCTGAACTCGCGGGTGCGGAAACGGAGAAGTTGGAATCCTTTCCATTCAATTCATTTTGTATGAAGGCCCGGCGTTGGTTGATCCAGGCGTCGACGGCCAGTCCGGCTCGCCCGCTGGGAACAAAAGGTGAAGTGACGGCTGCGTTATTGGTGGTCAGTGCGTCGTAAGTCTCCCGAAGAATTGCCCTGATCTCCGATCCTGCGGAAGCAGTGAAGAACGTATTGAGCGATTCATCAAGGGCTTGCCAGTAATCACGAACGAGCCCGGGTTGGTCGAAGAGTCGTTGGACATTGGGTTCGGTGTTTGGGTGAAAAAGAGGATAGGTCACAGGGTCGTTAAAGACTCCCAGGCCGACGTCCATGTCCCAAATGACAATGCTTGATTTTCCGGTTTCGAGTGACTCAAAAAGGTAAGCATTCTTATTGGCCTGATTGCCGAAGGTGTCCCAATACGAACCGAGATCATTCATGGCGAAGGTGCGCATCCATTGGCGCATTTCCGCCTTCTCGTTCATGCGGCGGACCAGTTGATCCGGTGGCGACTGGGCCGCATCAATGAGCTCGATGATACCGGAGAAGTCGTTGCCGTCGTCGTGCCCGGCGCCATGGGTCCAGGTCCAGCGATGATGGGGGAGTTTGATCGAGCCATCTTCCGAAACCAGGTGTCGGAGGAGATTTCTTTCAGTCCCCGCACTCAGAATGACGTTGCTGTTTCCATCGAACTCCCACCATGGCGCGGTTTTGGTGAGTCGCCCGTCGCCCTCAAACCACTGGTTCATGATTTCACGATTGGGCTTTTGGACCGACTCCATGATGAGTTGGTCCCGCTCAAAGCCGTTGAAATAGAAATGAACATAGCGCCGGTGAAGATTAGGGAGTTTGAGTTTCTCCAAAAACCAAAAGAGAAGGCGCTCGCGTTGACGGGTTGGATCCCGGGTGGTCTCGCGATCAATGGTCAGGTTTTGGACATTCAGAAAGACCTCGTCGTCGGGAATTTTAATGTTGTAGCCGGTGGGATTCCCGACGGGCGAATCGTAAATCGAAACGCCATTCTGACTGCCCGCGTAGTAGGCTCCGACATTGTAAAAGGCGCGACCTTCGGAAACAAAAGTGACATCCAGTTCAAGGTTGCTGGACCGAGGTCGATCCCGCCACTCGGTTAGGGTTTCGTTGGTTGCCCAAAGATGCATCGTGCTAAAATCCCCGGCTTCGTCATGCGAGCCAACCCGGATCAGACATTCGCTTTTTGGGGCCTTTGCCGGGAAGTTTGCGATCACCCGTGGCGATGCGTCATCGATGGTGACGATATGAAAGGCGACGAGTGTTCCTGCGGGTTGGGCTGGAATGGAAGCGGAGTAAATGCCGTCACCTTCATGGGTCATCACGATCTGGGAAAGAGAGGAATTGGGATCGATTCGGTAGCGAACTCGCGCGCTCAGAACGTTGTCGGGATCAGTGATGAGGGCGCGGATGGCAATCGGCTCTCCGGGTTGGGGAAGAAGGGGCGAATGGGAAACCTCGGTGATGGCAGGGCCGGTGTTGCCGATGACATCATTTGGCGAGCCTGGTGAGCCGGTCGATGTGGGGACGGGTAATTTTCCCGGGGCCTCAAGGTAGCCCCCATTGAGACCCAGAAGAATATCGGGAGTTCCCGAGACCCAGCGGCAGGAGGCGCGAAGGGTGACGGTAGTGCCGGGCGGGATCGGGGCGGACAGGGTCGTTTCCACCAGATTGGCGAGGTCGCCCTCATTGGTCGCAAGCAAGTGCATGGATCCGTTTTCGGCAAATGTCGGGCCGTGGGTTCCGAAGCGACTCCAGCCACTGAGGCCGGAATCAAAACTGGCGTTGCTAACCAGGTTGCTGCCGTTCACGAGGACTTCGACGTCGTCGATGATGGCTTCACCTGCGCCGTGAAGCATGACGAAGAACCGGGTGGCTTGCGGAGTGGCACGGTGCCCAAAGTCAAGAACGCCGGTGTGTTCAACTACGACCGTCCGAGCGCCTGCGGATTCATCCGGAGCGAGCCAGTTTGACGGAGCGTTGTTCTCTGATGTTGAATCGATGAGTTGGAGCGAACTGCCTCCGCCATCTGCGAGTGAGGGCCAGCGCCCGCCGTCAAAGTAAGTCACTTCATCAACCGTCCGATTATTTGAGTCCTCGAGTTCGATCCGGTCGGATTGATTCGAAAGGCTCCCCGAGAAGCTTCCCAAGACCTTGTCAGGAGCGAGACCGGGATAAATCTTTAGAAGCGCCTCGCGATCCCTGGCGATGACCAGGAATCCTCCCGATGCGATGGTCGAGCCGTCGGCGAATTCGAAACCGATTCCTCCCTTAATTTCCCAACCTGTCAAATTGACAGGGAAAGAGCCTTGGTTGAAGAGTTCGATAAATTCTCCCTTGTTGGTCCCACCGATCGGATGGTAGTGGATTTCATTAATGACCAGGGGGTCTTGAAACTCTGGCGCGTTGGAAGATCCCGGTGTTGCGCTTGAGAGCTCACGCCAACGGGTCAGGCCTCCCCACGGGCGGTCTTCGGCCTGTCCGGTAAAACGCCTGAAGGCAATGACGCGGAGGCCATCGGGAGCTCGCAAGATGATGCTGTCTCCGGTCGAATCGAATTCGAATCCCGCAACGTTTCCCTGAAAGGCCAAATACCCTCCGGGTGCGATGATGGTGCCGACGGGAATGGGGTAACCCGCGGAGGATGGGTTTTGTGATAAAAAACAGCCCGAGAGGTCGGCAGGGCTCTGACCGGGATTATGAAACTCGACGAAGTCTTCTTCACCGGCGTTGCTATTGGAGCGTATTTCGCTGATGACGATTTGGTCGAGGGCCTCGCTGGAAATAGGATCAAAGCGTCCGGGTGATCCTCCGTGGTCGTAACTGGCGGCCCACGCTTCTCTCCGGGATTCGCCGTACGAAGGAGATTTTAGAATGAGGGAATGCCCGGCGCCATCGGCGGCGGCAGGCCAGCGGGTGTTGTCGTTGTAATTTGTTTCGAGAACAATTCCTCCGGACGCCTTTCGTAAACGGACGCGTCCTCCACCATTTGAGAGGGTGCCGCTCCAGGGGCCGAGGGCGGTGATGTCATCTTCCTCAAAAAGCGAGGGGTCGGCAGCGACTATGAGGAATTGTCCTCCTTCAAGTCTGGTCCCTTCCGGGAAATCAAAGTCGGCGTCGCCCCGGAGTTTCCAGCCGGAGAGATCGACGCTGATGGGGCTGGAATTATAGAGTTCAATGAACTCGCGATTTGCGACGGCTTCGCCTGGAGGGTGGTAGTGAATCTCGGAAAGGACGATGCTGGTACGGCGTGAACAAGGGCCGGAGGTGATCTGGGCGTGGAGAGTCGTAAGCAAAATGATCGCGATTCCGTTCAGGGCAACAGAGCGGGAAAGTCGGACCAGGAAACTGTAAGTAACGTTTCTTATGACGGGAAAGATGAATGAGATTACTAAAAATAAAAGGAAAAACCCTGTTTACTCCGCAGCTGTTCGGAAGCGGAACCAGTAGGCGCCATCATTGAGTTGGGGCAATGGTTTGCCGCCACAACGGGCCCAGCCTCTCTCTGAGAGGAGGAAGTAGGTGGTGTTTGCTTCGAGTTTTGGGAGATTGGTAAAGGTGATGGTTTTCCTGCCTTGGGCGGGGTTGTTGTGGTCGGGATCGGCGGTCCAGACCGGGGTCCCGGGGTCTTGAACGCGGTAGAGCCGGATGCTGCGGCCGGGCGTGTTTGTGAAATCGAGTCCTTTGTCGAAGGTGAAGGAGAGGGAGGTCGTTAAGGGGACACCTTCCTGTGAACAGAGAGGGGTGGAGGTGATGAAGGGGGAGGTCATGGTGAGGCGATGGTAGCCCCAGCCGTGTTGCACTTGAGAGAGTTCGCGATACCACGACTGCGGCATGTTTGTTTTGGTGGTTGCAAAATTTTGCCAGGCTTTGGCGAGATCAGTCAGCTTCCCGGGATTTGCCTCAGCAAGATTTTCAATTTCGCACGGGTCTTTGGCGAGGTTGAAGAGTTGCCAGGGGCCTTCGTTGACCGAGTTGATTTTCCAGGGGTAGTCGAGATATCCGCGGGAGGTGTCCTTGAAGGACCAGAGGACGGGGTGCTGGGTTTCCTTCTGAGGGAGGTCGGGATTTTTGAGGAGGGGGAGAATGGAACGGCCCATGAGCGGGACCCGGGGAGGGTTGGGGGCGTACGAGGTTCCTGCGAGTTTGAGAAAAGTGGGGTAAAGGTCGGAGACGTGGGTCTGGTGGTTTGCGATGGAGCCGGGTTGATGAGCGAGCCCTTTGGGCCAGCGAATGATCAAGGGCACACGGACGCCACCTTCGAATGCGGATGACTTGTAGTAGCGGAAGGGTGCACATTTGAGATAAGCCCAGCCGTTGGCCATGTAGGGGACGACGTTGCGTTGCCAGGGCTTGATTTTCTTTTCGGTGTGAATGGAGCCGTTGCCGAAGTCGCCACCGTTGTCGGAAAGGAAGATGACGAGGGTGTTATCGGCGATCCCTTTGTCGTCGAGGAACTTCAGGATGCGCCCGACGTTGGTGTCAAGGTTGTCGATGATGGCAGCATAGGACTGCATGCGAAGGGCTTCGTTCTTGCGGGTGGCTTTGGGAAGTTCTTCCCAACGGCGAACATCGGGCATGGGCGGGGTGTCGTGGTAACGATCATCAATGAGGCCGAGCTTGCGGAGTTTCGCGATGCGCTTTTTTCGGAGGACGCTCCATCCTTGATCGAACTTGCCATTGTATTTTTCGACAAGGTTCTTCGGGACGTTGAGCGGAGTGTGGGGCGCGTTGAAGGCAAGGTAGGTGAAGAAGGGCTTCCTGGCTTCGAGGAATTTTTCCATGCTGGCGATGGCATGGGTGGTGAAGGCGTCGGTGGCAAACCAATCGTTGGGGACTGCTTCGGGTTTGCGCTGGCGCATGATGCTACCGGAGCCGGTGAAGTTATTGATGGCTCCGCCCAGGAAGCCGTAGAATTCTTGAAAGCCATGATCCATGGGGTGGGAGGGCTGGTGCCATTTCCCGGAGATGGAAGTTTGATAACCGGTGTCAGCGAGGGCTTTGGGAAGCGGGAGCGATCGGGAATAGTTGGCGGATTGGGAGTGCTCGTGACCAGTGAGTAGAGAGGTCCGGGTGACGACGCACATCGCATTGACACGGAAGTTCGAGAAGCGGGCGCCTTGGGTCGCGAGCTTGTCGAGATGCGGGGTGTTGAGCGAGGAACCGTAACAGCCGAGATCGGAGAAGCCGAGGTCATCGGCCATGATGACGAGGATGTTGGGTCGTTCGGAGGAGTGAAGAGCGAGGGTTGAAATGAGGGAGATAATGAAAAGAAGACGGACCATGGATTTTACTGGATCGGGAAGTCGAGGGTGAGGCGTTTGCCGTTGCGGAGGACCATGGCTTTGAGTTTGGTCGGTTTTGAGTAGCGTTGAAGGAGGCGACCCATGAGTTCGGATTCAGTGAGGTTTTCCTTGATGCCATCCACTTCGACGAGGATGTCGCCTTTCTTGAAGCCGGCTCGTTTGGCAGCGGCGTGTTGATTGTATTGCCCGACGTGGACGGCGCGTAGTCCGAGGTGATCGCCGGGGACGGATTCGAGTTTCATGCCGCCTCCGATCCAGGCGCGCATGGGCCAGGTGCCCACGCGGCGCGAGATGTCGGATTTGAGTCGCCAGTCTTTGGGCAGGGTGAGGGTGATGGGCGAAATGGAGCCGTTGCGTTTGATGGTGAGTGGGAGGGTGTCTTCGTCCTTGAGATGGTGAAGCGACCAGGCGAGGTCGGCAGGCGAAATGAGGGGTGCTTTGGAAGCCGTGATGATTTCGTCTCCGGGTTTGAGGCCAGCCTGCGCGGCGGGGGAATCGGGTTGAACTTCGGAGATGGTAGCGCGCTGATCCCCGGCAAGGGAGATACCGATGGTTTCGGGCGCAGGCATGGGGTGGCTCAGGCGAAGCGGGACGGTTTTGCCTAGTTCGTGAAAGGTTGATTTGAGGCCATCGCCGATTTGGTGACAGTGAACGCAGGATTGCACGACCTTGCCCTGCCAATCGAGTTCGGGCTTAAAGTTGCGTTGGTTGTTTGCGATGAGAGGAATGTCGAGTGGGGTTTTGAAGCCGAGGGGGCGGGGTTGTTTGTCGGTGAGGGTTGCTTTGTTGGAGGGGTAGTTTTGGTGAAGGGCGAGGGCGGAGGTGAGGGCGGCTTTGAAGCCTGCGATGGATGACTCGGCGGGGTCCTTTTGGTGCTTCCACGAACCGAAGCGGCCATAGGTGGTGCCATCGGAATTGAGGACGAGGGCGGCAAGGGAGAGATCGTAGTCGAACTGGAAACGGTTGAGGTCGAGGGCGTTGGTGTTAATCAGGCGGAGGCAGACGAACTTATCGAGGAGAGGGGCGAGTGCGGGTGCCTCGGTGATGGAGCCATCGAGGCCGGCGCAGGCGAGGCAGGGGACGCAGCGGAGAACGACGAGGACAGGCTTTTTTTCGCGGGCCGCTTGAGCGAAGGCCTTATCGGTGTCGTTGTAGATCCAACGGTCCTGATTGGTCATTTTTTCGCGATCGGAGCGGACAGCGCCTTCGCGATCCTTGACAGTGTCGGCGAGCGTGATGAGGGGGAAGAGCAGGGTGAGGACGAGTTTCATGACGGAGAGAGTTTTGATTACATTGGCCGACGGGTGTGATAGTCAAAGACAATGAAGTTGGCGATTTGTTTTCTCATCATGTTGCAAGTGCTGTTGCCGGCCGAGGAGATGGAGGTGAGGCAGTATCGGCTCAGCGAGATGGAATTTGGAATGGTATTCCGTTCGCTGGAAAAAGAGGAGCTACGGGAACGCGAGATCTTGGTGGAGAAGCCCGGGTTTGAGAGTCGGTTTTTTGAGGGCGGGGGAAGCTGGCATGATTGCACGAAGCGGGTGGCGGCGATTTTGCGAGACGAGGAGTTTTCAGGGACGGCTTTGTTGGACCGAGAGATGGGGAAGTTGGTGATGAAGGCAGAAGAAGCGGATCATGAGGATTTTGCGACGATGGTCAGGGTGGAGTTGCCGAGACAATTGAGGCTGAAGGCAGCAGTTTACGAGGTGCCGGGAGTGGTTTCAGGAATGCGTTCGGTGGCTCTGTCACAGAAAGCGGAGGGAACGAAGTTGCTGGGAGAGATTTCCTTGGTGGCCTTACCGGGTCAGACGGGGCAGGCGCAGACGGCGGGGGGAGAACTCAAGATTGAGACGGAGATGCAGATTGACGCGAATGATGGGATTGCGGAAATCAGAGCTACGATTTCGGGGAGGCCACGAGGGGTGGAATTCTCGATGAAGAGTGGATTTACCATTCCGCTGGGGATGCCCTGGGTTGTTGAGTTGGGATCCGTTACGGGCGGGAAATCGTTGGCAATGGTGGTGGGGGTTGACTCGATTTTGCTGGATGGGACCCGGGAGGATGCTTGGGTTTTGAAAGAGGAGGGAGGGGAGTTCTTAAGGGAGAGGCGGCTCCGTGAAATCAAGAAGTTTGAGTTTCCGGAGCAAGAGGGTGAATTCCGTGAGTATGCGGTGCCGCCAACCTTTTTGACTTTTATCACGACGGACAGTGGTGACGGAGGAGAAGGTGATCCGGATCCGTTTGCGGCTGACCCTGCGGTCGATGAGGAGAGGCGACCGGACGAACCTCCGCTCTATCGCGGAAAACACAAGGAGCTGGCAGGGGTGGGTTTGGTTTATGATATTGAGACCCTTCTCAAGCAGAACGGAGTAAGTTTTCGGGAGGGGGATTTTGCAGTCTTTAGTAAGTTGAAGGGGAGAATCTATGCCAAGCTTTCGGTCATTGAGCAGGAATTGCTCGCCGGGATCACGAATGGTGGCGAGACATACATTCCGCGAATGATCCGCTTTGACTTTGAGCAGGTGGACGGAGAGGGGGCGGTTTTGAGGAAGCTGGGTGGCTTGGCTTTGCCGGGTCAAACGGCCACCGTTTCTCTGGGAGAGGATCTTAAGGTGGAATTGGAGGCGCAGATTGATGCCTATGATTCGATCCTTGAGACTCGCTTTAAGCTGACTGAGTCGGGAGGTGATCTTGAGAGGCCGAGCCTGCAGACCGGGGTTGTTTTGCAGAATGGAATATCGTCGGTGGTGCAAACAGCTTTCTCAGGCGAGAGGAAATCCTGGAGGTTAACGGCTACTATTGTTGCGGTGGAGGATGTCGTTGGAAGCTATCTGGAGGGGGCGAAATGATGAGGTGGTTTCTTTTGCTGTGGTTCGCTTTTCTCGTCCCGGCTTTGGCGGAGGAGGCCGAAGTGAGGCTTTATCGGCTCTCTGAAACGGAGCTTCAGATAATACACCGGCAACGCGAACCTGAGATAGGTGACAGGGATTGGTTGGGGTCTGAAGTCGAAGAGCCCGGGTTTGAGAGTCGGTTTTTTGAGGGCGGGGGAAGCTGGTATGATTGCACGAAGCGGGTAGCGGAAATTTTGGAAGATGAGGAGTTTTCAGGAGCGGCTTTGATGGATCGTAAAAGGGGGCTGTTGGTGATGAAGGCGGAGGGTTGGGATCAGGAGGATTTTACGGAGATGGTGTTGCGTGAACTGCCGACGCAGATTCGGACGGCGGCGGCAATTTACGAACTGCCGGGAGTGGTGTCTGGAATGCGTCCCGCAGGCTTCATTGGGATTCCGGAGGGAGGGCGGCTGAGAGCAGAGATTGCTGGTATCGCTTTGGTCGGAATGACGCTGAAGGTAGAGAGCCCGGGCGGGGAGATTTCACTAGAGGTTGAGTCGCAGAGGGATGCCGACGGAGACTTGGTGGAGCAGCGGTTTTCGGTTTCGGGGACGATTGATGGGAATGACTATGCATTTAGAACGGGGATCACCGCGCCGTTTGGGATGCCCTGGGCGCATGAGCTTGGGTCGATGAATGGAGAGAAATCGCTGGTGTTGGTGATGACGCCGGAGTTGGTGAAAATGGATGGCACTTTGGTGGATGAGATCTTTGTGCGGGAAGAGGGTGGCGTGTTTTTGAGGGAGCGACGCTTGAACGGGATGAGGTCGTTTCAATTTCGAGATGATCGTGGGGAGTTTCGGGAGTATCCGGCTTCACCAGGGATCATCGATTTTTGGACCCAACCTGCGTGGCGTGGTGGGGATGATCCCGATCCTTTTGCGGCGGATGATCAAGCGGAAGGAAAGATGAGGCGGCGGCGTCTCCCTCTCTATGGCGGAAGGCATCCGGAGTTAAAAGGAGTTGGAGTGGTTTATGATGTGAAGAATGTTTTTCGGGAAAACGGGATCTCGTTCCGTGAGGGTGATTTTGCAGTCTACAACAAGTGGAATGATCGAATCTATGCCAAGCTCTCTTTAATCAATCATGAACTGGCTTATGGGATGATGCTTTTTCATCGCTTTGAGTTTGGTCGCATGATTCGGGTCGACTTTGAGCAGATTGGTGGGGATGGAAAGGTTCTGAAAAAGGTGGGTGTGTTGGTTTTGCCGGGGCAGGAGGGAACGGTCGCCTTGGGACCGGATTTGGGAACAAAGGTGGAGGCGCAGATCGATGCAAATGATGAGTTGATTGAGGCCCGAGTGACTTTGGTAGATTCCGGGGGTGATTTGGAGAAGCCATCGCTCCAGACTGGTTTGATTTTTAAGAGCGGGGTGCCAATGGTCGTTCAGAGGACAGTGGGCGAGGAGGAAAAATCGTGGAAGGTGACGGCGACCATTCTTGAAATCAGTGAGGTGGTGAATGATTATTTAAAGAGATCAGAATAATGAAGTGGTTTATATTTTTTGGATGTCTGATGTTAGCGGGCTGTGATTGCGAGCGTGCCGATAAGGATGACTCGGAGGGGCTTTCGGTTCAGCAAACGTCACTTTTTCCGGGAGAAGATGTGAGGTGCTATGACGTTGAACCGGAATTATTGTTGAGGATCCTCAATATGAATCGGCCCGTGAATGGAAATCCAGATCCTTTTGCGGAGGCTGGGGAAGCGCTTCCGATGGATGATCCTGATTCTTTATTTATGTCGGAGTATTTTCGATCAATTGAGAAGGAGGCGGTATTTGAGAGTCGGTTCCTGGAGGGAACGGATGAGTTGCTTGATTGCTGGCAGGCCGTTTTGGCAATTGTGGGTTATGATGGTTTTGAGGGAAAGGCGGTCTATGATGTGAAGAATGGGAAGCTGATTGTGAAAGGGGAACTGGGGCTGCATCGAGCTCTGAGGCGTTCGATTGAAAACGAGATGCCGATTCAGCTGCGAACGACTTTTGCGGTTTATGAGTTGCCAGGCGCGGGCTTGGAGGATCGTTCGGGGTTTTGGGGCGAGGTTCCAAAGGAAGCGAAGCTTTTGCGCGAGCTCTCGTGGTTGTCGATGCCGGGCTCCAGCGCACAGGCCGGGGCGGCTGACGATTCGATCTGGGCGGAGAGTGAACTACAGATGGATGCTTATGATTCCTATGTGGAACTCCGGGCGACCTTGGGTGTCGAATTGCCTGAAGGAGATTTCATGTGGAAGACGGGTTTTCCGGGGGTGATGGGAATGAAATGGGCTCAGGAAGTGGGTTCGCTGAATGGGGAGACGACGCAAATGATGGTGAGTCAGGTGGATCAGATTCGCACCAATGGAGAATTGTGGGACGAGTGGGTTTTGACGGAGGAGGGAGTGTTCATGCATGATGAGAGGTTGGAGGTGATCCGGCCGTGGCGTCCATCGGAGGCGCCGGATGATCGAGCCGTGGAACAGCGTCGATGGACGGTTCCTCCGACTTTTGAAACGTTTTTGACGAATGATCCGGAAGAAGATGACCCTTTTGCGGTGGGTGATCATTCGCGAGAGAAATTTGTCCCGATTCGCAAGCTTCTCGAGCAAAACGGGATCACATTCCGGGAGGGGGATTCTGTTTCCTTTCTTCGGTCGAGTTCGACGCTCATCGCGAGGCTGAGTAAGGATAACCTGGAACTGTTAGATCAGATTATTAATGCCAAGATCGGGCTAGGTCCTCCGCAGGTGTGGTCTGTGGAATTGGCGGAGGTGGAGGGAGAGGATTTTAGGAAGGGAAAGCTGCTGAGGAAGATTGGGATATTCGTGATGCCGGGCCAGCAGGCCGAGGCGACACTGGGCGAAGATTTAGCGCTTCAGGTCGAGATGCAGACCGATGGCTATGAGGAATTGGTGGAGATGAGGTTAAAGCTCGCCGAAGGAGATGGGGACTTGGAGAAGGCCTCTTTGACAATTGGGGTGGTAATGAGGGTTGGGCAACCGACTGTTTTGCGGAGGACGTTGGAGGATGGCAAGTATCAGAGCTGGGTGGCAACAGTGCGGGTCAAGACGTTGGAGAATGAAGTTGATGATTTTTTGAAACAGAGGGAGGGTGAGGAATGAAGCGGATGATTTTAGCATTTGTAGTCGTCTGTTTTGGGACTGTGTTTGCCGGAGAACTGGAAGTAAGGAGCTATGAGGTTGGAGTGGATTTGTTGAAAAGGGTGAAGGTGATGGAGCAGTTTGAGGGGAAGGATGACAACGACCCGTTTGCGGCTGATGATGAGGAATTACTGCCGCTCGACGAGTTTGATCTGGCCTCGGGCGCAGGGTGGTTTGGGCCGGTGGTGAAGGAGGCTGGTTTTGAGAGTCGTTTTTTAAATGGGGTGGATGAGTTGCGGGAGTGTGCGAAACGGGTGAGGGAAATCTTGGGCCATGAAAAGGCTGAGGTTAAGGCGGTTTATGATGTGAAGAGAGGGCGAATGATTGTGAACGCGAAGTTGGGAATTCATCGTTCGCTGAAAGCGTTGATTGAATCTGACATGCCGCATCAGATGCGGACGACTTTGTCGGTTTACGAACTGCCGGGAGTGAGCCTGGAGGACCGTTCAGGGTTTTGGGAAGAGGTTCCGAAAGACGCGAAGTTACTGCGGGCTATTTCCTGGTTGTCTCTGGCTGGTCAAGGGGCGGAGGTCCGTGGGGCGAATGGATCGGTCTATGTGGAGGCGGAACAGCAGTGGGATGCTTACGATGGTTACACGGACTCGAGGCTCACTTGCGAATGGGCTTTTCCGGGAGGTGGGTTTTCATGGAAGACTGGTTTTATGGGAGTGCTCGGGACGACCTGGGCGCAGGAGGTGGGGTCACTGAATGGGGAAACGACGATGATGTTGGTGAGGCGGCAGGATCGGGTTTTGTCGAACGGGACGCTGTGGGACGAGTGGATTTTGAAGGAAGAAGGAGGGCTGTTTTTGAACGAGGAGAGTCTTAAGATGATGCGGTGGAGGGATCCGGAAGCGACGAAGATGGATTTTAGCCGACCTTTTCAGATCTTCGAAGTGCCAGAAACCTTTGAGACTTTTCTGCGCACGGGCGATGAAGGAGTCGATCCGTTTCAGAAGGATGACTTCCCTGAGCTGAAAGGGGTGAAGGGGGAGCTTGTGTCGGCTCGCCGTGTCATCGAAAACAACGGGATCGCGTTTGGAAAAGGGGACTTTGTGGTGTTTCAGCGAGGGAGTTCCCGACTTCTCGCCAAGCTCAGTAAGGTCAATCTGCAACTCTTGGACGGGATTGTTCATGCGACAATGGGGCTGGGGCCACCGGAGGAATGTTACGTGGAATTCGCGGAGGTGGAGGGCGAGGATTTCCGGAAGGGGAAGGTGCTCAGGAAGATGGGCGTGGTTGCGCTGCCGAGGCAGGAGGCTGAGGTGACTCTGGGTGATGATTTGGCGTTTCAAGTGGAGATGCAGCTTAATGGGAACGGGGAGCTTGCGGATGTGCGCGCCACATTAACGGAAAATGAGGGCGACTTTGAGAAGGCGAGTTTGCGAACAGGGATGGTGATGAAGGTGGGGCAACCTTTGGTGGTGAGGAAGACGGTGGTGGATGGGCAGCGCCGGAGTTGGGTGGCCACGGTGCGAGTGAAGGTTTTTGAGAAGGAGATCGATGAGCTTATGAAGAAGAGGGAGGCGGGGCGATGAAGGTGTTGCTAATTTTGAGTGTGATTTGTCAGGCGGTCTTACTGGCTGATGAGATGGTGGTGCGAAGCTACGCGCTGGAGCCGGAGGATGTGAGTTGGTTCCGGGAATGGAACGAAGAGGCGTGGACGGGGCGTGAGCTCGCGAAGGCTCCGTTTGAAAGTCCCTTGTTTCAGGAAGGTGACAAGCTGCGGGATTGGTCACGTGAGGTCCCGAAGATTTGGGGGTTGGAAAAATTTGAGGGAGAGCTGATCTGGAATGAGCGCGTGGAGCGGTTTGTGATGCGAGCGGAGGAGTCGGTGCATGACAAATTCCAGGAGGTCATGGAGGAGCAATTGGTTCAGAAAATGCCGCAGATTACGGTGTCGGTGTATTCTTTTGAGAATCGACCGGAGTGGCGGGGGGAGACAATTTGGGAGATGCTGCCGGAAGGTGGTGAATTGGTGGGTGAGATTTCGTGGTTGGCGTTCGAGGGCGAGGGGAATCGGGTGTCGACTCCGGGAAAAAAATTGGTGGTGGAGGCTGAGCTGGGTTTTTCGGAGGGAAGGCTTGAGGGAACTTTCCAAGTGAAGTCAAGGATCAAGGAGGCGGAGTTTAGCTTTAAGAGTTTTGTGGACTCGGCGGTGGGATTGCCGTGGGTGAGCGAGATTGGGTCGGGGGATGGTAAAAGGAGCTTGTTTATGGTTGTGGGTTGCGAGTGGGTCAGGAGCAATGGAGCGGCTTATGATGATTGGGTTTTGACGGAGGACGGGCGGTCGCCGCTGCGGGACATGCGACTTGATCATGCGGAAGGCTATGAGGTGAAGTTTTTGAGAACCGAGAAGGAGGTGAGGGTTTATCGGGTCCCTCGAGGGACTTTGGATTGGTTGAGGCGTCCGGTGGTATTGGTGCATGAGAATGGAGAACCGCAGGAAGATCCATTTGCTGCCGATGGAGAGGTGGCTGAGATTCGACCAAGTCCTAAGTATGAGGGGGATCATCCGGTTTTTAAGGGGATGGAGCGGAGCGACCTCGTTGATTTGAGCGAGAGGATGAGGGAGAACGGGGTGAAGATTGATGAGGGGCAGTTTGTGGTGCTACGATCTTCGACGAGTCAGTTGTATGTTCGGTTGGATCCGGCTGATGTGGAATTGCTGCTGGGGTGTCTGAAGGTGGCGTGTGCGGGACCACCACAGCCGATCTTGTTGGCGTTTGAGTTGGTGGAATCAGAAGGGCAGTTGACTCAAGAACAGATTCGGAACGGGGAGGGGAAGAGGATTCGTCGGATAGTGGGCAAAGGGATGGCTGGAGCGTCTATGGAAGTGACTCTGGGGAAGGATTTGTTGGTGGAGGCCGAGGCGATGGTGGATGGTGATGAGGACCTGCTTCAAGTTTCGGGCCTGTTATCGGAAGTAAAAAAGAAACGGGAGAAGGCGAGTTTTCGCTCGGCGTTGATGGTGAAAGACGGAGTGCCGGGGATGGTGCATGAAGGTCGGTTCGGGGAGAAATGGCGGACCTGGGTTTTGACCGGGACGGTGGTGAAGCTTGTGAATGAGAGTGAGGGAAAGAAGTGAGAGGGTTTTTCCTTTGGATGGTTTTGGCGGGAGTGGCCCTGGGGGATTTGGAGGTGAGGGCTTATCGTGTTCCAGTTGATCTGGAGTATGCGAAGTACGAGGTTCTTCCGGGTGCCCCATTTGAGAGCCAATTTTTTGGTGAGGGCGATGTTTTGCGAGATTTGACGGACTGGGGTAAGAAGGCGGAGTTGCTCGAGAGCGAGGAGGATTTGGCAATTTGGAACGAGACGACGGGGCGGATGGTGGTGCGCGGGAATCGTTTCAGGCACCGTGAGGTGGTGTTTCATTTTTCTCGGGAATTGGAGTGCCAGTTGCGATTTGGGATTCGGGTGGTGAAGGTCCCGGAGGTGATGCCGGGTTTGAGGAGTTTGCATGTTTCGGACTTGCCTGAAGGGTTGGTGGAGATCGGGCAGGTGGGTGGATTGGCGGCGCGTAACGAATTTACAGAGTTGCGTGGAGCAGAGGGAGCTTTGTTGTTTGAGGGGAGTGCTTCGTGTTGGGGTGAATCGCTGGCTTATGTGCTTTCAATGAAGCTTACCTGTAAGGTGGAGGGGGCGTCTTTTGATTTTGAGGGGAGTTTGATGGGGCTGAACGGTGAGGAGACGGTGTTGGAAATTGGGTCTACGAAGGGGCAGGAAACGATTTTGGTGATTGTGAAAGGAGAAGTGGTTTTTGTGGATGGTGAGCAGCTCAATGATTGGGTTCTCGGGGAAGATGGTCGTCAGGTATGGAAGAAAGAGCAGGTGTTTGAGATGAGGAATCCAGGGTATCAGGCGAATGAAAAAGAAGGCGGGAAGATACGGAGGAGGTTTTTGGCGCCACCGGGTTTTCTGACTTTTTTGAGAGCAAGCGGGAAGGAGGAGACAGATGTTAGGGTGTTGCTGATGCAAAACGGGGTGGACTTGAAGGAGGATGACGAGGTGGAATATTTGCAGGAGATTTCTGTTTTGAGGGTGAAGGTTTCGCCCTTGGCGCTTGAGCTTATTGAAGGGATCGTAAGCACCGGAGAGGAGATTGCTTTTGGCATGCCTCACGTAAATGTGATACTGGTGGAGTCAAATAAGAAGCTGGATCCCGGAGCAGTTTTACGAGAGGAGCTTCGTGTGCTCTCCAAGGTTTGTCATTGGGGGGGCTATGGATGTTCGGTTCAGATGGGCGCTTTAAAGTCAGAATTTGAAATGCCGAATAATAGTTATCGGATAATCAGGACCTCGGGTCTCATCCGGTCGAAGAACGGAGGCGAGGTCCGGGTGAGGGGTGAATTGCGGGAAGGGGCGCCGGTCATCTTGCAGCAGATGAAGGTGGGGAGGATGTGGCGGGCTTGGGTGGTGACGATTTCGAGATTGGAAATAAACGACTATTTGAAAGAGAAAAAATGAAGATCTATTGGTTTATCTCAGTGCTGTTGGGGCAGCTTCTCATGGCAGGAGAGTTGGAGGTGCGGGCGTATCGGGCTGAGGCGAAAAACTTCAAGTATTGGATAGAGACGACGGAAGAAGGCATGACTGCGCTCCTGGAGAGGGCGGTTTACGGGGGACTCCCGATGAAGACGGGATCGTAAATTGACTGCCGGGGATTTGAAGAAGGGAGGATTTCGAGTCGTGGGGAAGATTTCGACTTCGGGGCCTCCCGGTCACGCGGCGGTGTTTGATTTGGGCAAAGGGAAGTTTGAGGCCGAATCAGAGCTGCAATCGAGCATGGATGCTGGATTCGTGGAGGCCGGATTCACTCTGAAAGGCAGGAATCTGGCGAAGCTGGAGCAAAGGATTGAGGGGGAAGTCGGGCTTCCATTGATCGTGCGTCAGGAAAAAGCAGGAGAGCTGTGGCGGGCCTGGGTGGCGGTTTTTTCGGCCCGGAGGGTCGAGGAAATGGTGAAAGAGGGGCGTTGAGGCTTAAAATCTTTCAGATTTGGCGAATATTTCCCGATTTTCGGCTTATCGGGGGCGCGATTCGGCTCTATAAACGCCCATCCTACGATATGAGTAACCTTCGACTCAAACTTCAGCGCAGCCTTTTGTCCGGCCTTTTGGTCTGTGGAGCGCCTGCTCTTGCGCAAGATTCCATCCTCTCGAAAGAGACTGCAGCTCGATCAGCGGCAGCTCGCGACGCCTATACCCTTCTGGAAGAGGGGGACAATTTGTATCTCGAGAATGATTACGCGGCGGCGATTAACAAGTATGCCGAGGCATTGTCCAAGCTTCCGAAAGGGGCCAAGGCGGTTGTGGGATTGCGTGCAACTGCGGTGCAGCGGTTTTCGCAAGCGTCTTTGGTGCAAGCGCAGAACTTGATGCGCAAGGGTGATGCGAAGGCCGCAAGGGCCTTGGTTGACGATGCCAAGATCGTTGATCCGGACAATCCCAAATTGAAGGCCTTCCTGGCAAAGATGGACGATCCGATTCGCTACGAGGCGGCCTTGACTCCGGAGCACACCGCAAACGTGGACCGGGTTCGTCGTCTCCTCTATGAGGCGCAGAGCTATTATGATCTGGGCCAGTTTGATCGGGCCTACATGACCTACGAGGACATTCTCCGTATCGACAAATACAACAAGGCGGCACGTCGTGGAATGGAGCGTGTGAACGCGGCAAAGACCGGCTATGCGGAAGCAGCCCGTGATCAAGCGAGAGCCAAGATGCTGGAAGATGTGGGGGCAGCTTGGGAGCAAAAGGTTCCATCGCTCAACGCGCCCGGGCAGATTGGAGATTATATTCCCGAGGAACTGGCCCAAGCGGCCAATCTTCAGGCAAAGCTAAATTCCATCATGGTTCCGCAGGTTCAGCTGAATGGTGCGACCCTTGATGAAGCTGTTGATTTTTTGAGAGCCGTTGCCGTGCAGGCGGACAATACCACTCTGGATGATACCAAGAAGGGGATTCCTTTTGTGGTTCAGCTCGGGGACGAAACGATGCCGGAGGTGAAGGAGATCCGTGATTCCCGGATTAATCTGACTCTCCGCAATGTTCCGCTCGCCGAGGTTTTGAAGCTGATTACCGAGGCCTCCGGCACGACCTTCCGCGTGGATGACTTTGCGGTCGTGATCAATGCCGCCGGGTTTTCGGATCCGACCTTGGTTCGCCGGGAATTCACGGTTCCACCTGACTTTTTGACGGGTGGCTCCGTTGGTAAGGCCGAGGAGAACGATGATCCGTTTGGAGACAATCCCGACGAGGGCGGATTGATCGCAAAGAAACTTTCCGCAAAAGAGAAGCTCCAGGCTTACGATGTGAGTTTCCCCGAGGGAGCAAGCGCCGTTTATAATTCGAATACGAACAAGCTCATCGTGCGGAATACGGTGGCAAACATGCAGCTCGTTGAGGCGATCGTTGCTGACTTGGCGAAGAACGAGCCGTTGATTGTGACGGTGCGGACGACCATCGTTGACATCAGCCAGGAACAACTGGAAGAACTGGATTTTGATGTAATGCTCGGGCAGTTCAATGTCGGTGAACATGGGATTCTTTCGGGTGGAACCACAGGAACAGGTTCTCCAATCGCCGATATGATCGGGGGGCGTCCGGTGACTTCGGGAAACCGCAGCGGACAGCTTTCCGGAACGACCGATGGGCTTGACGCATTGCTCAACAGGGTTTCTCCTCCGGCCACTTCCGGAGTCGTTTCCAATGACGGGTTCGGGAATTCCTCTGCCGATATCCGGCTGCCATCTACTCCGGATACCTCAGGAACACGAGCTCCGGGCGTGATCAGTCTGCGAGGAATCATCGACAATACGGCTCACGAAATCTTGATGAGGGGACTTTCCCAAAAGAAGGGCGCCGATGTGATGGTGCGCCCGGAAGTTGTGACTCGCTCCGGTCAAAATGCGGTGGTTCAGTCGGTGGTCGAATTTCCATATCCCGAGGAGTTTGAGCCTCCTCAAATTCCGAATCAGGTTGGTGGTGGCGGAACCATTCCCGTCACTCCGGCGACTCCTACTAATTTCACCTATCGGAATCTCGGAGTCTCGCTTGAGGTTCTTCCCCAGGTCGGACCGGACCGCAAGATCATCGAAGTGTCGGTAAATCCAGTCGTCACCGATTTTGAGGGTTTTATTAACTATGGCACTCCGATTGTGGGTTCGACGGACAATACCACCATTGATTTTGTGAACCAGACCGTGGCAACTCAAAGTGTTTTCGGCGAGATCACCCCGAATGCCATCCTCAAGCCGCTCTTCCGGACGACGAGAGGCAATACCAGCGTGCGGATCGTGGATGGCCAGACGGTTGTCATGGGGGGATTGATTCAGGAAATTCGAAAAGAAATTCACGACAAAGTGCCCATTTTGGGTGACGTCCCTTTGGTTGGAAGAATTTTTCAGAGCAACGGAATTTCGGTTGAGAAACGTGCCGTGATCATCTTTGTAAATGTCGAACTGACCGATCCAGCAGGAAATCCCTACCGCGATCGCTGATGAGCACGAACATCCCCCCTCGTTCCCGCCCTCCCGAAGATGATTCAAGCTCCTTTCCCTCGGGACCGGAAAAGGAGCAGTATTCGCTCGATGAGATGATGAAGGCGCTCCGCGACAAGGAGCGTGAGAAAGAGGCACAAGGCGAGGTGGTGACCCGCTCCGACGGGACGATCGCACGGAAGGTGAAGCGCCGGAAAAGGCGCTCCGAGCAACCTGACAAAATCACTCCGGAGCGGGAGAAGAAGCGTCTCCTCGTCAAGGTGGTGATCGCGGCAACTCTGGTTCTGGTTCTTTTTCTCTCCGTTCTGTTTTTGATCCTGATGCAAAACAGCAAGGGGCATCGTGACAAGCTTGCCCAACAGGCTTCCGAATGGAGCGGAGCCGAGGTTGAACTCAAGGGGTTGAAACGAATGCCCTTTTCCGTCTCGCTCAAGGAAGCGAACTTTAAGTGGGACCAGTCGTCTTTTGTGCGCAGCCTGGAGTTGAATACAATCAAAGGAGACGTGAGATTCCTAAATTACCTGGGAGCCCGGCCAAGTGGGTTGGAGATTGGGGGGAAGAAAGGCCTTTTGATGCTCGCAATGCCGACAACTGTCGGAGAATCAGGTGAATCTCTGGATGAGGAGGAATTCCCGTTCGGCTTCGACCAATATTATTGCAGTTCGCTTGATGTCTTGTTCGGAACGGATGCCCCCATTGGCTTCTCTGATGTGAGCGCCATCTTTTCCTATGTCGGAGGGGACGGTTACCAGGTCACTCTGGATGAAGGAGCGTTCCGCGTTGATGGCTGGGAGGAATTTCCCGTCTCCAAAGGCGTAATGCGATTTAACGATGGCGTCTTGAATTTGGTGTCCTTGTCCCTCAAGCATCCAACCGACGATGGAATTTCATTGGCATCGGATTTGGAGTTAAGCGGGGAAGTTTTGTTGGAGCCGGGTCGGGAATCGACTCTGGAAATTGCCACGGAAAAGTTCCCAATGGGTGTCTTGGTCGGCAAGCAACTCTCGCGTTTTTTCACTGGTTCGATTGTGGCCTCGAGCGGGAAGGTTCATTTTACGGTTGGCAATGACTACTTCGACGAAGTTGAAATCGATCTGCAGGCAAGCTCATCCAAGATGATGCGACTTCCGTTCCTGGCGAACCTGCATTCCTTGTTTCCCGATCATAATTTGGACATTCTGGAATTCCACGAGGGGATTACCAAGTCGCCGATTGTGGGGACGGTGAGGGTCAAACCGGAGGGTGTGGCTCTGGAAAACTTTGAACTCTCTGAGAAGGGGAAGGTGTCCTTGAAAGGTAGCCTTGTCATTGCGAATGATGGAAGAATCGGAGGTCGTATTGAGATTTTTATCAATCGATTTTATCTTTCCAGTCAGGATCGATTCAAGAATAGCCCTCATTTGGTTGGATCCGATACGACCGGGCTCGTGAATTTTAGCTTTGATGTCGGCGGCACAATTGATGAGCCCACGGATACATTTCTTCAGGTGATTGGCGTGGATTCCACAACTCTCCCAAGTGATAATCCGACCGGTGGGACGGAGGATAAGACCTGGGAAAATCTTCTCAGACCCTTGGAAGAGGGAGGGCTTATTCCAGATCCTCTCAATCCTCTTGAGGGCGAATAGGTTGGTTTTTTCTTCCAGGATTCATCTGTTCCACCAGACTTCACGAAAAGATGAAAAATCCTTTCAGTTCCAACTTCGAATCGTTTGAAGGGCCGATGAGTCCACTCGTCGAAAGCCTGCACGGGGAGGAGTTTGGGCAATTGAAAGAGCTCGCAACCGGTGATGAGGGCGTTTTGATTTCCCTCCGTGCTCCCCGCGCGGGCTATGGTAAAACGATGCTTCTTTCTCGATTGCGGGAGGAACTCCGGGGGGCTTCCGTGATGGTTCCCGTCGAACTTTCGGCGGATTACCGGATTGACGAGAAGGAGATTTTGGGACGGATTCTTGATCAGCTGACAGTCCCGCTTCCCGGCAAAAGAGAGCTGACCGGGTTGGATTTTAGCGTACGCCGTATTCTGGCCAGTGCCTTGATTCCATTGGTGGAATCGGGTGAGGTTCCCAGCCCGAATCGAACGGAGTCACTGCGGAGCCTCCGCGAACGCCCGGAGGAAGTTTTTGATTTTCAGAAGGAATCGGCAGCTGTTGCTCAATGGGTGAAAGCCCAGTTTGCAGCTCTCTCGCCCCGGCTGGTTTCGGTGCTCGGCCAGAGTTGCGGCGGGGTGTCGGGTGATCTGTCGCTTTGGTTTTCCGTCTTGTCGCGATATGCCATGACGTCGGTCGAAAAACGGGGGCGGAATCACGAATTGCTCAATACGGTTTTCGGGGTGGGAAGCCAGCCGCAGACAGGAACTGGCAGTCATGGGGCGCTTACCTCTTTTTTAAAGTTGATCACGACGACCGAGAATGTGGTTCTGGTGATGGATGAGATGGATGGCTTGTTCGGTGATAGCGAAGCGGCCCTCCGCGTTGCAAATTCCCTCGTGGCTTTGAGGCAGGCCGCGCCCCGGCTCAAGGTGATTTTCTCGGTGAACGATGATGTGTGGGAGTCTACTTTTGCCCGACGAATTCCACTTGGAATGCAGGATCGTTTCGAAGACTCGGTGATTCGATTGAAGGCTCTCGATGAGGGGGGCGTGGTGGCCCTTTTGAAAACCCGTGACCTGGACGGGGCGGAGGATCTCCGTCGGAAGATCCAACTCGATGGGGGCGACCTCTATCCGAGGGCCGTTCTCCGTGCCGCGCGGGATGTCTGGGGCGCGCCGGAGCGGGAAATAGATCCGGTCCCGGCAGTTTCCGAGACGCCCGATGCCAGCGTGCTTCAAACCAGCGTGCTTCAAACCAAGGATATTGGTTTTGCCGAAGTCCCGGCGAAGAAGATGGTTGAAACTGATTTGACGGAGGCCGGGAAACCGGACGTGCCTTTCGCCAGTCCGGTCGTGAAGATCAAGTATCCGCCGAAACCTGTAAGGAGGGCCGCAATTCCCCGCAAATATTTGGTGCAGCGGATTCGACAGGAGAGTGATTCGGTGCGAGTTCCAGCTGCTCCAGCTGCTCCTCCGGTGAAGACCGCAATCGAGAGCCCCTTTCGGATTGCCGATCCTGCCCGGGAAGCCGAAGTCGCCAACCAGGCCAGGACAACCCCTCCGCCGCTGCCGACCGATGGGGGAGAAGGCGATAGTATCGATGATTTGCTTCGCAAATTTCGCGAGAGGCATGATACCAAGGATACTTACTAGCAGTCGGACTGACTGCTAGCTGAAGATTTCTCCAAGCGCTTCTGTCATAACCCGCTTCATTTCCTCCATGGAAACCGGGCGATTGATTTCAGTTTCGACGCTTGTCATGGCGACACCATCAATGCCACAGGGGGTAATCATTTGAAATGGTGGAAGAGAGATGGCTTGCACGTTCAAAGCAAAACCGTGAAGGGTCACCCATGAGCGGACACCGACTCCCAGAGAAGCGATCTTGCGACTTTCGACCCACACTCCGGTCAGTCCGTCGCGCCGCTTTGCGTTGATTCCCAAAGCATTTAGAGAAATAATGATGGCTTCCTCCAAATTCCTGAGGTGAAGGTGGAGATCCTTCTCTCGTCTGGCGAGGTCGAGAATGGCATAGCCCACGAGTTGGCCGGGGCCATGGAAGGTTCCTTGTCCACCGCGGTTGATTTCGACGACGGGATGGGGGAGGTTTTGATGAACTTCGAGGCTGGTTTTATCGCGGGTCCGTCCGATCGTGTAAACCGGGGAATGCTCGAGGAGGAGAATGGTGTCCTCGATCGTTTGGGCACGCCGACGTTGCACGAGGTCCTCTTGAAGCTCCCAGATCTGCTTGAAATCAAGATCCGCTCCAAGGTCTTCAAACTTCAGTGAGCTCATCGTTTTGATTTGGGCAAGGCCAGCCAATCGCGGATTTGTGCAAGCGATTGGCAGTTTAAAACATCTTCCCGGCGCAACCAGCCTTTGCGGGCGAGCCTGGCGCCGTAGGCCAGGAATTGAAGCTGCTCGGTGGCGTGGGCATCAGGATTGATCGAGGTGAGGACGTTTTTGTCACGCGCGCGATGCCACCAACGCCAATCCATATCGAGGCGCCACGGATTGCAGTTGAGCTCAATGACTGTCCTGGTCTCGGCTGCGCAATCGATGATCTTTTCCATATTCACCGCGTAAGGATCACGCTTGAGAAGGAGACGCCCGGTGACATGACCCAGCATGGTGACGTGCTCATTCTCCATCGCCCGGATGAGCCGGTCGGTCATCTCTTTTTCAGGCAGGTTAAAAACGTTGTGAACGGAGGCGACACAGTAATCGAGTTTGGCGAGCAAATCGTCGTCGAAGTCCAGTGATCCGTCTTTGAGGATGTCGACCTCCGAACCTGGAAGGAGGGCGAAGTCCTCGAAGCTTTCGTTCAGCTTGTTGATCTCTTCGATCTGCCGGGTGAGCCGTTCTTCGTTGAGTCCGTTGGCTTGGAAAGAAGATTTTGAATGATCGGCGATCCCGAGGTATTGGAGGCCGTGGTCTTGCGCGGCAGCCGCCATTTCTTCCAGGGTGTTTTTTCCGTCGGAAGCGATGGTGTGGTTGTGAAAGGTTCCTCGAAGTTGGGTGAGATTGACGAGGTCGGGAAGTTCTGCGTCGCACGCGGCTTCGATTTCGCCTCTGTTTTCCCGGAGTTCCGGAGCGACCCAATCGAGTCCGAGGGCGCGGTAAATATCGGCCTCTTCTTCGACGTCGGGAATCTCTCCTTCGCCGGTAAAATCATATTCGTTGAGCGAGAGTCCTTTTTTCAAAGCCAGTGAACGAAGAGCGACGTTGTGTTCTTTGCTTCCGGTGAAATACTGGAGGGCAAAAGGAAAGTGGGCATTGCTGACAGCACGAAGGTCACACTGGAGGCCATTCTCCAGCCGAATGGAGGCTTTGGTGTCGCCATGAGCAATGACTTCGTGGACCTCGGGGAATTCAGTAAAAAATCGGGTAAGTCCGGCAGGTTCTTTGGTCGCAACGAGGAAGTCGAGATCGTGCAGGGTTTCTTTGGAGCGACGGTAGGAACCGGCGATGGCGGAGCGACTGACCTTTGGGTGATCGCGAAGCCGTTCGAGCAGGGTTTCGGCCAGCGGGGCGACGTCGCCGAGCCGGAAACGATCGGCGAATTTTTCGCGGTTCCCGATGGCGGCGAGGATCTTCTCCACGGTCTTGGCTCCAAATCCCGGGAGGTCTGAGATCGCTTTTCCCTCGCAGGCTTCCTTGAGTTCAGCGACCGAAGAGATCCCGAGTTTGTCGTAGAGTGCCTTGATTTTCTTGGGTCCGAGGCCCTGCAGCTCGAAAAGTTCGAATAGAGTGGGAGGAAATTCAGCCCGCAGGTCTTCGAAGTATGCCAGTTTTCCCGTTGAAGCCAGTTCATGAAGCTTCTGTTGGAGGGCGTCGCCAATTCCCTTGATTCCCTTGAGGTCGTTTTCCGCAGCCCGGGTTACGATGTCGCCATCAAAATTTTGCACCACTTCGGCGCCATTTCGATAGGCTCTCGTTTTGAAAGGATTTTCTCCTTTGAGCTCCAGCAAGAGGGCGATTTCCTCGAGCGTGCTTACCAGTGATTCGCGGGTAACATCGGCCATTGGGATGAAGATGCTTCGATGACCGCGATTTGCAAGACTAAGGCCTTCGCGGAAGGGGCTGGATCTGCTACCCCTTCGCCCATGAGCACTCCGAATGTGAAGTATTACAACGCTGCCATTGATGCGGCCCAGTCCGGTGACATCGCGGCAGCCCGGACCGCGATTGAATCGGCTCTCACCGAAGACCCCAATGATGTCCAAAGTTGGCAGCTTTACGGAGTAATCTTAAATGCGCTCGGCGAAACCGAGAAAGCGGAGAAAGCGGTGGCGAAAGTCAAAGAGCTGGGCCTGAGTGAGGTTGATGAGCTGATCATGAAGGCGGCGGATGCGATCGGTCAGAGCAAGTTTGGCGTTGCGATCACCTGTTATGAGGATGCGCTTGAGCTCGATCCCAACCGGCCGGAAGTTTATGTCAGTTACGCCCTGGCCCTGATGCACGGTAACTATCCTTCGGATGCCGAAGAGGCCGCAAAGAAGGCAGTGGAGATGGCTCCGGGCGATGCTTCGGCGTGGTATGCGCAGGGGCGGATTCAAAGACTGCGGGGAAATAAAACCGAGGCTCTGACCAGTTTGCAAAAAGCGATCGAGCTTCAAGGGACTTTGGTGTTGGCTCGTTACGAATGTGGCATGATTCTCGCCGAAATGGGGGAGTTGCAAGCGGCCCTCGAGTGCTTTGAGCAGGTGCTGGTGGATCATCCCGAAGATGCGAATGCCATTGAGGCGAAAGCGGCGATTTTGGCCAGGATGGAGGAGTTAAATTCCTAGTTGATAAGGATTGCATGACGGAGCCGGAAAGGCAGGATGCGCGGGACATCAGGAAATAGAGAATTATGAGTCGTAAAATTTGGTTGGATGGTACTATCGTGGATGAAGCAGATGCGAAGATCTCGGTCTTTGATCATGGCTTGCTTTATGGTGATGGAATCTTTGAAGGGATTCGTTTTTACAACGGGAGGGTCTTCCGGTTGACCGAACATATCGAGCGACTTTATCTTTCAGCCAAAGCTCTCCTGCTTAAAATGCCTTGGACTCTCGAGGAGGTTTGCGAGGCTACGCTGGAGACCGTTCGAGCCAATGGCTTGACCGATGGTTATATCCGGTTGGTGGTTACGCGGGGAACCGGCGATCTCGGATTGAATCCTTATTTGTGCCCGAATCCATCGATGTTTATTATCGCGTCCGGGATCACCTTGTATCCTGCTGAACTTTACGAGAACGGGCTTGAAGTTGTCACTTGTTCGACACGCCGCCCAACCCCTGCGAGCCTGAGTCCTCAAGTCAAATCGCTGAACTACCTGAACAATGTGATGGCCAAGGTGGAGGCCTTGAAAGCGGGAGCGAAAGAAGGTCTCATGCTTAACGAACAAGGCTATGTGGCCGAGTGTACCGGTGACAACGTCTTCATTGTGAAGAAGGGGGAGGTGATTACGCCGCCGGTTTCAGATGGCAGTCTGGATGGCATTACCCGACAGGTGATTTTTGAGCTGTGTGCCGAACTGGGGATTACCATCCGGGAGGCCTCCATGGCCCGTTACGATGTTTACACCGCTGATGAGTCATTCCTGACGGGAACAGCCGCCGAGACAATCCCGATGGTGAAGCTGGATGAACGTGAAATCGGTGACGGCAAGCCCGGGCCGATCAGCCTGAGGTTGATCGAGGCCTACCGACAAAAAGTGCGTAGCGAAGGAACTCCGTTTTAGGAACTCGCCAAGCAGATTCTCGGGGGATATGCTGGTTGAATGAAACGTTCATCCCTAGCATTCCTCTGTCTGGTTCAGTCAGTTTTTGCGGCTCCCTTTGGTGAGCAGATCAGCAAATCAGGAATCAAGCACTCCTTCCTGATCACCGGAACCAAGACCGCGATTGTTGATGAGAATTGCGAAATCGTTTGGGAGGTCAAAGCCAAGTCACGGGATGGAGAGGTACTTCCGAATGGAAATGTGCTGGTAGCTTTTGCAAACGAGGTGAAGGAGTTCACCCGCGACAACAAAGTGGTGTTTCACTATAAGCTGGCCGATGGCAACAAGGAGATCAGCACCGCCAAACGATTGAAGGGCGGCAACACCTTGATTGCCGAGATGGGGGCCAAACCGCGAATTCTTGAAATCACGCCCGAAGGGAAAGTGGCCGTTGAAGTGCCGGTCAAGCCGGAGACTGACAACACCCACATGCAGATTCGCATGGCTCGCAAGCTCCCCAATGGGAATTATCTTGTGCCACATCTTCTCGCGTTTGCGATCAAGGAGTACTCTCCAAATGGGGAGATTGTGAGAACGATCAAAACAGATTTGCCAGAATTGGGAGGACGGCCGAAGCGGAACTGGCCCTTCACCGCAATCCTCCTCGAAGATGGCCGGATCATGGCAAATCTGACAAACGGAAATAAGACGGTGATCTTCGACAAGGACGGCAAGATCAATTGGGTCTTCGCAAACGCCCAGTGTGCCGACCCCTGTGGCGGACAGTTTCTTGCAAACGGGAATGTGGTCGCTTGCCAGTATGGCTCCCGCGGAGACACGATGCCTGATGCGATCGAGATCAATGCCAACAAGGAAGTTGTTTGGGAATTCAAGGTGCCCAAGTTCAGAGGAGTTCACGAGATCCATGTCCTGACCACAAACGGCAAGCCTGCCGGAGGACGTCGATAGACTCTCTCGGGATTGAAGCAAACGCCGCTGTGTTCAGCTCGAACAGGCGGTGTGCAGACTACTTGACGATCCGTTTTTAAAGCGGGACATCAGTAGTTCATCAGTCACTCCGCCGGGGCCGGGAGCTCATGATGAGGCGGATGGCGGCAATGGGGAGTAGGCCGATGATCGCAGCGGCGGCGGCAACTTTAAGGCCTGGATAGAGGCGAGCCCGGTCCCGTAGGAGAGCTTGTATCGAGTCCTTCACGACCTTGTCGGCGGGAACGTAAAAGGATTCCTGCACCGGAAGTTTACCATCGCTTCCGCGGCGGGCCACTTCACCAAATCCGGTTTTCACCGGGCCCGGACAAACGGCAAGAACACGAACTCCCACATCACGAAGTTCAAGGCGCAGGGCTTCGCTGAAACTGGTAACGTAAGCCTTGGTGGCGGCATAAACCGCGAAATCGGGAATGGGTAGCACGCTGGCAAGCGAGCTGACATTGAGAATCGCTCCCCGACGTGCCATGAGTCCCGGCAGAAGGGCATGAGTGAGATGAGTGAGCGCCTCCATGTTGAGGCGGATCATTTGTTCGGTCTTGGCCCAATCGGAGGAGCGGAATTCTCCGTAGTCTCCCATTCCGGCATTGTTGATCAGGCAATCGGGATAGAGATCCGCTTGAGAGAGCGCGTTGATGAGATGGTTTCGGCCTGCGTCATGAACGAGGTCGGAGGCAAAGACCTTGACGCGAAGGTGGGAGAATTCGGCGACCAGGTCGGCAGCGATTTCCTCAAGAAGTTGTTCGCGCCTGGCGACGAGAATCAAGGTCTCGGCGCGAGGCGCAAGTTGGCGGGCATATTCCAGACCCAGTCCTGAACTGGCTCCGGTAATGAGAGCGCAGCGGAAATCAGGCGGGGATCCGGAAGTTAACATGGCCCTGATGACTAGCCCTGGGGAGGCTGGCCTTGTTGGTTTTCGTCCACCTTGATGATTCGCAGCGGGAGGCGTTGGATGAGCTCGGTGTCGACGAGGATATCGACCGAGTAAACTCCGGGGCGAGGAAAGGTGAGTCCCTGAAATCCGACGATGAGGTGACGGGTCATGAAGGCGACGTTGTCAGGCATCTGGACGGGCATGGCGCCTTTGATGGGCATCTTCTCGTTGATGGGTTTACCATCTTCATCGATCACCGAGATCTGGAGTTCGTGGTCGCCGTCGTCCTCGGGAGTGAAGCAAAAGCGCATCGCGAGTGAGCACTGGGGGTGCACGATTGGAGTGGCTTTGGCTGCGAGGGCATCGAAAGTGCCGGAGATGACCATTTTACCTTGGTATTCGGCGGCGAAATCGCAAAGGGTTGCTACTTGTAAGTCCATAATTGTGTTTAGAAGAGAGTGCCGGAGGTGGCACGCCCTTTACGTGCCTTGTCCGGTCGCCGAGGTAAAGGGCAAAGCCGCAAATTAGCGGTTGCCCGGAATTTCAGGGGCCTCCCGAGGTGTGTCACCGGGGATTTCCGGTTGTTCCGGGTTTACTGGAATGGCATTTGGAATCACTTCCTCACCGGGCACGGTTGGGAGTGGAGGCTTGTTGTTGGGGTCATCTGCTGGAACGACGGGAACCGCCTTGGGGATGTCTGCGGGAATTTCCGTGCTCCCCGGTGTGGGTGCGGGAACGTCGGGCCCGCTCATCAGAGCTTCTTCGTCTTCAACGATAATGGCCTTTGGAATTGTGTTTTCAGGGACGATTGGTTGTCCGTCCTCTTCGCTGACGATCAAGGCGCGTGCGGCAGGTTTGAGATTTTCTTCGATCTCAGTCCGGAAGTTGCGGAAGAACCGCTGGACCATGGGCGCGGCTTTGCGGCCACCGCTGACATTTTCTCCGGGCGAACCTTCGTAAACGACGGCAAAGGCATAGCGGGGATTATCATAAGGGAAAAACCCTGAGAACCAGGCCAGACCTTGTTCCGGGCTGTCTTTCCACTGGGCTGTTCCGGTCTTGCCGCACATCGTGGTGAAACCAAGATCGCCGCGTCTTCCGGTCCCGTAGCTGGCATGGACAACGTCGCGCATGCCATCGTGGGTTGTCTCAAGAGCGGCCGGCGAGAGGTTGAGGTCGTTTCTTTTTTTGAAGGTAGGGGCTTCCATGACCCGACCGTGGAAGTCTTGAATCTGCCGGACCAATTGAAGTTCCATGAGCACATTTCCATTGCCGATGGCTGCCATGGATTGAGCGACCTGGAGTGGCGAAGCGAGCATGAGCCCTTGGCCGATGGAAAGGTTGGCCGTGTCTCCGTCGGTGGTCGAGCGCCCCATTTTTTTCATGATGTAATCTGCGGTGGGGGCATTGCCGGTGGCTTCCCCGACGAGAGGAAGACCGGTCTTGGACCCGTATCCGAGTCGGCGGGCAACGGACAGGAAGCCCTGGGGGCCGGTCTTGATTCCAACCTGATAGAACCAAGGGTTGATTGATTTCGCGAGAGCGCGACGGGCTTCGACCCAGCCCTGGTGGCCCGCGGAGTGGTTGCGAAACCATTTCTCCCCAATCTTGATTTTATAGGGGCAATCGAATTTCTGGTCCGGTCGAATCGAGCCGCTGTTAATGGCAGCCAGAGTGACGACCGGCTTGAAGGTCGAGGCGGGCGGATAGTTTGACTGGAAAGCCCGGCCGAACAAAGGTGCGGCGGGATCTTCTTCAAGTTCCTTGTATCTTTCCGTGGTGATGTAAGGAACGAACTCGTTGAGGTCGAAGGTCGGGCGGGAGGCCATCACCAGAACTTCGCCGGACTGGATGTCGATGACCACAAACGCGCCGCGCTTGCAGCCTTCCCGGAGAACCCGTTCGGCATATCGTTGCCAATCAAGATCCAGTGTGGTCACCACGTTGCCACCCGGGCGGGGGCGCCTGACAAGCTCATCGAGGATCTTGTCTCCGTTCTTGTCAAAGATCATCTTTTTGAGCCCGGGCTCTCCACTGAGTTTTTGGTCGAAGATTTGCTCAAACCCGGATTTTCCCATGACAGATTGAAAGAGTGGGTCGCCGTCGTTGATGGGGCCGGAAGGCAAAACCGTCTTGGCCCCGACATATCCAATGAGGTGGGCAGCGAGGCTTTTTTCAGGGTAATACCGCTGGTAAACCGGAAGGAGGGTGAGGCCTTCGGGAATCTTACCTTCAAGGCTCTTGGCTTTGGACTCAGTGATGATTTGGGAAATCTTCCGGGGAAGCCAGCGGCGGTGCCGGTAGTAGTTTGCGAGCTTTGCGTCGCTGTAGGTTTCGTCACCCTTCAGGAGAGCGTTGGCTTGAGCGATTTTATTCTGTGCCCAGGCGACCGCGACCTTTGGGTCAACGGGACCCTTGTAAGCCGTGAAATCAAGGGCGAGATGATAGGCCATCTTGGTCTGGGCCAGCGGACGGCCTTCCCGATCAAGAATCAGTCCGCGGGGGGCTGGAATGGCGATGGTCATCGTTCTAGCGAGGCCTTGGTTGAAAACCGAGGCATTGGAAGCGGCCGATCCCTCTTCCTCCTCTTCCTCGAGGGGAGCATTGGGTGGGGGAAGGTTTGGCTTCACCAGGAGGGGAGCCTCGGTGGATTCCTGTGCGCTGGCGAACAAGGGCACCGAGAGGCCGATGAGGATTAGCTTTTGAAGCATGATTGCTATTTTAGGTCGGAATTTGAGGATTTACCAGTCCCACTCTCGAGGATTTCCACGGAGGCTTTTGACGATTTCCGCTGGTAGAAAAATGCTTTCAGTTTTCCATTTTGATTCGGGTTCCAGCTCGAAAAGGATCCACTTTGATTCTGTTCGCCCCTTGGCACGGACGCTCACATTGAGGTGGATTTTGGTCTTTCCATCGTCTCGAGGGAAGACGGTAAGCTTTCCGGGAATCTCGAACTTGGCGAAAGTTTTCCCTTCTTCTCCGGGAACGGGGACGAATTTGGCCTGTGACCCAAGATACTTCCTCGGGTATGGCTCGCTTCGTTTGGTTTTCTCGGTGGTGACCCGGGCCTGGTTGACGCGGATCCACTCATGTTCACCTTCCGCTCCTTCTGCTTCGACGCGCCAGCGGAAGGGGCCGTCCAGGGTTCCGGTCCCGGCGGCATAAATCATCGCGGAGAGGGAGATTCCGCCCTTGCCGCCCAATGGCTTGAGCGCGCTTTTGACTTTGGCTCCGTTGATTTCGACCGCTTCGGTTTTCTTGAAGCTATGATCCTTCATCACGGATTGGACACAACTCTGCAGGAAAAATCCGCTAAGCGCGAGAATCAGGAGCTGGTTGCTGTTCATGCTGTCACTGAAAGTAGAGTGATTTCCGACCGTGTCAAAGACAGACGGGGGATTACCGCTTGCCTAAAATTACGGAAAACCTATCTTTGCTCCAGCTGAAACCTTTCCGGATTGTTCGGAGTTTCAGCCCAAAAATCGTCGGGAAGTCCGCTTTTCGGTCGTTTTCAAATCAACTTTTATGAACCGGAGGCCTTCTCAGCCAATCTTCGAACACCGTTTTGTTCGTTTTGGTATCTCCGAACCATTTGATTTCGCGGACCGGAGCTTTTCGACACATAACGGGTCTCAGTGCCCAATCTGAAAAATGTCAGAATCAAATAGAAACACATCATCCGACCAGTCCTCACAGGGCTCCGGGAATCAGTCCGGTAATCGCAACCGGAACAGAAATCGCAACCGAAACCGCAATAGAAATCGTAGCCGCAACCCCCAGGGGCAGGGCGATGGAGATCGTGAAGGAGGAGGCGGGAATCGTAACAACCAGCGCCGCCGCAGCAATAGCGGAGGGAATGGTGGAAACGCTTCACGTCGTCGCGCTCCCAAGCCAAAACCACTCACCTTGTTCGAGAAGATTAAGAAATTCTTCGGACTCTACAAGGAGCCAACCGGTAGCCAGCCCGCTAAGAAGGCAGCCCGGAAGAATGCCCGCCCCCCCAAGGAGAATGTTCGTGACGCCTCGGGTCGGACTGGTTCCAAGGTTTCCTCGTCAGGAGGCAAGACTGCCCGGGCCCGTCAAAAGCCGCGTCCAACTCCGGACAGCTCGCAGGTCGAAGGGAAGCGTCTTTATGTGGGAAACCTTTCCTACGATGCAGCCGAGCACGACCTTGAAGATCTTTTCAAAGGAGTCGGCGCGGTCCGCAAGATCGAGATCGTTTACAATCGCAACACCCACCGCTCGAAGGGCTACGGTTTTGTGGAAATGGCGCGGGTTGATGAAGCCAAGCGCGCGGTCGAAGTCCTTCACGATCAGCCTTTTATGGGTCGCACTCTCATTGTGAATGGTGCCAAATCAAAGGGGCCTGTTGATGCCGATGGTGATCCCGCGCCACAGGAAAATCCTCCGCCCAACCTTCCCGAAAACGAGGAGTAATTTTCCTCCCGGTCAAACTTCAGCCCGTTCGGTGTTTGCCGGACGGGCTTTTTTTTCCAAACTCGGCCCGTGATTCCCTCGCGATTGTTTCTTTGCGGGCCGACTGCTTCGGGCAAGACGGCTCTTGCGCTCGCGCTCGCGGAGGCCTGGGGCGGGGAGATTGTCAATGGTGATGCGTTCCAGGTCTATCGTGGGCTTGAAGTTTTAAGCGCCGCGCCTTCAGAAGAGGAAAAAGCGATTTGTCCGCACCATCTCTTTGGGATCATAGGCGCTGAAGAATCGATGGATGCAGCCCGGTATGCCTCGCTGGCAAATCCCGTGATTGAAGAGATCGAAAGCCGGGGCAAGACTGCGATCGTGGTGGGTGGTTCGGGCTTGTATCTCAAGTTTCTCACTCACGGGGTGGCCAAGGCGCCACCCGGAGATGAGGGGATCCGGGCGGAGCTTGAAGAGTGGTCGGTGGAGCGGATTTTCTCTCGCCTGCAGGAACTGGATCCGGACGAGGCCGCCCGCCAGAATTCCCAAAACCGCCGCCATCTTTCGCGCGCACTTGAGATTTGCCTCGTGACCGGAGGGAAGGCTTCCGAGCTTCGCCAAAACTTTGAGGACCCTGCATTGGTCGAGGGGTTAAAGGGAATTGCCCTGACTTGGCCCCGCGACATTCTGGCTGAACGAATCGCCTTGAGAACACGGATCATGCTGGGTTCCGGAGCGATTGAAGAGGTAAAGGCTCTTCCTCCTCAAGCGGGAACGATTCGTCAGGCGATCGGAGTTCGGGAAATCGAGTCCTACCTGAGTGGGAAAATGACGATCAGTGAATGCGAGGAGCGAATCACGATTTCGACGCGACAATACGCAAAGCGCCAACGCAATTGGTTTCGTCGGGAAAGTTGGTTGCGTCCGATTGACGGAAGCCTGCCGCTTGGGAGGCAAGTTGCCGGGCTTACTCGGTGGGATTAGCTTCGATGCGGTCGCTGGTGATACGAACGACGACGGAATAAGAGTTACCTTCTTGTCCCGTGCCGAGGAGAACCGAGTGCCCGTCTTCGGTGCGCCAGAGGTGGGATCCCAGAATGAGCCCGTCCTGCAGGTCGGCTGAATTGGGATAAAGAGCCCCTTGGACGGCATCACCGTGCAGAATAGTGAGAAGATTGATAAGCTCGGTCCAGTTGCTGCGAAGGGTGCCGCTATAGGCATCCAGTGATTTTCCCTTGGTCCTCAGCGTGACCTCCTTGAGCTTAGCGTTATCGTCCCAGTCAAAATAGAGGTGGCAGTGCAGACCTCCAATGGTCTGCTTGGTTTTGAAGGTGCCATTCAGACCGACCCGGGCAATCATGTCTGCCGGGACCGAAGATTCGACATTGGGGCTGTTACTGAGCTTTTCGACCACTTCCTTGCGGGTGTCGCCAAATTCCAGGGTGTCGAAAGCAGCTCCTTTGGGCGCGGGACCAGCAGGCTTGTTGTCGCCCTTTTCCTTCTTCTTGGGCGGGTGATTCGCCTTCAGCCACGACTGGTCATCGGCATGAAGTTTCTCGATTGCAAAAGTGAGAATCCGACCACCTTTCCTGAGCGTGACCAACTTGCCGTCGTTGGAAACATAGAAGGCGTCGAACGATTTATCACCGGAAGCATTTTTCCACGTTCGAGCGGAAAGAGAGGCTGCTGAAAAAAGGAGAGTGGCGAGAAGAATGAAAACGCGCATGGTAAGACGGTAGCGGAACGATTTGGAAAACTGGTTTCTTAGTGAGAAAATGTCACGAGGATTCGAAATGAACAAGAGCGAGATGGAAACAAAACCCTGCTGGACCGAGGTGCTGGCGCAGGACGGCTCTGCTTTGCTCACGAAGGGGAATTCGGTGACACTCTATTTTGAGGGAGATGATGTCTTTGAGGAAATGTGCCGCGAGATCGCAACGGCGAAACGCTTTGTGAATCTGGAGATGTATATGTTTCTGTCAGACGGCGTTGGTCGGATGGTTGCTGGAGCCCTCTCGGAGAAGGCGAGGGAGGGCGTTCGAGTTAGGGTTGTTTATGATGCCATTGGTTCGTTATCGGCCGATGAGGGGATGTTTCAGGAGATGAGGGAGGCCGGTGTGCAGGTGGAGGTTTTCCGGCCGGTGGCCCCTTGGCGGAAGCGAAGTGGGATTTTGGGCAGGAATCATCGCAAGAACCTCATTGTTGACGGGCGGGTGGCTTTTACCGGGGGGATGAATCTAGGGGAGGTCTGGTCTCGAAAGTATCGTTCTGATGCCTGGCGGGACACTCATATGAAGGTTGAGGGGCCGGCGGCGGCGGCGTGTCAGTATTTTTTCAAGGAATCATGGCACAAGGTTTGTCAAGAGGCGGTGGAGGAATCTTGCGAATACCCTCTCGGAAAGTCTGGTCCGGGTGCGAGTGATTGTGTGGTGGTGGGTGGAAGTGGATTTTGCAAACGCCGCGCGATTCGTCGGCTTTATTCCAAGGCGTTTGCCAATGCGACCTGTGACGTCGTGATGACCGTGCCTTACTTTGTCCCGCCAAGACGAGTGCTCAATGGCATGAGAAAGCGCTCTCGCGAAGGGCTCCAGGTCAGGGTTTTGGTTCCCAGGAACTCCGATGTGGCCTTTGCCGACTGGATCCGCGAGGGGCTCTATCCCTCCTTGATGGATGATGGGATTGAAATTCACGAATATTTGGGAAGGGTGCTTCACGCCAAGACGATGGTCTTCGACAATCGGCTCGCAGTGGTGGGGAGCGCGAACTTTGACTACCTCTCGATCTCAATGAACTGGGAGCTTGGTGTGGTTGTTGATGATCCTGAGATCGTTCGTCAGCTCCTGGAGCAGTATGAAAAAGATTTGGAGCAGAGTGATCTGGTGCAGTGGGACTGGGCGGAAAGTCGTCCATGGTGGCGTCGGGGCCTGGCTTGGATAGGCGCGGCAATGATCCGAAAGCTTTAAAAAAACGTTGGCAAAAGGGGATTAAAAAAGCCGCATCCCGAAGGAGGCGGCTTTTTGAAAACGATGTAGGAGCGGTTTTTACCACTTCTGGGAGCGCGAGTGGCTGAAGTAGGTCTCAAAACCAAGCTCGGGTGGGAACTCGGAAAGGCCGTCACGTGGATTCATCTCAATCCGGTCATCAGCACCGCAGCGGGTGTAAGGTGGTTTGAAGGTGCCGTGATAGGTTGGGCAGTGGAAAGTGACGAGTTCGTAGAATCCATAGCCGATACGCTTGAGCGCGCGGCGTGAACCGTCAACAACCCCGTGGGACCAGCCAGACTTACGGCCCTCGGTCTCGGATTTCCGAACCATTTGCTCGGGAATCTCGATGACTCCGTAAAGGATGTTTGCAACAGCCCGTCCGAGCTTGCGTGAAGAAGTGTATTTGGTTCCCGGAGGAGCCTGGATGTCCGCCTGTGCGGGAACGGCAAAGCCGAGTGCGAGTGTGATCAGTAGGAGCTTTCTCATTACGCCTCTCATTCCACCGGAGATCTTGAGGCTTGGCAATGGGAAAATGAAGACTTGGGCAAAATTCTCCGGATTGTTTACCGAATAACGGATAAGAGAGGGGGAGGGCACTTCCTTCCAGGAAGACACAAGCAGTGGCAGGGTCCCCCCGTCCAGCTCAATGCTGGTCAAACGATTGAAAAGCTCGTGTTCGGGCTTCACGATTCTATGGCCGTTCGGATTTCTTGCCAGTCTTTCGGATTCAATCAACGGCGGTTGAATTGGGATCAAGAGGCGCGATCCCGATCGTTGTCAGAGGGTTGTTAGGAAATCATGGTTTACCTCGATCCCATTAAATCATCCATCTTTGAGATCGCGGAGACTCCAAATCTCTCCGGCGAGTTCTTTGAGAGAGCCGCGCGCTCTTCGTGCTCCGTCCTTCCGCTTCGCACCAAAGCGCTCTCTTTGGCTTTCGAAGAAATCGTTCACGAATTTCTTACTCCCAAGGACCGCGCCATCCTTGATACCTACCAGAGAGGCCTTGTTGTGCATCACGCCGCATGACGGACGAGACGTCCGCCTTCCTCGTTACACCTCGTCCGGCGAGGTTTTTCGCTTGAGATCCCAAGTAGGTTGTCCTAGGACGCTAAGATGGCATTTTCGGAATTTTACTTCGGTCGCACTGTGTGGCGTATTGTCCGGTTCGGCGGCCTTCTCCTCCCATTGGCATCGTTCACTCCGGTCCTTGATGCAGCAACCCTCGAGTGGACCGGCGACGGGAGCGACGACAACTGGAGCACGAAGCAGAACTGGGACACCGGCGAGGCGCCGACCTCCGGCGACTCGGTCATCCTCACGCAGGGCCCGTCGATCCTCGACCGCACCCTCTCGTTGAACAACCTGACGGTCGGCACCACCGGCCAGCCCCAGATCAACGCCGCCAACGGGAATCTCGGAGTCACCGGTCATCTCGACTGGAACGACGGACGCCTGGCCGGGAGCGGCACCTTCACCACCTCCGGAACGCAGAACTTTGCCAACCTCGTAGACTTCACCGACTGGAATGTGATTCTGGGCGGCAGCGGAAGCGCGGAAGGCGCATCGTTCCAGTTCGACGAAGCTTTCACGATCTCCGGGGAGCTGACCCTCCGGGACAGCGTGAGCCTGTCCGGAGGCACCGTGCCCGACGACAGCTCCCATCTCATCCTGACCGGGACGCTCGACAAGCACGCTCTGCTGGGACTCGGCATCCCGGCCGGCGCCGACGACTCGACATTCATCAACGCCCTGGGGTTCACCCATCACGGCACGCTCAGGGCCACGCGCGGCAAGCTTGTCGTCAACGCGACGGTGAACTCCGACCTCTCGGGAACAACCGAGGCGACCGCGGACGGCGAAATCATCTTTCGCGGCGGCGGCCAGTTCGGCACTTCCCAGCCCCACCTGTTCAAGGGCGACGGCGCCATCAGTATGACCGGCACGGGAGTCACCTACGAATTCGGCTCGGTGCGCAGCGAGGTGACGGACGGCGTCGAGATCGCATCTACCAGTTTCTTCGGAGGAGAGTTGATCGCCGCCAATGGTTTCACCATCCCAAGCTGGATCATCAAGACCAACGTCATCGGCCCGCTCACGCTCGGCGGAGACGGCCGGATCGACTGGAGCCGCGACAAGATTTCGTCCACCCTCACCCTGCCGGAGACCTTCGGGGGCACCTTCGGCATTGTTCCGGGCACGACCGCGCGGGAACTGACGGCCCCGATGAACGTGCGCGGCGGCACGGTGCTCCAGACCGCCAGCCTGAACCTGAGGGATCCGGACGGAGGGGGTGCTTCGCCCGCCATTGAGGTCTCCGGCACCGCCATCTGGGCGGTGAAGGCCGGGACGGGAGTTTCCGGCGTCGGCAGCGCTTCGCCATCGTTTGCCCTCGGCTACAGCGGACCCGGCGCGGCCGGCCCCAGCCTGGAGGCACGGCTTGCGGACGGGGGACTGGCCACGATCGGAGTTCCATTCTCTGCAACTGGTGGAACCGTTTCCAGCGGGGGACAACCCGGCTCAACCGCCAACGCCAGGATCGTCTGCGACGGCGGGCGCCTAGTGCTGAGCAAGGTCGACTCACTCGATGAGGTGGAATTTGTTCTGGGCGGCAAGCTCCCGTCCGAACCCGTTCCGCCGGGTCCTATGACCGGACGTGTCGAGATCACCGGGACTGCCGACGGCGGCGGGCAACTTTCCCAGATCTCGCTGAGCACCGGACAGGGCTTCTCCGGTGGCGGGGAACTTGAGCTCAAGACTCCCCTCACGCTCACGAGCACCTTTTACGGCGCCAATTTCGGATCCCAGGAAGAGATCCCCGTGAGCCTCAGGCTGTCGCAGGGTCCCTTCATGCTGGACGGTGCCTCCTTTGGACTGAATGCCTTGATCGTCGAGGAAACCGGCTCGGCCCCCGTCACCCTCCGTCTTCCGGACACATCACTCGATGACGAGAGTTCGAACGTCTCCGTAATGAATTGGGTGCGTGGCCGCATGGCCGGCAACAGCACCTTCCTCAACGAGGAAGAGGGGACCATCTTTTTCCGTGGAAGCGCGACGAAGCGGCTTGGTTCCAGCTCCCTCGCCGTCGGCGGTCAACTGCGCAATGACGGGAGGCTGGTCTTTCCCGACATCGGCGGGCTGGCCCTGGAGGGCAATGCCTACATCACCAACGAGTTCGACTCGACGATCGACTTCCAAGGCGATGCCGACATCGGACCGAGCGGCACCAGCCCCGAGTCCCGGGTGCGCAACTTCGGCACGCTGCTCAAGTCGGGCGGGACCGGCACCACCGCGATCACCGTGCCGATCGTCAACACCCATATCATCGAGGCCCAATCCGGCACCCTCTCGTTTTCCAAGGCGGCCGCCAACTTTGACAAGACCACCAACACCCTCTACGACGGTACGTGGATTGTCGGCGACGGCGCGTTCATCAAGCTGACCGAGGCGGACCGGATCGAAACGATTGCCAGCGGCACAACCGTCATCCTGGAGGGCAGCGGTAACATGGTGAACGGCTCCAACCAATCCCTGTTCCGATCCGGAGCGAACCTCACCGTGAATGGCGACTTGAAGCTCCGGACAGGCCAAGGCACGCAGGTCGACGAGGTGCAGGTTTTCAGCGACCTTGAGGATCCGGAAAACGAGACCATTCCGGGCTTGGCAGTGGCCGGCGATTTCACCTGCGACCGGCTCACCTGCGACGGCGGCCAGCTCACCTGCGAGCCGACCGGCACCATCACGTGCCCCGAGTTCAACCTGGCAAACTCGATCTGCACGGTCGATGGCACCATCACCGGGGGCGGACCGCTGCTCGTGTTCACCGTCACCGGCGGCAGCATCGACGGCAACGGGCTCATCCAGGGCGACCTGCAACTGGTCGGCGACGCCGTCCTCTCCCCCGGCTCCAGCCCCGGCACGCTGACCGTCAACACCCTCACCATGGGCGGCGGGACGACCTACACGTGGGAGGTCTCCGACTTCGCGGGCACGGAAGGTGTCACCACCGACCTGGTCGAGAACAACGGGAACCTCGTCCTCACCGGCACGGTGGCCGATCCCGTCACGATCCGGCCGGTCACCCTCGATGCTGCGGGCAACCCGGGGCTTGCCGCCAACTGGGACCCCGCCCAGGCCGGCCAGTGGCTGCTCGTGCGCAATGCCGGCAGCATCTCCGGCTTCTCGCCCGACACCGTCGTGGTGGACGCCGGCGGCGTCGCCAACCCGCCATTCGGCGGCCGCTTCGACGTCGCGGTGGACGGCACCGACCTCGTCCTGCGATACACACCGAGCGACTTCGCGATCTGGCAGGCCGCGGAGTTCCCCGACTCCGCCGACCGGGCTGCGGGTGCTGCCGGGGACCTCGCGTCCGATCCCGACCGGGACCGCTTGCCGAACCTGATCGAATATGCGCTCGGCACCGATCCGCGCGACTCCGGTCCGTTCACCCCGCTGCTGGTCGAGCTAACCGGATCCGGTGCCTCTCGGACCGCGACTGCGACCTTCCCGCGCCGTGCCACGGCCAACGATCTGCACCTGATTCTCGAAGTGTCCGACGATCTCTCTCCGTCCGGCTGGTCCACCTTGGCGGAGAGCCTGCGCGGAGCGCCCGCCACCGGGGAAGGCGGACTGGTCATCGGTGAGTTCGGCACCGACCCGCTCACGGTCACGGTCGACAATATTGCCGCACCGGAAAGTGGGCCCGGCCAATACTTTCGGCTCCGCGCGGAGCAACGACCACTCCTCCCGCCGGGGCCGTGATCCACAACCGGAGTGGCATCATCACGCCAAGGCAAGCCGCCGCGGCCACCAACCAAGGCCCACCCAGCGGAAGACGCGTCCACTGCTCCTCAACCCTCCACCTGTGCCCGCTTTGCTGCAAACGCCGCGTCCCCCGGCAGCTCCGGCCGCCGCCGTGCTTCTTCTCGTAGGTGATCTCCCACGGTTCGGCCAACTCCGAAACGCGCACCAGAGCACAGTGGATGTTTCGCGCTCCCACATTGTCGCCCCACGCAAAGCACTCCCGCACGAGCGCCTCCTTCCAGATGTATGCATCCTCCAGATCCGTCACTTCATCCCGGTCCATCAACGTCTTAGCCCACACCGTCTGCTATGAGGTTGCTCAAGTCCGGAAGCGTTATTTTTTTGTTTGGTAATTGTTGTTGGTTAGGTCGTATCGGGTGGGACTATGGAGGATGGCTTTGATGCAGAGGGCTTTCTTGAAACCCCGTCCTTACCCCCCAACGGAAGACGCAGCGGAGATCAAGGAGGAAACGGGAAAAGGACCGAGGGCCGAGCGAAGCAAGTTATGCCGGATTCGTCCTTGAGCAGAATAAAGCCGCTGGGGATTGGTCCAGAGTTGTATTTCACGAAGGTCTTTTTTTCCACTGGGAGTGTCGTCGGACTTCCAATGAACACAGGCTGCTATCCGCACGTTTGTTTGCTGACAAAGCGCTAGGTGACCCATTCGGCTCGAGGAAAGAAAATGAGGTCTCATCTGGCAACCGGACCTTCCCTCTTTTACCGCCCATGGATTTTTCGGACGCGCGACATTCATGACGCCTTCATGGCGGTGAAGTTGGGTTCGTTGGTTCGTTTGACTTTGAGCCCGCAAACTGGATTCAAAAAATGTTCTAATTGACAGTCTGTTAATAATAATTCATGTGGTCCAATGAGGTTATTACTATTGAGCTTTTTTGTAAGCATATTTGTTCCAAGTTGCGATAGTGATTCGTCAGTTGCGAATGAGGACGTGTCAAGTGAAAGCGCGGGGGAGGAAAAGCTTAGAGAAGAACAAAAAAAAGCAGAGGCTCGTCAGTGTCTCGTCAACTTGGTTTCAGCTTGTGAGGCTTTCTTCGACGAGTATCAGAGTTTTCCTATGGCCACAATTTCCGCCTCCGACGCCGAACAAGTCACAGACAACCGACTCATGGCACCACTTCTCGGATTCAGGGTCGCTCAGGACGAGAACCCCAAGTTCCTGACTTTCTTCGAATGGAAGGTTGCCAATGGGACCGGCAACTCAGCCGTCGGTGGGCTTGTGCGAACCGAATACCGTGCTGAACTCCTCGATCCGTGGGGAAATTGGTATAGAGTGGTGTTCGATTACGACTACGACAATAAGCTACAGGAGCCGCAGGCCGTTGGAAGCAGCGGTATTATTTTGGACCGCAAGGTTATAGCTTATTCTCTGGGCCCTGATGGAATGGCAGGAAGTGAAGGCCGGAGAGACAATATCTATAGTTGGGTGCCATCAAAGGGGACTTTTCAGGAAAGTGAGGAAAGAACAAGCGAGGAGTCGAGGCCTCAAATTAGCGATGAACAAAAAGACGGCTGCTAGGTGGGTCGCGTAAAGGGCTGCGCCCCTCGCGATTTTGCCTGGTGGATTGGGCGGGTGGGTTGCATGAGGGCCTGCGCCCCGCGCCAGTGGGTGGGTTGAGGGGATTCGGGGTTGTCTTGGAGGGGCAATTCCCTAGAGTCCTGCCCGTTGTGATGAGAGTTCGATCCCAGATATCCCGCTTTTTGAAGCATTTGCCCGCCGTTTTGTGTTTGCTGATCGGGGCAGCGCATGGCGGGGAAAGCTACATTGCGGTGGAGTCGTATAGTGGGAAGATCTTGTTGGAGCTGGATGCCGATCAGAAGCGGCCGGTGGCGAGTTTGACCAAGATTGCCACTGCGATGGTGGTTCTGGATTGGGCTAAATTGAGCGGTACGAGCATGGCGGAGATGGCAATTGTGCCGCAGGGAGCTTTGTTGCTGGGCGGCTCCAATCCGATGGGGCTCATTCCGGGAGATCGCATTTCGCTGCGCGAAGCGATGTATTCCATGCTTTTAGGATCCGATAATGTGGCTGCTTTTACGCTGGCGGATCATGCGGGGCGCTCGATTCAGAACCGTTCCGGCGGAGCCTCCCCGGAGGCGGCTTTTGTGACGGAGATGAACAATCTGGCCCGTGGGATTGGCATGAAGCGGACGCGCTTTGTGAATCCGCATGGGATGGACACGGTGCAAGCGCAGGGGAGTTCGACCGCCCGCGACATGGCGCGGCTGGCGATTTATGCGATGCGTGATCCGGGGTTTCAGTTTTATGTGAAGCAGACCGAGCGGACGATTTCCTCGTTTCGGGTGAATGAGAAGCGGTCCTTTAAGGTGCGAAACACCCACGCGATGATTGATCGCGGGACAGTCAACGGGATCAAGAGCGGAAGCACGGTGCTGGCCGGTCCGTGTGCGGCCACCAGTTCGGAGAAGAAGTCGATCGTGCGCAAGCTGCCTAACGGTGCGACCCAGCTGACGGGACGTCGGTTGATTGTCATCGCGCTGGGGAGTCCCGACCGGTGGGGGATCACGCAAACCTTGATCAACCAGGGATGGGCTGCCTATGATTACTGGCTGCGGCAAGGGCAACCTGTGAAGGAGGCACGCGAGCTGCTCATTGTCCCCAAACCGAAATAAAACGAAAAACTTTTACACACACTGAATCATGAGAATTGGAATTCTTAATTGCGGGGGCGATTGCCCGGGGCTAAATGCGGTTATTCACGGAGTTGTCGGAGCGGCGGCTTCAAAAGGCTGGGAAACCATCGGCTTTCGGGATGGTTTCGAGGGGCTTCTGCCTCCGGGGGATTTCACTTTCCTGACGCCCAAAGACACCGAAGGGATCCTCAAGCAGGGTGGCACGATTCTGGGAACCACGAACAAGGGAAACTTCGCCGCCAAGATCGGCGAGGGGGATATTGCCCGTGTGCCCCAGGAAATTGTCGACCGGGCCAAGAAGACCCTGGATCAGCTTGAAATCGGAGCTCTCGTGGTGGTCGGTGGGGACGGGTCATTGACGACGGCGCATCAACTTTACGAACAAGGCTGGCCGATCATCGGAGTGCCCAAGACGATCGATAATGATCTCAAGGCAACCTCGATGACCTTTGGTTTCGATAGTGCGGTGAGCACGGTGGTGGACGGACTGGACAGGCTTTATACCACGGCGCAAAGCCACAAGCGGGTCATGGTGCTGGAGGTCATGGGGCGTCACGCTGGTTGGATTGCGCTCTGGGGAGGTATGGCTGGGGCGGCCAATGTCATTCTTCTTCCTGAGATTCCCTTCACTTATGAAAAAGTGGCGGAGCACCTCAAGAAGCGTGAAGCGTTGGGATACACCAGTTCGCTGGTGGTTGTGGCGGAGGGAGCCAAAAACCCGGATGGAAATCTCGCGACGATTGATCCGAATAGTGGGGGCGAGGTCCGCCTTGGGGGGATCGGTGAGCAGGTCGCCCGTAAGATTGGCGAGTTGACCGGCAAGGAGACCCGTTGCACCACTCTGGGGCACATTCAGCGCGGAGGAACACCGACTCCGCTCGACCGGATTTTGGGAATTCGTTTTGGTGTGATGGCGGCGCATCTTGCCAGTGAAGGCGAGTTTGGGCAGATGGTGAGTTACCATAGTTATCACGTTGGCTCGGTTTCCATCAAGGAGGCTGTGGAGGAGCTGCGCCTTGTCGAATCGGACTCCGAAGTCGTGAAAGCGGCCCGCGCTGTTGGCGTGTGCTTCGGCGACTAATTTTTGAAAACAGATATGAACCAACTTCTTGACCTTCTCAGACGCAATGCCCGACAGTCCAATGCTGAATTGGCAGCCCGGACGTCTTCCTCGGAAGAGGCGGTAGCGGCCCAGATCGCGGCCTGGGAAGAGGACGGAACCATTCGTGGCTATCAGGCCATGATCGATCCGGCCCTGGATGGTGATGATGATGTCACGGCGTTTATTGAGGTGCGTCTCACTCCGGAACGTGGTGGTGGATTTGATCGTCTTGCGCGCCGAATTGCCCGCTTCGAACAAGTAACCAGCTGTTACCTGATTAGCGGGGGATATGATCTTCTCGTGATGGTTGAGGGGAAGGATCTTCTGTCGGTCGCTGCTTTTGTTTCGGAGAAGCTCAGCACGATTGAGGGCGTCATTTCTACCGCAACCCATTTCAGGCTGAAGTCTTACAAAGAGAAGGGTTTTCTCTTTGGTGAAGATTCAGAGGTGTCTCGTCTGCCGGTTGCTCCGTAGAAAAAATCGAGATGGATATTGCTGCCAAGTTAGCCACTCATTTGCAGGCCATTCCGCGGTCGGGGATTCGCGATTTCTTTGAGCTCGTGATCGGGCGCGATGACGTGATTTCGCTGGGGGTTGGCGAGCCGGACTTTGCCACGCCGTGGTCGATTCGTGAGGCCGCGATTTATTCGTTGGAAAAAGGCGAGACCAGCTACACTTCGAATCTGGGGCTTCTTAGTTTGCGGAAGAAGATTTCGGAGTATGTCGATGATTTTTTTCACATATCCTATGAGGCTGATTCGGAAGTCCTGGTCACGGTGGGGGTTTCCGAGGCGATTGATCTGGCCCTGCGGGCTCTGGTGAATCCGGGGGATGAGGTGATTTATCATGAGCCGTGCTATGTTTCCTATTCTCCGAGTATCGTGATGGCCCACGGGGTTGCGGTGCCTGTTGCGACCACAAAGGAAGATGGTTTTTCGCTGAAGCCGGAGGCCCTGGCCGCGGCGATTACCCCGAAGACGAAGATTGTCATGCTGAATTTTCCGACGAATCCGACGGGGGCGGTGGCTTCCCGGGAAGACCTCGAGGGAATCGCAAAGCTATGTGTGGAGCATGATCTTATTGTTCTGAGTGACGAAATTTACAGTGAGCTCCGATACGATGAGGAAGAGCACATTAGCATCGCGACCCTTCCGGGGATGCGCGAGCGGACGATTCTTCTCCATGGATTTTCCAAGGCCTTTGCGATGACGGGCTTCCGGCTCGGTTACGCTTGTGCACCTGCTCCACTGGTTGAGGCGATGATGAAGATCCACCAATATGGGATTCTTTGCGCGCCGATCACCAGCCAGGCAGCTGCGCTGGAAGCTTTGAGCGGGGGGCGTGACTTGTATGCCCCGATGAAGAATGAGTATCACCAAAGGCGTGACTTTTTGGTGAACCGATTGAACGGGATGGGTATCGATTGCCACTCGCCGGGCGGGGCCTTTTATGTCTTCCCGGATATCCGGAAGTTCGGCTTATCGAGCAAGGACTTCGCGTTGGGGCTTCTTGAAGCGGAGCAAGTTGCCGCGGTGCCGGGCGATGCCTTTGGCAAGTGCGGGGAGGGATTCCTGCGTTGTTGCTACGCGACCGGAATGGATGATTTGAGGACCGCGATGGATGCCATGGAGCGCTACATTGGGACGCTTTCGTGAGGCATGAATGATCAATTGAAGATTTGGCGGGAAGACCGGACGCTGGCGCATGTTGTGCCCTTCGCGGTCTTTATGATCTTTAATCTGATCTACCAGTTTGTGGGGGAGGCGATGTTGTGGGAGCATGACCGCGCGCCTTGGTATCGGCACTGGCCGGACCAGCTTTTTTATCCCATCCAGACTGTGGTGTGCCTCGGGGTTCTGGCGTTTTTCTGGAAACATTACGAATTTCGATGGAGCAACAAGGTCTGGATCGGGGTTTTGGCCGGTCTGGTTGGAATCGGTTTCTGGCTTCTTCCCACGACTCTTTATGATTGGCTCGGAATGACGGGGAAGCCCGATGGTTTTTTTGAAAAGCTCACCGGTCTTGCTCCGCGGAGAGAGGGGTTTGACCCCGGGGTTTTTGAAAATCCTGCCGCTTATTGGACTTCACTGATTCTGCGGATGACCCGGGCGGTCATTGTGGTGGCTTTGGTGGAAGAGATTTTTTGGAGGGGGTTTTTAATGCGCTTTCTTTTGGATATGGATGGCAATTATTGGAAGGTGCCATTTGGGAAGCCGTCCAAGATTTCCTTCGTGGTGGTGACTCTGGCTTTTGTGCTGGCGCATGCTCCCATTGATTATGCCGGGGCGCTTGTTTACGGCTCGCTGACCTATGCGGTCGCCGTTTACACCAAGAGTTTGCTGGCATGTGTGGTGATGCATGGGGTGGCCAATGCCACAATGGGAATCTACGCGCTCCACTATGGTAAATTGGGTCTGTGGTAGATCGGTGGTTTAGGGTTGGCCAAGCTGGCAAAATGAGGCAGCTTTCGCCCCGTGCCTGACATTGCTCCCCCCGAATTGTCTGTCGAAGCCGCTCGCAAGCAGCTTGGTTTTGAAGAGGGCGAACGTCTCGAGGACGGTCTCTCGAAGTGGAGGAAATTGGAGTCCCGTTTGGTCTGGATGGTGGAAAGTGCAAGCAATCCCCTGGCGAAGGGGAGCTACGAGCGGGATCTTGCTGAATTGCGGGATTTGATGAAGGCGGCAACAGCGGAAGTGCCGGAGGAGAAGCCGGCAGAGTTACCCGCGAAGGCCTTGCCGAAGGTGGTGTCGGTGCAGCAGGAAATTCCGGCCCGGCAGGAGATTCCGGCTCCCGAAAAGGCGGGCGGGAAAGGCAAGGGGAGGTTTTTGACGTTTGCCGTGGTTCTGGGCCTGCTCGGAGGCGGCGGATATTACGCGTATCAGCAAGGCTTGCTTGAGTTTGATGGCGGCGAGCGGGAGGTCGTGGATCTCGAAACGCTGCAAAGTAGCTTTGAGGTGGCCATTGAGAAGCGTCGATGGGATGAGGCCGAGGACTTGATCGCGCTCCTCGAGGAAGGTGGCGCGGCCAAAGAGGTGGTCGATGAGGCTCTCGCGGAGATCGAGAATGGTCGGGCAGAAGAGAAAGGGCAGCAGATTGCCTTCTTAATCTCGAATGCGCAATCGGCACTGGAGGCCGGGCTTTTATCCGAGGCCGAGAACTTTTGTCAGGAAGTGGAGAAGCTTCAACCGGGGCACCCCATGGTTCCGGCAATTCGCGATACGATCCGTGAAAGTAAGCTCGAAGTCCGCAGCAGCCTGATCGTCAATTCGATCGAAAAAGCGATGGAGGCGGAGGATTGGCGGACGGCGAAAGGCCAGTTGGAGATGCTCAAGCAGGCGAATCCGGAATATCCCCGAATTCCTTTTATCGCAGCGACTCTAAAGACCGCCGAGGAGGAGATGATCATACGTAAGGAGAAGGCTGCGGTTTTGGTGGCCAAGGCGAGAGCGCTGGACGAAGGGACCTACTCGGCCGAGGCCATTGTCTTCCTCGAGGAAGCGGTGCGGCTCGATCCTTCCGAGGCGAATCGCGAGCTTTACAAGCGGATGGCTTCCTACGGGAAGGTGGTCAAGGTCCCCGGGGATCACGAGACGATTTCCGCCGCCCTGAAAGCGGCCAAGAAGAACGATCGCGTCTTTGTTTCGAAGGGGGTTTATCGTGAATCACTGGTGGTGCCGGACGGAGTGCAAATAGTCGGGGAAAGCCGGGTGGACACGATCATTGAATGTCCCGCCGATGTGGGGGCGGTGATTACCGTTCCCAGGGACGCGAGGGATGTCCGGGTGGCGTCTCTGACGTTGCGCCACTCGGGGCTGGTGAACGATGATGAGCGATCTCCCGCGGTGGCCGTGGATGGGGGGACGATGGAAGGCGAGGATCTCTCGGTGGTGCGGGCCAGCGGGCATGGCATTGCGGTGCTGAATGGCGGCAAGGCAACTTTGTCCTTATGCAAGGTCTCCGATTCCGGGTGGGATGGGATTTCGGTCACGGGTGAAGGTTCCAGTGCCGATTTGATCAAGGTAACCAGCGAAAAAAACCTGCACCACGGAGTTGATTTTTGGGACGGAGCGAGTGGTTCGGTGAGTGGTTCGGTTTTGGTCGGTAACGGCCGGAACGGACTTTTTGCGATCGAGCCGATGACGGCGATCAGCGTGAAAACGACGCGAAGCGAGAAGAATCGCGAGGTGGGAATTTACTTCTCAGGAGCGAATGGGGTAACCGTTGCCGACTGTCAGATTCACGAGAACTTTCTTGGAGGGATGCTTTTCGATCACGGAAGCAAAGCCGTTTCGATCAAGGGAAATAAGATCACCAAGAACGGAGAAGCCGGGCTTGTCTTTGAGAAGGGCGTCGAGGTCCTCTCCGAAGAGGAAAACCAAGTGGAGGAAAACACCGGCAAGCAGATCTGGCGTGACGCCGTTTTTCCGACTTCGAGTGGTGAGGATACGGTGTCACCACCTCCGCCACCGCCTCCATTGAAAGAGGAGGAGGCGAATTAGCCCGGTCTCACGGGCGAAGAAGGACCGAATTGGAGAAGCCAAGGTAGGCGGCAATTCCCCCAAGGATAATCGCGAGCAGATAAACCGCAGCCGGAGGAAGGACCTTGCGCTTAATTAGAGCGATGGATCCTCCAAGTGCAATGAGGATCACGAGTTTGCTGATCATCCAGACTGGAAAGCCCAGCTTTAACTTGGCCTGCAACCCAAAACCACTGATCAATATCAGGAGGAGACCGATGCCGTGAATCATCGCCGGGAGGCGAAAAGCGGCCGGCTTTTTGGGATCAGCGGTAATGAGCGAGCCGATGCCGAGGAAGAGGACGATGAGTCCCACGAAGTGAATGATTTTGTAGATGCCGGGGTCCATGATGTTGGTCTGAGAGTTATGCTGGTGCTTGTTCCTTGAGATGAGGAATCGCGGAGAGAAGTTTGCGGGTGTATTCGTGCTTTGGATTTAAGAAGACTTCATCAGCTTCGCCGTATTCGACGATCTTCCCGGAATACATCACCGCGATATTGTCCGCAATGTAGCGGACCACCGAGAGGTCATGGGAAATGAAGATCATGGTGATCCCGAGTTTGTCGCGAAGGTCGAGCAGGAGGTTCAGGATCTGCGATTGGATGGAAACATCGAGTGCGGAAACCGGTTCATCGGCGATGACCAACTTGGGCTCGGGTGCGAGCGCGCGGGCGATTGCGATCCGTTGTCTTTGTCCGCCGGAAAACTCGTGGGGATATTTCTTCATGAAGCGCGGATCAAGTCCGACGGTGCTCATGAGTTCAATCACCTTGTTGGTTAGATTTTTATCCTTCTTGAGTTCGGGGTGACGTTGGCAGATTGCTTCGGCGAGAGTCGAGAAAACGGTCATGCGCGGATTCAAGGACGCATAAGGATCCTGAAAAATCATTTGAAAATCGAGGCGTCGGTTCCGCACCTCGTTTTTGGGAAGGGAGGTGAGTTCCTCGCCATCGAGCGTGACCGTGCCGCTGGTGGCAGGCTGGAGTTGCATCACGGTTCGCGAGAGAGTGGATTTTCCGCAGCCGGATTCGCCCACCAAACCAAGGATTTCTCCTTTCGCAATTTCAAGGGAAACTCCGTTGACCGCCTTGATGGTTTCCGTGGTTTTGGGAATCAAGCCGCCGCCCCGGACGGGGAAATGGGTCTTGAGGTCTTGCAGCTTCAGGAAGGACACGCCGACAATCTGGCTGCTCGGGCGAAAAATTCAAGAACTAGGAACGCGACTTCCCGGGAAGCTGGCGATATCCCATCATGTAATATTCGTAACCGGACCAAATGGTGAAGATAGTCGCCAGGATCGTCGGGTAGATTAGGTCGATCTGAGTGAATTTCAGCATGATCCAGCCCATCGCAATCATTTGCGTGACGGTGCAAACCTTTCCGGTCCAGTGGGGATCGATGGGGACTTTTTTGTTGATGCGGTAAAGAATCAGGATTCCTCCGATAATTTCCAGATCCCTGGCGATTACGAGAATGATGAACCAAAGGGGGAGATGCCAATCGATTCCCCAGTTCACAAAGGTGGCAGTGACGAGGCCGGTCATGAGAAGGGCTTTGTCGGTGAGGGGGTCCAGAATGGCTCCGGTGAGTGACTTTTGGTTAAAGTGCCGGGCGATCCAGCCATCGACTCCGTCAAGGACCGAGGCCAGAGTGTAAATTGCGACCGCGAGCCATCGCAGCGATTCGTCCGCCGATCCGGCGTCAACCGATCGTCCGTATCGCACCGCAATCCAGGCAAAAACCGGAATGAGGGTGAGGCGAATCAGGGTAATGACGGTAGCGAGAGTCACGGCGGGATTCCTTTTTAGTGGACATTCGGGGTTCCGGCAATTGAAAGGGAGCGTGACCGCAAGCGAACTGAAAGAGGTCCTCGATGAGGCCGGGGTGATTCCTTCGAAAAGATTGGGGCAAAATTTCCTCGTCGATCAAAATACCGCCGAGTGGATCGTGGGCCAATTACATCTCCAAGCGGAGGATACCATTGTTGAGGTGGGGCCCGGAACCGGAGCTCTCACGGAGCATGTTGTGGGCAAAGTGGCACGCGTCATTCTGGTGGAGTATGATCGTCGCCTGGCGGAGTATTTGACCAAAAAATTTGCAGACCGCCCCGAAGTGACGGTGATCAATCACGATGCGGTCCGGATTGATATTCGTCCGTTTTTTGCCCACAAGAACGTCAAGCTTCTGGGCAATCTTCCTTATTCCGCGGGAGGAGCGATTCTCCGAAATTTCCTAAAGGGGCCCTCTCCGTTCAAGCGGGCGGTGCTCATGCTGCAGAAGGAAATGATCGACCGGATTTTGGCTGGCCCGCGTTGCAAGGATTACGGAGTTCTGACTCTTCGCATGCAATGCGAGTGGCAGGGGGAACCCGTCAAGGTGGTCCCTCCAAGCTGTTTTATTCCGCGGCCCATGATCGACTCGACCGTGATGACGTTGGAGCCCCGGCAGGCCGCGTTGCCGGTGCATGACCGGCGATTGTTTGATGAGTTGGTGCGACGAGGTTTCGCGCAGCGTCGCAAGCAGTTGCGCAAGAACCTGCCCGACGATGTCGACTGGGAGAAGGTTTGTGAGAAGCTGGAGTTTTCACCGACCGCGCGGGCCGAGGAACTGAGCCTCGATGATTGGGTTGCCTTAACCCGGGAGGTGGATCCGTTTTTCCAGAAGGAAGAAGGGCAGGGCGACGGTGAAATGTTGGCGGTCGTTGACGGGGACGATAATGTCGTCGGTAGCGAGCGGCGGGATGTCATTCACCGCGATGGTTTGAAGCACCGGGCGGTTCATATTTTTGCGCTTAATCAAAAGGGTGAGATCTTCCTTCAGAAGCGTTCTCGTTTGAAAGACAACTGTCCCGGGCTGTGGGATTCGAGCGCAGCCGGCCATGTCGATGCCGGCGAAGAATACGATGCTTGCGCCGCACGTGAATTGGAGGAGGAACTCGGTCTTGCGGGTCACGATTTGCGTGAGGTCGGCAAGCTGGGGGCGCACGCCAATACCGGATGGGAACATGTAAGACTCTATGCAACTTTGGCAAAGGGGAGGATTCGCTTCCCGTGTGTGGAGATCGAGTACGGGGAATGGTTTGGGATGCCCCAGATCGAGGAATGGGTGAAGGCGGTGCCGGAGGACTTTGCGCCGGGTTTTCTGGCCTGTTGGGAAGTATGGAAGGAAGCGAATCCCGGGCGTTTTGAAAACGGTGAGTGAGTTTGAAATCAGACCGGGCCGGAGCCTGGGGATTGTCGGGCGCAATGGATCCGGTAAGACGACTCTCGCCGCCAGTCTGGCCGAAAAATACGGAGGGGTTTTGGTTTCTTTCGAGCTCGAGAACGAGCTTCTCGAGCGGGAGATTCGGGAGGACGATAGCGAGTTTTTGGATCGGATCGATTTTGGTCGCTCGGTGCGCGAGCTGATCGAAGAGGTTTGCTCCGATGGCAGAAAGCTGGAGGAGATTGCGGAGGCGTTGGGTTTAGTTAAAATTATTGAGCAAGGTTTTTTGACCTTGTCGACCGGTGAACGGCGTCGGCTCATGTTGGCACGGGCCTTGGTTCAAAATCCGAAGCTTCTCGTACTTGATGAGCCGTTTGATGGGCTGGATCAGGCGTTTCGGCAACCTTTGCGGGATTTGTTGGACGGGCGTGATCTGATTTTGGTTGCCAATCGTTTGAGTGATTTGGAGGGCCTGACGGGCGATGTCTGCTGTGTCGAGGATGGACGGGTGATTCTGGGTGGATCGCTCGAAGAGTTGGCCCGGAATGAGGCCTTTCAACAGTTGATGGGGCTTGGTGAAAGTGGATTGGCTTTACCCAATGGGGAATCGATTGCTCCGCCTCCGGGAGCGTTGGTTTCCATGGAGAAGGTCACCGTGGTGCATGGTGGACGAGAGATTATTTCAGAGTTCGATTGGACGGTTGAGAGCGGGCAGAATTGGAAGATTTCCGGGCCAAACGGTTGCGGGAAGTCGACTCTTGTGAATCTGGTCACGGGTGATCATCCGCAGTGTTACTCGAACGATGTGACCGTAATGGGGATGCGCCGCGGATTGGGCGAGTCGATTTGGGATATCAAACGCTATGTTGGAATCGTTTCGCCATCACTTCATCAACAGCATCGTGTGAGTTTCAATGCCCTGCAAATCGTGGCGTCAGGATTCTTCGATAGTGTTGGCATCTATCAGGATGTCGCGCCCGGGCATTGGAAAGTTGCGAGGATGTGGCTTGAATTGGTGGGGATGACTGCGTGGGCGGATCGACCGTTCCGATCTCTGAGCTATGGTCAGCAGCGATTGCTCCTCGTTGCGAGGGCTTTGGTGAAACGTCCGCCTCTTCTGGTTCTTGACGAACCCTGTCAGGGGCTCGATCCAATCAATCGTGCCCTGGTGTTGGAGGTGATTGACCGGATTGCGTCGACGAAGCTCACCCAGATTCTTTATATCACCCATGAGCCGGAGGATCGGCTGGACTGTGTCACGCATGAGTTGAGGTATGAGGGAGAGGGCTGGCTCGTTGAGAGGCTTGCATGACTCTCCTTGTCACCTCCCCAATACCACGGGGCGTCATCGAGTGGAGATCATTTGAGTAGGTGATCACAAGGGGGACGGCGGCCTGGCCTTCCTCCGGGTAATGGTGTGTTCATGCCCCAGGCGTCTTGTCGATGGCGGAGGTCGGCGGGAAAGCGCTGCCGAAGCTGGTTGGTTGGGTTTTGTCTTGAGAAATCGCGCGGCCTGACAACCATTTGGTATGATGTTTCGAGCATTCTTTTTGAGCCTTCTGTTTTCCGGATTTTCGCAGGCCCAAAAATACACTCCGGTCAACGAAGTTGCACCGATGGTGCCCCGCGAATTTCGCGCGGCCTGGGTGGCTTGCGTCTACAATATTGATTGGCCTTCGCAAAAGGGAATGGGCGCGGATACCCAGCAGGCAGAAATGAGAGCGATTCTTGATCGGATGGCGTTGATGAAGATGAACGCAATCATTTTTCAGGTCCGTCCCAATGCCGATGCCGTTTATCAATCGCGGCTTGAGCCGTGGAGTCACTGGATCAGTGGAACGCAGGGGCGTTCGCCGGGCTATGATCCTTTGGCCTATTGCATCCAGCAGGCGCACGCGCGGGGCATCGAAGTTCATGCCTGGTTTAATCCGTTTCGAGCCTTGCCAAACAGTAAGATTCCCACGGCCAAAAACCATGTTGTGAGGACCCATCCCTCGGTGATCCGGGATTTTAAGAGTTACAAATGGATGGACCCATCCAATGCATTTACGCAGCACCGTGCACTCTCGGTGATCATGGACGTGGTCAATCGATACGATGTTGATGGGATTCACATCGACGACTATTTTTACCCTTACCCCGATGTTGATCCGCAGGGGCGTGCGAAGCAGGATTTTCCAGACGGTAAAACGCCGGCGGCCAGACGTGCGGCCTCCGATGGGTTTGTGAAGTCGATGTATTCCCAGGTGAAGGCGAAGAAGCCGTGGGTTCGCGTTGGGATCAGCCCGTTTGGAATTTGGCGTCCGGGAGTTCCTGCTGGAACCACTGCCACGATTGACGCCTACCATCATTTGGCGGCCGATTCTCGAAAATGGTTGCAGCAGGGGTGGTGTGATTATTTGTCTCCCCAGCTCTATTGGCGGATCCAAAGCCCGCAGAGCTTCAGTCGGTTGCTCGCCTGGTGGAGGTCACAGGGGACGCGTCCGGTTTGGCCGGGGATTGCAGCAGCACGGATCAACTCCAGCGAAGATCCGGGGCGACCTGCCAGCGAGATTGTCAATCAAGTTTCCCTTACGCGAACGCTTGGAAGCAACTACGTTGGGCATGTTTTTTGGAGTATGAAGTCGCTGATGGCAAACAAGGGCGGAATCAGCAACGAGCTTGTGAAAAAATTCTATCAGGAGCCGGCCTTGGTTCCTCCCATGCCTTGGGCGAACCGCAAGCTTCCACAAACTCCGAAGGTGTTGGCGGCCGGGTCGAAGGGGAATCTGAATGTTGTTTGGAGCCCGGTGCCGGGGTGTTCGCAATACGCGATTCAGGTCCGCGTTGGCCGGAACTGGCGACTGAGCTCGATCACTCGAGGAACCAAGATGATCGTGAAGGGGATGCCTGATGCCGTGGCCGTGAGCGCGGTGGACCGCTATGGCAACACCAGTCACCCGCGGGTGCTCGGGAAGCTTTAGGTGCTACTTGGCGGGCATGGTGTAGTCCAGATACTGCGACAATTTACGGCGAAGGTCGCGGCGTTGCACGATGGCATCGACCAAGCCGTGGTCGAGCATGAACTCGGCTGTCTGGAATCCGGGAGGGAGATCCTGGTGGGTCGTTTCCTTGACTACGCGTGGTCCTGCAAAGCCGATCATACACTTTGGCTCGGCGATGTTGATGTCACCAATCGTCGCAAAGGAAGCGGTCACGCCACCAGTGGTCGGGTGGGTGAAGATGGAAATGTAGGGGAGTTTGGCTTCGGAATGAAGAGCGAGCGCTCCACAGGTTTTGGCCATCTGCATGAGGGAGAGCATGCCTTCCTGCATGCGTGCGCCCGATGACGAAGAGAAGATCAGGATGGCCCGCCTTTCCGCGGTGGCTTGTTCGATGGCCCGGGTGATTTTTTCGCCGACGACCGACCCCATTGAGCCGGCAAAGAACTTGAAGTCCATGACTGCGGCCATGGCCGGATTGCCCCCGATCTCGAGCTTGCCGGTGACGACGGCGTCCTTGAGTCCGGTTTTGGCGCGCAGGAGTTCGGTTTTTTCGGCGTAGTTCGAAAAGCCAAGGGGGTTTGTTGAAATGAGTTCGGTCTCCGTCTCTTCGAAGGTGCCTTCATCGGCAATGAGATTGAAGCGATCATAGGCGCCCATCAGGAAGTGGTGGGAGCAATTGGTGCAAACAAGGTCGTTTTGCTTGAGGTCCAGGGTGTGAAGCAATTCCCCGCAATCGGGGCACTTGGTCCAGAGATCGTCGGGAAGGTTGTCGCTTCCTTTCGAAGCACGCTTGAGCCGTGGTTTATCGAAGATGCCCATGAGGAGGGGAGCTTAGGCTGGAATTTCCGCGGGCGAAAGAGCAATTTGTGCCGTCATTGGGGGATTGTCGAATCTGTGCCGACAAACAATGCTTGTCGCCAAGGGACTGAACCGGCCAAGCTACTTCCTAAATGAAGATTCACCTCTTTTTAGCTCCGGTCGCCGCCTGTCTCTCAAGTTGTGGTAACGGCCCTCCAATCCGTGAGGATTCGGTCTTGGTCGTTAAGGAAGTCGGCATTCCCAAGAGCGAACCTTTGGTGGCTCGGTTTGCCCGGCACACGTGGCTCGATTATCGGGAGAACATTGGTTCAAAGTGGCGGCGGATCGAAATCGTCAACAAGAACAGCGGGTTGATTCACCGCGAATTGAAGCCAGGTGAATTTGAGAAGAAAACCAGATGGGGAGGAGAAATCGTTGTTCTGGGTCAGTCGGACGGGAAGGAAAATCCCAATTTTGTAAACGAGATTGATTCCTACGCAAATGGCTACGATGCGGGAGTTTATCGTCCCTACCCTGGTCCAAACAGTAACACTTTTGCCGAGAATCTACTTCGTGAGGTTGATGGCGTCTCAGCGGTGTTGGATCACAACGCAATCGGCAAGGAATGGGGCTTCCATTTTGGAAGAACTGCCGGGGGAAGTGGGATCGAAGTTGAGACACCGGTTTTCGGTCTGGCCCTCGGCCTACGCGAAGGGATTGAACTGAGTATGCTGGGATTCAGCGGCGGATTTTCAGTCTTTCCGCCAGCTTTGAAGATTCCTGTTCTGCCGCCTCTGCCGAGATGGTGAAATTGCGTGGAATTTCGCGGTCCCGGAAATGTCCGGGAGGCTGAGATCTTCTCATTGACCCGCTTGCTCGAATCCGGATCGGATCCCTCGGGTAGGTAGGTTCGGTAACAATCGTAGCTGAAGGAAGTGCGCAGAGTTTTCTTCCAAATCATCATTTCCTGATCTGGGAAGACGGGATCACTAAGTTCGATGAGGTTTCCCGTGAGCTGTGTGAAACAGTAACAATCTTCTAAACCATGGGTTTCTCCAGTCGGTGCCCGGCTTGGATTGCTTTGATTCGCGGCGGCAACTTTGACGACGAGGATGTCTTCATCCGCACGCTCTAAATGCCGGGCGATTTGCAAAAACCCCCGAATGAGTCTCCCCAGTTGGATTCCCTGAAGAGATTCCCTGGATGAAATTCTTGACAGTGATGGGGAGGATATTTAGAAGATTCTCATTATTACCAATTTTAATGATGAAACTTCCTATCTTCCCCATGGCATGTGCGGCAAATTTGCTTTGTCTTCAGTTTGCCACTGCCGCTGTCATCGATCTTTCGTCCGGTAGTACGGCGGGGCAGAGTTCCCAACTCGGTGGATTTGCTGCGAGTAATGCCCTCGACACGACCATCAATTTTACTCACACCCTTAGCAACGACCCCAACCCGACTTGGCAGGTTTTGCTCCCTGATTCTTATTCTTTTACTTCGATCGAGGCCTTCAATCGAGCCTCTTCCGATGGTGTCCTTGATTGCTGCCCAAGCCGGTTCCGTGACATCACCATTCAGGTTCTTAATTTTTCCGGCGATGCGACCACTGATTTTACCGGGGGGACATTGATTTACAGCTCTGCGCTCCTTAACCCCGAAAACGTACTCGGGGGTGGGACAAATACGAGCGGCCCCGTCAGCTTGAGCGCAAGCCCGGGCGGTGCGGTTGGAAATATGATCCGAATTATTCGCACGGTTGACGACGATCTTTCGGGATCGGGAGGAGCGGGAAATGCCGATGAAGGTGCGGTTCTTTCCATGGATCTGGTGACCGCTGAGGGCTCTGCGATCCCCGAGCCAAGTTCTGTGATCCTTGGAATATTCGGTGCACTCGCCTTCGGTCTACGCCGTCGTCGATAGGATCAAATTAGATTTGTGTTGCGACAGCTTGGTTGCACCTCGCTTATTTTTTAATATGGGACGCTTACACTTGACGTGGGCGATCATTTTTTTCGGGAAGCCAATCCGATGAGAGTCCCTCTCAATCACCAGTCGTCACAAGACGCGGGATTTTAAGAGACCCTTTTCTCCGGGTGGCGGAACCAGCTTGGGTTCGCAAGCTGTTCATAACGGCCGTGAATAGGGCAGAGCACTCGCTAGACTTGCTCAAGCCGTCAGCTTTTTAGTCGGTGCCGAGGTCTTCTGTCGATCAAGCGGTGGGCATTGGCTATTGAGGGGAATTGTCTCGAGATTGCCTATCCCTGGCGACTTCCGTAGCCGCCGACATCAACTTTTCAGGAATTCTATCGACCATACCGTCAAAGCTCGAGGCCACGGGATGGAGACAGCAGGCCTTCAAGCTGTATTATCCTCCCTATGGATTCTCGACCACGCGGAAGAACAGCTTCTTCGCATTGGGATCAGGGTTTTCAAAGGTGAGGCTCGTCGTCTCACCTTCCGAAGCGATACTATCGTTGATGTCGGAATCGAAGGTGGTCAGGTCGTATCCGAAGTAGACTGCGTAGGACTGGTTGTTCTTGGATGACCAAGTGAGGGTGATCATCTGTTCGGCTGTGTCATAGACCATCTCCGTGATCTCCAGCTGCGTCCCACCGCCTAGGAAACCCTCTGCGGTGATCAAATCAATCGAAAGCACTGCCGCCTCATCTTGATTGCCGGCACCGCCTGATCCGGAGAGGTCGGGATCAGGTGTGCGGCGCACCCGAACCATATTGCCAGCCGCACCTTCGGCGTCTACGGTCAAGCTGACAGGACCGCTTGTATTTGTCCCACCCCCGATTACGTTTTCCGGGTTCAACAGATCGGAGGTGTAAACAACGGTGCCGCCGGTAAAATCGGTAGCGACGTCACCGTCGAATTGGACGATCTCGATCGTGATGTCGCGGAAGCGGCTCGGACAACAATCGAGGGTTCCGTTGGACGAGGCCCGGTTGAAAACTTCAATGATCCCAAAGCTATAGGTTTCGGGCAGCAGGACTTGCCAGGTTGGGTTGGTGTCGTTGCTAAGGGTGTGGGTGAAATTGACGGCTTCGTCTAGCCCATTGCTGGCGGCAAACCCTCCCAACTGCGAGCTCTGTGCCGCGATACCGGTGCTTAATGGAATGGGATCGGCAAAGCCCGGGAGGGAGAGGAGAGCGAGTGCAGCGAGAGGGCTGAGTGGAAAGGACAGGGCGCGAAAAGGACGTTTCATCATGGCTTTGGAGTGTAGAATGAGAGGGCGATCAAATTTTCTTGAGCTACCAAAGTGCTCATTCGCCAAGATCGTGTCAATAACGGGACTTAATTTTTGAGACCCCAGGAATTTGGAAAATTTGGCAATTCGCAAACTTGGGTTGTCCCTCGGCCTACGCGAAAGAATTCATTTTAGTATGCTGGGATTCAGCGGCGGATTTCCAGTCTTTCCGCCAGCCTTGAAGATTCCTGTTCTTCCGCAGAGGCTATCGTCCTTCCGGCATGACAGGAAGGAGAGTGAGGAGCATCTGGTAGCGATTGCTATCGAATTCTCGTTCGTCGGCCATCATGGCTTCGATCTCATCGGCGAGGCAGAAGGCGAGCATGGCCTTGGCTTCTTCTTCCTCGATATCCGGTTCGGTGAGAATGCGATCGAAGGCCTCTCGCACGTAGGGAGTTTCGGGCGAGTTCAATTGTTCCTCGATGGCGGGGAGGAGATTCTCGACAGCTTCGTCCATGGGTGGATGAGTGTACACAAAAAAGACGGCTCCGTGAAGAGCCGCCTTTTTGAAAGTGTGGGAAGCAGAGGTTTCTATCCTTGGGCCCGGGTGGGCTTCTTGGCACGACGCACGGTGCCGAAACGCTTCTGGAATTTGTCGATGCGACCCTCGGTATCCACAAAGGTGCTTTGACCAGTGTAAAAGGGGTGTGAATCGGCCGTGAGGCCCATCGAGATGACGAAATGCTCAACACCATCGACTTCCTCGGTCTTATCAGACTTGGCGGTGGATCGGGTGATGTAACGGTGACCTGTGGTCATATCTTGGAAGATTACGGGATGGTAATCAGGATGGATGTCTTTTTTCATGGGATGCCCTTAAAGTTCGGGGTGCGACGTTACCGACGCCGCGCGGGCGGGGTTTAGCCGGAAAAAGCGCTCGCTGTCAACCCGATTCAAGCTTATTCACCGCCCCGGTATGAATCTCAAATCCTTCGAAACGATGGATCCCCACCTCCTCGTCGGTCTCGTGAACACCGAGTTGCGCAACAATGCAAGTTCGCTCGATGATCTTTGCAAAACCCACGGGTTGGATGAAAAATCGCTCACCGAACGCCTCGCCAGCGCGGATTATCATTTCTCCGAGGAAGCAGGGCAGTTTCGGTAAGCGGAGGATTCTAAGCGGTAATCTTCTTCCAGCTGCCGTTGGGTTGGATTTGGTAGGTGGATTTGCCTTCGTCTTCGATGGCGAAGAGGAGGACCCAGCCGTTTTGGACGAGGTCTTTGACGCCTTCGTGTTTATCGAGGATAGCGGACATGCTTTCGCGCGGGGCCTCGATCATGACGTGGAGTCTGAGGGGTTCGTGGATCCACTTTTCGCCGTCGTGGACGGATTGCATGGGAAGGCCTGTTTGGAGGTCGCCGACGTTGCCTTGGCAGACGCCGAGGGTTCCGGTGACGTTGTGGGTCACCTTGTTTCCGCTGCCGAAGACCTGATTGTTTACGGTGGAGGCGAAGTATTGCAGGTTGATCCAGCTTCCGACGACCATCGGGGCGGTGAGGATGAGCTCCAGGGTGGCTTCGTCGGTGTCACCGGCGTGGTTGTAATCGTGGAGAAAGACGCGACCACCAAGTTTGGCGTTTTTGGTTCTGGCCCGTGGCGCGGCAATGAAGGCGGCGTTGCCGGCGAGTCCCCACTCGGGGCGGACTTCGGCCCAGTCGTGGGCTTTTGTCCGGACCTGGCTATCGAGGGCGTCGTTTTCCGTGTCTAGTCCGAGCGAGGTGGCCCGTTCAAGCCGGGCGGTTTTGGCGGCTTCGGCGAGGGCTTTCTCGAGGTCGGCAAGGTCCCTGGCATGGCTGGAAGGAACTGCTTCGCTGTCGAAGAGAGTGACATCGTCGGTGGTGGTGTTGTGAAGTCCGGCGAGGAAGTGGGTGTCTTCGGGGATTTCGATTCCGTTCTTGGCGATGGCTTCGCGGACTTCGGGATCGTTGAGGATGGCGGCCGCAACGCGGGCGTTGGCATCACCGGCGTGACCTCCGCAGGCTCCGCAGTCGAGTCCGGCTCCGTAAGGGTTGTTGGTGGTCTCGCTGCCGTGTCCGCAGATCAAGACGAGTCGGGCAAAGTTTTTCTTCAAGCCCATGTGGGAGAGGGCTCCGGTGCCGAGGGCGATCCGTTCTGCGAGAGGGATGCCGCTGGTGTCACCGTCCTTGCTTTCCAGAGTTGGGCCATAGCTATGATCGCAAGTGGACTTTTTGCCGGACGGGGCGAAGGAGTTTTTGAAGAGCTTGGGGGCGAAGGCGACTCCGGCGGTTTCGACGAAGGAGAAGCAGGAAATGGCAGAGCTTTTGAAGGAGTTCCAGGAATACTGAAGCCGCTTGCCGAGTCTTTGCTTTTTCCAGGCTTGATCGAGGTTGGTGCCGGCCGGGATCTCCCTGATTTTGTAGGCCGGATTCAAAAGGACGGGGCACTGGGTGTTGCCCTCGTGCTGGCCGAAGGGAACGTATTCAATGGCCATGCCGAAGAAGCCGGCGAAGCCCATGGTCTGGATGGAATCGCTGGCGGATTCGAGTCCGCGCCGGAAGACTTCCGAGCGGACGTCGATGCAGAAAACGGCTTGGGCGGAAGGGCGCTCCGGAGCGGCGGAAGGGGTGGCGTCGATGTGGCCGAAGAGCTGACGCTGCCAAGCGTTTTCGTGGGCGAGTTGCCAGAGGAAGCGAATGAGAACGGAGTCGGAGGGGCCGGACTCGCTGACGGGAGTGGCGCTCCAGAATTCCCGCAGCGAGGGGCTTTCGAATTGTGCAAGGAGGGCGGTGTCGTAAGCGAGCCGAATCGCGAGGAGATGCATGAGGGCGTCGTCTTCCTTTCCGGCCATGCCGTTTTTGCGAACGAGATATTGCACGTGTCCGGCCCAGCCGCGGATGCTCATGAGCTGGCGATGGAGGAAGTCGGTGGCCTCATTGGGTGAGATGCCGAGGGCTCTGAGGGAGTGGACGACGGCTTCGTCGGCGGTTTCAGGAAGCGATTGCACGTGCTTCCGGAAGTTCTTGAGCCCCTGGAACTCGGGCTTGGCGTCGAGGCTGGCGGTTTCGCGCCAAGCGGTGAAGAGGGGTTGATCGAGCCACGGTTGTCTCCAGGCGGACTGGCCCCGGTCGTAGTAGCTGGCGCAAAATTGGGAGATGACCTCGATGATGTCGTTGTTCCAGTTGCTGCCGGAAGATCGATCGAGAGCATCGGCGATGGTGAGGATGTCGATTTCGTCGAAGTCTTCGTTCGGCTGCTCGAGTGCCTTGATGAGATCGTTCTGATTCAGCATGGAGGCCTTATCGGCCCACGAAGCAGGAAGCGTTTCGGTGACGTGAGCGAGGGCTGCCTGCAGGTCTTCCGATTGAATTTCGGCGTTGTGGTATTTGTCCGAATAGAAATCGAGGGGCATTTGCATCCCGCCGGGAGCGACCTTGCGGATGAGATCACAAGCGTCGACGAAAGGCTTGTCGGCGAGTCCGAGAAAGGGATTGACGGCGACAAAATTCTGAAGCGGCCAGAGAGGCGCGATACGCTGGCAGGCAGCTTGGGCCTTTTGCATCAGTGAAGGAACTTTTACGGGAGTGGTAGCAGTTTGAGTGGTCATGGTTTTGAAAGATCGGGAGTTGGTTTAAGAGTGGCTTTTTTTGAAGAGAGCAAGGGTGAGTCGGTTGAAGATGGTGCTGATGTAGAATCCGTGGGAGGCGTGAACGTAGATCTTGCGACCAAGCCTCGTGGTGGACCATCCGGGGAGTTGCGATTGCAGGACGAGGACGGCCATGAAGGCGAGTCCGACGAGGGCCATAACGACGAGTTCGGCGGTCGAGCGATCAGGTTGGTGGGTCGCGGTGACATTCGCGAGAAGGTGGCCAAAAAGAGTGTGAAGGGAGAAGTAGGCGGTCGCAGTGATACTGGTGATGACGAGCCCCGAAATGATCAGCGAGGAACGGTGCGAGGAAGACCAGAGATTCCAAAGGAGGTAGACCAGGGCCATGATGAAGATGGATCCGAGGAGAAGAACTCCGGGCGCTCCGGAGGCGTGAGCTCCGAAGAGGGAGCCGATGGCGAAGGTGAGTCCGACCGCTGCGACGAGGGTGGAAAGTAGAACGAAGGGGCGGGCGCTTGGGCGCTCGGAGGGAGTCCAGGCGGATTTGCTGATGCTCACGATGCTTCCCGAGGAGAGGAAAGCGTAGGCTTTGTAGAGCGAATGGGCGACGAGGTGGAGGATGGCGAGGGCGAAGGCCCCGAGTCCGCATTGGAGCATCATGAAGCCCATTTGCGCGATGGTCGAATAAGCGAGGGAGCGCTTCACACTGGTTTGTGGCAGCATGATGACGGAGGCGAAGAGGGCGGTGAAGGCTCCGACCAGGGCGAGGGCGTTGAGCGAGGCTGTTGAGAAGGTAATGATGGGGCTGAAGCGAACGACGAGGAAGCCTCCCGCGTTGACGATGCCGGCGTGCATCAGGGCCGAGACCGGAGTGGGGGATTCCATCGTATCGGGTAACCAGCTGTGGAAAGGAAATTGTGCGGATTTGAGAAGGGCTCCTATCACGAGGAGAAAGGCGGAAAGTCCGACACAGTTGGCGTTTTCGCTCTGAGCGCGGGCGATCTCGCTGGCTGAGAAGATTTTGGAGAATTCCCAGGTGCCGAAGCATTGGTAGGTGGCGAAAAGGGCTCCGATAAGGGCGGCGTCACCGAGGCGGCTGATCATGAACTTTTTATTGGCCGAAAGCCGGGCTGCGGGCCGGTCCGAGTAGAAGGTGAGGAGTTTGTGAAGGCTCAGGCTGGTGGCGATCCAGGCCAGGGTGAACATTAGAAAATTTCCGGAAATTGTCAGGACGAGAACCGACCCGACGGTAAGGCACATCCAGCGGGTGAAGCGGCCCTGATTGGGGTCTCCGGCGAGGTAATTGCCGGAGAAGCGAATGACCACTGCTCCGAGAAAGGAGACGAGGAGGAGCATGATCGCGGAAAGGGTGTCGAAGAGGAAGTCGATGCGGACGGGGCCTTTGACTTCGAATCCGACATTGACCGGCCCCGAGATGGCGAGGCCGATGGTGGAAACGCATGCGAGGACGAAAGCCCCGATGGCGGCGAGCGAGGCATTTCTGGCGAAACGCCGGGCGATGGGATTTGAGACCCGGTCTGGAACCAGTCCGAAGGCGAGGACGAGGAGTGGCCCGGCGATGATGAGCGCGGGGTGAACGGTGGTGGCGATGTTTGCAAGCATGGGTGAATTCATGTGACGGGGAGAGAATAAGTCGAAAATCATAATTCCATCCAATATATCTTTAGGTAAAAATCGTTCTTAAAAACAGAATCAAAGGACTTTGATGGAGATTTGCCAAGGTCTCGGAATTTTCACTTTGGGTGGAAAGTTGAGTCATGAAATCGAGTTCGTTGGTTGCCCCCGGGAGAGATCAGGTGTTTTTCTGCTGGTCCCTTCACGGGTGGCAGGGTTTGATTCCCGCCTCATGAAAAATTTTTTGGCCTGCACGGTAGCGCTTGGCGCGTTCGCATTCTCCGGTTGTGGAGAGAAAGACGGAGGAAAGGCGAGCTATGCTCTGGTCACTACCGGGGTTGCTTCGTTTTGGGATATTTGCAAGAAAGGCGGGGAGGATGCCGGGGAAGAGCTGGGAGTTGAAGTCGAGGTGCTGATGCCATCATCGGGCGACGATCAGAGGTCCAAGCTTGAGGATCTGCTGGCAAAGGGAGTGGATGGGATTTCCGTGGCGGCCATCGATCCGGTCAACCAGGCGGGCTTGTATGACGAGGTGGCGGAAAAATCTATTTTGATCACGATGGATACCGATGCTCCCACGAGTAAGCGTCAGGTTTACGTGGGAATGGACAATTACGATGCAGGCTGGATGTGCGGTGAATTGGTGAAGGAGGCAATTCCCGAGGGAGGAGAGGTCGTTCTCTTTATCGGTCGACTTGAGCAGGATAATGCGAAGCGCCGTCGTCAGGGCGTGATTGATTGTCTCCTTGACCGCGGTAAGGATCCCAGCCGTTTCGACGCTCCGGGGCAGTCGCAGATCGGTGAAAAATACACCGTTCTTGCGACTTTGACTGATCAATTTGACCGGGCGAAAGGAAAGGCCAACGTGGAAGATATGCTGACCAAACACGAAGGGGTCGCTGCCATGGTGGGACTTTTTGCCTACAATCCACCGCTCATTTTAGAGGCATTGAAGCAGGCCGGGAGGATCGGGGAAGTCAAGGTCGTTGGTTTTGATGAGGATGAGGTCACGCTGCAAGCGATCAAGGACGGCACGGTCCACGGGACCGTGGTTCAGGATCCTTATGAGTATGGAAATCGCTCCATCAGGGTCCTTCATGCCCTCGCCAACGGCGATACCTCGGTCATTCCCGAGAGCAAAATCATCGATATTCCGGCACGCCAGATTCGCAAGGATAACCTGGAGGCTTTTTGGGCCGACCTAAATTCCAAGCTTGGAAAGTGATGGGAGAGCCTTTTCTGGAGGTTCGAAAAATCACGAAGCGCTTTCCAGGGGTTGTCGCTCTCTCGGGCGTGGACTTGCGGGTGAACGTTGGCGAGGTGGTGGCTCTCATTGGTGAGAACGGAGCGGGGAAAAGCACGCTCATGAAAATTCTCGCCGGGGTTCAGCCCGCGGATGAAGGGGCGTTGTTGGTCGACGGAAAGGTAGTTCGGTTTGCTCACGTGCAGGACGCCCAGAAGGCGGGGATTGCCTTGATTCACCAGGAGCTGAATTTGGCAGATAACCTGACGGTGGCGGCCAACATGTTTTTGGGGCGTGAGCCGGGGAAATTCGGTTGGATTGACCAAAGGGCGATTGAGCGGGAAGCGAAGAGGGTGTTGGAGATGGTCGGTCTCGAGGTGTCGCCGGATACTTTGCTGAGCGAATTGACGCTGGGCAAACAGCAGTTGGTTGAGATTGCGAAGGCGCTTTCGACCGAAGCCAAGGTGATCATCATGGACGAGCCGACGTCGAGTTTGTCGATGAACGAATCCGAGCGGCTCTTTGAAGTGATCCGCGATCTTCGGGAGAACGGAGTGAGCGTAATTTATATTTCCCATCGGCTGGGAGAGGTCAAGGAGTTGGCTGACCGGGTGGTGGTGTTTCGTGATGGAGAGAACGCGGGAATGCTGGAGCGGGATGAAGTGGATCATGATGCCATGGTACGGATGATGGTGGGGCGTGATGTTTCGCAGTTTTATCAAAGGACGGAACATGAGTTGGGAGAGGTGGCGCTTTCGGTTCGTGGGCTGCGGACGGTGGAGCACCCATCGAATGAACTCGGGTTTGAGGTGCGGGCGGGTGAAGTCGTGGGGGTGGCCGGTCTGGTGGGAGCAGGCCGGAGTGAGATGTTGGCCGCCTTATTTGGCGCACGGCCTGCCTTGTCAGGCGAAGTGTCGGTGGGCGGTCGGGAAGGATTGCCGCGCTCGCCGAGGGAGGCGCTTGAGCGAGGGCTTGCCCTGGTTCCGGAGGACCGGAAGGGGCAGGGGGTCATCCTTGATATGGCGGTGAAGGAGAACATGAGTCTGGCCTCGCTCCGGCACGCAGCCCGAGGGCCGTTTGTAAACGTGAGCAAGGAGGAAGAGCTGGTGGCGGAAATGACGTCTGCGCTGAGTGTGAAGACGCCCGGTTCGTGGCAGCTGGTTCGTTTTCTTTCAGGAGGGAACCAACAGAAGATTGTTCTCGCCAAGTGGTTGGCGTTGAAGCCCAAGGTGCTGCTTCTTGATGAACCGACCCGAGGGATCGATATCGGGGCGAAGGAGGAGATTTACCTGCTCATGGAGAGATTTGCGAGCGAGGGGATGGCGATTCTGTTTGTTTCCAGCGAGATGGAGGAGATTATGGGGATGGCGGATCGAACGCTGGTGATGCACGAGGGGCGGATCACGGGAGAGTTGGCTCGCGAGGATTTTAGTGAAGAGGCCATCATGGAATTGGCGACGGGAGGGAACATCAACAAAGCAGAATAAGATGAAAAAAATCAAAGGCATCCTGATCACCCTGATTGTGATCTACGTGGCGACGGCTTTCCTGGGGGAGAATTTTCTGGGGGGGTATAATCAGGGGAAGTTGCTCGAACGGACCGGCCTGTACGGGCTGTTGGGAATCGGGGTGGCGTTTGTGATTATTACGGGTGGGATCGACCTTTCGATTGGCTCGGTGGTTTGCCTGGTCGGTTGCGGGGTGCCATGGCTGGTGATGAAACAAGATTGGTCGCCGGGAGCTGCCGTGCTGATGGCGATTGTGGTGTCGATGTGCATTGGGCTTTGGCACGGGTTTCTCATTACCAAGCTCAAGCTACAGCCTTTTGTGGTGACTCTCTGTAGTTTGCTGATTTACCGGGGAGCGACGCGGGGGCTTGCCGAGGATCAGTCCCAGGGATTTGGCGGTGAGTACGAAGCGTTTCGGAGTTGGGGAACGGAAGCAATCGCGGTGACGAGTAAGTTTGGGATTCCATACCCCTTTGTGATTTTGATCGTCGTCGCGGCGATAGCCTGGGTCTTTTTGAACAAGACAATCTGGGGGCGATATCTCTTTGCCCTGGGGAACAATGAGGAAGCGGCTCGATTGAGTGGCATCAATACCGACCGAATGGTGATTTTATCTTATGTCATTTGCTCAATGCTGGCGGCGCTTGGCGGGCTTCTCTTTATTTTAAATGGAAACTCCGCCCAGCCGAGTGACTTTGGAAATTTCTACGAGCTCTACGCGATTGCGGCCGCGGTCTTGGGTGGGTGCAGTCTTCGCGGGGGGGAAGGAACCATCGTGGGGGTCGTGATCGGGACGGCGGTGATGCAGCTTTTGAAAAATATGATCAACCTCGTCGATTGGTTGAAGTCGCACATGGAGTTCCTGATCGTGGGAGTGGTTCTACTCGTGGCAGTGATTGCCGATGAAATGATCAAGCAGCGGGTAAGAAGACAAAGGTGATGAAAAATTTGCAGTTAAAAGACAGTGACTGGCTTCATCTGGCCGGCTCTGCTGTGTGTTTCTTGTCCGTCATTGCGGGGTTCGGATTCTTTCTTCTGGAAGAACAACCATCCCGCTTGAGGTTTGAGAAGGAGGCTGAGCAATCGGGGGAAACAAGCAATAGCCAGATTGTTCCTCATCGATTCGACAAAGCGATGAGGGTTCTCGGGATGGCGGTAATCTGGGTTGTTGGAGCGGGGCTCTCTTCACTAGGCTCTCTCATTGGCTTTTGGCGAAAGCATTCGGAAAAGAAGATCCGGGATGCAACATGGTTGTGCAATCTGGCGTCCCTCGTCGCGGGAGTCGGGTTGGCAATGGTTCGGTGAACCAAGGTTTTTGGGTCAGCCCGGGGAAATGGCGCTTGAATGCCCGGAGTGAAGTCCAAGCTGCGCAATTTTTCCAAAGGAGGAGCTTTTGATTGAAAAATCTAGCGCTCCAAAACCACGGTGATGGGCTTTGGGAGGTTGAAGTTTACGAGCGGGTGGGGGCGGTAGCCCTCTTTAGAGACTCGCACTGAATCGATGGTGGGGACATCTTGATGAACGAAGACACCGCCTTTCTCGTTGGTCATTTTGGCGGGCCAGTCGAAACTTCGGCTCATCGGAATCACCCGGGCATCTTCGATCGGTTGACCGGCCTCATCGACTACGAAAATGGTGGGAGAACAGGAGGCGCAGACCAGAGCGAGGAAACCGAAAAGAAATTTCATTTATTGAACGGCTGAGAGGAACTGCTCCTGAGCGATTCGCTCGGCGGAGCGGGTGTCGTTCTCGTCCGAAGTTTCGCCAACGAGTTCGTCGCGGAACTTGTCGATCATTGCTTCCACCGGCCAGGCACTGGCTTCGCCAAAGGCGCAAACGGTCTTACCGTCGATCTGGTAGGCAATGTCTTCCAAAACCTGAACGTCGTTTGGGGTGGCCTTGCCTTCTTCGATACGATCGGAGACCTTCTTCATCCAAGTGGAACCTTCGCGACACGGTGTGCATTGTCCGCAGGATTCGTGCGCGTAAAAGTGGGTGATATTGTTGAGCACCCACGACATGCGGCGGGTGTCATCCATCACGATGACACCGCCCGAGCCCGCCATGGAGCCGGCGGCAGCGAGGGTGTCGAAGTCGAGAGGCAACTGCCAGAAAGTCATTTCCTTGGCGTCGTCACCGCGGCCGATCTTGAAGCTTTCGTTGCAGCGGAGAATCTTGGATGATGAACCGCCTGGGATAACGGCCTTGAGTTTACGTCCGTCCTTGGGACCGCCGCACATGTCGTAGAGGAGTTCCTCGAAGGTAACCTTGCCGACTTCGATTTCGAAGAAGCCCGGCTTTTTAACGTCGCCCGAAACACAGACGATACGGGTTCCGGAATTCCGCGGTGTGCCCAGTTTGGCATATTCGTCGCCGCCCATGCGGAGGATGTGGACGACGTGGCAGAGCGACTCCACGTTGTTCACGATGGTTGGTGCCATGTAGAGGCCGATGGCTGCCGGGAAGTAGGGCGGTTTGATTCGTGGGTAGGGGCGTTTGCCTTCGAGAGACTCGATGAGGCCGGTTTCTTCTCCACAAATGTAGGCGGCCGCTCCGCGGTGGACGTAAATTTCGAGATCAAAGCCGGAACCTTGGATGTCTTTTCCGAGAAAGCCGTTTTTCCTGGCATCGGCGATGGCCTTTTCAAGGGTGATCGCGGCTTCCGGAAATTCCTCGCGGATGTAAATGTAAGCGACGTGAGCTCCGACCGCGTAGGCGGAGATGACCATGCCCTCGATGAGCTGGTGTGGGTCCTGGTGAACGATGTAGCGGTCCTTGAACGTGCCGGGCTCCGATTCGTCGCAGTTGCAGATCAGGTAAACCGGCTTGGTATTGTTTGGGGGGATGAAGCCCCACTTGATGCCGGTTGGGAAGCCGGCGCCGCCACGCCCGCGAAGGCCCGAGGTCTTCACCTCCTCGATGACTTCTTTCGGATCCATCTTGAGAGCTTTTTTGGCCATCTCATAGCCACCCTCTGCGAGGTAGGTTTTGATCTTGGTGTTCCAGCCCTTGCGATCAACATTTTTGAAGATCAGGCGATGCTCTTTTTCGTGAGGTTCCTTGCCGGGGAGGTAGGTGATGTCAGACATGAGCTTGGTAAATTTGGGGGTGGTGAAAATTAGCTTTCGTATTGAGCGATGAGTCCCTCGGCCTTCTCGGGAGTGACGCCTTCGTGGAAGTCGTCGTTGACGAGGCAGACCGGGGCCGTCCCGCAGGATGCCAGGCACTCGGCGTATTCGACCGAGTAGTTCCCGCAAGGGGAGACGGAAATCGGGTCTTTGTGAGCATCGGCGGAACCGCGATCGATTCCGGTGAGTTCGCAAAGCCTGGCCATGAGTTCGTAGGATCCCCCCATGGCACAAGAGAGGGTACGGCAGACCCGGAAGTGGAGCTTGCCGGGAGCTTTCTGGCGGAAGCCGGGATAGAAGGTGACGACTTCCACTACCTTGATCGCGGCGATGTCGAGTTTCTTGGCAACCCATTCAATGGACTCCGGGCTGATGAAACCGTGCCGGTGCTGGACTTCGTGCAGGAGGGGAAGAACAGCCGAACGTCGTTGGTCATCGGGATACTGGGAGATGCGCTTGTCAGCTGCCTTTTCCAGAGATGGAGTGACCTTGAAAGGCGGGAAGTGAACCGCGCCGGGAGTGACCGGAGAGTGAACGTTCTTCTCGAGAACGCTTGGTTGCGCACTACTGTATTCCACAGAACTCCGGTCGATCTCAGGCGGCTTTGGCGCTTCGCGCAATTCAGGGGTGTGGAGACGGACGTAGCTCAGCTTGGACCGGTCGATCGAGCGGGGGCGGGGGACTTCAATTTTAGAACTCACCTTAAGAAAAAAATCAGGTTGAAAAATTAGACGTAGATTTAGCGGTCGCACTCGCCCATGACGAAGTCGAGTGAGCCGAGGATGGCTGGAATGTCGGAAACCATATGGCCTTTGAGGAGTTCGGCGCAGATGCCAAGGTTGACGAAGGACGGGGCGCGGATTTTCAGGCGGTTCGGAACTCCGCCGCCTTTGGAATGAATGTAGAAGCCAAGTTCCCCTTTGGGGTTCTCGGCGGCAAAATAAACCTCGCCCGCAGGGGCCTCGATCCCCTGGGTGGCGACGATGAAGTGGTGGATGAGCTCCTCCATCGACATGAGGACGCGTTCCTTGTCAGGGAGGGTGGACTTGGTATCGCCCACGTTGATTTCGCCTTCGGGGAAATCGGCAAGGACCTGACGGATAATTTTGATGGACTGGCGCATTTCCTCCATGCGGATGAGGTAGCGGTCGTAGCAATCGCCATTTTGGCCGACGGGAATGTCGAAATCGTATTTCTCGTAGCCGAGGTAGGGGCTGTCTTTCCGAAGGTCGCGGGCGACTCCGGAGGCGCGGAGGTTGGGGCCGGTCATGCCGTAGCTGATGGCGTCCTCGCGGCTGATCACGCCGACGTCGCACATGCGCTCGAGATAAATCTTGTTGTTGTTCAGAAGCCCGGCGATCTCCTTGATGGTGTTTTCGCACTCATCGAGGAAATTGAGGATGTCCTTATCCAACCCCTCGGGAATATCGCGAATCTGGCCACCAACGCGAGTGTAGGATGTCGTAAAGCGGGCTCCGGTGAGTTGTTCGCAGAAATTGTAGATCTTCTCGCGCTCGGTGAAGGTGTAAAGGAAGACAGTCATGGCTCCCACATCCATGGCACAGACGCCGACTCCAAGCATATGGGAGGAAATCCGGGCGAGTTCGCAGCAAAGAACACGGAGTGCCTGGCCGCGCGGTGGCAATTCCCAGCCCATCAGTTTCTCGACCGCGCAGGCGTAAGCGACGTTGTTGGCGAGTGGTGCGAGGTAATCCAGTCGGTCGGTGTAGGGGACGAACTGGTTGTAATGCATGTTCTCGGCGATCTTTTCGTCGCCGCGATGTAGGTAGCCGATGTGAGGCTCGGCTTTTTCGATGATTTCGCCGTCCAATTCCAGCACAAGGCGCAACACTCCGTGCGTGGCGGGGTGTGACGGGCCCATGTTCAGGACCATCTTTTCGCCGAGGACATCGTCGGTCTCCGCTTGGTAATCGGTAACGGCCTTTGCTGCGACGGCAGCGGCATCCGGGGCCTCGTAAGTAGTGGTCTCGCTCATGTTAAGACACCGGCATGAAACTCTCGTTCTTCGGGGCTCGCAAGGACTTTGTGAAATATTTCACAAAGTCGGGATCAGAAGCTTGGAGGAAGAAGGGTGAGACGGGTGGGATAGTAACGATCCGAGGGGGAAAAGAGCCATCCTGGATTCTTTGATACGAGTTTGTAGTCGGTGAGGAGGAATTCGGGGAGGAATTGGTTGCTATTGGGTTCGTAGAGTTCACGCCCCGTGTAGCGTCCGTAAATCCGATACTCGTAATTGTTGTCGAATCCGTAGTTTTTGCTGCCCCCTGCTTCGGGGAGGCGGTCGGGGTTCAATTTCCGTGATTCGTTAAAAATGACCAATTTGGCCTTTTCCGCCGATTGGCCGGGTTCCCGAAGATATCCCCAAAAGCGTGTTTTTTTCACAAAATAGCGGCGTCCGTAGTAGAAATCGCCCCGGGGTTCGGCCTCGATTTGAGCTTTTCGGGTGCTGATCGTGGGCAGGCCTCCCATGTTCCCGGGGCCGCTGGAGACTTCCGTGCAGGATGGAAAAATTGGCAAAAGAAAAGCAAGGAGGAGAAAGGGGCGCACGGCGGAACTGTGAACTCTTTCGCCTCTTCTGGTCAAGGTCATAGGGGGAGGTGATACCGGGACTTGTGCATGGTTGTGCGTCCGCCCTGCAACAGAGTGTTGCTTTATCTCGTTTTTACATGTTCAAAGGGGCGCAGCAAATGCCCGGCCCACCTCCCATCCCGTCACAAGCTCCGAAGTCTTCCCGGCGGCGGACCGCGCTCATTGTAATCGGGGTGACTTTGGGCTCGCTGGTCCTCCTGGTTGGGGCGGGGTTCCTTTTTGTCTTCACGGCACGTGATTTCGAGCCGGACGCGGCCCAGAAAGACTCAATCCTGACCGTCGACCACGCCGCTGATTTCTCCTGGATTGACCCCTCAACAGGGACTGAAGAATGGGAGTGCGAAAAGTATCTCGATGGTTCCCTTCAGATTTCCTACCTGTATTCGGACGAATTGATCTCTCTGAACTGCACCGTCACGGTCGAGAGAAAGTCGAGTGACGTTCTGGCCTCGTATCTTGCCGAATGGAGCGCGTTAAAGTTAGGCAATCGTCTTAGCGGTGTCGATGTGAGTCTAGAGGAGGCCAATCATATTTTTTCGTGGGGTGACCAATCAAAATTTGCTTTTCAACTCATTGAGAACGAGCGCTCCGGGTTTGCCTTCATCACCCGCAAAGATAAGAAGATCTACTTCGTCAATGCCTGGGGGCTCAATCTTGAAGATGCAGATGAGATCGCTGCGCTCCTCAAGCCCAAGCTCGAGCTCTTTGCAGCAGAGCCCTATCTCAGATAGATTTTTTCCGGTCATCGCCCCCGCCAAATTCGAATGTGCGGCTCGAGCTATGCCTCCGCCGTTTTCAAGAAAACTCCAGCTTGCAAGATGACCGCGGCTGTCGCTTATTCACGGCATGAATTTGACACGGACAGCCTACGGGACCTGGAGCGGCGGACGGTTTATGCACTTTGGCGAGGTTCTCGATGAAGATCGCTACCAGGAATGTATCCGAGTGGCTTATGATGCAGGGATCCGGACCTTTGTGACGGCTGATGTTTATGGCCAGGGCAAAGCGGACGCGGCACTGGGTGAGGTGCTTTCGGAATATCCCCGCGACAGCTACTGCCTTGTCGGAATGCTCGGGCATGATTTTATTGATGGCGAACGTGAGGGGAGCAAGGGATATCCAAGATTCACCAATCCGGCCTTGCGGGGTGAGTCGGGCTATCGTGACTTTTTGCGTCGGGCATGTGAGAGTTCGCTCACGAATTGTCAAACCGACCATTTCGATCTCGTCATGCTGCACAATCCGGACGAGATCGGCTACACCAGCGAGGCTGTGTGGAAGGGAATGAATGCCCTCAAGGAAGAGGGGCTTTCGGAGCGTCTTGGTATTGCGCCCGGGCCGGCCAATGGCTTCACCCTCGATCTCCTGCACGTCTTCGAGAATTTCGGTGAGGTTCTGGATTGGGCCATGATTATTCTGAACCCGCTTGAGCCTTGGCCCGGCCAGCATGTTTTGGATTCAGCGGTCGCCAACCAGGTCGATATTTTGACCCGTGTGGTTGACTACGGCGGGCTTTTCCACGGCGATATGAAGCCGGGTCACGTTTTCCGGCCGGGCGACCACCGCGCTTACCGTCCGGAAGGTTGGGTCGAACGTGGAAATGATGCGATGCAACCGATGCGTGCGATTGCCGAGAAGCATGGCCTGAGCATGATTCAATTCGCCTCGCTCTGGAATCTCTCCCAAGATCCGGTGAAATGTGTCGTGCCGACTGTGATCCAGGAAGCCGGCGAGGACGCGGTGCCGATCGAAGATAAGATTCGCGACTATGCGGCCATTCCTGCTGATTTCAAATTCTCAGCCGAAGAGGTGGAAGCCATTCGTAAGATGGGGGACAACACCGGCTGCATGATGCTGAAGGGGGCCAGTCAACGTCACGACGGTCCTTGCGAACGCCCCGATGAGTGGCCGATGCGCGAGGAGCTTCTCGATTTGGCAGGGCAATATGGTTTGACCAAAGAGTGGTGATTAGCGATTTGCCTCTGCCCGGATTTTTAAGAGCTGTTCCTCTTGGTCGTCGGTTCTCGTGAAGTAGCCGTTGAACAGGTCTTCAAGGATGCCGTCGCCGGGGCGGGTATGGCGCGCGATGAATTCAAAGGCTGACTCCAGATTTTGCCCTGTGCCGCGACAAATACCGAGGAGGTAAGCGTTGGCCCATGCTTTCGGACGACTGCCATTTGCTTTGCTTTCAATCAGCCAACCTTCCGCAGTTGCAGGCGAGATTTGAGTGAGTGTTGTCAGAGCGTTAGCAATTGCCCGTTGGGCATCCAAATCATTGGGGGCAATTTTGATGAACTGACTGGAGGGCCGAGGATCAAGAAAGCCGATGAGTCTCTGATCCAATTTCTCCTCGCGAAGCCAGTGGATGAGTGAGATCGCTTCTTCGGAGTGGGACATTCCCGTGAGAATACCTGAGAAGGCGTGGGATTTCAGATTGCCAGTTTCGATGCGCGGGCGCTCGGCGACTTGCTTAAAGTAGAGCCGGGCCTTTTCCGGGTGATGGTTTTGGAGGGCCTCGAAGAAGGGCAGAGCGGCTCCTCGTGTAAACCCGGCGTTTCCTGCTTCATAGTCAGCGAGGTAGCAAGCGTTCATGATTCTCCAACCTCCTTCCGGATCGGTTTTGGCGATGTGTTTCAGGAACGGATTGTTGAATCGATCGTCATTGCCCCATCCGCCGAGAATCCCGTGAAATTGAAAGGGGGTTGGTTCACGATTCCAAATCTCCCCGGCGAGGATGGTGACTGATGCCGTCGCCTCGGTGCTCTCCGGGAATGAATGATGAATCACTTCGACAAGCTCGATGAGTTCATCAAACGGGAAGGTTTTGAGGGAGGATTGGAAGCGCTTGAGGGTTGTTTCGTCGGGCTGTCGGCCTTTTTCACTGATGATGTAATTCTGGACGAAAGCATGTGGCCCGGTTGGGCCGGGTTCGCAGTCACAAGACGTGAGGCTGAGTAAGGCACAAAGAGTGAGAGTTGAACGAAACATGACAGGAGGTTAAGAATGTGCTCCAAATCCGGTAATTACAATTTGATCGATGGTTTCCAGCGAAGGATCGCGCAGCCGGTCTCGAGACAGTCTCTCCGTGGATACAAAAAAAGCCCGGAGAGATCCGGGCCTGGAATTGCTTTGGGTAAAGGAAAGAGGGTTAGCCGTTTGGATCGACGATGACGGTATCTCCGGGTTGGATGTCCGGGTAACCATCGGGTGAGTAGCCGTGAGGTCTCATGGTGGCGATATACTGTCCGCTGGCATCGAGTCGTTCGATGACAATCGTTCCAATGATCCCGGTGTTCCGTCGGATCGCGAGAACGCGACCGGGCTGGAAGCTTGGGGCGCTGGGGGATGGTTCGTAAATAACGATGGCTTGTTCTTTGTTTGCCGATTTGACGGTCCCCATGTCCATGGCCATTTGGACTTTTTTGGCCTTCATGTTTTGCTCGATGGTGATTTGTCTGCGCTCCTCGTTGGCGCGGTCGTTTTCCTCTTCGAGAGCCAGGGCTTTTTCCTCGAGCTCGCGGTTTTTGTCCTCGAGTTCTTTGATTTTATCGAGCGCTTCCGGGTCGGGAGTGGAGGTCACAGCTGGTCCGGGTGCGATGGGGAGAGGTGTCGGAGTGTTGACCGGAGCGGCAGTGCTTTGGTAGTTCGACCGGGTGGCCCGCAGGTGGCTTAGTTCAAGAGCACGGTTTTCAGCGGCCAGTTTCTCGACCTCGCTTTTCAAGTCAGCAAGTTCGGTCTTACTGGATTTACTGTTGCGGCCATCGTTAAAGCCCCCGAAGGAGAGGGCAAAGGCAACGACGATCAGGATGGAAGTCGTTCCGAGAAGGATGTTTGTGGTGTTCATAGGTGTGCCGGAGTTTAGAGGTAAAAGGGATAATTTGTCAAAAACGGATCTCAGAGAGACAAAAGAACCCGGAACACGAGCCGTGTCCGGGTTCTTGGAGGTAAACGAAATACCGTTTAATCGCTGGAGGAAAGCGCCATGAGGATGCGCAGGACATACCAAAACAGGAGGGCGACGCTGGCGAAGAGGCCAAGCGAAGCCGCAACGTGCTGGTCGGGGCGATAGTGGTGAATGATATTGCTCGTCTGATGAAGAATCGAGCCGCCTGCGATGAGAACCATGGCCCCGGAGAACCAGATACCCAAATTGAAGCCCATCAAAAGGGAGGCTACGATCAGACCGAGTGCGACGAAGCAGGCGACTTTGAGCATTCCGCCGAGGAAGGAAAAATCCTTTTTGGTGGTGAAGGCTACGAAGGTGAGGCCTGCGAAGAGTCCCAGGGTGATGATTCCGGCCTGCCCGACCAATTGAGGTTGCCCGCTGTAACGAACGGCGATCAGAAGGAGGGGGAGGAAGATGATGGCCTCGGCGACCACGTAAAGTGCGAGTCCCGCATATTGCATTCCACGGCTGGTATCGGAAGTGGCCCACTTGGTCGCGAGCCAGGAAGCCCCCATGAAAAGTCCGAGAACAACCAGCCAAGACATTCCGCTGCCGATCATCTTCAATGCAAAGTCATCGATGCCTGGAATGGCAAAAAGCATGGCCTCGAGGACGATAAAGGCTCCGACGGCCCCGGCGAGGTGGAGGTAGGTTTTTTGATAAAATTCGGTCCGAATGGCTTCAGGAGCTTGGGCGACCGAGTATGGACTGGCGTAAGGATTGTGACTTTCCATGTTTTTATTGGTTTCTGGAGATAATTTAGGAAGATTCCGGCGGGATGCAAGTCAGATAGAAGCTATGAATTTTACCGAGATCGACCGCGAAGACTTTCGGAATCTTCTTCATGAGATATCCGAAGCCTACATGCCTTTTGGCAAATACGGGCCGGACAACTATCCGCCCCGTGGTGTTCCGCTGACGGACCTGCCTCCGGAGTATTATTCGTGGTTTGCCGAGCGGGGATGGCCCAAGGGAAGGTTGGGGGAATTAATGGCAATGATTTCGGAGATTAAATCAACGGGCGCGGATCACGTTTTCGAGCCCATGCGCCGGGCGCGGGGAGGGCGTGTCCCGGTGCGGAAGCGCCGGCCGGATACTGATTTTTGAAACTTTAGCGATAGACGAAATCAGCCACGACCATGCGGTGATCGGTTTTCGGGCGCGTAAAGGTCCGCGAGCGAACAGGGATGAACTTGTCGGAGCAGTAAATGTAGTCGATCCGGAGAAGAGGCAGGGAACGATTGAAGGGAGTTTTCCAATGAAAGGTATTCCCCCAACCGGTTCCGGCGGTGGCAAAAGCGTCGGTGAATTCCTTCCGCATGATGCGATGCACGGAATCGTTGGGCGGCGCGTTAAAGTCTCCCGCGACGATGGTGGGAAAGCGAGGGTGCGCGCCGTATTGTCTCAATCCGGCGAGAGAATAGGAGAGTTCGATTTTGCGAAGAGTGTGGTTCTCGACATGCTCGCGCCAACAATCAAGCTCGTGAAGTTTCATGTTGGTGGCTGCGGAGAGAAGATGAAGGTTAAGGAGGTTGACTTTGCGCCCGTCGAACATTTCTGCGGTCACAAGCTGCGTGCGGTAGGTGGAAAATCGAAATTCCCGTTCGATGGTGCCCCGGACGATGATTCCGAATCGCATGCTACGATTGTAGCGATAGTCGCCTCGTCCCTTGAACAGCTCGTCGGTGAGCTTTTTGATGCGATAGCCGGGAGGAATTTCCTGCAGAAAAATGATATCGGGTTCAAATTCGCGCACGGCCTCCAGAGGGTCGGATTGGCCGGCACAATTCAAAGTAATGGCTCGCAGAACCTTGCTTCCGGCATGTTCGGCGGGTGGACCTTCTTCCATGGGATCGGTTCCCAATCGCGAGATTGGCCGGGCTTCGTCGGCGAGCAGGAGAATTGTGAAGGTCCACAGAAGAATGAGGGTCATTGAGCCCCTGACCTTGAAAAACAGGTAGCAAAAAGCGGCCAGCACCAGTCCGATGATGCCCCAGACCCAGATCGGGTAAATCGTGATTGCCGCGAGCTTCAGCGGAAGACGGACATAAAGGACGATGGTGAAGAAGTGCAGTCCCAGCGAGAGCAAAAGGAGCGCCGGAGGAATGAGTCGCAAAAGTCCGCGAATACTCATGGCTGCGGGATCTTCAGGAGATCAGGCGTCCTTTGAAAACCTTGAGCGCTTCAACGATGAGGGGATCGTTGTGAAATTCGTCTGCTTTGGCGGTGTTGTCTTTCTCTGCTTTATTTTCTTCAACCGGCTTTTGCGGGGCCGGGTCGGGGTCCGGATTTAGTTTCACCGGTTCCGGTTCGACGGCGTGATCGGGAGCGTCTGCGATGAGCCGGTCGATGGGATCGAGAGAGCTGTCGTCAGCCGGGGGCTTCTTTTCCGGAGCAACCACAGCGACGGGATCGGTGGCAGGAGCGGGCGCGGGAGCAGAGGAGATGCCCGAAAGTGAGTCCGCGATTTCTTCCGGATCGGCCTTTCCGATGGCCGAAATCACGTCAGTGAGGCGGATTTCCTTCAGTTTCTGGATCGCTTTGAGTGAGGCGATCTCGAGGTGGAGTCGCTTGTTGGATGCCCATTTCATCCGGCTTTCCGCTTCAGAAAAGGTATCAATGACGGCGAGGAGGCGCTCGGGCTTAAGGGACTCGGCCGCGGTTGAAAGGTCGGTCCAGAGGGCCTCGGGAAATCCTTCATGTCCGGCGTTGGGATCGATTTTGGCCACAACGAGAGCCCGGATGGCCCCAACGACTTCGGCGAGAAGCTGGCTGAGGTCTTTTCCCTTTTCGAATTGTTCGTAAATCACGGCGAGAATACGGGCGGGTTCTTTCTGCAAGATGCCGAGGAGAAGGGCCGCAACTGTCTCGCGCGAGGTGAAGCCAAAGATGTCGAGCACGTTGGTTTCGGTGATTTCGTTCCCACAGAAGGCGACAAGCTGGTCGAGCATGGACTGGGCGTCGCGCATGCCGCCATCGGCTCCTTTGGCAATGGCCCAGGCGGCGGCGTCATCGAGTTTGACTCCCTCCTCGGTGGCGATGTGCTGGAGGTGGCCTGCGATAATGTCGGTCGGAATTGGGCGGAGGTCAAAGCGCTGGCAGCGCGAGATGATGGTGGGGAGGATTTTGTTGGGTTCGGTGGTCGCGAAAATGAATTTCACGTGTTCCGGTGGTTCCTCAAGTGTCTTAAGAAGAGCGTTGAAAGCGCCGGTGGTGAGCATGTGAACCTCATCGATATAGATAATGCGGAAGCGGCTGGAGGCGGGCGCAAATCCGACCGTTTCAAGGAGGGAGCGGACTTCATCAACCTTGTTGTTGGAAGCTCCGTCGATTTCGAGGACATCGAGCGAGCGGCCTTCGGCGATTTCGACGCAGAGGGGATCATCGGGGTCGAAGTCGATCGAGGGCCCGTTGGGACAATTGAGGGCTTTGGAAAAAATTCGGGAGGTCGAGGTTTTTCCGGTGCCGCGGGGGCCGACGAAGAGATAAGCGTGGGCGAGTCGATCCTGCTCGATGGCATTGCGGAGGGTTCGGACCACATGATCCTGTCCAAGAACGTCGGCAAAAGTGCGGGGGCGGTATTTTCGGGCAAAAACCTGGTAGCTCACGGGGTTGATTGTAGTGAGGAATGAAGGTTTGTCAGTGCCGAGTTTGGGAAATACGATCGGGAACGATGAATTCAGCCAAAGAGGAGGTTTATCAACAGTGTCAGACTCAAATTCAGGCTCTTTGCGAGGGGGAGGACGATGGGATTGCCAAAATGGCGTCTGTCGCTGGTGTTTTGCATAATGAGATGGCGGATTTTTTCTGGACGGGGTTTTACCGGGTTGTTGATGGGAAGCTGGTGATCGGGCCCTACCAGGGGTCGGTGGGGTGCTTGCGGATTGAGTTTGGAAAGGGGGTTTGCGGCACGGCGGCGGCGACAGGTGAAACGCAGGTGGTGGAGGATGTTCACGAATTTCCGGGGCATATCGCCTGCGATGAGCGTTCGCAGAGCGAAATCGTGGTGCCGGTCAGGAACGAAAGCGGAGATCTGATCGCGGTTTTGGATGTTGATTCGGCAAAAAAGGGGGCTTTTGACGAGCTGGATCGAGTGTGCCTCGAGAGGATCCTTGAGGATGTCTTCGCGGGGCCGGTGATTCCTTAGGTTTCCGTGATTATCTCAAAATGGTGATTTTCCCGAAAGTGAGTGAAGACATTCCCCTAATTATGGGTTACCAATTCTCTTAACGATGGCCCGCGAAAAGAAAGATGATTCTGCGAAGAAGACAAAAGGAGATGGCAAGGAGGTCGATCTCACCAAGGGATATGCCAAGACGAGGAAGAGTCTGATCGCCAGGTTGGAGAATTGGGATGACCAGCGGACGTGGGATGAATTTTACCAAACCTACTGGAAGCTGATTTATTCGGTGGGAATCAAGGCCGGACTGCGACACGACGAGGCCTTCGATACGGTGCAGGAGACGATCCTTTCGATCGCGAAGCAAAGTAAGAAGAATCTTTACGATCCGAAGCAGGGGTCTTTTAAGACGTGGCTCATGAATATGACCCGCTGGCGGATCAATGATCAGTTTCGCAAGCGCAAGAAGGATACCGCCATGCCGGGGGGAGGCTGGGAGGATGATCGCAAAACCGCGATTATCGATCGCTTTGAGGATCCCAAAGGAGATCTTTTGGAGCGGATGTGGGACGTTGAGTGGAAAAAAAACGTCGCCGACATGGCCCTGACCCGGGTGAAGGCCCAGGTTTCTCCGAAGCAGTATCAGATTTTCGATTATTACGTGGTGAAACAGTGGGATGCCAAGAAGGTGCAGGATCACCTTGGGGTCAGTATGGCCCAAGTCTATCTCGCCAAGCATCGCGTAGGTTCCGTTCTGAAGAAGGAATTGGCGAAGCTCGAGAAAGATGCAAAAAAAGATTAGGCCAGACCCGTTGATCCCGGATCACGAAGTCCTCCGTAAAATCGGGGGCGGGGCCTATGGTGAAGTCTGGTTGGCTCGTGGAGTCACCGGTGCGATGAGGGCGGTGAAAATCGTCTATCGCGAGGACTTCTCCGATGAGCGGACTTTCGAGCGTGAGTTCGAGGGGATCTTGAGATTTGAGCCGATCTCGCGGGACCACCGGGGCTTCGTGAATATTCTTCACGTCGGACGTAGTGATGATCACAGCGAGTTTTATTATTACGTGATGGAGTTGGGTGACGACGCCCACAGTGATGATGAAATCAATCCGGTGGAATACGAGCCGCGGACGCTGCGCACCGACATGATGCGGGCGAACGGGAAACCGCTGTCGACGAACTTCTGTATCGAAACCGGGAAGCGTCTCGCCGACGCTCTGGCCGCCTTACATGAACGCGGTCTGACCCACCGCGATGTCAAACCGTCGAACGTCATCTTTGTCGATGGCAAGGCGAAGTTGGCAGACATCGGATTGGTGGCGGCCAAGGACCAGCGGACTTTTGTTGGGACGGAGGGTTTTGTGCCTCCCGAGGGACCGGGCTCGGAGCAGGCGGATATTTATAGCCTTGGGAAAGTTCTTTACGAGATGGCGACCGGGATGGATCGCTTGCAGTTTCCCGAGTTGCCGGATGAGACGCCGGCCGATGATTATCGCAAGAAATGGATCCGGCTGAATCGCATGATCTGCGACATCTGCGATCCGCGAATGGCCAAGCGCAAGATTCAGACCGGACGCGACCTGGCCCATGCCCTGAGTCACCTTCAGCGCGGCAAGAATGCTCCCAAGAAAGTGCCGGGTTACGCCAAGGTTGCTCTGGGTGTGCTCTTCGTGATGGGCTTGTTTACGAGTCAGATCTGGCTCGAAAAGACATGGGGGACGCACGTAATCGAAGGACAGTTGGAGCCTCTGCCGGAACGATATGTGATGGTTAAGGTTCTCACAACTCCGGCAGGTGCCGAGGTTTTTAATAATGAAGGGAAGCGGTTGGGCTACACGCCGGCCACTTTAACCGGGGTTGAAGTGGATTCGGTGTTGGAGTTGCAGATCAAAGCGCCCAATCGCCGTGACCTGATCATCGATCAAAAAGTGGTCGACGAGGGGAATCAGGTCATGATTATCGATAGGGTGATGAATCTCTTTTCGCCACCCAAGTTTGAAGAAATATGGACTGATGCGCTGGGGAATGATTACAAGCCCTATTTGGATCTGCACAAGGCGGTAGACCATGTCAGTGAGGCGGATTGGGAACTCTATTTGAAGGAGACGAACCAAAAGCAAAAACTCAAGGCAATCCCTTTCGACTACAGTGGTCGCAAGGTCGTTGCGGTTCCAGAGGCCTGGACAGTGGGCTACGCAAAGTGGCTGGAGGAGAAATGCATTGATCAGGGATATTTTGACGAGTATTCGGACGAAAATCCGGAGAGGAATCGTCAGATCATTCCACACTATGATCTGTCTTTTGATGCCACAAGACTTCCTGCAGAGGCCAAGAAGGGAGGCAAGCTCCTGCGACCCTTCTATTGTTGGGTCAGACCAATCCCTTATGGCTCGTTGACAATCGATTCGAACCCTAGTGGAGCGAGCCTCTACTTGAATAAGGTTTTGGTGGGGGTAACGCCCTTTAACGGTCCCAATATTGCTCCGGGCGACATTGAGATCACTCTTGCGATGGGAGGCAAAAAGACGAGGGTCGACAACGTCTATCTCCCGGATCGGGGAGAGTTTAGCAAGGTCTATGATTTGGTTCCCGACGAGAGTTTTGAGCCCGGGAAAGCCTGGACGAACAGCATTAAGATGGAGTTGGTGTCGATGCCCGATGATGAGCTGAGTGTTTCAAAGTGGGAGACTCGCACCATGGACTATCGCCGCTTTCTTAAAGCGACCGGAAAGAAGGTCGGGGATGAGGTTTTGAGCGAGGATCCCCTGGTCCCGGTCGTTGGTCTGACCCGCGCGGAGTGTGAAGCGTTTTGCGAATGGCTGACCAAGAGCGAGCGGGATAACCCCAACGCAGATCTCAACCGAATTACGAAGGATTACCGTTACCGCTTACCGACCGATTCGGAATGGAGCAGGATGGCGGGCTTGATTGAAATCGGTGAAACGCCGGCCGAGCGGGAGTCTGACGTCGTCAATGCAGGGCAGTTTCCCTGGGGTCAGACTTTCCCTCCGGATCGACTGGTCGGGAACTATGCCGATCTCTCAGCGATTGTGTTTATCGACAGTGACCGAATCATCGCGGACTACGATGATGGTTTTAAAAAGCTGGCTCCGGTGGGGCAGTTTGCATCAAACTCCCTTGGCTTGCACGATATTGGAGGGAATGTGCATGAATGGGTCTCTGATTCATACGGGAATGCCCGCCGGGGAATCTTGCGCGGCGGAGGTTGGGATACTTTTAGTGAGGAGCATCTGGAAACACGATTCCGCTTTCCGATTGATGTGGAGCACCGGAGTGATAGCTTTGGGTTTCGGGTTGTTTTGGCCCGGGATGTCGAACAGGAAATCACTGAAGAAAACGAAGAGAACGAAGAAAATGGTGGAGATCCAAATTGATTATGAAGGCCAGTTGCGGTGCTCGGCTGAGCACATGCCGTCCGGGAACAAGGTGACGACCGACGCCCCGGTTGATAACGAGGGGCGGGGTGAAAGTTTTTCCCCGACCGATATGGTGGCGACCGCGCTGGGAACCTGCATGGCCACCATCATGGGAATCGTGGCGAGACAGCGGGAGATCAATCTCAAAGGTCTTCGCTTGATTGTGCTGAAGGAAATGTCCGCCGACCTTCCTCGCCGGATCGCCCGCCTGGATGTCGAGATTCACGTGCCGGTCGCCGGAGATCATCCTGATCGTAAAGTCCTTGAAAATGCCGCTCTGACCTGCCCGGTGCAGCACAGCATTCACCCCGAAATCGAGGTGAATATCGATTGGCGCTGGCAGGCTTAAGGCGCAAAAAAATCCGGATGATCCATGGATCATCCGGAGGAGGGTCTTTGAAGATGAAGACCGCCTAGTCGGCAATGTCGACCATGCCGTAGTCGCCATCGGGCTTGCGCCAAACGATGGAAGTCACGTCCCGTCGCGCGTTTTTGAAGACGACAAATGGACGCTCGGTGAGGTCCAGTTCCATGACCGCTTCTTCCTTGTAGAGCTTTCTGAGGCTGAAGGATTCCTTGTGAACGAAGAAGGGCTCCGGTTCCTCCATTTCATTGACTTCGTCCGGCAGGTTGTCGAGGAAGTCGGCCCGGTAGTTTCTTTCGTCGAGGTAGCGGATGCTCTCCTCCTGCCGGGGAGTTCGGCGCTTCAGCAGTCGGGTCTTGTGCTTGCGCATGCGTCGCGCGATTTTGTCGATGGTAAAGTCGATGCTCTTATACATGTCATCGGTCTCGGACGAAGCATCGATGACGATATGGTTGGCGCAAAAGAGGATGATTTCGGCTTTATGCCGACGGCTTCCTTCGACATCGAGTATGGCCTTGGCCTCGATGATGCGCGGATAATCCAGATGAATGCCACTGATCTTGTCCTGGGCATACTGCCGCAGTGAATCAGTGACGTCTTCGTGACGCACGGTCACGGTGATGTTTGGGTCTACGTTTCTTGTTTGCATAATGAATTTCGGTAAAAAACTACCTTACCTAATCCATAGCAGGAGGGTGGGTGGATCGCCACATCTTTCGGCGGAAAATCTACCCTTTGATCTCAAGCAGCATCTGGGCGTTGCTCGGGAATTTTTTCATGAAGAAAAGGAGCCTTTCCATGGCTTCAACCGGCTTGTGTCCGGCCAATCCGCGACGCACCATGTAGATCTTTTTGAGACTCATTTCGGGAAGAATTAGTTCTTCCCGACGAGTGCCGGATTTGAAGATGTCGGCAGCGGGATAGACGTAGTGTTCGGCGATGCGTCGATCAAGAACGAGTTCCATATTTCCAGTTCCCTTGAATTCCTGGAAAATTGCTTCGTCAGCCTTTGAGTTCGTCTGAATGAGTGCGGTGGCAACGATGGTGAGTGAGCCGGCTTCGCGGGTGTTTCGGGCAGCCGCGAAAAGGCGGCGGGGCATCTCCAGGGCCCCGGCGACGATTCCACCGGACTGGTAGCCCCGGCCGCGGCTTTGCTTGCTCCCACCCATGTTGTTATTATAGGCGCGGGCAAGCCGGGTGATGGAATCCATCAGGATAAAGACGTGTTGACCGGCTTCCACCAGGCGCTTGGCCCTCTCGATACAGAGTTCGGCGAGGCGGCAGTGGTTTCGCGGTGATTCGTCATTCGAGCTGGCGTAGATTTCGGCGTCGGGAAGTTGGCGTCGAAATTCCGTGACTTCTTCCGGGCGTTCGTCGACGAGCAGGATGATGAGGTGAAGATGTTCCTCGTGCCTTTCCTGAACGGCTTGGGCCATATGGAGGAGAAGGGTCGTTTTTCCGGAACGGGGAGGGGAGACAATGAGCCCTCGCTGGCCCCGGCCGACGGGTGCCATAAGGTCCACGAGACGGGTGGTGTAGCGATCAGGAGTCGTCTCAAATCCGATCTGTTTGCAGGGATTGACGGCCTTGAGTTCTTCAAAGGCCGGAAGCTTGCGTGCCTCGTCAGGTTTTTGGCCATTAATGAGGGTCACCTCAATCATTTGTGGGCCACGGGTGCTGTCGCGGGCAATTCCCTTGATCCAGACGCCTGGACGGATTCCGTGCTTCCTGACCAAATCTGGCGGGACAAACACGTCCTCTTTTCGTTGCTCAAAGTCCTGTTCCTGCTTTCGCAGAAATCCAAATCCCTTGGGAGCAATCTCAAAGAGTCCGTCGACCGTGGTCGGTTCTCCGGTGAATTCGAAGGGTTTGCGTTCCCGTGGTTCGCGGTTGTCCCGGTTGTCGTCGCGCGGTCCGAATCCGCGGACCCGTCCCTGTCGCTGGCCGCGATTGCGGTTTCGATTGCGGTTCCGGTTTCTATTCCGGTTTCGATTGTTGTTGCCGTTGCCGGAGTCGGAGGTCTGCTGGCCGCCGGAGTTCGCTGAATCAGAGTCAGGTGGAATCATGAGGATAATGGAAATCTGGAAAGTTCGAGCCTTGTCATGGGTGGGATCGATCAGTTGGGTGACCGGAAAACCCGCAGGAAGGGCTCGAGGGCATGAGGGGGATCCTGCAAATGCATCTGCCTGAGCGGCCGGGATTATCGATGCCGGACGGGCCGTGGTCAGAGATAGAGGATCTCTCAAAGAAGAAAGAGGAAATCGGTCTTAAAAGCGCCAATCACCTTCAACCGGGGAGAGACTGGGCCGGAACCCCTGCGAAATCAACGATTTTTTCAGATGGTCAAAGTTTCTGAACTTTCCTCGGTTTTCCCTTGACGATAGAGCGGGGTTTCATAGCTTCCGCGTCCCGAATTCTGACTTTCTTAGATTATGCCACGCGATATTATTATTCTGGAATGCACCGAGGCCAAGGCCGAGGGCAAACCAACCTCCCGTTACACCAGCACTCGTAACAAGAAGAGCCTCAATACCCCAGGTCGTCTTGAAAAGAAGAAATACAATCCTTTCCTGAAGCGCCGCACTCTCCATCGCGAGCTTCGATAGTCCCTGACCCCAACTACCTTTAATTATGTCTGAGCCCAAGACCATCCAGCGCCGGATCAACTTCCGGAAGCACAACAAGTCGATGACCAACAAGCGTCTCGACCTTCCTTTTGAGAAGATTAGCTACCAGAATCCCGAGGTGCTTTCCAAGTTCACCACCGAGACCGGTCGCATTCTTCCTCGCAAGGTGACCGGAGTTTCCGCCAAAATGCACCGTGCCATTACCCGTGAGATCAAGCGCGCCCGCGCCGTAAATCTTCTTCCATAAACGGAGGTTCTCTCAGAATTATTTTTTAAATCCGTCCGGAGTGATCCGGGCGGTTTTTTTGTTTTGGAGTAAAGCAGGGATTCTCACTTGTCGCCCTCGTCCCTTTCCCGCAGAGTGCGCGCGCCATGCAAAAGTTGCTCCCGATCCTTGTTTTTCTTTCCACGCTTTCGATGGGCTCCCTCCGTGCCGAGGAGTCAACGGCTTCAGCGGCTGAAGCTGAAGAAATTGTTTTCAGTGAAGCTCCGGACAAGTGGATTGATCAGAATGTCGGCCCTTATCTGGACAAGGTGACCGGCAAAGTCTTTTACGGGGTTGAGATCGCCAAGGATGCCGAGGGCGAGCCCGTAAAACTTCCATTGGTGGTCGTTTGGTTGGCGTTGGCGGCTGTTATCATCACGGTCTACTTCAAGTTCTTGAACTTGCGATCATGGCGCCTCGCCGCCCGTACAATCAGTGGCAAATACAGCTCGGACACCGATCCTGGTGAGATTACTCACTTCCAGGCCCTTTGCGCTGCTCTTTCCGGCACGGTGGGTCTCGGTAATATCGCAGGCGTCGCCATTGCGATTAGTGTCGGCGGCCCCGGTGCGACTTTCTGGATGATCCTGATCGGCTTGTTTGGAATGACCTCGAAGTTTTGCGAATGCACCCTTGGTGTGAAATATCGCACGATCGAAAATGGCAAGGTTTATGGGGGGCCGATGCAGTATCTAAAAAAGGGGTTCGCTGAAAAAGGAATGGGAATGTTTGGTTTGATTCTGGCTGGAATGTTTGCCTTCCTCTGCATCGGAGGATCTTTTGGAGGAGGGAACATGGTTCAGGCGAACCAGGCTTGCGAGCAATTGGTCGGGGTTGTTGGAGAGGGCTCTTATCTTGATGAGAACCGCTGGGCCTTTGGTCTCATCATGGCCGTTGCGGTCGGGCTCGTCATCATTGGAGGTATCAAGAGCATCGCTTCGGTGACCGCGACCTTGGTACCATTCATGTGCGGAATCTACATGCTGGCCGGATTGTTCGTGATCTTTGTGAACTTTGGTCAGATTGGAACCGCAATCGGTGTGATTTTCACGGGGGCCTTTGCTCCGACCGCAATTGGCGGTGGAATCATTGGTGTCATGATCCAGGGCATGAAGCGGGCGACGTTTTCCAACGAGGCCGGAATTGGTTCTGCTCCCATCGCTCACTCGGCTGCGAAGACAAAGTATGCTGCAAGTGAAGGAATCGTGGCGCTCCTTGAGCCATTTATCGACACGGTGGTGGTCTGCACCACAACGGCACTGGTGATTATCATGGCTGGAACCTACGATACGCCCGGACTCGAAGGGGTTGCCATCACTTCCGCTGCTTTTGAGTCCGTGATTGGCTGGTTCCCCATCATCCTGACAGTTGCGGTGATTTTGTTCGCATTCTCAACCATGATTTCGTGGTCCTACTACGGTGTGCAGGCTTGGAGCCACTTGTTTGGTCGCAGTAAGGGCGCGGAGTTGGTTTACAAAATCCTCTTCTGCTTCTTTGTGGTCCTGGGGTCGTCGCTGAGCATGAGCAAGGTCTTCGATTTCTCGGACGCGATGATTTTTGCAATGTCGGTGCCAAACGTGATTGCGATGTATATTCTCATGCCCAAGGTGAAGGATGAATATGCCCGCTACATCGACTACACCGATAGCAGCGATGCTTCCTAAAAATGGCCCGGCAATACCAGCTTAAGAAGGGAGCCCGAAAGGGCGTTTCCGGAATTGATTATCAGGCGGAACTGAACGAGCAGCAGTATGCTGCGGTGAGTTCGCGGCCGGGTCCCGCCCTGGTGATTGCGGGTGCTGGCTCCGGTAAAACTCGTACTTTGACTTATCGGGTGGCCTATCTGCTCGATCAGGGAGTGGATCCCAAGAGCCTTCTTTTGCTGACTTTCACAAACAAGGCGGCGCGTGAAATGATGGAGCGGGTTCGGGAGTTGATTCCGCTGGATCTCAGCGAACTCTGGAGTGGAACCTTCCACGCCATTGGGAATCGAATCCTGCGGCGTCATGCCGATGAGGTCGGCCTGACCCGTTCGTTTTCGATCATGGATCGTGACGATCAGAAGTCGCTCATGAACACCGTGGTTGCGGAATGCGACATTGACACCAAGTCACGGCGGTTCCCCAAAGCCGATGTTCTCATTTCAATCTTTTCCCTGGTCGAAAATACCGGAGTCAATCTCGAGGACTTGCTCGAGGCCCGCTATCCCTACTTTGAGGAATGGGGTGGGGAGATCGCGAAAGTAGGAGAGGCCTACACGGCCAAGAAGCTGGATACAAATTCGGTGGATTTTGACGACCTCCTGATTCTCCCGTTGAAGTTGCTCAAGGAAAACGAGGATCTTCGCAGCCTTTACCAAAAGCGTTTCCAATACCTTCTGGTTGATGAGTATCAGGATACCAACGCGGTTCAGAGTGAGTTGATTCACTTGCTGGCCCAGCCCCAGAATTCGGTGATGGTGGTGGGGGATGATGCCCAGTCGATTTACTCGTGGCGGGGTGCTGATATGGATAATATTCTGTCGTTTCCCGATCATTATCCGGACGCAACAGTTTACAAGATCGAGACCAATTATCGCAGCGTTCCCGAAGTGATTGATCTCTCCAATGCTGCGATTTCGGCGAACAAAAAACAATTTAAGAAGGCGCTTCGAGCGGCGCGTAAAGGTGGGTCGATGACCCCGGCTTTGGTTCCCGTGGAGGATCCAAGGGCGCAGGCGGATTTTGTGGCGCAACGTGTTTTGGAGCTTCGGGACGAGGGGATCGAGCTTGATGAGATGGCGATCCTTTATCGCGCCCATCACCAGAGTTTGGAGATCCAGATGGAGCTCACGGCGCGAGGAATTCCTTTTGAAATCACCAGTGGCTTGCGCTTTTTCGAGCAAGCTCACATTAAGGATGTTGCGGCCTTTCTGCGCTTCGCCACGAATCGTCGGGACGAGGTCAGTTTTAAGCGCTTTTGCCTGCTCTTGCCCGGGATCGGCGCGGCGACCGCGACAAAGCTTTGGCGGGCCTGGCTCAAGGTAGGGATTTCGAAGGAGGAGAAACCGCCGGAGAGTTTTTCCGGCCACATGCTGAAATTTCCGGTCCCGGCGAAGGCCAAAAAAGACTGGGAGCAGCTTTGTTACACTCTGGACGAATTGGTGTTGGGTGACGGCTATGCGCGCCCTTCCGAAATGCTCACCAGCATTTTGGAAGGAGTCTATGACGACTACATGAAGGTCAGCTTCGAGAACTACGACAACCGTCGTCAGGACATCGAGCAGTTGATTTTGTATTCCGAGAGTTTTGACGATGTTTTGGAGCTGCTCGGCCAGTTGTCCCTGATGAGTTCGGTCGATGGTGAGCCAACCGGCAGTCAAGCCGAACCTGATGATGAAAAAGTGGTCCTTTCATCAATCCACCAGGCCAAGGGGTTGGAATGGAAGGTGGTCTTTCTGATCTGGTTGGCTGATGGGATGTTCCCGAATGGACGGGTTTTGGAAGCGGATGACCAGGACATGTTTGAGGAGGAACGGCGATTGTTTTATGTAGCGCTGACTCGTTCGAAGGATGAACTTTATTTGACCTATCCGCAGATTAATCCCAAGAGTTACACCGGCGATATTATCACGAGGCCCTCGCGATTCCTTGAGGACTGTCCCGAGGAAATGCTTGAGACCTGGGAGGTCGGACCGGCGTGGTAGATAAAAAGACTATTTGCGGCCCGTATTGAGGGCCGTATGCTTCCGGGCACAGCAACGTATGAGCAAGATCGCCACCAACTTTATCGCATCCTTCCTGGCTTGCTTGTTTCTGACCCAGTGTTCGGGCGTTCCCGGATTCGGGCGGTCGAGGGCGGGAACACTTTCCAAGTTGGGCTATCAAGCGGTTCCTCTTCAGAAGCTTCGCGGTGATGCCCGCTTTTCCGGCGTCTTTAACGTCAACGGCAGGCCGATGCGTTTTTTGATCGACTCGGGAGCGAACAGTACGGATGTCGACAAGGGTCTCGCAACATCAGCCGGATTGATCGAAGATCGATCGGTCCGGGTCATTACCCGGGGTGCGCTGGGCCGCGAAGTTTCCAGCGGCAGGGGATATGGCACTCTCCAAATCGGCCCAATGAGAGCGGATCGGTTTCCCTTTACGATTGCTCCAAGTCCCGATCGCAAGACGTCGACAAGCAGTTATGCAGGCCAGATTGGACTGGATGCCTTGTCGGCAACGGGGGCCTTGGTCGATATCCCGGCGGGGCAAATGTGGGTTCCGGGACCGCGCTCGCAGCAGGCACGAACCGGCGGGTCCCTGCCTCTTGGAGCAAGGACAGGTTTGGGCAGGGAAATATTAAGGATGGGAACGGCCGGGCGATTGCCTCACTTGATTCTCAGCGGCACCCTGCAGGGAGTCCCGGTTTCCTGGGTTGTTGATACCGGGGCCGAAGTCTCAGTGATGGCAGCGGAGAGTTTTGATCGCTTCAATTTGCCAAGCCGTGCCACCAATTCACGGATGATTGATGCTTCAGGCGATCGAATTCCTCTGCGACATGCGAGGCTGCAGAACCTGCTTTTTGGTCAGGTCAACGTTGCTGTTTTTGATGTCTCGGTGGCCCCCCTGGGAACCGTGCGCCAATACTTTCGGGATTCGACCGGCCGACCCGTGGACGGGATTCTGGGGATGGATTTTCTGACGAATGGGGCGGCCCTGTTGGACTCGGGTTCGGGGCTGATCTACCTTGGCCAACCTTAGCTTTTTGAATGGGAGATCACCCCGATTGCCAGCGCTCTGTTGAATTGTCATTCAGTCTCACTTTTGACTGATGTTTCTTTTCCCTATCCCATCCAACTTTGCCAGAGAACAAATGAGCCGGTGAGGATGACCATGATGGCGAAGCCCTGCCGAAGGCGGTTAACGGGAAGGCGTTTTGCGAAGCTGGAGCCGAGGAGGACTCCGGCGGCTGCAATCCCTGCGAAGACGAAGGCCAGGGACCAGCGGGGTGGAGCTTCACCATAATGGCTGAAGAAGCCGGCGGCGGAGTTGAAGGAAATGACCGCCAGCGAGGTGCCGGTCGCCACCCGAAGCGGCAGTTTTGCGAATTTCACCAAGGCGGGCATGAGCAAAAAACCGCCGCCGACACCGATAAAGCCGGTGAGCACTCCGACGGCCAATCCTGCTGAAAGGCATCTGGCGGGATGACATTTCGATTGTGTTGAGGGTTCGACTTTCGAACCCGTGAGCATGTTGAGGGCCACGGTCAACATGAGCACGGCGAAGAAGATCATCAGCAAGCGACCTGATACCATGGGTGTGAGCCGCGCTCCCCCTGCGGCACCGATCATGCCGGAAAGGGCGAAGAGGATCCCGGCCTTGAGGTGGATTTCACCGGAACGAATACGTTGCAAAGCTCCCACCAAGGCTGCGACACCGACGACAAAGAGGCTCAAGCCCACCGCTTCCTTTGGCGGAAGATCCGCCAGATAGACCAGCACGGGAAGGGTGATGATGCTTCCACCAGCCCCGGTGAGCCCAAGGGCGAGGCCGATCAAAGCGGCTCCCAGCAAAGCGAAGGTGTTCATGTGGTTTTTCGTGGCGGGTCGCCTTGTTTTTGTCACGATGCCACGGGCCCATTACGGGTGGTCGAGACGGGGTGGATCTCGGCGCCGGGTTTGGCCGTTAGTCTAAAGTGGTGACACTTTCGCTTATGATGGAATCGGGGATTTCGGAGAACGGTCCGTCCACGTAGATGATCTCACGATCCTGGTTTGCCAGGTAAGAAACCGCAAAGCTGGCCCGCAATCCGCTGCCGCAATGAGCGTAGATCCGTCTGTCTTTTGGGACTTCGTTGAGCCTTGCGGCGAGGCGGGTGTAGGCGATGTTGGTCGCTCCCTCCACATGGGATTCGGCGAATTCCCCGGCCCCCCGGACGTCAAGTACGAGGGACTTCGGATGGGTGGCAAGGGCGTTGGCGAGATCGGCGGTTGTGATGGAATCCTGGCTACTGGTGATTCCTGAAATGGCGAGCGCCTCGGTGGCGGGAAGCCATCCTTCCACCTTGTCGAGGCCGATACGAATGAGTTGTCTGACCGCTTCATCCACCTCGTCTTGGGAATTCACAAGAAGAACGATCGCAGTGTCTTCATCGAGATAAGAACCAGCGACGACGGATAGCTTGCCGCCCGGCATGGGGGCAAAGAGTGAGCCGATGAGATGTTGCTTCATGAACTCATCGCGATTGGTGCGGAGATCGAGGAAGGTGTGTTGCCCGGAAGTGACCAATCCCGCGACTTCACTTGCCGGGAGTCGGCGCGGTTTGGGGAGCCTGCCCCCGGGAAGTAGCGCGGGGCCGGCTTTGTTGTCACGCTTCATCCGGGCGAAGTAGCGAGGCGGCTCGGGTTGGCCCGATAGGATTTCTTTGACGAAATCATCTTCGCTTCCTTCAAGCGCCTCGCGAAGAGCATCGTTGTTGAGTCGCTCGTATCCGAGGACGCTGGTAGGCACTGCGCCGAGTGCCTTGCCGCAGGCGCTGCCGGCACCGTGGGCTGGCAGGATTTGCAGGTGTTCTGACAGAGCTGAGGTGTCGCGAAGGCTTTGGTAGAGCGTGCGGGCGCTGGGTTCCATGTTGCCGACTTGCCCGGCGGCGCTTTCAAGTAGGTCGGGACGTCCGACATCGCCGACAAAAATAAAGTCGCCGCTGAGGAGCGCTATCGGTTCGCTCGCACCGCCGCCGAGGTCGGTGACGAGGAAGCTTATGTGCTCCGGGGTGTGTCCGGCCGAAAGCATTGCTTTCAGCTCGATGTTACCAACTTTGAAGATGTCGCCATCGCGAAGTAAGCGTGCTTTGGGGTTTTCCTTCGCCCATTCGAACTGCCAATCGGGACCACCTTCCGCTGAGAGGTAGCCGGTGACGCCGTGGTGCTCCATTAACTCGCGGACTCCGCTCAAGTAGTCGGCATGGATGTGGGTGTCCGCGGCAGCCGTGATCTTTAAATCATTGTCGGCGGCGATCTTGAGATAGCGATCCACGTCGCGCTCCGGGTCGACGATGATAGCCTCGCCGGTGCGTTGGCAGCCGATGAGATAAGCGTTTTGCGCCAGTGATGGATCGGTGACTTGTCGGAGGAACATGAGATTGGTTCAGTTGGAGGTTGAACAGTTTCCTGAGGCGCAGGACGATTGTCCGGCGACACGGTTCCATGGCATTTTAGACACTAGGATGGCCAGGCCACACCAACCGGTGGTGCCGGCAAAGACGAGGCCGGCTCCAAAGAAGGCACTCAGGTAAACAAACCTCGGATCGACCGTTTGCGAGAGGACGACGCCGGCCAGCACGCCGAGACCAATGGTGATTTGAACCTGTTGCATGAGCGGAAATACTTTTTGATCATGCTTGCCGACCGGGTGGCCCGCGGCCTCCCAGGCGAGGATGCCGCCTTCCAGATTACGAACCTTTTCGATGCCCAGGGACTCGAGCTTATTCAGTGCTTCCATGCCGCGCTTGCCGCTGCGACACATCACGACAACCGGTGCATCGCGATCGATTTCTTCGATGCGTTTTTCGAGTTGGGCCAGCGGGATGAGTTTTGCTCCCTCGATGTGACTTTCCGCATGCTCAACGGGCTCGCGCACATCAACCAGACAACAGCCGGATGGCAAAAGGGCTTTAAGCTCGTCGGAATGGATGGATGGATTGTGGGTCTTCATGTTAAAATAGGTATTTCCGTTTGATTTAATTCACTATATCGCTATATGGTAATATAACAAGTAAAATTTCCAAAATGAAGCGAACCAAAAAAGAAGAATCTCCAAAGGAGTTGTCCTCCCTTGCTCTGGAACTTATTGCCCGTCGTTTTCGAGCGCTCTCCGAGCCGGTTCGGCTGCGCCTGCTCAATGTCCTGATGCAGGGCGAGCACACCGTCGGGCAGCTGGTGGCGGCGTCTGGTTTTGGGCAGGCGAACGTCTCCAAGCATCTGGCGGTGTTGCGTGAGGCGGGCATGGTTGCTTCACGCAAGGAGGGCCTGACGACTGTTTGCTTTATTGCGGATGCGATTGTGAAGGACCTCTGCGAAATGATGTGCTCGCGCTTGCGGGAAGAGATGGAGGGCAAGGCTGCTGCATTGGCTTTTGATCCGGAGATCTAGCTGAAACGTGTTTCGATACCGTCTCTCATCCCGGACTGCCAAAGTGTCCGGAGGCGAGTTTGGCGCGGGTGATCATTGACATGATCCAGCGGAATGAGATAAGGGTTAATAGAAAATTTTCCCGCCATCGATCGATAAGGGATGGGTTAAGGATATACGGCGGAGCGCGATTCGGCAGAATACGATGACTGAAACCCCACGAATTATTTTTCAACAAAACCATGAAAACCATCCAAATTTATGATCCGCCCATGTGTTGCTCGACCGGCGTTTGCGGTCCCGACATTGATCCTGATCTGGTCGGCTTTGCCGCCATGCTCTCGCAGCTCGCCACACGCGGGATCAAGATCGAGCGCTATAATCTTGGAAGTCAGCCCATGGCATTTGCGGAGCACCCCGGCGTGAAGGCTTTGCTGGAAAAAGAAGGAGCTGAGGCGCTGCCGGTGATCTTCTGGGATGGTGAGGAATACCTAAAAGGCCGTTATCCGACCAAGGAGGAGCGTCCGGCTTGGATCCGTGCCGCGCTTGGTAAAGAGGAGGCGGCTCCATGAAGCTGCCTTTATTTCAGCCCGATGCGGCCACCGCGACGCGCTTTCTTTTTTTTACCGGCAAGGGAGGGGTCGGTAAGACTTCGCTCTCTTGTGCCACCGCGCTGAGGCTCGTTGATGCCGGCAAACGGGTGCTTCTGGTGAGCACCGATCCGGCATCGAATCTCGATGAAGTGCTCGAAACGAAACTCACCAATGCTCCGGTTGCGGTCAAGGGAGTGCCGGGGCTCGATGCCTTGAACATTAACCCGGTCGACGCGGCGGAGTCCTACCGCGAGCGTTTGATAGGCCCCATGCGAGGTCTTCTGCCGGAGGCTGCCTTGCGCAGTATGGAGGAGCAGTTATCGGGCTCCTGCACGGTGGAAATCGCAGCCTTTGATGAGTTTTCCGGGCTCATCGGCGATTCCGAAACAGCAAAGGAATATGACCACGTCATTTTCGACACCGCTCCGACCGGCCACACACTGCGCCTGATGAGTTTGGCGAAGGCATGGGATCAGTTTCTCGACAACAACACCAGCGGCACTTCCTGCCTTGGCCCTTTGGCTGGTTTGGAAAAGCAACGCGCCATTTATGAAGCCACGGTTGAGACTTTGGCAGATGCCACCGCTACCACACTGGTGCTCGTAAGCCGTCCGCAAGGCTCGGCATTACGTGAAGCCGAACGGACTTCCCGGGAACTGCGTGCCATTGGGATAGGCAATCAATGTCTCGTGGTGAACGGTATGTTTCAAACGGACTGCCAGGAAGATTTAACGGCGCAGGCCATGCAGCAGCGTGGTTTGTCGGCGCTGACCGCAGCGTGTGAATTTATCAGATCGATGCCGAGCTTCATCGTGCCGCTGCGTCCCATCAATATCCTTGGTGTCGGTGGTCTGCGTTTGCTCCTGAGCGGTGATGCCGCAGGCACATCTGTGAAGGCTGGGGAGAGCGGGTGGGTCCCCCCCGAAATGGAGAGCCTCGCAGATCTCGTTGCCACCATGGAACAGCAGGGCAAGGGTGTGGTCATGACGATGGGCAAAGGCGGAGTGGGCAAGACCACAGTTGCCGCAGCCATCGCCGTCATGCTCGCCCGGTGCGGCCATTCGGTGCATCTCAGCACCACCGATCCCGCCGCGCATCTCATGCAGACTTTGAATGGCAGGGTTGAGGGGCTCACCCTCAGCAAGATCGATCCCGCGGCCGAGACTGCCGCTTATCAAGCGGAAGTCATGAGGGGGCAGGGTGCCGCAATGGACGAGGCCGGCCGCGCCTTGTTGGAGGAAGATTTGCGCTCGCCGTGCACCGAAGAGATCGCCGTCTTTCGTGCCTTTGCCCGGGAGGTGGGGCAGGGCACAGATCGCTTCGTCGTGCTCGATACCGCACCGACCGGACACACCTTGCTCTTGCTCGATGCCAGCGAATCCTATCAACGGGAACTCGAACGCCAGGCCCGGAGCAGTCAGCCCGAGGAAGTTTTGAAGCTCTTGGAACGCCTCCGCGATCCCGATTTCACGCGCATCCTGCTCGTCACCCTGCCCGAAGCGACTCCCGTGCATGAGGCGGCCGCATTGCAGGAGGACTTACGTCGCGCTCGCATCGAGCCTTTCGCGTGGGTGATCAATCAAAGCCTGCTCAATAGCGGCTCATGTGATCCTCTGCTTCAGCGTCGCGAAGCTTCCGAACATCGCTACTTGACCGAAGTGGTGGAAAAGCATGCCGGGCGTACTGCCTGGCTCCCATGGCAGTCCGAGGAACCAATTGGGCCGGATGCTCTTGCAAAGCTGGCGTCGTCGAAGCTGCAGTCGAATCGTAAGTGAACCCCAACTGAAAAAACCTCCCGGTGGGGTTTTACCCCATGGAGGGCCCGGTCAAGCGCAGTGCTTCGAATGTAAGCGAGGTCATTTTTTAGGGGCCCGGTTCACATCGAGCGGTTCGAGTTCGATACTGGTGTGACCTTCGCGATTCCAGGCGGAAGCAAAGACTGTTTCGTGGTTGCTGTGATTCATCATTTTGATTCTTTTGGGTTTGGCAAGGGAGCGTGTTTCGTTCGCTTGTTTATGTTTGCATGATCGCAATGCGCGAGTGGAGTGACTAAAAGGAAGGTCCGCCCAATGATTGGGCAGTTTGTTTCAGTTCAGCCTCCTCATCTACCTCATGCAGAGGACCACGGTCAGAAGCATTGCGACGGCCAGCCCGATGCTCGTCCGAAAGTGATTGAGTCGGTTCCACGCTGGTTCGAAAGCACGGCGTGCTTCAGCGATTTTTAGCTCGCTCATTGTTGCGAGTTCGAGTGTTTGCAGCCTGTTATTGAGGGGAACGTTACCTCGAAAAGTCGGCAGTTGAACGCCCAGAACATACAGCGCCGTAGCTATCACAAGCAGTCCCTGCGCCCATCCCCCGAGTTGACCAAAACCCATCACGGTGACGGCCGGGAGGCTGACGATGGATCCTAGCCAGACCACGCCAAAGACAGGGTGACCGCGCTGGATGATCCCATCGATTTCCTGAAACCCGCGCAGGAAGCTGCGATCATCCAGTTTCCCGAGGCCAGGCATGACGAGGAGGGCGAAGGTGAAGAGAAGACCGGTGACAAGGAGAGTGGTGAGAGTGGCAAAGAGGAGGAGTCCGTTGAAGATCAATTCGCTGGTGATCATGGGAAGTATTGAAGAGAGGTTGGAAGGGGAGGGCGATTGGGGTCGTGCGCCCTCCAGGGGTTGGATTAGGCGAAGACTCCGGAGAGGTGGGCCTTCTGAAGGAAGCTGCGGAAATCACGAGGGGGGCGGCCCAGGGCGCGCTGGACTCCGTCTCCGAGGCTGGCATTCCGACCGTCGAGAACCTCGTTGAAAAGGTAGTCGACCAGCTGAACCATGCCGTCCGGAAGCTGCGCCGCTTCGAGTCCTTCGACGAAGGCTTCCCGTGAGACATCGACTACCGTGATCTCCCGGCCGGTAATCTCCCGGAAGACCGAAGCAACCTCCCGGAAGGTGAGCAGTTCGGGGCCGGTTAGCTCATAGATCTGACCTCCATGCCCATCCTCAGTGAGGGCGACGGTCACGACGTCCGCAATATCATCGGCGTCGACGTAGCCTTCGCCGACGTGGGCGTTGGGCACTGCGAGCGTTCCACTCATCAGGAGGTCGCGGAAGAATGATTCCGAGAAGTTTTGGTTGAACCAACCACAGCGAACGATCGTTGCACGAATGCCGGAGTGGAGCACGAGGCGCTCGCAGAGTTCAGCCTCTTCCTCGCCCCGGCCGGAGAGCAGAACGATCCGCTCAACTTTCTGAGCTTTGGCGATCGTGAGGAGTGAGCGGATGTGATCCGAGGCTCCGGGGACCGAGAGGTCGGGATGGTAGGTGACATAGAGTGCCTTGACGCCGGTGAGGACTTCGCTCCAGTTGGAATCATCGTTCCAATCGAAGCTCGGGCTGCTGGAGCGGGAGGCACTACCGACGTCGTGCCCGAGGGCTTTGAGGCGCTCGACGACACGACGGCCGGTTTTTCCGTTGCCCCCGATCACAAGGAATGGGGCATTCGTGGTTTTGGTATGCGGGATGGGCTGGGATATCGTGGTTGTTTTCATCGCCCTCACTATGATTGATCACCTCGCGGGGCGCTATGGCAGCAGCTCCAAGAGAATTGACCATTCGTCCAAAATGGCCGTCAATACCCCCATGTCGGAAACTCCCATGGCAAATTCCACCGAGGAAGCCTTCCGCTCAGTCGATCCGCTTGGAGAGGCGCTGCACGCGTTGCGCTTGAGTGGGACCTTCTTTTGTCGGTCGGAACTGAGCGCGCCGTGGGGGATCGATCTCCCGGCGATGCCCGACAGCCTGATGTTTCATATTGTCACTGAAGGTTCGGCCTGGATCACCTTTGCCAATGGCGAGCGTCTGTTGCTGGAGGAGAACGATTTCGTGCTGGTGCCACAGGGCCGCGGACATGCCATTGTCGACGCCCCGGAGACCCGTGCGATCAACCTTTATGATTACGAACGCCCGCTTCTGAGCCCGCGTTATGAGGTGCTCACCATCGATGGTGGCGGTGCCAGGGCCGGCTTGATCTGTGGGGTCGTCTCGGTCAAGGATCCCGCCGCCCGGCGCATGGTGGGTCTCCTTCCGGGAATGATCCCCATGAAGGCCGCGACGCCCGGTAACGAATGGTTGTGCGGATCCGTCCAACTCATGATGCAGGAGGCGTTGAGCCTTGGCCCCGGTGGTGATGCCGTCATTACCCGTGTCTCCGATATTCTCGTGGTACAGGCGATCCGTCATTGGCTCCGTTCCAATCCCAACGCGCAGACCGGCTGGTTGGGCGCGCTTCAGGATCCGCAAGTCGGCCACGCGCTCACTCTGATCCATCGCGATCCCACGCACCCCTGGACGGTGGAAACGCTCGCGGCGGCGGTCGGCGTTTCCCGCTCCGGTCTTGCGGCGCGCTTTGCCGACCTCGTGGGCGAAAGTCCGATGACCTACCTGCGACAGTGGCGGTTTGAGGTCGCCCGCAACTGGCTGCGCGATACCGATCAGACGCAGGCGGAGATCGCCGGGCAGCTCGGTTACGAAAGCGAAGCGAGTTTTTCCCGCGCCTTCAAAAAGGCCACCGGGCAAACGCCAGGAAGTGTGAGGCGGCAGGAAACTCCCTGACTTGCCCGGACAAAATGAATGCTGTCAGTGTCCGGGCAGTCTGCTCGAAAATTTCAAATTTGGACCGGCTTTCCTTACTCTTTGTTTTCTCCGGGTTTGGCGCTTCTCAGCAGGCGGAAGAGGTCAGAATCCGTTGAGAGGATGACAGTCGTTTTTTCGTCGAGGATTTCATCGTAGGCCTCCAAGGTTTTTACGAACTCGTAAAAGCTCTCGCGTTGCTCGGAGCCACCATAGGCCTCGGCGTAGATGCGCGTGGATTCTGCATCCGCCTCTCCGAGGATGGACTGTACTGTTCGATACGCTTCCGATTCGATCTTTTTTACCTCGAGCTCCATCTTACCCATGATCCGGGCCGCTTCACCCGCGCCTTCGGAGCGGAATCGCTCGGCGATCTGCTGGCGTTCAGAGATCATTCTCTGGTAAATGTCGGGGGCAACGTCGCTGTTATAGTTAATCCTCTTAAAACGGAGATCCAGCAGAGTGATCCCGAAGTCCTCGAGCTTGGATTTGGCAGTTTCAAAAACACCCTTCTCAATCGCACGGCGACCTACCTGAATGGGTTCAAAGTCGATCTCCGACTCTGTTTGCACATCCGTCCGGTCGGGTTGGCGGTCTTTGGTCGAGCGCACAACCTCGATCAAGTCATGTCTCGCCACGGCATTTCGAGTCTCGGAGCCCAGGATGTCATCGAGGCGCGACAAGGCACTCCGTTCGTCCCGCAATTTCTGAAAGTAGGCCAGCGGATCAGAAATCTCCCACCGGGCGAAGGTGTCGACCTGGATATAGGTCTTATCGCGGGTCGGCATCTGCGAACTCACACCATCCCAGGCGAGGACCCGCTTCTCGATGATATTGACCTTTACGATGAAGGGGATCTTAAAGTGAATCCCGGCTTCCGTGACGGGCTCACCCACCGGTTTTCCAAATTGGGTCAGGACCACCTGCTGGTCTTCCCGCACGGTGTAGATGGTCCCGGTGACGAAGAGCAGGACCAGAAGCACGAAGGCGGCCACGAAAAATCCAATCGCTTTTTTCATCGGGCACCTCCCTTTCCATTCAAGGCGTTGTTAAGGTCCAGAAGCGGCAGCGGCTTGCTGGCCTCTCCATCCATGATGACTTTGCTTTTGAGACGGGGCATGACTTTTTTGATCGCTTCGAGGTAGAGCCGTTGGCGGGTGATGTTCGGAGCTTTCTCGTATTCGGCAAAGAGGGCCAAAAAGCGCTCGGCATCACCGGTCGCCTCATTCACCCGCTGGAGCTTGCTTCCTTCGGCGGCACTGATCTTCTGATCGGCTTCTCCCAAAGTTCGCGGGACCGCTTTATTGTAGAGACCCTTTGCTACGTTGATTTGCTTGGCCTTATCCTGCTGGGCCTGGTTCACCTCGTTAAAGGAGGGCTGAACCGGTCGGGGCGGGTTGACGTTCTTGAGCTGGAGCTGGTCGATCTGAAGGCCGAGTCCGTAGGAATCAACGAGGGCTTGAAGTTTCACAAGCGCATCCGTTTCGATGGATTGACGACCGATGGTGATGACTTCATCAACCGTGCGATCACCCACCACTTCCCGCATCACGGACTCCGAGGCATCGCGCATTGTATCCTCGGGATCACGGACGCGAAAGAGGTAGGCCTCGGGATCGCTGATGCGATATTGCACGACCCATTCGACCAAGGCAGAGTTTTTGTCACCCGTGATCATGGTCTGTTCGGCACCGTGTTCCTTTGGCCGACTCTGAAAGGGGTTCGTGGAACCTTCGGTCCCAAAGCCAAACTCCATTTTCAGTGTTCTCGCGACCGGAATGATCTCCTTGGTCTCGAACCAGAAGGGGAGCTTGAAATTGAGCCCCGGATTTGCGGTCCGGTTGTATTTTCCGAAACGGAGGACGACGGCCTCAGAATCTGCCGGGACCGTAAAATAACTCGTGAAGGCACCCGCCACGAAAATCAGGCCCGGGACGATCCAGCCCGCGCGCGCCGCAACTTTTCCCAGCACCGCTCGCGCTGTTTCACTGTTCATCGGTATTTCTGCCATAGGGTCGCACCATCACAGGCAGACCGACTTCAAGCAATGAGAATCTAAGTTTGCTTTTATCATTGCCCCCCCGGCAATCCTTGTGAGGTCCTGCCACCGGTTCGCGCTAGGAGGGGAGGGGGAGGGAGATGACCTCATGAAACTTACCACTGGCCGTCAGTTGTGGTGGAGCGTCACTTTTGTGAATCTCCACCCCCGACAGGCCGTTTTTCGCAAAGACCTCGCGGACCGACTCGATGACCTGCTCAAAAACCTGATCCGGGTTCCCGTCGGCCAAAAGCTCGGCCCGGACTTCAAAAACATCTTCTGCAGTTTGGATCATTTGCACCCTCCGGGCGCATTCATGTTCCAAATCAAAGGCCAAAGGTGACAAGGTAACCTCTCCCACCCGCACGAGGGTGGCCTGTCTTCCCTCAACCTCAAAACTTCGGAAAGGGGAGCCGCATGGACAGGGGTCGGGATAAAACCGCAGGCGGTCACCGAGTTCATAGCGGATCAATGGCTGCACCTCATTGGCCAGGACCGTAAGCAGCGCTGTTGCCGATAAGATTCCGTCGGCGACGGGTTGGTGGTTTTCATCCACCGCTTCCAGAATGACCCAGTCCTCTGGAACATGCTGGCGGCCGCAGTCACACTCAAAGGCCATGAACAAACATTCCGTGCAGCCGTAGCCGTTGAGAATGTCGAACTGAAGCGAAGGAAAAGCTCTCCGGGCGCGCTCACGAAGATCCGAAGTGAATGTTTCCCCGGCGACCTTGATGACGTCCGGTGAAATGTGCAAACGCCCCAGTTCTTGTTCCCTTGTCAAAATCGCCAGCATGCTGGGATACGTCACGATGGATGCCATCGGCTTAATCTCATTGAGTTGTTTGACCGTTTGCTCGATCGCCTGTTCCGCTGGGATGAATTGAAATGTTCTCTTCAGCGGAATCTTCAGATTTTGTCTGAGCCGGTCAAAACCGGCACCAACAAAATGGCCGCCGCCGCCGGTGAGAACGACGTTGGTTCCCGATCTCTCGATTTCTTTTGCCAGGCGAAACTGTCTCCTCGACATCCGGGCCAAAGTCAGCCCGAAGATATACTCGATCATGGGGGCCGAAGAGACGATCACCGCAGGTTCCCCCGAGGTCCCCGAGGTACGAAATACTGCGTAATCACCAAGCGGTAAGCCAAGGTTGTCCATGCTTTCCATATGGTGCCTTGCCCGGGCCAGGGTCAGGGACCGGTCCGTCAGCCAACGGTCAAACTCACCCATGAGCTCAACCTTTGAGGTCACGGGAAGATCACTCAGCGTGATGATTTCGCTGTCAGGCAAATCGCGGTAGAGCTCGTTAAAATACGGGGACTTTTCACGGGCCACTTTCACCAAATAGCGCAGGTTTTTCAGTTGCTTGGCTTCAATTCTTTTGCGGCCTCTCCAAGCCGTCCAAATGCCGCCCAGGTAAAACCCCAGGGTTCTGATCACGCTGAATTTCATTTCAATAAATTCGTCTCTCACCCTGGCGTGGCCTCGCAAGTGCCCGCAAGGATGAAGTCATACCAAGGCAAGTTCTCAAAGAGACAAATGCCGGAGTGGTATGCGCTCTACCTGTCCCCCGGCGACTCCGGATTGGACTCCTTCAACGTTTCAGTTTCTTCCCGGCCGATTTCGGCTTCGGCTCCTCCACCACTTTTGCGTTACCATTTCCAGCCTCCAGCTGGGTCTGAAATCCCCGGAACTTTGCAGTCACCCGATGAGTCTGAATTTCATGATCGCCTCCCTTCTTGAAAATCTGTCGACCGGATAAATCGAAGATCGCGAAGACTCCGAAGGTCACGTCCATGCCCCGGCGATACCCTTCCCGGAAGGAATAGCAAACCACGACAGTTTGCGTGAACGTGTATTCGCCACCATCCTCACGGCTCTCGTGGAAATCAGCGGCCCAGGACCGACGCATCACGAAGGAGGACGCCTCGGCGCCCCCGTATCTCCCTCCGGCCCTCTTTTTCGGACCGGCTTCGAATTTCGAAAATCGCGCCTCCAAAGCTTTGTCGGACTTCAACAGAGCTCCAAATTTGTCCACGATCTGATCTCGATAATCTTCATTCTCCAGGTCGGCATGGGGTTCCAGCTTGAGAGTCACCGGTTCTCCAGATGCCAGCCCGGTAGCGAGCATCAGCACGAACGAAAGTGACCTAAACTTCCGGAGGGGATTCAAGAATTGCAGGCCGTGATCTTTGAGGACCTTGGACCCAAATCCGCCGGATCGTAGAGCTTTGCGATCGAACGCACCGCGACCAGCCCGTGCCAAGGAGGGGAAACAACTTTTCCAAGAAACCATTCCCCACCGTATGAACCAGCCTTGTTCTCCACAAGGATGCAATGGCGGCCACTGTCCCACCCGGATTCATTGGCAACTCGCCCTGGATGCCGGGGCGGTGCGAGATTTCTATCATTTTCCGACTCAATTTCCAAAAACCGGGCGATGATCCAATCATGACAAAGTATTTCCGATTCATCTCTCTTCTGGGCCTGGGCCTTTTTACAGCTCCTGCCGCTTTCGCGGATCCCGACGCCGGTGACCAGGCCTCCCTCGTTCTCCATGATTTTGAAAATGCCGCGGAGGCCGGCCTGCAATGGAAAACCGTCAATGACAACGTGATGGGCGGACGCTCCAAAGGCGGGCCAAGCTTCGGGAAGGGAGTGCTGACCTTTTCCGGGAGCACCAACACCAATGGTGGAGGCTTCTCGTCCATTCGCACCAAGCCCGCCCCGGTCGATCTCAGCGGCTACGCCGGCATCCTGATGCGCCTCAAGAGCGATGGTCGTTCCTACACCACCTCGATCCGGACCAACGTGAGCCGGGGATCATGGAAAACGCCCTTCCGCGCCTCCTTCGACGCCCCCGCGAACGAGTGGGCCACTGTCTTCATACCCTTCCAGGATTTTAAGGCCAACATGTTTGGCAATCGCATGAAACGGAACGCTCCCAACCTCGAGGTGAACCAATTCGAATCGATCGGGTTCCATCTCTACGATAAAAAGGACGGCCCCTTCAAACTGGAGGTCGACTGGATCAAGGTAGTCAAAGAGGCCCCCAAAAAATAAGCACGAATCTGCGATTCCGTCGGAAAGGCTCCCAAGGGTGGTCCGACACTCATGGGCCCGCCCTCAAGTTTCCAAACTGGGTCTTCAACGTTCGCGCCAGCGACCGAATCTGGTTTTACCCGTTTCCGGTTCCTCATACATGCCGTCCATGCTGATGGTATCCGGACGGTAGGTTCCTTCCTTCGATTGATCCAGAGCGAGGATCCAACGTTCACCCGCTTACATGGTCGGGGATGCCCTGTGGTAGGCACCCGCGCCAATCCGCTCGTCTCCATTTTCGCTGTCGTTCTCCAGCCAATAGACGACGGTGATGAGATCGCCGACCTTCAGGCCGGTGCCGGTCCACTTGATCTTTCGGACCTTGGTCTTCACCTCACATCATAGGACGTTCCCTTATGACACAGCTCCAATCTTTCTGCTCTTGTTGTGCTGCTTTGGAGGGGTCGCACGGTCTTCAGCCTCCCCGACCCAGAGGGAACGGCAAGCTTCCGGCATCACTTGCCCAAAAAGGAAATGGACTCCGACATTCCAAAGCTGCGATCGGGAATACGCAAATTCGAGTTGTGCAATCGAAACGACGATTATCGGGCGTTTTGTGGTGATGGCGTGTCGCTATGCTGCCAATGCGGTGGGATATTGTCGCCCGGAGATTGATAGGAGCCTTAATGAAGGGTCGAGCGCGGGTTGAAGGAGGATTTTCGCGCAAGATCCTGCCAGGCTTTGGTTTCCTCTTCAGAGAGTGCCTCCGGGATCGCGAGCTGGACGACGGCGTAGAGATCTCCGTTTGTTTCACTGGTGCCGGTGGGAAGACCGCGTCCCTTGATGCGAAATTCGGTCGCATGATTGGTCAACGGAGGGATCTTGATGCGGACTTCTCCGGTGAGGGATTTCACGGTCACCTCTGCTCCGAGAACAGCCTCCCATGGAGCGAGCAAAAGTTCATAGTAGAGATCAGAACCAATGACGCGAAAATCCGGATGTTTTTCCAAACGAACATGAAGGAAAAGATCGCCGGGCTTGCCTCCATTTCGACCCGGATTCCCGAGGCCCGCGCAGCGGATGAGTTGGCCCTGGGTGATTCCCTTGGGAATGCGGATTTTTGAAGTCTTCATTTCGCTTTGGCCCGTGGCACGATTTACCTGTTGGAGTTGTAAGGTTCGTTCCGTTCCGTTCATGACTTCCTCCAGCTTGACGAGAATATCGGCGTGGGAATCTTGTCCCCGGGCCGGGGTGTTCCGCCCGCGTGGATCTCCGCCAAAGGAATGAAACCCACTCTGGCCGGGATGCGCCCCGGCACCAAACATTTGTTCGAAGAAGTCACTAAATCCGGTGCCACTGTAGCGTTGCTCGTAGGAACCCGACTGTTGAAACCCTGCGCCCGGATGATCCCAGTCTTTGCCGAGTGTGTCGTATTTCTTCCGTTTCTCAGGATCGCCCAGGACTTCATAGGCTTCGTTCAGTTCCTTGAACTTTTCCTCGGCGGATTCCTTGTCTTTGGCAACGTCGGGATGGTATTTGCGGGCCAGCTTGCGGAAAGCCTTGCGAATCTCGTCCTGGGTTGCGGATTTGGAGACATTCAGAATTTCATAGTAGTCACGGTAATTCATGGAGGTCGTAGGAAACGATGGGGGTTGATGCTTCTGTGGAGGATTCTGAGCTTGGAATGACATTTTCTAAAGAATGATTCGTCGTCGCGACAAGCTTTTGAAGTGGTGGCGGGTGGTCCTCCTTAATCTTGAGAGCGCTGCTTCGAAAACGGATTCGTCCGTTCCGGTTTTAATCCGGGTGAATTGACTCTCTTTTGCCTCGTTGTGGAGTAACACGAGAGGGGAGCGAAGCCGGACAGCATCGAAATGTCGGGGTCGTCCCCGGGGTCTCGCTCCTCACATGAAACGGAACGATGTTCGAGGCGGGGATTTCGCGCTCTGCGCGCATTGCCCGGTTGACAGGCATTCAATCTGAAGGCCAGTTCATGGGGAAGTCCTGGTAGGGCCGGTGGGGTTCGAACCCACGACCAAGGGATTATGAGTCCCCTGCTCTAACCGCTGAGCTACAGCCCCTCTGGTGCGGGCGGAGATTCTCACGGGGATTGGGATGAATCAAGCTCTCTTCATACTGCTTGCAGATTAAGGCCGGGCGCTTCAAAC
>JAUIGV010000072.1 GCA_030432565.1 Verrucomicrobiia bacterium | reverse complement strand
TTACCAAGTGACTCAACACGAGCGAGGAAACTTGACTGGAACACCATACTCCGGGATCGATCCAACAACTCGCCAGCAGCAAGAGATCTTCACCTTCGACGAGACAGGAAACTGGTTGAGCTATGATAGTCAAACCCCTTCTCTCAATCAGGACCGAACCCACAATAAGGCCAATGAGATCACGTCGATTTCGCCGACGAGTGGAGCCGGAGCTGCAGTCCAGCCCGTCTATGACAAGGCCGGCAACATGTCCACCATGCCTCAGCCCGCGGACTGGGAATCCGGTTATGATTGCACCTGGGATGCCTGGAACCGTTTGGTCAAGATCGAGGAAGGGGCTACTACTGTGGCGGAATACAGTTACGACGCACTGACCCGTAGGATCTCGCAGACTACCTCAGCTGGAACGCGGAAGTACTACTACAACAGCCAATGGCGTGTCATCGAAGAACTCGACAATACAGGTACCGCTGACCGTGAATACGTCTACAACCCGGCTGATCGTTGGAACCTGATCCGTCGGAAATACACCAAATCGACCAGTTTGGATACCACCCACTACGTCCTGCGAGACTTCCTCGACCCCGTGGCCATCGTTAACACAAGCGGAGCGGTGCAAGAGCGATATGGTTATGAGGCATTCGGTGCCGTCCGCTACATGACAGGAGCATTCGGGGATCTCACGTCGAGTGCCCACGAATGGAACTGGCTCTTCCACGGCGAGCTTCTTGACACAAGCACTGGCCTCTACAACTACGGCTACCGGTATTACCACCCGCAACTCGGAAGATGGCCAAGCAGAGATCCGATCGGGGAGGAAGGAGGACTCAATCTCTACGGAATGGTCGGGAACGACGCGGTAGGTAGAATAGACTATCTTGGATTGGTGGAGAAGTTTTCGGTGACAAGTGTTGAAAACAAAGGGCAATGTGGCGGTGTTCAGCTAGTTTTCTTAGATTTTAAGTTAGACAATCTTTCTCCGAAAGGCGGATTTTTTGTTCAAAAGAATGATGTTTTCAAAGGTTTCTCGGATTGCGACGGGGCTAATCCAAAACGAACAAAAGATACTTTTTGGGAGGCATTTCTAGTTGGTAAAGAAGGAGACAGATTTGTGGGAGCTTCTTGGGTTCCAACGAATCCTCCTCAACAGCATATTTATTCGGATATTAGCAGTACATCAATTCCCAAGGACACGTGTGGAAGTAAGGTTGTGACAAAAACATTAAAATTTTTCCCTGGAAGTACTACCGGGAATTTAGGAAGCCCGGCAGTTCCTAATGTTTGGCCTGGGCAAGCTCCTGCTGTCCCAGATTGGCAGATAACAGATCCAAAGAAATCGCCGAGTGGACTGTTGCCATGGAGTCGCAAAGAGCCAAAGTGGTGGAACAATGAATCACATGAGGTAACCATCCTCATTCGCGTTTCGTGGATCTGTTGCAATGGCTCTAACCTAGTAGATACCTATGTCAAAATTAAATAGAACATACATTCATCTGATTAACCTGCTTATTTTTCATCTTCTTTTTTTCGTTAACGTATCGGTAGCTCAAGAGATGAACGGAGGCACAAAGAATCGATGGGTTGCGATAGTATCTTTGTCAGACGGTAAAGCGCTTTCTTTCTCAAGGAAAGATCTCAGAGAGGTTGAGAAATGGAATCCCTTGGAGAGTGAAAAGAAATTACCAAAGACTACTGACGAAATCCTTGCTATTTTGCTAGGCAATTTAAGAGAGAGATACGACGGTTATAAAATATCTGCTCCTGTTGGTCTTTCTTTGAAGCAGGTAGTGGCCGATGGAACGGTGCTAGAAAATTATGTTTGGGTGCTTGAGGGTTTTGTAGTTCCTCTAAACAATGAGGGTGGCGTCGAAAAAGTTTATGCAGCAGCCTTGGTTGACGGGAAGCTAGCCACCGTCAGGTAGCGAGGAGGTAGCCGTAAATGGGGTTCGATTTCGATGCCAGGAATGAATGGCGCGAACTTAAGTGTTGCCTACCACACTGACATCGACTCCGATTTCCAAATTGACGTCGGGTGATTTCGGTCGGATTTCCACGCTTTCATCGACTTTTGGGCCCATGGGCGTCGTAGTTTGACCTTGAATCATGATATCATTGGAAATCTTTTGCTTGGGGCTCTGCCCCAAACCCCGGGATTTTTGAGGCATGGCAGAGGACTCCAAATGCCAGTTTTCCCTGATAGGAAGCGGGCTTGCTCGTAGACAAGCCCGCTCCCAGTTCGGGGTGACGGCATTCGTCGTCTCTGTTTTGGCTATCCCTTTGCGAGTTGCTTCCCAGCAGTGCTCGCTTCCGTTTCACCAAAATTCTGCAACCGGGGATCTGACCGGGAAAAGCCCTACAAAACCGGTGGCGTTTTTCCGTCCAAATCCTGATTCTACGGGGTTTTGATCGCCAACTGAGCGCAAATTCTCATTCTGTGTTGCTGGGCATTTCCGTTCTAGGAAGCGAGAGATGATGCGATGACAATTTGGAAATCGGAGAGCCGCTGGTCGTGTGAAATCGATTTGAGTGGTCCGCTGAAACGCTGCCAGGAGACAGTCCGAGTCACCAAAGGTTCGGACCAAATGTCGCCAGGTTCGTAAGTGTTGCCTACCTGTTGCCTACCACGAATGGCACCAACTTAAGGGGCTTTTCGTCGAAAAAAGCTCCGGAAAATAAGACGAAAAGCTGGCCTGCGTATGGTTTACTTATATGAAAAATCAACCCTTGCTGACCAGCTTCCCGTCGACGGTGTTTGCCACCGCCAAGCGAAAAATTCAAGCCGCGATTCAGGCCACCAGGAAACAACTCATCACTGATTCACTCAGTGGCTACGCCCTGCTTTTCGAGCCCGTTCTCGAGAGTGGTTTTCTCCGCCAGATCGATGAAACAAAGCGGCAGCGCCACTTCGGAACCATTCCAACTTTCTGGGCCTGGCTTGGCCAGATCCTTGAGCTCAATGCCGCCTGCACCAAAGCAGTGAGCATGGTGCAAAGTTGGAACATCGCCCAAGGATTACCTCGGCCCTCCAGCAATACCACCGCTTACTGCAACGCCCGCGCCAGAATGTCGATGAGCTTCCTGCGGTCCGTAGCCGACAAGACCACCTCCACCTTGAAGGCCCGGGTGATTGAGCGCGACCGATGGCACGGACTGACACTCAAGGCCATTGATGGCAGTTCGCTGCAGCTTCTTGATACCGCCAAAAACCAGAAGCGCTACCCTCAGCCCAGCACTCAGCGGGGAGGATGTGGTCACCCCGTTATGGGGATCGTTGGTGTGGTCAATCTCAGCCACGGTGGATGGGAAGGCTTTGAAACTTTTGCCGGTCGAAAGCATGACTCCCGAGTGGCACCAAAACTCCTCAAACATGTTCATGAAGGCGATCTGATGCTCGCTGACCGGGCCTTTTGCACCTACCAATTCATCGCACAGTTGCGGGCCAAAAAGGCCCACGCAGTCATGCGCCTGCACCAATCACGGCATCGCAAGCTTGACTGGCGCAGAGGCAAAAAAGTCAGCCCGATCGAACGGTTGGTCACCTGGGCCAAGAGCAAGAATCCCCCGGCGGGTAGCGACCTCAACCAAGAGGAGTGGGATCAACTCCCGGACGAAATGACCTTCCGCTACATCAAGCTCGGCTACGAAAATCGTTGTGGTGAAAAGCAGATGCTCGTGGTGGTCACCGACCTCTTGGATCCAGAGACCCATCCGGCCGAAGAAGTCGCAGACCTTTACCTACGGCGCTGGGAGATTGAAGTGAAGCTCCGTGATCTCAAGACCACCCTTCGGATGGAGATGTTCCGCGTGAAAAGCCCTGAGATGGCGCACCGCACCCTGTTGATGATGCAAATCAGCTACAACCTGATCCGAGCCCTCATGCAGGAAGGAGCCCATCACGGAGTGAGGGAAATCCTGGAGATCAGCTTCAAGCAAACCGTTGATCTGGTCGTTTCGATGTCAGAGAACTACCGACCGCTGGCGGGCAAGCCACGCAAGCTGCGAGAGCGGCACAACATCCTCATTGAAGAAGTGTCGCAGCGGGTCCTGGAAATCCGGCCCTATCGACTTGAACCGCGAGCGATCAAAAGACGCCCCAAAAGCTACCCACTACTGACCGCTCCCCGGAGAGTCTTCGTGGAAAAGGACACTCGGAGCAAAGCCTACAAGAAAACCCGGACCGCCGCTTAAGTTGGTGCCATTCACCCCTGGGTTCTGGTAGAGGAACATGGCGATGTGCCCTTTCTCCATGGCCTCTCGTTCCTTGTCAAAAAGCCAAGTCATGCAGTTGATGAAAACCGTTCTCTTGCTGTGTTGTCTGATGCGAGGCAAGGCCTCCAGGAAATCCGCGTTGCAGAAGCCAAGAACAGGGTCTTCAGCTTGGATCAGGTCGAATTGTCCGGGGCGGTGAACTTTTACTCCTCTCTTGAGCATCTCGGGATAGAGAGCTTCTCCTGCCGACGGCCAGGAGGGGATGAGGTGGATCTCCAGTCCCATGTGTCTCCAGGCAATGATCTGGTGATGAAGCTCGGTGCCTGCCCCTCCATAGGCGCTTGGGAATCCGAGAACAAAAAGTCGCTTGATAGAGCTCATAAGCTAAAAGTCAGTCAGCTGAGTGAGGTGGAAATAGTTGGGTGGTTAATTGAGTCGCGACGATCTTCAGCAATGTTAGTGCTCTTAGACTTAGTGCTTTCGTTACCATTCTGTCACAGAAATATTTCCGAAATATTTTGACAAAAAAATCGAACCGTTCAGACGTTAATGAGTCTGAGAAAGTGGCGTCGCTATTGAAGCCCCCTCAGGCCGACCCCAGTTATCCCCCATTTTTCATGAGTTCATCTTCCTCTTCGTCCAGCAGTTCGACTCCGACACCTGGCTGCAACTGCCCGCCATGCGGAGATTCAGGCATGTCCCGCGAGTTTTCGCCCAGCAGAACGACGGAAAACGCCGGGAGTGGGGGAGTGGACACCAATTCTGGTGGAGTGAAGCAGAGCGTAGTCAACTCGATGAGCTCGTCGGGCCTTGGCCTCTCGTTTGGAACTGGTTTGACCTACGACAGTCAGGGATCCGGAGACTCCGGTTTTGGTGATCGTTGGATGAGCCCGTCGCTTGCTGGGTTGACTTTTCAAAGCGGCACTGTTTTCTACAAGACCGGTCCGAACACCACCCTTCGCTTTACTCCGGGAAGCACTGCCGGTGAGTTTGATGCATCATACTTTGTTCGCGATGTCCTGACCGAAGACACTGGATCTGGAGACTACTCGTTGCTGAGTCCCAGCGGCGCGATCCGTAAGTTCGACGATACCGGAAAGCTGATCTCCTTCACCTCTCCCGGAGGCGAAGAGGCGACCGTGACCTACGCCGGGAGCGAAGTGGATAAAGTCTCTGCTGGCACCGCTGGTAACGGTTGGGAATACGATTACACCTGGAATGGCTCCGGACAGGTCAGCCAGATCATTTACAAGGTGAATGGGATCAATGTCCTGAAGACAGAATTTGGCTATTCCTCGGGAAAACTCCAAACCGTAACCAACTACGAAGCTGCTATTTCCAGCTCGTCAAGCTCCAGCTCCAGCTCTTCGGGTTCAAGTTGGGGGTCTCCCATTTCGACCTCACTTTACAGCTACCATTCAGGTTCCGGACTCCTTCGTCATGTCATCACGCCGTCGATTTATCGGCAGATGGTGAATAATGGGATCACCGATCCGGCTGCCGCGAGTGAAGCTCAGCTCAATGCCTACGCGCAAACCCGCTACGAATACGACGTAGATGGTCGGGTCTCGGATATTTACACCAACGGCGGTCGCTATCGGTATCAGTTTTCCTACGATTCCAGCTCCCACACTGGGGGTGGCTACAATGTCTGGAAGCGCAAGACAGTGGTCACCCGTCCTCAGGACGTGCAGGAAGTCTACTACCTGAATGCTGTGGGCGAAGTCATGTTGCACCAAGTGGAGCAGCTTTCCGGTGGATCGGTGACCAAGACCTGGAACACCCTCTATCAGCGTTTTGAGGACACTTACGCCCGAAGGGTGCTCACCGCCAATGACTCGGCGATTGACACTGTGAACGAGAGCCTTCCCGAGCTGGTGACCCTGAGCACGACTCAGGGACTGGTGACGGAATATCAGTTCAACAGCAATGGACTGCGAGAGTATGTGCAAGTGATGAAAGGGGCAGAACCCAGCGGCTCGAGTTCCTCCAGTTCTTCCCCCAAGGTCAAATCGAAGCTGAAGTCCTGGACCTATGTAGAAAAGACCGAGACCGGGCTGGGAACGATCTGGCCGGTGGCATTGGCCTGACCCCACAGATTGGACAGGTCTAAACTGTAGATTCGATGAGGTGGGTTCTGTGGTTTTGGTTTAGGGGAGTTTCTTCTCTGCTGCAAGTCGGAGTGGAGGGCGTAGCCCGTAACGGAG
>JAUIGV010000007.1 GCA_030432565.1 Verrucomicrobiia bacterium | reverse complement strand
CGCTCCGGCAGCCCTTCCTCAGCAAGGGAAGAACCAAAAAACCAAGCCGCTACGGTGTCCTCGTAAATGAGGCAATGGAGCGCTCATCCAGTCACCGTATGGTGTCCTCCTTTAATGAGGCAACAGGATCCGGTGCAAGGTGGCTCGAAAAGGGTGAAGAAAACCACTCTTGTTTGGGGAAGAATTCGAGGCCTTTACCGCGCAAATTAGGCCGCGAGAGCAGTGGCAAAGCGGTGTTCCAAAACACGGGTGAGAGAACGCGATTCCTGAAAAAAACTGTGTGTTTTCCGTGTGATATCAAGTGCCTCTCGAACCGGTGAGCAGGAAGGCTCGGAGGGACCGACTGGGGAACCAGAAGCTGGAACTGTCTTCCCTCATAGCGGCTCCGGAAAGTCCGCATCTGAAATTTACCTTTGATACGGAACGGTAGTGCACTCCTCGTCCTTTGCCTCGAAGTTCGGCGTAGCCGTTCTCGATTAGCTCGGTGAACTTGCCCTTCAGAGTGTTCCGATTCGCTTCAAGTAACTTGGCTGCTTCACCGACCGATAAGGTCTCTCTCTGCGAGCAGCTTGAGGAGTCGTCCCGCAAGCGGGGAAATGTCGGCAGGAGGCGCAGTTTGATAGCCCGCCACCGGAGAATTCGAAAGACGTTCCCGCAGGCGCTCGGTTTGTGATTTGAGAGAGCGGAGGAAAAAGATAACCCACGGTTCCCAGTCTGCCCCTTTTTGAAAGGAGGTCTGCGTCCGCCTCAAGGCCAGATAGTAGGCTTCCTTGTTGTGCTCGATGACGCTTTCGAGAGAAGCGTAGGCATAGCCTGCCCGAAGCAGCATGAGGTTGGTCAAGACGCGCGAGAGGCGACCGTTGCTATCTTGGAATGGATGGCTAGAAAGACAACGTTGAACACGGCGATCCGAAGTAGAGGGTGAAGAATGGAGTCGTTCTCTTCCTTGGTGTGCCAGGAGAGCAACTTTTCCATGTGTATCGGAGTTTCGAAGGGGGAGGCGGTTACTGATACAATTCCGACCTGCATTCCGTTGGCGTCAAAAGCCGCGACATGGTTGTCGGGAGCCTTCCACTACCCTCGATGTCTGTTCGTCCTTGTCTCTGCAACTGTCGATCTTTCGCGTTTTCCCCTTTGTTCAAAAAAAAAGATGGAATATATTTCATCTTCCTCTATCTTAAATCTAGGTCGATGATTCGTCGTTTGTCAGCGTTATATTTCCTTTTTGGAATGATTGCTATGTTGCTTTTTCAGCAACCAGCCGTCGCATACTGCACGCACACGGATCAATTTTTCATCAGCGACTGCGGATGCGAACAGGAAGTTGAGCCTCAGTGCAATCACTGTCAAAGAGAGAAGCCTGTCGAGCCTTGCGACGATTGCTCTGAAAAAATCCAACTTGATGTGGATGATTTGGTTTGGTTTGACCTGGTCATTGATCACCCCAAGATCGTCTTTTCTTCTATTGTTGATGATGCAGCCGAGTCGATCGATTTTCTTGCCTCATCTGTATTTGCCGTTTCTCCGACTCGTCCTCCACCTCCGCCGCGGGAAGCATCTCTACTACTCCTTTATTCTGTCTTTCGACTTTGATCGATAGACCTGCTCGGCTGGCGCTTTCGTTTTGCCACCCTTGAGCACTACTTGGACGCCCAATGTTTTGGTGTCCGTTATTGTGAGCATTTCCTGATCCATCAGGAACGTCATTCGGATCTCACTAGTTGCCGATTTGAAGCAAGTTCTGCTCTCGACCTCTTCGGGGATGAAAGTCATCTCCCAAATCCAAAAACCAACCAATAAATTAAATGAAATTCAAGAAACTTCCAATACTGATAGCTTTGTCTCTTACCGCCCTCGTTTCCTGCAAAAATGATCAATCGGCAACCGGCGATTCTTCTGCTGACTCATCTTCAGAAACAAAGAAGATCGAATCAGAATACCCCCTCGATACCTGTGTCGTGTCAGGTAAAAAACTGGGCTCAATGGGCGAGCCATTCGTCATTACTCACGAAGGAATCGAGGTTCGCTTCTGTTGCGACGGCTGCCTTCCCACGTTCAAAAAAGACCCAGCCAAATATTTGGCAAAGTTGAAGAAGCCTTAGCCGAATTAAACCAAGGGGAGAGGGGGCTAGTGCTTCCTCTCCCATTCCCATTATCATGAAACTTTCAATTCTCAGCTTGGGCGCGCTTGCGATCCTTTCATCCTGTTCCGAGTTTTCGGATTCGGGAGATATTCCTCTTGTTAAAGTAGACGAAGCTACCATCGACGGATCAAAAGCTGAGAGCTATCACATTCCTTCTCAGGCAGGGCCGGAAACTCTAGCCGAGCTGGCCTCTCGACATAATCCCCGACTCAAAGCTATGAGGCATCGGGTGGAGCGAATGGAGGCAAAGGTTCCCCAAGTCGAGTCTCTCCCCGATCCGATGGCAAATTTAGCTCTTGGAAACCTCCCTGAAACGGCGGCTGGTCGTGTTGATGCGGTCGTTGGCGTGAGTCAGAAAATTCCTTTTCTGGGTAAGAGACGCGAAGAAGGTCTTGCTGCTAGACGGGAGGTGCTTGCCGTCCGGGCTGATGTTGCAGCGTATGAATTGAAACTGACTGAACAAGTTCGTAGTGCCTGGTGGGACTACTACCTCGCGGGAATCACCATTCGGATTAGCAAGGAGAGTCAGCAGCTTCTGCGTGTGGTTGAGGAATCCGTGGAGGCTCAGGTTGCCGCGAGTCAGAGTGGGCAGGCCGATCAACTTCGTGTCGCCAATGAAATCACGAAAATTGATCGCGATCTTGCAGAAGCAAGAAGCGTCGAAAAGATTGCTAAAGCGCGTTTAAATTCGCTTCTCAATCGTCCTGCGGGAGCACCACTTCCAACAGCTACAGATCGTGAGGTGGATCCTCCTCAGAACCTAAAATTACTTCTTGTCGGTGCCGAAACCCGACATCCCGAAGTCGTGTCTGCTGCGAATAAAATCGAAGCATTCAAGCATCGACTCATTAGGGCCAAGCTCGAAAAATATCCCGATTTTACCATTGGTGTTCAAGGTGCAGCCGTGGCCTCAAACGGGCTTGCGCCGTCAGCCAATGGCGATGATCAGATTTTCGGGACATTGGGATTTAATATACCGCTTTGGCAGGAGCCTCGCCGAGCCATGATTCGCGAGGCCAATGCTGGAATAGCAGAGACCCAAGCTCTTCTCGGATCCACCCGTTCAGATCTTCGCTTTCGAGTTCAGGATGCCTATTTCCGCGCCAAAACTGCTCGTGAGGTTTCAGATCTTTTTAAGACGCGTCTCCTCCCTGACGCCCAGCAAGCCTATGAGGTCACCCTGACTTCATACGCAGCAGGAAAGGATACCTTTATTAATGTGATCGATACCTGGCGTCAGCTGCTGACCTACCAACTCCAGTTTGCTCGAAATCGTGCACAACTTGGCAAAGCCGTGGCCACTCTCAAAGCCGCCGCAGGACTCAAATAATACCATCTCAAGCCATGAAAATGAAAATCCCAAAGGCTCTCAAAACCATCTTTCGTCAGCCCCGTAAGATCCTCACCATTCTTTTGCCTCTTAGTCTCTTCGCGATGGGATGGTGGTTTGGTCTTCCTGCCGAGAAACCAAAACAATCAGTGTCAGCTGGAGAATCGGATGAAACTTGGACGTGCTCTATGCATCCACAGATTCGTCAGCCTAATCCCGGGCTTTGCCCGATCTGCGAAATGGACCTAATTCCTCTTCAGGACTCTGGAGAAGGGGGAATCCGCGAAGTCACGGTCAGCTCTGAGGCCGCTGCATTGCTTAATTTGCAGGTGTCGCCGGTCATTCGCTCTGCTGCTGTTGCCGATGTCTCTCTCTTTGGTCGGATTGCATACGACGAACGTCGAGTTTCGGCCAGCACATCACGAATTGGGGGGCGTATAGACAGGCTCTTTGTCGATTTCACTGGCGCGATGGTTCGCAAGGGCGATCACCTCGCTGAAATCTATTCGCCCGAAATTTATGTTGCCCAGCGAGAGGTAATTGAAGCGACCAAAGCCATAAAAGCCGTGTCTGATAAGACCTCTGATCCAGTCATGCAAACTCGCCGCCGTCTGCTCAATGCTGCTCGTGAGAAGCTTCGGCTTCTTCAGCTCTCAGAGGAACAGATTGATGAAATCGCAATGCAGAAGAATCCCAGCGATCGCATCACCATACGCTCTCCTCAGGATGGAATTGTTGTTGAGAAATCGGTTGATCTCGGCTCCTACGTCAAGACGGGTGATTCTCTCTTCAAGGTCGCCGATCTCTCCAAGGTGTGGCTGATTTTGGAAGCTTATGAAAGTGACCTTCCATGGATTCGATACGCCCAGGATGTGGCATTCAGCATCGAGGCTTTTCCAGGGGAGGAATTTCACGGACGAGTTGCCTTCATTGACCCTGATATCAACCCGACCACGAGGGTGACTCAAGTGCGTGTGAATCTGGAAAATCCTGGTCAGAAGCTCAAGCCGAGTATGTTTGCCCGGGCTCATGTCGAGTCCCGCATGACCAGTGGAGGTCAAGTTGTGGATCCATCCATGGCTGGAAAGTGGATTAGTCCGATGCACCCCGAGATTGTGAAAGACGGACCCGGGACCTGTGATATTTGCGACATGCCCTTGGTTCCAGCTAGTGAGTTGGGCTTTATTGCGACCACTGACGAGGAGAGTGATCTCCCTTTACTCGTTCCTGCATCAGCGGTTCTTCAAACCGGCGAGCGAGCGGTCGTTTATGTCCGTGTGCCTGAGAAAGTAGACCCAACCTTTGAAGGACGCGAAATCGTTCTTGGCCCGAAGGTTGGGAAACAATTCATTGTCGTGAATGGACTAAGCGAGGGTGAATTGGTTGTTTCCCAAGGCGCTTTCAAACTGGACTCCGAGCTCCAGATCAAGGCCAAACCTTCCATGATGAATCCAAACGCTGGATTGGTGGAAGCTCCGGCAAATTCAGCTCCCGAAGATCTTGCCGGGCAATGGGCACCTTTTCTCCGCTCTCTGGCCCGCCTTCAAAATGCCAGTGAACCTATGGCTGCCAAAGAAGCGATTGCCGGAATGGAGCGTGCGATTGAGGCTGTGGATCAGTCAACATTCCAACCCGATACTCTGAAGCTATGGGGTGAATTTTCCAACAGGCTTATGAATGGATTGAAGATTGCTGGTCGTCAACTTCCCAAGAACGTCCAGCAATCGGCGCGGATTGCAACCCGGTCTGCCGAAGAGGCCGGCCGCTATCTTGGCCTGCCCACTCACACGGAAGCACCTCCCAATATTGATCCGGTGATTGCCGGGGCTCTCGAAGAGACTATCAAAACCTACTTGCCGCTCTCCAAGGCGCTCGCCGACGATGCTCCCGAAAAGGCTCAAGCCGCTGCGCGTGATTTTTCCAAGGCCAGTGGTAGGATTCCACTGACAGAGGATGCCAAATACCTGCAAGAAAATGCCAATGCGCTTGCAGGAGAAGGCGACATCGCGAAGCAGCGGGTCGTCTTTCAGAACATCAGTAACCGGCTCATCTCGCTTGTTCGTTCTTCCGGGCTGGATCAAGTCGGCAGTGCCTATGTCGTTCATTGTCCCATGGTTGCGGATGGGAAGGGAGGGGATTGGATTTCCAACGCTCCTGAAGTGCTCAATCCATACTTTGGTGACGCCATGCTGAACTGCGGTTCGGTAACCTCCACTCTCTCGCTGGGAGAGAAGCCCCTCATGAAAAAGATGGAGGGAATGGAGAAGCACAATCACGGCAAGTAGAACTCATAAACGAAAACCAACGTGAAAGCTCTCATTCATTTTTGCCTGCACCAAAAGCTGGTTGTTTTTCTCCTTCTTACCTTCTTCATCGGCTGGGGAGTGAAGGTTGCCCCTTTTGACTGGGATACCGGGGATTACCCGCGTGATCCTGTCGCAGTCGATGCAATCCCTGACCTTGGAGATAATCAGCAGATTATCTTCACCGAGTGGAATGGCCGATCTCCACAAGACGTGGAGGATCAGATTACCTATCCACTCACAGTCGCTCTTTTGGGCGTTCCGGGGGTCAAGGAAGTGCGCTCATTCTCCATGTTCGGCTATTCCTACGTTTATCTGATTTTCGAAGAGGAAATTGATTTCTATTGGAGTCGAAGCAGGATTTTGGAGAAACTGAACTCTCTTCCGGCAAACCTTCTTCCCGGGAATGTCACGCCAACACTGGGACCCGATGCGACCGGGCTTGGGCAGGTCTTTTGGTATGTTCTTGAAGGTCGTGATCCGCAGGGTAATCCCGCCGGAGGTTGGGATCTTGACGAACTTCGATCGATTCAGGATTGGCAGGTCCGCTATGCGCTATTGGCGGCTAAGGGGGTTGCCGAAGTTGCTTCTGTTGGAGGCTTCCAACGGCAATACCAAGTCGATATTGATCCAGATGCTCTTCGAGCTCATGATATTTCTTTGGCTCAAGTCGCAGATGCTGTTCGAAAATCCAATCAAGAAATCGGCGCGCGGAATCTTGCGGTCAATGGTGTCGAGTATTTCCTCCGTGGCACCGGTTACATTGAGAAGGTAGAGGATATCGAGAAAGCAGTGGTGGCTGTTCGTGACAATAGCCCCATCACCGTCGCTGATATTGCAACGGTGCAACTTGGACCAGCAATCCGGCGCGGGATGCTTGACGTGAATGGTGCCGACGCTGTGGGCGGAGTTGTTGTTGCCCGTTATGGAACGAACCCACTGGCTGCGATCAAAGCTACGAAGAAGAAGGTTGAGGAACTCACGGAAGCCCTGCCGATCCGCCCTGTCATCGATTGGACTAAAATAAGCTTTGAAGAAGCGGTCGCCTACGCAGATCAGAAGGGGATTGGCACTCCGTTTACTGATGGTTTTTCTCTCAACGAAGACGCTTGGATGGCTCACTTTGGCCAACTCGATCCAGGATCTTGGCCTGCGTGGTTTACAACCTCGAAGGTGACCGTGGTTCCTTTTTACGACCGCTCAGAGCTCATTGGGGAAACGCTCAACACTCTTGACGATGCTCTTTATCAGCAGGTTCTCGTTACTATTATCGTGGTTGTGATCATGTTGCTCCATTTTAGGAGCAGTATTCTCATCGCGATGATGCTCCCACTTGCGGTTCTCATCACTTTCATCTCGATGAAGATTTGGGGAGTCGATGCCAATATCGTCGCCCTTTCTGGTATCGCCATTGCGATTGGCACCGTCGTCGATGTCGGCATTGTTCTTACTGAGAATATATTGAAGCACCTCGATGAAGCGGATCCCGAGGAGTCGAAAGCTGCCGTCATTTATCGAGGGGTCACTGAAGTCGCTGGGGCCGTGACAACTTCGGTAGCGACCACGGTAGTGAGCTTCCTCCCGGTCTTCACGATGACAGGGGAGGCGGGGCGTCTGTTCAAACCCTTGGCGTTCACCAAGTCTTTTGCGCTCATAGCTTCCATTGTAGTGGCACTCACTATCATTCCTCCGGTGGCCCACATCCTTTTCGGATACCGTTTCCCGCTCTTCCGCAAGTTTGCTGCTCTGAGAAAGTCAAAATCTCTCAAATTCACATTCATCGGGTTTAACATCGCAGTGGCCTTTTTCGTTACTTGGTTTCTCGCAAAAGACTGGATGCCGCTTGGCCTCGACCGCACGACAGGGGTCAATATTCTTTTTGTTTGCCTTGTGATTGGTGGGCTCCTGATTTTCTTCAAGGGCTTTGAGAAGCTCTACGGAGGGATTTTAAAATGGTGCCTCAACCACAAGGCACTCTTTCTCTCCGCGCCCGTGTTATTGCTCGCGATGGCTTTCAGCATTTGGCTTGGCTTCCCCAAGGTCTTTTCTTTCCTTCCGGAATCAGCCAAGCAGTCCGCTCTCTATAAGGATGCTTCAAAGAAGTTTCCGGGGCTCGGTGAGGAATTTCGACCAGCTCTCGATGAAGGAACATTTCTCTTCATGCCTACTGTGGCTCCCCATGCTTCTATTGAGGAAGCTCAGGAATCTCTCAGGCAACTCGATGCTGCCATCGCCTCGATTCCAGAAGTTGAGCGAGTGGTTGGGAAGATCGGTCGTGCCGAGACTCCTCTCGATCCGGCACCGCTTTCGATGGTTGAGACCGTCATTAACTACGTCTCAGAGTTTAAAAGTAGTGAGAAAGGCGAAATTCTTCGTTTCAAGACCTACGACAAAGGTGACTTTGTATACGAAAATGAAGCTCTGGTTCCTGACGATAACGGAAAACCTTTTCGTCAATGGAGGCCGCATATCAAATCTCCCGACGATATCTGGGCTGAAATCAGTCGTGTGACCCAACTCCCCGGAGTAACCGGTGCACCGAAGCTTCAACCGATCGAAACCCGTCTCGTGATGTTGAGAACCGGGATGCGTGCGCCCATGGGGTTGAAAATCAAAGGTCCCGACCTCCGCACCATTGAGGACTTTGGAATCGAGATCGAGCGCCATCTTCGTAGCGGGATGATCAAAGGGCTCAACACTGCAACAGTGAATGCTGACCGAATTGTCGGAAAGCCATATTTAGAGATCATTCCTGATCGCGATGAGGCATCGCGCTACGGCCTGAATATCGTTGATGTCCATGATGCCATTCAAACCGCAATAGGAGGACGTATGGTCTCAACCACGGTGGAGGGGCGGGAGCGCTACATGGTCCAAGTTCGCTACATGCGGGAGAATCGTGATGCTATTGAAGATTTGAACAGGATTCTGATTAAAGCGAAAGGAGGTGCGCAAATTCCGCTCTCCCAGCTCGCCTCCATTCGCTACGTTCGTGGTCCTCAAAACATCAAAGCTGAAGATACCTTCCTTACCGGCTATGTCACCTTTGGAGCTGAAGCTGGCAATGCCGAGGTCGATGTTGTGGAAGCCGCGCAGGCCTACCTCAAGAAGATGGAGTCGACGGGGGAGTTGAAGCGTCCTGCAGGTGTTCGCTACGAGTTTGCAGGCAATTATCAGTCTGCTTTGGAGTCCAACAAAACCCTCATGTTTGCGGTGCCACTCTGTCTCGGAATCATCTTCATGATCCTCTACCTGGACAACAAATCCGCCGCCTCCACAGCCATCGTTTTCTCTGGCGTGGCTGTCGCCTGGGCCGGGGGATTTCTCATGCTTTGGCTCTACGGCCAACCCGGCTTCCTCAACTTCGAAGTCTTCGGCCACAACGTTGCCCACCTTTTCAATGTCGGCCCTGTCAATATCTCGGTCGCCGTCTGGGTCGGCTTTCTCGCCCTCTTTGGCATCGCCACAGATGACGGAGTGGTCATCTCGACCTACCTCCGCCAAAAATTCGAGGAACTGAAGCCAACGACAATCTCCGAAATGCGTCAGGCAGCCCTTGAAGCTGGGATGCGTCGCGTTCGCCCCTGTCTCATGACCACCGCTACCACGCTTCTTGCGCTCCTGCCGGTCCTCACCAGCACTGGCCGCGGCTCCGATCTCATGGTCCCCATGGCCATTCCCATCTTCGGCGGCATGCTTATCGAACTCCTCACCATGTTCGTGGTGCCCGTCCTGTATTGCCTTACCAAAGAACTTCGCTCTCCAAAAAAACATGAAATCCAATAATATGAACCTGATAAAAACGACCGCTGCCATTGTCGCGCTTCTTCCTCTCTCCTCATCTGGATGAGACGGATGAAAACTCACTGCGCCGCCAGTTGGCGGTGATTCTGTTGCTGATGGATCCGCGTTCAGTCTCGCGTTCGACTACCGTTATCGTCTCAATGATGAGATCTTTGATGGCTCGAATAGAGTCGGAAATCCCAACGATATTTCAACTGAGTTTCACCAGTTCTCGCTGAGTGGTTCCTATCGATTGGATGAGAACTGGATTTTCAATGTCCGCGTTCCTTTCACCGATGGGACACGGAGAGAGGACGGACAAAGCGATGTCAACATCAGTGGACTGGGTGATATGAGCCTGACCGCGATCTTGTCACCATGGTCCAACGATGATTCCGCTCTCAGTGGATTGAGTTTCAACTTCGGGTTCATACTTCCCACCGGAGAAGCTCGAGATAATCCCCGTGTGGGGGGAGTGAACCCGAGTGTATTTCAACTGGGCACTGGGACGACTCAGCTAACACTTGGGACACGCTATTCAGGTGAAATTGATGATTGGTCTTACTTCTCCAGCCTAAATTTGACATTGCCGCTCTATGAAAGCTCGAAGGATTTTCGGCCTGCCGAGACCTTATTTTTCAGCACTGGAGTGAGCCGGAGCCTGGGTGAAAACCTTAGCGCAAAGCTGTCCTTGGATCTGTTTCATGGAGGACGAGATGAGTTCCTTGGCATCGACATCGCCGACACTGGTTCGACCACGCTTTCTGTCACACCTTCGCTCATCTACGCGATCAATGAAGAGATGAACGCATCGTTCTCCGTGGCTGTTCCAGTCTATCGAGATGTCAATGAGACAGCACTCACCGTCGGCCCACTCTGGAGCTTCGGATTGAGCTACAGCTTCTGATTCTTTTCGAAATATAATCCCCGACTGTCGCCCGATTGAATGACAGTCCTGGGGAATCAAAATCAACCTCAAGATAACACCAACCAACTCAGATATGATCAACAAAACCGCCACCATGATAGCGACAGCCTCCGCTGTGACTTTCCTCCTCGCATCCTGCTCAACATCGTCCACCGACCCTGAGGCTGGGCAAGACGTGTCCGGTATGACGAATTCAACCGTGAAGCCCTACAAAAGCGATAAATGCTCGGTCACCGGCAAAAAGCTCGGCTCAATGGGCGAACCGGTCTCCATCGTTCACAACGGCCAGGAAGTGAAATTCTGCTGTCCGCCCTGTATCGCGAAATTCAAGGCCAACCCGGAGAAGTATCTCGCAAATCTGTAGTGGATGAAAGGGAAGGGAGTGGGATTTGATTTCGCTCCTTTCCCCACCGCTTATGAAAAGAACCATGGAACACAGAGACGAAGAGCATTCCTGCTGCTATGGCGAGAGTCATGTCGTAGATCCTCAGGAAACCGCAACGAAGCCAGGCCAGTGGACCTGCCCCATGGACCCGGAAATCATCTCGGACAAGCCGGGAGATTGCCCGAAATGCGGCATGGCCTTGGAGCAGGTTCCCCGTGTTTCCGGAGTCACGCAATACACCTGTCCCATGCATCCCGAGGTGATCGAAGATGCACCGGGAGATTGTCCCAAATGCGGGATGCCTCTGGAGCCGATGGATGCCTCCGCCGATGACGCCCACGCACAGGAGGAAATTCGTAGTCTTTCCCGGAAATTCTGGATCGGATTGATCCTCACCAGTCCTGTCTTTCTCCTGGCGATGGGTGGCATGATCCCGGCCCTCGGACTGGCCGAGATTATTCCCAAGTCAGTCTCAAAGTGGATTGAACTGATTCTGACGACGCCGGTCGTGTTGTGGGCGGGCGGCATCTTTTTTATCAAAGGCTGGCGGTCCATCGTGAACCGAAGCCCGAATATGTTCACTCTGATCATGATTGGAGTCGGAGCAGCCTATCTCTTCAGCACCGCTGCCGTTTTCTTCCCGGAACTTTTCCCAGCCTCTTTCCGAAAAGGCGGCGAAGTCGGCCTCTACTTCGAGGCCGCTGCTGTCATCACCGTCCTCGTTCTTTTGGGGCAACTCCTGGAAGCTCGTGCCCGGAGTCAGACCGGACAAGCGATTCAGGCCCTGATGAACCTTGCCGCCAAGACCGCTCATCGTTTGCGGGATGGCGAAGAGGAAGAGGTGCCTATCGATCAACTCCACGCCGGAGATTTGCTACGAGTTCGCCCCGGTGAAAAAGTTCCTCTTGATGGCTTCATCACTGAGGGAAAGAGCAACGTCGATGAATCCATTATCACTGGAGAACCGGTTCCCGTGAGCAAAGGCAAGGGCGATTCTGTAATCGGAGCCACCGTAAATCAGACCGGCTCCTTTATCATGAAAGCCGAGAAGGTGGGCGGCGAAACCCTGCTTTCGCAGATTGTCCACATGGTCTCGGAAGCGCAACGGAGTCGCGCCCCCATCCAAAAATTGGCCGATAAAATTGCGGGATACTTCGTGCCTGCGGTCCTCGCCATCGCCGTCCTGACCTTTGTCATCTGGTCGATTTGGGGACCGACTCCTGCCATGGCCTATGGCCTGGTCAATGCCGTCGCCGTCCTCATCATCGCCTGTCCGTGCGCCCTCGGACTTGCCACCCCCATGTCCATAATGGTCGGCGTTGGACGTGCTGCCGAAGCCGGGATTCTCATCAAAAATGCCGAAGCAATCGAGACCGCCGAAAAGGTCGATACCTTGCTCACCGACAAGACCGGCACCCTCACTGCCGGGAAGCCTAGTCTCACCAGCAAGCTCGCGGTCGATGGTTTCGAGATTGATGACATCCTTGCGCAAGCTGCCGCCTTGGAGAAAAGCTCCGAGCACCCCTTAGCCTGCGCCATTTTCGATGCCGCCAAAGATTCCGGCTTGGTAATTCCCGAAGCGAAAGATTTCCAATCAATCACCGGCGGGGGAGTGAGCGGAACAATCAACGACCACCTCATCCGAGTGGGCAAAAAAGGATTTTTAGAAGACGAAGGCGTTAAATTGCCCGACTCCCTTGAAACCGAAGCCGCTCGCCTCCAGTCCGAAGCGCAAACCGTGGTGTGGATTTCCAGTGACGATCAAGCGGTCGGAATCATCGGGATTTCAGACCCGATCAAAGAGTCCAGTCCAGATGCCATCAAGACTCTCCACGGTCTTGGAATCCGGGTCATCATGGCCACCGGAGACAACATCCACACGGCGGAAGCAGTCGGAAAAGCACTCGGAATCGACGATGTCCGCGCAGGTCTCAGCCCTGCCGATAAAATCCAGATCGTCAAAGATCTCAAAGCCCAAGGAGCTATCGTCGCGATGGCTGGAGACGGTATCAACGACGCGCCCGCCCTCGCCGAAGCCCAGGTCGGAGTAGCAATGGGAACAGGCACCGACGTCGCCATCGAAAGTGCTGCCATCACTCTCGTGAAAGGGGACATACAAGGCATTGTCAATGCCATCTGCCTGAGCCGGGCCGTCATGAAGAATATCCGTCAAAACCTCTTCTTCGCCTTCGCCTACAACGCTCTCGGAATTCCCATCGCGGCCGGACTCCTCTATCCCTTCTTTGGGATGCTCCTTAGCCCCATGATCGCCGGAGCGGCGATGAGCGTGAGTTCACTTTCTGTGATCCTGAACGCTCTTCGATTGAATAAAAACAAGTGACATTTTTTTGAACTCGACGAAATCGGCGGAGGCGACTGGTTGCATCTCGTTCGTTGGCTGAAGATCAGGTGGCAGTGGGATCCGCATGACTCAGTTTACCTCAAAGTTTTTTCATCACCGTCCAATTACCTCCGTTTTGAAAACTGACCCACGATGGATTGAAAAGGATGAGAAATCGTTCCCATATTTGGGAATGAATTTGCGCAATCGGCAGTGCAAACTGGGACTCGAGAGAAGTGTCGAGGCGGTGTTCCAAAACACGGGTGAGAGAACGCGATTCCTGAAAAAATCTGTGTGTTTTCCGTGTGTTTCAGGTGAAAATCCTCTCAAACCTATTATTTATAATAAAAAAGACAGGGTTCAACTCCCGTCGCCTCCACCAAAAAATGATCCCCGGTGAGTTTGCTCGCCGGGGATCGCTTTTATTACCTCCCTGAAATAAGCGGCAGACTTTTTTCGGTTTTGATCGACTGCGGGATTTTGGAGCACGTGAAGCCTGCTCCAGCTTTGGCACCAAAATCGGTTGCCGATTCGCCCGGCTTTTCTGTCACTTGGAGGGCGGAAACGGCTTCTTTTGTGTTTCAGGCATTTCCCCGGTCCCTTTGAGTCAGCTTGGCTCGTGGAGGACGTAGGTTTGGTCTTCCGAAATCCATTGCGGCTTCTGCAAATCCGAAAGCTCTCATTCTCACTGATGAAACGGTCTGTTTCGCTGGGTCTCGGGGACGTTAAGGGATCGGTGTCTTTGCAGCTGGCAAGGCCTAGGGATTCTCAATCACTCTGTAGTAGGCCCGATCGGGACGGGGATCGCTGCCGCGGGGGACGGACCAAGTCGTGGTAAAACCATCGCTGTCGACGGAGTCATCGACCTCTTCCCAGTGCTGCAGATCATAGGAGCGCTCGACGGTGTAGATCCCTTGGGGATAGGAACTCCACTCCAACTCCAGCAAGCCGGAGTCATTGAAGCTGACTTTTCTGACCGTAAGTGACGGGAGCTCGATGGAAGTGATCGCGGGCACCTGCTCAAAGTAGCGCAATCCCAGGGAAAGGTTGATGGTGCCCGAGGTGAAGTCGGCCGCGGTGTCACCCACTCCGCCTACCCCGGAGCCCAGTCGAGCCGTTCCACCGACCCCGAAGCTAGCAGGTCTTGCGCCGCTCCAGTCGCCGCCGAGGTCTTTGCGGATCTCGGAAATGGGATGGCCACCGACCCACAGGCTCATCGAGTTCGAACCCTCGGAGTTGGAAACCTCGTAACTCCAGACCACCTCCAGCTCTCCGGCTTCGATCCACTCCTCGCGCAGTAATCCTTCGATAAAGGCGAGGCTCCGGCCGCTATCACCGATGGCCCGCAACACCAGTCGGTTGCCCGCTTCGTAGACCAGGGAGTAGCCAACGCTGCCCCCGCCGGTCTCGAAGATCAATTCCGGATCGCCATCTGGCTTGGCCTCGAAGTCGATGTTAACGCTGAAGGTCGCGTTGCGCTTGTCCGCGCCGTCCCTGTAGCCATTGAAACTCGGAAGCTCCTGAAGGGTGCGCCAGATGCTGGAGGGTGAACCGAGCGACGCAAGATTGACCGTGACAGGCGAGGCCGGATCGTTCGGGTTGCTGCCATGCAGGATCTCCCAGTTGTCCGAAATGCTGTCGCCATCGGAGTCGGGATTTTTCGGGTTGGTGCCAAGGAGAATCTCCTCATTGTCCTGGAGCCCGTCGCGATCAGTATCGGGCTTCAGCGGGTGGGTGCCGGGCTGCTCCATCCCGAGTGTGGGCTGGGACGGCACCTCGAGGTTGTCGTTCAAGCCATCGCCGTCGCTGTCGACGTGGTTGGGGCTGGTTCCCCGATCCGATTCGTCGAGGTAGAGGCCGGTGCCGGACTCGACCAGATCATTGAGACCGTCCCCGTCCGAGTCGGCATTCTGCGGATCGGTGCGTCGTTCAAACTCCCTGAGATTCGTGAGCCCGTCTTCGTCGGGATCCTCGCCCGAATCATCGCGATCGGTGGCGAGGCCGTTCCGGCCCTCCCAGGCATCATCCATCCCATCTTCATCGGCATCGTTCAGCGGGATGGTGAGAAGGGTGAGCGCCCGGGCACCTGGCGCAGTTCCAGCGCTCTGGTCCGGGAGGTTGACGCCTCGAGATCTTGGAGCATCCCGAAGATCCGCCCCGACGAGTTCGGCGTCACTGGTGGCCGTGATCGCGCCCGCTGATCCAGATGACTGGGTAAAGACTCCACCCTCCGAATGAGAGATCGAAAGGATGGAAATCCAGAACGGGGTGTTGGCTTGGAACCCGGGTGGCGTCGCAAAAGTGTGGGAGAAGCCATACCTGGGATGGGGGCCGACGAAGATGGTGTGATCGATCTGAGTCCTGGTCACTTCGCTCGCCGGAACACTGAACGAATAGAGGAAGGCGCCGGGTTTTCCATTGAAGTCGGATTGGAAGGTGATTTGCCAGATGTCGGTATCGGGCTCCCCGGGATCAATGATTTCGGGACCGGGTCTGTCGAAAACTGAGCTGTAGACTCCGTACCAGTGCAATTCCACCAGCTTCTCGGCGGCCTCGAACTGCAGCTTGTCGAACACCTGTTGTCCGGATCCATCGGGATACCGGTGCGAATAGAGATAGCGTCCCGCCAGCTCAGGCGCGAAAACCGGGCGGTGGATCCGTTTGGTGGGAGTGGCCTCCGCCCACACCGCGGGGGCGGCACCGAGGAGCAGTAGGGCGGTGAGTAAAGAACCCATCATCGCTGGACGGATTGTTGAGGGACGAAGGGTTGGTATTCTGTGTTCGTTCATGGCTTGGTTGGTTTGCGTTTTCTGACTGTCCTCCCAAGCGCAAAACCCGGACAAACCCTGTCACGGTTTTTAAGTTTTTTTCAGAGGGGCTCAGGATTCCTTCGGCTCGGCCACAATTCGGAAGGCCGGTGAGTCGGGAAGGTGGTGCCAGAAATCCATTTTGGCGTAGCGCTCGAAGAGATCGGGCGGGAGAATCGTTTTGCGGGGCCTCGGAGCGACCTTGCGGTGCGCCCGGTGCAGCCCGTCCAGTCCCAGTGGGCGGCCGAAGACGGGGGAGTCGAACTCCACCTCTTCTTCGAGCCCGGCAGAATAGCTTACTTCAGGCGCCGCCAGCCCCGAGGCGACTATTCGATGCGGCGCAGCCGGTAGTAGACCTGCTGCGGCAAGGTCTCACCGAGGTTCCGGTCAGTGTAGCGAGTGAATCCGCCCATCGCGTCGACCGCATCATCGAGCTCCTCCCAGGTCACCAGATCATAAGAGCGATCGACCGCATACAAGCCTGAGGCTTTCGATACCCAGCCGATTTCGACAGAAGCAACCCCGCCCTCATTTGCGAAGTTGATCTCAGCAATGCGCAGGGGTTCTTCGACAACAGTGAGAATCGATTGACCGTCACCATCGTTCCACAGGGTGGCGATTTCCTCTTCCGTCAGCGGTCGGCTCCAGATCGCGACATCGTCGATGCAGCCCTCCCACTCGCGGCCTTCAGTGTCCGGATTGTCTCCAATCCTCATCCGCTTGGCGCTGTTGATCATTGGCCCGACCGGAGTCGTCGAAGCGAGCTGCCCATCGATGTAGACCCGCTGGTTCACCCCGGCCTCGGAGATCGCCACCACGTGGTGCCACTGGCCGTCGTTCACCACCGGCCCGGCACCGGAACTATTCGTACCTCCGGAGAAGGCCATCTGGGAGCCCGTGCTGTAACGGTGCAGCCGCCAGGATTGCCCTTCGCCTTTCGCCGCCAAGGCCTGCCAGGTCGTGTCGAATCTATCGACTTTGAACCAACAGGAAATGCTCATGCTTCCACCCGCAAAATCGAATTCGGATTCGTCTCCACCCGTGATCTCGATGTATTGGTCGTAGCCGTCCATTTTCACGGCATTGCCGAGCTTGCCCTCGACGAAGGGCATCGCTCCTCTTCCCCGTTTGGTGCCGTGATTGTCATCGACGACATCCTCCAAATTGCCATCGAGCGGCCAGTAAGAGACGAGATCGACGACCAGCGATGTCGGGGTGCTGCCCGGCTTGCTCGGGTCCGACCCGAGTTGGATCTCGAGCCCGTCACCGACACTATCTTGGTCGCTGTCCGGACGGTTCGGATCTGAACCGGGCTGCGCGGCCGCGTTGCGAGAATCGTAAGGCAGGTTCGGGTTCTCGACGCCGTCGAGGAGCCCGTCATTGTCGCTGTCCGGATCCCTCGGATCGGTCCCGGTGTCGGCAGCACTGAGCCAGACCCCCGTTCCGCTCTCAACATGATCCTCCAGCCCATCCGCATCCGAGTCGCGATTGTGAGGCAGAGTCCCACCGCTAATCTCGTCGATGTTCGTCAGGGTGTCCCCATCGAGATCGAGGTTGGCGTCGTCATTGTCAAGGTCGAGCCCATACAGGCGCTCGTGGTAGTCGCCCATCCCATCCCCGTCGCTGTCGGCGCGCTCTACCACTCCTACCACCGGGTAGCGGCTATGGAACATCCTTAACCCCTCGCCGAGATTGATCGTTCCCGAGACAAAGTCCCCGGCGATCAGAGCACCATTGACTCCGTTCCCCGCGAGTGATCCCTGGGTCAGGCTTCGTCTGCCCAGGTTCGCATCCCCATTACCACTCCAATCGGTGCCAAGATCGTTTGCCACCTCGGATACGATCTCCCCATTCACCCAGAGCCCGATCGATTGATTGCCATCCGCATTTTCGGTGTCGAAGCCCCAGGTCAATTCGAGCGCCCCGTCAGCAAGCTCGTCTTCGCTGAGGTGGCGTTCGATCATGTTCAGGCCGTATCCGTCGTTGCCGGAAGCCCGGAGAACTAGGTTGTTCCCAGCTTCGTAGACGAGAGAGAATCCGAACCTCCCCCCTCCGGTCTCAAAGATCACCTCGCTCGGCCCGGTAGGCTTCTCCTCAAAGTCGACCAGAAGCTGGAACGTCACATCGGCGAGGTCGAGCCCTCCCATGTACGAATTGAATGTCTCTGGCAGCTCCGCAGCCGAATTCCACTCGCTGGTGGCACCGCCGGAAGGGAAGGTGGTCGCCACGCTGACCGGATCTTCCGGGTCATTCGGGTCGGTGAAATGATCGAGCTCCCAGGCATCAAGAACTCCATCTGAATCGGAATCGTTGCGGGTCGGATCGGTCTGCGCCTCCAGTTCGTCCAGATCCGAGAGGGAGTCCCGGTCGGTGTCGAATAGATTGGGATCGGTCCCGGCATTTTCTCCCGCAGAAAAAGGCAAGGTCGGATCTTCCAAGCCGTCCTCCAAGCCATCGCCATCCGTATCCGCAAGGTTCGGGTTTGTCCCACGGTCGGTGGGGGAGACGAAGATTCCGCTGTTCGTCTCGACGGCATCGCTCAGCCCGTCCCCATCGGAGTCCGGCTCCATCGGGTGTGTCCGATGCTCAAATTCCTCCAGGCAGGAAAGCCCATCCCCGTCTGGATCGGATGCGGACTCATCCTCGCCAACGCTGAGCCCGTGCGCTCGCTCCCAGTCGTCATCCATCCCGTCCTCGTCGGCGTCATTCGCTGGCACGGTGACGATGGTGAGTGCCTGAGTCCCCCATCTCGCATACAGCTTGTTTTCCTGGAGATTTCTCTGCAGGTAGGACGAAGACTGGATGGCGCTGGCGATCACTTCAGGGTCCATCGGGGCACCCCGACCAAGATCGCCATCATAACCTTCAGAGACGACAAACATCGGTTCGAATTCTTCCGCCATGGACAAAATCGAAAACCAGTAGCTTGTCCCTGGCTCTGTCACGAACGGCTCCGCCAGTTCCCACTCGAAGGCATACCGGGGGATCTCGAGCCCCCCCTCCTGGTTGAACCCATCCACGGCACTTGGAACTTCGGCGAAATCCAACACTTCGGTGTAGAGGATTCCCCCTGGCTCGCCATTATTGTCCGACCAGATTCGCAGCTCCCACTGATCGGTGTTCGTCCCCCTCACAGGGTTGCTCAACCAATCGTTTTCCAGGAGATAGAGACCTCTCCAGTGGATTTCCCGAATCGACTCGGCGGTCGGGAAGCTGAAGTTCTCGTGAATTCGCCAGCCGACCGTCGCCCCGGCGTTCCCGTAGTTGCCTGCCATGTCCCTGCCACGATGGGCGGTGGACAAGGACCCTGATAAGGGGAACGGGAGCGGTGACCTTTCGAGCCTGACCGTCGGATTGGCCTGAGCCGAGGCAATCCCGGGGAGGCAGGGCAGGAGCCCGATCATCAGCGACAGGACTGGCGTCGACCAATGGCGGATGGACAATTTGAGTTGGGTGGGTTGTTTCATGGCGATTCTGGGTTTGAATGGAGGCCCTTCTTTCGGGGGTTGTCCTCTCAAGCGCAAAACCCGGACAAACCCTGTCACGGTTTTTGATTTTTTTTCGGAGGGGCTCAGGATTCCTTCGGCTCGGCCACAATGCGGAAGGCCGGAGAGTCGGGAAGGTGGTGCCAGAAATCCATTTTGGCATAGCGCTCGAAGAGATCGGGCGGGAGGATGGTCTTGCGTGGCCTCGGGGCGACCTTGCGGTGCACCCGGTGCAGCCCGTCCAGTCCCAGTTGGCGGTCGAAGACGGGTGAATCGAAGTCGACCTGCTCAAAGTTGTGTTCGAAGGGTTCCTCCCCGAGGAATTGGTAGAGCAGCTCCATCACGTCGGCCGGCCGGGCGGTGAGGAGGTCGTAGTCGACGAGGACCAGGCGGTCCGCGAATTCCGAGTAACAGGCTTCGCGCAGGGCGTGCCAGGGGAAACCGACGAGCCGGTCGGCGTGGGCCAGGGCCTCGAGCCGGGTGTAGACGCTGGAGCGTTCGGACGGGTTGTTGAAGAGGCGGGTGTGCTCGAAGGCATTTTCGCGGAACTGACGCTCCATGGAATCCATGATCCAGCTCACATTGCGCACCAGGCAGATCAGTTTGGATTCCGGAAAGAGCTTCATGAGCGCGGGCAGTTGGGCGGTCCAGGCCCGGTTGGTATCAAAAACCACCTCCTCCTCGAGACCGGCGTAATAGCTTTCGAAGAGGCCGCGGAGGATGCGGGCGCGTTGTTCCCCGTTGACCATACTGGCCATTTCGGTGCCGGCTGAGACATTGGAAATGATGCCCTCCATGAGCCCGGCAACCGGACTGGAAATGCCGGCATGAAAGCGCGGGTTCTGGCGCAGAAGGGCGGAGGTCAGGGTGGACCCGGAACGGGGTAGTCCGGAAATAAAGTGAAATTTCATGAGGAAGAAAATTGAGGTGGGAATGAGAGTGGCGGGAAGGATGGGAATTGGCGAAGACGATTTGAAAAATCGCCGCCCCCGGAAGGATTTCCTGGGGCGGCGATGGTTGGATTGCTTACGGTGACGAACATCATTGCCCGTCATTGAGACATGCGCGAAAGAGCGGAAAAAGACGTCAGTTTTTTCACAAAAATTGGAGAGCATCCAATTTCGTCATTCCGCCAAGGCAATTCTCAGCCGGTAAAAGACCCGACCGGTTGGTGGAGCCTCGTCGATGACGGACACCCCGAAGTCGGTCTCGGTGATGGTGACCGGGCGGCCCTCGTAGGTGAGGTGTTCCGTGCCATCGAAGCGATGGATTGCTTCGAAGGTGAGGAGGTCGGTGGTCCGTTCGAGGATCCAACGGGTGCCGGGGAGGGCGGTTTCAGCAATCCCAAAGCTCAGCACGGCCTGGCCTTCGGCGTTGAAAACGGGCCGCTGAAGGAGGCGGGGGTCATTCGGGTCGGCCACAAAGGGGTTGGTGCCCACCGCCTTTTCAATTTGAAAGGAGGAGCCGTCGCCATCGTGGTCGAGTGGGAGGACCCGGGGCAGGTCGGACGTCCCCTGGAATTCAACGGCCCCGATGTCGGGGGCTCCGGTATGAGCGAGCCCCCGTTGATCGGCGGTGTGCCAGGTCCGGGCCCCGGCATTGATGACGGGTGATTCGGGATAAGGCAGCATCGTTTGGGTTGGGCCACCATTATCGGCGAGCGGAGCGAGGAGCGGGTCGACGTCGATGAGGTTGTTCTCGTTGAGTTGGGCCTCGTCGAGGCGGGCACCCCTGCTCGTGCCGATGAGGCAGTGGGAGACCTCGAGGGTGGTCGGGGATCCAGAGAAGAAAAGGAGGTCGGAAGCGAAGACGGATACGGGAGGGGAATAGATGTCCTCCCATCTGACGAAGTTCCCGGCGACGATGGAATTCGAAAGTTTGACCGCTTCACCGACGGAGACACCGAAGAAAATCCCACCTCCAGTCGATGATCCGTTTTGAGTGATCGTCGAATGGGAAATGGTGATGGAGCTCGAATTCAGGCGGATGCCTCCCCCTCTCGAGTAATATGAATCACATCGGTTTCCACTGACTGTCGAGCTTTTGAGAATCACGGAGCCGGATCGCGAGTAAACTCCGCCACCGCCGAGATGCCCATAATTTCCGCTAATCGTTGATTCGGTGATTGTGAGAGCTCCGCCGCTGTAGATCCCACCGCCTTGGCCCTCGAAAATATTGCTATCTCCTGGGGCTATTGGAAGATTAGCAAGGTCTTCCATACTGACGTTCCCTCTGATCGTTGAATTCTGAAGAGTGATGGTTCCGCGGGAGAACAGGCCACCACCATTTCCGTATTGGACGAAATGATCACTCACCAGTGAGTTCACCAAAATGAGGGAGCCGCTTGAGGCAGAGAGAACGCCGCCTCCATGTCCATTTCTCACTCTGCCATTTCGCAGCGTGAGCTTGGTGAGCACCAGATCGCCCTCGGATTCGGTGAAGTGCATCACGCGGGATTTTTCATCGGCATCGATGATGGGCGCTTCGGCAAGGCCAGAGGCGTCAATGCTCAGGTCGTCGCTGATGGCGAGTTCGCCTTGGGTCAATTTGATCACCGCCCCGGAGAGCTCGTCGGTGAAGTCAATGGTGTCCGGGCCCGGGTTCTCGTTGGCCCGGGTGATCGCCTCGCGCAGGGTGAGGTCTCCGTCTTCTTCCTCCGAGATGTCGGAGTTGCTGTTGACGGTGAAGGTATCGGCTTGCGCGAGGGTGGGCAGCCAGCAGGCCAGCGCCAGGGCGCCGAAGGCGGTGCGGAGTCGCTTGAAGGCGCGGATCCAGCGGAAGGCGGGCCGCCTGCGCAGCGAGGTGAAGCAGCGGGTGAGGAATTTCCAGTAGCGCAGCGCGTTTTGGCTCCGGCGACGGAGAGCCTTGCGCTGGGTGCGGGACAGGTGGAGGCCGCGGTGGCGGGTCGATTTTTTGGAAGGGGTGTGAGTCATGGCTTGGACAGAGTGGGAGGGTGACGGAAAAAGGCGTCGCCCTCTCAAGCGCAGAAAGGAGGAAAACCCTGTCATGATTTTCTACTTTTTAGAGGAGGGCCGGTGAGGATCGCGAGGATAGGAGTTGCGGCCCCGGCAGCGGACCGCTTGAATGCAAGAAGAAGCAGGAAAATGTCATGAGTGAACTCACCAAAATATTTGAGGCTGTGGAGTCGGGTGATTCGCAAGCCGGCGAGATGATCTTGCCGCTGGCTTATGAGGAATTGCGGCGGATTGCGGCCAACAAGATGGCGGGGGAGAGAGCGGGACACACCCTCCAGCCGACCGCCTTGGTCCATGAGGCCTACGTCAGATTGCTCGGGCCGGATGGTGAGGAACGGCAGTGGGACAGCCGGGGGCATTTTTTCACCGCGGCCGCCGAGGCCATGCGCCGGATCTTGATTGAGAGTGCCCGCAAGAAGATGAGCCAAAAGCGCGGGTCGAATGTCCGCCATACCGAACTCAATGAATCGCAGCTCGAATTCACCGTTCCGTCCGAGGAGATCCTCGCGATTGAGGAAGCCCTGCAAAAACTGGAGGTGGAGAGCCCGGAATATGCCGAAGTGGTGAAGCTGCGTTACTATGCCGGCCTAACCGTGCCGGAAACGGCTCATGCCCTGGGGACCTCCGAGAGCACGGTGCATCGCATCTGGCGGGGGGCTCGGGCCTGGCTTTACCGGGAGGTCTCGGTGGAACTCTGAGTGGAATCGCAAAATAACTTTGCGAATTTTGACAGGGTTTCGGTGTTTTTTGCGCCTGTGGTAGAAATCATGACGAACTTCAAGAATGCGAGAGATTGAGATTTTTTCCGAGGCACCCCTCGATGGTGATGACGAGACCTTGCGGGTTTACCTCGACGAGGCTTGCGGGGACGACGAGTTCATGAAGGGACGGGTGATGGAGCTGCTGGAGGCAGATCAGGCCGCCGGGGGCGGGAGTTTCATGGAAGACCCGCCCTTCGAAGGGGTGAACGATCGGGACGACGGGGACTTGGCTTCGGGCACCCTGGTGGGGCACTACAAGCTGTTGCAAAGGATCGGGGAGGGGGCCTTTGGCTCGGTCTTCATGGCGGAGCAGCTTGAGCCGGTGAAACGGCGGGTGGCGGTGAAGGTCATCAAATTGGGAATGGACACCCGCCAGGTAGTGGCCCGCTTCGAGGTTGAACGCCAGGCGCTCGCGATGATGGATCATCCCAACATCGCCCGGGTCTACGATGCCGGGGCAACCGAGGCGGGAAGGCCGTATTTCGTGATGGAATTGGTGCGGGGCATTCCGATTACGAAGTTCTGTGAGGAACAGAAACTGGACACCGAGAAACGATTGGAGCTTTTCCTGGAGGTTTGCAGTGCGGTGCAGCACGCCCACCAAAAGGGGATCATTCACCGGGATCTCAAACCGTCGAATGTCATGGTGACCCTGCACGATGACAAGCCGGTCCCCAAGGTCATCGACTTCGGAGTGGCCAAGGCAACCCAGCAGGATCTCACGCAAAAGACGCTCTTCACCCGCTTCGAGCAGTTCATCGGGACCCCGGCTTACATGAGTCCGGAGCAGGCCGAGATGAGCGGTCTCGACATCGATACCCGCAGTGATATCTACTCCCTGGGCGTTCTTCTGTATGAATTGCTCACTGGAACCACTCCGCTTGATGCCAATCGTCTTTCCTCGATTGGTCAGGATGAAATTCGACGGGTGATCCGCGAGGAGGAGCCACTCCGGCCGAGCACCCGCCTCACCCTTCGGCAAAACCGCGCCAACCGGAACGCGCGCGAGATCATTCCGCCCACGCGCATCGACCGCGATCTCGACTGGATCGTGATGAAGGCTCTCGATAAGGACCGCAAGCGCCGCTACGACACCGCCAATGGTCTGGCTGCGGACGTCAGGCGGTATCTCGCCGACGAGCCGGTAGAGGCGGGCGCACCGAGCCTGGCTTATCGCTTTGGTAAATATGTGCGGAGAAACCGGGTGGTCGTCATCACCGGTGGCACGGTGGTTGCCAGTCTGGCGATTGCTGCGGTCGTGAGTACCCTCTTTTTCTTTTCGGAGAAAAAGGCCCGGGAAAAGGCCGTGACTTCCGAGGCCCGGGCCGTCCGGATCAGCCTGATCGCGCGTCACGCAGAGGCCGAGGGGCTGCTGGCGTCGGGAAAAAAGAGGCTGGGCATGGCGAAGCTGGCGCAATTGATTCGCGAGGATGACGAAAACCTGGTGGCGGCCGAGAGGCTCCTGTCGGCCCTGCAGCGGCACGATTTCACGCGCGTGCAGCGGCTCTTTCCCAACTCTCAAGATGCCGCCCTCAGCCTCGATGGATCGCTGTTGGCGACCTCGACCGAGGATGAAACAGGGATCCAAGTGTGGAATGCCCGGACCGGCGATCCGGTGGGGAAACCCCTTCCGGATCTCCCGGGCTACCAGGGGCGGGACTTCGGCTTTGATGTCTCTTTTCATCCCAGCGAGCCTTGGTTGTTGGCAGACCACCGTGCGACTTCTTCCGAGGTCTCGTGCCTTCGCATTTACAACTACGAAACCGGGAATGTGGTCGGGAAGCCGGTGGTCCTTGAGGGGAAGACCTACTTTGCGAGATTCAGTCCCAGCGGGGGTTCCTTTATCACGGGAGGAAGTTATCGAAACAGCGAGAGGAATCAAAACGAGGTCTGGGTGTTCGATTCGGCAACCGGAAAAGCGCTTTTTTCCATTCCGGAACCGGGTTGGTCCAATGCGATGGAGGGTATGTTCAGTCCCGACGAAAGCCAGCTCGCCTTCATTCGCAACCGAAGGTTGACTCTTTGCGATGCCCAATCCGGGGCCAAGCTCTGGGAGATCCGGCATCCTTCCGGTCTCGCCATCTGGGATTTTGCCTTCAGTCCGGATGGACGAACGTTTGCCACTGCCTCGGAAGACCGGACGGTCAGGCTCTGGGAGGTGGCCAGTGGAGAGCCGGTGGGTGAGCCTTTTTTTCACGCCGAGTCGGTGCGAGCCCTCGAGTTCAGCCAGGACGGGTTGCTGCTGGCCAGCCGTTCCGGCAACGACTGGGTTCATGTCTGGAATGTCGCCAGCGGGAAACCGCAATTCGAGCCTCCCATCCAAGTGCAGGGGCTGCTCAAGGCGGTGCATTTTCACCCCAGGGGACACCAATTCCTGACTGTCGATGACAGACGGGTCGAGGTCTGGGACGCTGCGAGCGGAAATAAGATCGGGGACGCTGTCGACCGCGGGTTGAGCTTCTTCGGGGCTCGGTGGAAACCCGATGGTGATGAAATTCTCACCTTCGGGCTGGGCGGTCGAAGCCATCTCGTCAAGGCCCCCGTGGCCACTCCCCGGTGCCAGGAATTTCACCATCCCGGCAACCCGGACAAGGTTGAAATGAAAGAGCTCGTGACCAGTGCCAACTTCCACCCCGCCGGGACTCATCTTGTCTCGAGCGGGAAAGATCAACGGGCGAGGGTCTGGGACCTGGCCCGCGGAACCCAGGAACGCGAATTCCGCCTCGATTCGGTCGTCGAATGGGTTGACTACAGTCCGGACGGGTCCCTTCTTCTTGCGACCTGGGCCTCTCCGGGCGGGGGAGTGCGGGTTTGGGACACCGGCACCTGGAAACGAAAGGATTCCCTGGAAAGCGGATATGTGGGATTCGCCACCTTCGTGCCACCGCGGGATGGGGGGAACGGTTGGGAGGTCCTGAATGCGGCGGGCGGGGGTCCTCCTTTCCTCTGGAATCCCGGGGAAGAGACTCCGCCCACCTTCTTCGAGACCGACCTGCGGCTCACCAAGACGATGGTCGACGCGGTGGCCCAAAGCCACGACGGCAGTCTGGTGGCCACCCTTTCCTCGGCAAACGAAGTGTTGCTGTGGGACGCCCACACCGGCGATTTGGTCCGGCGGCTCGATGGGGACTACGGTCAGGAAGGCCACACCGATTATGTGAGGAGTGTTTGCTTCAGCGCAGACGACACGCGGATTCTCACGACTTCCAATGACCACACCGCTCGGGTCTGGGAAACTGCCACCGGTCGGCAGTTGATCTGGCCACCCATGAAGCACGGGGAGGAAGTCACCTACGGTACCTTCAGTCCCGGGGAAGAAAGATGGATTGCCACCGCTTCCCGGGACGGAACGGCGCGGGTTTGGGACGCGACCACCGGCGAGCCGGTGGGAGTGCCGATGCAACACGAATCCTGGGTCAATCACGTCGCCTTCGACCTGTGGGGTGAAAGGATCATCACGGCCTCGGATGACGGCATGGACCGCGTGTGGGATGCCGCGACAGGGTTCCCCCTCAGCGAACCGATGGAGCATGACGGACAGTCTCGATATGCCACCTTTGGTCCAAGTGGAAATCGAGCACTCACTGTCGGACTCGACTCCAAAGTGAGATTGTGGGAGCTTCCGCGCTTTCCCAAACGCAAGGTGCCGGAATGGCTCCCGGGCTGGATCGAGGGGGTGGTGGGCCTGCGAATTGATGACTCCAACCGCGTGGTCGAGGTGGATCACGAAGAAGGGAAACAATTGGAAAAACGGGCCCGCGAGGCGGTAAAGGGAGATGAGTTTTACGGTCGTTATGTCCGATGGTTCTACGAGTCACCGGAGACGCGTTCGATTTCGCCTTTTTCCGAGGTGACGACATCCCAGTATGTCCGTCACCGCATGCAGGACCGGACCTTGGCTGGAGAGCCCGTCCTGGAAAGTTTGCGGGAGGTGATCCGGATGGCGCCCGGTCATCATCCCGCTCATTTGGAGCTGGCCCGCTCTCTCGCGGCAATGCAAGACGGCGATCCAATCGGAAATCTTGAACGGGCTCGTTACCATGCCCAAGTGGCCGCCTCGTTGCAGCCTGAGGATGGAGGGTCCCGCAACCTGGTTACCGAAATCAAAGGTCGTCTCACGCGAATCACTGTCGAGAGTCAGTGCGAAGCGCTGGAGAAGCAGTCGGTGGACTTGCGGGACGCGGGACAGGGCGCGGCGGCCCTCGGGCTGATGAGGCAGGCCATCTTGGAACGCTCGAAAATGGTCGCCGAGGCTGATTGGTGGCCTCCGGCCGAGGAGTCCGGAGAGCTGTTTGCCAATTGGGTGGAGTTCGGGCGAAAAGAGATCGTGGTTCCCAAGGGGGCCTTCTGGAAATACTTCGACGACCCTGACTCGTCGGTCCCGGTGGGGTGGCAGGAGCCGGGGTTTGCGGACGAAGATTGGGCTGATGGTCGGGCCCGCCTCGGGTTCAGCCGGAATGGGGAAGATGGAGAAGTGACTGTTCTCCGAAAAGGCCCCGAGGGGGCCGAGCGGATGGCCTTTTATTTTCGACATCGCTTTCAATACGACCCGAACCAAACGGAACTGGTCCCCGGTGCGCTCATCCTGAGCCTGCTCCGCGACGATGGGGCGGTGGTCTATCTGAACGGGCAGGAAATTCTCCGCTCGAACATGCCCGTGGGTAAGATCGATGATCAGAAACGGGCGCTTTCCGCCGTGGGAAGGGAGCAGGAGCATACCTTCATCCCTTGCCTGACCGGCCGCCATCATCTGCGTCTCGGCGAAAACGTGCTTGCGGTCGAGGTGCATCAGTCAGGGCCGAACAGTTCCGACGTCTCCTTTGACCTGGAAGTCGCCCTCGGAGAACATCCTTTTCCGGATGAGGCCGGCTTGAGTGCGAGCGGGAAATTCTCTGACGCAGAAGCCGCCTTTCTCCACTGGACCTTTGGCGGGCCCGCCGAGACCATCGAAGCCATTGATCGCATCCTTGCGCCGCTGGCCGGTTCCTTCGAGCCGGTGAAAGTACGACAAAGAAAGAAGTGGTGGCGGCGCAAGGCCTGGATCCTTTACTCCTCGGGCCGGGAAGAGGAGGCCCTGAGGCTTCTCGATCAGGTCGAGGGCGTCCCGCCCCGCGATCCCGGCCTCGATCCCCAATGCCTCGATCTTGGGGAGGTCTACACCTCGAGCCTCTATGAGAAGAATCCGCCTCGCCCTGGTTCTCCTGCCGTGGCCCTCGAGAGACTGCCAGAGAGCTTCGATCCCAAGGGCGGACCGTCCTTCGATCTGCGGGGATGGATCCAGCTTAAAGGCGGGGACTCCGGTTCTGACGCTTCGGAGGACGGCACGGAATCGGATACCCCTGCAAAAGTGGAGATTCCGGTCGGGCGCAGCTGCCGCAAGATTCATTTCCTTCATGGAGCCCGAACGGTGGCGGATGACCCTGGGGTGGTGATTGCCCGCTATCGCATGCACTTTGAAGATGGATCAGGCTTCGAAGAGGAGGAGATGGTCCTAGGGCGCGACGTGGCTGGTTTGTGGCTCAGTGAACGTCCTGCGCAGGAAACCGTCAACTTGGAGGGCATCGCCTGGACCCACCCTTTCCGCGCCAACAGTCGGCAAGCAACCCTTGGACTGACCCAAATGACGTGGGAGAATCGCTCCGGGAAGAAGATCAGTCATATTGAGTTCGTCTCCGCTGGCAAAAAGGCAAATCCCGTCCTTTATGCAGTGACCCTTGAATAAGTTGTTTTATTGCTCCGAAATCCAGAGGGAATGTGGGCGGAGCGTGGAGAGAGACGCCGACTTTCCCCCCGGTGGGTTTAGAGGTCAGGATCCTTTAATCTGACACCTCCCGTGCTCCGCCAGGTTCACGGATGCCCGAACCAATCGTTGGAGTAATATGTCACTCGTCCTTGCGGTCTGAAGAGTCTAACGAGGGTGGGACTTCCGCAGCCTGAGTGATCAATTTCGAAACCTTCTGGGGATCATCAGGTCCGAGAGGGTAGTGCCCGTTACCTTTCTTAATGATCACTGTGATTTTTCCGCCCAGAGCCTCGTATTGTTTTTGAACCATTCCTGTTTGGCTCTTCAGCCATGGATCCAGGCTCCCGCAATGATGCAGAATGGGAACCCCGGCCTTGGCCAGAGGGGAAAGGTCGGGAAGGTTCTGTGGCTTCGCCAGAGAGGGGCACAGCACCGGATTCTCTCCGTAAACCAAACTGACCTTGCCCGGATTTGCGATCGCCCAGCGGTAGATTTCCCGGGCCGCTGCACCAGCGCATTCCATAACGGCCTTGGGGGAGAAATCATGATCAGAAAGGTAGTCATGGAGCGCCTGCCATTCCTCAAAGAGCGTGACGCCTGGCTCCCTGGGACGGGGAGCGCGGACAATGTGAAAGCCTCTCGAAAGCAAAGCGAAATCGACTGCAGCTTCTCTTGGAACCGGATCCGCCCTGAGAACCCAGGGCTTTCCGGGTGCTGCCGCTTTGGGCACGATGACATCGACAGTGCCGCTTCTACCTTCCGGCGTGAACTGGAATTGGTCGTAGGTTGGTTCAAATTCAGCACCGCGCATCGTGACATAGAGGTCTTCGCTCGGGAGTTCGAAATATCGGTCCGTCGTGCGGTAGAAGGACGACCTCGTGAAACCCTTCCCAACGAATGCCGGGGCGGGGGTTGCCGCTTCCAAACTCCTGGTCATGAAGTCTGCGATAAGAGTGGGATCGCGCAGGCTGTGGGGATGATGCCCGGCACCGTCCTTGATGATGACGGAGATCCTCCCGCCCAGGCGTTGGTAGATGCTCTCGATCGGCAGGGTGTGGTTCGGGGTCAGCGGGTCAAGACTGCCGCAGATGTGCAACAGGGGAATGTCCCGCTCGCACAGTTGATCGAGTTTCATGAGCGCTTCCCGGGTGATTAATGGGTTGTCGGCATAAATACAGGAAACGCGGTCAGGGTAGCTCGTGGCCCAAGTGAAGGAGTTGCGCCCGCCCCCGCTCATTCCCACAAAGCCGGGCTTCAATGAAAGGTTGTGAGTCCCGGTTAGAAAGGTGTACCAGGCATCCCAATGCCGGATTTCGTCGGATTGGACGAAGCAGATGTGAAATCCCCGTTTGAGTAATTCAATTTCGACCTGCGGTTCGTGATCGAAATAACGGCCCCGCCACGACCAAGGCCTTCCTTGTGCGGCCTTCTCCGGCACGACCACGACACAGCGGATTGCCCCTTCCATCTGGTGGGACGCTCCGGTTCCTTCCTCCGCAAGGGGCTTGAATGATGAGACCGACAGCGTGGCAGGATTCATGAGGAAATCGAAGCGGTGGAATCCGTGCCACGATGTCCTCTCTCCGGCAAATTCCTTCCCGGACGCGCCATATGAGCACGTAAAGACCATGGCAATTACAAGGAGTGACTTTAGGTAAAGCATTTTCATATTGGGATTGTTCGACTCGTTTTCGGTTCTTTCTTCCGAAATGATGCGTGAAGGGTCAATTTATCTCTTGATTGGTGCGATGTGGAATTCAGGCCACCGTTGTCTTCTGCCCCCGCGCCTGAGGTCACAAGAGTTTCCAAATGCAGATGCGGGCGCGTTGTTTCTCGTTGGCCATGCCGGTCATTTCGGTGCCGGCAGAGACCTTGGAAAGGATGCCCTCCATGAGTCCGGCAACCGGACTGGAAATAACGGCATGAAAGCGAGGGTTCTGGCGCATATGGGTGGAGGTCAGGGTGGACCCGGAGCGGGCACGGCCGGAAATGAAGTGATATTTTATCGAGCGGGAAGCAGAGAAAACCCGAACAATCGCCGCCCCTGGGGGGGAGGGGGCGGCGATGGTTGGATTGCTTTCGCTGTCGGGCATCATGGCCCGTCGTGCAGACATTCGCGAAAGAGCGGGAGAAAGTATCAGGTTTCTCCAAAAAAATCAGTCGGCACCCGCTTCGTGTCTTCCCATCGCTCGCCCGGCCTATTGGTCTGGAGATGGTGGATTTTTAATGATGGACTGTTCATGGCTTTGAGGGTCTGGCGGGTGGGTGGCTTCAGTTCATTTGCTCGCGGACCCGGTAGGAGAGGTCGGGCGGGGCCGGCTCATGGTCACGACCAAACGCAGGAAGCGGCGGGGGGCATCGAGTGGGGCGGAGGCGGTTCGCTGCTGGAGTGGATCGCGATTGGAGACGGTGACGCCGTCGGTCGTCCAGTGTTGCAGGTCGGTGCTTGTCTCGACGGTGTAGGTGATGCCATTGGCGGCGGCGGGAAAGGAGAGGTTGAGGGAGTCGCCGCTAACCACCGGGGCAGGCAGGCGACCGCTCAGGTTGTCACGTGGATCAAGGCCGAGGGCATACGCCGTGAGGAGGGAGACTCCGTCGCCATTCAGGTCCTGGTTGAGGTAGGTGTTGTAGGGCATGTCGTGTTCAACGAGCCACGAGGCGGCGGGGCAGCCGGATTCTTCCAGGACAGCGGAGGGATGACCGGCCCATTCGGGAGTGGTGAACCCTTCGGCGCAGCTGAGGAAGAAGGTGGTGTAGTGAGGTGAGATGTTTTGAAAATAGCCGTAGTAGCTGTAGTAGGGGGCGTCACCGAGGAAGATGGCGGCCTGGAGGGATTCACAATTCTCGAAGAGTTGGTCCGCGGTGTCGGAGACACTGGCCGGGATGACCACGGAGGTCAGATGCCGGCAGTTCATGAAGGGGGAGCCGTTATCGAGAAAGATTGCATCATCGTCCCAACCCCAGAAGTAGCCCCCTCCGACTCCGCAATCGGCGTAGTTGTAATAGATTTTGCCAAGAGCGACGACGCCATCAGGGATGGTGTAGCGGCCTGATTTTCCTTCGGGGAAGCGGATCAGGGTGGTCCGATCGCCATTGAAGAGGACGCCATCCTTGCTGGTGAAGTTGGGATTTCCGGAAGCGACACGAATGGAGTCCAGGCGGGGGCAATTCAGGAAGGGGTGTTGGGTGGAGCTGTAACTGAAGGTGCTCTCGGTGCTTTCAAGAGTCGAGGGAAGGAAGATGCCGGTGAGGTTGGGGCAGTTGATGAAGGTGTATTCGCTGAGGAATTGGACTCCTTCCGGAACAGTGTAGTCGCCCTCCCGGGGCATGGGGTAAAAGACAAGGGTGGTGAGGTTTGCTTCGAAGAGAACGCCATCGTGATCGAGGTAGTGGGAGTTGTCTTCGTGGACCTCAATTGCTTCGATGGCGGAGCAGTCGTAGAAGGAGGTGAGACTGATGCTTTCAACGGTCGAGGGAAGGTGAACTTCGGTGAGAGCGATGCAGTTCCGGAAGGCGCCCGAGTCGATCGTCTTCAACCCCTCGGAGAATTCAACGCTGGCGAGGCTTTCGCAATTCCGGAAGGCGCTGGATGCGATCGATTCCACGGAAGGAGGGATGATCACCTTGGTCAGTGAGATGCAGTTTTCGAAGGAGCTCCGAGTGATGGCAGTGAGGCTCTGGGGAAGGATGATTTCAGTGAGGTGTCGGCATTCCGAGAAGGCCCCATTGGAGCCACCTTCCCACCAGGAGAAGCCGCCCTGGAGGGAGATGACCCCTTCCGGGATGATATACTTTCCGGCCCGAGCTTCGGGGCAGCGAATGAGGGTGGTCATGTCCTTGTCGAAGAGGACGCCATCGTGGCTGGCATAGGTGAGATTGTCCGGAGAAACAAAGATTGAGACGAGATTGGAGCATCCGTTGAGGGAGGTGCTGGTAAAGTTCCCCACGGTCGAAGGGAAGGTGATGGTTTCAAGGGCGGTGCATTCCGAGAAGGCCCGCGAGGTGATGGTTTCCAATCCTTCATTGAGCTCAAGCGTGGCGAGATTGGCGCATCCTGAAAAGGCGCTGGGGCCGACCTCTCTGATGGATGAGGGAAGGGTGACTCTCTCAAGACTTGTGCACATGGAAAAGGTGGAGATGGAAATCCTGGTGAGGCCTTCGGGAAGGGAGAGGACGGTGAGGCCCGAGCATTCGTGGAAGGCGGCTTGTCCGATGGAGGTCATTCCTTCGGGAAGGTTGATGGAGGTCAGGTTGAAGCATTTGGAAAAGGCGCGGAAGCCGATGGTGGTGAATCCCTCGGGGAGGGTGATGGTGGTCAGGCCAGAGCATTCTGAGAAGGTGTCATTGCCGATTGTGGTCACACCCGGAGGGAGGTTGACAGCGGTCAGGCTTTCGCACCTTTGGAAGGCATGATCGCCAATTTCGGTGAGTCCTTGTTGGAGGGTGACGTGGGTCAGCGCGGTGCAATCTGAGAAGGTGTTTTCCGGGATGATGGTCAGAGTGGAAGGTGTGGTGATGGCGGTCAGGGCCTGGCAGTTCTGGAAGGAACGGTAGCCGAGAGAAGTCACGGTATCCGGAATGAGGTAGGGTCCGGCTTTGCCGACGGGGTAGCGGATGAGGACCGTGCGATCGGCATTGAAAAGGACACCATCGTCTGACGAGAAGCTACTGCTTCCGGAGGCCACGGTGATGGCGGTTTGTCCGGAGTTCTCTCCAAAGGCATTGTTTCCGATCTCGGTCACACTGGCGGGGATGGAGGCCGAGAGGAGATTGGGGTTCTTCGCGAAGGCTCCACCTCCGATGAGAGTGAGGCCTTCGGGGAGGGTCACGGAGGTGAGGGATTCGCAATTCATGAAGGACCCAACATGGATTTCGAGAAGGGACTCGGGGAAGGTGAGTTCGACCAAATTGGTGCAGCCGTAGAAGGCATGATCTTCGATGCGTTGGAGTCCCTCGTTGAAGGTGACTGTTTTCAGACTGGTGCAGTTGAAGAAGGCTCTGGAGCGGATGGTCTGGACGGACCCGGGAATGGTGATTTCGGAAAGGCTGGTGCAACCAGCAAAGGTGGCCGATCCCAGGGTTTCGAGACCATCGGGGAGGGTGATATCGCGAAGGCTGGAGCAGTATGCGAACGTTCCGTACGGAAGATTGGTGAGAGTGGAAGGAAGCGTGATGGTCTCGAGAGCGATGCAGGAATTGAAGAAATAGTCGCCGAGGGATTGAATGCCTTCAGGGAGGGTGACTGCGGTCAAGGATTCGCAGGAGCTGAAGACGGTGCGTCCGGCATGGCGAAGAGTGGAAGGTAGGGTCAGGTGCGTGAGGCTCTCGCAATTGGCGAAAGCAGAGTCGCCTAGCAGGGTGAGGCCTTCGGGGATATCGACGGATCGTAAGTTGGTGCACGAGCTAAAGGCTTCGTTGTAGATCGATTGCAGATTCCCCGGAGTCAGGTTGAGGGATTTGAGGCCATGGCAATGGTGGAAGGCCTCGTAGCCAATGGTGGTGACGGAGGTGGGAATGGTGAGGTTTGAGAGGGCCGCACATTGGTAGAAGGTCTTGTCGTTGATGCGGGTCAGATTTTCGTTGAGGGTAATGTTTTGGAGGTTGTTGCAGAAGGCAAATGCGGATCTGCCGAGGTGGGTGACATTGGGGGGAAGGGTGAGCTGGGTGAGGCTTTCACAACGCCTGAAGGCGCTGTCGCCGATGCTGGTGAGACTTTTGGGGAGCGTGACCGTGGCGAGACTTACGCAGTCGGCGAATGCGCTGTGGCCGATGGAGGCGAGGCTCTCGGGAAGGATCACCGAGGTGAGTTCCGGGCAAGAGATGAAGGCTCCGGTTTCGATGGCGGTGATTCCTTCCGGGATGATGAGGTGGGTGAGTTTCGAGCTTCCTCTGAAGGCGTAAGCGGCAATTCTGGTGACGTCTTCCGGGATGGTGTAGCCGCCGGAACGAGCGGGGGGAAAAAAGATGAGGGTGTTGTTCCGAATGAGGGATTCATTGACCACGGAGAAGGTGGGGTTTCCGGGGGCGATGCGAATGGAGGTGATGGCAGGACTTGCCAAAAAGACGTCTTCCCCCAGTTGGGAGAGGTTGGGAGGAAGGATGACGGACGTCAGGCTCGAGCAGTAGGCGAACGCCTTGTATTGAATCGCGGTCACACTGTCAGGGAAGGAGAGAAAGGTGAGGCCTCTGCAGTGGTAGAAGGCTTCTGCTCCGATGGTGGTCAGATTGGGAGGGAAGTTGATGCGGCTGAGCTTGGGGCAACCGGAGAAGGCCTTGGATCCAATCGTGGTGAGGGTGCTGGGAAGACTGACGGTGGTGAGGTTGAAGAGGGAGGCAAAGGTCTCGTTGCCGGTGGTGGTGAGGCCTTCCTCGAGGGTGATTTCGGTGAGGCCTTCGCAATATTGGAAGACCCTGGACCCGAGAGAAATGAGAGTGCCCGGGAGGGTGATGCTGGTCAGGCTGGTGCAAGATTTGAAGGCTTGCGAATCGAGGCGTTGCAGGTTGTCGGGGAGGTCGATCGAAGAGAGTTTGGGACAGTAGCTAAAGGCTTCAGAATAAATGTTGGTGATGCTCTCCGGAAGGTGAATGGTGGTGAGGTTGGAGCATGAGGAAAAAGAGCCCGTCCCAATGTGGGTGATTCCTTCAGGCAGAGTGACCGAGGTGAGTTGATGACAGCGGGAGAAGGTTCTGCTGCCGAGGTTGGTGACCTTCGCCGGGAAGTGGAAGGTGGTGAGGGCTGAGCAATTTTCGAAAGTGGAGTTTCCCAGGCTGGTGATATCGTCGTGAAGGGTGAGGTTGGCGAGGCTTTGGCAACCGTAGAAGAGATTGTTGCTAAGCTGGGTCAGGGTGGTGGGAATCTTGATGGAGGTAAGGGTGTCACAATTTTCGAAGGCTGAAGCACCGATGCTGGTGATCCCTTCTTCGAGGTTGATTTCCTGCAGCCTGGAACAACCTTTGAATGCGCCTTGTCCAATGGATTCGATGGAAGACGGGAGGGTGATTTGCTCCAAGTTGTTGCAGTCGACGAAAAGGAAGTTGGGAATGTCGGTGATGCCTTCTGCGATGGTGATTTCGGTTAAGCCCTGGCATCTGCCGAAGGCTTCGGCTTGAATCTGGGTGACGCTGTCCGGAATCACGTATGAACCCGAAAGAGCTTCGGGGTAGAGGATGAGCTCGGTCTGATCCTTGTTGAAGAGAACGTTGTCCTGGGTGGTGTAGGTTGGGTTCTCGGGATCGACGACCAGACGGGTGAGCTTGCTGCATCCGTTGAAGGATTCGGGGCTGAGAGTATTGACTTTTTTGCCCATGGTGATGCTGGTGAGCTCCCGGCAATCCTCGAAGAGTCTTCTCCCCACAGTGGTGACGCTGTCGGGAATAGTGATTTCGGTGAGAGAGTGACATCCGGCAAAGGCCATCATGCCGATGGTCGTGACTGTTTCGGGGATAATGACGCCGTCCAAGGAGCGGCAATCGTAGAGGGCACCGGATTGGATGTGGGTCAGTCCCTGTGGGAGGATGAGTTCGTTGAGTTTGGCGCAACCTGCAAAAAGGTCCGACTCCAGCGAGATGAGGCCGACGGGAAGATTGATGCTTTCCAGTTGTGTGCAGTTGCGGAAGGCTCCGTTGCCGATCCATTGCACGGAAGCCGGAATGGTGATCTTTGTGAGCTGGCGGGAATCATAGAAAGCGAAGTGGTGGATGGCGGTAACGGGGAGGCCGTCGATTTCGTCTGGAATGACGACTTCTCCGCTGGTGTTCCGGTCGCAGCTATTGATTGTGATTTCCTCAGAATCGATGGCATAGTGAAGGGGACCAATTTGAGCAGCACGGGCTGACTGAACGACGAGGAGGAGAGTGAGAATGGTGAAAATGGCTTTCATGAGAGGAGTGGGATGATTTCTTACTCCTTACGTGCGCATTCCGGATTGAAAACACGTCAGCTTTTTTTGATTTTTTGATTTTTACGGTGATTCCCGCCAGGCGCGGGTTCGAAGCTCTTACTTTCCGGTTTGGGTCACTCCTGCCGGGATTTGGTCATCTCCCTCGCACCCTGCAGGATTGCGCAGTAAAGCAGTTTGGTCCTTGGGTGACAAAACGTCATCAAGACTGCTGGAATGCGGGTTCAACGAGTCCACTTCGTCGTCTTTCAGACCGGTATAACGGTCCCGGAGGCATCTTCAGGGTAGTCGGTGATGGTAACCTAAGCCCCGTCCACCGCCCGGTAAGTGAAGAGCCCGAAGGTTTCGGCCTGGAGAGCGGAGTCCGGCGGCCCGAACAGGGCCAGGAGGATCCAGTAGACTTGAGAGGATGAAGGAAGGGAGTTATGGTTCGGATAGGTGGTCTTCTTGGGACATGCGCATTTACGGCTGAGCGGAGCGCCACTTGATTTCCGATTTTCTGAAATATCGGGAATCGGGAGAACAAGTCGGGTGCTACTCTTCGAGGATGATTCTCAGGCGGTAGAAGAAAGGGCCGCTCGGTGGAGCTTCATCGGTAATGGATACCCCGGTTTCGGTCTCGGTGATGGTGATCGGATGATCCTCGTACTCGGAGTGCTCGTTGTCACCGAAGTGGTAGATGACCTCGTAGTTCTCCAGGTCGGTGGTCCGTTCGAGGATCCAGCGGGTGCCTGCAAGAGCGGTTTCCGCGATCCCAAAGCTCAGCACGGCCTGGCCTTCGACCTTGAAAGTGGGCCGCTGAAGGAGGCGGGGATCGTTGGAGTCGGACACGAAAGGATTGGTGCCCACCGCCTTTTCGAGTTGGTATGAGTTTCCATCGCCATCGTGGTCGAGTGGCAGGACCCGGCGAAGGTCGGACGTTCCCTGGAATTCAACGGCTCCGATGTCGGGCGCTCCAAGGTGGGGGAGACCCCGCTGGTCGGTGGGGTGCCCGGTCGGAGCGCCGGCATTGATGACGGGTGATTCCGGATAGGGCAGCATCGTTTGGGTCGGGCCACCATTGTCGGCGAGGGGAGCGAGGAGCGGGTCGACGGCGATGAGGTTGTCCTTGTTGAGTAGGGCCTCGTCGAGGCGGGCACCCTTGATCTTACCAATGAGGCTGTGGGAGACCTGAAGGCCCTCTGCGAAGTTTCCAGAGACAACAAGGTCGGAGGGGTTACGAGAGGTTTGAATGATTTGAATCTTGGGAAAGCCTCCATCCCAAGTTCTCCGCACCGAATAAATCCGTTCCCAGTTCCCGGCGATAATGGAGTTGACGATGGAGATCGCTCCTTCTGATGAAAAAACTGCGCCGTAATCTCCGGTGAATGGGGAACCCGTGATGTTCCCGGTGATGGTAGAATTGACAAGCGAGAGGGCGCCGGAATCGGTATCAATTCCAGCCCCGCGCCAACTGGAGCGATTCCCGTTGAGGGTGGAGTTTGTGAGTGCGATCGCTCCTGAACGGGTGGAAATCCCACCACCGACACCATAGGTGGCTTCGTTCCCGTTCAGGGTGGAATTCGTCAGGATGACGGCTCCTGAGACCGTGCAAATCCCGCCCCCGTAACCAGACTGATTCTGACTGACGCTGGAGTCGGCGAGGGTGATCGTTCCGGAGTCCGAATAAAGACCTCCACCGTAGGTATGACCGTAACCCGAGTGATTGCCGGTCACGGTTGAATTCGCGAGGGTGATGGAACCAGATTTGGTGGCAATGCCACCACCCGAGTAGGCATCGTTTCCGCTCACGACGGAGTTCACGAGAATGACCGCTCCGGAAAGGGCGGAAATGCCTCCGCCCTCACTTGCCTCACCGTTTGCCTTGTTCCCACTCGTGGTGGCGTTGGTGAGAGTGAGGGCTCCGGTGGAAGTAAACAGGATCCCGGCGCCGTCGCCATCGGTGGTTCCATTTCGCAGCGTGAGCCTGGTGAGGTCCAAGCTGCCTTCCGAAGCGGTGAAGTGCATCACGCGCGATTTTTGATCGGCATCGATGATCGGTGCTTCGGCGAGGCTGGAGGCGTCGATGCTGAGCTCGTCGCTGATGGCGAGCTCGCCCTGGGTCAATTTGATCACCGCTCCGGAGAGGTCGTCGGTGAAGTCAATGGTGTCCGGGCCCGGGTTCTCGTTGGCCCGGGTGATCGCTTCGCGCAGGGTGAGGTCTCCATCCTCTTCCTCCGAGATGTCGGAGTTGCTGTTGACGGTGAAGGTGTCGGCTTGCGCAAGGGCGGGCAGCCAGCAGGCCAGGGCTAGGGCGCCGAGGGCGGCGCGCCATCGTTTTAGGGCATTGGAAAAGCGGAAGGCGGGTCGGCGGCGCAGCGAGGTGAAGCAGCGGGTGAGGAATTTCCAGTAGCGCAGTGCGTATTGGCTCCGGCGACGGAGGGCCTTGCGTTTGGTGCGGGAAAGGTGGAGACCGCGGTGGCGGGTCGATTTTTTGGTGGGAGTGGTGGTCATGATTTCGGCAGGCTGAAGGTGGCAGGGTTATTGACCGCTTCCGGGCGAGGATGGGCGTGGTCCATCGGGTGCTACTCTTCGGAGACGACTCTCAAGCGGTAGAAGACAGGGCCGGCCGGTGGGGCCCCGTCGATTATGGAAACGCCAGATTCGGTTTCAGTGACGTAAAGCGATTGTCCTTCGTACTCGGAGCGCTCGCCTTCCTCGAAGTGGTAAATGGCCTCCCAGCTCTCGAGGTCGGTGCTGCGTTCGAGGGTCCAGCGGGTGCCCGGAAGGGCATTTTCGGGAATGTTGAAACTGAGAAAGGGGCCTCCCCAGCTCATCACCGGTCCTTGCAGGGTGGTCTCGGCGTCGGTGCCGAAGAGTTCCAGTTCGCCCAACTGCAGCGTGATTCTCGGATCAAGGCTTCCGCCTTCGCTGACAAAGCGATAGACTGAAAAGGCCTTCGGTCTTTGAAAATGCACCCCGGCATCGTATCGGAGAACCTGGCTGGCCTCGCTCCAGATCGCCTGTTCGTGGTCGCTGTAATGAAAAATGGTTTCGAAGTGAATGCCATCCAGAGATCCCTGAAGCTCCCAGCGGATGGGGCTGCGACTGAGGGTGGAGGGTGCGGCGATGGTGAAGTGGGTGAGATGGAACGACCGGTCCAGATCGACGGCCGTCCAGATTTCCGGCTCTCCGATATCGTCGGCGATCCAAGTCCAATCCGACAATCCGGTGCCCAGTTTTCCATTGAAGAGCCGGTCCGAATTCAAGCGGTTGGCAGTGATGGCCGATGATGGCAGGCCCTCGGTCAGGCTATTGCCGAGGAGCGCTTTTTGGCCGGTTCCGAGGATGATGAGATCCGGATGGATGGCGGGATCGGTCGGGTCGAGGGCGGAGCGTGCCTCGAGTCCGTCGTCGTAGTGATCGCCGTCGCTATCCTTTTTGTTGGGATCGGACCCCGGCTGATTCTCATCCACGAAGGGCAGGGAAGGGATCTCGATGGAATCGCTGAGACCGTCGCGGTCCGAATCAGCAAGGAGTGGACTGGTGCCGGTATCAGTCTCGTCGATGTAGAGGCCGCTGTTGGATTCCACTCCGTCCAACAGTCCGTCGCCCTCGGTATCGGGATTCTGTGGATTGGTGAGTTGTTCAAATTCCCGGAGGTTGGTGGAACCGTCGTCGTCGGGATCTTCCCGGGAATCATCTCTCGTCGCGTCTAGGCCGTTGGCGTTCTCCCAATCGTCATCCATGCCATCCTCGTCCGCGTCATTGGCCGGAAGAGTCAGGAGGGTCATGACCAGGTTGTAGGGTGGATAAGGCACGGAGCCATTTCTCTGATGGAAGCCATCGGTTTGGTAGCCTTTGGAGGCGAAGGAACGCTGGGCCACCGGGTCAGAGACGGTTCCGGTGCAGTTCCACCAAAAGAACGGCCGATGATTTGGTGAAAGTGACTGGATGCTGATCCAATATTTGGTGTTGGCTTGGGCCGCAAAGGGAGTGGCGAGTTGGAAGGAGTAGCTTCTCAGCCGCCGCTCCGGGATGACCGGGGAGGTCCCGCCGTTATCAAAGGGCCCAAGAATTGAATCTCCTACCACCGTCATGGGGACGTCGCCGACGTCGCGAGATTCGGTGAGCAAGGGGAAGGTTACAGGTGTTCCGTTGTCGTCCGCGTGAATCGAAACTCTCCAGGTATTCGTGTTGATGACGTCGATTCCGTGGTCTTTGGAGGAGTAGAACCCTTCCCAGCGGACCTCGATGATCTTCTGCGCCGTTGGAAACAAGAAATTGTCAAAAGCCAGGTTGCTCCGACGGCTCCCGGAGGTTTCCTCGTGACTCGCCGCACTGGCAAGGTTATTGCGAAAAGCGGGAAACCAGGACGGCTGGTCAAAGCGGATGGTGGGAGTCGGGTCGGCGACACTTGCTCCACAAGTGAGAAGAGACAGGATGGGTATGAGTTTGGAAATTTTCATGAGAATGTTTTTCGAAGGGTTTGCTGATAGGCGAGTGGGCTTCAAGAAGAGGGAACCGGTGGACTATTCCACTTCGCGCAGATGGTAGAACTCTTTGAGCCCCGTGGGCTTGAGATGGGTTGTGATGAAGGGGGAGGTTGCGGTATAGCGAAGGTCAAAGGGGACCCAGTTTTGCAAGTCAGTGGACCGCTCGAATTGATAGGTTTTGCCAACGACGGTCGGGGCTTCGAGGAGCATGCTGCCCTTTGTTCCCGGGGAGAGCGAGATGACGGGGGCCGGGCGCTTCTCGGCGAAGGTGACGATGAGGCGGACGAATTCATCTGGTCCGTAGAAGTATGATTCATCGTTGACCCAGATGGTGTTCGGGCTGACCAGGATTTGTGATGGCACTCTCGTGGAGACGGATTCGTCGAGTGTCACTGAAAGGAAATCAGGAAGGGTGTCATTGGTGTCTTCGAAGACGTAACCGTTGAAATTGCCGGAGGCGGCGGTTCCAAAGTCCCAAAGAGTGGATTCGTCAATCTCGATGGAGAAAGCGTCAAAATCAAATCCCCCTGCTGCTCCTAGCTCATTGCGCCATGGTTCAAATTCGATATTCGGACCGACTTGCTCGGTGCCTAAAATATAAGGGGGACCGAATCTTCCCTGGAGGTTATTGCCATTGTAATACCTAAGAAAGACTGAAATGTCGTGGCCCAGGAAGCCTTGGGTCGTGTGAAGTTGGAAGGCGAGGTCGCGGACGTCGGCATGGTCAGTCCAACCTGCGGGGGCGGTCGGGCTGTCCGCAATCACGGCGCGTGATCCTGATTGCGCCTGGGTTCCACGAATGATCAGGTCGTTGGGTCCTTCGTGCGGCGAAAGCCAGGTGCCGTTATGGAAGACGATCCAGTAGTCTCCTTTCGGGAGGGTCAGGGGGGTGGAGAAATCCCCATGGATGCGGAATACATGCTCCTCCACGGGGGAGATGGCTTCGGTATCCACGATCTCCGGGTTGACGATGGAGCGGCTCGCGACAAACGCGCCCGGGGCATCTCCGCCATCCCGGTAAAATCCGACCGACAAGGTGCCCGTGAAGGCATCGAGGGAATCGATTTCTCCCACGGACTTCACTTCACCTGTCGGGTAGATGTCATGAACCCAGACCGTCAACGAGCCAATGACGGTGTTCCGGGAGAGTTGAAAATCGTCGCCACAGACGTCTCTTGAAGAGAAAAATCCGGAAAACAGGACGGTGTCAAAAGGACCGTTGTCCCAGATGACTTTCTTGGTGATTTCCTCGTCGGCGTTGGATGCTCCTGCGAGGGCGAAGAGAGAGAGGATGGTTGTTACTGTTTTTTTCATTTGATGAGTTGTTGGATTTGGGGGATTGATGATGGGAGTCAGGAAGGGCGGCTAAGTGGTGAGTCTTTTGTTGAGTGGGGCTGGCTTGGCTTCAATTGGCTCCGACCAGACGGAGGCGCAGGAAGCGGCGGGGGCCGTTGCGCTCGACTGAGGCAGTGCGGTGGCCGTCCTCTGCAAGCTCCGACCAGTTCACACCGTCAGTGGTCCAGCTCTGCAGATCGGTGCTGGTCTCGACAAGGTAGCTGATGCCGGGGGCGACGGCGTGGAAGGAGAGGCCCAGTGAGGTGGCCCCGACCATCGGCTCGGGCATGCGGCCCTTGAGGTTCTCCTTGGGGTCGAGGTTCAGGGCGTAGGCCATGAGCAGGCTCACGCCGTCCCCGTTGAGATCCTGGTGCAGGTTGGTGTCGTGGGGAAGGCCATGGCTCACGAGCCAAGGAGCGGCGGGATGGGTGACCTCGTCCAGCATGATAGTCGGGTATCCGTTCCATGTAGGCGAGGTGAAACCGGTGCTGGTGCTTAGGTAATAGATGGTGAAGTCCGGGGCGGTATTGGCGAAGGTGTTTTCGTCGAACTTGGTGGGGGTATCACCGAGGAAGATGGCGGAGTGCAGGCTCGTACAGTCCTCGAAGGCCCCCGACAAAGGATCCCCGGACGGATAGACGTTACCCTCATTGCCGATCGAAGTCACGCTGGCGGGTATGGTGATCGTTGTGAGGGCGGGGGACCCGTTGAAGGTCTCCGCTCCGATGCTGGTCACCCCGGAAGGGATCCCAACGCCGGTGAGCTTGCTACTGTCCCCAAACGCTCCGCTGCCGATGCAGATCCCTCCGCCCCCCAGGATGAATGAAAAGCACCACTGGGAAGCAATGGAGGTGACGCTGTCTGGAATCAGGTAGTCTCCTGCTTTCCCCTCCGGATAATGGATGAGCCGTGTCCTGTCCTTATTGAAGAGCACCCCGTTGAGACTGCTGAATTCGGGGTTCAGGGCGTCCACCTCGATTGACGTGAGATCGCTGCAAGCGGAGAAAGGCTGGTAGCCGATGTAGGTAACGCTGTCCGGGATAGTAACGGAGGTGAGGCCGGTGCAGCCGGCGAAGGCGCGCCAGCGGATCATCGTCACCGGCAACCCGTCAATCTCTGCCGGGATCTCGACTTCTCCGGTGGCGTCCTCCGGGTAATCGGTGATGGTGATCTCTCCATTGTTCACCTCGTAGGTGAACAATCCAAACTGCTCGGCGCGGGCCGATGGAAGGGAGGCCAAGAAAAGATAAAGGAGGAGGAAAAGGGCCGAAGGCTTGGTGGGATTCATGCTTGTGGTGGTTCTGGTTTTCCGGCGTCCGGCGGCGAGAAAAACGCGGGGGACATCAACACATGCGCAAAGCGCGGCGCAGGCGACGCCACCCGGCAGCACTTTTTTTCCAATCTCGACAAGGCTTCCTTATCTGTGGTGAATTATGTGAAATGCATGAAGTGACTCGCATCCTCGAGGCCATGGAGGCCGGCGATGGCGAGGCGGCGGCCGGGTTGCTCCCGGCGGCTTACGAGGAACTGCGCCGGATGGCGGCGCATAAGATGGCCGGAGAACGGGGCGGGCAGACCCTGCAGGCCACCGCATTGGTTCACGAAGCCTACCTTCGCTTGGCCGGACCGGATGGCGATCAACCGAAATGGAAGACGCGCGGGCATTTTTTCGGCGCGGCGGCCGAAGCCATGCGGCGGATCTTGATCGAGAGCGCCCGACGCAAACAGGCCATGAAGCGCGGGGGAGATCAGGTGCGCACCACGATGAACGAATCCCGGCTCCTCATCGAAACGGATGCCCCGTCCGAGGAAATCATCGCGGTCGATGAGGCCCTGGCGAAGCTGGAGGTCGAAAATGAAACGGCGGCCCAAGTCGTCAAGCTGCGCTACTTTGCCGGGCTCAGTGTCGATGAAACGGCCTCCATTCTCGAGATCTCGCCGCGGACGGTGGATCGGGCGTGGCGGGGGGCCAAGGCTTGGTTGCAGATGGAGTTGGGAGACACCGATTCATCCTGAAGACCGAAATTTCGAAAAAAGATTCCGCAATATGGCGTCGTTCGATGGTCCTTTTGCGCATGTAAGACGATGAACGCACTGGAAATTTTCATGGAGATCCCGGAGGGGCTGGATGCCACCGGGCTCGAGGCTCATCTCAAGCAGGCCTGCGGCGGGGATGAAGACCTGCTTCGGAAAGTGAGTGTCTTGGTCGCGAAGGATCGGGAGGAGACCGGGTTTATGGACGGGCCCGCGCTCCAGGGCGGAGGCGGACTTTCCTCCGAGGAAGAGGGAACGACCATCGACCACTACAAACTCCTCCAGGAAATCGGCCGGGGGGGCTTCGGGGTCGTTTACATGGCGGAGCAACTGCGTCCGGTGAAGCGACGGGTTGCGCTCAAGATCATCAAGCTGGGCATGGACACGCGTCAGGTGGTGGCGCGCTTTGAAGTCGAGCGCCAGGCCCTCGCCATGATGGACCACCCGAACATCGCCAAAGTCTACGATGCCGGGGCCACCGAGCTGGGCCGGCCCTACTTCGTCATGGAGTTGGTGCGCGGATTGCCCATCACCGAGTTCTGTGAGGCCCAGAAGCTGGGGGTGCCCGAACGGCTGGAGCTCTTCATCGACGTGTGCGGAGCCCTTCAGCACGCCCACCAGAAGGGGATCATCCACCGCGATCTCAAGCCGTCGAATGTCATCGTAACCATTCACGACGACAAGGCGGTGCCCAAGGTGATCGACTTCGGGGTGGCCAAGGCGACCCAGCAGGACCTAACCGACAAGACCTTGTTCACGCGCTTCGAGCAGTTCATCGGGACGCCAGCCTACATGAGCCCCGAGCAATGCGAAATGGGCGGGCTCGATATCGACACGCGTTCGGACATCTACTCCCTGGGGGTGCTCCTCTACGAATTGCTCACCGGGACCACCCCGATCGATGCCAGAGCCCTGGCGGGCGCGAGCCACGAGGAACTGCGCCGTGCCATCCGGGAGGAGGAACCGGAGACGCCCAGTACGAGGTCTACTGGAAGAAAGAACCGGAGGATCAAGGCGGAGACGGGAAAACATCCTGCAGTCCCCCTGGAGCTCGACCGCGAGCTCGACTGGATCGTGATGAAGGCTCTCGAGAAAGACCGCAAGCGGCGTTACGAGACCGCGACCGGTCTCGCGGCCGATGTCAGACGTCACCTGAATTGCGAACCGGTGGAAGCCGGCCCGCCCGGATTGACCTACCGCATTGGCAAGGTGGTGCGGCGTCACCGCGCCGCGGTCTTCACCTCGGCCGCGATGCTGGCCCTTCTGCTTGGTGGGGTAACCACCAGTTCCTGGCAGTGGCTGCGGGCCGCCCAGTCGCAGAAGGACCTCAAGGTGGAGCGGGACCGGGCCCTCGCCAACGGGGAGGAGGCGCGCCGGAACAAGGACCAGGCGGTGGGCGAGCGATTGGCCTCTCTACACCAACGGATCGAGGGCTTGTTTGCGGAAAAGAAGGTGAATTTGGCCATCGCGCACCTGGCCCGCCTGATCCGGGAGGATCCGGGAAACCGGGTGGCGGGTGAGCGACTCATGAGTGCCCTGCGGCATCACGTTCTCCCGGTCCGGGATTCCCCGCTCCTGGAGAGAGCCATCCGGAAGGGAATCAGCCCCGACGGGAACTATTCGGTTATGATGAGCTCCGACAGCGTCGCGGGCCATCGGATCTCCCGGACTGACGGCGGGCCCTCGCCTTTCCCGCTCATTCCTTCACTGGAGGAGTATGTCCCGGCTCCAGGGGTGGCCTTTCACCCCCTCAACAACAGGCAGGTCCTACTCAGCTACCTGAACACGTCGAATGGCTACCGGAGTGCGGTGCGCCTCTGGGACCTGGAGAAAAACGCGGAGGTCGGGGAGGTGGTGACCTTCGAGAACTCGGTGCCCTTCGTGGGCTTTAGCCCCGACGGTTCCCTGGCCTACGCCGCCGCTTACCAAGGACCAATTCATGTCTGGGGTGCCGACCCGGGATCGCAAGTGAACTGGCGGAAAGGGGCTGATTCCCTGGTCTGCGCGGTGTCCTTTTCTCCGGATAGCCGCTTGATTGCGGTGGCCACCAAGCGCGGAAGGGTGACGTTTCGGGACGCGCGGACTGGGGAGCGGACCCTCCCTCTGCTGGAACACGATTCGGCGGTGTGGACGTTTGCCTTTTCCCCGGAGGGCGATCGTCTCATCACCGGCACGCAGAATGGGGTGGCCGAGATTTGGGATTTGAGAGCGGGAGAGTCGACGGGGGTGAGAATCGACCATTCGTCGGATGTGCGGGCTCTTGAGTTCAGTCCGAACGGGCTCGCCGTTTTGACCGGAAGTCAAGAGGGCCGGGTTCGGGTGTGGGATGCCACAACCGGCGAACCGGTCACGGAAACGATGGAGGTGGGGACGGAAGACCAGGGCCGTTTTTTGATCTCGGCTCACTTCGATGACACCGGAACCCGCGTGGTGGGTGCCACTCACCAACAGTTCAAAGTGTGGAGCATCGCCTCAGAAAAGGAAATCGGAGGCATTCCGGATGGGTTTCAGATGCGTGACGTCTTTTTCGAGAAGAACTCCGATCGTCTCTTTGCCTGCGATCGTCGCAGTCAAATTTGGATGAGCCGGAACGATCAACCGCTCGGCCGGATCTTTCGTCACCACGAGACGGGCAACGGCCACGGTCCCTTTGCGGTCCATGCGGCCCGATTCGCAGGAGAAGGGGACCTTCTCCTGACCTCCGGGGAAGACGGTTACGCCCGACTTTGGAACGTGGCTCGTGCCGAGGAGGTGGCCAGGTTTTCGGGCCGCAATTTGGTCGTCTGGTCGGAGCTCAGCCCGGACCGTAACTATGCCGTGGTGGCCTCTCACAGTTCCACCTTCCTCTACCGGGTGGAGGATGGCAAGATGATCAAGAATCTCCGGGAGCAGGGGCAAGGGACCACCCCCAAGGCCATTTTCTCCCCGGTGCGGGATGATCAGGGCCGATCACGGTTCGCGACCACTTCCAAAGGCAAGGACGCTTGTGTGCGAATCTGGAACGGTGAAACGGGCGAACAAATCGGACCGGATCTTCCTCTGGCTCCGGGGGTTGGAACCCAAGGCGGGGCGGGAGGCTGGTTCGGGATTCTACAATTCAGTTCGAATGGGGAGCTGCTGGCGGCTTTCGATGGCGAAAACCGGGTCGTGCTCTGGGATCTTTCCGGCGACCCTGATGATTGGCATGTGGTCCGCGAGTTCATTCAGAAAGAAGGCTTCTGGGGGCGCTATTGGGGATTCCATTTGAGCCATGATGAGAAGAGCCTCGTAATCTACGGGCTGGACCACCGCCTGTTGGTCTGGGATGTCGAAACAGGTGAGCAGCGCGAACCAGTGATGGCTCATTCGGCGGGCCTCATCTGTGCAAGCTTCAGTCCATCGGATGATCGCATCGTGACGGGCTCAGGCGATCACACCGCCCGGATCTGGGATGCGGAGACCTTGACTCCCATCGGACTGCCCATGCGTCATGATGCCGTGATCATTTGGGCCTCCTTCAGCCCGGACGGACGGCGGGTGGTGACCACCAGTATTGACGGGACCGCAAGGGTTTGGGATGCCCAAACCGGCTTTCCCCTGAGTGACCCGCTGAGGCACGAGGGGGGGCTTCTTTATACCGAGTTTGCCCAAGGTGGACGGGAGGTTGTGACGACATCGTACGACGGGACCGCACGGGTCTGGGACCTTCCGCCGGCACCTGACGGCGAAGTGCCGGAGTGGGTGGCCGGTTGGGCGGAGGCTTTGGCGGGGCTGCGCATCAGCCAGGACGAGAGCGAGACCCCTGCCAAGGTGTCCTGGGAGGAGGCGCGGGATCTGGTGGAAACGGCTCGTCAGCACGAGGGCGAGGCGTTTTACGGAGAAATGGTCTCCTGGTATCACACGAATCCGCGCGGACGGTCCCTTTCCCCGTGGTGCGACTACTCGGTGGACGACTACCTCAGGCACCGGCTCGAGGAGATTGATCATAAGGGTCTGTCTCTGGAGGGCAGTCTCGAAGAAGTGTTGCGCATCCAACCCGACCACGCGGAGGCGATGGCGAAACTGGCGGAATGGCTCCTTGCAGTCGAGCGGGCCGACAAAATGCCGGATCTCAGTCGGGCGAGATATCTGGCTCATCTCGCGGTTTCCCTCGAACCCGAGACTCCCGAGTATCGTCACCTGGTCGCCCGGGTGGAAGCGCAACTGGAGGAGGTGAACGAGGTGCGCGAGCTGGAGCTGCTTGAGGCGAAGACCCGAAAGGCATTTGAGGCGGGCAACCGGGAACTGGCACGATCCATGATGAAACTGGCCGTTTTGGAGCGCCTGAAGGGAACGGCGGAAGCCGATTGGTGGCCTCCGGCCGAGGAGGCCGGTGAGCTCTTTACCAATTGGGTGGAGTTTGGGCGAAAGGGGATACTGGTTCCAAAGGGGGCTTCCTGGAAATACTTCGATGACCCGGAAGCGTCGGTCCCGGAGGGATGGCATGAGCCGGGATTTGCGGACGAGCAATGGGCCGAGGGTCGGGCTCGCCTCGGGTTCAGCCGGAACGGAGAAGACGGGGAGGTGACCCGCCTCGAAAAAGGCCCCGAGGGGGCCGAGCGGTTGACCTTTTATTTCCGACATCGTTTTCTCTATGATCCGAACGATTTGGAGATGGTGCCCGGTGGGCTCGTCCTCAACTTACTCCGCGACGACGGGGCCGTGGTTTATTTGAATGGACAGGAAATTCTCCGCTCGAATATGCCTGACCGTAATCCCGAGGAAACGACCCTTGCCCTCACCGCTGTCGGCGGGAATGAAGAACACGCCTTCATCCCTTGCCTGACCGGCCGGCACCATTTGCGTGCCGGGGAGAACGTGCTCGCGGTCGAAGTGCACCAATCGGGGCGGAAAAGTTCCGACGTCTCCTTTGACCTGGAAGTCGCCCTCGGAGAACATCCTTTTCCGGAAGTGGCCGGCTTGAGTGCGGGCGGGAAATTCTCTGACGAACAAGCCGCCTTTCTCCACTGGACCTTTGGCGGGCCCGCCGAGACCATCGAAGCCATTGATCGCATCCTTGCGCCGCTGGCCGGTTCCTTCGAGCCGGTGAAAATACGACAAAGAAAGAAGTGGTGGCGGCGCAAGGCCTGGATCCTTTACTCCTCGGGCCGGGAGGACGAGGCCCTGAGGCTTCTCGACCAGGTCGAGACCGTCCCGCCCCGCGATCCCGGCCTCGATCCCCAATGCCTTGATCTCGGGACGCTCTACACCTCGAGCCTCTATGAGAAGAATCCGCCTCGCCCTGGTTCTCCTGCCGTGGCGCTCGAGAGACTGCCAGAGAGCTTCGATCCCAAGGGCGGACCGTCCTTCGATCTGCGGGGATGGATCCAGCTTAAAGGCGGGGACTCCGGTTCTGACGCTTCGGAGGACGGCACGGAATCGGATACCCCTGCAAAAGTGGAGATTCCGGTCGGACGCAGCTGCCGCAAGATTCATTTCCTGCACGGAGCCCGAACGGTGGCGGATGACTCTGGGGTGGTGATTGCCCGCTATCGCATGCACTTTGAAGATGGATCAGGCTTCGAAGAGGAGGAGATGGTCCTTGGGCGCGACGTGGCCGGTTTGTGGCTCAGTGAACGTCCTGCGCAGGAAACTGTCAACTTGGAGGGCATCGCCTGGACCCACCCTTTCCGCACCAACAGTCGGCAAGCAACGCTTGGACTGACCCAAATGACGTGGGAGAATCGCTCCGGGAAGAAGATCAGTCATATTGAGTTCGTCTCGACCGGGAAAGAGACCTTGCCCGTCCTGTATGCGGTGACGCTGGAGTGACCCAAGGCCTTGGGCTAAGTGAAGTGAAATGTTTCACGTGGAAGGGCAGACTGTTATTCCCTCGGCCCGGTTTGATTGCCCGGACCGGAGAATTTTCAAGGTCGGTTTCCCAATCAAGAGAGGATCGAGGAGGTGGAGAGCATCAAAAGGGAGATCGCGGCCATCTCTGCCGGTGAGCCGCGGTAAGTGTGTCCAGTTCCCCGGCACCGGGATGTCGGAAGCGGCTCAAAGGAGGGGTTCTTATCAGCAGTCGGACGACGAAGTCACCCCTATGATCGTCATCTCCGTCTGGCCCTTCTTTACCACGCCATCGCTTGTTGGGAATCGGGAGAGAAGAATCCCGCGAGTCCCTCAGAAAGGATGAGGAACTCTGTCAGGACATCTTCGGGGACTCCGACCCGCCGCCCTGGATGCCGCGTCAGGTCCTCTCAAAGCTCGCCCTGCAGGAAGCCCGAGCCCTGATTCAGCATGATTGAGCGCCCCGCCTGGCCACGACCACGCCGGGCCTCGTTGATCGTCTGGTGACTCGTGAGCCGACCGGCGACTCGGTTCCCGGTGGAGCCTTTGCGGATCGAGGTGGGTTTGGTAGTTGAGGCCCACCAGGAGTGAGGAAAATCACCCCCGGTTCTTTTTGGAAGAGAAACGGGGATTCGATCCTGCGATTCACGCCTGCGTCGCTCTCTATCATCGCGTTCGACTATGCGCTCGACGCCGACCCGAATCCGATCTGAATCCGACCGTGACATTAAGCTGGCAAAGAACAGTTGCGGCCTCCTGCCTCGCGAAGGTCTCAACCGATCTGAGCGACTGTGAAAAGAAGATCGGCGAATCGCTCACTGCGGAAGACGACGAAAATCCCGAAGACGCCGGGGCACATCAACGAGACCTTCGAGCTGTTCGGGGTTCTTTCATCCAGGATGAAGGGCGCTTTCTTTCGCATCGAGGAAGAGTGAAAGGGGACTGGGAACGGCTTGTGTTCCGGGATTCTGGAATGCAAGGGTGCCTCATTCCTTCAGTTTGGAGGAATTTGTGATCGAAACAGAGACACTCGCGAATGGGGTCGGAAACTACCCGGCACCTGTGCTTCTTGAGGCACTCGATGATTGCAACGGCCGAAGGCCGGAAAACGGAGCGCAACCTTTACAAAACGACCCGGGTCTCAGATGCGAATTATTGAGAAAATCGACAAATCATCGCAAGCCATGAGGTATGTAAACCCAAGAATACGATTACCATTTCGAACCTCCGCCAAGTAGGCCCAATTTTCCAATCATGAGCAACAAAACCGATGAGGTAAGATCCATGAAACAACTTGGTATCACAAGAGATAGTGTGGTTAACGATCTACGCAATTGCGGATTTTTGCTGATAACTGAAGCACCCATGCCCACCAGCTGGAAACCTCACGGGTATTCATCTCCCCGAGTCCACCAATAGTGACCTGGATTTGTAGTAAATTAAGGTTCGCGATTAGATGAGGACTGAAGGAATGGAGCAGCAACATGAGATCAACTTGTCGAAAGAGCAGTGGAAGACACAACAGACGTTGATCGTACGAGCTCGTAATCCCAACGACAGTCAAGCCTGGGACGAATTTACCAGTTATTATGCGGGCTTTATTCGCATGGTGCTGATGCAGTTGCGCGCGCCGCTGGATGACCTCGAAGATCTCAGCCAAACCATCTTGGTGAAGTTATGGAAGAACCTGTCAACAGTGGAACTGGGCCGTGACCATGCCAGGTTTCGCACGTGGCTGGGAACGGTTATCCGTAATACCTTCCATACGCATTGCAACCAGGCTGCCTCGCGAAAACGCCGGGAGACCAAGGCCGCCGTCCCCGATGTCGTGCCACCGGATATTGAGGGCGTCATTGAAAGCGAGTGGCGGAAGCACATCATTGCGCTGGTTATTGAACGCTTGAATGCCAGTTTTTCCGGCAAGGCTATGAAGGTTTTTGCGATGACTCTCGATGGAAAGTCCGTTGACGATATTGCTTCGACGCTTGAGTTGACCAAGGACTCGGTCTATGTGCTCCGCAATCGCGTCCAGTCGCGCTTCCGCAAGGAAGCTAGACAGTTGCGCAGTTACCTTGAGTTTGGCCAATGACGGAAGAATCGAGAGACCGGACCCAAGCCTTGAACAATCTGTTCGAGGAAGCGTTTGAGGAAATTGATCCGGTCGCCGAGTCGCCTCTCTACAGCCAGCTTTGCTCGTTTCAGGAGCGCTACGGTCACGCTGAATTGATTGCGGTTGGCGGTATGAAGCGCATCCTCAAGGTCCTCGATCGATATGGTAACCGTTACGTCGCCATGGCCCGCTTGCATGAAGACGCAAGCGATTTGCTCTTTGATCCATTGATTCGCGAGGCACGACTGACTGCGTTGCTCGAGCACCCGAACGTCATCTCCGTTCATGATGTCGGTGTGGACAAAAAGGGACAACCGTATTTCACCATGGACCTAAAAGTCGGTGATGGACTTGATGTCGTATTACAGAAGTCCCTTGGGGATGGGGGGTATCCTCTGGCGGATCGACTCGAGATCTTCCTCAAGGTTTGCGATGCGATTACTTACGCACATTCGCGCGACGTCATTCATCTGGATTTGAAGCCAGCCAATATTCAGGTCGGTCATTATGGCGAAGTTTTGGTCTGTGACTGGGGCTTGGGAAAAATGATTGGCAGCACGGATGAGATCGATGATGACGTGTTGCTCAATCCCGATCTCTTGAGCGGGATGACGGTCTACGGAAAGGTGAAGGGAACTCCCGGCTATATGGCACCAGAGCAGATTCGCGGCGGAACCCGGGACAAGCGCACAGACATCTACGCATTGGGTGCTCTGCTTTACGCTGTTCTGACCTGTCGACCGCCCCTCACAGGTGACACCGACACTATGCTGCAGGCGGCGGTGACCGGTGATGTAACACCGCCAACCAAGCGCGGTCGCGGCGTTCCCGAGAGCTTAAGTGCCGTGGTCATGAAGGCGATGGCGTTAGAGCCGGCCGATCGCTATGCGTCGGTGAGTGACTTGATCGCAGATGTCCGCGCGTTTCTTGGCGGTTTTTCTCCCGTCGCCCATGAAAGTGGGCTGTCGACTGAGTTAATGTTGTTCTATCGTCGAAATCGCGTCAGCTGCAATCTGGCCGCTGCATTCGTGGCGATGGTGGTGGTGGTGACTGCCCTGTTTGTCGAACGCCTGAGCGCCAAGCGTGAACAGGCCGAGACCTTGGCGGCACGTTTGCGAGTGGAAAAGCAGGAGACCGAGACCCTAGCAGAAGGGCTGCGGGCAGAAAAGGAAGAGACCGAGACCCTGGCGGCGCGGTTACGAGTGGAGAAGGAAGATTCAGAAGCATTACTTCGGGAGGTCGGGCGGCTTGTCACAGCCCTTCCCAGTGATTTGGTCGCCGCAGGTGATCAGTTTAGCAATAGCTTCTTTCATCAACGACCATTGGTGTCTTATGAGCTGACGATGCGCTCCGTGAATGAAGTCATCCGCGCCGAGCCGGAACGAGCTGATGAGGCGCGCGCACAACTTGCTTATCTCTACTTCCTGAGCGCAGAGTTTTCCAGGGCGAAGCCGTATTTTGCGATTAATCCCGAACGCATGCGCGGGCTAGTCAGGGTCAATGAGATGTTGGCGGAATCCTTTGATCCAGATTTGCATAAGACCTCGGCAACCCAGTTGGCCGGAATCATCGAGAAGGCGCAGTCGATGAACCGAAAAGCGCTGGCAGGAAAGATCCTCTCCTACGATTACGCATCGCTGGGATATCGGGAAGGCTATGGACTGGCTGTTTCGGCAATGTTTGGCGACCATGCACACTGTTTTACCTACGAGGCAGAGACCCGGACCCTGACGATCGATGCAGGCGGCGAGTCGTTCTCTCTGCGAACGAAAGACGAGCAGTATCCCCTACGGTTTCTCCCGATAAAGCGGTTGATCCTGGTCGACACCTTGATTTCGGACTGTTCGGACATCGCGTCCTTAAAGATGCTTGAGATGGCGGATTTGCGTGGCAGTCAGATCAGCTCAATGGGGGATCTGGAGATGTTCCCGCAATTGAGAACGCTCATTGTTCGGCCGGACCAACTGTCCCAGGAAGAGAGGAGCAGACTGCGTCCGCAGGTTCGCATTGAATAGCAAGACGCCTTCGTCATCCGGGGTGGAGAATTAGATGTTATTCCGATGGTCCGGAATCGCAAAACCGTCGACCGAGATCACACCGGTGGATCCTTCTCGATGTGGTATGGCTGTGCCCTCCAAAAGCTCAGTCCCGGCGGTTCGGTCTTCTTGGGCAGATTGTCAATGACAGCTGTCGATTTCCTCACATGATAGTCCTCGTGAAGAGGGAGAAATGCCGTGCTCGTCAGGTCTATCAGCCGCCCGGCGGAGAAAGCATCGGGGCGAGAGCCTCGGCAATGCGGTCAGCCTTCGTCCGATCTCTGATTCCCAATGTTGCCCCCTCAGATCTCGAATTAGCCGAGGCCTTCTCCATACTTAAGCTGGATGCAGATGATCTCCGCTGCGTCTATTGCGGAGACACCTCCACCGAATGGGATCATTTCTATCCCGTCATGCGGGACGGTCAGCCCACCGGCTACCTCACACGAATTCAAAACCTCGTCCCCGCGTGCGGAAAGTGCAACCAATCAAAGGGTAATCGTGACTGGAGAGATTGGATGACGAGCACCGCGCCACTGAGCCCGACCACCCGCGGGGTGAAAAAACTGGGTCAGAGAATCAAACGGCTACAGTCATTCGAAGCATGGGGCGCAGAGGCAATCGTCGATTTTGAAGCCGCGCTGGGCAGCGATGCCATGAAGCAACACAACGACTACCTAAAACAAATTCTCAGTCTCATGAACGAGGCCGAAACTCACTCCAAGGCTCTTCGATCCGCACTTCTCGACGGACTCCCACACGTCATTCAGGAAAAGAAGCCATCGCTTTGGAGGTGGCTCTTGCGGCTGGTCTTCGGGGGGCGCTGATTTAAGCATGCAAGGCATGCCGCGAGAGAAAAACACCCGCTATCCCTCCAATTCAGCCCAATCAAGCCCGAGGAGAACTTTTTTGGTATTCTGAAAAAAAATACAAGAGACTGTTTAGATCTTCGAATTGGCTCGGTTTAGGGGGCAAGTTGTACGAATGTAGCTGGATGGAACCACCCACCGCGGCTGCTATAGCTGCAATGGATTGCTCTCTAAACAAGTATAGAAATGACTGACAAATCAGACGACATTCAGGCCGTGAAAAAGCTCGGCGAAGCCCGGGATGCCATCGTCACCGAACTTCGCAAGACCATCGTGGGCATGGACGAGGTCATCGACGAAATGATGATCTCTATTTTTGCCCGGGGACACTGTCTCCTCGTCGGAGTTCCCGGCTTGGCCAAGACCCTTCTGGTGAGTTCGCTGGCCGAGACAATGTCACTTGGATTTAAACGCATTCAATTCACGCCCGACCTGATGCCTTCGGACATCACCGGAACCGAGCTTTTGCAGGAAGATCCGGAGACCCATCAACGACGGTTTAAATTCCAAAAAGGCCCGGTTTTCACGAATCTCCTTCTGGCCGACGAGATCAACCGGACCCCGCCCAAAACCCAGGCCGCTCTTCTGGAGGCGATGCAGGAAAAGCGCGTCTCTTCCGGCGGCGAAGATTACAAACTCGACGAGCCTTTCTTCGTTCTTGCGACCCAAAATCCCATCGAACAAGAGGGCACCTATCCGCTTCCCGAGGCCCAGCTCGACCGCTTCCTCTTCAACATCATGGTCAAGTATCCAGACCGCTCCGAGGAACTCGACATCATGAAGAGCATCACCACGGACGATGTGCCCGAGGTCAAGAAGGTCGCCGACGGCGCCGCCATCGTCGAATTCCAGCACGTCGTTCGCCGCATTCCCGTCGCGGATCACATTTTCGAATACGCCGCATCTCTCGTCCGGGCCACTCGTCCCGACGAGCCGGATGCGCCGGACTTTGTCAAAAAGCTCATGGCCTGGGGGGCCGGTCCCCGTGCTTCCCTGAACCTCATTGTGGCCGGCAAGGCGCGCGCTGCCTTGCGCGGACGTTGCCACGTCGCCATCGAAGACATCCAGGCCCTCGCCCTTCCCATTCTCCGGCACCGGGTCATCCCCAGCTTCGCGGCCCGCTCGGAAGGCGAAACTTCCGACACCCTCATCGCAAAGCTTCTCAAGGAGATCCCTTCGGACGAAAAGCTGCTCAAGCAGAAGGCCAGCTAACTGCATCTTCCCCAACGGATGTCGGAACACCTGCCTGAGACCAATTACCTCGACCCCGGGCTGCTGCAACGCCTCGGAGATCTCGAGCTGATTGCCCGTGAAGTGGTCGAAGGCCTCCGCGTGGGAGGTCACCGCAGTCCTTTGCAAGGATTCAGCACCGAGTTCGCCCACCATCGGCAGTATTCGCCCGGCGATCCCATCCGAACCCTCGACTGGAGGGTCTTTGGCCGGACCGATCGCTACTACACCAAGCTTTTCGAAGCCGAAACCAACTTCGATTGCCACCTCCTCGTCGACGCCAGCTCATCGATGAACTACGGCTCCGGCAAAGTCAGCAAACTGGAATACGCCAAATTCCTATCCGCTTCTCTGGCGTATCTCGTACTTAAACAACGCGACTCGGTCGGGCTTTCGGTCTTTGATTCCGAAGTCCGCGCCTATCTTCCACCGCGCTCGGCGATGGGGATCATTCTTGAGATCGACCGCTTGCTCAAAGACATCAAGCCCACTCCAAAGACGAGCCTCGCGAAACAACTTCATGACATCGCCCTCATGATGAAACGCCGCTCGGTCGTGGTGGTGATTTCGGACCTGCTCTCCGAGGTCGACGACATTCTTGGCGCTCTTGAACACCTTCGCTTCGATGGCCACAACGTCATCGTCATGCACACCCTCGATCCTTATGAAATTGAATTTCCCTTCGATGGCACCTGGCGCTTCGAAGGACTGGAAGGCGAGGAACCATTGACGACCCAGCCGCAGCGAATTCGAGATGAGTATCTTGCCGGCTTCGGGAAATACATGGAATCGCTGAAGTCCGGATGTGTGGCCGCGCAAATCGACTACACCGTCGTCGACACCTCCCGCCCGCTCGATCTCCTTCTGAGCGAATTTTTCAACGAACGTGAAACCACCATGGGAGGAGGCTCTCCGACCGCCCGGCCATGAGTTTTTTCAATCCATTGCTCTTGTTCGCAGCACTCGGGGTAGCCCTGCCGATCCTCGCGCACTTGCTCGCCCGCCAGAAAGTCAAGCGAACCGACTGGGCCGCGATGCAGTTCCTCAATCGCAATGTGCGGGTGCGCTCGCGGCAAATTCGCCTGCGTGACATCTTCCTTCTTCTCCTTCGTTGCCTCGCGATCCTGATGTTGGTCGCGGCTCTCGCGAAGCCATTCATGAATGAGGCGGATGCCGTGCCAGAAGGAATTGGTGAGCGCCGGGCCGGAGTGGTGATCGCACTCGACGCCTCTTACAGTATGGGGCATAGCGATGGCGCTTCGACGCGCTTCGAACAGGCGCTGGAGAAGATCGACGCGATCGTGGCCGGTATCCACCCCGGCGATCCGGTTTGCCTCGTCCTCCTTGGTGCCGAGCATCAAGTGATCGCGCGTAATATGGCTTTCGATCCTGATTTGTTCGACGAATTACTTCGTGCCCAGAGCCCGGACCCGGAGTCGCTGGACCTGGATCGCGTTCCGCAGATCCTGAATGAATTGGTTGAGGCGATGGATGCCCCCCAAAAGGAAGTCTACCTCGTGTCTGATATGCAGGCGGGGGATTGGGGCGACCGCCCGGTGTGGTTCGGTGAAGCCCTGGCGACTTTGGGCAAGAGCGCTTCGATGAACATCGTCCCGGTGCGCGGCGGTGCGGATAATTTGGCGATCACGGATCTGGAACTTGTGTCGGGTGTTCTTCGCAAGGACACCGCGGCACGCTATCGTGCGACTGTGCGCAACTACGGGACAGCGGAGGTTGCCAATGTCAGCGTTAAAGGGGTGGCCGATGGCAACACCGTCGACACCAAGATCATTCCTTCCATTGCACCGGGGGAGTCGGAGACGGTCTCGTTGTTTGTTCATTTCCGCAATTCCGGTGCGGTTCGCATGAGTGCCGAGCTGGAACCGGATTCGCTGCTTGAAGACAATGTCCGCCGGACGGTGGCGGTTATCCGGGATGAGGTTTCGGTGCTCAGTGTGGAGGGATCTCCGGATGGTGGTCAAAATTTCATCACGGCGGCGCTACGGGCGCGTGGTGGCAGCGGAGGAGGGGAGAACTTCGCCGTGCAGTCAGTGCCATGGATCGATCTTCCGGCTCAGGATCTTGAGACCTTCGATGTCGTGATCTTACAGAACGTTCCCGAGATTACCTCCGAGCAGGCGCGCTTATTTGAAAACTATGTTCGTGCCGGTCATGGCCTGATCTGGTTTGCCGGCGACAAGGTGGACGCTGCGGCTTGGAACAAGCGATCAGCGCCCGATGGGATTTCGCTGCTGCCTGCCGTGATCGAGCAAACGGTGAGCACGGGAGATGCGCTCGGTGTGGGCAGACCACTCGACCCGTCCATGCCCGACCATCCTGTGAGCCGACCCTTGCGCTCGCTGCCGGAGGATCTTCTGAGCGAAACCCGTTTCCGCAAAATGTTGCAGGTCAAACCTTCTGCCACCAGTTCGACGATCATGTCTCTTGCTGGAACGGCGGCACCGCTGTTGTTGGAGCATTCGGTCGGGCGCGGGCAGGTCTTTATGTTTACGAGTTCGGCCGACTCCTCCTGGAACAACCTGGCTGTAACTCCGGTGTTCCCCATGGTCCTGCAACAGATGGTGACCTACCTTACCGCCCGGGAATTTGAGACGCCGCGCCTCGTAGGCGATTCGCTTTCGCTGTCCTACGTCGATGAGCCTGATGCGAGTGAGGCCGTGTTCGACACTCCTTCCGGCGAAACCATTTCTGTCCCGGTCAGCGAGCACCGCAGCCAGTATGTGGCCATGTTGGAGCACGCCCGCGAGTCGGGATTCTACTTGGCGCGGGTCAGTCTGCAGTCCCCCGGTCTGCCGGTGGCGGTCAATGTCGATACCAGCGAATCGGATGTGAGTTGTCTTTCTGCTGCCGAAACAGCGCTCACCTTTAATGGAACGGAAATCAGGGTGGCTGAGTCGGAAGCGGATCTGCTTAATGCCGTCGAGGAGTCCCGCGCCGGGCGATCGCTCTGGTTTCACCTCCTGTTGGTGGGACTCGGCTTGCTGGTTCTCGAGAGCCTGTTGGCAAAATGGATGTCCAGGCGGTCGGAGTCCGGTAAAAAACAAACCACGCCCTCCGCGGCAACCCCCGAGAGTGTTTAGATGATTGCATGGATTTTTAGCGAAGGACAGATTGAGCGGCTCTTCTGGGCGCGCCCGGTTTCTGATGCCGTGGTGCTGTCGGCATTTGTCGCGGTCATCCTGCTGACCGTCTTTCTATACTGCCGTCGCCAGGGATTGCCGACCTGGGTTCGCATTTCGCTCGCCCTGACACGATTGCTGGCGCTCGCCCTGATCGTGGCTGTCCTCTTCGAACCGACCGCAACCATTACGCAAACCGAAACCGGGAAGCGTCGCCTAACGGTTTTAATCGATGTGTCCGAGAGTATGTCGATCAAAGACCAGCGCAAACGTTCCGGGGATATCGGTGAGGCGGCGGCTGCGCTCGGAATCCTGCCGCTCTCGGAAACACCGGAAGAGATCAATCGCAGCGCCATGTCGCTCGCGGACAAATCACGCCAAGCCATCGCCGAAGCCTCGCGTTTGGATCTGGCGACGAACTTGTTGTCGAAGTCAGCGCGGCCGATTTTTGATTCGATCGCCGAAGATCTCGATGTCAGTTACTACGGTTTTGACCAAACTCTGCAACGTGTTGGTGGCAGTGACGGAGAGGACATCGATTCACTATCCAAGCTGAAGGCTGACGGAGCAGGCACTTCGATTGCGGGTGCGCTGGAGTCGGTGGCGAAGACGGAACGCGCTGCTCCTTTGGCTGGAGTGGTCTTGGTCTCGGACGGACTTGATACTTCATCGCGGCGCGTTGAGGCGGCGGTGCGCGATCTGGGCACGCGCGGGATCCCGGTTTACACCGTGCCGGTGGGAATCGCCGATCCGGACGACGTCTCGATCCGTAACATTATCATGCAGGATGTCGCCTTTACCGGCGATAAGGTTCCGATTCGGGTCCAACTCCAATCGAAAGGCTACGAAAAACGTATCGCTGATCTGACGGTGAGCCTCAATGGGCGGGGCGTCGTCCGCCAGAGCGTAACGCTTGCCGGCGGGCTTCAATTTGAAGAGATCTTTTTCAATGTCGATGTCGCCGAAAGAGGGGCGGCGCGGATCGAGGTTACGATTGAACCATTTGCCGACGAAGCCACTGCCGCGAACAACCGGGTGGCGCGCAGCGTCCGGGTCGTGAACGAGAGGATCAACGTGCTCTGTATCGAGGGCAGCGCCCGCTGGGAGTTCCGTTACCTGCGTGCCATGCTGAAACGTGACCCGCGAATCAACGCCACTTTTATCGCCACCCGCGCCCAACCCGAGCTGGCGCAAAATTCATCCGAATACATCGCGGAATTTCCAGAGGATCGTGAGGAGGCCTTTTCCTACGACCTCGTGATCCTTGGCGATGTCGATTCGTCATTTTTCTCGGCGGAAGCATTCATGAGGCTCGAGGAATTGATCAAGGAGCGAGGCGGATCATTGCTCATGCTCTGCGGGTCCCGCTTCGCTCCCTCCAGTTACGCCGGCACGCCGGTGGAGCGCATGCTGCCGGTTGAGTTTGATCCGGAGGCAAAGTGGGAAGAGGTCGATGATAGTGTCTATCCCGTGCTCACTCCGGAGGGCCGTAGTAGCCTCGTGATGACCTTGGAAAACGACCAGGATGAAAACGATCTCGTCTGGAGTCGGGTTGCACCGCTCGACCGCATTCCTCCGTTACTCGCACCACGTCCCGGAGCGACGGTGCTGGCGGAACTCTCTGATACCCTGTCCCGTGACGACCGCTACCCGCTTGTTTCATGGCAGCGATACGGAACCGGAAAGTGCATGATGATGGCCACCGACCGGCTGTGGTTGTTGCGTTTCAAAACGGGCGACAAGTATCACTGGCGCGTCTGGTCCCAATGCGTCCAGTTTCTCACCTTATCGAGGCTGATGGGCGAGCATAAGCAGATTCGTCTCGAAACGGATCGCGTCACTTATCCGGTCGGTGGCCAGGTCATGCTCTACGCGCACCTTCTCGACGACGACTACGAACCGCTGACTCAACCGGGTTTCGAGATCGAGGTCAGCGCGCTCGATGCGGATGCGACGGGCGGCGAAGCGCAGCGGGTGACTCTTCGGCCCGACGCTTCGAATCCCGGGCTCTATGAAGGTTATTTCTCACCGCCTAGTGCCGGTGGTTATCGCGTGGAAGCGACTACGGCTGATCGACCGCTTTCTAACACCACCGAATTTCAGGTCGCCGATCTCAGGCCGGAATTGGCAAACACCGACATGCAGATCGAGCACCTGCGCCGGATCGCCGATTTGTCCGGAGGGGAGTGCCTCGGCGTCCTCGATCTCAAGAAACTGCCCGACTTGCTTAACCGCGAACCGCACACCACCACAATCCGCATCGACCGGCCCCTCTGGGACAACGTCTTGATCGCCACGATACTGGTTGTTCTGCTAGGGTTTGAGTGGATCTTGCGTAGAAAATACGATCTCCCATGAGCGAACTTAGCCAAAGCAAAATTCTCGATGCGCGCCTCAGGGAGGTGTGGCGTCGTGATCAAACGCTGCACCGTACGACCGGTTTTCTAACGTTTTGCCGTTGGGTGCTGCTGTTGTTTTTGTTTGGTGTCGCGGTCGACTGGTTGTTCGATCTCCCGGCGGTAGGGCGCGTTGTGATCCTGGTGACCTTGCTTACCGTCGCGTTTTGCAAAGGGTGGCAGTATGGTTGGCGGAACCTTCGGAGGTACGACGCCTCTCACACTGCTCTTCAAGTGGAGAAAAAGCATGGCGGCATGGAGAGCCTGCTGGTGACGGCGGTGCAGTTTGGAAATTCCGGGTCGTCCTCGAACGGGTCCGGGACGCTGCGCGAAAAAACCTGTCACCTGGCCGAGGAAGCCGCCGGGCCGCTCCGGGCAGAGGATGCTGTTTCATTCAAAGGATTCCGCCGCTTTGTCCTTCTTGCTCTCATCCCGGTGCTGGTGATTGGAGGATTGGCGATCTACAACGGGCCGTTTATGGCAGCCGGCTTCGGTCGCATTTTTACTCCATGGTTGGCCATCAAGTATCCCACTCGCACCCTGATCGGGATTGATGATGGCGACCGTATTGTGAAGGAAGGCCAGGGTATCCGGCTCGTGGCGAAGATTTCGGGTGCGGTTCCGGACCGTGCCGGGATTATCTTGCGCACCGGCAAAGGGAAGCCGAGGGAGCGCAGGCTGTCGGTCGTCGACGGGGTTTGTGAATACGAGGCCGAGACGGTGTTTCGTAGCTTCGATTATCGAATCGTCGCCGGCGATGCGGAGAGCGATTGGCACACGGTGCAGGTGATATCAGCGCCCCGGATCGAGCGGGCTGAGGTAATTTTCGAGTTCCCGGAATATACGCGGCGTCCCATTGAGAATGTCGAAGCGCTGACCTTTACCGTGCCGGAGGGCACTAAAATTCATTGGAATCTCACCCTCGATCGTGCGGTGGGAGAGGCTGAGTTTCGACCGGCTGAAGGGAAGGCACTCCCATTGGAAATCGGGAAGGATGGTCGCTCGGTGAGGATGCAGCAAGTGGCCGCCGGGTCTCGGGCTTACAGCTTCGGGTGGGTCGACAAGGAGCACGGTTTTCAGTTTTCCAGTCCGCGTCATTACCTGCAGGTGGCACCGGACCGGGCGCCGGGCGTCGAGATCACTTCACCCTCCGGAAACTTGTTTGCGACGCTGGAGCGCGGGATCGATTTTGCCTTCCGTGGCCGTGATGACCACGGCATCGGCGAGGCTGCCATGGTATACCGGGTCAATAAAACGGGAGAGGTAAAGGTCGCTTTGCCAACGCCTGAAAATGGTGATGGTAGCGAGCAGAAAATCGATTGGGATTATCGGGAAGCTCTCCCCGAACTCGCCGTTGGGGATACCGTTTCCTTTGCCATTGAGTTGGTCGACCGCTATCCGGAGCCAGCTGGTCCGCACCGGGTTCGCTCGGGTGCCCGTCGTGTGCAGTTTTTGTCCAAGGAGGATTATCTTGCACAGATCGAAAAGCAGAAGCGCCGCCTCCTCAACCAAATCCGCACCATCTACCGTGAGGAGCGCGGGGTGCATGATGTGATCCGTAATCTCGATCCTTCATCTGACGTTTTTGTGCAGACCTGCAAGGTGGAAGCGGTGCGGCAGGACCTGATGCGCGAGCGCCTCGTCTCGATCCGCACCCGCATCAATACCTTGGTTGAAGATCTCATTGCGAACAAGGTTTCAGATGAGGCCGAAAGCGCTGCGCTTGTCAAACTCGGTGACGAATTGACCCGGATCGGCGACGAACATCTCGGACGGGCAGCGACCTTGTTGCGGGAGGTTGCCGCGGTGGATGAAGTGAAAAAGAAGAGCCCGGCAGCAGCGATCGACATGGTGAACAGCTCGGCGCGCGAGCTTGGTCTCGTGGTCTTGCAGCTCGGATTTGCCGAAGCCTCGGATGTCATGGCCCGCGAACTACACGCCACGGCTCAGACTCAGTCAGCCTTGCGCTTACAAACGATCACTGGTGGCGATGTCGATCGGGGTGGCCTGGAGAAAGCGCAAACCCGTCTTGCAAAGGAGACCGCCCGTTTGCTGGCGGCTACGCCTCGCAATAAAGAAAGCACCAGCGTGGATGCCCTGATCGCCTTTAACTTATCCCGCCTCGTCAACGGGCTGGTTCGTTCTGGTGCCGATGCCAGGATGCGCGAAGCCGCCGCGCTGGTTCCCAAAGCGGATTTCAAAAAGGCGGCGAGCCTGCAAGCCGGGGTGATTGCGTCTTTGTTGCATGCGGAGTTCCGCTTGCGACTTGGTGCCGAGTACGAGGCGCTGACGCTTGCCCGCGGCATCTTCTCCGCGCAGGTGGCCGGGCACAAGGTTCTGCGAGAGGAGGCGACCGCGTTGACGCCGCAAGAATTTGCGGAGCAGAAATCCGCCATTGCCCAAGCCCAGTCCGAGTTGCAGCGGCAAGTCCGGTTGCTGCTCATGCCGGAGATCCCCGCTCATCGACCCAAGTTATTCGACGCCTCCGCGCCGACCTCGCCTCCGGTCGATCGCTTGTTGGTTTCCGCTGAATCGGCAATGGAGGCGGCCTTGGTGCAAATCAAGGCCGGGAATCGCGAGACTGCGGCCGGGCATCAACAAGATGCCGAAACCGCTTTTGCGGAGTTGGCCGAACTGACCCGCAGGCGGATGAAGGACATGACCCAACAGGAGCAGATGAAGGCCTCGGTGAACAGCTTCGGGAAGCAGGCAGCCCAGTTGTTCATGCTTGAGGAGCGTTTGCTGGTGCTGCTTGAGCAGGTGGAGGATGCCGCTGATGACGAGATCAACACTGACTTCCTCACTGCCGTTAATCAGGCCTTGTCCAAGGATGCGAAGGGGTTCCGGGGAGCCATCGTCCTCTGGAACGAATCCCAAGGGGCGCAGAGCGAAGAATTTCTGCCGCTGCTGGATTGCCTCGCCCGAATTACGAACGCTTTGGATGCCGCCACACCATTGCTCCAAGACAACAAGCCTGATGACACAATCGAATCCCAGGAGCAAGCGCTCGATGCGGTCGAAGAGGCCCGTGGTCTGATCGAGGGACTGACGGCAACGCGATCTTCCTTTGCCGGGGTGCTTGGGGTCACCGGGAGTGTCCTTGCCCCGAGTCCACTGTTGGTTGAGATCGAGGACGAGCAGGTTCAGTTGACTGGAATCACCAGGAAAGCCAAACCAGAGGACTATCCGGGACTCGTTGTCCCGCAGAAAAACCTGATCCATGCGGTCGATGCGGCACTGGCTTCCCTTGATCCTTTGTCGCACAAAATTGAAACCGGCACGGTGATGCTTTTCGCGAAGGAAGACATGGGCGCGGCCGCGAGGGGCCTGGAAGACGACGACATCGAGGAAGCACTCGACGCGCAATCCTTTGTCGTGGAATCCCTGCAGGAATTGCGGGCGAAGATCGACAAGGTGACCCCGGAGTATCGCTACATTCTCGAGGTCACGGAATTCATCTACGAGGCCATGCCGCAAAGCGCGGTGATCCGAACCAAGATGAGGCAATGGCAAAAACAGGCCGGGGGCGCGCCGGATGAAGAGGCTTTGAAAAAGAAAGCCGGACAATTTGGCAGTGACCTGCAAAAGCTCACTGGGGTGGAGCGCTATGCCGGTACCGCAAGCCGTTTGGTCGATGTGATTTCAAGACGGGGATCTGAAGTCGAAGTTGAAGAGGCGTTGGATGCGCTTGTCGCCGATACGGAGGACATGCAGTTGCTGATGGAAAATCTCGCCTACCTTATCACGCCACCACCGACCGGAGCTATCATTGAGGAACCCTCGGAGGAGGTTAGAATGCTGAATGCAGCGCTTTCGGTTGCCGCACACCATAAGGACCTTGCGCGCAAGACCCAGGTCACCGCACCCGTGCCATTCGCCAATCTTGCTGCGCAGCAAAGTGAGCTCGCAGAGCAGTGCAAGGCGCTTTTCTCGCCACCACCACCACCTCCGCCTCCGGTTCCCGTTGATCCTGTTGAAGTGCCACCCACAGAAGAGGCGACAAAAGTGCCCGAGGAAAGTGATCCCCCGGCAGTTGCCGAACCCGAGCCCCAACCGGAAATTGAGCCCGAACCTGAACCTGAACCCATTGTTGAAAAAGTGGCGCCGGCTCCAGTTCTTCCCGCGCCTGATCCGCATCCGAATATCGGGAAAGCCCACCGTCATCTTGTCGAAGCCGCCGCGAAGTTGAAGGCTGGCGACCGTGACGCGGCGATCACCAGCCAGAATCAGGCGGCCGATGCTCTTCGCTACTTCATCCTCGAGTATGCCCTGAAGTATGTCGACGTGCCCCCACCGGCACCTCCAGCTGATCCCGCTCCATCCGACGATGCCGAGCCCGATGACAGCGAGCTACAGCTTTTCCTGCCCGGGGCTCTTACCGGAGAGCGCCCCAAGGGAGGGCGCCTTGAATGGCAGGTGCTCGGACGCCGCGACCGCGCTGCCTTGAATGAAAATTTCGCGCGCGAGCTTCCCCTCGAATATCGTGAGATCCTCAAGGATTATTACGAGCAGTTGACGGAATAAATTGAGAAACAACGAATGGAAACAATGGACACTATTTTTACGAATGCAGATCGCCGGATCCGAAAGCAGAGCTACGCGAAACGTGTTCGTCTAGAATCACACAAATTCGTGCTTCCCCTCATCGTTGCCAGTCTGACGTATTTTCTGCCCAGCCCTGTATCGGCTCAGCAGGATGGAGCCCCCGAGTTGAGTGCCGAGGCCTCGCGCGCCATCGACAAGGGCCTCGCCTATCTCCTTTCGATTCAGAAAAAGGACGGTTCCTGGGACAGCAACGGGGAAGGCGGGCATGCTGTCGCAATGACCTCGCTCTCGCTAATGGCATTTATGTCGAAAGCACACTTCCCCGGATTTGGTCAATACGGAGAGCAGTTGGACCGTGGGATGAAATGGCTCCTGAAGGAGGCAAAGGGACGGCCCGATGGCTATCTTGGGACGGTGATGTATGAGCACGGTCTCGCCACCCTGGCCCTTTCCGAAATGTGGGGGATGGCACGCGACCCAGAAGATGATGACGCGATTCAGAAGGCTCTTGAAAAGGCCGTTGATGTCATCCTGCGTTCCCAGAATCCCGGAGGCGGGTGGCGCTACCAGCCGCAGGCGGATGGGGGCGAAGATACCTCTTGTACCCAGACCGTGTTCCACGCCTTGGCCTCAGCCCGTCAGGCAGGGATCTATGTTCCGAACGAGACGATCGCCAAGGTGGCCAAGTATTTGGAAAGTGCGCATGACCCGCAAACCGGCGGATTTGCTTACACTCCCCGAGGCGGCAAGGTGACTTCGGCCTGCACCGCGGGCGGAACCTACACCGCCCAACTTGCGGGACTGCGGGACACTGAAATGACGAGCTCCGCCTTGCGTCATCTCAAGAGCCAGGCCCCCGGCATTATTACCGGCGGCGGAAGCTACTACTACTATACCCATTACTACGCGATTCAGGCGATGGTGCAGGCGGGCGATGACGAATATGCGAAGTGGTATCCCCAGATTCGCGACGCACTCATCACCAGACAAAACGAAAAGGGCGCCTGGGACAAAGGGAGCGGGCACGGAGGGGGAGGCTATTCAACTCCCATGGCGATCATCATCCTTGCCACCCCGCATCGTTACATCCCAATCTATCAAAGGTAATGACAGGTCGGTCGAAGCATCTGCGATTTCTTGCCATTTGTGCGGCAAGTGTGGCTCTTGCCTTCGCTCAGCTTTGCCACGCACAGGAGGGGCCGGCCGGCCTTCCGGAGAAGGAGATCGTCGCTCTGCAGAAGGAGCTGATCGCAGCCGCCGGGGCTTCCTCATCGACCCGAAAGCGCCGCGCCTACAAGAACGTCGTCCGGGACGGGGAAGATCTTCTCGAAAAATCACCGGAGGCTGCGAGTCGGTTCCGCGTTCTGGAGATTATCTTTCAAAGCCAGAAAAGATTGTTTGCGTTGGATGATTCCGATCGGAACCGCGAGGCGCTTTTCGATACCGGCAGCAAGCTGGTCAAAGCACCGGACGAGCTTGCCGATTTGCGCCTTGAGGCGGACTTGTTACTTTCTGAGAGGAACCTGTCGGGCAGGAATGCGGATGTGAAAGAGCGTGCCGAAGCGCTCGATGGACTGATCGCCCGCTACCGCAGCACCCCGGCGGAGGCGAGGAGCCTGATGATGGCCGCGCAGATTGCTCCGAAGCTGCAAGCCTTCAAATTGCAGAAGAGAATTCTGGACTCCCTGGGGGAACGTTTCGCAGGTGATTCGGGCGTGATTGAGTTCCGGCGGGAGAACCTGGGCCTCGGGCGACTGGACGTGTTGTTTGCCGGAACCTTCACCCGTGCGGACGGCGTGACTTTGCGTTTTCCGGATGATCTGATGGGGCGGCTGTGCGTCATGGTATTTTGGTCAAGTCAGGCGCCGGGCTTCGAATCATACCTCCAGCAAATCAAAAAGCAGGAGGATCAATTCCCAGACCGGTTCGAGGTTTTCAGCTTCAATGTTGACGAGCTGCCCGATGCGGGCGCGGCAACCCTGAAAGCCCTGGAACTCAACTGGACGGTCATGCGACTACCCGGTGGTCGAAAAAGCCAGGCGTATCGGACCTACGCGGTGCAGGATCCCGTCGGATTTCTGGTCAATGCATTCGGCCATGCTCTTCTCGAGCCACCCTTATTGAACGTGGCGGATCAGGCCGACCTTGGAGTGCGTGGCCTGTCTTCAGCGATGTCCACCTTGAATCGGCGGCTCGACGAACCACGTTATCTTTCCCAATTGCAGTCGCTGTTGGTGGGCGATTTTTTGGTCACAGAGCCCGATGGTGATCTGGATGTCACCTTGCCCCCCGAGGTGAAAATGGTTTCGATGAAACCTAAGCTAAATCGTGTCGCCGGATCAGTCCCTGTCGAAATGCTGAACGCCATTCAGGGATGTTTCACTCCGGCACCCTTCCGCTACCGGCTGACGACCAGCGAGGCACTCGCAAATTACGAGAAGGTCGAGCGGTTGTGCAGTGAGGCCGTCAAGCAACACCCTGCTGCGCCCGATCTCTGGATCGTGCGCAACCGAAGGATCATCGCTCTTCTGGGCATGTGGAATCTTGCAGGAGAGCCCAAGTATCTGAAGCAAGCTGCTCGGGAGGCGGGCGTATCTCTGAGCTCAACGCTCCCGCCAGGGGCTGACGTCGTCCCGCGTTTTTGTCTCGCCAAGGAAGCAATTCGGCAAGGGAACTCGCAGCCGGATTCCGTCCTCGCGGATTTGATCGAGAAAACGGGTGGCGCGGCTGCTCCCCCTTCAGCCCATGCTGCGGCAGCAATCCTGGCGTTAAACGCCAACGCGCGGGACTTGCACAATCACTACCGCGCCAAGTTGATGGCGCTGCCGGACGGGGCCAATCCCATGCTTTGGTCGATGCTCTCGTTCCTGCGTGATCGAATCCACAACTACCGCCTGTTTAAGGGCAATTACCTTGGGAAGGAACGGGGATCGGTGCGTGGCTACATGATCAATCATGGTGCCCCCCCGATGACGGAACTTTTGCCGACCATAACGCTCAAAACCCTGGATGGGAGAACGCTGAATCTTCCGCAGGAGACCAAGGGGAAAATGACGCTGTTGGTCTTTGTTGAGCCCTCCGCAGAACCTGATGCGGAGTTTCCGATCGATGTCGGGGAAGGTGAAGACAAGAAGCCACACCATCATTTTCTCCAATTTGCGTGCGACCTTCAAGACAAGCATGTCAACAAAGAGGTCACAACGATCGCAGCCTTCTTGACTGAAGATGTGGAACGCATTGAGGCCCTGATGAAAACAAGGGAGCTGACCTGCCAGGCCGCCATCGTGCCGGGCAGCCTTGCGAACCCGCTGGTGCGCCGACTGGGCGTTCTTTCCGCGGATCGTATCCCGAACGTCTTCCTGCTCCGCCGGGACGGCTCCATCGCCTGGAGCACATCGGGACTGCCATACGAAGATAGCGAAAGATTTGTGAGCTTACTTGCTGCGAAAGTCCACATCGAGACCTGCGAAGTGGAGACGGCCTACGAGGCGCTGAACAAGGGCGATTTCAAGGAGGCGGCACGGCTATTCAGCGGCCCCTATCTTCCCTTTGAACCCGATCGCTTCGGCTGGCGGCCTCCGCGCTATCATGGAAAGGCGCTGGCCTACATGGGCATGAAAGATTGGAAAGGCGCGCTCGAGTCCATCGAGGTGGCGATCGAAGCTCATAACTTGAACTACTTACGGGGGCGAAAAAGAGAAAGGGCTCCGAATTGGCGCAAGGACGCAGCCAAGGTTACGGTGGTCAATCCTGATGACATTATGGCGGAGCTATGGAACACCAAGGCGCAGATTCTGGCCAAGCTCGGGCGAGAAGATGAGGCGGCCCAAATACGCGAACGCTTCGCCGAACCGGCCACCCCGTTTCCGCCGGGCATATACAAGGCATTCCACGAAAAGTTGATGGAGTGGAAAGCACGTAACGAGAACCAGAACGATCAATCAAAGAAAGATTAGAATTATGAAGAAACCCAACCTCATCAAGAATGTCTGGATCGCGATGATCCTGACCCTATCCACATCGGTCTTTGCTGTGGGAAAATCAGAGCCAATCAGCCTAACCCCCGAAGGAAGGAAACTCGAGGAGCATTACAGCAAGATGCTGGCTGATCTTAAGGTGGAGATCACACGTCTGGAACCCAAGGTGGATGAGCAAAAGAGGGCTGGCTTCATCAAGCAGTTCGGCGCGCTTGGAAATGTCCCGGCTGTGACCAAGACTGTCATGGGTAATGAAGTCGCTGTGAAGTACGGACCGGACAATCCTGCCTTTGTGGAAAAACAGAAAGAGGTTCTCACGGCAGCCAGAGTTGTTATGACGGACATTGAGACATTTCTCAGCGGGGAGGAAGCGTTGGCTGTCATGGCGAAATTCGCACTGCTGACTGATGCCACGCCGGAGCGTCTGGCTGGGTTTGCGCAACAGGGCGAGAAAGAAAAGTTACTGATTGATGGCCTCCTCAATGACGACAATCTCGTCGTGCAGGTGATGACCCTCGGGGGAGCCACTGGAGGTTGCTACGGTCAGGCCATGCGAAACTACAGGGCCATTCAAGAAGCCACCAAGCGTTCCCACGAGGGGTTCTTCCAGGTGTGGGCCCTGGCTGTCTCTCTTCAGAATACAGGTGATACCTATGTCTATCCCGATGCCCCTGCGGCCGAATCTTTGGTCAAGTATTACCTGAATTACTTGCAGGCCTACGACGACGGGATCCTGGATCCCGCATTTTCTGAATTGGGTGGGACTGGGTGGAACTACCGTTTTGTCTTTCCAGATTCCTACACGCTTGAAGACATCGACTGGATTCGAAAGGTGTTGCGCAACTACCGTCCCGATCACACGCGCCTCGAATACAGGTGGCGTTACTGCCGGATTGTGAGGAGCGATATCCCCTATACCAGCGGCGTCGATCGAAGCGGGATGCCGGCCGATCTGAGCAACATTCAAAAGTTCTTCCTTGAGGGCGGTATTTGTGGTCCCCGTGCCTTTGTCGGGCAAATTTCAGGATACGCTTTTGGGATCCCTTCTCGTCGTGCACCTTCTCCAGGTCATGGTGCGATGGCACACTGGACTCCGGACGGATGGACCACGGTTCTGGGTCCTCATTTTTATTTCTGCAGCCATATCAATGGAATGCCTCCCATGGATTTCCTGTTGGCATCACAGGCACAAGAAGACCCCAAGGAGTTCAAGGAGGCGCTGATGTGTGAGTGGTTGGGGAAAGCATTGGCCGAAGATGCCCCGCGTGACTTCGGGTCGAGCGGTGGGTTCTGGCGATTACTTGGCTTCTATAAACGTCAGGCCATCGTCGAAGATCAGAAAATAAAAGACATCGGGGCGACGGGTGAGGAACTCGCAGAATCAAATGAGAGTAGCGAGAAGGAAGAGGTCGAGGAGATCGAGATCTCCGAGGAGTTTAAAAAAATCACCGTGGCCGGGGATGGCACCATCACCATTCCCGTCGCGGCCTGTCGATCACCGAAGAATGGTGAGAAGATTAGGTTCATGGAAAGCATCGATGGCGGAATGCAGGTGCATTACGGATTGGCTGGCCGCCGCCCGGAGTTGCTCAGCTACACCATCGAAATTCCCCAAGCCGGTAGATATGAATTTACCGCACACGTATGTTCGGTGACAATGAACCAAGAATTTCTGCTTCGCATTAATCGAAGAACTCTCGTGGATGTCAACATTCCCTATACCAAGGCCGACTGGATGGATACCGAACCCGTTGTGCTCGAATTGAAAGAGGGGAGGAACCGGATCTCATTTACCCAGAAAGCTCCGAATAAAGGACTTAGCATTAAGATGTTTAAACTGAAACCTGTGAATTAGGCAGGCGGACAGTAAAAGAGAACGAGAAAAAATAAACCTATGACCGCTTTGAGAACTCACCTATTTCTGGTGGTATTTCTTTTTGCAGGATTTTCTGTGAGCGTCGCGAAATCGCAGGAGGCTGCCGACGATCTCTCCGAAAAGGAGATCGTCTCGCTGCAAAAGGAACTGGCCGAGGCGGGCGAGGCTTCTTCGAAGACGAGGATGCGTCGTGCCTACAAAGGCGTTGTTCGCGACGGAGAAAAGCTCTTGAAGTCATCCTCGGCGGCTCCCAATCGCTACCGCATTTTGGACATCGTCTTCCAGAGCCAGAAGCGTCTTCTCGCCCTTGAAAACTCAGATGAGAATCGCGATGCTCTCCTCGAAACCTGTGCCAAGCTGGCCGGCGCGCCTGACGAGGTAGCGGATCTGCGCCTCGAGGCGGATTTGCTACTCATGGAGAGGGAGCTGTCGATCAAGAAGGCGGATGTGAAGGAGCGTGCCGGAGCGCTCGAGAAACTGATTGCACGATACCGTGACACGCCGGGTGAGGCGAAGAGCCTGATGTTAGCCTCGCAGATCGCGCCGAAGCTCGAGGCTTTCGATTTGGAGATGCAGATCTTGCGGACCATGCAGGAGCGTTTTTCCGACCATCATGGAGTCATAGAATTTCGTCGTAAAAGTCTCGCTGCCGGTCGTATTGAGGCGCTTTTTCGCGGCACCTTCACCCGCGCGGACGGGACCACGTTGAACTTTCCGGTCGATCGTTTGGGGCATCCCTGCTTGATGGTGTTCTGGACGAAGAAGACGGAGGGTTTCGAGGTCGCTCTAAAACAGATCAACGAGTATGAGGAACTCCATCCGGGCCGCTTTGATTTCTACAGCTTCAACCTTGATGAGTTGCCGGACGCGGGAGAATCGACGCTGCGCGCGCTCGGGTTGAAATGGACGGCGCTCCGACTCCACGGTGGAAAGAAAAGTCAGACTTTCCGCACCTATGGTCGCAGAGATCCGGTGAGCATTTTGGTCAATGCCTACGGATACACCTTACTGTCGCCAACCGAGAACTATGGCCACGGCCAGGGGGGGAGGGTGAACCCCTACAAGTTCGACGATGTCAGGCTCACCAGCGAGCGTTATTTGGCGCAGTTGCAGTCCTTGTTCATTGGCGATTTTTTGGTGGCCAATACAGAAATCCCAGAGGCTGGCGGGCTGGCCGCTTCGCTTCGGGAGATCCAGGATTGCTTTGTCAAAGCTCCGTTCCGCTATCGGCTCACACGTGATGAGGCGTTGGCAAACTATGGGAAGGCAATTAAACTTTGCGCGGACGCGATCACCAATCATCCGAACGATCCTGATCTGTGGCGGGTCCGCAACCGCCGGATTGTTGCCTTGTTGGGAATGTGGAAGATGGCCGCTGATCCTAAATATTTCGAGATGGCGGCGAAGGAAGCTCGCGCGATTATGGCCACGTCCTTGCCCGATGGTGCGGATCTTGTTTCGAGGTTCTGTTTGGCAAAAGAGGCGCTCCGTGAAAGCGCTGCTGAAGCCAAGTCGATTTTATCAGAACTGGTCGATGAGGGGGGAGGAGACGCAATCGCCGTTGCGGCTGCAGCCATTCTCGCTCTTGACGCCAACTCGCCAGAACTGCACCAAAGGTTTCGCGAACTTCTTCTTAAGAATGACCTCAGTGATCCAAGTGTCTGGGAAGTAGCGGCGTTTTTGCGTGATCGCTACCACAGGCTGGATCTTTTGAAGGTCAAACTCTCGCGTCCCGAGCGTCGTGTCAGGGCTCGCTACGGGTATATCGTTTCGCCCCGCGAACATGCCGTCAACCACGGTCTCGACCCGATGACCGATCGCCTGCCTGAGATCGAGTTGAAGAGACTTGAAGGTGGTACGATGAAGCTGCCACGGGAGACGCAGGATAAATTAACCTTGCTGATGTTCGTCGACCCTCCGGCTGATCCGGAGGCGGATTTTCCGATTCCTCTGGATAGGAATGGGAACCCCCAGAGGAAGAATGACCCGCTGAGAAACGTCATGAACTATGCCTTCGAACTCTCGGAGCGTCACATTCACAAGGAAGTTGAGGTGATTGCGGCTTTTCTCTGCGACGATGCCGAGCAGGTGAAAGCGTTGATGGCGAAAAACAATTGGCTCTGCCGGGCCGCGCTGGTTCCAGGCGGTTTGAAAAATCCGATGGTCCGTCAGCTGGGAATCCTTTCCTCCGACCGTATTCCCAACGTCTTCCTGTTGCGCCGTGATGGCACGGTCGCCTGGCACACTTCGGGGTTCGTTTACAAATCCGACTTCGGGTATCCGTTTGCGATTTGGCTCGCAATGGGAGTTCATATTGAAGTTTGTGATACCGAGCTTGCCTACCGGGCATTGGCCAATGGTGAATTTGCGAAAGCCAAAAAGATATTCTCGGGGCCCTTTCTCCCGGGGAAAGATGAACGCTACCGCTGGCGCGCCCCGCGTTTTCACGGACGGGCGCTGGCGAACATCAGCTTGAACGATTGGGAAGCCGCGCTGGCTGACATTGATACGGCGATCGAGGCTCACAAAAAAGAGTTCGATCGCAAAGAAGATGAGCCGGGTGCGAGTCTGGTTGGGATGTGGATTCTCAGAGCCCGCATTCTCGAGAAGCTCGGTCGGGCCGGAGAGGCCAAAGCGGCCCGGGAAATGGCCGCTGTTCAACCTACTCCGTATCCGCCATCCATCTACCAAGCGTTCCACGAAAGATTGAATCAATTGAAACGAAAGTAGCGACAGTTTGATCGTCGTGATCTGGTCACCAAAAAAAACGGGTCACTTGAATTATTGGGTCTGAGCCTTGGAATTCCCCTGGGAAATTGATCCGGGCTGGGTGGCAGAAACGTATTGCGGCGAAAACCTGTAACTAATCATTCACCCTAAAAAAGAGCTTGGTGGCTCCGGGGGACGGATTGGCAAGGGGGCCGACGGTTGTGCTGGTCCCGGTTGCTGGAATGCCGTCGATGAGTTCATTGCTAAAATCAAGCAAGTCGCTTGACCAGAAGACATCGTAGGTTCGGCCTGGAGTAGAATTGAAAGTTAGTGTGATCTGATCACTCACTTCATTGTAACGGACGGAGGTGATCGTGATTCCACTTGACCCAATGGCGGCATCAGGACCAGCAACAAAGCTGGCTTGAACTGCAGCATCATTCATGGCTCCTTCGTAGATTCTGAATTCATTGAGATCTCCATTCAAGTAGTTGTCACCCGTCCAGTTGGAGCGTCCCAACCAGTTGTTGACGTCATTGATATCGCGGGGAGTGAAGGTGGTTGTTCTGCTGGTTTGTTTCACCCCATCACGGTAGATCGTCAGCTGGCCACCTCCGGTTCCATCGGAAGTCCAGATGCCGGCGACGTGATATTCCTGACCTGTGACACTGGCAACCCCGCTGTCGGCGGCTTCTTCGGCTGCGTCAATCGGTCCGATACCTCCTCCGAGGGAGTCGGCGTCGTTGTTTCTGATCGAAGTGCGTTGCAGGTTGAAATCGGTTCCCCGGCTCGAGGCATGGATAAAGTAGTCAAGACCTTCCGAGGCACCAACGCCGGTCGTGTTGACTTCGCCAGCTGCAGTGGAACCAAAGTCCCAAATACGACCCCAATTTTGAACTGAGTTTACGGTATACCAAGCCTCGAAAGTGACATGATCGTGGGCGGAAAGAAGACCGTTGGGGAGGTCTACGTAGGCGGCATTTGCCGTCGCTCCATCTCCACCGGGAAGAGTCAGGGCACTTCCGGTCCAGAGCCCGCCATTACCGACAATCACTCCGTTGGCTCCTCCGATGGAATCGATTACGGAAGCTCCCTGGTCGGCTGCGCCAGCTGCTTCATTAAAGGAGTAGCGGTGGACGGGAGTAGGAGTGGTTGCCTCAGACTGAAGCGGGTCAGTTCCAGCAAAAACCTCCGGGCCATCATTGATCCCGTCATCGTCGCTGTCGGCGTCAAGTGGGAGGGTGTTGGTCGTATTCACTTCGTCCCCGTCCGAGAGACCATCGTCATCACTATCGGCATCGAGAGGGAGTGTGTTGGTCGTATTAACTTCCTCGCCGTCGCTGAGGCCATCATCGTCGGTATCGTCGTCGTCTGGAGCGGTACCGACTTGAAACTCCTGAAGGTTACTCAAGGTGTCCGAGTCTTCGTCGAGTGAGGCATCTCCCGGGGTGTTTGGGTCGAGGAACACATATTGCGATTCGTAGCCATCAGTGATACCGTCGTCATCGGTATCTTCGTTCAAGGGAAGGGTGTTGGTCGTATTTACTTCTTCCCTGTCCGAGAGACCGTCGTCATCACTATCCGTCTTGTTTGGGTTCGTGCCGTGGGTGTTGACCTCCTCTCCATCAGTGAGTCCATCGTCGTCGCTGTCTTCATCGTCGGGAATGGTGTCTTCCTGAAATTCCTCAAGGTTTGTGAGGCCATCATTGTCTTCGTCGAGAGCCGCGTCTGAGGAGTCTGCGGAATCGAGAAAAGCGTAAAGATTTTCGAAGGCGTCCGGCATTCCATCACCGTCGCCATCGGAGTCGAAATCGAGAGGTGTTTCCGGGCCGGAATTCATGCTTGATGTGACCTGCTGTTCGACAAGTGCGATGTCATAAATCCGGAACTCGTCAAAGGTGGCGTTGATATTGGCATCCGCGGTCCAGTTGGAGCGACCCAGCCAGTTGTTGACATCGTTTAGATCGGCGAGGTTTGCATTGACGATGGCGTCGGTCGTCATTCGAACGCCATCGCGCCAGTAATTAAGTTTACTGGTGCCCACTCCGGTGTCTTCCCAGGTGACGGCAAAGTGAATGGTGTTTCCCGCAACGGTCCCGGCGGCACTATCAAAAGTGAAGATTCCACCTCCGGCGGGATCTTCGTTCCGGACTTCCACCCTCTGGGCATTGTAATCGGCATTGATCGTCGCCGAGAGGAAGAGGTAGTCGGTTCCATTGCCTCCACCACCCGGGCCGGTCACTTCACCGAGAGCACTGGAGCCAAAATCGAAAATGCGCGCCCATGCTTGGTCGGTGGTATCAATGGTGACCCAACCTTCGAGGGTGACGGCGGTGTTTGAGGAAATGAGGCCGTTTGGAAGATCACCGTAGGCTTGAGTGGCAGAAGCTCCACCTGGCAGATCGAGGCCGGTGCCGGTAAAGAAGGCTCCAGTTCCGCGGACTGTGCCATCCGCTCCACCGATTGAGTCGACCAAAGTAGCACCAGTGGCATCTCCGGCGGATGAGTTAAAGCTGTAGCGGTGGATGAGTTGTCCGTGGAGCTGGGGTGACGTCCCTAAGATTAGGAGAGCGAAGCCAAGTTGCCGGGTTGATTGACGAGTCATGTGTTTGTTGGGTTGGGGAGCGGATTTACCGATGCCGGGGTTTGTGTGTTGTTCTGAGTGTCTCTTGAAATGACTGTTTGGAATAGGATCACTCCGACACAATTTGTGTTAAAGTGCGACATAGGGATCTTTTCTCCATTCAGCTCGAGATTTATGGTGTCAGGGTGAGTGTTTTTTGCTGTGCGGTGACCTTGATGATTTTGGTTGAGCCATCCGGTCGGCGGACGGTGGCGGAGGTGTCTCTGGAAGGTGACGGAAAGAAGAGAACGGCCGGGGAGTGAGCGAGGTAACTGCCTCCGCCTTGCAGGGATCGGGTCACGCCATCGATTGTGATCTTGATCCCGGTATCAGCCGGGGTGAGTGGGATCTTGAGGAAGTCCCTTGTTGTTTGGTTTAAGTAGGTGATGGTGTTGCCGTCATTGATTCCAAAGATGAGATCCGGACGGTTGTCCTGGTTCAGGTCAGTGAGGGATAGGCTTTTGGCGTCGTCCGGGATGACAAGCCCGCTTTTGGCGGCGGTCATCGGAGCAAGGTTTCCCGAGCCGTCGTTTTCGAGAAGCAGACCAAGTCCGCCGTCCATTCTTCCGGTTTCGCGTTGTGGATTGTAGAAGTTCTGTGCAAGCACGGCGTCAAGATCTCCATCGGCATCGAGGTCCTCCAGGACAGCCCCGAAGGCCGGAGCGATTTGGGCAAAGCGGGGCAGGGGGGACCATGAGAAATGGGCATTGCCATCGTTGATGAGGATTCCGGTTTCGAGAGTATTGGCTTCAAACTTGAGGGCGCTATTAAGGCGGGTGTCCTGATAGAGTTCGGTGAGTGCGGAGCTGGCGAAGTTGTGGAAGGTTCCGACTTTCGCTTGCAGCGAGGGCATGGCGCTTTTGGAACAGCTGAATCCCCGGCGGGGAAGAAGTCTGCCATCCGAAACCTTGGCTTCGATGAGATGGGGCTTTCCGCTCCCATCGACATCGCCATAGTAAATGAGGGCCGGCATTTTTGGCGAGGCCTTGTATTTCGTATTGAGTCCAAAGTTGGTAACGAGGTAGTCGAGGTCGCCATCGGAATCGAGGTCTCCGACAGCAATGCCATTCCACCATCCGGTGCGACCGGAGAGGCCGGCTTCTTCTGTTTTTCTGGTGAGCTTGCCTTTTTCGTTTTTGAAAAAGTGCACCGGTCCCCATTCGGTGGTGACGAGGAGGTCGATCCAGCCGTCATCATCGGCATCGGAGAAAGCGGCACCGGTGACCATGCCGAGTCCGGGCATAAGCATGGAGGTGAATTTACCGCCTTGATTGACGAGAAGTTGGCTTGGAGGAGCCTTTGGGTATTGACCGGGGATCAGTCTGCCGCCGACGAAGAGGTCGAGGTCACCATCCCGGTCGATGTCGGCACAGGCAACCGGTCCGGAGCTCATGGGAAGTTTTGGCAGACTTCCCTTCGGGGCCTCCGCGAAGTTTCCGTTTCCGTCGTTGAGGTAAAGTTGGTCGCAGTATGAGAGATGGCCGGGCTGGTGTTCGGAGCTACCGTGGGCGACGAAGAGGTCTAGGTCTCCATCGTTGTCACAGTCAAAAAAGAGGGCTCCCATGTCTTCGGAATCGACGCTTTTCATCAGGACCGGCACGTCGAGTGGAATGAAGTTTCCTTCGCCATTCTTGCCAAGCAACTGTCCGGCCTGGCCCTTGGCTCCGCCGAGGAAAAAGTCCTCGTCGCCATCGTTGTCGATGTCTCCCCAGGCCATTCCCGGTCCATTTTGAGAGAGCTTGTTGGGGAGCAGGGGTTGGAGTTTAAAGTCGTCAAAAGGAGTTTCCTGATGGACGGCTTGGGCGAGATGTTTGGATTCGACAAAGAGAGGGGAAGGGGGGGCGGGGGCCGGAGGCGAGGGTTGGGCGACGGGCTCCGAGACGAAGTAGTGGTGATTGGCGTCCAGATTTTCGTAGATCTGCCGGACCTTTCCAGGCCATCGGATTTCGAGGCGCTGCACCTTGTCGGCGGAACCCAGCCCGAAGACGGCGGTGGTATCGCTGGCGGAAAGCCATCCTCTTGCCGAGGTGACGGTGCGGGATTGCAGCCCCGTTGAGGTGGTCACGAAAATGGTCGCGCCGAGGCCCCTGTGGTTGTTGGTCACGCCGCGGAGGCTTACCTTGATGCGGTTGTTTTTCGAAGTTTTGTTGCGGTAGATGCTTACCGGACCGTCGGCATTGTTGATGATGAGATCGCTGTCGCCATCACCGTCGAGATCCGCCGTGGTTGCCCCGAAGCTGACGCCATTTCTTTCCAGTCCCCAATCTCCGCCAATGGATTTGAATTTGAGTTCGCCGAGGTTTTTAAAGGCGAGGTTTTTTTCCTTTCGGATCGGCTTCTCCAACCAGAATTTAATGTACTCCGGACTGCCGGGCCTCAGGTTTTTCTCGGCATAGTTGGAAAGATCGGAGTTCATGTTATCCCTCATGACGCCATTGGTGACGAAAACGTCGGCGAGACCGTCCTGGTCAAAGTCCTCAATACGAGGGGACCAGGTCCAATCGGTGCTGGAAAGTCCGGCAAGGAAAGCGACTTCCTGAAAACGCCCCGTGCCAGAGTTGAGGTAGACTGAATTTCGCATAAATTGGCGGGGCTCGGCCCAGTCAAGAAACCATCCGCTGTCGTCCATGTTTCCCATCATGACCTTGGAGCGATAGTGTGAGGTTGCGGACATGTCGGAAGCGAAGAGGTCGGGGAGACCATCGTTATTGAGATCACCGACATCGCTGCCCATCGAAAACCAGGGAGTGTGTGGGGTGGCTTCGCGGGTGACGTTTTCGAAAGTTCCGTCACCGCGGTTACGATAGAGAATGTCCGGTCCGGTGTAGTCGTTGGAGACATAGAGGTCGGCATCACCGTCGGCGTCATAATCAAGCCAGGTTGCGGAAAGAGTGAAGTAAGGCCCGTCGATCCCGGCTGATTTGGAAACATCGACGAACTTTCCGTTGTCGTTGCGGAAAAGGTGATCGTATTGAGCGGCCTCGGTCCGACGAACCTTGTCACCGGGAAGGTAGAGAATGTCCCAGTATTCCCGAAGCTCTGGCAAGACCACGGGAACTTCGACGCCATCGCTTTCACGGGGGACGAATTTAACCTGGAATTTTGTGCCCGCAGGGGGCGCTACCGCAGTGGTGGCAAGGTAGCCATCAACATCTCCATCGTTATCAATGTCTGCGAAGCTCATCATCATGCTGCCCCCTTTGAAATCAAGGCCCAGTTGCTTGGCTTGGTCGGTGAATTTCCCGTTGCCATTGTTGAGGTAAAGCTTGTTGGGGCACTGATATCCGCAGGCGTAGAGATCGAGGTCACCATCGTTGTCAATATCGACAAAGCTCGCTCCGGTCCCCCAGAATTCGGGATCTGAAACGCCGGTGGATTGAGTGACGTCTTCGAACTTGAAATTGCCGAGATTGCGGTAGAGCCGATTCCCGCCGGAAGGGCTTGTGATGTAGAGGTCGGGGAGTTGGTCTCCATCGTAGTCGCCCGTGCAGATCCCACCGGAAGGGTTCAGGAAGAGAAACTCTTTGAGGTTTCCCTCCGGATCGCTCCAATGGAGTCCAAAGTCGACCCCGCTGTGAGCTGTTTCCACCAATTCGAAAAGAGGCCCGCCGTCGCTTTGATCGGAACGATCCGGTAGCGGAGTGGAAGTGATTGAGCCTTCAACGGGTTTGGGGTGTGTGGGATCGGTGGCCCCGGTCGCCTGCGATGATTCCTGCTTGCAAGCGGACAGGACTAGCAGAAGTGAGAGCGAAGTGAGGATACGAAACAGGTGAAACATGGCCTGGAGGTTGAGAGACTCGATATGAACGTTGGAAAAAAAATTACCCGTCCTCTTCAAGAGAGACGGGTGATTGAAAATCGGGTGATTAAGAAGCCCGTCGAACTGTGATTTTTTTAACGGCGACGAACGCGCATCAAAATGCCGAGCCCGAGAAGGCTGAGGAGAACTGAGCTCGGTTCAGGGATCACCGTATCGGGACCGGCAGCGAGACTGGCGGCAACCTCGGCCCCGCTCAGAGCGCTGTCGTAAATCCGAAACTCGTCGAAGGTTCCGTTCAGGTTGGCATCGGCTGTCCAGTTGGAGCGGCCCAGCCAGTTGTTAACGTCATTCAAATCACCCAGTTCCGAGCCGACATCGCCATCGATGGTGAGGTGGATGCCATCGCGCCAGTAATTGATGGTGCTGGTTCCGTCTCCATCGTTTTCCCATGCGACCGCAAAATGAAAGGCTTGTCCGAAGGTTGTTGCGACGCCGCTGTCGAAAGTAGCGATCCCCCCTCCGGCGGGATCCTCGTTTCGAACTTCGATTCGCTGGGCATTGTAATCAGTGCCCCGGGCGGCCGAGAGCAAGAGGTAATCGGTTCCGACTCCCCCTCCGCCGGGGCCAATCACTTCGGCTGAGTTGCTTGATCCGAAGTCAAAGACACGCGCCCATACATTACCACCATCATTGACAGAGACCCAGCCTTCCAGGGTAACTGCGGTTTGCGTCGAGATCAGGTTGTTCGGGAGATCTCCATAGGCTGCTGTTCCAGAGCCACCTCCAGGCAGGCTGAGGCCGCTGCCGGTAAAGGTTGCTCCGTCACCGCGAACGATACCGTTGGCCCCTCCGATCGAGTCGGTGAGAGTTGCTCCGGAAGCGTCTCCGGCGGTATCATTGAAGCTGTAGCGGTGAATGAGAGCGCCCTGGGTGGAAAGTGCGCCAGCTCCGAGGAGGAGAGTGGTTAAGAAGATGTTTCGGTTCATTGTGTGCAGGATAATTTCTAATTTGACCGCACTATGGTAACCCGGGATTTCCTCGTATCTAGGACGGAGGCGTCAGATTACGTGTATAAATGCGACTTGATCCTCCATTACGCTTGTTTTTAGAAGGTTGTAGCTGGCAAAAAAAAGAAAATTGGGATTGTTCCGGGGAGTTTGCGTTCCGGTCGAAAATTCGATTTACACGAGGGAGAAAGGTCGTTGTTTCACCCAAGATTCATTTTCGGGCAATAGACGGTGCAGATGAGGCCATGGGGCAGGACTATGACGATTTTTGATGGATTTAGCAGTTGAGCGAGTTTGGCGATGCACGCTTCAGCAAGAGGATTAACTTTGACTTTGGAACCGGTGACATTACGGCTCTGGCTGCGTCTGGATTCATTCGGGTCCTCCATTCGCTGTCGCCCTCAAGCAACTTCCTCGGCTCAAGGGGTCTCCGAACTGAGTCCGGTCCGTTATTTAAGTCATCAGCTCGAAAATTCGCTGGTGTCCGGTTTCTTGGCGAACCGCTTGCGATAGGCACTGGGAGGTTCCCCGATAAGTTGGGAGAATTTTCGTGAAAAGGCGCTGTGGTCGTAGAAGCCCACTTCGAGTGCGATGGTTGTAACCGGGACGAGCCCGGAGCGTAACATTTCGCAGGCCCGAAGAATTCTGAGGCGCATCAGATACTGGCTTGGCGTGGTTTTGTAGATCTCCTGGAATTTGCGTTCCAGCTGCCTCACCGACATGTTGGCTTCTTCCGCGATATCAGCAATCGTGATTTTCTCGGTGTATCTCTCGTTGAGCATCTCGGTGACTCTTCGGAGGCTCTGATCAAATTCGACCTGATAGCTTCTGACCAAACCACACAAGCCTGCGATTTCTCCCTCCCGGGTGAAGAGAGGAATCTTGTCGGTCGTATACCACTCGGGACGACCCAGTTCATTTGGGAAAAGCTCCACGATGTCGTTAATGGGTTTTCCCGTTTTTAAGATTGTGCGATCATCCTGAGCGAACTTTTCAGCCATTTGGGGAGGAAAAATTTCATGATCTCTTTTCCCGATAAGTTGTGTCTTATCCGAGAGTCCGCAATGGTGAACAAAAGACTGGTTGCCCGCGACGATACGCAATTCAGCGTCTTTTGCGAAATACATGAGGTCGGGAAGGAATTCAAAGAGGTCGCGCACCGTGCCCGGTCTAAGATTCTCATTCCATTTGGCAACTTCCTCCTCCAACATGTCGAGATAATACACGGATTCAACGCTTTCATACAAGACGTGAATTCCTTTTGGTGCTAAGGTCCCGCCAGTCAACATGTCGAATCATCCAAATATCGCAATTGTCGGTCTCGGCTTCGGTGCCGAGTTCATCCCCATTTACCAGCGCCATCCCAATGCCAATATGGCCGCGATTTGTCAGCGGACTGAATCGTCTTTGAACGAGATCGGTGACAAGTATGGCATCGAAAAGCGCTACACCAGCTATGAAGAGCTCTTGAAAGATTCCGAAATTGATGCGGTCCACATTAACTCTCCAATCCCCAATCATGCCGAACAAACGATTGCCGCGCTCAAGGCCGGGAAGCATGTCGCTTGCACCGTCCCGATGGCTACTTCCGTTGAGGACTGCAAAGCGATTGTGGATCTCTGTGCTGAGACCGGCTTGAAATATATGATGATGGAAACGGTGGTCTACGCGCGCGAGTTTCTTTTCATGAAGGAGCTTTATGACAAGGGCGAGCTCGGGAAACTCCAGTTTTTGAAAGCCTCCCACCAGCAGGATATGGATGGTTGGCCCGGATACTGGCCCGGCCTTCCTCCGATGCACTATGCCACCCACTGTGTGGGACCACTCCTGGGTCTTGGTCGCCATCAGGCCGAGTATGTCTCGTGTTTCGCCTCTGGTACGATCCGCGAGGAAATGCACGATTGCTATGGCTCTCCCTATGCGGTCGAAAGCTGCCACGTCAAGTTCAAGGACAGCGATCTTTCCGGGCTCGTTTACCGCTCACTCTTCGACGTGGCCCGCCAATACCGCGAGTCCATCGAGGTCTATGGTGACAAGAAGGGAGTCGAGTGGCCGTTGATCGAAGGAGAGCAATTGGTGGTGCACACCGCCAAGAAGCCAGAGCCGGAAATCCCGGAGCGTGTGGAGTGTCCGGACTTTGCTCACTTGCTTCCGGATGAAATTGCCCCTTTCACCACCGGTGGCGTCTACGGCGGCGAGGAAGGGGAAGAGCATTTGAGCTTCACCCAGGGAGCCGGTCACGGTGGTTCCCACCCTCATCTGGTGCACCAGTTTGTCGAACTTCTCCGTGGACAGGGCGAAGGGTATCCCAATGAAGTGCAGTCAGCCAATATCACTTGCACCGGAATTCTGGCCCACGAATCCGCTCAAAAGGGCGGGGAGATCGTGCGCCTTCCGGAATTTACACTAAGTTAATCTCTTCCCAATCGACTCACCCGTCCTCCGGAAGACGGAATTCTTCCGGAGGCCCCAATCTCCCGACTCTTTTTCCTATGAAACACCTTCCACTTTTACTTGCTCTGGCCATAGCGGTCTTTGCCTTGGGCCAGAATCCATCGACCCCAAAACCCGAAGGGCGCCGCCTGAGTGTGTTGTTTTTCGGGGCGCCAACTTCCAATGGTCCCGGGCACGATCCGATTACCCGCTACCGGGTCATCAAAAAGCACCTCGGAGTGGAAGGCGTGGACTTTACCTATTCGGAAGATCCGTCCGAGGTTTTCAGTAAGGAAACACTGGGGAAGTACGATGCCCTTCTGATGTATGGAAATTGGGAGCAAAACGGGACCATGCCCGGCGACCAGCAGGGGGCTCTCCTCGATTGGGTTTCTCAAGGCGGGGCATTTCTGCCGATTCATTGTGCTTCGGCCTGCTATGGAAACTCCCCGGCTTTTGTCGAGTTGGTGGGAGCGAAATTTAAATCACATGCTTCCGGCGTCTTCGCGCCAAAAACAGTCGCCAAGCATCCCATCGTGGACGGTTACAAATCCTTTGAGGCCTGGGATGAAACCTATGTCCACTCCGACCATAACGACGACCGGACGGTTTTGCAGGTTCGGGAAAAAGAGCCGTGGACGTGGGTGCGGGAACACGGAAAAGGGCGCGTCTTTTATACCGCATCGGGCCACGATCATCGCGTCTGGGATACTCCTGGATTTCAGGACCTCATCAAGAGGGCAGTCTATTGGTCTGTTGGCAGCAAAAAATATGGGCAGCTCAAAGAGCTTGATCTGCCCAAACTGGAGCAAGAGCGCGTGTCGCTTCCCGGTTACCGGGAGAGAAAGGAAATCACAATGGCTCAAAAGCCTCTCCCGCCTGCGGAATCAATGAAGCTCGCCCAGGTGCCCGCCGGCTTTGAGCTTTCCCTCTTTGCGTCGGAGCCGGATATCGTCAATCCCATTTATGTGAACTGGGATCATCGCGGTCGGGCCTTCGTCATCGAAACGATCGACTACCCGAACAACCTCAGAAAAAACAACCTCGGCTATGATCGTATCACGATGTGCGAAGACACCGATGGTGACGGTCGTGCGGACAAGTTCACCCGCTTCGCCGAAAAGCTCTCAATTCCGACTTCCCTCGTCTTTGCCAACGGCGGAGTGATTTGCACGAATGGCACCGAGATACTGTTCCTCAAGGATACCGACGGTGACGACAAAGCCGATGTTCGTGAGATCCTGATCAATGGATTCTCGATGGGGGACACCCACGCGGGACCTTCAAACTTAAAATGGGGTCCGGACGGCTGGATTTATGCAACCATCGGATACTCGGGTTTCAATGGAACGGTCGGAGGAAAGGAGCACCGTTTCGCCCAGGGCCTATTCCGCTTTCAGCCTGATGCTTCCGCGATGGAGTGGCTCCAGCCGACCACCAACAACACCTGGGGGCTGGGCTTCACCGAAGAGTTCGATATTTTGGGCTCAACGGCCAACGGCAACCCTTCGTTCTATTTTACCTTCCCGAAGAGTATCTACGAGTCGGCCGGCCTTGACCAAGGGCGCACTCCACGGGCAGACGATAATCCGATTTTCAATCCGTCCTCGGCGGATATTCGGCAAGTGGATCAATTCGACCGATACACCGCAGCGGCTGGGCATGCCGTTTATACCTCGAGCCGCTTTCCGGAGCCTTACCAAAACAAGGTGGCTTTCGTGTGTGGACCAACCGCAAAACTGGTAGGACATTTTGACCTCAGCCCTGAAGGTGCCGGTTGGAAGGCTTACCAATCGCCCAACAACTTCTACAACTCCGCCGATGCCTGGTCGGCACCGGTTTGCGCTGAAGTCGGACCGGATGGAGCGATGTGGGTGTGCGATTGGTATAATATCATTGTTCAGCACAACCCGACTCCTTCGGAGCGCTCGGCCGGGATTGCCGCCAAAACGGGGCGTGGGAATGCCTATGAAACTCCTCATCGCGACAAAGAGCACGGCCGGATCTATCGCATTTATCCGACCGGTTCAGAGGATGAAGCCAACCCGCAATTGGATCCGCAAAAACCCGCTAGCCTCGTGGCCGGGCTTGAGCATCCGAATTTGTTCTGGCGACTTCATGCCCAACGACTCATCGGAGAGGGGAAAGATGTCGAAAAGATGGTTCCGGAACTTGAGCGGCTTGCCAAGGTGAATCCGACAGCCGCCGGACACTGCCTCATGGTCCTCCAGCGCAGTGGTCAACTCAAGTCTGATTTCCTGGCACCATTTTTGACGGCAAAGCACCCGGCTGTCCGACGAGCCGCGATCCGGTTGGCGACTCCGGATCAACTTAAAGCGCGCCTGATTTCCGGTGGTCAGATTCAGGCGAAAGGTCGTGACCTCGCCGAAGTTCTCGTCGGATTGTCCCGCGCTGCGACAGACCCCCAAATTGGAGAAGCGATTCACAATCTTGCGGCGAATCATGTAAACCTCTTCGCTGACGATACTCTTCGCGATGCCTGGAATATTGCCGCCCGCCGACATGCGGCCACCGTTCTGGCAGCCTCCGGGGGAAGTGGTCAGCCCGAAAAAATCGTCCCGGTGAATCTCATTCCCAATGCAGATTTCGAAGAGACGACCAACAACAAACCCACCCATTGGAGTGATCTCCGGGTTTATCAGGGAGCGGGAGCCGACAAGATTGAGGTCAGTTCGTCGCCGAATGGTCGAAGCGGCAACTGTCTCAAGGTAACCGCCACCGGTGACACCGACTGTGGCGTGGCCATCTCGCTTCCCCTCAAAAAAGGAACCCGTTACCGCCTCTCCGGTTGGATCAAAACCGAGAATCTGAACGTCCGGGGCAATGCTCCCGGTGCCATGCTGAATCTCCACGGGGGGCAACGCACCAGAGGGGTTAAGGGGACGCAGGATTGGACCGAGGTCTCGGTCGAGTTTGAATCAGGATCGGATCGACAAGCCCTGATTCATTGCCTGTTCAGTGGCTACGGAGTGGGACAGGGCACCGTTTATTTCGATGACATTTTACTCACCCCGATGTCGAGTGCAAACAACCTCGCCGGAGCGCTCGCCAATCTGAAAAAGTTTGTCCAATCGGGAGGCGAGCCAGCGAAGCCCATTGAGAGAAAGTTCAAGCCGGATTCCAAGGTTCACAAACGGGGACTTGCGGTCTTCAATCTCACTTGCGCGGCCTGCCACGGGGTCGATGGCAAGGGGGTTCCCGAAACCTTTCCTCCTCTTGACGGAGCGGCTTGGGCCGTGGGAGATCCGGAACGCGCGACCAAGATTGTCCTTCACGGACTCATGGGTGAACTCGAGGTGAAGGGACACAAATACAATAACGTGATGGCTCCGCTGGGAGCCGCCCTTAACGACCAGCAGATCGCCGACGTTCTCACCTACGTTCGTCAGAATTGGTCCAATGATGCTTCCCCGGTATCGGAGGAGCAGGTCTCCAAAGTCCGCAGAGGGACCGCTGCCCGCAAAACGATGTATCAGCCTGCCGAGTTAAAAGAGTAAGGAGAGGATTGTTGGGTCGTCGTTTGTTGCTCTTCAACCAGTAAGGACAAGTATCATTCGCTGTTTTTTGGCAGACCCCGGTAAATCTGGAGTCCGGGGTTTTTGGAAAACGCGGGTGATCCTGCGATCAAGATTCCTCCGTCGGGACTGAAGTTGAGGTTGCTGATGGATGTTCCACTGCGGCGAATGGCGAAAAGCTCGGTTTCAGTGGCAACGTTCCAGAGCCGAATGGTCCCACCACTGCCACTGCTTGCGAGGGTCCTGCCGTCCGGGGAGAAGGAGAGATTCCAGATTCCCTGTTTGTGTCCTTTGAGCAAACCAAGTTCTTTCCCTGACTGCGAATCTAAAACTATAATCGCGTTTTCGTAGTCTCGAAACCCGAGTGTTGCTGCCAGAATTGAGCCATTGGGAGAGAGGGCAAATCGACTGCCTGGCTCGAATGGTTGCAACTGGAATCGGCCTTTTTCAAGGCCGTTGGAGGTGGCATAGGAGATGACCAAACCACTCTTTGCGAGCGTCACCAGTGATTTGCCATCATTGGTAAAAAGAGCAACACTCGCCTCGTTCGCTATGATGGGATTCTCCGGGGATTTCAGGTTCCAGCAGCGTAATCCTTTCCGCATGTTGGTGGCCGCCAGCCACAAGCCATCGGGGGAGAGAGTCAGAGAATCAATACTCTTAAGGTCTGAAGAGATGGTTACCGTTGTCTGATCGCCAAGGTGGGTGACTTTGATGAGCCCAGGCCCGATTCTCTCGACTCGTGTAGATTTTTTTTGATCAACCGGGATTCCGAAACCCTCTTTTTGAGTAAGGGCCGGTGCCGGATTCGAACCAACCATTTCACCGGTTTCAAGATCGAAGGTTCCCAGCTTTCCGGAGGCATGATAGCCGACAAGCTTGTTTCCAGGCGGCAGAAATTCGAGAGGCACCCAGGCCCCATTAATGGTAGGCTGTTGGATTTGCTGCTGCGTGGGCCAAATTCTCACTTCACCGTCCTTACTTCCGCTGGCGACAGACAAACCGTCCGGAGAGAAAGCCACCGAAAGAACTTCGCTCCGATGCCCCAGGAGCTTGCGTTTCAGTTTTCCTTTATTGAAGTCCCAAATCCGAACCGAGTGATCCCGGCTTCCGGTCACCAGGTATTTGCCTTCCCGGTCAAATCCCATTTCTGAGATTCTTCCGTTATGTCGATCGGATTGGGGGCTTCGGGCAAGCAATTCGATTTCGCGTCCGTTTTCTACATCGCAAAGAGCAATCGCAAAACCGTCCGGACTCGGATCTTCGTTTTTGGCAAAGACAAAAAACCGGCCATCGGGTGAAAAACGGAAGACATGCTTTCCGGGGAAACTCCGGGTTGAGTTTTCAATCATGACGGGAGCTTTTGATTCTTCCGGTGCCAGTAACGTGATCCCTTCGTTTGTTTGGGCAGCGAGAACTCCGGTTATAGGTGAGAAAAGTACAGCGTCGGCTGCGAGAGCGAAATATTTTTCACGGGTCCAGGTTTTGGTGTTCCACATATAGGTGCCGTCCGCTCCGGTGGTCGCCAGTCGAGAACCGTCAGGTGAAAAGGAGGCGCTCTGACCGTAGCCCTCAAGCTCCCAGATGGGCCTTTCCAAGGCAAGATCGATGACAATCACTCCTTCCCGGCCGGTGATCAGAAGTTGGCGTCCGTCTCCTGAAAATTCCACCGACTTTCCGTCATGGTCGAAGGTTGAAGCAATCCGCTTTTCATGGCAGGACCAGAGATGCACCTGGCCCCGGGTGGCGATTGCCACGAGGCGACCGTCCGGCGAGAAGGAAAGGGCATCTGCGGGGCTTCCAAGAAGCGGAAGAGTCACGTGGTCGTCCTCGGCGCAGCGATCCATGAGATACCACCACTCGAAACCTCTCAAATCTTCATCCTGCGAGCCTTCCGGATTCCAGCGCTCCAAAAGAAGTCGGGCCTTGGAAAGGTGTCCATTGGAAATGGCCTGATGCGCGAGATTGATATTGGCTACATATTGATGCAGACGGGCCTCTGTCGAAGATGCGATGGCAAGGGAGCGATCTTGTTCAGCTCTGAGACGCAGGTCCTTTTCGGTTTCCTTCGCTCGTCGCGCCCGGACTCCGGAAAGGTAGCTGACTGCCGTAGTGGAGAGGAGTGCGATGGCAAGAAAACCCGATAGACTGACGGTCACGCGATTTCTACTGATGAAGCGTCCCATCCGATATTGCCAACTCGGCGGTCTTGCCCTGATGGGTGAGCCTTCAAGATGCAGCTCAAGGTCGCGGGCCAGCTCGTTGCTGCTGCCGTATCTCCGGTCGCGGTCTTTCTCGAGACAGGTCATCACCACCCAGTCAAGATCACCACGTATTTCGGAGAGGAGTCGCTTGGGAGAGCATGACCGTGCTTGTGCGATTTCCACAGCTTTGATTGGATCCAGGCTCTCAAAGTACGAAGAAGGTCGGAGAAAGCGACCTTGATTGAGGAGTGCGAGAGCTTCCCCTGTGCTTTCATCCTCGCCGAGAGCGGATTCGAGGGGTGTTATCCCGGTGAGTAGCTCGAAAAGGATGACGCCCAGGGAATAGATGTCTGCCCGCGTGTCGATATCACGTCTGCCGTCTGCCGCCTGTTCGGGGCTCATGTAAGCTGGTGTTCCGATGATCGGGTCATTCAAGGTTAACTTGAGGGGAGCTCCTTCAAAGGGGTCCATCGCTTTGGCGACTCCAAAGTCGATGACTTTTGGTGCTGATTTGGCGTCCTCTTCGCGAACGAGGATGTTTGAAGGCTTGAGGTCGCGATGGATGATCCCTTTTTGGTGGGCGTGCTCAAGGGCGCGGCAGATTTTGATGAAAACATCCAGTCGCTGTCGAATGGTGAAGTGGTGCTCGTCGCAATACTCTGTCACGGGGTCGCCGTCCACGTATTCCATCACGAAAAATGGTCTTCCACTCTCCGTCTTCCCGGCATCAAGTACCTTCGCAATTCCAGGATGATCCATCATGGCCAGCGTGTGCCGTTCCGCTTCAAAGCGATCCAGGACATTGGCTGAATTCGCACCTGTCTTAAGGATTTTGAGGGCGACCTGTCGTTTGACCGGATCTTTTTGAACAGCAAGGTAGACCGTGCCACCGCCTCCCTCACCAATCACTCGGATCAGTTCATAGGGGCCGAGTTTCGTGCCACTGAGGTTCTCCAATAAAGGGGGGCGGGAGGTGCGATCTCCGAGGACAGGGGTTAAGAGAAAGTCATCAAGCTTCCGGTGGTCCTCGAGCATGGATTTCACTTGATCCCGCAAATTGGGATTTTGTCGGCCAACTTGTTCAAGCAGGGCTTCCTGTTCTTTTGGACTGTTGCAATCCAGAAGGTCGGCGAAAATTTCGCGTAATCCTTTCTCTTTGTCCGTTGATGAAGATGAAGCCACTTGTTCCTTTTTGTGGAGGTTCGTTTTGGAAGAGCCTCCGGTTTTGTTCATGCGCAAAAAATTTGCAGACTCCGCAGGGAAATTGCCATTTTTTAGGAAGGAATACGAAACTTTTCAAATGCTCTCGAGTCTGGCAGTATCCGAGATCTATGGACGATGTGACCTTGATTCTTTCCTGGATGGAAAAGGGGCAGGCATCGAGCCAGGAGCTGCTGGATGTAGTCTACGAGGAGCTGAGACTTCTGGCTCGCGGGAAAATGGCGGGAGAGCGAAAGGGGCATACTCTTCAGGCGACCGCACTTGTGCATGAAGCTTGGTTGACCTTGGGCGGGACGACGCAAAAGCGGTGGGAAAACCGGCGACATTTTTTCGGAGCGGCGGCTGAAGCGATGAGACGAATTTTAGTGGATCATGCGCGGAAAAAGAGTGCGGATAAGAGAGGTGGAGGAGACCATGTGGCAAAGTTCTCCGAAGAATTGATCGAGTTTTCAGCTCCGGTCTCTGAGTTGCTGGCGGTTCACGAGGTTATGGAGGAGTTGGAGCAAGAGGATCCCGAGGTCGCAGAGCTGGTAAAGCTGCGATATTTCGTTGGAATGACGATGCAGGAAACCGCCGATGCCATGGGCTTGAAAAAGAGGACGGCCGAGGGAATCTGGCAGTTTGGGCGGGTCTGGCTCAAGCAGCGGCTGGGTTAGGCGTTTTTTTTGATGAATCTTTGCGGACTTTTCCGCGGAAGCCGCATGTAAAGGTTAAAGGGAGAAATGCTTTCGTCCGGCGAGGATACGGAGCGAATACCCAACCAACTACAAGTCATCATGAAAAATACTCTCACTCTGAACCTTATCTGGCTCGTTGTTGCCGTTGCTGCTTTTTTAATTGGGAGCTCCGGCAAGACCAGCGAGGAAAATCAAGCGGCCAAGGATGTAAATGGATCCAAGGCGGGGCTTTCAAGTCGCAGCGGAGGGAGTTCCCGGAGTGGGTCGAGCGGCGGGGGGGCGACTGCTGGCTCGCCTGACGGAGGATCCAGCGGTTCGGGTCAAGGGGTAACCGTAGCACAATATCAACAGGAGACTGATGCGCTGAGGGCGAACAAGATGTTTGCTGATCTCCTTCTCGAGTTGAAGTCGGAGAATGCCCGGGAGGTTTTTGAAGCCCTACTTGAGAAGCAGCGGAAGGGTGGTGATACCGGCCAGCAGATGGGGTTGCTTCTTGAGGCTTGGGGAAAGCTTGATGGCGAAGCTGCCTTGGCTGCAGTCAACGAAATGGGTGGTGACGGACGTCGCCGCGGATTTGCCTCAATTTCTGCGATGAAGGGATGGGCCTCTACCGACCCCGTTGCGGCCAAGGCCCATCTTGACGGTCTCGAAGGGGGCTTTGAGAAAGGGATGTTGACGCAAGGTGTGGTGAGTGGATTGGCGACCGTGGATCCGGAAGCCGCCACGGCTTATGTTTTGGAGTTGGATGCAGCCCGGGAGGGAGAGGGTGGGGACGATCGCTGGAGAGGATATGCGATTGACCGTCAGATGGAGGCGATTGCCCAAGCCCAAATTCAGCGTGGAATGTCCCAGGCAACCGCTTGGGCCGAGTCTCTTCCAGAGGGCTCCATCAAGGCCTCGGCTTTTGATCAGGTTGCCGAAAGTTATGCCGAGGGAGATCCTGAAGCAGCTGCCGATTGGGTAAAGTCCCACGCGGATAAGGACTATGCCGAGCGGGCTGTTCGTGAAATTTCGGAGGAATTGGCACGCAAGGATCCCGCTGCGGCCGTTTCGTGGGCGGAAGATTTGCCCGAAGCGACCCAGGCGAGTGCCATGCGGGAGTCGATGGGGCGTTGGACCAGGGAAGATCCTACCGCAGCGGGAACGTATTTGACCACAATGGATGAATCGCCTGCTCGTGATGCCGCGGTGAGTTCTTTTGCCCAGTCATACGACCGGGAAGACCCATCGGTTGCCGCCGAATGGGCTCGTTCGATTGGAGATGAGAATTTGCGAACCCAAACGCTTGAATCCGTCGCCCGTTCGTGGGTGAGGTCGAATGCCGATGAGGCAAAAGCATGGCTCCCCAATAGTGGTCTTACCCCGGAAGCCCAACAAAGGGTGGTTGAAGAGGCTTCACGTGGCCGGGGACGCGGGCCGGGACGTTAGGGATGTTATTTTTTCAGACGAACTCCACGGAATTCACCGGAAAGATCCGGGCGCCACTTTGAATCCTTGTCCCGATCTCAGCGTGATAATGCGGACATCGGGCGATGCCCGCTCCAGCCCCGGCAAGTAGTATAACGATTATCTCGATGATTCTGGTTGTCGCCAACGGTCTGAATTTTGAGAAATAACAAGTATGCCATGGTGACCCAATATGAAGCCGGGATGCTTTTCGCTTTGCCAAAAAACCCGGCGGGACCTTTCGAGAATTGGTTGAGGCCTCACATGATCGAAGTGCGGGCAAAGTCGTTGAGACGCCTGTTTGCGTAGGCGAGATCGGCTTTTTCGGAGATTTGATTCCGTCCATGGTTTCACGTAGACTGATTTGTGCAAAAGTTACTTTGTGTTTGTTTCATGGCGGGGCTGATGGTGGCGGGCGGTGAAATCTCAGGGCGCGGCGGAGTGGCGGTGCCGACGGTCGAAGGGAAGGTCATGGTGAGCTGGCGTTTGTTGGAGAAGGGAGAGGAATTTGACTTATACCGGGAGCGGGGCGGGAAGCTGGAAAGGGTGAAAGAGGAAATCAAGGGGACAAGCTTTCTGGATCAAGCGGGAGCCGAGGGGTATGTCGTGAAAAAACGGGGGAAGGAGAAAGGGGAGCAGGTTGAGGTGTTGGTGAACGATTTTTTGGAGATTCCCATCGACCCGCCCGAAGGATACCGGGCAGGGGATTGCTCGGTGGGAGATTTGGATGGGGACGGTGAGTGGGAGCTGGTGGTTCATATGATAGGCCGGGCCAGGGACAATAGCCATGAGGGAGTGACCTCTCCTCCGGTTCTGGATGGGTATGAGTTGGACGGGACCAAGTTGTGGCGGATCGAACTGGGAAAGAATATTCGCGAGGGAGAGCACTACACGCAATTCATGGTCTATGATCTGGATGGCGACGGAAAAGCGGAGGTGGCCTGCAAGACGGCCGACGGAACGAAGGATGCAAAGGGGAAGGTCATTGGTGACGCCTCCGCCGACTGGGTGAATCGGGATGAGAAAAGCAAGAGATACGGACGCATCCTCGAGGGACCCGAGTTTCTCACTGTCTTTGACGGGAAAACGGGTGCAGCCTTAATGACCGTGGATTACCTTCCGGCACGCGACCCGGTGGACGGATGGGGTGGCCGGGGAGGTAACGGCGGAAATGATTCCTATGGGAATCGATGTGATCGATTTTTAGCCTGTGTGGCCTATCTGGATGGGAAACGACCGAGCCTGGTGATGTGTCGCGGTGTCTACGGGCGGACGGTCATGGTGGCGTGGGACTGGCGTGATGGTGAATTGAAAAAGCGCTGGATCTTTGATTCGAAGGACGGCCAAAACGCATTCTCGGGCATGGGCGGGCATTCGTTGGCGGTGGCGGATGTGGATGCAGATGGAAGGGATGAGATCGTCTATCAGGCGATGGTAGTGGATGATGACGGGAAGGGATTGTTTTCAACCGGAAGACGACATGGCGACACCTTGACGGTTGGAGATCTCGACCCGAACCGGGAGGGAATGGAATTGTATTTGGTGACTGAGAACGAAGGGCGGACGGTCGCCTGGCAAACTCCGGGGGCCGGATTGCATTGTGCCAGGACGGGGAAGGTGATTTGGTCACACAGCCCCGGGGTGGATTTGAGCGCGGGCTTGGTGGCTGATATTGATCCACGTCACGAGGGCTATGAAGTGTGGGACCGACGCTCGGGCCTGCGGACGATCACGGGAAAGTTGATTTCGAAAAACAGCCCCCGTAATCAAGATTGGGTCATCTGGTGGGACGGCGATTTGTTGCGTGAAATCTACAGTGGATTTCGGGTGGCCAAGTGGGATTGGGAAGACGAACGTGAGAAGATAATTTTTCAGGCGGACTTCCCATTCGGAAGGGAAGAAAGCCGATGGTGGGGACTGGGCAAATGGCCGAATTTGGCTGCCGATCTGGTTGGAGACTGGAGGGAGGAATTATTACTCCTGGGGCCGGAAGGTAAAAGTCTGCGTCTCTACACAACGGCGATTCCAAGTCAGCACAGGCAGAGGTGTCTCATGATGGACCGACAATATCGTCTGTCGGTTGCCCTGCAAAATGTCGTCTACAATAAAGCTCCCCAGGTGAGTTATTATTTGGGTCGGGAGATTGAGCAAACGGATGTGCCGCAAGAGTAGGTTTGACGACAGGGAAGTTCGTTTTTTGTTAGAGCCGCGTTTCCTTTATGGCTGCCTGTTGTGAAAGATTTGCGCAGTGCGATCGCCGGCTGCGAAAGGTGCGCGCAGCGCGGTGATCGCGAAGTGGTTCAGATTCCAGTCAAGTTGGAGAGGATTGAGGGTTGGGCATACCATAGTGCTCTTCAGTGGGGATTACGGAGCGTCTTTTTCGCGAGCCAAAGCGATTCTATGCGATCTTGGGGCGTGGGTGCCTTTTTCGGTCCGATGGGGTGAAACAGATTCGCTGGCTTGCTCCAACGATTGGAATACGCTAGTCATCCCCAATGCTAATTCGTGGTGTTCTTCCATGCTTGTGGTTCTTCCTGGCCGGGCTTCTCGATGCTGCGGAAGACCCTCCCGATTTTAATCGCGAGATCCGTCCCATTTTGTCGGAGAACTGTTTTCATTGCCATGGGCCTGATGAGAAGTCGCGTGAAGGGGGCTTGCGTCTCGATACTTTCGAGGGTGCCACTGAAGGCGGGGAGTTTGCCGAAGCAGTGGTGCCGGGGAAGCCGCACAAGAGCGAAGTGATTACACGGATTCATGCCGATGATGCGGATGAGCTGATGCCACCCCGGGATTCCAAACGAACACTCACCGGGAAAGAGAAGGAGCTTCTGGAGAAGTGGATCGCATCCGGGGCGAAGTACGAGGAACACTGGGCTTGGGTGGCTCCAGTTCGTGGGCGGATACCCAAAGTGAAGAATGCTTCGAGAGTGAATAATCCGGTGGATGCATATTTGCTTCGCAGACTGGAGTCGGAGAGCCTTGGGTTCTCGGAACGGGCCCCGGCGGGAAACCTTTTGCGACGGCTTTCGTTGGATTTGATCGGGCTCCCTCCTTCGCCGGAAGATTTGAAGCGATTTTTGGAATCCGGGGATTATGAGACCGAGGTTGACCGACTCCTGGCGTCGCCACGTTTTGGCGAACGATGGGCACGGCACTGGCTCGACCTGGCGCGATATGCAGACTCGAATGGATTTCAGGCCGATCAACTTCGACCTTCGTGGGCCTATCGCGACTGGGTGATCGATGCTCTTAACGACAACATGCCTTACGATCAGTTCACGGTCGAGCAACTGGCGGGGGATCTTCTGCCGAAGTCCGATCTCAGGCAAAAGATCGCGACGGGATTTCATCGGACGGTCACCTGCAATGTGGAAGCAGGTGTGAGTCCCGAGGGCAATCGGGTGAACCAGGTTTTTGATCGCGTCAATACCACGGCGACTGTTTGGCTGGGGATCACCCTGGAGTGTGCACAGTGCCATGATCATAAGTTTGATCCTTTTACAATGAAGGATTACTATTCGCTTTTTGCGTTTTTCAATAACACGCCCCTTGAGGTTCAGCCTCCTTCCAATAAAAAGGACGTCTCACATGATTTTGTCGGACCGTATTTGGATCTACCGCTGACTCCTGAGCAGGTGGCGACGGCCGGAAAGCTTGATGAAGATATTGCCGCCTTGAGTCGGGAACTTGGGAGGCTGGGGGATATTGCTGGTCCTGAGTTTAAGGCTTGGCAGGAGTCGACGACGGTATCGTTGGCGAATCAACCGGAATGGCAGCCGATGGTGGTGAAGGCGTTTTCCTCCTCGGGTGACGGCGGACATCGAGTCTTGGCGGATGGCTCGGTTTTACTGACAGGAAAGGTTCCAGATTCGGCCACTTATACCGTCGAAGTTGCGACTGATCTTGAAACGATCACGGGGTTGAGACTGGAAGCTCTGACCCACCCGGAGTTGCCGGGCAACGGGCCGGGGCGGGGAGATGCGCTTCGTTCCAATTTTGTGTTGCATGAATTCAAAGCGGCGGTGAAGCAGGATCGGAAGGAACGTTCGCTAAAACTCCGAAATGCCAGGGCGGACTTTTCGCAGAAGGACTGGGAGGTATCTGGAGCACTTGACGGAAAGGCGAAGACGGGGTGGGCGATTAGTCCGCAGTTTGGTGAACCGCATTTTGCGACATTTCAACTGGACCGTCCGCTTGTGAATGCGCTCGGAGCAAGTTTGGTGATCCGGCTGGAGCAGAACTTTGGCCAGGGAAGAGTGATTGGGAACTTGAGACTATCGGCAATTTTTGATCCCTCCGGAGTGGTTGGCTTACCGCCTGGAATCGTGAGTATTTTGAAAAAGGCGGAAGAAAAGAGGAATGCGGAGGAGCTTGACCAGCTGAGGACTGAATTTCTGAAGTCGGATGGCAGGTTTGCGAAACTGGAAGCGCAGCTGGCCCGGCTCAAGAAGGAAAAGGCCAGTCTCAAGCCCGATCAGACGCTCGTAATGGTCGAGTTGGATGAGCCCCGCGAAACCCGGATTTTGAAACGGGGTAATTTTCTAGCGCCTGATGTGGAGGTTTTTCCTGCGACTCCGGAGCGGCTTCCGAAGTTGGAAAATCCCTCCAATCGTCTTGACCTGGCAAACTGGCTTGTTCGCAGGGACAACCCGCTGACCGCAAGAGTCGCGGTGAATCGCTGGTGGGCCGAGCTATTTGGGCGCGGGATCGTGGCGACGCTCGAAGATTTTGGAACCCAATCCGATCCGCCCACTCATCCTGAATTGTTGGACTGGCTTGCGGTCGAGTTGATGGAGTCCGGCTGGAATATGAAGCACGTGTTGAAAACCATTGTGATGTCTCAAGGGTATCAACAGTCTTCGCGGGTGATTCCGGATTTGCTGGAGAAAGATCCGCGCAATCTTCTCCACGCGAGAGCTCCTCGATTCCGGATGGATGCGGAACGACTTCGCGACAATGCCCTGACGATCTCGGGATTGCTTTCGACCAAGATGCACGGAAAACCCATCATGCCCTATCAGCCGGGTGGCTTGTGGAGGCAGACCGGGCGCAACGAGCCGAAATGGCAAGAGCAGAAGGATGAGAACCGATGGCGCCGTGGAATATACATCGTTTATCGTCGCGCCGCGCCGTATCCCAGTATGGTGAATTTTGATGCTCCCGACCGCAGTTCTTGCACGGTGCGACGACCTCGCACAAATACTCCGAACCAGGCCCTCACGATGCTGAATGATCCTGCTTACGTCGAGATGGCCCTTGCTCTTGCCGACCGGATTTTGACCGAGAGTGCGGACCCATCTGAACGAATTGACCATGCGTTTCAGTTGGTATTGTCACGACGGGCGATGCCGCGGGAAGTGAAGATTCTTGAGGAGCTCATCCTGAATCGGAGTGCGTTTTATAAAGAACATCCGGAAAAGGTTTCGGAGATTCTGGGTAGCCCGAGATTTTTCTATAAACCGAGGCATGAAAGCCGGGTTGAATTAGCGACTTGGCTGCACGTGGCAAATGCCTTGCTCAATCTTGATGAGGCTCTGACTCGAAACTAACAGATGAACGACAATCCATTTCTCACCCGGAACCGCCGGTCCTTTCTTCAGAAGAGTGGCTTCGGTTTTGGCGGGGCGGCTCTTGCTTCCTTAATGAATCAGGATGCGGCAGCTTCGACCAACGATCCTTTGGCGAAGCTGGGGCTGCATCATGCGCCGAAGGCAAAGAGGGTGATTTACATTCACTTGGTTGGTGCGCCGTCGCATCTCGACCTTTTTGATTTTAAACCCGAGTTGCAGAAGCGGACGGGCGAGCTTTGTCCGGATGAATTTTTTGATCTCAATCAACTCGCCTTCATTCGCGAGCAGCCCAATTTGCTGGGCACCCCGAAGGATGATCGCTTTGCTTTCAAGAGGTGTGGTCAGTCAGGGACTGAAATTTCGAACCTTTTGCCAAATTTGCAGAGGATGGCGGATGAGATGTGTTTCATCAAAACCCTGCACACGGAGCAGTTTAATCATGCCCCTGCGCAGATGTTTGCGTTGACGGGCTTCGAAAGATTCGGGCGGCCGAGTATTGGGTCGTGGGCCAGTTATGGACTGGGAAGTGAGAACCAAAATTTGCCGGGTTTTGTCGTCCTGATCACGGGACAGGTCCTGGGGGCGGGGAATAGTGCCTTTGGGAGTGGCTTCCTGCCGACAATTCATCAAGGCGTGGAATTTCGGTCGAAGGGGGATCCGGTTCTCTTTTTATCGAATCCGGACGGGGTGTCTCATACTGAGCGCAAATTAGTGGTGGACGCGGTGAAGGACCTCAACCAGGTGGCTCTCGATGATGTGGGTGATCCCGAGATTGCCACTCGAATCAGCCAATATGAGATGGCGTATCGAATGCAGACGAGTGTTCCTGAATTGATGGATATTAAGAGCGAGCCGCAGCACATTCATGAAATGTATGGGACGAAGCCGGGCGAGAGCAGTTTCGCGAACAATTGTTTGCTGGCACGTCGACTGGTTGAGCGCGGAGTGCGATTTGTGCAGCTCTTTGATCAAGGGTGGGATCATCATGGCGGCGTTTTCAATAGTCTCCCGAAGAAGGCCCGGCAGGTCGATCAGCCTATTGCTGCTCTACTCAAGGATTTAAAAGAGCGCGGCTTGTTGGAAGATACCCTCGTTGTGTGGAATGCCGAGTTCGGGCGCACTCCGATGGCACAAGGGGCCACCGGCGATGGTTCGAAGCTCTCGAAGGCGGGCCGGGATCACCACAAGGAGGCTTATACGGTTTGGATGGCAGGCGGGGGAACCAAGCGGGGACATGTTTATGGCGAAACCGATGAGCTTGGCTACGGGATCGCGAAGGACCCGGTCCACGTGCACGACTTCAATGCGACGATTCTGCATCTTTTGGGCATTGATCATGAGCGGCTCACGTTTCGCTATCAAGGAAGGCAGTTTAGACTGACGGATGTGCATGGGGAACCGGTCAAAGGGATCCTTGCCTGATTTCAACTGCATATTCGTGAAATAGTGATTCTTAGGAGATCTTAATTAAATCGTCCAAATCCAAGAAAATTGCTGAATTCCTCTTGCCAGCGGGGTGATCTTTGATACAGAACCCGTCCCCGCGATAGTGCAGCAGGCACTTTCGCGGGTATTTCTGAACATTTACGATCATGGCACGACTCTTCGGCACAGACATCCCCAATGAGAAGCGTATTGAAGCCTCTCTTCCCTACATCTTTGGCATTGGACCTTCCACTGCTTCGAAGATTCTCGATCACGCAGGCGTCAGCCCTGACATTCGCACCGGCGAGCTCAGCGAAGAGCAGCTTGTGAAAATTGCGACGGTGATCCAGAACGAGAACATCCTGATTGAGGGTGATCTTCGCCGCGAGAAGCAGGCCCAAATGAAGCGCCTTTCCTCTATCAACTGCTACCGCGGCATTCGCCACAAGCGTGGACTTCCTGTCCGTGGTCAGCGCACCCGCACCAACTCCCGGACCCGCAAAGGTAAGCGCAGGACGGTTGGTGTTGCCAAGTAAGACCTCGACTGAGGCTCTGAAACGACTTTCCATTCCATAAACATGGCTGAAGAAGAAAACAAAAATGAGGAGACCGAGGTCGTCGCTGCAGATGCAGTGACTCCTGCGGAAACTCCAGCCCCTGAGGCGGCTGCTGAAGAAGCAGCTCCAGAAGCCACCGACGCTCCGGCGGAAGGTGACGCTCCTGTTGAGGGTGAAAGCACAGCCGAAGGCGAAGATGCCCCGGCACCGAAGGAAGAGAAGAAGCGCGACATTTTCGCGGAGCTTCTTGGAGAAGAGGATCCTGACAAGGTCAAGATCCACAAGTCGAAGAAGAGCAAGAATGTGACCAAGGGGATCGTTCATGTCACTGCGACCTTCAACAACACCACCGTCACCGTCACCGACGAGCGCGGAAACACCATCGGATGGTCTTCATCTGGTAAGATGGGCTTCAAGGGTTCTCGTAAGAGCACCGCTTATGCCGCCCAGGTTGTTTCCCAGGATGCTTGCCGCCAGGCGATGTCCCACGGCCTTAAAGAGGTCTTGGTTCGCGTGAAAGGACCGGGCGCCGGACGTGAGTCTGCTGTTCGTGCCGTGCAAGGTCTCGGTGTGGAAATCAATGGCATCCTTGATGTCACTCCGATTCCTCACAACGGATGCCGCCCCAAGAAGGCTCGTCGCGTGTAATTCTTCTCAACCCTAATTTTTAGAAAGACAGATCAATGGCACGTTATACCGGCCCAAAAGATAAAGTGAATCGTCGCTTCGGAGTCCCTCTTTTCGGGCCTTCCAAAGCACTCGAGCGTCGCAACTACCCTCCAGGTCCCCACGGGCTTCGCTCCGGACGTCGTAAGAAGTCCGATTACGCCATCGCCCTCGGCGAGAAGCAAAAGCTTAAGTTCATCTATGGTGTCCTTGAGAAGCAGTTCCGTGGATACTTCGCAGAAGCTGGGCGCCGTCGTGGAATTACCGGTGACATCATGTTGCTGCTCCTCGAAACCCGTCTCGACAACGTTTGCTATCGCCTTGGTTTCGGAAATTCCCGGAACGCGGCTCGTCAGCTCGTCAACCACGGTCACGTGACTGTGAATGGCAAGAAGCTCGACATCCCGTCCTACCAGGTGAAGGCAGGAGACGTCATCAAGATTGGTGAGCGGGCTTCCTCACAGCAGCTTGGACTTCGCATGCTCGACCTGACCCAGTCGGTCCCTCTCCAGGACTGGTTGACTCTCGACCGCGAAAAGATGGAAGGAACTGTGGCCCGTCTCCCTGAGAAGGAAGATGTCGACCCACCGGTCAACCTCCAGCTTATCGTCGAACTTTACTCTCGTTAAGGTTCATCGTCCTTTTTCAAGCTCCATCCCGTCTCGACGGGATGGAGCTTTTTTCTTTTCGGAGTGCGGAAGCAAAGCTTCCGCACTCCGAAATTCCGTTCTTGTTTCGAAAGGAGATGGGCTAGGTTCAGCTCATGAATGGTTTTCTGTGGTTGCTTTGGCTTGCGGCGGTTATCGCAATCGCTATTTGGGCTTTCGGTTGTCAGAAGCGTCGGCGGCAAAAAGCGCTTTTGGAGGCCGGTCCTTTGAGCAACGAAGATCGTGGATTCCTTAAGAATCATTTCGGACTCTATGAAAAAATCCCCAAAGACGTTCAAACCCGGTTGGAGCCGATCGTGCAGGTTCTCATCGCCGAAAAGAATTTTGAAGCTTGTGGAGGTCTTTCGGAAGTGAGTCGCGAGATGAAAGTGGTGGTGATGGCGCAGGCGGCGCTTCTTTTGGTCGGGCGGGATCACCGGCTTTTCTCAAAGTTGAGAACGGTTTTGATCTATCCTGATGCCTTCAAGGGAGGACGGGAAGAGCATGATGAGACGGTGCGTCTTGGCGAGAGTTGGGGATCGGGTTCGGTCATTCTTTCCTGGCGAAGCGTGCAACGGGGAGGGGAGGACGAGCGAGACGGCCACAACGTCGTCATTCATGAATTTGCCCACCAGCTTGATCAGGAGAATCGCCACGCCGATGGTTTGCCCGAGTTGGAGAACCGCGCTGCGGTGGGCAATTGGGCTCATGCCTTCTCGGATGCTTTTGAAGACTTTTGCAAGGATCTCGATGCCGGCCGAAAAACGGTGATGGACCCCTATGGTGCGACGAATCCCGCAGAGTTCTTCGCTGTCGCGACCGAGACTTTTTTTGAAAAAGCCAAGCAGCTTAACCAAGAGTATCCCAGATTGTATCTTCAATTGAAGAATTACTATGGGCTCGACCCTGTCGCTTGGTAGTCGATGAAAGCTATCGATGGTAGGGTTCGCCGCGTTTGATGGAGTAGGCGCGGTAGATTTGCTCGAGTAAAACGACCAGCGCGAGTTCGTGTTGAAGAGTCAGCGGGGACAGAGCCCAGACAGCATTGGACTTGCTTCGTAACTCCTTGGTGTGCCCGTCGGAGGCTCCAATGAGCAGGGAGATGGTCTTGATGCCGGGATCCATTTCCCAGTCGTTGATCTTCTCGACGAGGCTGGAAGTGGTCCAGTCGCGCCCGCGTTCATCGAGGGCGATCCGGAAGGTACCTTCCGAACGGGCGAGAAGGTCGCGCGAGACAGACTCCGAGTCACCGGCTTTAAGATAAACAAGTTCAACGTTGGCTCCTCGTTTGAGCCGTTTGAGATATTCCTCAATCCCACTTTTGGCGTAAGCCAAAGCGGGTTTGCCTGCCGCGAAGATTTTCCAGTTCACCCTTCAAGAATATCGAGAACTGTCGGCGGAACGAATTCACTTTCGGTTGCTTCTTTGACTGCGAGGCGCATTTGAGCTTTCAGCGTCTCGAATGGCACCGGAGGAAGGCTGCTGGAAAGGATGTGCTCCATCGCATCAAAGGGCTCGTGGGTCTTGGTTTTGACCAGCCGGATTGCCTTAACCGCGAGCGCTTCCGCGCCACCGGGAGTCAGGAGTTCTGGCAAAAGCGGGGTGAGCTTCTCCCACTCCTCATCATGGAGTTTGAGACCACGCTTGCCGCTGAGGGCCCGAAGGAGAAGGAGAGCTTCCGAAGGTTCGGTCGCGGGGAAGATGGGGATCTTCACATCAATTCGGCCGGGGCGTTTGAGGTCCACTTCGATGAGGTCGGGACGGCTTGAAGCGAGGATCCAGACCAGTTTGCCGCGATTGCGGGGATTCGACATCTCCTTGGCAATCATGGAGTAGACTCGGCTGGAGACTCCGGAGTCTCCGGAGCCTGCCGCTCTTTTCCCAAGGGCTTGGTCGGCTTCGTCGATGAAGACCATGCAGCGACCCAGAGCATGAAGGAGGGAGAATATTTTCTCGAGGTTGGCCTCGGTGGAGCCCACCCAACGGTCACGGAAGTTTTTCAGAGTGACTACGGGAACTCCGGCTTCTCCGGCGAGACATTCGGCGAGGTAGGTTTTGCCGGTGCCCACCGGACCGCAGAAGAGGTAGCCCATAGGCATGGCTTCCAGTTCGTCGCGACGCCAAAGGTCGAGGTCGAGCTTGAGCCATTCTTTGGCAGTATCGAGGCCGATGACTCCGTCGAGCGAGCGATCAGGCTCGACGAACTCGATAAGCCCGGCACAATCTCGTTCGACCAATTGCTTTTTGAGGGCGCTGAAGTCGTCTTCAACAAGCGGTTTGTCATCGTAGTGGCGACGAAGGAGAAGGTCCTCGACGGCGCTGCCGGTTGCGCCTCGCAGTCGGGCCGCAGCCCATGGGAGGCGACCGGTGATACTTGATACGGCCTTCGCGCAAGTGGGAGCAAGAGTCTCCATCACACCTGTGAGTTCTTCGGTGGAAGGGAGAGGGACTTCAATGTCGGCGACCGACGGGTGATTGGCGACAAGGGGATGAAGCCCGGTAAGATTCTCCGAGAGAAGAAATACGGCTTGTCCGTGGCTCGCGAGATTTGCTTCCGATGCCCATGACTGCCAAACACTGGCCAGAGCGTGAAGGTCGTAGTTGAGCGCGTTGGGAAGGCTCGGGCACATCAGATGTGCGCCTTTGAGAATGATCGCAACCTTGGGAGCCTTGGCCCCAACGTGCCTAAGGTTTCTCACGTAAGTGAGGTAGCGCCCCAGGAATCGGGACGCTTTGAGAGGTTGGGTCGGGAGTTGGACTTCGTTCTTAAGACTTGGCCAGGTGGAAAAAACTTCCTTGCCCCGCTCGACTTCGACTCCGCCTCCGAGGTCGTAGGTCAAAACGACATCGAATCTGGGAAGGAGAACATCGCTGAGAAATTCGCTTAAGTTTCCCAGCGACGAATTTTTGCCCGGCAGGTAAAAGCGATCGTCGACGTTTCCATGAAGAACGAAGCAACCCGCCGAACCGCTTTCGTATCGGGCGACAACCTCATTGGCCCAGGCTGGAAGAATGGAGCTCATTCTACGTCCTCGGGGTCAGGAAGATCGGGAACGTCGGGAATACCCGGGTCTTCGTGCTCCCGTGGCTGTTCATCGACAAGCTGTTTTACCCAGATTCCGCCACCGCCAAGGATTGCGAGAATGAAGAGCAAAACCCAAGGCAGCCAAGGGCGCTTTTTCATAGTGAAAAACTACTGGGGCTCGGATGTTGGTCCCATCGAGCCTTTGGTGGTCTCGGACGGGGTGCTGTTTCCGTCTGGCTTGTCTGATTCGAGTTCGATTCCCTCCATGGCGGCAAAGTCGGCGAGAGCAAGTTCGGCAAGAGCATCCTGCTCGGCTGCGGTCTCGTTGATTCCGCTCATGTCGAGTTGATCTTTGGCGACCCGGGCACGGCCGGCAGCCTTGGTGCGCTCGTCTTCGACCATTTCTTCAAGGCGATTGAGAGTGTCTCCGGACCCTCCGATGTCGGTGATCATGCCGGATGCCATTTCATTAAGCTCGGCCATGGCCTTGGTGGACTTCATCTCGTCGAGGTCGCGGGTGAGTTGCTCGATGCGGTCGCGAGCCTGCTTGACGGAGACGTCGCGAGCTTTCACGAGTTCCTTGTAGCGGGCGTCGGCTTCTTCCATCTGCTCGCGGACGCTGTCGTGTTCGCGGTCGACGGTTTGAAGCTGAAGGGCAAGCTTACCGGCGGCTTCGCGATTACCGGCCTTAAGGTTGGCGGCGGTCTTGGCACGGAGTTCGGTTTCCTCGCGGTCGAGCTTTTTGGCCTTCGACATCAATTTCTCGACGAGGCCGGCATGGCCTGCGAGTCCTTTATTGAATTCGGCAATTTGCTTGCGAAGGTTCTCCTTCTCGACGTCGAGAAGAGCTTCGGGGTTGCGTTTTTCGAGTCCGCCAATGAAGAGACCGAAGAATCCTTTGATGAGGTTTTTGAGGCGTTTGAACATAGTTTGGGCAAATGTTAGGCGCAGTTTGCGTCAGACCGGGACATCCTGCAAGGCGGGACGAGGAGAAAACGGAGGGAATTTTGTAAGTGCTCGAAACGTCTGGATGCCTTGGCTGGTTCGGAATTCAGGAAGTCTTGGATTACTTCTTTGGGGTAGCTTGCGACGAAACAGGCTTGATGCGGAGAATGATTTTGGTTCCGATTTTGGGAAGGTGGCTGGGGTTGATCTCCCATTGCAGGGCATGGTTTTCGTGGCCGTAGATTTGCGGGAGGCAGAGGAGTTCGTCACCGAAGGTGGAGAGGCTGATAACGCTTCCGCTTTTATCAGCGAGGTAGGTTTTTGGTTCGTCTTCTTTGCCGATAAGGTGGGAGCCTGCGAAGAGAAAGGTCTTGAGACGTTTTTTCGCTTCGGCATTGTCCGGTTCACCTTCGTCATTGAGCCGGGTGACGAAGTCGGAGAGCGGTCGTTCGGTTGGCTTGCCGTCCTTGCCGGGAACGATCAGGGAGATCGAGACAGGGCTGCCCTTGGGGGGGAGGTCGATCCAGCGTTGGTTTTCACCTTCGCCGACAATTTTTCGGATCGCGGGGTGGCCCGCTTTTGCTCCGAGGAGGAGGAGGGCGGTGTGAATGTGGCTCGGTTTTGCCTCAACGGTGACGATGGCTTCATGCTCCTTGGTGTTCTTGGTGCAGGCAACAAACTCGAGTGATCCCTCGGTAAGAGCAACGGTGGAAGTGACATCGATCGCCTTGGCTTCCAGGTTGATGCTCACGCCCGGGAGCTTTAGGTTTTTCAGGGCGTCTTTGTTGATCTCCGGACCTTCGCCCAAGAGGGGGGAGGTCAGGGCGAGGCCGGTGAGGCAGTGAAGGAAAAAATTCATCTATTTGATACTGCGTAACTCGGGAGAATCCTTCGAGGCTTCAATTTTTTTGATGAGCTCACCGACTGAATCGATATGCTTTTGAAGGTTCCTTCTTTCTCGATGAGCGAGGAGGTCTTTTTCGAGTTGTCGCAACTTGGGCAGCATGGGCTTGGCCGCACCTCCATAACTGGCGAGAGCTTTGAGACATCTTGGTATGCGCGCGGCCTTCCCCCACTTTTGGATCTCCATGACTTCGAAGCACAGAGGCATCCCTTCCTTAATCCGGTGTTTGGCGAGGAGGTCGAGGCCAGCGAGACGAATGCCACTGGCGAACATGACGCCGCTTGGGGAAGGGGTCTTGATTGCTTCTTCGATCGCGGGGAGCAGCGGTTTGATTTCATCAAAAGAAAGCTTGCTGTATATCCGGCCGACGTCGCTGCGGGCCCGGCCATCTTCATTGAGCAAGGTTGCCGCGATGGCTTTGCGAAGGAGATCTTTATCAACATCATTCAGGGAATTGCGGAGCATCCTCCCGAAAACCGCGAAACTGAGGTAGCGCTGCTCCATGCCGCGAGGATCATCTCCGGATGGTGGCTTGGCCAACATGGTGAGAAGCTTTGGAAGAGCGGACATGGCAGGTTCGCCGATCCTCGCGAGGGCTTCGGCTGCTTCAACCCGCAGCCAGAGGTCTTTGTGGTCGAGATTCTTGCGAAGGGCCGTGACGGCCTCCGGACTTGGATTCTTGATGTGGGCGAGAGCCTGGCAAGCGCCATAGCGGGTTTCGAGGTCCCTTGAGTCTAGCATTTGAATGAGCTCCATATTTGGATTTGCTCCCTTGCGACCAAGGGCCATGGCGGCTCTTTCACGAACGATGGGAGACCAACGGCTGAGGAGCTTTAGGAGATCTTTTTCGTCGAGCTTGTCGTAGGTTTCGTTGCGGTATTTGTTGGACCATCCCCGGCCATCGGCAACGACATCGGCTGCGGACCGGGCGTCGAGTTGTGGGATGGAAGGGGGCGCTTTTCCCGTGATGTAGAGTTTTTTAAGAGGATGGGCATAGGCGAGAAGGTAGGCCCCGGTGCAGTCCCAGTTGGCGTATTTGTCATGACGTGCGTCGGGTGGCCCCTGGTGGACAAAGGTTCCGTAGTGAGTCCGGGCCAAATCAAAATACCAGGCGCCAAATTCCTGCATCCAGGCACCGGTGGCCTGAGGTCCGGAGAGGGCAACCCCGGGAAGCGACCAGAGAATGTTAAAGAAGTTCCCGGTGTGGCCGGTGTCTCTTTCCGAGCCATGGGAGGCGAGGCTCATGCGGGAGAAGAACTCGGCTCCCTTTGGCTCGTTGTTGAGATGGAAAAGGACTGCGGCCATGCCGCACTTGCCATTGTCTTCGTGGGTTTGATACCAGGGCTGGTGGTCGCCATAGGGGACGGCGCCCTTGCCAATATAAAATCGGAGAAGCTTCGTACTTCTTTCTATGGCGATCTTGACCTTCGGGTCGGTGATGCCGGCCTTTTGGGCCAGAACCAGGGAGTTTGTCAGGGTGAGGCCGGGGGCATTCATCATGCCGTATCCGACGAGGCGTCCGTCTTCGCCTGCAAATTTATGGCCCCAGGACCCGACGATGCTTTGTCCTTCCGAGGCTTCCAGGGCAAGGCGGGTGAGGCCGGGAAGGTAGGATTGATCTCCGGTGGCCATGGTGTATTCGGCGAGCAGGGTAATGGCATAGCCGTAATACCAGGTGGCCATGGATTCTGTTTTGTAGTTCGAGGCCCACTCAGCTTCTTTTTTAACAAGAGGGAGGTAGTCTTCATTACCGCTTGCGAGGAGAGCAAGAGCGTTGAGAGACCGGACGATTGGATTTTCCCGGCGGCTTCCGGATGCTGATATTTTCGCGGCCAATTGCTCGCATCCGGCTTCGAGGATCCGTTTGGACTTCGGACAATTGTAAGGAGCGGTCGGACTGTAGCCTCCAAGAACGGGAAGCTTGATCGAGACAGTGGTGCTACTTCCGTCGCGCCATCGTATGAGCTTAAGAAGGCCGGACCCGGCTTCCGCTACGGAGAGTGCTTTGCCGAACTCGGTCCGCGGATCGTAAGAGAATTTTTTGCCTCCAACCCCGAGGATGACGTCGCCTGCCTTAAGGGTTCCATCAGCGGGGGATCCGGCGGTGACCTTGGTGATGGCGATTTGTCGGGCGGTTGATGTTTCCATTTTGTCGCTGAACATCCACCCCCTGGCGCCAGTGGCTCCGAGATTCCAGTCGTGCCTCGCTCCTTCGGGAATTGAGTCGCCTTTTGTAAAGTCGGGGAGGGTCATCTTGACCTTGGGGCCGGCGGCAAACAGGAGGGGAGACGAGAGAATGAGAAATGCGGAGAGTCGCGAAAATGGGGTCATCATGACGGGAGTGATTACGAGGAAAAGAGGCTGAACCTTCCTAAGATCGAGGAGATCGCGCCAGCTTCACAGGGTCGATTTGAATACGGACTGGACACCTGCCCTGCCATGGGTAGGTTGTGGCGTGCCTCCACTCAGAATTCTTTCACCATCCGAGCAAGTTGCCGAATATCTCAAAGGAGAGCTTTTGCGTGGGCGTTGGACGACTTCGATCCCCGGCGTGCCAAGTCTGGCCGCGGAAATGGGCGTGAATCGAAAGACGGTGGATGCCGCGCTGAGGCAATTGGATTCGGAAGGGATTTTGATTCCGCAGGGAGCCGGCCGGAAGCGCTTGATTGGAGTCTTGCCGGAGGATCGTAGTCCGGCCCCGTTGAAGCTTGGAATTCTTCTTTATGAGGCAACCGACAAGCGAATCGATTACATTGTGGAAATTCAGCATATGTTGATGGAGGCGGGGCACGCTCCGTTCTTTGCCCAGAAATCCCTGGTCGACCTTGCGATGGATGTGGACCGGGTGGCCCAATTGGTGGAGTCGACTGAAGCGGATGCCTGGGTGGTGGTGGCGGGTTCGACATCAATTCTTGACTGGTTCGCCGGACAGAATTTTCCAACCTTCACCCTTTTTGGCGGTTCACGTGATCGTCGTTTCGCGGGCGCGGGGCCGAATAAATCGCCGGCTTATCGCGAGTGTGTGAAATCATTGATTGGACTCGGGCATCGCCGGATTGTTCTCCTTGCGAGGACCCAGCGGAGGAGGCCGGTACCGGGAGATTCGGAGCAAACATTTTTGGAGGCCCTCGAGGAAGAGGGGATTGAGGTTGGAGAGTATCACCTTCCTGATTGGAGTGATCGAAAGGAGAGTCTCTTGTCCTGCCTGGATTCGCTTTTTAAGGTGACCCCGCCGACGGCCCTCATTATTCAGGAAGCCCCGGTTTTTGCGGCGGCGCAGCAGTTTTTGGCGACCCGTGGACTTAAAGTCCCCGGTGATGTTTCGCTGGTGTGTTCAGATCCTGATCCAACCTTTGTATGGTGCGAGCCTTCGATTGCCCATATTACCTGGCGATCGCGTCCGATTGTCCGGCGGATCATCCGGTGGGCCGACAAGGTGAGTCGTGGTAAGGAAGATCTCGTAAAAAGTCACGCCAGGGCGGAGTATGTGGAAGGTGGATCGGTGGGGCCGGCCAAACCTTAACAGGTGGTCAATCGCTGCAGGAAGTTCTGCACCGCTGAGCAAAATTCCCCAGGTTGATCCCAAGGGACGCGATGCCCTGATTCCTCTATGATGAGGTGTTCGCTGTTTGGTAGCAGCTCTGTGGCTTCCTTTGCGAGTGCGGTAAACTTTGGATCACGCTCGCCTGTGATCCAGAGAACAGGGCAGGTGATTTCAGGGAAGTCCGGCCGGAGGTCTTTCTGCATTCCCAGCGACCAGTGAAGGAAGCTTTGAGAGACGGAATTTTGATCCTTTAAATTAGCCTGGACCATCCCTTCCGGAAGAGATTCAAGAATGCCTTGTTGATTCCACTCACGGAGAAAAGAGGACCAATCCCGATCCGCAAGTTGGGCCCAATCGCGGTCTTTTGCCCGACGTTCCGCTTGTCCTTCATTCAGACCCGGGTGGGCGCTGACGATGATGGCAGCCTGCCATTTTTCAGGATCCGCGAGGAGGGCGTGGAGAGCGAGTCTTCCGCCCATGGAGTAGCCCAGAAGAACGTCGCCGGCCTTTGCGGTTTCGCTGATTGATTGGCCGGCAGCGGTGAGAGAATGGGGTGAACGATCGAAAAACCGCCAGAGATCAATGGCTTGAATGGATTCTCCCAGGTGCTGGCGAATTGTTTCCCAGGCGTGGAAACTGCCGACTGCGCCATGGAGACAATGGATCATGGCTTCCAAAAGCCAAAGAGTTGACGGGCGCACCCGATGCCAAATGCCAGTCGGTTCTTCCAGGGTTTGTCCGGTTCCAGAATTCGCCAATGATTGGCTTCGCCAAGTCTACGCATACCGGGAAGCGGGTTTACAAGGGTCTTTTCCTTGCATAGCTCAAGCAGGGGAAGATCAGCTTTTGAGTCGGTGAAACCCGCCAGTCCGGACGTGATGTTGACTTCTGCGAGTCGGCGGACTTTTTCCCTGCCTTTATGATTCTCTCCGATTAATTCCGGGAAAAGGGAAGATTTCTCGGTCCAGTCAAAAAGAGTGCCATAGCTGTGATCGAAGCCCAGTTTCCTTCCGATCCCTTCGACCCAGAGCTGGGGGCTGGCAGACGACAAGATGAGGGGATGGCCCTTTTGTTTGTAAAATGCGATTTCCTCGAGGATCTCCGGATAAGGAAGCTTCGGAAGCCATTCATCGAGAAACCCATTGACGTGTCCCTGGAGTCTTGAGCGGGACATTCCCCAGAGGTAGGAGTGGAAGACACGCTTCATTCCTCCTGCTCCGAGGACTTTGTTGAGAGGGAGGAAGAGGAGAAAAATCGCAGTGAGAAGACGGCGGAGAGGTTCCTTTCTGAGAACATAGCACCGAAAGACCAGCTGGGTGTCCCAAGGGATAATGGTCTGGTCCAGGTCGAAGAGGATGGGGGCAGGAGAGCGCTTCACCGGCCTGACGCTAGGTGTTCCCGGTGAAAATGGAATTGCAATCTGTCCCTGAGTGCTTCGAAGGACACTGGAAGTCTCATCGTGCTTTCCCTTGAGTTTCTCTGGAACCGGAGGCAGCTTGTGGGTCGAAAGATGTCACAACATTCAATCAAGATTTTCGCAGGCTTATCCTTCTTTCTGGGCTGTCAGAGTATTTTTGCCGCTCCTCCGGCGGCCCCGAGCGATTTTGCCTTTGCTCGATCAGATGCCAGTAACGCTGCGACGTTGACCTGGGTGGACAATGCCAGTGATGAAACTTTGCATCAATTCGAGATCACGGCCGGGGGCGGGGCGCCTTTTGTGCAGGATATTGTCGGTGCCGATGCCACCTCGATCACCTTCACGGGCTTTGTCCCGGGCACGGAATACGGTTTTAGAATGAGATCAGCAAAGCCACTTGCCGGTGGCGGTGCGGATGAGTTGGAAGTTTCGGACTGGACTGACTCGGTCATTGTCGTAACGAGGGATCTTACTTTTGAGTCGGCGCCCCTGAGCGGGAAGCCGGGAGTGTCTTTTTCTTCCCGTCCCATTCTTGATTTTGAGCCTGACCTGGTGGAGTTCGAAGAAGCGCTTCCCGCCTGGTTGACCTGGGATGAAAATGAATTCGTATTCTCCGCAAGCGATCCTCCCATCGGTGATTTCACGGTGACTTGCACTGCTTCCTCTGGAGTTCATTTCCGGGAAACCTCTCTGATCATGAATTTTCGGAATCAGTTTTTGTCTTCGGCTGTTACGGCGACACCCGGAGAGGATTTCACCTATCAGTTGGAAGCGGACTTTGTTCCGGATGAGTTTCAATTGGATAGTGCTTTGCCGACCTGGCTCGCGTTCGACGAAGCCAGCTGGATTTTCACGGGGGTCAATCCTCCGGAAGGGAGCTTCAAGGTTTCTTTCTCCGGGACGACCGAAGGGATCACGCAACGAGGTTTTGTTTACTTTAATGTCATCAACGTCCCGCCGACGGCAAACGGGGAATTTGAACCTTTGGTCTTTGATGATCTCGCGCCTGTGGATGTCGATCTCTCCAGTGTCTTTTCCGAGACTGATTTCATCCGCGCGGCGGCAGTTGACACCGACTTCGGGGTGATCACCTTCGGATTTTACGAAGGCTTTCCTGTGACCGTTGACAACTTTTTTGCCTATGCCAATAACGGTGACTGGGATGGCGCTTTCTTTCATCGCATGGCCAAGCTGGGGAATGGTGAAAACTTTGTTCTGCAAGGCGGGGGATTCAAGCCGGGAGCGGAGGAGGGAAGCTTTGAGAGAGTCAATCAACTCGATCCCATCGTGAACGAGTTTGATGCTTCGAGGCCGAATATCTGCGGGACGATTTCGATGGCCAAGCTGGGCGGGAATCCTGATAGCGCCACAAATCAGTTCTTTATCAGTCTGAACGACAATCGTGCTATTTTGGATGGCCAAAATGGTGGCTTCACGGTCTTCGGTCGCGCTGCCGATATTCAGGCTGCGAACCGGATGTCGGCGTTACCGAGGTCCACTTTCACGGCGGAGTTTGGGACGAACGTGACGAGCTTTTCTGATTGGCCTTTGAAGGAGATCAGCGCGGACAGTGCGGCCTTTGATGAGCTGGCCACGATGAATCAAGTCAGGGAAATTCCCACTTTGAACTATACTGTCACGTTGGAAGGTGACGAGGTCGTCACGACGAGTGTGGCTCCGATTCCCGGGGCACCATTGGTGGTGACTCCAAACGGGCAGTTCGGCCAGGCAATCCTTTTGGTCGAAGCAACTGATTTGGACGGCTCGAGCGTTACCTCCAGTTTTCCCGTTACGGTAAGGAGCGAGTTCGCAACTTGGGCGGCTTTCAGAAGCGTTCCTGCCACGGGGGCTGATAGTGATGGTGGGGGAATGAGTAACTTTGAGGAATACCTTTATGGAGGTGATCCAAACTCAAGCTTGGACGATGCGGGGTTGCTTCCACAAGCGTCAGTGAGCGACGATGGAAAGGGTGGGCTTCGCTTCCGGCACCGGACTTTTTCCACCGACCTGGGATATGTTGTTGAGATGTCCAACGATTTGGAACAATGGGAAATCTTATGGGAAACTTCCGACGGTTTTGAGGCCCCACAAGTTGGCAGCGCGACCAAAGAGGGCGAGGTTACGATCCTAAATGTTCAGGACGATGAAACGGTATCGACCAACCGTCAGCTCTACTTTCGTTTGCGGGGGGTGAAGGAGGTCGGCGAATAGAACTTGAAGAAATGATTCGACTCAAAAGGAATCTCATTGCCCTGCTTCTCCTTGCAGGAAGTCTTGTGCATGCCGATTTTATCGCGGCTGATTTCAGAACAACCAAAGGTGATTTCACGATGTCTCTGGACTACGTGAATTCGCCCCTGGCGGTGGCGAACTTCATTCAGTTGGCTGGCAAACCTGACGATATTCTTGAGACGCCCCCCGGAGTTCCGTTTTTGGAGAGCGCGGCCCATTACACGCAATCGTACTACCGTCCCACCGATGAATCAGACGTGGCGAGACTGCCATTGAGGGTGCAGAGAATCGAGGCGACCCCGACGATGCGGGGCTTTTATGGAATCTACCAGAGCAACACTTACATTGGAGGAGTTGAGGGATTTCCCTTCCCAAACTACTACGCCGATATCACCGGCGAGGATCGGATTCGGTTGCAGCAAATTAGCTCCAATCCGACGAAGTATCGGATTACCTTGCGATATCCCCGGCCATGGTTGGATGCGCGGGATCTTAGGGTAAAGCAAGCTCCCATGTATCGCGCCATCCGAGTGAATCGAGTCGAAACCGGGGTCAGGTTTTTTGCCGGAAGTATGACCAGTGATCCTCTGGAACATCCCGGGTATCAGTTTCAGGACGAACTGGTGCGCGATCCCAATAATGCGAGCAATCCTTTTGGCTTTCCTTTCAATGGAGCGGGCATTCTGGCAATGGACAATCTGGCCCCGAATCGAAACGGAAGCAGGTTTTTCATCACTTCGGTCGCCGCCCCGTCATTTAACGGTCGATACACCGCCTTCGGTCAGGTTTCAGACATTCCCGGATTAAATGTGGTAAGAAGTATTGCGAATACTCCGAGTGACAGCAACGGAACACCGGATGAGGAGATGGCCATTCTTGATATCAGCATTCGTCGGAGCGGTCTCACCGCAAATGCTTTTATGGAAGGCTATCATCAGTTCTTTCTGCCGGGGAAGATCGAGCCCTTGCCTCTGACGATCGAACAGTCCGGGGCTGGCCTGGACTTGGTCACGCCCTTGCGACCGCAAACCCAGAATGTTTTCTATTCAAGTCTGGATCTCAGATCCTATGTGGGTGGCTTTATCAGTGGCCAGCCACCCAATCAGTCGGAACCGGGAAGGCAGTTTTTGGGAACGGCCCCCAGGGGGTTCTTCAAGGCATTCTCGGCGGAGCTTCCTTCCTGGCCTTCCGGAGAGATCTCGCTTGAAAGTGCCCGCTTGTTTCTCAGTGCGACCTCGGGGACGAACCGTGGGAACCTTAACATGACTTTCAACGAAGGGGGGACCGGAGGGAGTTACTCAATCGACATGTATGTCGAGCAGAACGTTTTCGGCCAAGATCCCAGAGTTCTTCGTTCGTTTGGTTCGGGGACGTTCGCGGCGACTTATGATTTTTCCCAAGGGCCCTATTTGGGAGTTTTGTCGATTACCAATTTCACCGGCCCCTTAAATGCCGAGCGCTTTACCCTGCACTTTGATTCGAGTCGATTCACCAACAACCCGCAGGTTAATCCTGCGACTTTAATTCGACGTTTCGATGCACGCACCACGAGTCCGGAGATTCCTTTCCTGAGTTACAGCGGACGATTCCAAAAGCTACAGTAAGATGGTTCCAAAAGGAAAATTTGTGAGGCCGGCCGAGCCCAATGAACTGGTCCCGAAGGACTACTTTTCGGAGATTCAATTAGGGGACTATTTTGCGACAGATGCTCCGCTGGAGATTGATCTTGGATGTGGTGACGGGAAGTTCACCTTTGAGATGGCGGAGCATCACCCTGATCGAAATTTTTTAGCGGTCGAGAGGCTTTTGGGTCGTGTCAGGAAGGTCTGCCGGGGGGCTGAAAAACGGAGGCTCGATAATGTCCGGGTGCTTCGATTGGAGAGCCTGTACACTCTGGAGTGGCTTTTGCCGGAATCTTGTGTCGACCGGCTTCATCTGCTTTGCCCGGACCCCTGGCCCAAGGCCAAACATCATCGCCGCCGCCTTTTTCAAAAGCCGTTTCTTGATGCGCTTGTAAGAGTGTTAAAGCCCGGGGGGGAGTTGTTGTTTAAGACGGACCACGATGAGTATTTTGAATGGAGTGAGGAGCACCTTACGGAGTATTCCGGGCTGGAGCGTTTGGAATGGCCCGACGATGCCTTCTTCTATCCCAAGACCGATTTTCAAATTCAGTGGGAAGCGGAGGGAAAGCGACTTCAGGGGCTTAGAGCCCGGAAGCCTGGTTCGTAGCCGCGTCCTCCTCATCCCCGGAATCGTGTTCAACTCCGGGGTAGGACGCTGGAGCGACGAGCCCCGCGGAGAGAATCATTTTGCCGGCCTCTTCGAGAGTCATGTCGCTGGCGAAAACTTTGTCGTCATCCATGAGGACCACGAATCCGGTCATGGGGTTGGGCGAGGTTGGAATGAAGATGGAAGTCGTATTCTTGCCAGTTTGGGGGTCAACGAAATTTCCGGTGATGAAGCCAATGAGGCGACAGCCGGGGCTTGGATATTCGACATAGGCGACGCCCTTGAATTTTTGAGGGCCGCCAAGATTTCGGACGGCATCGACGAATTGCTTGATGGTGGCGTAGACAAACCCGAGGAGGGGGATGCGGATGATGAAATCATCAATCCAACTGGTCGCCTTTTTACCGGGACGGTTTGTAACGGCGATGCCCATGATGAAAAGGAGTGCGAGAGGAATGAGAAGCCAGAGGAAATCGTCGCCCGGGAAGCCTTCGATGGACCAGGCGTCTTTCCCGGGTTCGTCCACTCCACGGAGAGTATTCAGGCCCTTCAGAATTCCGTTGATGATGGCGAGTCCGATCTTGTGGAGGAGGCGGAAGACGAGAACAACAATCCAACCGGTTGCTAAAATTGGAATGACGGTGGCCATTCCTGCCAGAAAAGGTTTGAGGACCTTCTTGACTTTGGGATGGCGTGGCTCCCTTGGGCGCCCGATCGGGTCGGTGTTTTCTTCGCTCATTGCTTGGTTAGACCTGAGCATGGAGTTTGCCATCTGACAACCACGAGATTTCCTGACTGACGATTCCGGTCTGAAATGCTACTTTTTCCGGGTGATTCGAGGGAGTTCAACCACCGTTCTGCGCCGTGTGATTGTGTTGGCATGTCCTCTTCTTGTTGTCTGCTTTTTGGGGCTGAAGGGGTTGCGAAAAAACCCGGGATCAGCACATGGCGATGTTGGGTTGAATTTCGAGAAAAGCGAGGGCTGTGGAAAGTCTGTGAGCGAGCAGGAGGGACAGGGCCTGGGCCTCGATTTTTCACCACTGGCTCCCGTGGTTGTTCTACGAAGGAGATCGGACCAGTCTCATCAGGAATTTGAAAAGCTGGTGGCCGCGGAGGATCATGTGCCATTGTTGTCTGCCGACTTGCTGTCCCAACTCAGCCGGAAAGAGAGGGGAGAACTCAGAAGTTACTTGGACGGTCTCAATTCATCGGCGGATACCGGACGGCCTTGGTTGTGTTGGGGACCGGATGTTTCTCAGGCCAAGTTGTCAGCTTATCACGAGGTCGAGAGAATGACCGGCCTGGTGGCTTCCGGTTATCAGATTACTGCCAATCAATTTCAAACCAACGGGCGCTGGAGTAAGACGGCGACCGATGGTTTTGATTTTAATTCCCAAGGTGATGCTTCAATCGTCACGTGGAGTATCGTTCCGGATGGAACCTCCACTCCTGGTTTGAGCGATCAGTCCTCGACTGGATCGAATCTGCGCGCCTGGATGGCTTCTATTTACGGCGGCTCGGCGGATGGGAGAGCGGAAGAACAAGCGTGGTTTGCGATCTTTGAAAATGCATTCGAGGAAATGGCGGCGACTTGTGGGCTGACATTGGTCTACGAGCCCATGGATGATGGTGTTCTTGTGGATTCTTCAAATACCGGCGCCATCGGGGTTCGTGGTGATATCAGAGTTGCAGCGAGGGGTTTGGACGGGAATAGTGGAAATCTGGCCATCGCTTTTCCGCCCGATCATGGCGACATGATTTTTGATTCGAGCGACGGGACGTTTTTAATCACGTCCGGTGATTCGATTCGTCTTTTTAATACCATCACCCATGAGCTGGGGCATGCTCTTGGGTTGGCACATGTGTGTCCCGTTAATCAAACCAAATTACTGGAGCCAAGTTTGACCACCGGTTTTCGCGGACCGCAGTTTGATGAATTCCAGTCTTTACAGCGACTTTACGGTGATCGATTTGAAGCGCATGGAGAGTATCGCGATAACGATACCGCTGAGGCGGCGAAGGTGATTAATCTGGTCGAAGGTTCTCCGCTCACGTTTTCGAGGCTGAGTATCGATGATGACAGAGATCGTGATTTTTACCGCTTTGAGGGGATTGTTGGTCAACGCTTGAATGTTGAAATCATTCCCGGCGAGGGCTCTTATCTTGAGGGGGGCGAAACGAGCAGCGGCTGCTCGCAAGGGATCGAATTTGACTCTGCTGCAGTTCACAATCTATCTGTCCAGGTTCTTGGTGACGATGGCGAGACGGTCATTTTCGAGGCTGCTTCGGGCGCGCTTGGTGAGCCCGAAACAATTCAATTATTTGAGCTGCCAAGGACAGGAATATACTATCTGCGGGTCGATGGTGACTTGGCGAATGCGACCCAGATCTATGAGCTGCGGACAAATTTGATGGCCAGGCTACCAGCGCCACGTCTACGTCTGGTTAATCATCGTGTTCTTGAGGAATCCGGATCGGTTAAGAATGCTCGATTGGATCCTGGCGAGACCATTCGCTTGGCGATAGAGATCGAGAACGAAGGCGAGCTTCCCACGGGTGCTCTTACAACGCGCCTTTTGGGTGTGGATAACGCGGTGGTCTTTTCGGAGTCGGGACCCGGCCATTTGGATCCCGGTGAATCCGGTGTCATTGAGGTCGTGTTAGGAACGACTGGAAGCTGTGGGGAGATCATGGTGATCGTTCTTGAGATTGCAGATGCATCCGGCGGGTTGCTGGGAGAGGTCCTGGAACTGGAAGCGGGAGTGGTGACCCGGCCGATTGCCTTCGATGTTGATTTCGAAGGGCTGGATCATTTGCCTCTTGGTTGGGATTCCGGGAGCTTGGGATCTGGCGAGGCATGGACGGTGGCATCGTCGCGTTCGGATGCCAGATTCCAGTCGGCTTTCACTCCGGCGCGGGCATCGGTTGGCGAGGCCATTCTTCTATCTCCGGCTTTCGAATTGGCATCGAGTGGGGGCACTTTGAGCTTTCGTCATCTCTATCGCCTTGAGCCTGGTTTTGATGGCGCTGTGCTGGAGGTTTCGCGGGATGGTGGTGAGTGGACGGATCTCATGACCGATCCCGATGTGATTGTGACGGGGGGATACAACCGGGGAATTCGTGCTGGCTTTGGGTCTGCAATTGCGGGACGGCAGGCTTGGTCGGGGCTATTGGAAACTTCCTCCCGCGTTTCGGTAGATCTCCCGGTGGCTTGGGCGGGGGAGTTAATTCAATTTCGATGGCGGGCGGTTCACGACGCATCATCAGCGCGTGAAGGGTGGTGGATCGATGAGGTGAGGATGGAATTGTTGCTTGAAGAATGTGAAGCCCATCGTCCCGAGGTGTTTCTGACTCATAAGGGCGGCGAGCTCAACGAGAGCAATCCCCATGCCGTTGCAATTTTGGCTTTGGAAACGAATCTTCCCCTTGTTTCATCGCTGAATATCCCCCTGGAGGTTTCCGGCACGGCAACTTTTTCGGAAGACTATCTTGTTGATCGGGAAGCTGTTTTGCCGGCTGGCGAAGTTTCGCTGGAAATCCCGATTGCAGTGGTTTCCGATCTGGTGAGCGAAGGTGAGGAGACGGTCTTGATTAGGGTGCCGCCGGAGAATCCGGCTTTCCTTGCGGGAAGTGGTTCATCGGTGCAATTGACGATTTTTGACCTGTTGAATGTCGACACCTGGAGTGCGGAATTTTTCGGGGGTGCGGTCGATCTGTTGGGTGATTCGGACGGTGACGGTTTTGACGAGCTCTCGGAATATGTTCTTGGAACGAATCCGGTTTTGGCCGGTGATCGGCCGGTGATCGCATTGCTTGCGAGGGGGGGGAAGTTTCTTTTGCCTCTTGATGGGCTCCCGGATCGACGGGACGCGAGCGTGGGGATTGAGTTTTCGAGCGATTTGAAAAGTTGGGAAGTGGGTGAATCTGCGAGAGTAGCGGAAGGGCTGGAGATCACACCAATGACGGGAAAGCGCTACTTCAGGCTCACATTCTCGCTCAACTGACCGAGTTCCGGCTTCCTTTCTCTGCCGGATTTGGCAAGACAGTCGCGACATGAATGCTGTTGATCTCGCAAGCTCTGCGCAATCCGACTCCGATCCACCTTCCGGGCTCTCTTTGGCCCAACAAGCTCTCTGGCTGGCCAAGGCCGGGCGCTGGGATGATTCCCATGATCTTTGTCAGGATGTTCCCGATCCCGAGGGCGCCTGGATTCATGCCTATTTGCACCGCGAAGAGGGTGATCTGGGAAATGCCTCCTACTGGTATCACCGGGCTGGCAAGGAAATGCCGGCATCGGGCGTGACCCTCGATGTTGAATGGGTGCAGATCGCCGATGCAATTTCTTAGAATATCCTGATGCCCAAACCTGATAAAAATGTCCGTCGTGCTGCCGTTTCCGCGCTGAGAGCGTGGGCGAAGGGGCATGCCTATGCCGACTCCCTGGTTGATAGGCACGCCGAGCGGAACCATTTGTCGTCATCGGATCGCGCATTTTTGAAAACGATTCTCTTGGGCGTTCTTCGTAATCGAAGTTTGCTCGATCATTGGATCGGGATGTTTCGAAAGGGGAAGCTCGATCCTGAAACGCGGGATGTATTGCGGGTTGGCTTTTTTCAATTGCTCATTTTGCGCACGCCCGATCATGCTGCCATTTATGAAACAGTAGCCTGTGCCCGCAAACCGGTGCAGGGGCTCATCAATGCTGTTTTGCGAAAAGCGGCACACTGTCGAATGAGGCTTCTGCGTGAGTTGCCGGACGTTGAACTACCGATTCAGTTTTCACACCCCCACTGGTTGTGGAAGCGCTGGAAGAAGCTCTTCGGTCATAATAATGCGGTGGCGTTGATGGATTGGAATAATCTGCCGGCCGAGCCTTACTTCCGACCCAACCTTTTGAATCCGCCCCCTTTAGGGAGTCCCGAGCCGGAGAGTGCGCTGGAGGCTGTTGAGAACGGCCACTATTACGTGACCGACCCTTCAACGGCACACGCTCCGGAATTGCTGGCTCCAAAGGCCGGAGAAATGGTTCTCGATGCCTGTGCCGCTCCGGGGGGGAAGGCGATCCACCTGGCAGGTCTTATGGAGAACGAGGGGCGTTTGATTTGCATGGATTCCAATGAGAAGCGGTTGCCGCGTCTCAACGAAAATCTTGAACGTTGCGGTGTTAAGATCGCCGAGGTATCATGTCGCGATTGGACCAAGGATCCCCCCGGGGAATTCCTCGCAGCTTTTGATGCTATTCTGCTCGATGTCCCTTGCTCTAATACCGGTGTGCTGCGTCGGCGCGTGGATGCGCGGTGGCGGATTCAGAAGGTTGATCTGGAAAAGCTGGTCGAGATTCAGACCCGGATTTTGGAGCAGGCCGTCAAGTGTTTGAAGCCGGGCGGACGTCTTGTCTACTCAACCTGTTCCATCGATCCGGAGGAAAACATTGAATTGGTAACCCGCTTTGTAAAAAATCACCCCGAACTCGAACTTGAAAAGAGCGAGCAGTTGCTGCCTTTCAAGGATCAAACGGATGGAGCATTCGCGGCTCTTCTTCGGCGGAATTCCTCCTCTTGACCGCCTCGGGGTTTCGGGATTACTTTGACTGACCAAAATATGCTACATTCCATGAAGAGATTACTTTTGTTTATCCCGCTCGGGATTCTTTTCCAATCCTGCGCTCCTTCGATTTCCGGAGGCGGCGGCGCCGGTTATCTTACCGCTTTCCGTTCTGCGACTCCGACCAGTGAACGTCAGCCAATGGCCCATGAACGGGGATACTGGGATGGTGATGCCGTCGATGGACCCGCCTCGATTCGGATCAATCGGGACGAGCAGAAAGCCTATTTTTACAAAGGAAGTCAATTGGTGGGGATGTCACCGATATCGACCGGGAGTTCGACGCACACCACTCCGGCGGGAGTTTTCAAAGTAACCGAGAAAGATATTGATCACGAATCTTCACTTTATGGAGTCATCCGTGACCGGGCCACCGGCCAAATCGTGAACAAGGATGCCGATACCCGTAAGCACCGTGCCCAGCCGGGACAGGTGTTCGAACATGCGCCCATGCCCTACTTCATGCGATTTAATGGAGGTGTGGGAATGCACGTGGGGCATCTGCCGGGTTATGCCGCTTCCCATGGTTGTGTGAGAATGCCCAAGGAAATGGCCGTTCGGTTTTATCAGGCCGCCAGTGTGGGTACTCCGGTGATCGTGGAATAAAAATTTATGAAGACTTCACTTGTTTTGACCGTTCTCGGTCCGGATCGGACCGGGTTGGTGGATGATGTCGCGGATGCTGTTGCCAGAAATGGCGGAAGCTGGCAGGAGAGCCGGATGGCCCGCCTTGCCGGACAGTTTGCCGGGATCCTTCGGGTGGAATGTCCGGTGGAGAATCGTGATGCCCTTGAAGGGGATTTGTCGGCCCTCGCTGAGCGTGGGCTTGCGATCACGGTGGCCCGGGACTCCGAGACGGAAGATTCAAAAGGGGAAAACCTGTCGCTGGATATCACCGGGCTTGATGAGCAGGGAATTGTAAAGCGAATTGCTTCGGCTCTGGCCGAGTTGCGGGTGAATGTGGAGGAGTTGCAGACCTCTCTTGAGTCCGCTCCCATGGCCGGACATCTTTTGTTTCGCACCCGGGGAGAAGTCAGACTTCCTGACGGACTTCACCCGACTGAATTAATCGAGGCTCTTGAAAAAGTGGGGGCCGGGCTCAACGTGGACGTCCAGTAATCGTGCGAATCGATATCCTCACGCTCTTTCCCGAGATCGCAATGGCACCGCTCGGTGAGAGCATGATGAAGAGGGCCCGGGAGGCGGGATTGGTTGAGGTTCAGGCCCACGATCTCCGGGATTGGGCGACTGGAAAGCATCGCAAGACCGATGACTATCTTTGCGGTGGCGGGCAGGGGATGTTGCTCAAGCCCGAGCCTATTTTCGCAGCGATCGAAGAACTCAGGAAAGAGGAAACGCAGGTTATTCTGCTGACGCCGCAGGGACAGGTCTTCAAGCAAGCCAAAGCGCTGGAGCTGTCCGGCGAGAAGCATTTGATTTTCTTATGCGGGCACTATGAGGGGGTGGATCACCGCGTTATCGAGGAGTTGGTTGATTTGGAGCTTTCGATTGGTGACTACGTCCTGACCAATGGTGCGATTGCGGCAGCCGTGGTAACGGATGCCGTCGTTCGACTGTTGCCCGGTGCTCTTGGTGATGCCCGTTCGGCGGTGGATGAATCGTTCTCCGATCCCAATCTCCTTGAGGCGCCGGCCTACACCAAGCCGATCGAGTTTCGTGGACTGAAAGTTCCGGACATTTTGCTCTCCGGCCATCATGCCAAGATCGAGGAATGGAAAGCGGAGATGTCCATAAAACGGACAAAAGAAAACCGGCCGGATCTCCTCGAAGAGTAGTCCGACCGGTAGAAGAGTTTTCCCTTCAGGCTAGCGGGGAATGGCTTCCACCTGTTGCGCCCGAACGCGGAAGAACAGTTTGCTCTGTGGCGTGGGAAGGGTGGTGGTGTAAGTCATGGAGCTGATTGTTCTTGCGGTGAGGTTGCTCAGAGTTGTCCAGTTTTCAAGGTCGCTGGTGAATTCAACGAGGTGGGAAACATCGTCGGCGAGAGGATTGATCGGGAAGGTGAGGCTGGCCTGTCCTCCTGAGACGGTTACAGACATGGGCGCGGACGGGTTGTCGTCGCTGGTGCCGAAGAAATGCTCCAGAAGAGCATCGAGTCCATCTCCATCGGCATCGATGTTCGGATCGCCAACAAGTCGTTCAGTCGGGTCGCTTTCGCCGGGTGAGCCATCAATGGCCGAACTTGGTCGCCACTGTGAGGCGAGGCCATGACCGAGTGGGTCATTCGGGGTCAGGGCTGATTGATCGCTCACATGAGAGAGAATCAGAGAGTAGCCCTCACCGTCGGCCAATTCGGGCCAAGGGTAGTCATCATTATACTCAAACTCGTGAATGGCGAGGGTCCCGAGTGAGAGTTTCAGAAGTTCACCACCATTGCTGAGGCTGTCGTCGTCATATTCTCCGGGGGCGAGCGGGATCCCGTTGCCATACTTTGCCTGGAAGGCCGCCGCGTTCTTTACCACGACGACGTAAGACTCTGCGCCCAACGAAAAACCTGCGGGGAAATCGTAGTCGATTCCTTTCGTGAAGCGAACGTTGGTTAGGTCGAGGTCGGTGTCTCCCGAGTTGAACAGTTCGATGAACTCGGTGGCATCATCGCCATCCGGATTAAACATGATTTCACTGATCACAAGATTTTGTTGGAGGGTATCGATGTTCGGTTGACCGGCAGTGAACTCGAACGGTTCGGACCAATGGCTCCAACGGCCGGTGGTGTCCTGATGTCGAACGCGAGCACGATAGGTTTGGCCCGGTCTTACCGCCAATGCCGGAGGCGTGATGTCGGCCTGAAAAGGAGAAATCAGCGTGCTACTCCAGTTATCTTCGATCTCATAGGTATTTGGTTGATCTGGATTGATGCCGATTCCACCAATCCGCCACTGCATCGCAGAGAAAGTCCCGTTGCCCTGGGGGTCGGAAAAAGCTGAACTTTCGAAGCTCAAGCCGGTCGTCGAGAACTCTGCATCGCCGGTATAGGTGATCGTTGGTGTGTCGGGAATGGCAGGGTCGTTTGCGTCTCTTTTCAGAAATTCATAACCGTAGCCATCCTGACGACCATTTCCTGGAATCCAGGTGCCGCCGGTGAAAGTGTCGCTCACGTAATTCGTGAGATATTGCATGGATCCTTCGTGATCGGAGGAGACCAGGGTTCGAACATAGCTTCCTCCAATCCGGGAGTCGGTGAAAGGCGTGTAGAACCAGTTGCCTTTGTGGTTTCCTTGTCCGGAATGAACGTTGGGATTTCCTCTGGTTCGAGGGTGGTAGTTCCACATGTATTCATCAACATCCGACCATGTCAGGGGCTGATCCACGGGATTCACCAATTGGGCGTATTCGTCGATCAATTGAGCCATTTGACCTCCCTCGATTGAACTGTCCGAGCAAAGGAGATCGAACATTTCTCTCGCCTTGTTGCGATATTCGATCCCGAGAACGGGGATGTTAAGGCAGGCCTTTTGCTGGATCGTGCCGCTCCAATGGGTTTCGGCGATGAACATCATATCGAGATCCCAGGGAACCACGGTCCAGCCGGATTCAGGGTTGTTGTAGAAATAGTGGTTAAAGCCTTCGCGAACATCGACATTACCTGTGATACGGTTGCCTGCGCGGAAGGCGTAGTAAGCGGGGAGGTTCATGTTTGACCTCCAATAAGCCTCGTTTTGAGTCCTGTTTGAGGCAGCTCGAAAAGCATTCCAGTCTGAATTGTTTGAGGGTTGGTCTCTGGCTTGGTGCTTTTGATCTCCATTGCCTCCTTCGATCTTGTAGGTGTTTCCATCCGGCAGATTTCGGTTGTCTAGGAAAGCACCATCCGGATGTTCGACCACCAGATAAAGGCCCCAGAGATCGGATTCGTACTGATTGTTACTGGACTCGGCGGAATTGTCGATGACCCGGAAGTGGACATGGTGGGTGCGTGGACTGGCGATTCCGGCTAGCTCATAGAGACGGAAGGAGACGGCCTCCTCTACTCCGGCCATCCCCCGATGAACAGGTGCCCACGGGGAAGCACAGGCATTGAAGTTCATGGTGTCCCATGCTTTTTCGTACTTGTTCCCCCAGTTGTCACGGGCTTCAAACTCGCGCGCGGTGTTAAAATGAAATCGCCACTTGTTCTTGCCGCTTTGATAGGTCGAGGCCTCGCCCCGATTTTCGAATTCAATGTGATCATAGACCGTGCCATCGTAGATCAAGGTCCCTTTCATATGAACACCATCGGAGCCAGGGTTGTATTGGCTGTTGGTGACATCAGTAGCGTTTGAGATGAGGTGATACGTTGGCATTTCCTCGAGAACTCCGGGGCTAAAAGTTGCCGCAGGTGTGTTTCCCGGATTGCTCGCTCCAGTCCATGCCGGAATCCCATCGTAGACGAAGTAGGCAAAATTTGGCTGTTCATCATCGTCAAAAGGCACGGTAACCCCTGCTCCAAGCGTGTCGGTAACGGTGATCCGGTAACGAACAAGATGACGATGAGCCTGACCGGGAATCACGGCGGAATAGATCGAGCCATCACCCTCCGCGGCGGTCATTTCGATTCCTGTCCACGACGTCTCATAAGCCGGGTCTGAAATCCGGACGTAGGATCCCGGGGCAACAACTTGGTATTCCAACGCGACACTCTCAACGCCATCGGGGTCGGTGACTTTTGCGCTAATGGTCACCGGGTCGGAAGAGCCCGGTTCCGCGGGAGAGTGCTCGACTTGGCGGATGTTTGGGGGCGGAGAGCTGGTGGACGAATTGTTGGCCCTGCCGGGGCTTGGGGGAGCGGGCTCGCTGAAGGGTTCCGGTGTTTCCAAAACGGCATCAATGAGGATGTCACTGCTCCCAATGGTGTCGTTGAAAAGTTGAATGGCGAGAACGTTTTGGCCTTGCTGGATGAGATTGGAGGTTCCCCCAATCGCGTATTCCTCATAGCCATCCTGCTCATCGCTGGCAATGGCCGTCCCGTTGCCACCGGCGTTTGCCGGGGTATTGCCCTGGTAGTCGATCACGCCGGCGTCAACCGATTCACTCCGGAAGATTTCCGTTCCATTCAACCAAACAATGACTCCGTCATCGTAGAGGATTCTGAGGAGTGCGGAACTTGGAGCGACTCCATTAAAAGTGAATGTCTTTCGGAGGAAAACAGAAGAGTAATTTCCCTGGGCATCCTGAAGATTGGTAACAACAAGGGGTTCGTTGCGACCGAGAGGTCCGGGGCCGGTGAGCCAGGTTTCGTCTTCGGTGAAATCGAGCTTGGTCCAGTCATGAATGGGCGAAGAAGCTTCGCTTAATCCCTTGCGGTAGCGCCAGGTATCTCCCTCTGAGATGAATAGGACCTTGTTCCCGTTGAAGCCGATGGAGGAACTCCGCCATGAGCTTCCGAGATCGTTGTCAAGGGCCGGATTGATCAGTTCCATTGAGCTGCCTTCGCCCTTGGCGCGAGTTGGCCAGGGGAATCCCACTCCGTAATCGACCCGGTCAATCTCACCTCCGGTCCCATCAAGCAGTTGCAATAATTCGCCCTCGCTGTTCAGTGCTCCCTGATAGGGGCCGATGGCGGCCACCCCAAATTCCGAGGCAATGGTCGCTGGGTCTTCTCCAATGACGAGGTAGCCGCCGGCCGGAATTGTTGTGTTGGCCGGGAAGGTGAATCGTACTGCGCCATCCAATCTCCAGCCGCCCAGATCGGCCGCGACTGGGTCAGGATTATGGATTTCCACAAATTCGTTGAAGACGGTGTTGTCATCATTGTTATAGTGAATCTCATTGATGACCGGAGTTCCACGGAGAGGTGCCACCAGCGTGAATGCGGCAAAAGCGTGTGTGAATGGGCGCATGGCGGAATATAGCCCCAACACATTATCGAAGAAACCTCCGATTTTTGTCAATTTGGCGGATTACTTCACCGGTGTTTTGGAAAGTGGAGTGGCGCCTTCCGGGACATAGCCTTCCTTGTCCCGCTTTCGCTTGATTTCCCACGCCTTTTTGGCCTCGTCTATTTGCCCCTGAGTCGGTCCGGACAAGGGCCATTCCGGGTCGACTTGATGAGCCTCCTCGAAAATCTTTGCGGCTCGCTTCACCAATTCCGGTCTTCTTCCCGCGAGGTTATTCTTTTCGCCGGAATCCTGGGCTAGATTGTAAATTTCAATCGGTTTTTTGATTCCGTTCCGGACCGCTTTCCAGTCACCCCACCGGGCGGCTTGCGCGACAGTTCCTTTATGGAGTTCCCAATAAAAGTAGTCCCGGTTTGGGGCGTTGCCTCCTTTGAGATAGGAGAGGAGCGAGTGTCCGTCGGTTTGGTATCCTTCGGGCGGGGTGATCCCGGTCATTTCAACAAAGGTCGGCATGAGATCCCAGAGTGCCCACGGGGATTGATCGACCCGTCCGACGGGGATTGTTCCCGGCCACCAGGCAAAGGCGGCTTGTCTCAAGGCTCCTTCATACATGCCTCGCTTGTATCCGCGGAGACCGTTGGCATTCTGTTTGAAGAGCTTGCCGATCTCCGATTGCGGGTTGAACGACGATCCATTGTCACCGGTGAAAACGATGAGGGTATCTTTCTCGATGCCAAGTTCCCGGAGGGTGTCGACCAGTTCGCCCATGTCCGAATCAATGCGGGTGACTTGGGCCGCATAGGATTTTTGCAGTTTGGTCCACGGCTTGTTTTTGTAGATGCCAAGGTCGTCAATTTCGTGTGCTCCGTGGGGCAGGGTGATCGCGTAAAACATCATGAAGGGATTCTTGGCATTTTGTTTCACCCATTTGATGGCTTCGTTCTGGATCAATTCTTGCGCGTAAGTTTTGCCAATACCTTTTCCCTTGTTTCCCGGCAGGGCGATGGGCTGGTCATTGTCCCAGAGGTAGGTAGGAAAATAAGAGTGGGCATGGCGTTGGCAGTTGTAGCCAAAGAAGCGATCGATTCCTTGCTTCAAGGGGCTGCCGGAGGTGGTGAAAAACCCCATGCCCCACTTGCCAAAAGTAGAGGTGGCATAACCGGCATTTTTGGCCACCTCGCCGATGGTGACGGTATTTGCTGGAATGGGCCACTGGCCTTCCGGTGCCATCTCGCGATTGCCTCTCACCGGACAGCGTCCCGAATGGAGGCCGGTGAAGAAAACAGAACGGCAGGGCGCGCAAACACTGGTGCCACAGTAGGCCTGCATGTAGCGGGTTCCTTCATTGGCGATTTGGTCAAGCCTGGGAGTTTTGATGAGCTCCTGCCCGTAGACACCGAGGTCGCCTTGGGCAATATCATCGCTGAGAACAAAAATGAAATTGGGCTTTTTGGCCGCGAACGAGACCGAGATGAGAGAAAGAATGAGGAGGATGTATTTCATTTGTTGGGTCTTAGGATTGGAGCATTTCGGTTAGCGCGGCCTCGTCAATCACCGGAACTCCGAGGGATTCGGCTTTCGTTTGCTTGGAGCCGCCCCCTTCACCGGAGAGGAGGAAGTCGGTTTTTGAAGAGACCGAGCCACTGACTTTTCCGCCGTTGGCCTCGATGATTTTTTTAAATTCGGGTCTCGGCGCCGAGAGGGTGCCGGTGATGACAAAGGTCTTGCCGACGAGGGGCAGTCCCTCGGTCGCGGCGACTGGATCGGGAGCGTAGTTGTCGGACCGGGGATCGATGCCAAGCTCGTCAAGTTTCGCCAGGACCGTTTGGCCAGCCTCGGATTGGAAGAAGGTTCGCAGGTGTTGGGCTGCCACCGGCCCCAGATTATCGTCGATCTGATATTGCTGAAGTCCCGGGTGGTTCTCCTTTTTCCGCTTCGATTTAGAAAGTTCCTCGAAGTCGGGCAGGTCGGCAAGATCGGAGATGATCGCAGAACCAGGCAGGTCGCTGAGTTTTTTGTGGAGACGGGACAATTCCCGTGCCGCTGATTCCCCGACTTGCGGGATTCCCATCGCAAAGAGCCAGCGATTGAGTGGCATTTCGGTGCGGGCTTTTTCGAGCGAATTGAAAAGAGTCGTCGCCCGTTTTTCGCCGAAGCGACGTTCCTTGGACTGTGTTAAGCCGTCGGATGATTTGGCGGGGTCGAGAAGGAGATTCGCAAAATCATCGACGCTAAGTGTGAAGAGGTCCAGAGGCGAGGCTGCGAGTTTGCTTTCCACTAATTTGATGGCTACCGATTCCCCGAGGCCATCGAGATCGAGTGCCTTACGTCCGGCAAAGTGGGTGATGCTGGTCACCGCTTGGGCGGGACATTCAAAGTTGACACAACGCCAGGCCACAAAACCATCCGGTTTCTCGATCGGCCCGTGACAGGAAGGACATTGATAATTGAGAGCTTCCGGAAGAAAGTAGGCAGGGGTGTTGTCCGGGCGTTTTGCGACAACGACGGAAACGACGGATGGAATGATTTCGCCCGCTTTTTCAACAAGCACGGTGTCGCCAATGCGAACGTCTTTGCGTTCGATCTCCTCCTGATTGTGGAGGGTTGCGCGGGAAACTGTTGTCCCTGAAACAAAGACCGGTTCGAGTTCTGCGACTGGTGTAAGGACTCCGGTTCGTCCCACCTGGATGGTGATGTCCTTGAGGAGCGTTTCCTTTTGCTCCGGCGGATATTTGAAGGCGGCAGCCCAACGAGGAGCTCGTGAAGTGAAGCCCAAGGTTTCGCGTTGATCGAAATCAAGCACCTTAATGACGGCACCGTCTGTGCCGTGGCCGAGGTCGTGGCGCTTGACATCAAGCTCACGGATGGCGGCCAGAATTTCGTCCAGAGTGCGGACATGCCAAACCGGGGAGTTCCGAGGGATTTGGAATTGCTCGAGCAGTTTTCGGAAGTCGTCTTCAGTGTCCAGGTTGGCTCCCTCGTTTGCTCCAAGGCCGTGAGCGAGAAAGGCAAGAGGGCGAGAGGCAACGACCTTGGGATCGAGCGATTTTAAAGTCCCGGCGGTGGCGTTACGTGGATTTGCAAAGGGATCGAGGCCGGCTTCGTCGCGTTGTTCATTGAGCTTTGCGAACCCTTCGGAGGGCATGAAAATTTCGCCCCGCACTTCCAAAAGGGGAGGAGCATTTTCGAGACTGAGCGGAATGTTTCGTATGGTGCGGACGTTTTGCGAAATGTCATCACCACGGGTTCCGTCGCCACGGGTCAAAGCATATTCAAGAGAGCCGTTCCGGTAAACGAGGGAGCAGGCCACGCCGTCAATTTTTGGCTCAACGGTGAGTGGGATTTCGTCGAGGCCCAGACCTTTCTGGAGGCGCCTGAAGAAATCGGCAACTTCTTGCTCGGCGAAGAGGTCGTCGATGGAAAGCATCGGGAGGAGATGCGCTTTTTGCTCGAAGGCATCAAGCGGCGCTCCTCCAACGCGCAGGGTGGGCGAGTTGGGATCATAGAGGTCGGGGTTTGCCTTTTCGAGATCCTCGAGTTCGCGGAAAAGCCGGTCGTATTCCGCATCCGAAATTTCCGGTTGGGCGTCCTGATAATAGAGCTTGTTATGTCGGTTGAGTTCAGCCCGGAGTTCGGCGATACGGTTATCGAAAAGCACGGGCCATTAGTAGCGCGTTGCCTTGGAGTCGGGGAGTAAAAAAAAGAAGCGTTCGTGTTCCTAGGGTTGATGCTCCTTGTGCCAGTTTCGGTAGATGATTGGAGAAATTTCAGAGGGCTTGATCTCGGATTGCCCCCCCCAGAAGACGCTGGTGTAGAGGAGGGGGATGCCGACCTTCCGGAGGTGTGCGTCAATGGCCGCCTTATGAGCGAGGACGGTGTCCTTTTGAGTGCCGTGGACCACGCCCATGATGTTGACGTTGCCAAAGTCCGGGCCTCCCTCGCGCCAGTAGCAGTGGGTCATACAGTAGTGACGGCCGATTTCAGCGCCAGCTTCCTTTTCCATTCCTTTCGGAACGGCCCAGTGGAAAAGACCGTTGTATCGGGTGACTTTCTCGCCGGCAGCCGATGGTTTGACGTGTTCGAGGAAGGTCGAAAACCGTCCGATGACGCGTTTGGCATCAAGCCGGCGTGCGACGCGGTAGAATCTTTCGAGGTCCATGCCGGTTTCCTCGGCCCGGCCCACCCAGGGGCGGGGAATGATCTCTGCGGCTGTGAGATCGCGTTTGAGGGCGAGGAGGACGGTCCATTCTTCGTCTGTTAAAGTGACGTTGGTCGTGGTCATCATGCGGGCTTTGTCGGGTGTGAGTGCTCCGGGACCCAGGCCGCGTCGACGCATGTGGCCGACCCCAAGGGCAAAGACTCCTTGGGCAGGCATGAGGCGGAATTGCTTCGCTCCGACCATTCGCTTGAGCGTTTCGGCATGCATTTCGAGAGATTCGCCCTGAGGCACCTTGAGCGTGGTCCAAAGGTTGAATTGTGAGCCGGGAAGTTCGCGGTCGGTTGAACGAACCACGATGTGGCCGGAAAAAGGATCTTCATCGGCCATGAAACGAAAGGCCGCAGTCAGCTTTTCTTGCGGAACCTCCCAGGCGGCGAGTGCGCCTTCGGCCAGTTTTGTGGCGAGAAGAGTCTGCCGGACCCGTCGAATTGTTCCGCTTTGGAGCATGAGGCGGATTCGCTCGAGGACGACTTCAAGATCAAGTCGGCATTGATCCGCGATGGCGTCGAATGGGGCGACATGGAAGCCACTCAGCAGGTCTTCGGAGACCGAGAGGATTTGCTTGTTGATGGCTTCGGTGGGTTCATCGAGAGCAGTGACCGGAGCAGTGGTATTCATGGGGTATGGTTGGGTGGGGATTACCATTTGGTGCCCAGGTCGTAGGCTTCGCAGATCTCCATGAGATCCGGACGCATGGGCCACTCATCGCAACGCTCACTGGTGGTATGACGCCGACTTGCTCCTTTCAAGAGCATGCAATCGGTGTTGTCTCCCAGTTCGCGGACAGTGTCGATCTCACGCTGGTCGAGATCGACGATAGGAAGGTTGGCCATTTCTTCAATCTTGCTCTCGATGCTCCTTGCGTCATTGCCGGGTTCCTGCACGAAGGTGGGAATGACTGCTTTGACGGCCGAGTGGGAGAGGTTCCAGTTGGCGGCATATTGCAGAGGGGTCAGATTGTGGGCGTCGGCCATGGGGCGAATCCTCTCCACGAAATCGTAGCCACGTTTGACCCAACCTTCGGGGCGATAAGCACGGTGGTCTCCGGGTTTGAATTCGTGGTCCGGCTTGAGTTCGTCGTAGAAAACTCCGCCATGATCGAGGACACGGGTGATGACTTTGACGTCAAAGCGATCCGCGGCATCGAGGACGAAGCTGGCAGGCCAGGGCTCAAGTGGGTTGAGGATGACCATAGCCCAGTCTATGAGATGTCCGAAGTTTTCGAAGGTTTGCACGAGGTCGGGGACGAAGCCATTGGCTGGTCCGGGAGCAATGCCGATCTCCTTGGTGAGGCCTTCCTGGCGAAGTCTGTCCATGGCTTCCCAAACGACCGGGCTGGTGTAGCCGATTTCGTCCGGATTGTGTAAAAGGAGAAGATCGAAATGGTCGGATTGACAGTTTTCAGCTGAGATGGAGGCGGCCATTTTCAGAAAGTCATAGTATTCGTCAGGACCACGGAGTTCGGGATTGGTGAAGCGAGGGTAGCCGGTGTTGCCCTGCCGTTTTCCTTTGTAAAAATCATGGCCGACGGCACCAATAAGCTTGTAGCTGTCACGGGGGAAACGGGAAAGGGCGCGACCCAGAAGAGCGTCGGCTTTTCCCGAGCCATAGACATCCGCGGTGATGAAGGTCCGGATTCCCGATTCGTAGGCAAGGGAGACGCAACGGTGGTAGTGTTCCTCGGTCAGGGTTTCACCAAAATGCATGAAGCGCCCGCCGCTCCAGGTTCCATATGCAACGGGGCCGATTTTGAGAGATGATGAAAGGGTCTTTCCGGGTAGAGTGAGAGTTTCCATGACACCGACAATACGCTCCGCGGGAACTCGTCTCTGCGCACGCCGTTTCAAATGCTGCGCGTTTATTGCGCTGGTTCGGGTGGGGAGAGGCTTGCCGGGGATAGGTTTCTGTGGAACTATTGGGTCCTATGATAGGTCGAACGATTTCTATTTTTTGTCTGTTGGCGTCTTTGGCTGCAGGGGAACCGGTTCCGGATTTTCGCTTGGTTGATGCGAACGAGACCTCTCCGCGTTCCCGAGAGTTGGTGTCACCCAGGGATTATCTCCATCAAGTAACCGCCTATTATTTTGGCGATTCGACCTGAGGATACTGCCGGAGCCAGTTTGGCTTCCTGCAACAAATCTATTCGGAACTTCGAACCGAGGCGACCGGATATCCAATTGAGATTATGGGGATCAACTGGAACCTCAGTAATGAAGCCGGAAACAGTTTGACGACGGCAGATAGGAACATTCCCTGGCTGCAAGACACCCTTGAATCGAACGTCCGACGTCTCTGGGGTGTGACCTATCGTGATGTTGTTATCCTGGATTCTTTAAATCGTCCCATCAATCCCCCCTTCAATTTGACTGCCAATGATCTTTCCAGTGCGGCAACACGCGAACTGCTGAAAAAGCGATTGCGCGATGCGGCCCGGTTTGTTGATTCGGACGATGATGGAATAGGTGATGATTGGGAGGAACGGTTTTTTGGAGATTTGGCAAGTGGGGATGCTGATGATCCTGATCTTGATGAGGGGAGCAATTTTTTTGAGTATGCCCTTGGGTCAAAACCGGATTCACCGGAGGACCTTGCCCGGCTGGCTGCAGAATTCGTGACGATTGAAAATGATGATCTGTTTTCGCTGAGATTTCGCCGGCGTTTGGGAGAGGCGGGCGGTTTGAATTATGAGATTCAGCGAAGCGGCAATGGTGAGGACTGGGAAAACGTGGGTGACCTGTTTACTCTTTCCCGGAAGACCGGGACTTATGATGGTTCGGGAACCGAAGAGGTCGTTTTTGTCGCTCCTGCCTCTAGTGGCGGCCCATTTCTTTTCCGGGTGAATATCACGCGTTTGTCACGGTAGAATAGGCCACCTCTCTGATGAGTTTGGCTTCCTCTTCCGGCAGACCGCCCGTGAATTTCAGTTTCCGAGGGTCTTTGTCGAAAAGAGTGGCGTAAAAAACGCACGCCGCGAGGTAGGAACCTTTTGGCGAGGGGTGACTACCGTCTCCACGGTAGAGCTCCCTTCCCAGTTTGGGATTCTTTTCTCTCACGGTGCTCCATGTGGAGCCAACCGGAGCCAGGTTTGCCCTGCATTTTTTTGCCGTCGATTGATAGCTCTTGCTCAGGGCCTTTTGCATGGATTCAAAATTCGGGAAGAGTTTCTTGTTCATTTTGTCGCCATCCCGTCTGCCCCAGGTTTCGTAGAAGACGGTTGTGGCTCCTGATCTTTTGATGATTTTATGCAATGCCACTGCGGCCTTTTGAAAGCGATCCGGGAAGACGGCCGGAAATTGGCTCTGGTCCTGCAGGACAACGATATCAAACTTTCCAGTCTCGATTTTTTCAACAGTTGCCTTGTTTTTAAGATGAAACTCGAGTGTTTTTCCGCCGGGGTTGATAAACGAAATCTGAGCGTTGGCGTGGGGGGATTGCTGCACCAACTCGGTCACCATTTTACGAACGCCACCTGTGTAGCTATTCCCGATAAACAGGATTTTTTCGGCGGGTTCGGCGGAAGCCGAAACTCCGAGGTAAAGAGAGAAAAGGGATAGAATGAGATTGCGGCGCAAGAGCATTCTCGCTTTCTAACGTTCAGATCCAGGTCGCTCAACCAAGATGATTGATTTGCACCATGATTTTTTTTGCTCACGGAATCTGTGGGCGGGACAATCGTTGGTCTTTTTACTTGGTAGACTGCCAATCGGCGTTAACTAAGTTCCCTAGTATGAAGGCAATCATTTCCATTCTTCTCTCATCTCTGGTCGCCGGGATGGCTTACTCGGCCCCGGATGCCGCTGCTCTGGCAAAAGGAAAGGAGCTTTATGACGGCGCGGGATCCTGCATCGCTTGTCACATGGCCGATGGAAAGGGGCAACCGGGGTCTGTGCCACCATTGGCAGGCAGCGATTGGTTGGATAATCCGGATCGCACTATCGCAATCGTTCTTCGCGGGATGGCCGGACCAGTTAGGGTAAATGGAAAACGTTATTACTCGGCTATGCCGCCCCAGCTTCTTTTCGACGATAAAAAGATCGCGGATATCGTCACCTACGTGAACAATGCGTGGGGAAACAAAGGCGCGGCAGTGACAGCAGCCCAAGTTTCAAAAGCCCGGGAAAATCTTCCGCCGGACGTTTACACGCCTGAGGCCATTCTAAAGGCCTTCCCTTTTGATAAGAAGCTGAGGAGAAACAACGGGACCTTTACCCCGGATTTTGATGATTTTTTGGCCGATGTGGCGGAACCGGTCGTTTACCGGACCTTTATGCCCGGGGCCTCGCCTGCGGCCTTTGCGGTGGCCCTTCCCGGGAACCAATACTACTGCTGGGATGCGGGGGAATGTCGCTTGCGCTACGCGTGGAGTAAAGGTGGTTTCATCCGGGGAAACCAGGTGCACTGGTCGAGCAATGGCAAGCCGGTGGCAAAGTTCAATGGGATCCCTTACTATCGTGCCCGTTCCAGCAAGCTTAAGCCGGAGGATTATCAGCATCTCGCCGAGACGGGAAGGAAAACCCCGTTTTATGACACGACGGAAGCAGTGGATTTTCCGATTGAAATCGAAGGCGTCGATGAATTGCCAAAATTCAGAGGCTATCGTTTGGTGCAGGGGTTTCCGGAGTTCATCTACAAGGTCGGCGATTACGAGATCAGAGAGTTGATCCAGGCATCACAGGGAAATTTGGGAATCACTCGAAAGTTTGCAATCTCTCCCAAGGTTCCCATTACGTTTAAGCTTACCCCGGACGAAGCCGCGACCTATTCCAGTTCGGCCGGAACGATCGCCAAAGACGGCACCCTGAAGCTCACCGCGAAACAAGCGATGGAGTTTCAGATCACCGTCAGCGAGAAGAATCCGGCTTCTCCTGTCACCATTCCAACCGAAGCACCAAAGAAATGAAAAAGTTCATCAATATCCTCTCTTTCTCGCTGGCCGCAAAGCTCGCATTTGGGGGCACTTCGCCAAGTTATGACGTGACCGGGATCCCCAATCCTCCCTCCAAGTTTGGGACCAAACAAATTGATGGTCTTGATTTTCTTCCGGACGGTCGAATGGTGGTCTGTCTGCCAAGTGGTGAGGTTTTTTTGTATAACCCAAAGACTGCAGGTTGGCAGCTTTTTGCGGAAGGATTGCACAATCCTCTCGGCGTGATCGCCGAATCCAACTCGTCACTGGTCATTTCCCAGCGTCCCGAGGTCACTCGTGTGAGCGATACCGATGGCGATGGCAAGGCGGATCTTTATCAGGTGATGACGGATGAGTTTGGAATGTCGGGAAACTATCACGAGTTTCACTTCACTCCGGTCAGGGATAAGGAAGGTAACTACTTCTTCTCCTTGGGGACTGGTTCTTCCGGAGACGGAATTCGCTCAATCGTGCGAGGTCGGTTTGACCCCAGGGGAAGACCGGGACGAATGCACGCGTCCACTCCCTACCGTGGTTGTGTCATGAAGCTGACAAAAGACGGGAAAACGATCCCCTGGTCTTATGGACATCGTACTCCAAACGGACTTGGATTTGACCTGGAGGGGAATCTTTTCGTGACCGACAATCAGGGCGACTGGGTTGGTTCGAGCAAGTTGTTTCACGTCAAGGAAGGACGCTTCTACGGTCATGCCGCAAGTCTGACCTGGAAGCCGGGTTTTGAAGGCACACCGGTAGAGACCAATCCTGCGGAACTCGCCAAGATGCGGACCCGTGCCGCGGTGGTATTTCCTCACGGCTCGATGGCCAACTCGCCAACCCAGGTTCTCGCGATTTCCCCGGAAGCGAATTTTGGGCCGTTCACCGGACAGCTTCTGGTTGGCGAGATGAACACGAATCGAATCGTTCGGGTCATGCTGGAGGAAGTTGGCGGAGAGCTTCAAGGGGCTTGCGTTCCGTTTATAGACGGTGGTTCTCTTCCTCGTGGTTGCAATCGCATGGCCTGGGCTCCGGATGGAAGTCTCTATGTGGGGCACACCAAGCACAGTTGGGCCGGTGGTGAGGGGATTTCGCGGATTGAGTGGAATGGTGAGGATCCTTTCGAGGCGGTTTCGATGAAGCTTACGAAAAAGGGATTTCGCTTCACTTTCACCAAACCGGTTGATTCCACGATTGCGGAGGATGTCGCGAATTGGCCCTTCAAGCGGTATTACTACAAGTATCATAAATCGTATGGCTCTCCGCAAATGGATGTTACTCCGGTGGAGGTTGATTCGATCAAAATTTCAAAGGACGGAAAGACGGTTGAAGTCAATCTTGAAGAGCTGAAGGCCTGGCACATTCATGAGGTGAGTATTCAAAATATGAAGTCTGCCGACGGAACCCCGCTGGCAAATTCCTACATCGCCTATACCCTGAACCGGCTTCTCGAAAACACTCCCCCCGATCCGCTTCACGTCAGCGGAGCTGCGGAACCCAGGAAGAAAGCTGCGGGAAAGCCGGCCAAGGTGGTCGATCCTGTTGGGACCGTTTATCAAGTGACAGAGGCAAAGTTAAAAGGAGTCCGGACCTCGACCGAGCATGACGGTTACACCGGGACTTGCTACGCTGACTTCGGGGCCGGGAAAGAATCGATTGAGTGGACCGTGAAGTCCGCTAAATCGGGACCCGGTAAGATCCTTTTTCGCTATGCACTGGGTTCAGATGCCCGGCCTCTCAAGCTGATTGTGAATGGTGAGGAACACTCGATTCTCCCGTTTCCCGAGACAGGGGGGTGGAGTCGTTGGAAAAATTTGACCGCTTCCGTTGCTTTCAAAAATGGCGATAACTTAATCGTTTTGGAAACCAATGGGGCGAGTGGAGGAAACATCGACCACTTGCAGGTGATCGAACCGAAGGGCCAATAGCGGGGCTACTCAAAGCTCTTCTGGGCTTCGTCCGGCCCGGGAGAGGAGTAGCTCGGGTCCTTTGCCCGAATGTAAACTTCCCCGTTAGCGAGGATCCTTACATCAAGCGGAACAATAGTTGTCCCACGATGGTTAATGGTCTGGGCTGTTTCGGAAAGATCTCGATCTTGGATTCCTCCGGTTGCAAGTGGCGGGACATTGGCGTTGAAGAATGCGGTGCACCACCACTTGCCGTCACGGGTTTGGAACGGTGTCCCGTGACCGAGGAAGCGTCCGGCGAACTTGCGGGGACCGTAAGGGCCGGTGATGTTTTCGGCGGTCGAGTAGTAGAGATTGTAGGAGCCGGTGCGCATCTTATCGGTGGACCAGGCGGTGCCGAGGTGAACGTATTTGTTACCAACTTTTATCATAGTGGCCCCTTCATGGCCGATCCGGCTGATAGGGTTGCCATCGGGACCGGGGCGGGTTGATGAGGGGGCGATATGGATCGCTTTGTCGGTGAATCTTGTGAAGTCGGCGGCGAGAGGTTGGACGTTTGTGTTTTCGGAGAGCATCCACCAAGTGTCGCCGGACTTGTAGAGGGAAGGGTCGTGTTTCCCTCGTGAGTCGGCGCCCATGGGGTGCGTCCAGGGGCCTTTGAGAGTGGGGCCGGAGGAGAGGGCGAAGTTGGATTTCTGTTTAGGGCAGTGGACGAGGGCCCAGCGCTTCTTTTCGGGAATCCAGTGGACTTCGGGGGCCCAGATGCGGTTACCGGGGTTTTGGTGGACGCTGTCCTGGAGGGTGAAAATGGGGCCGAGGTCCTGCCATTCGGTGAGGTCTTTGGACTTCCAAACGCGGACGGTGGTGCCGACTGCGGAGATGTCGCCGAGGCCGATATTGTAGGGATCGGTCTCCTCGCGGGGGTCGTCGGCATTGATGGTGGTTCCGGTGAGGTAGTAGAAGTCATCGGGGCCGAGTGTGATGTAGGGATCGCGGATCCAGTCGTTTCTAATGAAGAGGGCGCGGTCGTGGGATTTGAGTCCGGCGGCGATCATCTCGGGAGAATCGACGGGGCGGACGGGGGCGATTTCTGCTTTTGGGACGGTGACGGGGCCCATGCCGGCGGTTTCGGAGTTTTTCTTTTTTGCAATGAGGCCGGAGTCTTCGTGGATTTTGCGAAGGGTGGCCGGCGCTAATTTTTGAACGCGGCGGTCGTAGGTGATGAGCCCGTTGATTTCGCCTTCGACGTCGGTGGTTTGGGTGTAGATGCCGGCGGCGATGCCTTCATTGCGGAGTTCAACAAGCTTCTCAATCGACGCTTGGTAGCGTTGGGTCCATTCCTCTTTGTTTTGAGGCAGCCCGCCGTAGCCCCAATTGCGGGCGTCGGGATTCCAGAGGTGATCTTCGACCGGAAAGCCATGGCCGCCGAATTCGCCGACGACTTTGACGTAGTTGTCAAAGCGGCCGCCTTTCCCAAGTTCGAAGGGGAAGCCGGGATGTGGATATTGGTGGTGGTCGACGATGTGACCTGTGGGAAAAAAGTTGCCGCCGGAAGCGATGTTGATCTGCCGGGTGGGGTCGTAGTTGGTGGCCCATTTACCCACGCTCATGGTGCGATGTTGTCCCCATCGTTCGTTGAAAGGAACCCATTGCACGATCGAGGGGTGGTTGTGCAAAGTGTCGATCATGGCTTTGTGTTCGGCCATGAATTGCTCGTGAGCGTGGTCGGGCCAGATCGCCTCGGGGGGATTGGGGGCGAGTCGTGGCCAAGGCGGGTCGTCGCCTCTTTTGGCGCTGACCTGGTCCTGCCAAACGAGCATGCCGATGCGATCGCAGTGGGCGTAGTATCGGCGGGGTTCGACTTTAATGTGTTTGCGGATGGTGTTGAAGCCGGCATTCTTGAGGAATTCGATATCTGAAAACATGGCCGCATCGGAAGGCGGGGTGAGGAGGCCATCGGGCCACCAGCCTTGGTCGAGCGTGCCCCAGTGGAAGAGTGGCTTTCCATTTAGATGGAGGCGGAGGTGGCCGTCTTTGTCTTTTGCGACGGTGGTTTCGCGGATGCCGAAGTAGGATTGAATGTTGTCTTCGCCACAAGTGAGTTCCAGGTCATAGAGGGTTGGTGAATCAGGTGACCAGAGCTTTGGGTTTTCGATGGTGAACTTGATGGGGTGACCTGCGGTGACGTTGGCTCTCGCGATCGTCTTTCCTTTCTCTTTGACCACGGCGAGGACAGAAGGATGAGCAAGTTCTGCCAGTTTCTGCGAAGTGGTGACGGGGGCTTCGATGATCACCTCGCCATTGATTTTTGTGGTGATCTTTGGTGTCTGGAGGCTGGTTGTTGGAATGTTCTCCAGCCAGACGGTTTGCCAGATTCCAGAGACGGGAGTGTACCAGATGCCTTTGGGGTTGAGGCGTTGTTTGCCGTGGAGTTGATAGGCGGAGTCGGTGGCGTCGAGGACTTTGACGGTGAGGGTGTTTTGGCCGGGCTTAAGGGCTTTGGTGATGTCGAAGCTGAAGGGGAGGTTGCCGCCGGTGTGGTTGCCGACTTGTTCATCGTTGATCCAGATGGTGGATTGGTAGTCGATGGCTTCGAATTTGAGGATCGTGTGCTTGTTGTCGCCCTTTGACTTGTGGGTGAAGGTGCGTTGATACCAGAGGGCGTCGTCTGGGGTGATGCGTTTTTGCACGCCTGAGAGTTGGGACTCGATGGCGAAGGGGACGAGAATCTTCCCCTGCCATTTCTCGGGTTTTTGGGAGTCTTTTTTTGTAATGGCGTAGTTCCAATGGCCGTTGAGATTGGTCCAGTTGTTGCGGACCATCTGGGGGCGCGGGTATTCCTGCCATGCGTTTTGCGGGGTGACTTTTTCGCCCCAAGGCGTGAGCATGGTTTTAGGGGCCGGAAGCTGCGGCTTCAGACTACCGCTTGTCACTTTATGAGAGATAATTTTTCCGTTGAAGGGGTTTGGTGCGTCGTAGTTTCCGGCAGCTGTGAGGGAGTCTTCTCCGAGTGACAGTGCGTCTTTCGGCTGAACGGGAATAAGTCCCGGTGATTTTGCCTCTACGGTTTTACCGTTTAAGGTAAGGGTCAGCTTGTTCGATTGAATCTTTGCTTCCAGTGTGAGGTTTCCGGGCGGAGTGGTGGGGGCTGTGATTCGGGTGATTTTGCCATCGACGCGGACGTCCAGAGCAGCCGTTCCGTTCATGAGGTGAAGAGCGTAGCCGTGTTCTTTGCCTCCCTGGGCGAGGACGACACCATGAAGCTTCTGTCCCTGAACGGTCGCTTTGATCGTGAGAGGGCGTTTGGCAATCTGGGGAGAGGCTGGTTTGGTGTTCTTCTTGGTGAAACCAGGTTCGGGCATGAGGTGCGGTGAAGCATGAACGCGCTTGGCCCAGGTGTGCCAGTCCTCTACGAGCTGGTCTTTGATGGTGGCGTAGTTCTGAGCGACGTTTGTTTGTTCGGAGCGGTCCTCGGCCAGGTTGTAAAGTTCCCATGTGATTTTGTCGGGCTGACGTTTTCCCCAAACCAGCTTCCAGTCTCCTTTGCGAAGACCACGGGCTTCCTGATGTTCAAAGGCGAGGACGCGTTCGGGAATTGCCCTGGGATTTTCGATTGCAGGGAGAAGAGAGGTTCCTTCAACGGGAGTGATTTTGTGTCCGTTTCGTTCCGAGGGATATTTTGCTCCAGTGGCTTTAAGGATCGTGGGGACGATGTCCATGAGGTGGGAGGGTGTTTTGACGTAGCCTTCCTTTTTGGCGATTCCATTGGGCCAGTGGAGGATGAGAGGCGAAGCGATTCCTCCTTCATGGCAAAAATGCTTGTACATACTGAGGGGGGTGTTGCCAAGATTGGCCCAGCCGGAACCGTAGGATGAATGGGTGCCGGACTGTCCCATGGCGGCAAGTTGATCGCCGGAGTGGAGAGTGGTTTTACCGAGACGGGAGCGACCATCGAACCCAAACGGCCCCCATTCGTAGCATGCCCCGTTGTCCGAGAGAAAAGCGATGATGGTGTTGTCGAGTTCGCCATTTTGTTCGAGGTCGGCGAGGATACGAGCGATGCCTTGGTCAACGTGCTCGACCATGGCTGCGAAGGTGGCCATGCGGCGGGCGAGGTCTTCGCGGCGGTCGGCGGGGAGAGAATCCCAAGAGGGGTTTGGTTTTCCAGCGAAGCCATTCGCGATGTCTTCGCGATCAACCGGGACTTCGGAAAGGGGCGGGAGTTTGGCATCGGGGTCAGTGAGGCCGAGCTTCTTTTGACGTTCAAAGCGCTCGCGTCGCAGAACGTCCCAGCCTTTGCGATAGGTTTCCACATGGCGGTCGATGGATTCCTTTGGAGCTTGAATTGGAAAGTGAGGCGAGGAGTGGGCGAGGTAGAGGAACCATGGTTTGTCCTTTTGGGCGCGGGCCTGCTTGAGGAATTCGAGGGAGTAATCGGTGAAGACGTCGGTGACGTAGAAGTCGTTTTTGACGGGGAGTTCGGGTTTTATCGATTCGGGGAGGCGCACATAATTGGAGGGGGTCCATTGATCCTCGGAGTGGGCAAGGAAGTTTTTGTAGCCGTAGTAGTTTTGGAAGCCTCGGCCGATGGGGCCGGGTTGCGACATGTGCCACTTGCCGACCATCCAGGTGGAGTAGCCTTCATCGAGAAGTATTTCAGCCAGGGTGGCGCAGGAGGGGAGGAGAGCTCCTTTATAAGCGAGCCCTTTACCGGGAGGTTGTTTCGCGTGGGTGAAGGAGCCGATGCCGGCTTGGTGCGGGTGAATCCCGGTCATCAGAGAAGCGCGGGATGGACAGCAGCGGGCGCTGGTGTAGAAGGAAGAGAACTTGGCTCCTCCGTTTGCGAGTCGGTCGAGGTTGGGGGTGGGGATTTCTCCTCCGTAGCAGGAGAGATCCGAGAATCCCAGATCGTCGGCAAGGATGAGAAGAACGTTGGGTCGCTCCGATGCCCGGAGCGGGAATATGAGGAGGAGTAGGGCGAAGAGAGATTGTCTCATGGGGGAGGGTGATTAGTTAGTAGCGAGAATGGAAGTGCTGCGAGTGAGGACGCGGAGTTCATCAATCCCGTATCCGGTGTGGATGTCGATGGTGATGGTGCGTCGGTCCGGTGAAAGAGTGACTCTGTCAGCGGGGGCTTCGAGATTTCCTTCCAGACCGCGGTTATTGATCGGAAGTTCGATTTGTTTCCAGGGGCCGGTCGCGAAAAGATCGTCACACTTCTTCATGAAGTTTTGAGAGGCGATGACGGCGATAACGGGTTCGGCAAAAGTGACGGATCCTTGATAATGCACGTGATCGGTCTTGCTGGTGATGGGGCGTTCGACGCGGGCGTGGAGAAGGTAGGATGACAGGCTTCCGGTGGAAGCAGAGGAAGAAAGGGTAACACTTTTTTTGGCATTCCAATGATCTGCAACAAAGGTGCCGGGGGTGATCAGATCCGCTTGCAGGGGGCGGTTGAGCGAAACGTGACGCTTCTCCGGGCTGACGAGAACATGAAAGTCGTCCCGTTGTCCGGCGATGCCTTCCGGTGTGTCGGGGTCGACTGGTGCGACGGCTCCGCTGGTGGAGAGAATCCCTTCCGCAAGGAGCCAGGTCTGCTTGTAGGGAGTCCCTTGGAGAGGGGTTTTGATGAGTGACTGATCCTCCTTGAAAAAAAGGCTTTGACCATTTTCGAGAATCGTTTTTTGTTTACCTCTCTCGATCTCGACCATTCCATCAAAGACTACAAATTCGGCTTCGTGATTTTCGTTTAAAGTTACTCCGAAGGAGGTGCCGAGGTCGATGAGGGAAGCTTCCGGAGTGATGACGCGAAAACCGTGCGCGGAAGGCGGGCACCAGCCATTGAGACGTCCCTTGTTGAGTTCGACAGTTAAGGCATCCAGGATCGAGAAGGTAGCCGGAGCTTCCAGTGCGATGATACACCCTGAAGAGAATTGGATCTTGGCCCGCCCTGAGGTCAAGTTGATGACTTCAGGCGCGGAGATTTGAGCGTCGGAAGACGGATTGGAGCCATTTTCGAATAGGGTGATGGAGGCAAGGACGGGCTGCTTAGCTGGTTGGCGCGGTGACTCCAGCTGTGGCTGCAGGAATACCGCGAGAATGATGACTGCTGCGATACCGACTGCTGCAAGTATGGCTCGCCTGCGAAACTGACGGTTTTGTTCCTTTCTTCGGATGAGGTTGAGAAAATGATTATTGTGCTCGTTGCTCAAGGTTGCCGCTTGTTCGACCGTATCGGCAATGAACAGGTCGCGACCTTCGGGGGAAGGGAGACTAGCCAGTTGAGCATCCATCTCAAGATGGAGGAGGCACCTCGCCCGGAAATCTGGATCATGGCTAAGACTTTCGGTGATCTGCGCCTCTTGTTCCGGAGTGGCTTCCTCGTCAAAAAGTGCCGAAATAAGATGATCGAAAGCTGAGTCGTTCATGCCTTGCTCGGGTTGTTTTGTTCACGGGAAATGCAAGTGGCGAGAGCTTCACGTGCACGAAGGAGTGCGCGTCGAACGGCGCTCGACTTCATTTTAAGATCAGCCGCAATTTCGCTGGAATTTTTGTCATCGAAGTAGCGTTGCTCGATCATTCCGCGGGTCTTGGTAGTGAGTGTTTGGAGGCAGTGCCGCAGGGCGGATTGGTTTTCCATGCTGATCGCATACTCGGCGGGGGCAGGAGTACCGGAGTCCCGCTCCATGACCAGTGTGGTGAGATATTTGTTTAAGAGGTGGGGGCGGCGGGAAGTTTTCCTGAGTTCGTTCCGAACAAGGTTTTTTGCGGTCGCCCTGAGCCATGAATCGATCTCATCGTGGCGCTCAAGTTCATCCCATTTCCTGAGGAGCAGAATAAATGATTCCTGTGCGAAGTCATCGACCCAACCCGGAGTGACGCCGAGCGAGCGGATGAAGAAGCGCAAGCTGGCGTGATTTTCGGAGACGATGGTCTCGAATTCAGGTGGAAGCGATGAAGACATGGCCGGTTGGGGAGGGTATGTCCTTTTTGCCGGCAAGTGTGACCATATTTTTCCGGATCCGGAGCCTATTTGAGCTGAAAATCGTAGGTGAGAATTTCTTGATTCAACCTGGAACCGGGGAGGAGGATGATCTTTTCGGTCTCGAGGGATTCGTTGGGGCGTCGCCAGTTTCGATAGATCTGAACGCGAAGGATTTGCGGAGCCTGGCTGCGGGAGGTGAGCTTGTAGGATCCGGGGACCGCTTGGCGCAGGGCATATTCGGCTACGCCGACTGATTCATAGGAGCGGGCTCCGATCTCGCTGGCTCTTGGCCAATTCGGGAAATGAGAGACGGTGCCGCTGGGTTCTTCGATGCGCAGGTTTAGGTCCTGTCCGGAAGCGGAGGAAATGATGATGCGGAGGTCGAGCGGGAGGGCGGGTTGCTCCGTCAATTTACGTAATTCCACGACTGCCAGTTCGGCCAGATTTTGGGTGTCCTGTTGGTTTGGATCGAATGAATTAATCGCTTCCGTGAGATGTTTTTTGCGAACGGGCTTTGCTTTGAGCCGCTCATTGATCCAGGCGAGATCGAGGGAGATCGTCTGATCGTCCGGGTAGTGACTTGCGATGGCTTCCAGGGTCTTTCTGGCCCCATTCCAGTCGGAATGTTTGGCAAGAAGATAGGCCCATTTGCGATAGGCGGCTGGTCTGGGGGTGGGATTCTCAATCAGGTTTGAGAGCACGCGCCTGGCCAGTGCCGGTTCCTTTTTTTGGAAAAAGATGTCCGCGAGATTGAGATAGAATTCGTCCGAGTAACGGTCTTTGAGACGGAGGTCTTTGTAGGCTGCTTCCGGTGATTTTCCGCCTTCCACGGAATTCTTGATCAGGTTGAGAGCCATTCCAGGGGCGGGAGGAGTTTTGCTGAAAGTGATCTTTTCACCCTTCTTTTTGGGTGGGGCGCTGCCGAAGGGATCGGATTCGCCGCCCGCGCTGCCAAACGAATCGCCGCTTGTGTTTTCTACGATCGGCGGTTCGTCGGCATGACTCGTAGAGCGTCTCGTTAAATCTGTGCTTGATGAGAAGGGATCGACCGAATCGTCCCAAATCTGTTCTTCTTGTTCCACCACGATGAGGTCGCCCGGTTGCAGCGGGATGTCCCGATAGTTTTTGCTGAGGGTATTATAAGTGGTTTTTTTTGCTCCTCGATAGATCGAGATCCGGGAGCCTGATCCGAATTTTGAGATTCCTCCTGCTTTTTTGATTGCTTCGAGGAGAGTGAGGTCAGTCTCGGAGACGATCTTGCCGGGATCTTCCACCATGCCATTGACCGCGACTGCCATTTTCTTCTCCGGGGTGATCACTCCGGCGGTGATGGAGTGAATCTTTTGAATGCTTTTGGAAGTGGCTCCGAGCTTCTTTAACCAATTGCGATATTCCTCGTCGGTTGCGAATGGCTTCTCACGGCGTGCTTTGAAGAGGGTGCTGATTTCTTTTTCAAGATTGGTGATGGTTGTTCTAACAGTCGGGTTGAGTTCGTCGGGTGTAAATGTTCTTTCCAGAGCCTTTTTCCAAATTGTCATGCGTCGGACTGCGGGGACGAGGAGCCGTTCCTGCCATGGGAAATAGGTCGCGTGCCACGCTTTGCGCCATTTCCAGATATCGGAGATTCGATCCTTGATCCGGGTTCGATCTGAATTTCGGGCAATCTCATTCTGGTATCGTTTCAGGAGGTCGGGTTCGGGCGGCGGGATGCGGTAGCGGACGTAGTCCGAGAATCGCTCGAGAACGATGAGCGAGGTGAAGTTGCTGACGAGATGATATTTTTTGCAATGAGCGATGATTCTTTGGGGGGGCGGGGTAAATTCGGCTTCGAGTTCGTTGAGCTTCTTCTGAGCCCATAGAGTTGAGATCAGTTTTATGATGCGGGGTTCATTGATGCTGCGGCCTTCAATGTTTGAAGGGATCTTTTCTTCGGCTCTCTGGAACGAGAAATTGCGCACTGGGTTTTTCGGGGGTTTGCGATCTTGTTGACTGCCAAGGTCAATCGTGGTGCCACCGCTTAACCATGCCTGTTGCCGCCAGTAGGAAGAGGCCTTGCCAAGGCTATCGATGAGAGTCACGGGAGAGCTCCAATTTTTTCGGAGGAAAGAAAAGTGGGAATGACCATCACTAAAGACGAGAGTGGGCAGGTTTTGGCAGGTGATGGCGGCGAGGTCATTGGCTCCGTCGTAAAAGATCTTTGAGAGGACTTCCTTCAGCTTTACCCAGTTGCCATTTTTGATGACGAAGTCTCCTCCGGGAGAGGTTTCAAGGTGGAGAAGAGTGAGTTTCACCTGCAGGTTTGGTTGCTGTTGGAAGAGGTTTTCAAGAAAGGCGAACTCTCTTGCATGGTTCCGCAGGCGCCCGGATTCAGAGCAATCCCAGACAATTTGAATGGCCCTGGCATCGTTCGGGATAAGAGGTGGTTCTATTTCCTCTGCAGCTTTCCGGAAGTAGAAATAGTTACCCGCTTTGATGAGACCGGGGCTCGCTGGTCTGGGGAGGCGGACAACAAGCCCCGGAGGGAGTTGTTGCTTGTCGGCATCGGCCCGATAGAAGCCGGGGCTTTCATTCCTGAACGCGAGTTGATCCGGATTCCGGAAAGTGAGCGCTTTCCCTTCAAGATGTTCAAACACGAGCTTGCAGGAGGAAGTGCTGACTTCCGGAAGTGGAAGGTGGTAGTCGTAGTGGCCTTCCTTCGGGTTGATGATTTCGCAGTAGGATAGTCGAACGGCCTTGGTTCCCTCTGCAGGGATGGGGAAGATTTTGGTGCGGTAGAGATTCCCTTCTTCGCGTTCGATAAATCCGGGGTCAATCATCTGACGCTTGATTGATTCGTAGGCAAAGCGCGCTCGTTCTTTTTCGACTACCGAGCTTTCACGCATCCTGCCATTCACATCGAGAGCGTAACCCGAGACCGTGGCTCCGGGTGGAAGTGGCATTGCGAATTCTCCTTCAATCGCGCGTTTGGATGGATTTAAAAAGGTGACCGTGATCGTTGTTTCGGCGAGGTCTTCGAAGAAAACGGTGTTGGTTTCAAAGGAGGCGATCGAGAGAGGGGCTCGTTCGCCCCGCGGTCCTTGCACGGTGAGTTCCGGGGCGGAGCGTTCGGAAGCGCAAAGATTGGCAAAAAGGATGACGAAGAAACTTATGAGAGGGCGCATTGGCGGGAGGATCATGGCGATTGGCGGACTATGGTTTTGTGGTCAGGATGTCGGCGCGGACGAAGAGCATGATCTTGCGCGAGAGGTCGGTGTTGCCTTTTTCGTCTTGTGGCGATAGGGCGGCGATCATGTGTGCCTGGCCGGCGACAACCGAAGTGCCGGTAGAGGTGGTCAGAGTGTAAAATCGTGGGGTTGAGAATTCGAGGTGGACGTCATCGCGACCCGAGGTGTGCCAGAGGTGTTTCCCGACATGGTATTCGATTCGGGGATTGATCCGGAGGTCAACCACGGGAAGCTGGAGGTGGTCCATGATTTGTGCTTCCCATTCCAGGGTGGATCCCAGGATGCGGGTTTCGAATGCGGCCGGTGTCGGAGTAAGGGCCGGTGGCCATACCGGCTTGGGCAGTGGTGGGGTGTCCGGAGCGGTTTTGTTGGGGAGTTCCGGAGGGTCCAAGGAAGTGGGGTAAATGAATTCGGAGATCGATTCGATCGAACTATGCAGCCCCGGTGGGGAGTTGCCGCAGAGGGACTCGATGATCCTTGCTTCATCGGACTTGATGAGTTCCGCGCATCGGGCCCGAAGATCGGTGTCGTTTGCCGAGGAACGGGGCGCACTCATGAGTTCGGTGAAGGTGCCGTGCGGCATTTCGATGAACTCAACCTGCAACCTAATTTGCTGGGTGGTTTTTTTTGCTCCGGGATTTTCGGCGAAGGGGTCGATCTGCGAGCGAATGCCGCAAGTCATCAAGAGCCCAAGAACGAGCGCCTTGGCGAAGGCTTTCAGTGTCATGAGGTGACTGTTGTGAAAGCGATCTATTTACCGACCGTCAGGATGTCGGCGCGAATGAAGACCATGACCTTCCGGGAAGGATCGGTGTTGCCTTTTTCGTCTTTGGGTGAGAGGGCGGCGACCATGGATGGTTGTCCGGTAACCAAAGTGGTTCCGGTCTTGACCGAAAGAACATAAAAGGTGGGCATTTCGACAGGCCCGGCCGCGCCCACCGCCTTCTCGGCTCCCCAGTTTACGATGTCGGTCAGGTAAACCAGAGTCGGGGTGAAGCGGAGTTCAACAATGCTTTCATTGGCATCGATCTGGGCTTCGACCTCGAAGGTGGAGCCAGTGTTTTTTGTGTCGAACGCGCTGGGGGTGGGAGGAGATCCAATGGGATGGTCACCATTGACAGCTTCGCCGTTGATTTCGTTGGGGAGTTCGCCTGGCTCGTATTCGGTGGGGTAGATGAATTCGGAAATCGATTCCGTGGTGGCCGATTGTCCTGGCAGGGCGGTGACGCACATCGTCTCGAGGATACCGGCATCGCCCGCTTTCACGAGCTTGGCGCACTCGGCCCTCAGGTCGGAGTCGTTCCCGCTGGTGCGGGGTTTCGACATGAGCCCGGTGTAGGTTTCATGCGGCATCTCGATGAACTCGGCCTGCACCCGGATCATTTTGGGAAGGTCGTTGATTTCTCCGAGCGGATCGAATTCTTCGGTGGCCGTTTGGGAGTGAGTGAAGAGGGTGAAGAGAATGCTGGCGAAGACAGCAAGAGTGACGATGGTTGATTTCATAGGATTTGGGTTTTAGGTGTTTTGTTTCTGGGGGAGATTTATTTGCCGAAGGTGATGATGTCGGCGCGAATGAAGGTCATGACTTTGCGCGAGCTTGTCATCCAGCCATCTTCGCTTTTAGGTGAGAGTCCGGCGACCATGTGAGGTTGTCCGGAAACTACCGTGACGCCGGTTTTGACGCTGAGAATGTAAAAACGCGGCATGGAGGTTTCCACGGTAACGCCGTTCTTTTTCCAAACGCTCCAGATATCTGTGGCTGCGTGGGCAACGATGTGTGGGGTGAAGCGGAGTTCCACGATGGGATAAAAGGCGTCAATTTGGGCTTCCACTTCGAAGTTTGATCCTACGTTCTTGGTATCGAAAGCGACAGGAGGTCGTGGTGGCCCTCCGACGTGGACTTTGGCCGGCCGTTCGGCGTCGTTTGGAATATTGATAGGTGGCCCGGGTGGCTCGTATTCCGTGGGATAGATCAATTCGTGAATGTTCTCCGCGGTGGAGCTCTGGCCGGGGAGGGTATTGACGCTCAGAGATTCGATGATCTGTGCTTCGCCCGCCTTAATCAGTTTGGCGCATTCGGCACGGAGCGCGGTGTCATTGGAAGAGGTCCGGGGCGTGGCCATCAAGCGAGTGTAGGTGGCATGGGGCATTTCGATAAACTCGGCTTGCACCCGGACCATGCGTGGAGGCGTTTCGGGAGCCTCCTGAGCAAAAGGATCGGTTTGTGACCGCGTTGCCGGGGTCCCGAGAAGCAATGACGAAAACGCCAGTGCCAACATTTTAGGATTCATAGGTATGACGAAGACACCTGATTTCTCGTTCTGCGTCGAGAGGAAAACATGCTCACGCCCGGATCAACCCAACTGGAATCTCTGCGATCTTGTCATTAATCTCGGCAAAAAATTGGTCCTCTCCGCTGACTTTCAGGGGATGGATTCCGGTGAATTCCGAGAAGGCGGGCAGGATGAGGTGCTTGGCGTCCCGGAGAAAGAAGCCTGCAACGCGAATTGATTGTCTTGGTGATTCCTTAACGCGGACACCGGGATGGAGGTGACCTGCTATGCCCGGTTGTCCGTTCGGAAGATCGGCGGGATCATGGGTGATGATCAAATCTCCCTCCTCCAGTTCGGGAGTAACTTCGATTGGGAATTTGTGACGCTCAAACCAGGAGCGTCGGTCGTGATTTCCCTCCGTGAGAATCACGGGCAGGGTTAGTTGCTCAAGCCAGTCCTGAAACGATTCAATCGTGGATCTACCGAGGCCATCGGCGGAATGAAAAAGATCTCCGGCAATCACGAGCTGTTTTGGCTTCTCTTGATTGATCAAGCCATGCAGTCGGCTCAGGTCGGAAGCGTTGGAGCCCTCCGGGATGGCGAGTCCGCGCTTGCGAAAAGTCGCCGCCTTTCCCAGATGCAAGTCGGCCACAACCAGCGACCCGGAATCAGGCAGAAAAACGGCGCGACCAGGAAGGAGTTTTGCCTTGGTCGCACCGAGGGAAATTTCCATGAGAGACTATCCTTGGGTGGCGATGAGCGCTCCTTTTTTCATTTCGGCCGCCATCAAGGTGAGGGCATTGGCCCGGGTGGGGGCGAGGTGCTCTTTGAGGCCAGTCTTGTCGATGAAGGAAAGATCTGCGGTGAGAACGTCTTCAGGCGATTCACCATCGAGAACGCGAACGAAAAGTGCGATCATGCCTTTGGTGATGACGGAGTCCGAATCGGCGAGGTAGCACATTTTCCCATTTTCCGATGAAGAATCGAGCCAGACCTGTGATTGGCAACCCTTGATGAGGCGATCAGAAGTTTGCAAAGCCTCGTCCATCGGAGCGAGTTTCTTGCCAAGGCTGATGACGTATTCGTAGCGCTCGGTCCAATCTTGAAACAGATCGAGTTCGTCGAGGAGTTCCTGTTGTTTCTCGGTAATGGTCACGGGAGATCCATAATCGTGGATTCCTCGAAACGCAATGGAATCAACGCAGCATCATGAGAGCTTTCTCGAGGGATTTGCCGAGAGACTCGACCTCTTCCAGTGTATTGTAAGCGGCGAAAGAAGCGCGGAGGGTGCCCGTCATACCAAAACGGGCCATGAGTGGTTGGCAGCAATGGTGTCCGGTCCGAAGCGCGAAGCCCATCTGATCAAGCAGAGTGCCGAGATCGTAGTGATGGATCCCCTCGAAGTTGAATGAAAGGGCCCCGGCGCGGTCATCCGGTCCGTAAAGAGTGATGCCATCGAGATCCTCAAGAATCTTTGCCGCGCGCCGGATGAGGAGAGTCTCATGATCCGCGATATTGGTTATGCCCAAGTTATTCACATAGTCGAAAGCGGCTGCCAGAGCGATACCGCCATCGATATTTGGAGTCCCGGCTTCGAACTTGAACGGAGGATCGTTGTAGGTGGTTTTCTCGAAAGTCACCTCCTTGATCATCTCGCCACCACCTCGCGAGGGTGGTAATTCACAGAGCAGATCGTGTTTTCCGAAGAGGATTCCGATCCCGGTTGGTCCATAAACCTTGTGTCCTGAAAAAGCATAAAAATCACAACCAAAAGACTGCAAATCAATAGAGAAGTGAGGAATTGATTGGGCGCCGTCGATGAATGTGAGGGCGCCAAACTTCTTCGCTTGGGAACAAATGTGAACAACGTTGTTCACGGTGCCGAATGCGTTTGAGACGTGGTTTACGGAAACCAGTTTTGTTTTCTCCGAGAGAAGTTTGTCGTAGGCCTCAAGGTCAAGCGTGCCGTCATCTAGGACTGGAATGATCTTCAGAGTTATTCCCAGTCGTTCACAAAGCATTTGCCAAGGAACAGTGTTGGAATGGTGCTCCAAACCGGAGATGATGATTTCGTCTCGGGACTTGAGGAGGTCGGATCGTCCCAGAGCGGAAGCGACGAGGTTGACGGAATCGGTGGTGCCGGAGGTAAAGATGATCTCTTCTGGGCGTGAGGCATTGAGGTGCTTCGCGATGGTTTCCCGCGCGGCTTCGTGCGCGGCCGTGGCGGCCTGCGAGAGTCTGTGAACGCCGCGGTGGATGTTGGAATTGATTTTTTCGTAATAATTCCTAGAGGAATCGAGGACGCAGAGCGGGGTTTGAGAGGTCGCGGCGTTGTCGAGATAGACGAGGGGCTTCCCGTTGATCTCTTGGTTGAGGATGGGGAAGTCAGACCGAATCTGATAGGGGTCGAGCGCACTCACAGGTCGTCTGTAATCCCGCGAGGGCCATCCCGCAAGTGCAGGTGTCTCTGATCGCGGGATGGGGATCTGATTTGAGCCCTCAGGCAGTGGGATCTTGCGCAATCGCAGTGGGGTGAACAGGAAAAGCAACTGGTGGGACCGAGCCGTTGGTCGGTCCGCCATCTGTTTCCTTGAAAATAACTTGTTTCAGACAATTGTCTGCCTCCGGCCATTAAGTCTTTTTTTCATGAAATACCATCTCATGCCCCTCGTTGTTTTCGCCCTGGTTTTATCGTTGGAGGTTTCCGGAACCGTTCTTCCGGTGGCTCCGCTGGTAGCGAAGCAACCCTGGTCTTTGCCCGGCAATGAGCAGGGGGCTCTCTTGATGGAAGGAGAGGAAACGATGATTCCGCTGGAGGTGCCGGCGCTTGGTGTCAAGGAACAGCAGATTGCCGAAGGTTGGCGCGGAATTGTTTCACTTGGGTTGCACGGGACCATCGGGAACGGGGAAGGGAAGGTCACGCTGGAGGCTTTCGATCCGGCCAGCGGGAAAATCTTTGCAAGTTCAAATGCCGCTGTTTCCGGAAATGCTCCCCAGGACCCCTGGTCGGTCATTTCTTCATCCGAACAGCCGGGGGCGGCAGCTCTGCTTGCTTTCGATGGCGATCCTGAAACTTCGTGGCACTCGAGGTATAGTGGAGAAAAGACTCCTGCTCCCCACTGGCTCGGCTTGCGTTTTTCAGAAGTCCAATCGCTCGAGGGGGTTCGATATCTTCCGCGTCAGGGAGGTTTCACCAATGGGGTCGCGAAATCGTATCGCATAGAGGTTCAAAATGGGGGTGGAGACTGGGAGCTGGTCCACGAGGGGACGAGTGAGCAGGCTTCGGTCGCGAATGAGCGAAAGGCCCTGGAGGTGAAATTTGAGAAGCCGCTTGGCGTGACGGCCTTTCGTTTTGTCATTGAGAGTGATTGGAGCGGCGGAGGATTTGGGACCTGCGGTGAGATCACGCCGCTAGGAATTCAACTTGCCGAAAAGGAGACCGGAGCTTCTCCCGCGCGCGAGAGGATTTGGCTCGAAATCCCCGAGCCCCTCATGGCGGCTTTAGTCGGGAAGCGGTTTGGCGTTCGGATCAAAGGAGGGGCCGGCGAGCCGGTTGTGATCGGGCAGCCTTCTTTTTGTAGAATCAACAAGGAGCCAAGCAGCAAGCTCTTTGGCCGCTCCAATGGAGGTCAGGGGCCCGACAAATTGGGCGCGGGCCTTCTTGGGTTTGATGCCCTGACCGAGCATGAGCAGACTGTCCTCACGGTCATGGATGTTCGGAAAGGTTCTCCGGCGTCAAAGGCTGGACTCAAAGTGGGTGATGCCATCGTGGCTGTCGAAGGGCGTCCTCTCCCGATCAATAACCTCGATCCCGGTTGGGAGTGGTTGGCAAACAGTCATGAAGCGGTTCTTGGCACGGCGAGTGAAGAGGCTTTAAAAAGTGGAAGCGGCAAAGTTTCCCTGACTGTTCTCCGAGAGGGGAAGATCGAATTTCTGGACCATGTCTTTGGTCGAAGCAAGGCGTTCACGACGATGAATCCTGCCACCGATCCCGAGGCGGCGGCTTTGCTCGAAGATATGATTGAATGGCTTGAGAATAATCAACGCGAAGATGGATCATGGTCCGGAGATATCAAGCGGACCATGTTTGCTTCGCTTGCGATGTTGGCGACGGGTGAGCCCAAGCATCGGCGCCGTGTCAAAAAAGCGATCGATTGGGCTTTGGCGCAATTTCCCGAACCTGAAAAGCATGGGAATCTCGGCTTTTGGTCGGCGGGTTATATGATGACACTTTTTGGGGAGTGGCATCTTCACACCGGTGATCAACGCGTCCTGAAGCCGATCCGGGAAGCGCGGGATTGGGCCGTGGCCGGACAGCATATTTGTAAATGGGGGATGCCTGCTCTTGGTCACGGGCCATCGGGACTTCCGTATGACAATAAGTCGCTCGTCGCGCCGGCCCTGCATCTTCTCGTGGGTGAAGCATTGACGAAAGACTGTGGTGTTGAATCTCAAATTTGGGAGCTGCTTGATCCCTACATGATGCACTCCTGGTCGGATCCTGAGAAAGGAGGGCATGGAGCGATGGGTTACAATGGGTCTTATCGGGATCTTGGGGAGTTTTGGTCGCGAAGTGGTCTCTATTTGATTGCCGCTCATCTTCGTAGTGAGAAGCCCCGCGTGAAGCCAGCGCTGGCCAAAATCATGCGGGAGCGCCATCCATGGATCCGCAACAGCCACGCTTACGGAGAGCCCGGTGGAGCCTGGGGATTGATGGGACTCAGTTTGGCCGCACCTGAATTTTATCAGGAGGTGATCGAGAACTATCGCTGGTGGTTTTCCCTCGCATGGGAGCCGGGCTATGGATTGCATTTCACCACTCCGCATATGGGAGCTCCCTACATGGGCGAGGATGATCTGCTGAACTGCATCTACCCGCTGGTCCTGCAATCGTCCAAACGGAATCTTTACCTGACGGGGAAAGCAAAGTGAGGCCCTCGATGGTCCGGTCGCAGGGAATTCGGGGTGCCGAGGGTGTGATCCAAATGTTGGGTGATTGTGCGGGGCAAGGTTTGGTTGGAAATGAAATTGCGCTTTCAACGCCCTCGATTTCTACCGCGGCAAAAACCAGAGCGTTGCTCGTGCCTTGCGCTGCCATTGACTATCTGGAATGTCCTCCTCCGGGCGGGGTTTCGGGGGCATTCTACTTGGATGAGACATCGTCATCGCCGGCCTTTCCATCAGGGCCAAGGGATGTAATGACGGGGCCGTCCTTCAAGAGCTTGTACCGGTAGGGATTCCCCCATGGATCATTGAGCGATTTGGCGCTTCCCATCATTTTTACCCATTTCCGGGGACGAGGCGGCGTGGTCGGCTTCGTTAAGAGAGCGCGGAGCCCTTGCTTCTCTGAAGGGTAGTGTCCTGCCAGATTACGATATTGTTGAAGTGACGAGATCAAACTGGCCATGTCCCGTTTTGCACCTGATATCTTTTTCTTCGCCATCAACTTTTCCGCCCCTTTCGGGTCGTAGAGCCAGCGTTTATTTTTGAGGGCCATTGGGAATACAGGTGTGTCCTTCATGAAAATAACACCTGTCCCGGCCACCTTTGCGTCGCTTTTAAACGAGAGCTTTGCTTGGTCCTCGAGGACCGCTTGACTCAACTTCCCTTTTACATCTGCCTTGGGATTCCCCATTTCCTCCTTTAGCGCTTTGAGGTCGTTTGGTAAGAAAATCTCCTGGTCCGGAGTTGTTTTACCATTTTTGTGGGCTTCGGCCCATGTGATCAGGGCCAGGAGGGCCGGGTGCGTTTCGGCTTTGTGTGCTTCCTGGGCGGTTGCAGACTGAACAATGCCCACGAGAGCAAAGCTGAGGATAAGGATCGATTTCATTTGAGGATACAGAGGATTTTAGGAGAAGGTTACGAGAAGGTCGCCGGTATCCGCCGCCTTGCCTTTTGCCAGCAGGATTTCTCCCACGGTGCCATCTGCCGGGGCGCTGACGGTGGTGAGCATTTTCATGGCTTCGATGACAACGAGCTTGTCGCCTTCTTTCACTTCGTCGCCGGCTTTTACGGCGACTTCGCTGATCATGCCCGGGAGCGGAGCGCTGATGTGCTTGGGGTTGCCGGGTTCGCCTTTGAGGTTGGCGACAGCTTCTTTGCCGAGAGCCTTGTCAACGACGACGGTTTCGCGAGGCATGCCGTTGAGTTCGAAGAAGAGGGTTCGTCGTCCTTCACCATCGGCTTCGCCAATCGAGATCAGCTTGATGAAGAGGGTTTTTCCGGGGCCGATGTCGACGTGGACTTCCTCGCCAACTTGCAGGCCATAGAAGAACGAGGGAGTGGGCAGGACGGTGAGGCGGTCGAAATTCTTCAGTGACTCCTGATAGTCGGCGAAGACCTGGGGATACATGAGATGGCTGTAGAGATCATCGTCGCTGGCGGGACGGCCCAGTTGCCCGCTGACCTGTTGTTTGGTTTCCTCGAGGTCGCAAGGGGGGGCAAGATCTCCCGGGCGCACGGTGACCGGGACCTTGTCGCCGAGGACTAGTTTTTGAATCTCCTTGGGCCAGCCGCCGTCGGGTTGGCCGAGGCCTCCGGCGAGCATGTCGATGACGGACTCCGGGAAGTCGAGGTTGGGGGACCTGCCATTGAGGAGGTCTTCGGTTTTGAGGTTTTGGGTGACGAGGAGCATCGTCATATCACCGACCACCTTGGAGGACGGGGTGACCTTGACGATGTCGCCGAAGAGTTGGTTCACATCGGCATAGGTGTGGGCGATCTCCTGCCAGCGGTGGCCGAGGCCCATCCCGTTGGCTTGTTCCTTGAGGTTGGTGTATTGGCCGCCGGGCATTTCGTGGAGATAGACTTCGGCAGTGCCGCTGCGGGGAGCGGAGTAGAAGGGCTCGTAGTGGGTGAGGATTTCCTCCCAGTAGTCGGAAAACTCGTTGAGGGTTTCAACGTCGAGACCGGGATTACGCTCGTGGCCTTTCATGGCGGCGCAAACCGAGTTGAGGTTGGGTTGCGAAGTTGATCCGGACATCGAGGCGAGGGCCATGTCGGCGATGTCGACGCCAGCGTCGGCAGCCGACATGATGGAGGCGGCGTTGAGGCCCGAGGTGTCGTGGGTGTGGAAGTGAATCGGGATGCCGACCTCTTCCTTGAGTGTTGAGACGAGCTTGGTGATGGCGGCGGGGTGGCAGAGGCCGGCCATGTCTTTGATGCAGAGAATATGGGCTCCCATCTTCTCCAACTCCCTGGCCTTATCGACGTAGTATTTCAGGGGATATTTGGCGCGGTCGGGGTTGGTGATGTCGCCGGTGTAGCAGACGGCGGCTTCACAGACGGACTTGCCGTGCTCGCGGACCGCTTCCATGGCGACCTGCATGTTGGGCAGGTAGTTGAGGGAGTCGAAGATGCGGAAGATGTCCATGCCGGAGTCGGCAGCGTGCTTCACGAATCCGGCGACGACGTTATCGGGATAGTTGGAGTAGCCGACGGCATTCGACCCGCGGAAGAGCATCTGGAAGCAAATATTGGGAATGCGCTCGCGGAGTTCGCGGAGGCGGTCCCACGGGTCCTCCTTGAGGAAACGCATCGCGGTGTCGAAGGTGGCGCCGCCCCACATTTCCATCGAGAAGAGGTCGGGAGTGCGCTTGGCGTAGGCTTCGGCGATGTTGAGCATGTCGAAGGTGCGCATGCGGGTGGCGATGAGCGACTGGTGGGCGTCGCGCATCGTGGTGTCGGTGACCAACAGTCTTTTGGTCTGCTTGATCCATTCGGAAAATTTTTCCGGTCCTTGTTCGAGAAGGATTTCCCGGGACCCCGTGGCTTCGCGGACGGGCGAGCTACTCGGGATTCTTGGTTGGGCGAAGGGTTTGGCGGGGCGCCAGTTTTTGGCTCCGGGGTTTCCGTTGACGGTGAGGTCGGAGAGGTAGTTGAGGAGTTTGGTGGCGCGGTCGCGTTTTGGGACGAATTCGAAGAGACTCGGTTGGGAGTCGATGAGTTTGGTGTGGGCATCGCCCGCACGGAAGGTGGGATCCTCGATCACGTTTTCGAGGAAAGGGATGTTTGTTTTCACGCCACGGATACGGAATTCGCGGAGGGCGCGGTCCATGCGTTGGCAGGCGGTCTCGAAGTCACGGCCGGTGGCGGTGAGCTTGACGAGCATGGAGTCGTAATACGGAGTGATTACGGCTCCGGCGTCGCCATTTCCGGAATCGAGTCGGATGCCAAACCCGGCGGCAGAACGGTAGTTGGTGATGCGACCGTAGTCGGGTGCAAAGCCTTTTTCGGGGTCTTCGGTGGTGATCCGGCACTGAATGGCGAAGCCGTTGCAGGGAATGTCCGCCTGCGCGGGGATGCCGATTTCAGGTTCGTGAAGTTTTTTGCCCTGGGCCACGAGGATTTGTGATCGGACGAGGTCGATGCCGGTGACGCACTCGGTGACGGTGTGCTCGACCTGGATGCGGGGGTTCATCTCGATGAAAAACCACTCCTTGGAATCCATGTCATAGAGGAACTCGACGGTGCCGGCATTGTCGTAGCCGATGGACTTGGCGAGATTGGCGGCGGAGAGGCAGAGTTCGTTGCGGAGGTCTCCTTCGAGGTCGATTGAGGGGGCGATCTCGACAACTTTTTGGTATCGGCGTTGGACCGAGCAATCGCGTTCGTGAAGGTGAACGACATTGCCGTGCTGGTCGCCGAGGATTTGGACTTCGATGTGCTTGGCGCGCTTGATGTAGCGCTCCAGGAAGACAGCGTCGTTACCAAAAGCGTTTAGGGCTTCTTCCTGGGCTTCCTTTAGGCGGGCTTGGAGTTCGGAGGGTTTTTCGACGATGCGCATGCCGCGACCGCCACCACCGAAGGCCGCTTTGATGATGAGGGGGAAGCCGACTTCGTGCGCGACGGTGAGGGCCTGATCGGGATCCGAGATGGCGTCATCGGTGCCTGGGAGGACCGGGACCTTGGCGGCGATGGCCTGGGCACGGGCCGCGGTTTTGTCGCCCATCGAGCCGAGAAGGTCGGCGGAGGGTCCGATAAAGGTGATTCCTTCGCGGGCGCAGGCGCGGGCAAAGTCGGCATTTTCCGAGAGAAATCCGTAACCGGGGTGGATGAGAGTGACGCCTTTGGATTTGGCAAGGGCTACGATGCCTTCGTAGTCGAGGTAAGCGCCAACGGGGCCTTTGGAGGCATCGAGTTGGTAGGCTTCGTCGGCTTTAAAGCGATGGCGGGAGAAGCGGTCCTCTTCGGCGTAAATGGCGACGGTGGGGATGTTCAGTTCGGTGGCGGCACGGAAGACGCGGATGGCGATTTCGCCACGATTGGCGACGAGGAGTTTTTGTTGAGTGGCCATTTTGGATTGTGTGAAGGAACCTTAGAATTCTCGGGGCAAGGGAGCCAACTACGGAATTTGGGAAAGTTGGGTTTTGGCGGATTTTCAGGGAAAACCGCGGTAGCTTGTCCGGGGGTGGCTTTGATCCGTAGCAGGGCGTGGTCCTTAGAATTGGAGGCCGAAGCCTAGGTTGGCGGACCAGAGATTGTCTTGGCCGGTGATGATTCCTGCTGAGATCGAGGTGGAGTCGTCGGGGCGGTAAATCAAGGAGGCCCGGGCGGTGTGGATGTCGTAACCGGAGTCGTCGGCCGAGGTGAAGGTAGCGAGGCCACCGACTTGTTTGGCGGTGATTTCGCCGCCCGAGTGGGTGAGGACAGGGTTGAGAGCGAATTCGAGATCGAGGGTGGGACGGAGGGCGAAGCCGAGTTCGATGTTGGCGATGGTGGTGGTGAGGGTTTCGGTTTCGTAGCCGAGGTTGAGGCTGGTGGCACCGGATTCTTCTGATTCGCTGAGGCGGACGAAGCGTTGTTTGAGGCCGACTTCCCATCGGGCGGGCACGGAGTCAATTTTCCAGTCGATGTTGCGGATGGCGGCGTGGGCGGTGAAGACTGAGGCTTCCTGGTCGCTCTCGGCTTCGAAGGTGCCGATTTGGTAGTCGCGGGTCATTTGTCCCCAGCTCAGACCGGCTCCGAGGCCGGTTTCCCACTGGAGGCCGGGACGGTTTTTGAAGTTGCCACGATAGGCGGCGTCGATGCCGAAGCCCATCGATTGAAGTTCGGAACGGCCTGCCTCTCCGTCTGCGTAGAAAAATTCTCCGCCGATCAGGAGCTTGTTGGTCAGGGCATAATCGAGGTCGGATCTGACGCCGGTGGTTTGGCGGCGGGTTTGGCCGATTTCATTTTCGGAGTAGAAACCGGAGAAGGCGAAATCGCTCTGGCCGACGGTGAGCTTGGTCTTTTCAAAGCCGAAGTTGTCATCGAGAGCGAGGGCGGAATCGGTGACGAGAAAAAGATCGGAGGCTTCGGACGAGAGGGCGAGGTGGTTGGCGACGAAGCGGGCCAATTGCTCGTGGGCAGCGGTGCTGGGGTGAATGTCGTCGTAGAAGAGGTAGCCGGATTGTTCCTCGACGGGGATGGTGGAGGGGATTCCGGCGGAGGCCCGGGGGGCGATGGGATCGGTGGTGTTGATGAAATTGTAGGAGTTGGGATTAGCAATGGCGTCGTTAAGGAAGGCGTCGGAGTCGATCCAGATGAGATTGGCGGAGAGAGGGAGATGGCGGAGGTCTTCCTTGAGCCGGGAATTGAAGGAGTTGATGATCGAGGCTCCTTGTTCACGAAGACCGGCGCCACGAGGAGAGAGTCCAAGGTTGGTTTGGGAGATGATGGCAATGTTGGGGAGTCCGGAGGCATCGAGGGCGGCGACCGAATTGGTTAGGTTTTCGAGTGCGCTGGCTGTGGTGGTGGCGACTCCGCCGGGATCGAGGGGTGTGTCGGATTCAAAGAGCGGGAGGAAGTCGTTGCCTCCGGCCCAGAGAAAGGCGCGGTCGTTTGGATTTGAGCTGTAGTCGACGGTGGCAGGGAGAAAAAGGGTTTGGATTTGTTGGTTGAGGACGGTGCTGGTGGTGGCACCGCCGGCCGAGAGGTCGACCGAGCCATCAAGGTCTACAAACTGGCTTTCTGCAGAAAGGCTCTCGAGCAGGAGTTTGGCGTTGGGATCGAAGTATTTGACCCAGGTCGGGCCATTGGTGAAACTGCCGTGTGGATATCCGGGGCCGAGGGTGCCGAGGATGCTGGCGATGTTTCCTGTATCGGAGAGGGAGTCGCCAAAGAAGTAGTTTCGGGCGGGAGTTTGGGCGGAGAGAGGGAGGGCGGAGAGAAGGACAAGGAGGAATCGCACGATGTCTTGAGGATGCCAATTTGAACGGAAATGAGAAGGGCGATTTCCAGATGTTGGACTGGAGCAGGCGGGGTTGAGGGGGCTTGGACCAAAGTCCGGGCTCCGTAGTGCTTGCTTGGGGGGAGGGAGTCGGCTACTCATCCCGCGCGATGTCTGAATTGCCCAAAGCCTACGAGCCCACTGAAGTCGAGAAGTCCTGGTATCAGGCCTGGCTTGATGCCAAGTGTTTTGAAGCGGATCCGTCTTCGGAGAAGCCGCCGTATTCGATTGTGATTCCGCCGCCGAATGTGACGGGGATTTTGCATCTGGGGCACGTGTTGAATAACACGATTCAAGATATTTTGGCGCGGCGGGCGCGGCAAAAGGGTTGTGAAGTGCTTTGGCTCCCCGGGACCGATCACGCGGGGATTGCGACGCAGACCAAGGTTGAGCGGCAGCTCCGTGATGAGGAAGGCAAAACGCGTCGGGATATCGGACGCGAGGCCTTTTTGGAAAAGGTGTGGGAATGGAAGGAAAAGCACGGAGGGATCATCATCAAGCAGCTGAAACGGTTGGGATGCTCCTGTGATTGGAGTCGCGAGCGTTTCACGATGGATGCCGACTATTCCAAGTGGGTTTCGAAGGTTTTTGCGGATCTCTTCAATGAGGGGTTGATTTACCGTGGAAAGCGGATGGTGAATTGGTGTCCGGTTTCACGCACGGCCTTGTCCGACGAGGAAGTGATTCCAAAAAAGCAGAATTCCAAGCTCTACTATATGAAGTATGAGTTGGTGGATGAGCCCGGGAAGTTTTTGGAAGTGGCGACAACGCGGCCCGAGACCCTGATGGGGGATGTTGCGGTGGCGGTGAATCCCAAGGACGAGCGTTATGGCAAGTATGTCGGCAAGCTGGTGAAACGGCCTTTTCCTGCGGCGGAAATCCCGGTGGTGGCTGACGATCACGTGGATCCGGAATTTGGAACGGGGGCGTTGAAAATTACCCCGGCGCACGACAAGGCTGACTTTGAAATCGGGATGCGGAATGATCTCGAGATCATTGACGTCTTCCACGCCGACGCGACGGTGAACTGCCCGGAGGTTCCCGAACTGGACGGGCTGGATCGCTTTGTGGCAAGGAAGAAGGCCTCTGCAATGCTGGAGGAAATGGGGCTGCTCATTAAGGTTGAGGAGCACGAGAACAACGTCGGATTTTCGGAGCGGGCGGACGTTCCGATCGAGCCTCGGATTTCGATGCAGTGGTTTTTGAAATATCCGGCCACCGAAGAGACGGCAAAAGCGGTCGCGGAGGGTGGAATTGATTATCGTCCGGCGCGTTGGGCGAAGACTCACGCGAGCTGGATGGACGGAATTCAAGACTGGTGTGTTTCGAGGCAGCTTTGGTGGGGGCACCGGATTCCGGTTTGGTATCGAAAGGATAAGGTTGAGGCTCTTCAGGAAGCGGAGTCGCTGACACTCGACAATCTGGGGGCGGGAGATCTGCACGTGAGTGCCGTGCCTCCCGTTGATCCCGAAAACTGGGTGCAGGATGAAGATGTTCTGGATACCTGGTTTAGTTCGTGGCTGTGGCCTTTTGCGACGATGCAGAATCTCGATGAGGAATCTGATCTGGTGAAGAAATTCTATCCGACGACCGATTTGGTGACGGGGCCGGATATTATTTTCTTCTGGGTGGCTCGCATGATCATGGCGGGATATCGTTTCAAAGGAGAGCTGCCGTTTAAGAATGTGTTCTTCACCTCGATCATTCGGGATATCCAGGGTCGCAAGATGAGCAAGTCACTTGGGAATTCTCCTGATCCAATTGACCTGATGGAGAAATACGGGGCTGATGGCTTGCGCTTTGGCTTGATGAGAACGGCACCGATTGGGGCGGATTTGCGCTTTGATGAAGCGCAGGTTGAAGAAGGGCGGAACTTTGCCAATAAGATTTATAATGCCTGCAGATTTCGGCGTATGGCCGGCAGTGATTCCAAGGTGAATTTCAAGCCCTCGGAGTGTAAAACGTTGCGACCTTATCACCTAGATATTTTGTCGAAGTGCGATGAATTGGCGAAGAATCAGGAGTCGGCTTATGCGGAATATCGCTTCAATGAAGTCGGGCAGCAGCTTTACGATTTCCTGTGGAGCGAGTTTTGCGACAAATTCCTCGAGGCGGTGAAAGGGGATCTCCGCGACGATGCCACCCAGGTCCAGCGCGAAACCACGCTGGGTGTTTTTGACTCGGTGATGGCCCGCTATCTTCAACTGCTGCATCCTTACATGCCTCATCTGACCGAAGAATTGAGCTTGCGAATGGGCTATATCACCGAGGGGCAGTTTGTGATGGAGAAAGAACTTCCTGTTTCTGGATTGCTCGACGGAGTGGATGCCGGACTGATCTCGGAAGGCTGCGAGCAGGCGGCTGCTGTTTATGAAACCGCCGCCAAATTGCGTAATTTGAAAGCCGAATACCGTCTTGCAGCCCGCAAGGATGTTCGCTTTATCGCGAAGACCGGTGCGACTTGGCTTGAAGCGGAAGCGGATACTTTGGCTTTACTGGTTGGGGCGGAAGGGGTTATCCGAGACGAGAGCTACATTCCCGAGCAGGGAACTCCGGGAGCGGTGACTGCCTCCGGTGAGTTGTTTATGCCTTTGGAGGGGTTGGTTGACGTGGAGGCTGAGAAAGCCCGTCTCGATAAAGAGATCGAGAAAATCCAAAAAGAAGTCGGAAAATCAAAGGGTAAACTTGGGAATGAAAAATTCGTCGCAAACGCCAAGCCGGAGGTGGTAGCGATTGAGCGGGAGCGCCTTGCGGAGTGGGAGGGAAAACTCGCCCAACTTCAAGAGATGCGGACAAATCTAACATAAACAAAACTTAGGTTGGAGCCGCGGCTCGAATCGTGTTTATTTTCTTCAGAGACAAGCAGGTGGGCGATTTACTAGAAATTCAAGGTATCAGCGAAGATGGGGCGGAACTGCTCGGAGCGGTTGGTGTCGAAACTTGTTCAGTGCTTGCGCAAAGCGATCCGGGGAGTTTGCTGGAGGAAATCGAGCACGCGAATTCGCATCTCGAGCTGGTGGAGCAACTACCGGATCTGGATCAACTGATTGGTTGGATTGAGGGGGCCCGAAATCGGCTCGGTGAATTGGGGCCTCCGCTGGTGACACGGCTCGATGAGGTGGTTGAGCTGGTTCCGATTGAGGTTTTGTCAGCCTATCCGGTGAGCAAGGAAAGCATTCTCAAGCATGAGATCGGAGTTGGTGATGTCCCGGTGATGGACGAATTTCTTGAAGAGAGGGATCTCTATGTTGAGGAGGTTAGGAATATCAATACGGAGCCTGCTGAGATTAAGGCGACCGTTCGCGAAATCGCTCCGAAGACTTCTCGCGTGACCAAGGCTTCACAGGAGTCCACTTCGGAGCCGGAAAGAGCGAAGGTGGAACCCTTGCAGCGGAATGCGGGTTTCGATATTCGCAAGACGGCTACCCCGGAAATCAATGCCGGTAAGAAAATGCACTCGAGAGGCTACATTCGTGGTGTTCTGCATCCCCAGCCGGGAAGGGTGAAGTTTGGCGCTTTTCTAAGTGTGCTGACGATTCTTTTGCTCCCGCTTTCATTCCTGGCGGGGGGAGCGCTTTTGCTCTTTAAAGATTATCACCCGCTCGTGATTTGGTCTGCGGCAGTGCCTGCGGCTTTTGTAGTTTTCGGGTTGATGTATTTTTTGTTCGCGCGCCCCGTAAAATGCCGGGTTTGCGGGCAGCCAATCTTTCAGCAGAAGTCTTGTCGGCGGAATCCCAAAGCCCACCACATCCCGCTTTTGGGATACATCCTCCCAACCAGTATTCAGTTGCTCCTTTTCCACTGGTTCCGCTGTATCTATTGCGGGACCTCGGTTCGCTTGAAGGAGTGAGTTATTCGCGGGCCCTTGAGTCCATTTTGATGGTGACGGGCCCGTCGTTGATGAGGGCGACGTTCATCATGGCTCCGAAGGATCCTCTCCCAACCTGTCGCCCGAGTTCTCGCGAGAAGCTTTCGCAGAATGATTCATAAAGCGGTTCCGAGAGTTCGGGACGGGCGGCTTTGATGAAGCTGGGGCGGTTTCCTTTTTTCGTAGAGGCGTGAAGGGTGAATTGGCTGACGACGAGGGCTTCGCCATTTTTATCCTGAAGCGAAAGGTTCATTTTTCCGTCTTTATCGTCGAAGATTCTCATGTTGATGATTTTTCGTACCAACCAATCGATATCGCTTTGATCGTCGGCGGACTCGATTCCAAGCAGGATGAGGAAGCCGTTTCCGATCTCCGAGATTTTCTCTCCCTCAACCGTGACGGAAGCTTCACTGACTCTTTGCAGAACAACTCGCATGGCAGGGATCTTTTCCGCTAAAGGATTTGTTTCAAGCGATCTTGCCAGCGATTGTAAACAAAACCGAGGCCAAGAAGTCCGGCTCCGAGGGTCATGAAGCTCAGAATCCGTGGAAGAGGGTCAAGTTTGACAAGGTCGATTAACATAAGGTGCCCCAGGCTGGCGGCCAGAATGATCAGGCCGATGAGCCGGAAGCAGCGGCTTTTCAGGAAGAGCCCGGTGACGAGCATGATGGTGCCGCTGGCAGCCCAGATTGCGGCAAAGGGCAGAGGGTCTGCATCGATGGTGATTTGTGTCCAAAGCGCGAGAAGGGAGGGAACCGCGATCCATGGCAGCTTGTCGGTCGATTCCTTAAAGGCGCGGTATAAGTGAAGGGTAAGCGTTAGGGCGAGACAGAGATAGATTTCAAAGGAGGAGCCGTTCCAAAAGGCTGCAGCAAGCCCCGAGACGTAGTAAGATGCGGCAATTGGAATGACGAGGCGTTTGCCGAAGTAGCCGGTGGTGAGCAAAAGCGCGATCGCAGTGATTGTAAGAGGGAGGGCAGGGGATGTAAGTTGCGACAGGAAAGCTCCCCAGAAGAGCGCTGCCAAGACGAACAGGCAGGATTCAATGACTGTGTCCTGTTCCAATTCCCGGCTGGATTTTGCGAGGGCAAAGTGTCCGGCCGTCGTGAAAAATCCGAGAAGGAGCGCGCCATCGCTAATCGGAAGCAATTTGAGCAGGCAGAGATACATCAGGAATGGAACAAGAATATGGGCCAGTAATCCGGTGAAGCGGGCGACTATGGTTCCGGCGACCGGGATCGCAAGGACGATGGCCACGATAGTCAGCTCGGGGAGGTTGCTTGCGACAAGAGCTTGCCAGAAGAAGGCAAGGGAGAGCCCCAGGAATCCGCCTGAATAAATGTGAAGACCTTGTGAGATCTCTTTTTTATCGATGAAACGGCACGCGATTGCAGGAGGAATTGAGCTCAGGAGCGCAATGGCCGCGCCAAGCAATTGAAGATTGATGGTGACGCCGGGTGTCGTGAGGAGGTTCACGAGAGCCAGGAATCCAGCGACTGAGAAGACCGAGAGGGTGTCGAAGAGGTGAAGTCGGGGAAGTTTGAGGATGACCAGACCGGTGGCGATCATTCCGGCGAGAGCGATGGTCAGGGAAAGGTCGGATTTTTCCCAATCTGCCATGAGGCCAAAGATGAGTAGCGCAAGCGAGATGATGGAAGCTCCGATCCCTCCCGGGTGGAAGGTTCCGTCAATCTCTCTTCGCTCGGTCCATCGATGGATGTTGCCGAGGGTGAGCCACGCGAGGGCTGCGAACAGCCAGATGATAGGATGGACCCCGGAGAGTTCGATGTGGGAGAGTGTAAGACAAGACAAGATGCCCACGATCCATGATACTGATTTTGTGAGATGGTGCGGATGTTTCAAATTCAAGGCCATGAGGACGAGGGCTTCGATGAGGAAGGCGACGAAGAGTTGATGTCCATCCAGCAGAAGGGCCAAGCCAAGCGTGATGAGACCGATCCCTTTCACGAGGTGGACAAGACGCGAGCGTTCCGGATAGTTGTTTTTTGACAAAGCTGAGATCGCGAGGAGGGCGCCTCCAAAAGCAAAGCAAAAGATCCAATGGTTTTCCATCCATTGCCCGATCACGGGGCGGGATGAGAACAGCAGGAAGAAGGCGCTATTGTTGATTCCGCTGAAGAGGACATGAGTGTTGTCATTCATGTCTCGCTGGGGGACCCAGGCGGCGATCGTAAATAAAACCCAGTATCCCACGAGGAACCAATGAGTTGATTCACTGGTGTTTTGGGCAATGGCAAATTGCCACCAAATGAAGGACAGGTAGCTGCCAATCAATACCAGAAATCCCACTTCCATCCAGCGATGGCGAATCATCATGGCCACGCCGAAGGCTGCCAAAACAACGGATGAAAAACATGCCATCCAGCCGATGGGGTTGACCGATACACTGTAGAAAGCGAGTGCGAGGCTGGTGCTCAGCATAAGACGAGATTCGCGCCAGAGAGAGATCGCGCAAAAGATTCCGGCGCTGATGGTGAGGACGACCGAAGCGATCACGGGACTGTCGATGACTTTGAGCGCCTCGACATTGTGTGCCGCGAATCCGCAGTAATAAAAGGCGGCGAGACCTCCGGCGGCAACGATGCGGCCATAGTTCTTAAGGTTCTCTTTCCAGCGTTCGCAAAAAAGGCCGGCTCCGGTGAGGAGGAAGGAAAGAAGATACATTAGGGTGAGGCGAATTCCGGGGCCGAGATTATGAATGAAGGCATCGTAGGTGTATCGGCTGAGGAATACGAAACCGGTGGTAAGAAGAACGATACCGAGGCGAACGGACCAAACGCGTCCGAGTTGCATTTCCAGCCCTGCGGTTTTTTCCCGGACCCGTGCCGGAACCGGGGGCTTGATGTCGATTTCTTCGATGGCAATCTCCCTTGGCTCGGGGGCGATGCTTGCGGGGATTTCTTTCGGCAAGGGTGGAGGTGTCGCTTTGGGGGGGATGGTTTGGGCAGGAGCATCGGCAAGCTCCTCCTTCATGACTTCTTTTTTCAAGCCCGAGACGGTATCAGCCAATCGTTTGGCAGTGGCCTGGAGTTGAGAAAGTTCGCACTCAACGGAGGAAACGCGGTCAGCCAGTGGGTTCATGGCTGGAGAATGGCAGGGATGAAGATTTTTGTCGCATTGATATCTCGTTTGAAAACATTGATTGAAATGATGAATGGCCTGGGTAGACTTTGCACCAATGAACATCCATCACCTTGAGCTGTTTTACTTCGTGGCAAAGTTTGAAGGGATCACCGCTGCGGTGCGAAAGATGCCTTACGGGATTCAACAACCGGCGGTGAGTGGCCAAATCCTCCAGTTGGAGGAGAAGCTTGGAGTCAAGTTATTCAATCGCCGTCCCTTCGCACTCACTCCGGCGGGGGAGGAGCTGTACGATTATATTTACCCGTTTTTTTCCCGACTGGGAGAACTGGAGGAAAAGTTGCGGGGTGAGGAAGGCCGGCATTTGCGGCTCGCTGCGACTGCATCGGCGCTGAGGAATCATCTTCCTGATTGCCTGGAAACGCTAAAGAAGAAGGAGCCCAATCTAAAGTTGTCTCTGCGCGAGGTGGCACCGTCGGACGTTCATGGGCTTGTTACTTCGCAGCAGGCTGATGTCGCAATCGGGGTGATTGGCGGCAAAATGTCGGAGGGCTTGAAGAGCGAGCCTTTGTTGAAAATTCCCACCGTTCTCTGGGTTCCTTCAAAATCAAGAGCCAAGTCCTGGAAGGATTACGTGGAAAAAGATCCTTATTCAAAGACGGGATTGATCGGCAAGGAGCCCTTGATTGGTCTGCCTCCCAACGAAGTTTTACAGCAACTTTTCCAGAAGGAGTTTGATCGGAACGAAGTGAATTGGCCGGTCTCGGTGGAGGTGAACTCGACCGATGTGGTGCGTGATTTTGTGGGGCGGGGATTTGGAGTGGGAATTGGAATCTTCATCCCGGGCTTACCCTCTCCAAAAGGGGTGAAGCCGCTGGTGCTGAAAGACTTTCCCCCGTTGGTGATCGGGGCGATGTATCAGGGGCGGCCGAAAGGAGTGGTGGAGGATTTCCTTGCGATCGCCAAGGCGCATGTGAAGGGGTTTGCTTGATGAGTTGAGCTTGATGAGTTGGAACACGGTGTTCCGCCTTGCCGGGCAGTAGATGGCGTGGGCGGAAGAAGTCTGTGCAGTCGGTTTCCAGTTGTCTGGCTTGAGTTTTTGAGGGCATTGGTGCATGGAGCGCCCATGCGCGAAGGTCTCATTCTTAAACTCACTTGTCCCGACAAACATGGCTTGGTGGCGCGGATCGCCAGTCATGCTTCAGAATTCAGTGCAAACCTGGTTGAGTTTAACCAGTTCATTGAGCAAAAGCGCGGCGTCTTTTATGCCCGCCTCGAGATCGATACCGGGAGCCTTGAGGTTCCGATTGAGGATTTCATCGCGAGCTTTGAGGTGTTGGGGAGGGCCATCAAGGCTGATTGGCATTTTCGTCGGCTACCCTACAAAATGCGGACGGCGGTTTTGGTGACCAAGACCGATCACTGCCTGAACGAGATTCTTTGGCGCACCAAACTTGGCGAGATGCCGATTGAGATCACTTCGGTGATTGGGAATCGTGCGGATTGTCAGAAGATTGCCGAGAACGCGGGGCTGCCCTTCCATCACATCGAAATGGAGGAGGACAAGGAAACCGGGTTTCGGGAAATCGAATCATTGCTTGTCGATCAGGATGTGGAGTTGGTGGTGTTGGCCCGGTTTATGCAGATCATGCCGCCGTGGATGTGTGAGAAATACAGCGGTAGGATGATTAATATTCATCACAGCTTTCTTCCAGCTTTCATCGGGGCCAACCCCTACCGGCAGGCTTATGAACGCGGAGTGAAGTTTATTGGCGCGACCTGTCACTACGTGACCGGGGAGCTCGATGCCGGGCCAATTATCGAGCAGGAGGTTGAGCGGGTTCAGCACCACCACAGTGTGCTTGATTTGGTTCGTCTGGGTCGCGATTGCGAGAGGTCGGCCCTTGCGCGGGGGATCCGCTACCATGTTCATGACCGCACGATTATCGATGGTAAGAGGGCCATTGTCTTTCCCGACTAAATGGGAGCTTTACCTCCGGTTTTGGCCCGTTAGCTTTTGTTGAAGTTCAGATGGCAGGTCCCAAACGGCGTATCGACACACTCCAGACGGTGGAACTCGCCGAGGGGATGGAGATTCATCTCCGGACTGCAGGGCCTTTTTTGCGCCTGATCGCGTGGATCCTTGATCTGGTGATCGAAATGATTGCCCTTATGATTTTGAATGTTGGCTTTAATCTGATCTTCCCGGTCATGGGGGGAAACGTTTCGCAAGGGATTTTCCTCCTCTCTTTCTTTTTGATCTGGTGGTTCTACCATGTGTTCTTCGAGATTAGCCCTTGGGGGGCGACAATCGGCAAGAGGGCGTTCGGATTGCGGGTCGTCAATGAAGCCGGAGGAGGAATTACGATGGGCGCTTCGATGATCCGAAACTTCATCAGGGGGGTGGAGTTGCTGATCCCGTTTGCGCCGCTGATCGTGTTTTTCAATCCGCGATTCCAAAGGCTGGGAGATCTGGCGGCGGGGACTCTTGTGGTTTATTCGAAGCCTCGCATCGACCCGGTCATCCCGGGGCCTCCTCCGTTGGAAAAGGTTCCGGTTAATTTGACCCTGAGCCGGGAAGAGGAGGCGGCGGTTCTTTCTTTTCGTTACCGAAGCGGCGGATGGTCCGAAGCGCGTCGGATGGAGTTGGCCAATCATCTCGAAAAAATGACAGGCGAAGTCGGGCCCAAGGGCGTTTCAAAACTCATGGGAATGGCACACTGGCTGGAGGAACAACGATGAATCGACAGGAATTTGAAAACAAGAATGCCTCCGAATGGCAGACCTTCGAATTGCAATTGGCGAGTTCGGAAAGCAAGAAGCCAACTCTGGATGGTCACAAGGTTCCGTCGCGATTTCGTAAAATATGCTACGATCTGTCCTTGGCACAGTATCGCATGTTCGGGCATCGGATTTGTGATCGCTTGAATGGTTTGGCGATTCGAGGTTATCGCCAGATTCATCGCAAGAGGGGCGCATTTGGTGAAGGGGCAATTCGTTTTTTTCTGGGCGCCTTTCCCGCGGCCTTTCGTCGTGAGTGGAAACTTTTTGCAGTGGTATCGTTTGTATTTTGGTTGCCCTTTTTTGCGATGTGGTGGTCTGCGGACAAGGAGATCGAATGGGTGCAAGCTCTATTGGGAGCGGAGGCGATGTCCAGTATTGAGGGCATGTATGGCAAGGATGCCGACAGTGTGGAGCACCTTCGACAAGAACACGGGTCGAATTTTATGATGTTCGCCCACTACATTAACAACAATGTGGGGATTGATTTCCGGCTGTTTGCGGGAGGAATCTTTTTTGGAATCGGGACTCTCTTTTTTCTAATCTACAACGGACTTTATTTTGGAGCGGTGGTCGGGTATGTGGAGTATGCCGGGGAGCCGGAACTGCTTTGGAGATTTGTGGCGGGGCATTCCTCGTTCGAGCTTCTGGGAATGCTGGTGGTCGGAATGGCCGGCTTGAAAATGGGCTTCGCTCTGTTGGCTCCCGGCCAATTGAGCCGGGGCGATGCGTTGACGCGCGCCGGTCGGGACGGACTTCCCCTACTTATCGGTGGAGCGTGCATGACTGCCCTTGCGGCGGTGGTGGAGGGGTTTTGGTCGGCCCAGCCGATTGCTGCCAACATCAAATACACGGTGGGAATTGCTTTTTGGGTTCTGCACCTTCTTTACTTTGTTTTTGTAGGGAGGGGGTATCGTGGAGCTTGAAAAAGTGACGGCGGAGATCCGGCCCCGTACCCAGTGGGAAGCCATTGACCTGGGGGTTCGTTTGACGGGCGAGCATGCCATGTCACTCCTCAAGGGTTGGATGGCCTCGGTGTTTCCGCTTGGAATTCTAATTTTGGTAATCTGCTATCAATCGGTGGGCTGGGGCATGTTTCTGATTTGGTGGTTGAAGCCGATTTGGGAACGTGTCGCGCTTCATCCTCTGAGCCGGAGTCTTTTTGGGGAACATCCAACCTGGCGGGAGACCATGAAGGTGCTTCCGAAGGAGTTGAATAAAAACAAGGGACTGGTTCTGATCGGGTTGATTCTGACCGCCATTGGCTGGTTTCTCCATTCGGATGACGGTGAAGATGTGAGCGCGAAGGCAGGTTTCGCGGTGCTCTACTGGTGTGTCGTGATCGGGCTTTTGTTTTACCGTTCGCCGTTGACCCGGTCTTTGGTGTTACCAATTCGTTATCTGGAAGGATTGGAGGGCGCACGCTACAAGGCCCGTTATCAGATCCTCTCGTATCGCAGTGCGAGCTCGGCGGTGGGGCTGACTTTCATTTGTCTTTTGATGGAGATTCTCCTCTGTGGAAGTCAGGTGTATTTCGCTCTCATGATGTTGCCGGAGGGTGTGGAAGTGGACCAGTTTTTGACCTGGGAGGCGTTTTTTGAAGGGGATTCCGACTTACTTCCCAATTGGATGTGGGTCGTGTTTGGAGTATTCTATTTGAATGCGGTTTCCGTCGTGGCCTGGTTTTACACCGGAGCTGGATTCGGACTTTATGTGAACACACGAACCTGGACCGAAGGGTGGGACATTGAGCTTAAGTTTAAAGGCCTGGGACAAAGGCTGGGGCTCATTTTTTTTGGGCTGATGATCCTGGGTTCATCGACGCGGGTGGAAGCCAACCAAGAGGCTCGGCGGGTCTTGGAACAGGAGGAATTCGAGGTGCGCACCCGTGAGATTTATGAAGAAGAGGAGAGTGAGTCCCGCGACTCGGTGAGCGACTCGAGTTCCAGTGTGAATCCCGGAGCTTTTGCAGGGATCGGGCATCTTCTTTTTTGGGTTATCGTCATTGCCGCCATTGCTGGATTGATCTGGGTGATTGTCAATAATCTGCACGCTTTCAGAGGCGGTGCCAAGGAGTCCGCAGAGGAACGCAAGAAGGTAACCACCATCGCGGGAATGAATGTGGAACCCGAAAATCTGCCCTCTAATCTGCTTGCGGAGGCTCGCAAGCTTTGGGAGGACGGGCAGTATCAGGAGGCTCTTGGACTTCTTTATCGGGGAGCCATTTCTTCTCTCGTAACCCGTCAGTTGGTGGAGATCGAGGAGAGTGATACCGAGATGGATTGCCTGCGCAGGGTCTCTTCCAAGGGAGAGGTCGCAAATGCTTCTTACTTCAAACTTTTGACCAATGCCTGGATTTCGCAGGCCTACGCGCGTCGCCGTCCCAACGAGGAGACAATTCATGAGCTTTGGAGCAACTGGCCGTTCCAGGAAAGGAGGAGGCCATGAGGTGGTTTGTTCTCATCAGTCTTTTCTTGTTGGCGGGTTGCGATCAGAAGGGAGACCGTCGCAAAGTGGGTGAAATACCTCTGGGCTACACCGGGCAGGCCCGCGTCAATCCATACCTCGCCGCTGAGAAGTATCTCGATCAGCAGGGGTGGGATGTCGAAAGCTCGCGGACGTGGTCGAATTACGATTTTGAAACGCGGGTGATTATTATGCCGGGGTCGTTTCTCCAGACGAAGGGGATGGGGATCCGGGTATTGGATTGGGTCGCCAATGGTGGAAATCTTGTCCTTACGGTCGAAGGTGGAGAGCCTGAGAGGAACGACTTTACGACACCTGATTCCGGAATGGGCGCTCCCGAAAAGGGGGATTTCACCGGTTTGGACCACGTCTTTGATCAGCTGGAGATCTCCTCGACTTATTACTCCTATCAACCTGCGGAGGAGGATTCAGACCGCGAAGGGCATCTCTCCCGATTTTGGGAGCTGGTAAAAACCAGGGAAGAGTGGGGCGGGCACCATCTTGAGTTTGAAGGTGAGGTCGGTCTGGAGATTGAGAATGGCTGGGATTGGATTTCCGATAACGACGGGAGTTCCCGCATGGTGGGGAGGAGCTATGGAGCCGGTGAAGTGATGGTGCTCGCGCACGCCAGACCATTTCGGAATCCTTATCTGGCGCGCGCAGATCACGCTGGATTCCTGGATCATTTGGCCGGGGAATATGGTGGGGGCGGCAAAATTGTCTTTCTTTACGGTTCGACGACCTCGTTCTTCGGGCTGATTTGGAAGGAAGGCCGAATGGTCGTGATTGGCGGATTTATTTTGCTTTTCGCCTGGCTCTGGATGCGCGTTCCGCGCTTTGGCCCCATCCTCCGTGATAACGCGATCAAGCGACAACCCTACGGCAAGGCGCTCACCACTTCGGCCCGGTTCCTATGGCGAACGGGTCAACTTGAACATCTCCTGCGCCCACTTCAGGCTCAGCTTGAAAAAGAAAACCAGGGAGATCCTGAAACCCTTTACGATCGTTTGGCTGAACAGTCCGGTTTGACACGCGCTGACGTGGCCGAAGCTCTCACCATTGATCCTCCCAAAGATCCCGGCCATCTCGTGAGAGTGGCACAAAAACTCCAAGCTCTTTTGAAACGATGACAGAAAATGATCCCTATTCCCAACCCGCACCGGAGACTCCCGCTCCAGTGGAAAGTCCGGCGGAAGTAACTCCTGATCTCGGCGGAGTGAGCCGTCTGACCGATAGCCTGCGCTCCGAGATCCAAAAGGTGGTCTATGGCCAAAGCGATACGGTGAATCAGATTATCGCTGCTCTCCTGGCCGGGGGACACGTTCTTCTGGAAGGTAAGCCCGGTCTTGGCAAGACCCACATGGTTTTGGCGCTTGCGAGCACCTTTGGCGGTGAATTCGGGCGTCTTCAGTTTACTCCGGATATGATGCCTTCGGATATCACCGGCTTTACGTTGTTCGATATGAAGAGCCAGTCGTTCCAAACCCGACGTGGTCCCGTTTTCACGAATCTTCTTTTGGCGGATGAGATTAACCGGGCCCCTGCCAAAACCCAGGCCGCGCTTCTCGAGGTAATGCAGGAACAGCAGGTGACGATTGATGGGCAATCACTGCCGGTCGCTCCTCCATTTATGTGCTTTGCAACGCAGAACCCCATTGAGCAGGAGGGAACCTATCCGCTTCCCGAAGCTCAGTTGGACCGTTTTCTCATGAAGGTGATCATCGATTACCCGACCATGGCCGAAGAACTCCAGGTGGTTTCGGCGGTAACGTCCGCTCCCGGCGCCAAGGGGCTGGACCCTCGCCGCGTCGAGCAGGTCTGCGATTCGGCCACGATTATCGAAGCCCAACGCCTGACCGCGATGGTGAAGGTGGTTCCCGAAGTCATCGATTACGCCTTGCGGCTGACCCGTCATACCCGCGAGGCCCACGGCATGAGTTTGGGGGCTGGAACGCGCGGTGCAATCAGTCTCGTACAGGTTGCCAAAGCCTACGCCATCATGGGCGGTCGCGATTACGTCATGCCCGATGACATCAAGCAGGCTTCGCTGCCGGTCTTCCGTCACCGTGTTCAGGTTGCTCCGGAAGTCGCGATTAGCGGTCAAAACGTTGACGACCTTCTGAGCTCTTCTCTTGAGACCGTGGTCGCTCCGCGGATCTAGCCTTTTGTCATGCCACTTCGCCCCACGCGTGCCCTTATTGCACTCCTGATCCTCTGGACCTTCATGGGATTGGCGGGTTCCTTGTATCCTCCGGTTTCCGGGTGGTGGGGGATCATGGGCGGAATTCTGGCGCTTGTCGTCTTGTTCGATGCGCTTGTGGCGTTCGTCTTCAAACCACCCCGGGTGGAGCGAACCCTTCCCGGGCGCATGGCGGTAGGGATCGAGAGCGAGGTGAAGTTACGAATCATCAACCCTGCCCCTCGACCTCTTCATGTCGGGGTGTTCGATGGTATTCCGAGCCATTGTGAATGCGAGGCCTTCCCATGGCGTGGCTGGATCAAGGGGAGAGGCTATCTTGATCTAAACTACCCTATAATTCTTCCCGAGCGGGGTGAAATCGATTTTGGGAAGACCCATGTCCTTATGACTTCCTTGCTGGGGTTCTGGTCAAGGCTGGTCAAAGTGGGTGATGAGGGCACTGTCAAAGTGTATCCCAACTACCAACCGGTTCTGAGTTACGCCTTGATGGCAATGGCTCATCGACAGGAACACACCGGGATTATCCGAAAAAACCGAACGGGCCTGAGCCGTGATTTCCACCAGCTTCGTGATTATCAAATGGGCGATTCTCTTTCCCAGATCGACTGGAAGGCCAGTTCCAAACGACAGAGTCTGATCAGCCGAGATTTTCAGGAGCAGTTGGATCAATCGGTGATTCTGATGCTCGATTGCGGTCGCCGGATGCGGACGATCGACGGCGAGATCAGCCAGTTTGATCACTGTTTGAATTCGATGCTTCTCCTTTCCTACGTGGCATTGCGCCAGGGAGATCAGGTTGGCATTCTCAGCTTCGGCGGAACCGATCGCTGGCTCCCGCCCGTCAAGGGTGCCAGCGCGATGACTACGGTGCTTAATCACCTTTACGATTACGAAACCTCCCCGTTTCCGAGCGATTTCGCCGAGGCAGCCGAACGACTGCTCAAGCACCAACAGCGGCGCTCGATGGTCGTTGTTATGACCAATTTACGCGGGGAGGATTCCGATGAACTCCGTGAGCCCCTGAGGAAGCTTCGTCAGAAGCACGTGGTGGTGCTGGCGAGTCTTCGTGAAATGGGGATTGGGGAGATGATGGACAAGGGTTTGACGAGCTTTGAGGATGCGCTGGGTTACCTGGCTGCCCACGACTACGCGGCCGAGCGGGAGGCCGTGCTCGCAACTCTCAGGGCTGACGGCATCGTGACTCTCGATGAAACGGCGCAGCAATTCCCGATCGCCCTGGCAAACGCCTATCTCGATACCCGCCAGATTATCTAGGTTTCGGGTAAAAAGCGGGGTTGCCATTTTCATCAGCCTCGACTATCCAACGGGCGTCATGAAACTTTTCTCGGTTCTTACAGCGCTTGTCGCTCTTGGTCTGTGTTCTTGCGAGCGTCACGAGTGGGAATCCGATCCTCCGAAGTCCAGCGATACCATCAACCTTTTTCCCGCCCACGGTGAGCATGGTGACGATTCGGAGCACAAGAAGGAAGGTGGGCATTCCAAGCCCGAAGGTGGAAACGAGAAGAAAGACGCCGATTCCGGCGAGTAAACTCTTCTGATTTTGCCTCTGGAACCGACCACGATATTTCGAGACACGGTTCGGGGACTGGCCTCATCGTTAGCCGAGGCCGCCGTTGACCATGGCGCGTTTGAAATACCGTTGCCGATTTGTGAACTGGCGGTGTGTCGTGCGACCTGCTGCCACGACGGGGTGATTTTGTCGCCTGAGGAAGCCGATGTTTTAAGCCGGGAAAGCGAGGGAGTCGTTAAGCTTGAGGATGGCCGTTTTAAGACTGAGACGGTTGAAGCGTCATCAGATCAGCTTGCCGATGATTTCCCGGACCACTTTCCCAAAACCCGCTGTGTTTTTCTGGATGCTCAACACCGCTGCCGTTGGCAGCTTCGCGCAGTGGAAGAGGGAAGGCATCCTTGGTTTTACAAACCCACTTCCTGCTGGATGCATCCGCTGATTTTGAAGAATGAAGGCGACCGGCCAATGCTGACCTTGCTTTCCCGGAAGGGAGATAAAGCTCGCTTCGCGACTTTTACGCCGTGCGGAAAATCGGTGGCCTCGGCCCGGCCTGCACGAGAATCGCTTAGGATGGAGCTCGAAATGCTCGGGGCAATCTCGGGGCGGGATTTCTATGGCGAGCTCAACGCGCCACCCGGGTTTTCCCCGGCAGCGAACGAGATCACCTCGGGATAGAAGCTTTGAAAAGCGGTCGTGAAAGATTGATAGTGGCTGGTTAGGTCATCTTCGGCTCCCACCAGTGGAGCGAGGAAAGCCCGGCGCTGACTGACCCTGCGAAAGGTTAGGGCGAGACCAGAAATAGTGCCGTAGGTCCCCAGCCAATTCTCCTTTTGCATTCGTCCAATGATGGCGCTGACTTCAGGTGTGAGCCAGTCGTCCCGGCGTTCGAGGGTCCGATACATTTCGGCGATGAATTTGCGGAGAGGGACCTTGGAGTATTCAGACCACATTTGCGCCAGAAGGTGGTCAAAGAAAATGTCGACGATGATCCCCGCAAAGCGCCTTCTCGGTGGGCTGAGGAGCTTTTTCGTTCTGAGGAAAATTTCGTGGCTGTCGGTGAAGTGGTCGATGGCCCGGTGGAGGACGATCCCCTCGACCAGCTCGGATGGCAACCGGGCCCGCAGGCTTTGCGGAGTGCCGCGAACAAAGTCACCGAGCAGTGCACCTACGCGGGATCCGTCGGTAGGCCGTGCGAGATGGAAGTGGGCGAGGAAGTTCAAGGCTTGTTGAGTTCTTAAACGGTGGCTAAAGAGGTGTCGATGATCGTCTCCTGGAATGACCGGCTGATCGAGGGCGGGGAGTTTTCGCTTCCCGTCTCGGATGCTGTGTTTCTGCGCGGCGAGGGCGCCTTCGAGACCATCCGGGCCGAGGGTGGCGAGCCATGTCTCTGGACTCAGCATCATGCGAGACTGTGCTCTTCGGCCAAAAAACTTGGGTTGGTGGTTCCCGGGCGGGCCGTTCTTCTCGATACGATACGCAGAGTGATTGCGGCGAACCATTTGGAGTCCGCGAGAGTGAGGGTGACCTTGGGCGAGGGGTGTTTGATTTCCGCTGAGCCATTGCCGGAAGAAGGGGGCGAAATTCATGTCGTGACTTCATCATATCCGGTCAACGAGCGGAGCCCGTTGGCACAAGTTAAGAGCACTTCATACGCGGAGAATATGATCCTGCTGCGCGAGTCCGGCTTTGATGAAGTGATCCGGCCCAACACCCGGGGGGAAATTTGCGAGGCCTGTATCTCCAACCTCTTTTTTGTGAAAGACGGAGTCCTTCACACCCCTTCGCTAAAGACCGGTTGTCTTCCTGGAGTGATGCGCCAAGAGGTCGTGCGACATCTGGAGGTGCAAGAAGGAGAGTGGCCGATGGAGGTTTTGGACAGTGTTGATGAAATTTGGCTCAGCAATGCCCTGAGACGGCTGAGGCCAGTGGCTTCGATCGACGGTCGCGAGTTGTCCGGGCCTTCGGCGAAATTTGCAGATGCCTTGTCCCGTGTTTCCGGTCGGGATTCGAGTTGCTGAAAGTCAACTTGAGGTCATTTTGAGATGTTCATCCCGCGCGATTCGCGGAATGCTCTCCGGGATAACCCTCAACCATCCAACCTATGAAATTTGCACGCAAGCCCGTCCTGTTCGCATTTGCGATTTGTTCCGTTTTCGGGTCATTTCAAACGACCGAGGCCAAGCCCTCGAAATCCAGTGCCGCTCAATGGGTTTGGCGGGCTGACAAGACAAATGATGAGCCGATCTATTTGCGTCATCAGTTTGAGATTACCGGCGATGTGAAATCGGCCTCGCTTTACACGACCTGCGACAACAGGGCGACCGTGTGGGTCAATGGCAAGGCGATCGGCAAGGTGCCGGATTGGCAGCAACCACTGTTGGTCGCCAAGGCGAAGTCGCTCTTGAAAAAGGGTCGCAACCAAATTGCGGTAAAGGCGCAAAACAAAGGCGGGGTCGCGGCCTTCGTGTTTAAACTGAAGGTTGAAATGGCGGACGGGAAGAATTGGGAGGTTGTCTCGGGTGAGGATTGGAAGTTATCGCTGGAGGCCGCTGATGGTTGGGAGAAGCCGGGGTTCGATGATTCGGATTGGAACGCCAAATTGAAAACGCTTGGAAAGCTTGGAGTGCAACCGTGGGGGATTCCGGGTGAGAAGGCCCCGGACAAGGCGGCCGAGCCTGATGAATTTCAAATTGCAGAGGGATTCGAGGCTGAGCTCCTTTACACCGTTCCCAAGGGCGAGCAGGGCTCATGGGTTTCCCTTTGCGTTGCTCCGGATGGAAGTTTTTACGCCACCGACCAGGGTGGGAAGGGGCTCTTTCGAATCGTCGTTAGTGACGGTGGGACAGTGGTTACTCCATTGAGAGTCACCGAAGCCGGTTCGGATCAGATTTTGTCCGGAGCCCAGGGGCTAACCTGGTTTCAAGGAAGCCTCTGGTTTCACCGTAACGGTGGGGCGCTCTACCGGGTGATTGATTCAAATGGCGACGGCCTGCCGGATCAGGCCGAAAAACAGCCCTCGAACAACGGGGGTGGCGAGCACGGAAATCACGCGGTGATTCCGGATGAGTCTGGCAAACAACTCTATGTGGTGGGTGGAAACCACGCCCCCATTCCGCCCCAAGATTCGATCACTCGAAAGCGGGTGCAATCGTGGAGTGAGGATCATCTTTTACCCCGTCTCTGGGACGCCCGGGGGCACGCACGCGGGCGCCTTGCTCCGGGAGGTTGGATCAGCCGGTATGATCCCCAAAGCAAGACGCACGACCTTCACAGTATCGGAATGCGTAACGCCTATGATATCGCGCTGAATTCCGCCGCCGATCTTTTTATCTACGATGCCGATATGGAATGGGATGTCGGCAGTCATTGGTATCGTCCCACTCGAATTAATTTTTCGGTCAGCGGTTCCGACTACGGTTGGCGCTCGGGCACCGGTAAGTGGCCCAATTATTACGAGGACAGCCTTCCTCCGGTGGTTGAGATCGGACCTGGATCTCCGACGGGTTTGCTTTCGGGAACGGGAACCAAATTTCCGGTCAAATATCAGCGGGCTCTCTATGCCTTCGATTGGACTTTCGGAACGATCTGGGCGATTCACCTCAAGCAAGAAGGAGCGGGGTATGTTGGCACCCGTGAGAATTTTCTCTCCCGGTCTGCCCTTCCTCTCACTGATGCCGCAGTGGGTAAGGACGGTCATCTTTACTTTTTAGTGGGAGGGCGGGGAACCCAGTCTGCGATGTATCGTGTGCGTTACACCGGCAAGGAATCAACAGAGCCCGCTCCGGCTCTGGATCCGACCAAGGCGCGGCAGTTGGCGCGGCAGTTGGAAAATTTTCACGGAGTGGTGGATTCATCAGCCGTCGAGATGGCCTGGCCCTATCTGGGGTCGGAAGATCGATTTCTCCGTCATGCTGCAAGGGTGGCAGTCGAGTCGCAGCCGGTTGAAACCTGGATCGAAAGGCTTAACGGAGTGAGTTCCCACCAAACGATGATCACGGCCTGTGTGGCGCTCGCTCGAAGCGGGTCTGCCGAACAACAATCTCTTGTCTTCAATACTTTGGGGAGGATCCCTTTTGCCAGCCTCCCACTGTCTCAGAAGCTGGGATTTCTTCGTGCCCTGTCGCTGACCTTTATTCGCATGGACCGTCCTTCAGAAATACAACGCGAGATGATCTTGAATGTTCTTGAGCGCGAGCTGCCTGCGGACAACGCCGATTTAAATACTGAACTGATTCGTGTTTTGACTTACCTGCAGTCTCCCGAGGTCGTCGCCAAGACGATTGCTTTGATCAAGAATCGCCCAGAAACAATCGTCCCGGATTGGGCTGCCATCGCAGCACGGAATCCAAGTTACGGTGCGTCCATCAAGGGCTTTCTCGATAATCCGCCTCCCTCGCGCGAAGTCTATTATGTTTTGATGCTTTCGAACGTTCAGAACGGCTGGACCTTGGAGCAACGCAAAGCCTGCATTGAATTGCTGAATGAAGCCGGAAAAGGCTCAGGAGGGGCAAGCTTCCCGGGATTCCTCGCCAACATTCGAGACCTGCATTTGTCGCAGATGAGCAACGAGCATCGTTCGGCTTTGGCTGATATTTCCGGAGAGAGTTTTAACCCGGTCCCGGACTTTGAGATCAAGCCTCCGCAGGGGCCCGGTCGGCAATACACGCTCGAGTCGGCGGGGAAGCATGTGAAGTCCCTTAAAGGAGCAAGTTTTCAGAATGGCCGCAGCTTGTATTTCTCAGTCAGCTGCGGCGCTTGTCATCGGCTTGGCGGGCTGGGGGGGGACATCGGCCCTGATCTGAGCAGCATTCCCAACAAGTTTGATACCAGCTACGTTCTTGAGGCCATCATTAACCCTAACAAGGATGTCTCCGATCAATACAGCATGTTCGATATTTTGTTGGCGGATGGGACCCAAAAGCAGGGGCTGTATGTTCGAAATGGAAAAGACGTTTCAATCTATCCCGCAGGTCATTCCGGCGAGCCATTCCTGACCACGGTCGATCAGGTAAAGTCGGTGAAGCAGACCAGCAATTCCCAGATGCCGGCCGGATTGATCAATTCTCTCAATCCAAGTGAACTCAAGGATCTCATGGGGTATCTGATGTCAGGCGGTGACTCAAAAAGCCGCATTTACCGTTGATCTTCTCCTGATTCAAAAAAAGGCGGATTTTCTTCCAAGAAGTTGTCGTCTGGCGTTTCCTTATCAATAGGAAAACTGCTTTCCAGCCTGTTGCCGATTCCGGTATCCGGCTGGACAGCCTTGCCAGAGATACCACTTATGAAGAAGACCATTGATTTATCACAACCATGCTGTCGCTGGATTGTTGCGCTTGGCGTTTCGATTTTGGCCAGTTTCAGCGTCGTGGCGCAGCAGGAGGTTGGATTTGTTGAAGATTTTGCTCTCACTGCCGACCGGGAGAAGGCGCTGCAGCTTCTGATTCCCGGAACCGAGGAATACTATTACTATCACGCCCTGCATTTTCAGAATGAGAGGAATCTCAAGGAGCTCAATCGGATTCTCGAGGAATGGAAAAATCGCTTTCGTAATTCCGGCCGGCGCCAGCAGATCGAGCATCGTGAAGCCCTGATCCGGTATTCCGATGACCCGAAAGCGACCCTGGCCTACCTCCGCCGGGAAATGGGTTTGACCCTGAATCACCAGCAGGAAGGGAAGGCCCGGGAGGCCAAGTATCCTGCCGTTTTGGATCAAAATTTGGTTTCGTGGAAGGCGTTTCTGGATGACGCCTTGAGAGGGTCGAGCTCGCTTCAGAATCTTCAGCCGTCGGCATTTTACAAATTTCTGGAAGGGAATCCCAAATTGACGCCTTCAGAAGTGCGGGATCTTCTTGCCCGGGCTTCAACTCCGGATTTGCCGGGGTTGGTTTCACTGGTTCACACCGATCTCAAAAGCAAGGAAAGCAAGGGGTTTGGGGAGTTTGGGATTCATCGTTTGTTGACGAAGGCTCAACTTGAAGAGCTTCTTGCACTGAAAAATGATGTGATCAATTCGGCTGCTTTTGTGGAGACCTACCTGACCCGGCTTCTGCCAAATGCCGATGAGTCGATGGCTGCTTCAGCGGAGGTTCGCGAAGCTTATCTGACTCGTGCAGAAAAATTTGTGGTGACCTTGCCTCCTGCCTTCAATTCCTTAAAGGCCCACCTTCTTTATCAACGGCTCATGCATGACCGGGCCCAAGGGAAAGAGAATGAGAAACGGTTTTTGCAGTATCTCGCTCTTCCCCGGAATGTCAGCTATTTGAATCCCAAGTGGCGTGACGAGGAGCCGGCTCTCTGGCGTCATCCCGCAGATCTCGGACAGGATTACCGGAAAGTGACTACTCTTCCTTCGGTGCAAGGAAGCGACGAGGACTTGGTGAGGGCTTACCTTTTAAAGTTTCTGGAGGATGATCCGGACACCGCAAAGTTCGCGCCTTATCTGGGCGAGGGCTGGCTTCGCCGTGTCTTTGCCGAGGCCAAGATCACCAAGGGAGTTGGAAAGCCATCAGACTGGGCCGCCCTTCTCACCCCGTCTGAATTCCAGGCTCTGAAAGACCGCGTGGACATTGAGTTTGATCCCACCAATCAGGAGACCCATGCCATTGGCGATGCGGTGAGCTTGAAGATGCATCTCAAAAATGTGCCGAATCTCATTGTGAAGGTTTTTGAGATCAACACCCTGAATTATTACCGGAGTCTTGGGAATGAAGTTAGTACCGACATTGACCTCGATGGCTTGGTGGCAAACTTTCGCGAGGTTCATGAGTTCGATGTGGCACCGCAACTTAAGACGGAAAGGGAATTTAAGCTGGCATCAATTCCCAATCGCCGAGGTCTGTGGGTGGTTGAATTTATCGGAGGCGGTAAAAGCAGCCGGGCTGTGATCCGCAAAGGAGCCCTTGGGCTGATTCATCGCACCATCCCGCAGGGAGAGCTGGTTACGATTCTTGACGAGGCCAACCAAGCCCTGAAAGGAGCGGCGCTTTGGCTTGGGAAGACCCGATATGAAACTGACGGGACCGGTCGCCTGGTCATTCCTTTTTCCGGTAATCCCGGGACTCGATCTGTGGTGATTCAAGACTCAGCCGGTTACGCGACGATGGCCAGGCTGGTCCAACCTGGAGAGGCTTATCAAATTACGGCCGGAATGCACCTCGATCAAGAGTCCCTCCGCACTGGCGGAAGAGGGCGTTTGATTCTTCGTCCGACTCTTGAGGTTGCCGGGCAAACGATATCGCTCTCAGAGATCGAGAGTGCTTCTCTGGAGTTCAGTTCAACCGATCTGGACGGACTTCCCGCAAGTATGAGCGTCGAAGATATCAAGCTCTTGAGCGATCGCGAGTTTGTCCACGAATTCAGAGTGCCCGATCGCCTCACCAATCTCGTAGCGACTCTCCGGGTGAAAATGAAGATTGCCAGTGAAGGAGGCAGACTTGTGGAACTAACGGATTCACGGTCTTTTAAGGTGAACGAAGTTCTCAAAGGTGATGTCGTCGGAGATCTCTACTTGAGCAAAATCGACGGCAGGTATCGCGTTGAGTTTTTTGGCCGAAATGCCGAGCCCCTCGACGGACAAAATCTCAATGTGACGATAAATCACCGCCATTTTAAAAATCAGCGAAAGGCGACTCTGAAGACCACCGAAAGGGGAAGTGTCGATCTTGGACCTCTCACCGGGATTGAAAGCGTAACGGTAGAGGCTGCGAGTGGTCAGTCCCGGGCTTGGTCTTTGGAGAACGACCGTCGTGACCAAGTGGATCTCGTCACCCTGTCCGATAAACAAGAACTCAAAGTGCCATTTGTGGGCTCCCTGAATCGCCGCGAAGTGGCTTTCTATTCCTACCGGTCAGGGGGATTTGTTGCCGACGAATTTGCCCGGCTCAAGCTGGTCGATGGTTATCTGGTGGCGCCTCTCCCGGCAGGCGACTACCGCCTGATTCTGAAAGCCTCTTCTCAAACAATGAAGGTATTGGTTGGTGATGGTCAGATCTCCGAAGGCTACCTTTTTAACCCGGCACGCATGCTGGAGCTGCCGACAAGACAGGCTTCGCATTTGAAATCGGTGGAGGCGAATGACAAGACTCTGGAGATTGATGTGACGGGGTTGGATCCCCTGACCCGTGTGCATGTAATTGGCACAAGATTCCTTCCGGGGAACGATCCGTTTGCTGCTCTTGGAGCTTCCCAGCGTGCCGGGCTTCGCACGGGCTTCGCCCGCTATCTTCCGAGCCTTTATATCAGTGGACGTAGTTTGGGTGATGAATTGCGGTATATCTTAGAGCGTCGTTATGCCCGAAAATTTGTTGGAAACATGCTTGAGCGGCCTGAAATTCTCCTTAACCCATGGGCTGTTCGCGATACCGAGTCCGGAAAAGAAATGTTGGAGGCAGGAGATCGCTTTGATCGCCGGCCGGTTCCGGCTACCGCGCCGGCCGCTTCCCGGAATTCCCGGGCCAAGAAAAAAGAAAGTGTGGCGAGGTCCATCGGTTCGTCATCATACGAATTTCTGGGGAGAGATCCCGTTGTCATTCCCAATTTGGTTCCCGACAAGAATGGTCGAATCAGTATTAAGATCGATGCCTTTGGGGACCGTCAGCATGTTCACGTTCTTTTGGTGGATCCGGATGGCTCCACATACCGCAGTGTTTCGCTGGCAGATGCGAAAACCAGGATCCGTGATCTACGGCTCCTGAGTAACGCGCTCGATCCCAAGCGTCACTTTACCGAACAGGAGCAGGTCACCCTTTTGAAGAAAGGAGACTCATTGAGAATTCCTGACCTTTTGAATTCGGACTTTGAAGTCTATGATCATCTGGGCGCGGTCTACCGCTACTTTTTGACCCTCAAGAATGATGAGACATTGAGGGAGTTTTCCTTTGTTACGGAATGGGACGCGTTGACCAGGGAAGAGAAGCGATCCAAATACTCGAAGTATGCCTGTCATGAATTGAGCTTTTTTGTTTCGCGGAAAGATCCGGTCTTTTTCAAAGAGGTGGTTCTTCCACATCTGGCCAGCAAGAAGGACCTGACCTTCATGGACGACTTTCTTCTCGGGAATCCCCTGAACAAGTATTTTCAGTTTTTCGAATATGCCCGGCTCAATGTCGTGGAGCGAATTCTCCTCGCGCAATCCGATGGGAAGCGGATGGCGGCACTTGGTTTGGATCTCGAAAACAGGCTGGCACTTCGTCCTCCAAATCTTGATCTGACCAAGCAGTGGTTCGGAGCAGCCTTGGCAGGTGGCGCCTTTGGCAACACCTATGCCGGGGTCAAGTTGACAACCGCCCTTCAGAACAGGAAAGGGCTTCGGTCAAATAGTTTCTATTCTCTGGGTGATAATGCTCCTGCGGCGCCGGCAAATGAAGCCCCGGAAGCCGAAATGAAGATGGAGCTCGAACAGCTTGAGAAGCAGGTATCCGCCTTAAAAGAAGTCAAGAGCAAGAGTCGGGCTCTCAGTCGAAAGCCCGGAGCCGGAATTGATCCGTTTGGCGTTGAGTTGTCGAAAAAATTGAAAGAGGTCGACCAGCTCTTTCGTGCCCTTGAACCCACCAAGGAGTGGGCCGAGAATAATTACTTCCATCTCCGTCAAAACGAACAGGTTTACCAACTCGTCGCTGAGAATCGCTTCTGGCTGGATCTTGCGAAACACGGGGGTGGTCCTGGTTTCGGTTCACGACATTTGGGTGAAGTGACCGGAAGCTTTGCGGAAATGATGTTCGCCCTGGCTTTCCTCGACCTTCCCTTTGAGGCTCCAAAGCATAAGGACGAAATCAAAGAAGGTGCTCTTGATTTTACCGCTGGAGGGAACGCCTTGTTTTTCCATCGCGAGGTCAAGGAGGCCGGCATGGCCGAGAATCGCCCGCCGCTTTTGGTGAGCCAGAGTTACTTCCAGCTCAATGATCGTTACCGCATGGAAGACGGACAAAAGGTCGATAAATTCGTCACTGGGGAGTTTGTCCGTGGGGTGGTTTACGGATCCCAGGTAGTCGTCACCAATCCGACCAGCGCGCGCCAGCGGCTCGATATTCTTTCACAGATCCCAAAGGGGGCAATTGCGGTCCGGGGACTGCGAACCACCGAATCCAAGCCGGTGCAGCTTGAACCTTATGCGACCCACCGCCTTGAGATCGCCTTCTACTTCCCGGCGTCCGGACAGTTCCCGGTTTATCCGGCTCATTTGTCGAAGTCCGGGGAAGTGATTGCTCATGCCGATGGGCTCACTTTCAATGTCGTGGACAAGCCCACGACTGTCGACCAGACATCTTGGGCCTGGATCAGCCAGTGGGGTGAAGAAGCCGATGTTCTCAAGTTTCTTGAGACTCAAAACCTGCATGCAATTGATCTCACCAAGATGGCATGGCGTTGTCGTGAAGACGGCGAATTCTTCCTCAAGGCTCTGGAGATCTTGAATCTGCGCGGCCTCTACCACTCGGCCATTCAGGAGTATTCTGTTGCGCACAATCACAAGGAGGGGATCGCCCAGTTGCTTCTGATGCAGGAGCGTTTCCTTGATCAATGCGGGGTGGCGCTTTCGTGTGATTTGATCACGGTTGATCCCATCAATCGTCGCCGTTTTGAGCATTTGGAATACAAGCCGCTCATCAACAACCGGGCCCATGCTCTCGGTGGCGAAAATCGGATTCTTAACCCCGTGGTCCGGGAGCAGTATGCGCAATTCCTCCGGGTCCTCAGCCAGAAGAAGCAACTCGATGATCTCGATCACCTGGCTACGACTTACTACCTGTTCCTTCAGGACCGGGTGGCCGAGGCCCTGGCTCATTTGAAGCAGGTTAATCCAGCGAAACTGAAGACGAAAATGCAGTATGATTACTTCCAGGCTTACGCTGCATTCTACGAAGCCGATCTGCCCAAGGCCCGCCGTTTGGCTGCGAAGTACGAGAAATATCCGGTTGATCGTTGGCGCAATCGTTTCGCTGATTTGACAGCCCAAATTAAGGAGGTGGAGGGAGCCGGCCCGGAGGTGATTGAAGACGGGAATCGCGAACAGGAACAACAGTTGGCCGCCGCACGCGAGCCCTCACTGGCCCTCGAAGTGGAGGGTGTCAAAGCCACCCTCGATTTCCAGAATGTTCCGGAGGTGACTGTCAATTATTACGAGATGGATCTGGAGTTCTTGTTTAGTACCAATCCCTTTGTTTCGAGCGATACTTCGCGCTTTGCGATCATTCAGCCAAACAAATCGATGAAGATGAAGCTTCAGGGCCAAAAAGGATCGAAGATCTTCACGCTCCCTGCCGAATACCAGGCAAGCAACGTCATTGTTGAGGTGATTGGCGGTGGCAAGACGACCTCGACCGCGGTCTACGCAAATGAGTTAAAAACGATTCTCAGCGACTCGATGGGCTTGCTCACCGTTCGCCACGAGAAGACCGGTAAGCCTCTTCCTAAGGTCTACGTGAAGGTCTACGCGGACACCGCTGATGGAGTGAAATTCTTCAAAGACGGCTATACTGATCTTCGGGGCAAGTTTGATTATGCCAGCGTGAGTTCAACCGGGTTGGGCGAGGTTCGCAAGTTCAGTGTCCTCGTGATGAGCGAAGAGCACGGAGCGACCGTGCTTGAGGCGTCGATTCCGCAACGGTAGCGATGGTGTGGGGCGCTGCGATTTCGTGGCGCCCTTTTTGCTTACTTGTCTCCGTAAACAGAGTCCGGATCAAAGGTTCTTTCGTCATCCACGAAATCGAGATCGACCGGGTTGTTTTGTGGGAAGCTCACCGCACGGTAAAAGCAGGATCGACGACCGGTGTGACAAGCGCCGGCTCCCTGCTGGGTGACATAGAGAATGAGAGCATCCTGATCACAGTCCGTGCGGATTTCGTGGATTTTTTGGGTGTGTCCGGAAGTCGCGCCCTTGTGCCAAATCTCTTGGCGGGACCGCGAATAGTAAACCGCTTCACCCTTTTCGATGGTCATCTTCAGCGAGTCCTCGTTCATGTAGGCCAGCATGAGAGGCTCGCGTGTCTTATGATCGATGGCCATGGCCGCGATGAGGCCGTTGTCATCGAACCTGGGCGCAAAGGCGAGGGTTTCGTCGAGTTCCTTTTTATCGGGGCGGGGGGAGAACTTCAGCTCACTCATGGGGCCGCAGGTTTGCCATCATCATCGAGATGGTCCAGACAATACTCTTCTCCATTTTCGGCGACGCGGAAGTTGAGTTCAGGATTACTGACCTCGGTCCGTTCACAAACGGCGCAGCGATGAAGTGTCCGGGCCTCGCTGCCTTTATGCTGCGATTGGTATTTCACCCGCCTGGTATTGAGTTGGCTTTGGTATTTCCGCCAGTTCCAGAGCCTCGGGATGGCCCAAACGAGGTAGGGAAGAAACGCCAGGCCATAAGCCAGGAAGAGGAGTGGATAGGCGAGGCACGAGAAAACAATGGTCGCCAGGAGAATGGCCGCAAAAATCCAAACCTTTACCGGGAGAACGAAGAAGAGGAGGAATTCGACGTGAGGGAAAAGAGTCGCGAATGCGAAGAACAAGGCGAAGTAAAACATCTGGTTGCCCAGGAAGATTCCCGGAAAAACTCCGATGGCCGAGAGGTAAAGGGTCAGAGCCTGGCAGATGATCGTGCCATAAATATAGAATGAGGTCCGAATTTCGCCCCAGGCATTTTCAAGCGAATCACTAAATAGAAAGGAAATTTTCAGAATGATGAACATGAAGAAAGTGCCCAGAACGGGGCTATAGCCGCGGGGATCGATAAAGGGATAGAAGAGCCAGGAGATGAGCCGCCAATACTCGCCCTTTCCGATGCCTTCGGGTGTCACCATGAAGTAACCCGCAGTCTCTTTGTTGATTAAAATGACCAAAAAGACGACGCATTGCAGCATGACAATAGCGCGAATGAGGCCGGGGAATGCCAGCCATGAGAAGTTTTTTTCCAAATTTGCGTTCAGTGCCATCGGTGATCAAGGAAACCCGCAGATCAGCATGTTGACAAGCTCCATCCCCGCTCACACAGTCGCGGCATGAGCGAAGTTTTGAAATTATCTCCCCTTGATCAGGAACACCGGGAGCTGGGAGGTCGGATGGTCCCTTTCGCGGGTTGGGAGATGCCGGTAATGTATTCATCGATCATTGAAGAGCACCAATACGTTCGCGACTCCTGCGGCGTTTTCGATATTTCCCACATGGGACAGGTCTTTGTCGAAGGTGAGGGGGCGGCAGCCTGGCTGAACAAGATGCTCACCAATGATGTCGCCGATCTCACAGTGGGGAACGCTCACTATACTTTCATGCTCAATGAAAAAGGGGGAGTGATCGATGATCTGATTCTCTATCGTCTTGGCGAGACTGATTTTCTCCTGGTGGTGAATGCCTCGTGTGTGGAAAAGGATGTCGCTTGGCTTGGCGAACACCTGGCAGATGGCGTGACTCTTCGTGATGAAAGCTCCGAGTGGGCCGGTTTGGCCATTCAAGGGGCGCAAGCGCCCGAGGTTTTCTCGGCGATCACAGACGGTCGGACCCTTCCAACTCGAAATGGGGTCGATGATCTCCAGCATGAAGGTCGGCGCATTGTGATTTGTCGGACCGGTTACACCGGCGAGGATGGCTTCGAACTCTTTTGCCCGGCGCGTGATGCCGCCTTTTGGTGGAATGCGCTCCTTGAGGAGAAGGTGAAGCCATGTGGGTTGGGGGCCCGCGACAGCTTGCGGCTGGAAATGTGCTATCCGCTGAATGGCTCGGATTTGACGGAGGAAAGGACTCCTCTGGAGGCCGGGTTGGGATTCTTCGTCTCCCTTAAAAAGGGGCAATTTGTGGGATCTGAAGTTCTAGCCCGGCAAAAGGAAGAGGGATTGGGCGAGCGTTTGATGGCGATCAAAATCACCGAACGCGCAGCTCCACCCCGGCCCGGATATACCGTTGTCGATGAGAATGGAGAACCTCTCGGAGTGCTGACCTCCGGCGGACTTTCTCCGACACTGGGCGAGGGAATCGCTCTGGCTTACCTTCCCACCGACCGTGCCAAAGTGAACACCAAGGTTTTCATCGAAGTTCGCGGGCGTAAAATTTCTGCCCGGGTGGCAAAAAAGCCTTTCTATCAAAAATAATTCAAATTAAACACAAGCGACTTCCGTTATGACAGCTCCTGCCGACCTTCACTACACCCGCGATCACGAGTGGGTTCGCCTTCAAGGCGATATCGCCACCATTGGAATCACCGACCACGCCCAGGAGGAACTGAGCGACGTGGTTTTCGTCGAATTACCCGACTTGGGGGATATCGATAAAGGATCGCCAATTGCGGTCGTTGAAAGTGTAAAGGCCGCGAGCGACATCTACGCGCCGATTGCCGGTGAAATCATTGAGGTCAACACCGATCTGGTTGTTGATCCGGCCAAGATCAATACGGATCCATACGATACCGGTTGGATCTTCAAAATTCGGGTGAGTAGTCCTGATCAGGTGAATGATCTCATGGACGCGGCTTCCTACACCGGGATGGTTTCCTGAGTTCTGAAATGAGCGCTCCATTTGCCAAACGCCATATCGGGCCGTGGGATCATTCACGGCAGGAACTCCTCGACGCGATTGGCTACGACAGCCTCGAAGCGTTGGTCGACAAAGTCGTCCCCGATAAAATTCAGTGGGAAGAAGGTCCGGAACTCCCGGAGGCACTTTCCGAAGCCGGGGCCCTCAAGCAACTGAAGGAGACGTTTTCAGACAATGTTCTTCTCAAATCACTGATCGGGCAGGGGTATTACGGGACAATCACGCCTCCGGTGATTCAGCGAAATATTCTCGAGAATCCCGGCTGGTATACCGCTTACACTCCGTATCAACCGGAGATTTCCCAAGGTCGGCTGGAAGCACTTTTGAACTTTCAAACCATGGTGGTGGACCTGACGGGTCTTGATGTCGCCAATGCTTCCTTGCTCGATGAGGCCACTGCCGCAGCCGAGGCAATGAGCCTTTCCCTGACCATGAACCCGCGTGGTTCTGTCTTTTGGGTGGATGAGGAATGCCACCCGCAGACGATTGAGGTGGTCCGGACCCGGGCCGAGCCTCTGGGCGTGACTGTCGAGGTCGGCTCGATCGATGAATTTTCGCCTGCGGAAGGTTTTTTTGGTGCGCTTGTTCAGTATCCCTCGACTCTGGGAAATGTGCGGAATTTTACCGATTTTTCAGCCAAGGTTCACGAAGCCCGCGGCCTTCTGACTGTGGCCGCCGATCTCCTGGCGCTTTGTGTGCTCAAAGAGCCCGGAGCGATGGGAGCTGATATTTGTGTGGGTTCCAGCCAGAGGTTTGGAGTTCCCCTTGGCTTTGGCGGACCGCATGCCGCGTTTATTTCCTGTGTCGATAAACTGAAGCGCAAAATCCCGGGGCGCCTGATCGGAGTCTCGCTCGATTCGCAGGGGAATCCCGCTTATCGGCTTTCACTTCAGACCCGCGAACAACACATTCGTCGGGACAAGGCGACTTCGAATATTTGCACTGCCCAGGTTCTCCTGGCGGTCATGGCGTCAATGTACGGCGTTTACCACGGTCCGGATGGTCTTGAGAAGATCGCGACCCGTGTCCATGGTCTGACTTCACGATTGGCAAAGGTCTTGCCCAATGTCGTTAACTCTTCGTACTTTGACACTCTCACTCTTGAGGCTGACGATGCTTTGTTGGAGAAAGCCCGTGAGGCGGGATACAACTTCCGTGATTTCGGAGACGGCAGGATTGGAATCTCCTTGGATGAAACCACCACGGAAAATGACCTGGACGCGATTGCTGCGGTTTTTGGAGTGTCCCCGGCCGCTGAGCAGGATGCTGTGGCAATGCCGCGTGAGAGCGAGTTTATGACCCAGGAGGTTTTCCAACTCTATCGGAGCGAGACCGAAATGATGCGCTACCTGAGTCGTCTCGAGAAGCGGGACCTTGCCCTCAACGAGTCCATGATTCCACTGGGCTCCTGCACCATGAAACTCAATGCCGCCGCCGAAATGATGCCGGTAAGCTGGCCTGAGGTTTCCATGATGCATCCTTTTGTTCCGGAGAGTCAGAGCAGGGGGTATCGGGCCATGCTCGATCAACTGGCCGATTGGCTCGCGAAAATCACAGGCTTTGCGGCCGTTTCACTTCAGCCCAACGCGGGTTCGCAGGGTGAGTATGCCGGGCTCCTGGCGATCCGTTCCTATCATCTTGAGAATGGTGACACCGACCGGAATGTCTGTTTGATCCCAACCTCGGCTCACGGCACCAATCCGGCGTCGGCGGTCATGACGGGTTTCAAAGTGGTCGCAGTGACTTGTGACGAGGAAGGGAATATTGATCGGGCTGATCTTTCGGCCAAGATCGCGACCCACCGCGATGCCTTGGGTGCTCTTATGGTGACCTATCCTTCGACCCACGGAGTTTTTGAAGTCGGGATTGAAGAAATTTGTGCGGAGATTCACGACGCCGGTGGCCAGGTTTACATGGACGGTGCCAATATGAACGCGCAGGTTTGCCTCACCAACCCGGGCATGATTGGGGCCGACGTTTGTCACCTCAACTTGCACAAGACCTTCTGCATTCCCCATGGAGGAGGCGGGCCTGGTGTCGGACCAATTGGAGTGGCTCCGCATTTGGTGAAATTTCTCCCGGGTCACGGGCTCTTCGAATCAACTCAAAACGTTGTTTGCGCGGCCCCTTATGGAAGCGCATCCATCAATGTGATTTCGTGGATGTATATCGCGATGATGGGCTCGGCCGGTCTCAAGGAAGCGAGTGGAGTGGCAATTCTGAATGCCAATTACATTGCGCATCGTTTGCGCGAATCCTATCCCATCCTTTATACCGGTCGAGATGGTTTGGTGGCCCACGAGTGCATCATTGACATCCGCCCGATTGCCGCACGCAGCGGAGTCACGGTTGAGGATGTTGCCAAACGCCTCATCGACTACGGCTTTCACGCGCCAACCATGAGTTGGCCGGTTGCGGGAACGCTCATGATCGAGCCGACCGAATCGGAATCCCGTGAAGAGCTCGATCGTTTCTGCGATGCCATGTTGTCTATTTATGATGAAATTGAGGAAGTGGCCCGGGGTACCGCTGACGCCAGGGACAACCTGCTTAAGAATGCTCCGCACACCGCTGAGATGGTGATGGCTGATGATTGGGCTCACCCATATTCCCGTGAAAAAGCCGCTTTCCCGGCGGCCCGCCTCAGGCGACACAAGTTCTGGCCGGTCGTGGGCAGGGTTGACAATGTCCATGGAGACCGCAACCTCGTATGCACCTGCGACTCTGTCGAAGCTTATGCCCAATCCTGAGATCGAAATACCCGACTGGCCGAACTGGAATCCGGACCTCCATGCAACTTTGATGTTTATTCATCAAGGAAGCCGGGTTCTCTTGATCGAAAAATTGACTGGAATCGGCCAGGGGAAAATCAATGGTCCCGGCGGGAAGATTGAACCTGGTGAAACGCCAGAGCAGGGTGTGATCAGGGAGTGTCAGGAAGAGCTGCACATTACCTGCCTGAATCCTGTCAAACGGGGTGAGCTTTGGTTTGCAATGTCCGACTTGCCCGATATTCACTGTCACGTTTATACTGCCACCAAATTCACGGGAACCCCGACCGCGACAAAGGAGGCGAATCCATATTGGTGTGAGATTGACGAGATTCCCTTCGAAAGAATGTGGGAGGATGATTCCTACTGGCTGAGGCAGGCGCTCAATGGCGAGAGCTTTGACGGGAAATTTCTTTTCACAGAGGAAAAAATCATCGCGCATGATCTTGCCTTTGGCGAAGATTCAAGCTCCCGCTGGCGGGGCTATTCCGTGATCTAGTCTTCGAGAAAAGGGTTCTTTTTTGAAGCTCCGCGTTTTTCTTCCGCCTCTTTGTCATCGGGTTGGACCGGAATCCCCTCGCTTGCCCGGCTACTGCGGGAAGGTCCGTTCATGGTCATACCCCAGTGCTCAAGAAAAAATCGTTTCTCGGTAGTAAATATCGAATCCGAGCGACCAATGAGAGGTCGCAAAGTGGTCGACATTTGTATGGTCACGAGTAGGAAGATCCCGATCCACACACGCAGGGGTGCTTTGTTCTTGGTTCCGGATTGTTCGAGCATTTTCAGAAGAAAGCCGGTACCGAAAAAGAGGGCGATCAACCAGGTGGCGAGAACGAGAAATCCGAAGAAAACTTCTGAAGTCGTTGATTGTGAGAAAACCCAAAGAACAGGGGTGAAACCGAGGAGGAGCGCGCCGATCAGTGCCAGAGTTCCTGCCATCCCCTGAATGATTTGCTTGATGCCAAGTGAGGTGCCGGTCAGGGCCGAGAAAACATAGAGGCTTGGGAGGCAGATAATGGTGCTGAAAGTGAGGCCAAGGACGGTTTTTAGCGGGGCGGCCCAGAGTTGTTCATGAAATGAAAAACTGCCCATCGTGACGCCAAAGATGACGAAGCCAACAAGAGCGAGAATCAGAAGTTTTGAGGTGAAATTGCCTGGTGTTTTGCTATCGGTGATTCCGGCAATGAGGCCTTTTGGCGATTTGAGAAGTCCTTCGAAAACCGAGCTAAATGATGTGTCGGTTTGAGGTTCAACGGATTCCGCTTTTGGTATAGGTGGTGGTTCGTTCATGATTATCTGTTGGAGGATTCGGGACTGATGGGGGTGAGTCGTGTCTCTGCGACCCAAGGGCCGGAGTTCGGATTGAAAAGGGCATGCCAATACCACGCCGAGACGTCGCTCCAGTGGCGGCTGTCGTCGCAGGATTTGATGGTTTCCGTAACGAGGTATTTTTCATTGTTCAGGCTGGCATGATAGGTGGAAGCGGGGTGTCCATCGTGGTCGGTTTTCAACCCGCTGTTGCTGATGGAGAACCCTTCTGCCTTGAGGCAGTGGTAACTTGGGTGGAGCATGCGGGTCGCTCTTGTCACGTGCCTCACAATGAGGGAGTCATTTCCAACTCGATAAACTCTGAGCTTTCCCGGGAAGTCTTTGGCAAAAGTCTTTTCACGTGAGCTCAGCGGGATCTCCTCGACTGGCAATCCACGATATTCGGTGAGGGTGGGGAAGTGAGTGGATTTGGAACGCCCCGCTATTTTGGCCGGAACCAAGGTGATCAACGAGACTCCCAAAGTGGTGGCCAGAAGTCGGGCTGGCAGGGACTGGTGGCTATCACGGGATAAAAGTTTCTTCGCCTGAAGTCTTCGTGACAAGCTCACGATACAGAGACTCCCGAGAGCGAAAATGAGAAGTCCCATTCCCTCGTGAGCCATGTCCGGGATCGAGAGAAGACCGGCTTCTGGAAAGACCAAAAAAGTAGCTCGCAGGATGTTCGAGAGAAGGCAGAAAAGAAGGGCGGTGAAGCCCAGGAAGATTGCTCGGAGGTAGCTAAGCTTGAAGAGAGCCGAGAGAACCGCAGTTAGAAAACCGGTGGCCCAAAGCATCTGCAGACCGCTGCAGGGTGGGTCAACCGAAACGATTGCGCCTTCAAGTGAAAGTTGCACACCCAGTCGTTCCACCGAGAGACCCATGGTATTAAGAATAGTCTGTGCTCCCTCGGCTGTGACCAGCCGGAAGGGAAAGCCGAGGAAGAAGTCCAGCGACGCCTGAATCGGAAGGGAAAGAAGGAGAAGCGCCACTTGTCCGGCCCGGTGATGCATTCCGGTCAAAAATGCGATGGTGACAAGCGCCGGGATGGCCCGGAGTAGCGGGGGCAAAAAGAAGAAGCCGAGCCCGTAAACAATGATGGCGATTTCCGCGCAACGAGGATTTGCCGGGTTGCGATCTTTAACGGCCAGGCCCAGCGCGGTTGCCAAAGCGATGAGGCCAAGTGGTTCGCCGCCTCCATCGCTCAGGCGGTCGAAATACCAGAGGACGACCGGAGCGAAGGCGATCGCCAGGACGAGAGTGATCGTAATTCTCCGGGTATTCATGCTGCGGTAGGCGGGAATCCAAGTGAGCGAACTAGCTGCGGATACGGAGAGTCAGGGCCAGAGCTCCAACCAAGAGAAGGAGGAGTCCTGACGATGGTTCCGGAACGGAGCCAGACGAGGATGAACCGCTGCCTTTTGCAGAGTTCGAAACACCCTGGGGCAGAGGCTTGGCCTGCTTCACCGGATAGCTCCGGCCATTGACTTCGCGGATTTCATCGGCAACTGCAACGAAGGAGGTGAAGGGAGTGAGAAGTTGGTATTTAAGCCCGAGTTCGGTGACTTCTTTTTTCTCGGCATCACGGCCGGTGAGTTGGGCGAAATCGGAAAGTTCCCTGACTTTGCTTCTTGCCCAGAGGATGGGGAGAGCAGCTTGTGCGGATGATTCGTGAATCTCAAAACTCCGGGTGACCTTTTCTCCGTTTCCGGCGGTTCCGGTCATGATAATGGTTCCGGCGCCTTTCCATTTTCCGACGAGTGAAAGCGGTTGGCCGAAAAAGAGGTCGGGCTGGCGTGCTGGCAGGAGGTCGCTCAAAGTGGTGCCTTCCGAAGTGATTTGAATGTTGGTCAGAACCGGAGTGGAAATAATGTTTTTAAACCGTGTCACAGCGGCATCGCACTCGGTGGAATGTGTCACGATAAAATGATCGCGGCCGGCGAAGTGGCTGAGACCTTCGAGGAGGTGCCGATTGACACTGGACCCAACGCCAAGTGGGAAAATGTTGGTGCCATTTGCATTGTTTTTGATGAGGTCAAAGACTTCGGTTTCTGCATCGATGTAGCCGTCGGAAATGAGCACCAGCGAGCGGGAGCGATCGCGATCGTGCGGAAGTTCGAGAGCTTCCTCGAGAGCATTCAGGAGGCGGGTTCCTCCGGTGCCATCAGTGCTGTTCAGGAAGTTGAGGGCGCGGTCGATGTTGGCCTCATTGGCTTGCAGTGATTTGCCGGAGAGGACTTTGTTGGCTCCAGCGAAAAGGAGCATGTTGAAGCTGTCCTCGGGGCGGAGTTCTTCGGCGAGCCCTTTGAAGAGGTCCTTGGCAAGATTGAGCGGGAAGCCTTTCATCGAACCGGAGACGTCAATGACGAAGATGAAGTCGCGCTCTGGAATGTCCTTGGGCCGGACTTCCCGGGGCGGCTCAAGTTGGAGGAGGAAGGTGTTTTCGTCGTTTCCCCTGTGGGTCAGGAGGCCGCTCAGGATTTTCTTCCCGGCTAATTGGTAGCGGACGATAAAATCACGATCGGGTTGGGCTGCCTTCAGCTCAAGGGATGCCGAGGTCTTGCTGGTGAAGTTGATCGTGGCTTGGTCGTGACTCGGACAGGCGAGGTTTTGGATGGGAAGCGGACTGGTCAGGCTGACGTTGACCGAGAAACGAGTGAGCGTTTTTTGTCCTTCTGACAGGAAAGGGTTGTCGACGGTCTTCGGTGCGGTGGCTCCTTCGCGATAACGGGGGCCGATGGCAGTGGGGATAAGGAATTCGTAGGCGCCGGAATTGGGTTTCAGGATCTCGCTGTAATTGAGAGTGAGCGTCAGTTCGTCGCCCGGAAGAATGGTGGCCACTTCCATGGAAAAAACGTTGGGACGCTTTTGGGTGAGAAGGGAGGCAGACTTTTTTTCTTTCTTGGCTTTCTCGAAGGTCTCGCGCGCTTTCTGTTTTTCCTGAATCTCCGCCTTGATGGTGCGGTCTCCGATTTTCATCGTCATGCCATGAACGGCAGCGCCGGAGGACGAGGGAAAGAGGTAGGTCGCATCGATGGGCTTGTCGCCATCGTTGGTGTAAGTCTGGGTGAGGATGATCCGCGCGATGGGGCCGACGATGGTGACCTCGGAGTGTGATGACTTGAGGGGGAAGCAATCGATGTCGTGATCTCCGTGGATTTCGAAATAGGGGGATCGTTCCGAGCCAAAGGCAAGGGAGATCAGGAGGGCTAGAAGTGGCAGGGCTCGTTTCATCGTGGTGATAAGGTGGTTCGGGTTTGTGAATGCTTCATGATCCCAATGTGAAAATTAGGAGGATTTGTCTCTCGATCTCGTTATTCCTTCTTTTTAAGGGCTTCGCTTTCGGCCTTCCATGCTTCGACCAAGGCGTGTTGTTTTTCGAGGCTGTCAAGGTAGAGCGCGATTGCTTTCTGGCGGTAGCGTTTCGCGAGTTCCAAGTGCTTCTTTGCTTTAGCACTCTCATCTTTAAATTTAGGGAGATTTTGTTCTATTTCACGCTTGAGACGCTCAATTTCTCCCTGAAAGGCGCGCAAGGTTGTGTCCTCAAGAATCACAATTCTAGCGAGTGTGTCATCTCTTTCAAAATTGGTTTTGTCTTTGATCATCTGCTTTGCTTTTTGGATGGCTTGAAGCATTGAATCCGGACGGAAAAGCCCCTGAATTAGAACATCATAAAGCTTTAGGTTATCTGGTGTGTCAGTGAGGACCAAAGCGTTATATTCGGGATGATATTCAACCTTTTTCGGGCCGATTCCATTGATCCGAAGATAATCAATGATTGTTTTGCGCTGAGGGTCTGCTGTCTCATCGTTTGTTTCGAAGGGGTCATCCTCAGGTTCTGCAAACGGATCAGGATCACCACTTAAAGTGACGAAGAATTCAGGAATGTATCCAGCCAGGACGTAGACCCGTTGGGAGAGAACTTCACGCTGTTGCCCAAGAGCTGCTTGGTTGAAAAGAAGTTGTGAGAGAAGGGTGAAGAAGATGAGGAATCGTGGCATTTTGAGAGAGTGGTTAGTGGTAGATATTCATGGTGGGCGGGCGGAGGAAGCCGATGAGAGATTGATTTGAAGTCTTGGCAAAGCTCACCGCCAGCGATGAAGGTGCTGAAATTCCGGCAACGAGGGGAAGGCGTGCGGCAACGGCTTTTTGCATGAGTTCGAAGGAGATGCGTCCGGAGACGAGGAGGAAGCAGTGCGAGAAATCGATCGCCTTCATGAGGCCTTCACCGATGACTTTATCAAGGGCGTTGTGCCTGCCGATGTCTTCGCGGAGGACGAGGAGTTCTCCCTCTTGAGAAAAAATTCCCGAGGCGTGGATCCCGCCGGTGGAATCGAAGTTCGCTTGGGCGGCACGCATGATGTCGGGGGCGGCTTGAATGACGGCGGGATCGAAGTCGGGTTTGTGCTCGATGGGCGGATGACTTTGCAAGATGGCGTCGACGGTGGTTTTTCCGCAGAGGCCGCAGGAGGAAGCCGAGAAGAGGTGGCGGGTGAGGCGTTCCCAGTCGCACTCGTGTTCATCGATGAGGAAAACCATGGCGTGGTTGTCGCGGGCCTCAAGATCGATGCGTCGAACTTGAGAGGCGGATTCAATGATGCCTTCGGTGAGGAGAAATCCCATCACGAGGACTTCGTCGTCGCCCGGAGTTCTCATGAGAACGGCGAGCGGTCGGCCATCGACGACGACCTGCAAAGGTTCCTCAACGGCAACGATATCATCGTTGATTGTTTCAGCGCCGCCAGACCATTTCGTGATCTGACAGGTGAGAGAAGATTTGGGCATGTTGGGACCATACCAAACTTTGTACGAGATTCACGCCCTGAAAGCCTGAAATGAACGGCTCAGCTCCCAACTGAACCGGGTTCAACTGCTTTGGGAGAAATTGTGATCCAGCCTTGAGTTTGGAAATCGTTGGACGAGGAGGGCGGGATCCACCGAGGCCGTCGACGTCAGTAGCTCGAATGCTTTTGTAATGGACTATCGCGGACTGAAGATCATAGGCATTTTCTGATAGAATTAGATCCAACCGATTTATTAAGAAAACTAATGCAATTGATGAAATTTCTCACTGCTTGTGAGAAATTTCGGAGGTGGCTAGAATAGAAGGGGCATTTGGCATTTGCGGGGAGCGAAAATTGCAGGTGGAAGTCGTCTTCTGGGAAGCAGAGGGGGTGATTGGATTTCCTAGGGGGATTTTCTCGCAGGAAACCATGATGAAACTTGGGAATATAACGAATAACGCTAATTGGGTTTCGGTTTTTGGAGTTGCAGAGAATTCCAATCATCGGTTCTTTGCCGTTGGAATAATGGTTTGACGACAAAGTAAATTTTTCTAGTCTGCGTTATATATCGAGACGTTTGCTGTGTGAAAGCGAGGCAAGCATCGACAAAGTGAAATTTTCCATGAAAAGTCTATCAGTATTTTTGATTCTGAGCGCCTGTTTTTCTTGTGTCTATCTATCGGGGCAGACCGCGCTAAATCTCCAGGAATCGCCATCTTCTTCGGGGCTTCGTTCTGCCCAGGTGAGTGACAGTTATTCAAGTGCTGGTTTGGCAAATGGCGTTCAATATTTCTTTAACGCAGTCGCTCAGGACAGACTAACCGTTAAGATGCAGACAAGTCTGCGGGCAGGAAGTTCGCCCCGGTTGAGGCTGTTGGATGGTGATGGTGTGGTGGTGACTGAAGTTGTGGGGGATGCAGATGGAAGGCTTGTGATGGAGAACTTTAGTATTGGCGCTCCCAGTACATACGTTTTGGTTTTCTACTCGAACGCGGCCCCAAGCGCTTTCGAAGCTCAGATTTTGCTGGGGCGTGGAGTTGCTCTTGAGACTGAGCGGAATGATTTGCCGGGCCTTGGAGACCAGGGGGCAGCGGTCTCTCAAGGGGGGAGTATTCAATTGAAACTTGCCGGGGTGCTTGGTCGGAATTCTGATGTCATGGAGCTCGGTTCTCTGGTGGGAGGGCAACAGATTACGGTCAATGTGCAGGCTCCAGCGGCCTCGTCGCTTGATCCGGGTTCTCTTCAACTTGCAGTTTTTAAAAGCGGCGAGATTACCCCGGTGGCAACTGCAAGCGGCGGGAGTCTCAATTTTCTTGTTCCAGAGGCTGGTGAGTATTCGGTCTCGTTGAAAACGCCGGGGGTGAGTGGAAACCATCTCGTTTTTGATGGGAGTGACGGGGTGGTCAATTTGGGGAATCCGAATGCTCTCCAGATCACCGGCGATCAAACAATCGAATTTTGGATGAGAGCGGACGCAATTGATCGCCGCGAGAATCCGTTTGAAAAAGCCTACGGCGGGGAGGGAACTGTCACGCTGGAGACAAGCGGAATTTTGAACTATTTCTATGGGAATTCGGGAGGTGACGCCAATAGCTACGAGACCAATCCCAGTGGAGCAACTCTAAGACGGAGAGAGTGGACCCATGTGGCCGTCGTTCGTGATTTTGGTGGCAGTCCCAGTCAGGTTCGGTGGTATTTTGACGGCAAGCTGGCACAAGCCCGGAATGTCTCAATTTCGCCCGCAGTTGCCGGTGCCAAAGACTTTTTGATCGGTGATGGATATGCCGGCAATTTTACCGGAGCGATTGATGAATTTCGAGTCTGGAATACGGCCCGCAGCGCGGCTGAGATTGAGGCCGGGATGGCGACGACGCTCGTGGGGAACGAAGCTGGTTTGGTCGCATATTATCAATTTGAAGAGGCTAGCGGAACCACTGTTACCGATTCTACTGCGAACGGTCTGGACGGGACGATGTCAGGTGGCGTGACACGACAGGCATTGGCCGGAGCTGATATTTCTGAACTGAGCCAAGCCGGGATTGGGTCGACCTATCTGATCACTGCGACCGTGACCGATCTCCAGGTGCCTGTGGTTTTGGACTCTGCCCTCACTCCTTTTAACAACTACATTTTTGATGGGACCAGCCAGGCGCCGGGTAACATGGTGGCGCAAAGGGGGAACGACGGGAGTGAATTTCTCTATACGGTCAAAGGCTCAAGTTCTGGAACCCTTCGAGGGATTGATCTCTATTCGGATGACTCAAGCATTGCCGCGGCTGCGGTGCACGCCGGGATTCTTTATCCAGGCGAGCTAGGTGCAGTCCGCGTGACGGTGCGACCTCCGGCAGATGAATATCAGGAAGCAATCCGGAATGGTGTGGCTTCAAGTTATCGGCGAAGTGCTCCGGGTAGTTTTGAAATCGAGCGGTATGAGCCTGTGACTCCTTTTACGCTATCGGCAATTTATCGTGAGTTTTCGATTCGTTTCAGCGAAAGAGTGGATCAAGCATCGTTGATTGGCGCTACTTCTTTGATCGCGGCTGGCACCGATGGCTTGTTGGGAACCGGCGATGATGAGACGATTCCGCTTACCTTTTTACGATATCTCCCTGATCACCGCGCGGTCTTTGGTTTGGATGGCCGGATTCTGGAGTCCGGTAGTTACCGGATTCAGGTGAGCACAACTCTCGCAGATTTGGCGGGGAATACCGTCCCGGCACCTTACACCAAAGATTTTGTCGTTTCATCGCCCGGTGGGTTCACTATCGAAAGCGGCTTGGGCAACAACCGAGATACGGCGGATACCTTGTCTTTGAATGTGGAGGGGGATGTTTTTGATGGATCGTTTAGTGATGGCAATCAGGTGACGGCGATTTCGGATGCGCCATTTGCGCTGGAAGCGGCGGATCTCGACGGCGATGGAAACATCGATGCGGTGACGGGCCACCGTGGCAGCGGAGACCGGGTCAACGTGCATCCCGGCAATGGCGATGGCAGCTTCGGAACGGCCCTGGAGTTCCCAAGCGGAGGCGGAGACATCTGGGGAGTGACCCTGGTGGATCTCGATAAGGATGGTCTCACCGACATTGTGGCGGCGGCGCGCAGTGGTGACAAGCTGGTGGTGTTGACGAACACCTCGACTCCGGGCGCATTGAGCTTTGTGCAATCCGAGATTTTGGTGGGGGATGACCCCCTCGTGGTGGTGACCGAAGACTTTAATGGTGACACCTGGCCGGATCTTGCGGTGGGCAACTATGGAAGCCGCAATGTTTCGTTGATTTTGAGCGATGGCAGCGGAGGTTTCCTGCCGGAAAGCAAGATTGCCGAGACCGATCCGGTGAGTCGTCCATACGGTGTGGCGGCGGGGGATCTCAACAATGACACCTTTGCGGATCTGGTCTTGGGAGATGATTTAAACAGCGAACGAATTGTCGTTCTATTGGGAGCGGGAGACGGAAGCTTTGGAGCTCCGGCGTTTTACGATTTTCCATCGGGTTGGTCACCCAGCAGTGTTGCGATGGCAGACTTTGATCAGGACGGTGCGATGGATCTCGGGGTGACCCAGGGGTCCTTCAGCGCGAGCGACTACTCGATCTATCCGGGTCTGGGAGACGGGACCTTTGGCGATCGGATCAATATTGATTTGGCGGGGCGGAGCTTCTTCTTCCAGAAAGTGGCGGACTACACCGGTGATGGTTGGCCGGATATTTTGATCTCCGGATATGAGCAAACCTCCCTGTTGCAAAACCGGGCGGATGGCGTGATTGGGTTCTCGGCGAGCCGTCGTAATCCCTTCCAGGCTTATGGTGCGGATCTTGCGGATCTTGATGGAGACGGGATCGCCGACCTCCTGGTGAGTGATGAGAACAACGATGCCCTGCGGGTGTATCGGGGACGTCCTCGGGCGCTTCTGGTGGCGGATGACAGCAACGTTGCGACAGGCCTGCAGCACGGATACGGTCGAGGTTTCCTCTCGAGTAATGTCGATCGTGACTGGTTCAGCTTTACCGCGAAGGCGGGACAACGGGTGAATCTGGCGTCGGATACGAGCGTGATCGACGGCGCGAGTCTCAGGTACATCCTCTATGATGAGGTTGGGACGAACCTGGCGAGTGTCAATGGAGGTTCGGTGAACCAGAGCGGACAGGTCATCATTCCGCGTGACGGGACCTATTTCGTGGAGGTTTCGCCGTGGAATGCACACTACAATCGCGAGTATCGCTTCCGGGTGACCCTCGCGCCAGTGGGAAGCGGCCAACAGGAAACGGAGAACAACAACAGCATTGGCAACAGCGA
>JAUIGV010000043.1 GCA_030432565.1 Verrucomicrobiia bacterium | reverse complement strand
GATTATGAGTCCCCTGCTCTAACCGCTGAGCTACAGCCCCTCTGGTGCGGGCGGAGATTCTCACGGGGATTGGGATGAATCAAGCTCTCTTCATACTGCTTGCAGATTAAGGCCGGGCGCTTCAAACAAGGGGTGTGAATTTTTCGGTCATCCTGCAAGCGATCCTTCCGGTTTACCTGCTGGTGGGAGTGGGCTTGTTTCTCCGGGCGTTGAAAGTGGTGACGCCGGAAATGGAGAAGGGGATGCTCAAGATGGTCATTCATTGTCTTTATCCCTGCCTGATTCTGGATAAGACCCTGGGGAATGATCTGGTGCGGCAGTTTGATGTTCTGGCGTGGGGTGTGGGGTTGGGATTTGGGTTGGTCATTCTGGGAATGGCGGTGGCCTATTTGACCGGGATTGGCCTGGGATTGCAGCCCGGGAACGGACGGAGGACATTTTGTGTTGCGGTGGGGACCCAGAATTACGGCTACATTGCCATTCCCCTTTTGGGGGCGCTCTTTGTCGCGATGAATGGAAACGAGCAGGTTTACGGGGTGCTTTTCATTCACAGTCTTGGAGTGGAGATCGCGATCTGGATGGTCGGGGTGATGATTATGACGGGGTCGGTTTTTGGAAATCCCAGGCTCCTCGTGAACGGGCCGACAGTTTCGGTGGTGTTGGGCGTTTTTCTTTCGGTGACGGGAGGATGGCAGTTTTTTGAGGAGTCTCGCGGCGGGATTGTGGGGGCGGGGGTGCGTCAGATGATTTCGTGGCTGGGGGTCTGCGCTTTCCCCATGGGGCTCGTTTTGATCGGGGCGACGATGTACGACCTGATCGGAAAAGAGCGACTTTCGAAGAAGGTGGCGACTGGTTCGCTTTTGGTGAGGATCGCAGTGATGCCTTTGGTTTTTTTGGCCGCGGCAAAGTGGTTGCCGCTGATTCCAGAGTTGAAACAGGTCCTGTTGGTCCAGGCTTCGATGCCGGCTGCGGTCAGCCCGATTATTGTGGCGCGTCATTACGGGGGAAGTCCGGGGGTGGCGGTGCAGGGTGTGATCGCAACTTCGATTGTGGCCTTGGTGACAATGCCGTTATGGATTTCCTGGGGAATTGGGTTTATCTTCGACTGAGATGATTCGCTACCTGATTGCAATTTCACTGTTTACGTCGCTTTGGGCGGACGAGACGAAGCCTGCTCCTGAGAAGTCGGCCCTCGCTGCCTTTGCCGAAAAGATGTTGGGTAAGAACGGGGCGAACCGCCTATTTTACTATCCGACAAAAACCGCACCAGATGTCCCGTCCGATTTTGGGCATCGCTTTGAGGATGTCACTTTTAAGTCCGGGGACGGAACCAAGCTTCATGGTTGGTTTTTCCAGCCCCTTGAAAAGGTGAGGCCCAAGGGGACGGTCGTTTTTCATCACGGGAATGCGGGATCGGTTGGTTATCACATTGGTTTTGTTGGTTGGATGGCCCGGGCCGGGTATCAGGTGCTTCTTTACGACTACCGGGGCTACGGGAAATCAGAGGGCGTGATTACCCGGGAGGGATTGGTGCAGGACGCGCGGGCGGCGATTAACTATGTGAAATCACGCGAAGATGTGGATGGAAAGCGCATCATCTCCTTTGGACACAGCCTGGGAGGGGCGAAGTCTCTGGCGGCATTGGGTGAAAAAATGATTCCGGGTGTGCGGGGAGTGATTTGTTATGCCGGATTTGCCTCGTATGAGGACATGGCGACACGGTTTGCCGGGAAAGCGGGAGCTGAACTTGTGACCGACGAGTTGTCGCCACGGGATCTGGTGGAGAAAATTTCCCCGGTTCCGGTATTGATCGCCCATGGAACGAAGGATGCCACGGTGCCTTTGGCCCAGGGCGAGATCCTCTTCAAGAAGGCGAAGGAACCCAAGACGATCTACCGGATTCCGAATGGCTCGCATACCCGTGCACTCTGGATGAATGACGGAGAGTATCGCAGCAAGGTATTGGCCTGGATGGGGAAGATCTTGCAATCATAGAGGGTTTGGTCGGTTGCAATTCGGCAAAAATCATAAATGATAACGTTATGAAACGAGCAATTTTGGTCACTGCAGCTCTTGGGCTTTTGGCTCAGGGGCAGGATGAGGGGAAGAAGGAAGAGCAGGTGGTGCGCGGTCATGTCTTTGCTTGGCCCTTCACCGAGGTTGAAAAAATGCAGCCTCGCGGAGGAACAAGTCGCGGCACGGAAGTTGTGCTGGATGAGAAGCCTTCCGCCGCTTGGGAGAAGTTGCAAAAGGAGGTGGATTCCAAGGTTGAAAAAGATCGCCGGGCCATCCTGGCCTTGGCCGGGAGCTACCGGGTCAGCTTTGATTTTATCGAGACCATGGGTTTCAGCAAGGGTTACCAGCCGCCCAAACCTTATTTTTCATGGGGAACCGAGCACGTTCAGGTTCTCGCTTCCGAGGAGGAGTTCATCAGTCTGCAGCACACTCTCGTGATGTATTTCAAAGACGAGGAGGGCAAGGAGATGGGGCCCATGGTGATGAAGCACTGGCGGCAGGATTGGAGCTATGAGGATAACGAGCTCAAGACATTCCGTGGCAACTCCACGTGGGCCGGTGAAAAGTTGAGGCCCCGAAAAGTAAAGGGGAAGTGGACGCAATCGGTTTTTCAAGTCGATGACTCACCACGCTACGAAGTGGTGGGCGAGTGGGTTCATTCCGGTGGCATGTCAAGCTGGCGGAGTGAATCCTGCTGGCGGCCCCTGCCACGGCGGGAGTTTTCGGTCCGGAGTGATTATCAGGTCTTACAAGGCGTGCACGAATTGACGATCACCGCAAACGGTTGGGTGCACACCCAGCAGAACCAAAAAGTGGCTCTGGGCGATCAAGGGGAAATCACGATTGTCGGACAGGAGCTGGGCGTGAATCGTTATGAGAGAATCAGCGAGCCATCGTTGGTGGCGGCGGAGACGACCTGGAAGAAGACCGGGGAATACTGGAAGGAAGTTCGTGAGGCCTGGGCCGACGTTTATGAAAAGCATCCGGCTTTCTCACTGAAAACCGAGGTTGACGGGAAAAAGCTGTATCAACACCACTTTGGTTACGCCATGAAGCTTGAAGGTTCCGATGAAGCTTACGACGCGAAAGCGGGCAAAGCCCATGCCCGGGAGACGATCGCAAAATTTGTCCAGGAAGTGGATGCCGGGACAGTTGGAAAGTATTGATGGGCGATCTCTGGATCATTTGTGGTCCCGCCGGGGCCGGTAAAAGCACCTACGGAAAGAAGCTTGCCGCTGAGAAGGGGGCTTGTCTGCTGGATAGCGATACCGTTACCGAACCGGTGGTGCGTGCCGGGATGGTGCTGGGTGGCCTCGATCCCGACGACCGTGACTCTCCGGACTATCGGGCTGCTTTCCGGGAGCCCGTTTACGACTGTATTTTTGCAAGCGCGGCAGAGAATCTGCCTCACATCGATGTCATTCTTGTCGGGCCCTTCACCTCTGAAATTCGAAACCCCGGCTGGCGGGACGAACTCTCAGAGCGGTTTCAAACCTCGGTTCGGGTGATCTTTGTGACTTGCGACGAAGTTGAACGAAAGCGGCGGATTGAGCTGCGCGGTAATCCGCGGGATCGTTTAAAGCTCGAAAATTGGGAGGGATATATTGCGCCAAGTCACTCCAGGCCACCGGTTTTCGAACACGAACATATTGTCAGTCAGTTTCTTAAGGCTTGATGCGCTTTGCCGTGGAGGCTAAGTCATCCTCATGTGGGTTTGGTCAAAATTGTCCGCCGTAAAATGGACGGACGCCTGGGAGGAGCGATTTTACGGAAATCCAAACTCAGTCATTAGCGAAATTAAAGGGGGGAAGACGGTCCGGGTGGAGGTCTATTGCGAAGACGAAAAAGGAGCGCTCGAGATTCAAGAGCAATTCGGCGGATCGGTTCGTGAGTTGAAATCCCGTAATTGGGTCGCGATGAGCGCACCCAAAACAGAACCCTTGATGATCCGGGATCGGCTCGTCATTTCGCAGGTTGAGGTGCCGGAAGGAACCTACCCTGATAAAATGGTGATCGTGGTTCCTCCGGAGATGGCTTTTGGAACCGGCGACCACCCGACAACTGCGACCTGTTTGAGATTGCTGGTGGACCACTCGACGGATATTCCCCCTGGCTGGACCTTTCTGGATCTGGGAACCGGAAGCGGAGTTTTGGCAATGGCGGGCAAGCTTCTGGGAGCGGGTGAGGTCAAGGCCTTCGATTTCGATGGCAAGGCCGTTGAGGTGGCGGCTTTGAACATGGAGCGAAACAAAATCACTGATATTGAGATCTTTGAGGCTGATGTCTTCGAGTGGGAGAACTCGCAACGATTTCAAGTGGTGGCTGCAAACCTCTTTTCGACGGTCTTGATCGAAGCTCTTCCCTTGATAACGAAATGGATTGAAAGCAAGGGGCGCTTGATTTTATCGGGAATCCTTGCCGAGCAATGGCAGGAGGTCCTGGATACGGCCGAGGATTGTGGGTTCCAGCGGGTCTCGGACAAAACAATCGGAAAGTGGGTGACGGCGAGCTTTGACGCTTCGTGATGGGCTGAGTCCGGGCGTGGGGAAAAAAATCCACGGACAATACTCATTTGCCTTGCATGGACGGCGCCTCAGGTGCAGAAATCACCCGCTCCCCGGGGAGGAACGCGACGATCGCCACCATAGATGTTTTTCCCCGGTTCCGGGGTATTACTTATCTACATAACATCATGGAAAGTCTCTCAAATCGCGTAACTTCAGTGACTCCCTCGCTGACCCTCTCCGTTACCAATCAGGCCAAAGCACTTCGGGCCGCAGGTGAAGAAGTTTATGGACTTGCCGGCGGTGAGCCGGATTGCGACACCCCCGATTTCATCAAGCAGGCGACTTACACTGCTCTTGCCGAAGGTAAAACCAAATACACTCCCGCCGCTGGTATTCCCGAGCTGCGTGAGGCGATCTCAAGCAAGCTTAAGACCCAGAATCAGGTCGACTACGAACCGAGCCAGATTTGCGTGACTTCCGGTGCCAAGCAAGCCTGCTTCAATGCCATTCTCGCGGTTGTCGAAGAAGGTGATGAGGTGATCATCCCTTCTCCATACTGGGTGAGTTACCCCGAAATGGTCAAATTGGCCGGCGGTGTCCCCGTCATGGTTGAGACCAAGGAGAGCAACAAATGGAAGATTACGGCCGACGAATTCGAGGAGGCCATGTCGCCTCGGACCAAGATGATCATCTTGAACACTCCGGGCAATCCCACTGGCTCGGTTTACAGCCGTGAGGAAATCGAGGGCATTGTCGAGGTCGCTTCCTACGAGGATATTATCATCCTTGCCGACGAAATTTATGAGCACCTCGTCTATGGCGAGGAGAAGCACGTCAGCGTGGCTTCGGTCAACGAGGACGCCTATAATCTCACCATCACCGTGAACGGATTCTCCAAGTCACACTCGATGACCGGCTGGCGTGTTGGTTACACCGCTGCTCCCGAGGCAATCGCGAAGGCTCTCTCAACCATTCAGGGTCACACCAGTTCGAACGCAACCACCTTCGCCCAGTACGGTGCGCTTGCTGCTCTCACCGACGAGGCCTCAGCTCCGTTTATCGAAAATCTCCGTGGTGAATACGATGTGCGCCGCCAGTTCATGCTCGGTCGCCTCAAGGCCATTCCGAACGTGAGTGTGGTTGAGCCAAAAGGGGCGTTCTACTTCTTTGTGAACTGCACTGATCTTGGTCTCAAGTCGGTGAATCTTTGTGACAAGCTTCTCACCCGTTACAAGGTGGCTGCCGTTCCCGGTGTTGCTTTCGGTCACGATATGGGAGTGCGCATCAGCTATTGCACCACTTTGGATGTTCTCAACGAGGGGATCAGCCGTTTCGAGGAATTCTGTCGCTCTCACTAAGCCATCGGCTCATTCAATTTTCAAAGGGTGCGGGAAACCGCACCCTTTTTTGCGCAGACTACTCTCCCAAAAAGGCCCGGGTATTCGCGGTGAAGACCTTCGGATCGGTCTTGCGGATTTTCGACAATTCGCGGGAGATTCTCGCGAGGTTGGCCGGATGATTGACTTTATTAAATTCGAACTCCGGACAAGGGAGGGGCATGTCCGGAGCGTCGGTTTCAACAAGGACCCTTTCAAGCGGGAGGCACGCAAAGACTTCACGGGTTTTGGCTTTGCGGGGCTGAAGAAAGTAACCTGAAAACGAAAAGTATGCCCCCAACCTCGCTGCTTCCCCCGCGATTTCCAGTGAGCCTCCAAATGAGTGGAGGAGAAGGCGGGGGAGTCGTGGGAAATTCCGAAGCTCGGACATTAAGGGGCCCCAGGCTCTCAAGCAATGAATGGTCGCGGGACGGTTCAGCGAAAGGGCAAGATTCATCTGCTCCCGGAAAACCTCGTGTTGCTCATCAAGGTTGGGGGATTCCATCCAACGATCCAGTCCACATTCTCCGAGTGAGGCGTTCGGGAATTGATCGAGATAGCCTTGAAGAATCTCGAGCCAGCGGGATGAACGATCGCTGACTTTCCAGGGGTGGAGTCCGAATGCCGGGCGAACGAAATCGGGGAATTGGCCGGCCAACCGGGCGACATCCGGCCAATCGGCTTCCGAGGTTCCATTCACCACGCAGCCGGTGATGCCGGCAGTCTGCATGGCTTCGATGATCTCGCCTTGTTTGCCGAGAAATCGCGGATCTTGAAGGTGGTTATGGGCGTCAATCACGAGTGCTTGGCGATCAGATCGGCTGCCGCGATTGCGTAGTCGCTGTCGGCAGCACTTGAAATCGTAATCGTGGCAGAGGGTTCGGCATAAATCGAGTCCTCCGACCCGGGTTGCCGATAGCAAAGATCGTAGTGCTTCACGAGAATTGACTCGAGAAAGGCCGGCCAATCACTGGCATCAATTTGACGGTGCCATTCGTCAACCTGCTCATGCCCGCGTAGTCTTCGCAAGCCGTCCAGGGTGTCCTTGAGCGATTGGGGATTTGAAATGAAGTGTTCGTATTCACGCGCAAGCAATTTACCCCGTTCGTGAAGGGGGAGTTCAAGCAGGACGACTTTTCCTTCACCCAGTCGTTTCCACAAGGGCGGGGGACATTGCAGGCGGCCAATGCGATTGGACTCGGCCTCGGTGAAAACAGGTCTCTCGGGATCGAACCTTTGGAATGCTTCCCAAAGCTGCGACTCAAAGCGCTTTTGACCTGGCTGCGGACTGTCGGGAGCATTGCCCAGGATTGATCCTTTGTGGTTGGCGAGTCCCTCGAGGTCCAGAATTTGGGCTCCCTGGCGATGCAGTTCATGAAGCAGGCGGGTTTTTCCGCATCCGGTCATTCCCCCGAGAATGATGAGCTCGGGTTTTCCGGCACCGATGAGTGGATCAAGATCGGCAATGAGGAATTTTCGCCAGGCCTTGTAGCCTCCTTCCAGGACGCGGGACCTCCAGCCGATGGCCCGGAAGATCAGGGCCATTGAGCTGGATCGTAGATTGCCTCGCCAGCAGTAGACGAGCGGGGCAAACGAGTTGGGGGTTTCGGCGAGCGGTCCCTCCAGGTGACGGTGGATGTTTTTCGTGATCAAGGTCGCTCCAAGTCGCCGCGCCTGGTAAGGGTTCCGGGCGTGAAGAAGTCCAACTTCGTGACGTTCCTGATCATCCAAGACCGGCAGATTGATGGCACCGGGGATGTGATCGATCTCGAACTCGGCAGGTGAGCGAACGTCAATAATTTCCGTGAATTCGTTCAGGGAAAACGGAGGGGTGACGCGCTCGGGCAGTTCCATACAGATTAAGATTTTACCTCAACGACGAGGCTCACCTCAACCGCAACCCCGAGAGGCAAAGAGGAGCAGCCAACGGCAGTGCGGGAGTGCTTTCCAATTTCACCGAAGACTTCCACGAGAAGGTCGGAGGCCCCGTTGACCACCTGGGGATGGTCGGTGAAATCGGGTGCGGCATTCACAAAGCCGGAGACCGAAACAACGCGGGCCACCTGATCGAGTGAACCAAGCTCCGACTTGATGACCGCGAGGCGAGTAATGACGGCTAGCCGGGCGGCCTTGTTGGCGTCCTCGACACTGCATTGGGTCGGCACTTTGCCAAGATACTTCTCATCGCCCATGATGGGGAGTCCTCCTGAAATGTGGAGAAGGTTTCCGGAACGGCTGGCATTCAGATAAGAGCCAAGAGGAGTGGCGACTTCGGGGAGTTCGAGGCCAAGCGAGGCCAGCTTTTCTTCAGGAGTCATCGGATTCTTCGGTGGTAGGGGTTGGGTCTGGCTTTGTGTATTCGTTGGTGAAAAGTGCCACAAATTTACGCCCGTTCCGGGTGAGACTGGCCTTGCGACCGGTTCCGGTGAGACGTCCCCGGGTGTAATATTCGTGTTTTGAGCGGGTGGTGCGAACGAAGGTGATGGTAGCTTTCGTCACCTCGCGGTGGCTGGGGACAACGGAAAGCGGAATCCCTGAATCGGTGAAGGCGATTTCGAGGGACGGGCTCCCGGCGCTGTGATCGCCCTTCTTGAGCCAGGGATAGCGTTTGGTGATTTCCAGCTCATCTTTTCGGGGAATTGCGACCTTGAAGTAAGGCGAGGCGCTCGCAAGGAATCCGGGCATTGTCACGTTGTTGCTGTCCTTGGTGGCGAGAAAGAGGGAGGCAACGTCCACGCCGATGAGATTCCGTCCGTCGTAGATTCCGTGGGCTGTCTTCGCTCCGATCCAGTCGGCGAAATTTTCAGTTGAGAGCATGCAGAGTTCCAGGTGGAGGTGGGCCCGGGTGCGGTTGATTCCGGCTCCGGTGTATCCCATGATGGCGACCGGAAAGCCCCCAATCACTTTGTCTCCGACCGTGACATCCACCCGTGAAAGGTGGGCATAAAGGCTGAAAAAAGGGCCGCAGTCCCAGTCGTGTTTGATGACGAGATATTTACCGTAGCTGCTTCCCCCGGAGTTGTTGTTGACGTGAACAACTTCGCCGTCCGCAATGGCGCGGACCTCATCGAGAGGGTTTCCGCTGCGATCCCGTTTCGTGGGCTTGATGTCGAGACCTTCGTGAAACTTCGTGGCGATCGGGCCCTCTTTTTCGGTGTCAATAATGGTACGAACAAAGCCGTACTGTCCGGCGGTCCAGTGTTGGGAGGCCTTGTCGCCGGAGTAGCGGAGGACATACATGTAGAAGTCCTCGGGCTTGCCGTCAAAAATGGCCCGGTTGTCAGTGGGGAGAACCAGCTTGAGCGGTTCGGCGGCTTTCAGGGCCAGAGGAAGGAGCAGGAGGATCCCGAGCAATTTCATCGTTAGTTGTTTCGGCGGCGGTTCCGTTCTTTTTGAGCTTCGATTGCCGCCTTTTTGGCAGCTTTGCGCTGTTCTTCGTGACCTTTGATTCGCTCTTTCCACTGTTTGGTGGTTTCCCCGGTGATGGGCATGGCGTATTCAAAACGGATGATCTCGACCTGTTTGATTCCGCGCCAAACGACGAGCCTTCCGTCGCGAATCGGCTTGTCGATGAAGACGGCGTCAACCGGGCGTCCGTTGAGCATGGCGACAAGCCACTTGTCTTGATTACTGGTGGTGATGGCTGCGATTCGTCCGGCCGCGGCTTTATCAAAAGAGAAGGTTGCGCCGTAGGTGCCGTCCTCGGTCATGAAGTGTTTCAAGGAAACGATTTCCTTGGTGAAGGTGACCGGGCTTTTCCGGAAGAAGCGCTTTTTGTTCCCCATGGGGATGGGGAAAACCATTTTTGGCCCGTCCGAGACGTGTCCCTGGAGGTGAAAGGTGAGTTGATTTTTTTCAGGGCGTTTTCCCATCGCAAGGGCACTTGGCGTGACCATCGCGAAGGCGAGGAAGGATAGAATTAGGCGTCGGGTCATGGTGTAGGTCGTTTAGGTGTTGGGGCAAAATGGGTTGCTTTGTTTCTCCCGGCCAATGCTGGTCCGGGGACCGTGGCCGGGCAAAACTGCCGTTTCGTCGGGCAGACAGTAGAGGTTTTGGCGGATGGAGTCGAGGAGTTGCTCGTGATTCCCTCCGGGGAGGTCGGTGCGTCCAATGCTCCCATTAAACAAGGCATCCCCGGCAAAGAGGAAGGATTCCGCGGGCAGGTGGAAGGAAATCGAGTCCGGCGAGTGCCCCGGGACGTGGGCGATTTCGAAGGTGTGGCCGGCGATCTTATAGGTCGGGCCCGCTCCGATTACTTCGTCCACCTCAAAGGGAATTGCTTGCACCGGGAGGCCCATTTCCTGGAGGCGCTTTTCCATGATGATTTCCGGTGCGTAGTCCTGAAAGGCCACCACCTTGGCTCCGGCTTCCCTTAATTTCGCGGCATCCTCGATGTGATCAAGGTGTTGGTGGGTGAGCAGAAGGTGGGTGGGCGTGAGGGAGTTTTGAGCCAGAAAACCGGCAATTTCAGCGGGAGCGTCGATGACGATGCAGGTGCCATCATCGTTTGCAAGAATATAGCCGTTGGTCTGGAAGACTCCGCCGGTGTGGATGAGAAGGTTCATGAGCGAAGGGAGTTGATGGTAGGGGCGATGTCCTCAAGCGGGATGGTGCTGCAGGTGATGCCGTTGCCCGGGCGGTCGAGGAGGACGAAGGTGCGTTTTCCGCCGGAGAATTTTTTGTCCCGCATAAGTTTTTCCATGACGAGATCGGTCGAGATCTCATCGCTGAGTTTGAGTGGAAGTTGGAAGTGAGTGAGGAGATCGAGAATGCGTTGGCTGGCTTCGGGAGCGAGGCCGGCATGTTTCTCCGAGAGCATCAGCGCGGCGCGGATCCCGAGCGAGATTGCTTCGCCATGAAGGAGGGTGCCATAAGGGACCGAGGCCTCGATGCCATGGCCAATGGTGTGGCCGAAGTTAAGGAGGGCTCGCGTTCCGGAGGTTTCCTGTTCATCTTCTTCGACCACGCGGGCTTTGATGGCGACGTTGCGGGCGATCAATTCGGAGGGAACTGTTTGATTCAGAGGATCGAGCGCTTCGAGGTCGGCAAACATCGCTTCATCGCGAATGGCGGCATGTTTGATGACTTCGGCGAAGCCTTCCCTGAATTCGCGACCAGGAAGGGTGAGGAGGGTCTCCGGGTCGATGAGGACCAACCGGGGTTGGTGAAAAGCGCCAATGAGGTTTTTCCCCTCGGGTGCATTGACACCGGTTTTCCCTCCGACCGCCGAGTCGACTTGCGAGACGATGGTGGTGGGGATCTGGACGAAGGGGACGCCGCGATAGAAAATGGAGGCGACAAAGCCCGCAAGATCTCCGGTAACACCCCCGCCAAGGGCCACGACGAATGAGGAGCGATTGTGCCCGGCCTGGATGAGTTCACGGCTTAGGCTCTCAACCACCGTCAGCGATTTCGAGGCCTCGCCGGCAGGGAAGATGTGGGAAGAGAAATTGTATCCCCGGTCGAGGAGCGAGGTTTTGACTTGTTCGAGAAAATGCGGGGCGACATTGCTGTCGGTGATGATGGCGGCCATTCCGCTGAGTCCGGCGGCCTGAATGCGCGAGCCGGTTTCAGCGAGCAGACCGGGAGCAACGAGGATGTCGTAAGACCGGGAACCTAGATTGACGTGAACGGTATTCATTGATGACGGGATCGGTGCCAGACGGAGGTGTCCGGCTTGAGCAAAACTTCGACGGGCAAGTCGCCAAGATTGTGTTGCGAAACAAGGTGCTTGAGAAGGGCGAGCGAGGCAAGCGAATCGTAAAGGGCATCGTGCCAGGTTTTCGAAGGTGCGTGCTCACCGAAATCGTTCAACCCCAGCGAAGTGCAGAGGTCACCAAGAGAGTGGGATTTTTCATCCGGCCAGGCAGCGCGTGCGAGTTGGAGGGTGTCGACCCAGGGTCCAAAGGAGTGGCCGGGAAAGGTGCGAAGGAATCGTTTCTCGGTTCCGTGTCCATGGGCGACGATGGGGCCGCGACCCAGTTGCTTCTTCAGGACGGGCCACAGCGAGAGGAGGGAAGGGGCGTCGCGGAGATCCTCGGTGGTGATGCCGTGAACTTTCCGGGCGGCCCAGGTGATGTCCTGATCGCAATGCAGGAAGGAGACGAACGGGTCGTGGATGTCTTGTTCCGCGGACCAGGTTGCGAGTCCGATTTGGACAGGGGAATCGGTTTTTCCTTTGGCGGTGCCAGCGGACTCAAAATCGATGGCAGTGAAGATGGCGTCGCTAATCTTGATGGACGTTGTCTATCTCAAGAGAGCTTGCTTGAGAAGCAGATGGTTTGGAATCAGTTGGCAGGAGCGGGGAAAGGTTGATGTCTGAAGTAGACTGCCGGATTTCTCGTCCGAAATTCCTCGGTTAGGAGTAGCTTCCTCTGAATGCCTTCGATGTCATCCAGATCCGGGCCAAATTCAAAATCGTTGGTTTCCTGCAGGGGCATCCAGTGAGCGAGGTCGAGGCTGTATTGGTAGCTTATTTTGATTTGAGGGTCCTCTCTGATCCTGAAGCTCACTGAGTTGTTTCGAGATAGTTGCAAGAAGGAGGGGGGATTGGGAGTCGTTGGATCCGCTCCAAAGGCAAATTCCGCAAAGTTTGTCGTGCCGTTTTGATTGTCATCGTCATTTGGATCGAGATTTGGAAATGCGGATGAGAAACCTTCGGGCACGATGTCGGGAAATTGGAATTCATAAGCTCCAAGATCCACGAAAGCTCCCGAGAGGCGAGGGGAATCGTTCAGGTCGAACGACAGAGCAGAAGGCTCGAAAGCTTGATCGATGGCGGGTGAGTTTGGCTGCAATTGATAGTTGCCGCCTACGGAAGGAGCGGGATTCGGGTTTGGTGAGAGGAAGAGCGGAGGGAGGTCCAGATTACCTCCCTGATCTTGAAGGTCGGGCTCGGACCAGGCGGCACTTCCTCCGGTGCCCTCAACAATTGAATTCCGGATGATGGGTCTGTTTGAGCCCCTTCCCTGGGGATGAATTTGAAATCCATCCGGGGAAGTGTTTCCGGTGATGATACATGCCTCGTAGCGGGCATTTCCTCCATCAGTGTTGGCAGCGCCACCTTCGCTGCCGGCTGAGTTATTGGTGATGGTGCAGTTGACGATCCGCGTGTCACCCTGTCCGAAGCCACCTATCTGGAAGGCTCCTCCGTTGTTGTCTGCCCGGTTTCCGGCAAAGAGGCATCCTTCGAGCAGGTTCTCCGGGCTTTTGTGTTCGATGAAGACCGCGCCACCATTGTTGGTTGCACGATTCCCCTGAAATCGACACTTCTGGATGATGGCTGGTAGACCAAATGTGAGAACTGCGCCGCCATTGAAGAGGGAGTAGTTGTTTGTGAAATTACATTCCATGACTTCGATAGGACGAGGATTTGAAGCATTGGATGTTGCCACAAGTCCTTGCTGGAACCCGCTGATCGAGCATTTTCTGATCAAGAGCCCTTGATCAGATTCAGGGGTTGCCAGGATCGCGGGGCCTATTTCGAGTGTCGGGTCTGCCGAGAATTGACACTCGGCGATCATTCCAAACCCTTCGGAGAGGGTGATGTTGGCGTTGGTAAAGTGAGATTTCGTCAAGGTGACGGTGCTTGCCGAGGCATTGAGTCCGGTGGTATCTTCAAATCGGCACTGTTCGACAGTCAGGAAAGAGTAGTTGGCGGAAATGCCCTCTTCCGAGGCCATTCGAAATGTGCAGTCTTTGAAGGTTGCGCGTGTTGTTTGACAGGAGAGGATTTGGCCATAGGTCGCGTGGACTGCGCTCCTCGGTTCTCCTTCGAGGATCAGGCTATCGAGTAGTGTCATTGCGCTGGGGCCGGGCTCCATGATCGCCAAAAAGTTAAAACTACTGCGGGAAGGCGAGCCGATGGGAGGACGCTCGGAGGGCGGGGCAAGGATCGATGGGTGAGCTTCCGGATCTCGAAGGTCTTTGCTGGTTTCAACTCCAGAAAATCCTCCTATGATTGAGATGCCATTTGGAATTCGGAATGGTGATTCCCGTGAGAGGGGAACTTCGTTTTCGCCATCATCCGTGCGGTAGATTCCTTCGCTGATCCAGACCTCCTGACCGGAGTTTGCAATCGTGGAGGCGAGAGCGTTTTTCAAGCTGGCAAAGGCGTTGGTCCAGTCGAGGCCATCCCGTCTTCCTTCGTTGATATCACTTCGCACATGGAGGACTTTTGGAAGAACGGTGGCTTTGATTTCACCAGAAAATACTTCATTTTCGCGGGTTGCTGAATACCCGATGGTGGCCACCCCGGTCCAAGTGGGTGAGGCGAGAGTTAACGTCAGTATCCCGGTGGTTGCATCGAGTTGTGTGGTGATTTCGTTCGTGTCGTTTGATTCCAACGAAAATGAACCGGGTGTTATCCCCATGCTGTCGCGCAAGGAGATCGTGGCTTGTCCGGCTCCATGTGGTCCGGAGTAGAGAAAAATATTCCGCCGGGGCGAACTTAATCTCCCGTCCCATTCGATGGCCCCCAAATCTGGCCCTGCTCCTATGATCCGCTGTCCTCCCGAGGCATCAACTGCGGATAGTTGGACGTCGGTTCTCCCCCGGTCGACTGCGGGCGATCCACCAGGCAAAGAATAGTCTCCGTTGGGCGACGGGGCATCCTCGGTCGAGAGGGGATCGATAAAGAGCGGCGGGTCCGAAGTGTTTGAAGCACCGTCGATTCCCAGATCATCACTCCATTCTTCCCCTGATTTGGCGTTCTCAATGATGCAATTCGCAAAGTATGAATTGGCTCCGCCAATGTTCGACACAACAGTGTCTGTTCTGAGGGTGTCATTGTTCCAGCTGTTATTCCAGATGATGGAATCGGTCACGCTAATGAGTCCCTTTCCATTGTTTCGGATAAGAGGATGGATGGTGTCTATTGGTCGCCCGTTGTCTCTTGGGGTGGTATCGTTGCCGCTGAAAGTTGAATTAAGAATGTTGACGTTCGAGGAAAGAAGGGATCCATCGCCGGCCGAGGAATGGTTGACTGTGATCAAGGAATAGCCGGTTCTGTTTCCTGAAAAGAGGCAGCTTTCAATCGTAGTCTCCGAGGAGTTGATTCGCAAAAATGAAGTCCCAAGCACGCCCAGAGGTTCGTAGGTGAGTCCACGAATCCTGGAAGAACTTAGCGTGAATTGGGACCCATACACATCCAGCACGACATTGTAGATCTCCAGAGATTCGAAATCGCAATCAGCGAAGGTCGTTTTAGGAGACCCGGCAATGACAACAGGGACGCCGGATGACCGGCCCAAGCGAATATTTTGGATCAAGGCTTCGGCCTGATCAATTCTGATATTGCACCCGTGTCCGGTGGAGTTGACGTATCCGGCTTCGACGGTGAACCCATCCAAGGTCACGACCTCCGCTGAGTTCTCAATGACAACGACGTGCTCGGAGTTGTTTCGCATGTCAAAATGGTTGTTGTCATCTTCCCGGAAATCGCCGCTGAGGATGCTGGGATGGGCATTTGGATCACGTTGTTCAAGATTGGTTTCAGTTCCCGTGAATCCTCCATGGAGAGAGATTCCGGACGGGAGATTGAAGGACTCCAGGGCTGAGTTCTCTGTTTTTGTTGCGCCATCATCGGGATAGTAGGTTCCTTGCGCGACCCAGATCGATTGGGAAAGATTGGGCTGAATGATATCAAGGGCGTCTTGAAGGTGCGTGAAGGCGGTCTCCCAGGAAAGGCCGTCTCCTCCATTCGTTTGATTTCGATCAACGAAGATCACCCCCGGAATGAGCTCCAGGCGCAATGGGACCTCAAGCGTGACACCATCGAAATCGGCCTCAAATTTCAGATCGGCAAAGCCTGTTGGCCTCGTATCACTCCAGGAAATTGACAGCGTTCCATCCGTGGGGTGTACGCTGACCGTAGCGAGGTCGGGGTCCGAGTTTGAGGCCAAAACAAAGTTGGAGGCCTCGAAGGAAAAGAGGTCCCTGAGATTTTCAAGGCTCCGGCGATTTGCTTCTCCGGTCGTCACCTGAAACAGGGTGGAAACAGGCGGGGTGAATTTCCCGGTCCACTCGGAAGCTCCGATGTCAGGGGCGCTTCCGAAGACCCGTTGGCTTCCTCTTATGTCAAGGTTCTCTTCGTCTTCTGCAGGTGACGCGCGGTGAAGGAGGGGAGAGCTGGCCGTGGGGCGAAAATCTCCGCTCAACGAGACTGGCTCAAACGACTGCCCTCCGCTGGCGAAGACGGGCGGGATTTCAAAAACGGGATCAAGATCCAGATTATTTCCTCCGTCGGTGATGTTGGATAACCTTGGGTTCCACGATGCGCTTCCCCCGGACTGCTCGATCAGACAGTGGTCAACTTCGACGGTAATGTCATTGCCCGGGGCGATGATTTGACGGTCCTGAAAATTGGAAAACCGACCCTCCCTGTTTCCCCAGAATACACTGTTGGAGATTTTGACTTCGGCAAGGAAGAGCAACATTCCACCTCCTCCGCCGGAGCACATGTTGCCAACGATTGAGCACCGATTCATCGAAAGAGTGCCGCTTCGAAAATAGATCGCACCGCCATCGTCATCGGAGTGGTTTCCACTGAACTCGCATTGGTAAAGGGAGAGGTCGGAGTTCAGGGAATAAAGGGCACCGCCGTCGCCGCGGCAGGAATTCGCCCGGAAAATGCAGTTTTCAAGAACGGCTTCGGAACCTGCTGTCAGGCTGAGGGCGCCGCCACCTTTGGCTGCATATGAATAGTTCGTTTCAAAAGAACAACGACGCAGCTGAATCTTTCCTCCGATGCAAAGGATGCCGGCACCGGGAGCCTCTGTCAAAAAATCGGGAGCTCCTCTTGTGATGGTCAATCCGTCCAGGACTACCGGGGTTTCTTCGGCAGAAACGACTGTGCAGACATTGGTCGCGTTGAAGCCGGTTTTACGATACCCTCTTGACGCAATATAGAGATCATCGTTTCCGAGGTCACCACTAAGAATCGTCCGGTTCAGGAAGGGGTCCCTCTCAGTCTTTGAATCTTCGGTGCCCGAGAAGCCACCCAAAAAAGTGATCCCCCCTTTGAGATGGAATGTTGCGCGAGCGTCGATCGATGACGTACCTGAAGTTGGCAAATAAGTGCCGGAGGAAAGCCAGATTTCATCTCCTGGTTCTGCGAGGGCGATTCCGTTTTTTAAATTGGTCGGGGTGGCCCAGGATTCTCCAACTTGTGCGTTGTTGGGATCGGCCAGGGCGGAAACCCGGATCTCCTTCGATTGAAGATCAGAGACCATCCCCAGTTGAAATCCAAGTGATAAAAGAACCAGAGAGTTTTTGAGCCTGTTCACAAGGTCCAATGAGTTATCCTTATCCGGATCTGGAAACAAGAAAAAGGCCTCTCGTTGGTAAAGACCCAGCGGCACCATGAGAACCTGGTTGGCGGAGGCTTCTTGGGGCGCGGCGATTTCCGCTCAAATTACGATGCGATTTTTCCCTCGTTTTTGAGAAGTTGCCGTATAAATCCCGTAACATGGTTGTGAAGATCACCTGGATTGTATTGTTATCGATGGGGTTAGCCGCTGCGGCGGAGGATGAGGTGGACTTTCAGCGGGATGTCCGGCCGATTCTTTCGGACAAGTGCTTCTTCTGCCATGGCACCGATCCCGAGACCCGTGAGGCGGATTTACGATTGGATACGCCCGAGGGTGCTTATGAAAATCTGGGCGGGTATTCTGCGGTGGTCCCGGGCAAGGTCAAGGAATCGGAACTTTATCTGAGAATCACCAGCACCAAGAAGAAGGAAATGATGCCCCCCCCGGAGTCTCATAAGACCTTGAGCCCGGGGGAGATTGAAACGCTGAAAAAGTGGATCGAACAAGGCGCGGAGTACCAGGAGCACTGGGCTTACGAGCCGATCAAGAAAGCGGACGCTCCGGCGGGGAAGGAGATCGATCATTTTGTGACTCGCAAGTGGGACGAGGCCGGAATTCAGGGGAGCAAGCCTGCCTCGAAGGAAGTTTTGTTGCGCCGGCTTTCGTGGGATTTGCGAGGCATCCCGCCTTCAACGCAGGAGCGGGAAGAGTTTTTGAATGACAAGTCTCCCGAGGCGTGGGGCAGGTTGGTAGATCGTTTTCTGGCCGATCCGAAATACGGCGAGCGTATGGCGGTATGGTGGCTGGATCTGGTCCGTTACGCCGACACCATTGGATACCACAGCGACAACGAGATGAAGGTCACTCCTTATCGCGACTACGTCATCAATGCCTTCAATAAGAACAAGCCCTTCACTGATTTCACCATCGAGCAATTGGCGGGTGATCTGCTTCCCGATGCCACCCTGGAGCAGAAGGTGGCCTCGGGCTACAATCGGCTTTTGCAAACCACCGAGGAAGGGGGAGCCCAGGAAAAGGAATACCGCGCAATTTATGCCGCTGACCGGGTGCGAAATGTCTCGGAGGTGTGGCTTGGGTCGACGCTGGGATGTGCCCAGTGTCATGATCACAAGTACGATCCGTTTACCGCGCGAGATTTCTACTCGATGGCCGCCTTCTTCGGTGATATTCGCGAAAACGGGGTCGGAAAGCGGCGCCCGAATCTCTTGGTTCCATCACCTGGGGAGGAGGCCCGAATTGCCGAACTCAGGAAAGCCATTGAGGATGGCCAGGTTGAGAAGCTTTTGAAGGATGATCCTGCATTCCGTGCGAAGATTTCCACAGGCATGAAAGCGTGGCTCGCCGAAGCTGAGTTGGGACGTTCGGTGTGGCGTCCGGTGACGTTTGGCGATTTCAAAACTCCGAAGGGCACGACTCTCAAGGTTCTGGATGACGGAACTGTGCTCGAAGGGGGCAAGATCGCGGCCACTGCGAGTTACTCGTTGAAAGTGACCTCACCTGGAAAGGTTTCGGCGATCAAGCTCGATGCCCTCACACATGAAAGTTTTCCCGTGAAAAATGGTTTCTCCCGGGGAAATGGAAATTTTGTCCTCACTGAGATTGAGATCAAGAAGGACGGGAAGAAGCTCAAAATCGCCTCCGTCAAAGCGGATGTGCAGCAGGATGGGTTTCCAGCCAGTGCTGCCTTCGATGGGAACCAAAAGACCGGTTGGGCCGTCGGAGCGCACATGCCGGAAGGGCTGAAGGGCACCCGCCGGGCCGCCTTCATTCTCGAAAAGCCGGTTGAACTTAAAGGCAACGAGGCTTTGGAGGTAACCCTGCATTATCAATCACAGCACGCGTCCCACAGTATCGCCCGATTTGCCCTGTCGGTTACTGCTGCCGATCATGCCGGTTTGGAAGACCCACTCGGGCCATCAGCCGAAGTGATCGAAGCATTCGCTGCTTCCAAACGGACACCCAAACAGAATGAGCTCCTGAAAAACTACTATCTTTCCATCGCTCCCGAGATCGTCGCTCAAAAAGAGAAGCTTCGCTCAATGGAGGATGAGTTGAAGAAAATCGAAGGCGGGATGCGCAAGATGCTTGTTTCCGAGGCTCTGGATCAGCCCCGGATGACCCGGATCCTGCCGCGGGGAAACTGGATGGATGATTCCGGGGAGGCGGTGCAACCCGCCGTTCCGGAGTTTCTACAAAAGGAGATGTGGGAAGTGGAGGGGCGGGCAAATCGGCTCGATCTCGCAAAGTGGATTTTGCATGAAGACAACCCGCTCACGGCGCGTTCGACGATGAACCGGGTGTGGCGTCTCTTTTTTGGCCGCGGGCTTTCACCGAACGTGACCGATTTGGGAGGGCAGGGTGAGATGCCGACACATCCCAGGTTACTCGATTGGTTGGCGTCTGATTTCCGCGACGGTGGTTGGGACTTGAAGCGGATGGTGAAAAAGATTGTCTCGAGCCAGGCCTATCTCCAACGGTCCGAAGTGAATTCATTTTTGCGTGAGAAAGACCCGGCCAACAACCTGCTGGCCCGTCAGGGACGCTGGCGGGTCGAGGCGGAATTTGTCCGCGATGGAGCGCTCGAAATCGCCGGGCTCCTCAATGATGAAAAGCTGGGAGGTGCCAGCGTGAAGCCCTATCAACCGGCAGGCTTTTGGCAGCATTTAAATTTCCCGAAGAAGACCTGGAAAGCGAGTGAAGGTGGTGATCTTTACCGCCGCTCGGTCTACACCTTCTGGTGTCGGACCTTTCCACATCCCTCCATGGTGGCCTTCGACGCCCCGAGCCGGGAGGAGTGCACCGCCGAGCGTTCGCGGTCCAATATTCCCCAACAGGCCCTCGCCATGTTGAACGATCCCATCTTTGTGGAAGCGGCCCGCGTTTTTGGAACGCGGATGGCGGAATACCAGGGAACTGTTCCTGAAAAAATGGCATGGGGGCTGACCGAGGCATTTTCACGGGAGGGAACCAGGGAAGAGTTGGATTTGTTGATGAAAGTCTATCAGTCGCAATTGAAGAAATTTGAAAGCGATCCCGACGCGGCCACCGCTTTCCTTTCAACTGGAAAGTGGCCGTTGAAAACGAGTGTTCCTGCCCACGAAGCGGCAGCCTGGGGGCAGGTGGGCCGGGTGATTTTAAATGCTTACGAGACAACCTCACGATTCTAGACGCCATGATTGATACCACAAACAGACGAACTTTTTTGAATCAAGCCACCGTGGGAATCGGGGCGCTTGCCTTCCAGCGTCAACTCTTTGCCGAGGGGATTCCGGACGAGATCAAGATGGCGGGGAATCCCAAGGCCAAGCGGGTGATTTTCCTCTGCATGGCGGGTGGCCCATCACACCTGGAGACTCTCGATTACAAACCAACCCTCGCCAAGATGCACGGGCAGGCCATGCCCGAGTCGATCACCAAGGGACAACCGATTGCACAATTGCAGGGCAAGGCATTGAAATGCCTCGGTCCGCAGTGGGATTTCATCAAGCAGGGGAAGTCCGGCCAGGAGATTTCCTCACAACTCCCGTTTATCGGGAAGATGGCTGATGACATCGCGATCATCCGATCGATGACGACCAAGCAAATCAATCACGACCCCGCGCACACTTTCATGAATTCCGGAACCCAGATTTCCGGTCGTCCCTGCATGGGTTCGTGGATTCAATATGGTCTCGGCAGCGAGACCAAAGACCTTCCGGGGTTTGTTGTCCTGACCTCCGTGGGTGGTGGTCAGAGTCAGCCGATTGCTTCGCGCCAATGGCACAGCGGGTTCCTGCCAAGCAAGTATCAGGGCGTACACTTTCACTCGAAAGGAGATCCGGTCCTGTACGTTGGAAATCCAAAAGGAGTGGGCCGTGCGGATCAACGTCAGGTCATCGACGGGGTCAACGGTTTGAATTCGATTCGAAACGGGCTCGTCGATGATCCGGAGATCGCAACCAAGATTTCCCAGTATGAAATGGCCTTCCGCATGCAGGCCAGTGTTCCTGAGTTGGTCGACCTGAAAGGGGAGTCCAAGGAGACTCTCGAGATGTATGGTGCGAAGCCCGGCGATGGTTCTTTTGCGAGCAATTGTTTGCTGGCCCGTCGCTTGGCCGAGCGAGGGGTTCGATTTATTCAACTTTACCACCGCGGATGGGATCACCATGGAGGTGTCAAAAATGGCGTGGCGGGAACGGCCAAACTGGTTGATCGGGCGAGCTGGGCGCTCGTGCAGGATTTGAAGCAACGTGGCATGCTCGATGATACCCTGGTGATCTGGGGAGGGGAATTTGGACGCACTCCGATGTCACAGGGAGGTGGCAAGAATCCGGGGCGCGACCATCATATCAAAGGTTTCTCCCTCTGGATGGCCGGAGGTGGAATTAAAGGCGGGGTGACCCATGGTGCCACCGATGATTTCGGCTACAATGCGGTCGAGAATGTCGTCACAGTCCACGACTTGCACGCCACGATGTTGCATCAACTCGGAATTGATCACCAAAAATTCACCTACAAATTTCAGGGGCTGGATATGCGACTGACCGGGGTGGAGCCCGGGGTGAAGGTGATCAAGAATATCCTCGCTTGATATCAACGGGACTGTTTTTCAAACCTGCTTCATAGCGGCGGGGGAGGATTTTTGCCCAGGTGGGTCGCATTTTTAGGCGAGTTGGTTACGCTCCCGCAGCTTGAAGTCATGAAAACGTCAATTCTATTCATCCTTGCACTGCTTGTGCAGTCGCTAGGTGCCCGGGTTTTTACGAATAACGAGGGGAAGAAAATCGAAGCGTTTTTGACCGAAGTGAAAGGCGGGGAGGTGAAGCTGGCGATGAAGGGCGGGAAGTCCTACTGGGTCAAAGCTTCGACCCTCTCGAAAGCGGATCAGACTTTCATTCAAGCTTGGATTCGCGCCGGCGAAAGGGGCGGGAAGAAGGCTCAGGACGCCTTGAATCAGCAGGATAGCTTGAAGGTGGAAGAGAACTGGGATGATCGCTGGCCTGATGCGGCCAGGATTAATCCTGATATTCTCATAAAAACGGTCACTGAAGATGCCGCGAATCGAAAGTTCGTTTACCATAGTCCCAATTACGAATTCATCTCGGATGTGAAGTTGGCGAATCAGATCGTGAAGAAGTTCGCCATCCTCTTTGAGACCACACGCGAGTATTGCAGGGTGCTTCCGATTTCCACGATGAAGGCTCACATTCCGGGGGCGCTCTTTCGCAACCGGATTTATCTTTTTGGATCTTATTCAAACTACGTGCGCAACGGCGGGCCTCCGAACTCGGGCGGCGTTTATATGTCACGGGGAAAATTCGGCGTCATTCTGGCTCCGCTGACCAGCATGGGAGTCAAGCGTAAGGGCGACCGCTATGTTCATGACAACAATGGGAACAACGATGTCCTGCCTCATGAGCTGACCCATCAGCTTACCGATGTTCACTATTTTCAACCCGGCGCTCTGGGATGGTTTTCCGAGGGGCTGGCCGAGTATGTTTCGGCGACGCCTTATCAGACAGGAAAGTTTTTGGTGGATAACAACATCCACGCGATCAAACGGGATGTCATCAGCTACAATCGGGCAAAACGTCGCGGACGGGGCTTGGGGAACAAGATTGCTGCGCCTGATTTAAAGGCCTACATGCTTCAATCCTACGGGCAGTTCACCAAAAACGGAAACTTCAACTATGGCTTCGGTCTGCTCATGACCTACTATTTTTTCCACCTTGAGGAGGATCGCACCAGCATTACGAAATTTCTCAAGGCTCTGAAATCAGGGAAGTCCGGGGAGGCTGCTCTCAAGGAGCTTCGCAACGGGCGCTCGTGGGAGGAACTGGAGGAGGATATTTCCAAGGCCTGGAAACGGGAAGGAATTACCATCACCTTCAAATAGTCAGCCGTTCAATCGTCCAATAAACGCCAATGGTGGCGATGACGAGTGACGATGCCATTCGTGTTTTTTGGTAGGAGGCGCTTTGCCACCATCGCATCGTTGCCAACCAGGCTGCCGCGAGAACTGAGATTTGGGCAAGTTCCACGCCGACGTTGGCGAGAACCAGCGAAGAAAAAAGGCGGGGTTCGTTCTGCAACACCGCGCCGAGGCTGCCGGCAAAACCCAAGCCATGAATGAGACCGAAAAGGAAGACGACCACCAGACGCCTGGTGTGGAGTTCCTTGCGGAAGAGATTTTCAATCGCGAGTGCGGCGATACTCAGCGCGATCAGAGGTTCGATAAGAGTGCTTCCGGGCAAGGTCTCAATCGTGATCGCCCTGAACACGACAAGCCCAAGGCTCAGACTATGCGCGATGGTGAAGGCGAGGGACTGGGCGAGGAGGGGACGCCATTTCCGCGCCATCAGGAAGAGGGCGAGAATGAAAAGGATATGATCAAATCCGTCCGGGACGACATGTCGAAATCCAAGCCAAAGGAGCGCCAGTCTGCCACGGTCCAGGAAGAAGATCGGTTTGCTCCCGCCGGGCGAGACGACCTCGAGATGGATCTCACCTTCTGTCTTTTTGGCGAGGATAAAATTGGGGCGGATGTCCGGGGAGACGGTGAGATTGAGTTCGCCACCCTGCCATGCGGGAATGGTCCCTTCGAGCCGGATCGTGACATAGGCGCCACCGGCTGAGAGTTGGGGGAAGCGCGGCGGGGTGGAGTCAAAATCCGGGAAGGAAATGGTGAAGGGTGTTTCCCTGCCATCGTGGTGAAATGAAATCGCTTGCCTTAGGAATTTTTCTGCTCCCCCGCGAAGTTCCTCATATTGAGCTTCGTTCATTGAGACCAACCAAGAGCTCTCCGGTTGTGGAGAGTTGGGATCGTCGCGCAATTCTTCAAAAGCATAGCTGGCGTCAAAAGTGACATCGAGGCGCCACTCGGATCCGGTCTCTTCGACGGAGAGGTAAAACTGCTCGACAACGTGCGCACTCACCGTCGAGGTCACCACCGCAAAGGCCAGAATGCGACGGAGCAGGGAGGCGATCATTGAAGTTGTCCTAGTTGCCCGGAAGGCTCGTTCGGAGAACCTGGCAATCTGTTTGAGCGATCAGAGGATGGGCATTTCTTGGCAGGATCAGAAAATCACCGGTTTTGAAAATCGTCCCTGCATCCGAGCGGATCTCCCCGGAAATCACCGTGATAATGGAAAAGGCATCATTTTGAATCGTGATCTCTTGAGACTCCGGAATGTTGTGACGGGTGACGATAAAATATTCGCACGACGCGAGCGTGTCGCCATCCGGCTGATCCATTCCCGGCTCAAAATCATCAAAGTCGATGGATGCCATCGATTCCTCAATGTGCAGGTCTCTTGGGGCGCCATCGAGCCCAACGCGATTCCAATCGAAAACCCGGTAGGTTGTATCCGAATTTTGCTGAATCTCGTAAATGAGAAAGCCAGCGCCGATCGCATGAAGTCGTCCGGAGGGAATGAAGATCGATTCGCCCGCTCGCGGGCTGACGGCGTGGACTTGCTCTTCCACTGTTCCTTCGGCGAGGGACCGCTCGAACGTGTCGCGTGTGCAGCCATCCTTCAAGCCGATGTAGAGTTTGGCTCCGGGATCGCAATCGGCGATATACCACATTTCGGTCTTAGGGTCGCCTCCCAACTCGTCAGCGACTTCCGCGGGAGGGTGGACCTGGATGGAAAGGTCGTCGCGGGCGTCGAGAATCTTGATGAGAAGGGGGAAGCGGTCTCCGGTGAGGTCCTCTCCAAAGATCTCCTCCCGATGGTTGGTCCAGAGGTCGTGCAGCGATTTGCCGGCGAAGGGACCTGACGAAACGATGGATTGCTCGTCAGCCCGGTCACTCATTTCCCACGATTCCCCGTAGGGTTGCTCGTCGGGGAGGTCCCGTTGATAGACCGTTTCAAGCGAGCGGCCTCCCCACACGCGGGTCATGTAGATTGGCGAAAATGCAATCGGTTCCATCGCTGGAAAATGCGCAGATGAGGCCATGCAGACAAGAAAACTGTGATGAGGGTGAATATTTAAGCAATCCAGACTATGCAGATCCCTTTAAGTTCCTTCTTGCCTGATCGGCCGTTCTTATGCGAAATTCGGTCTCACAGGGGAATTGTCTCTTCCCATTTAAGATCATGGCCAAGCAAAATAAGCCGAGGAAGCAGCACGCGGTGTTGAAGAAAGAGGGTGGCCAGGAGTTGATTGGGATTGGGCTGATCTTGGTTGGATTGCTGCTTTTCTGTTCTCTCATTCGGTTCACCACCGTTGATTTTGCTGACTGGAAGTTCCTCGGCAGCTTTGCTCCGGAAGGGGTGGAGTCGCGTGATACCCAGAATTTAATCGGGCCGGTGGGGGCTTTGATTGGCTTCGTGTTTATTGCTCTTTTTGGTGCGGCGGCCTACCTGTTGGCGGTCGGGACGATCTGGCTGGGCGTGGTGGTGGCCTGGTTTAAGAGTCGTCTTGGCCTGCACACCCTGATTGGCTTCGGCTCGCTGATGTTTGCCAGTGCCGCGCTGTTTAGCGTTCTTGGGATATTTGGAAGCGTTCACTTTGGCAACTGGCCCGGTGGCGCGATCGGTGAGGGACTTGGAAATTTTGTCTTTAAAAACCTGCTTGGCCCGTGGGGATCAGCGATCGTTTTGTTGGGGGTGTATCTTGCCAGCGTGATTCTTTTGACCGGATGGCATCCCGTTGCTTTTGCCCGCACCTCGGCCACCTCGGCTCGTGAATTTATCAGTGAGTGGCGTGAAAAGCGGGCGGATCGATCCGCTCAAGAGATGGTGCCGTCTCCTCCAAAAAAACGTGCCAAGCGAAAGAAGGCCAAGCCTGCTGCCGAGCCAACGCCCGAGCTTGCGGGTGGTGTCGAGGAAGATGGTCAGGCCGTCCTTCCGCTGCGTCAGGTTCCTACCCCGCAGATCATCGATTCTTCCCAGAAGAAGGTCGCTCCTCTCGCCGGAGCCCGGCCTTTTGAACGGAAGAAACCGAGCCACATCGGCCTGAGCACAGAAGGATTCGAGGACTACGAGCTGCCTGGTTTTGATCTTCTCGAGTTTGAGGAGGCCGACGAAGAACCAGAAGATTTCAGCGAGGAGCTTCTCGCGACCCAGACGATGATTATCGAGACCTGCCGCGCCTTCGGTGTCGAGGTCACAGCCGGCGATATCACCCGCGGTCCGACCATCACGCGTTACGAGATTTATCCTGCGATTGGCCTCCGCGTCAGCCGGATCACCCAGCTGGAGGCCGATCTGGCTCGCGCCACCAAGGCCGAGCGAATCAACATTTTGGCCCCGATTCCCGGAAAGGACACGGTGGGCATTGAGATCGCCAATGACAGCCGGGTTGCGGTTGCGCTTCGGGAACTTCTTCAGGACGAATCATTCCGCAGCTCCAAGCGCAAGATCCCGCTTGCTCTCGGAAAGGATGTCTATGGCAATACCGTGGTGGGGGACCTCGCCGCCATGCCACACTGTCTCGTGGCCGGTGCCACCGGTGCGGGTAAATCGGTTTGTATCAACTCCATCATCACCAGTATTCTCTATAAGTTTGGGCCCGATGAACTGCGCTTCATCATGATCGATCCCAAGGTCGTGGAGATGCAGGTATATGCCAAGCTGCCCCATCTTGTGGTGCCTGTTGTGACCGACCCCAAGCGCGTGGTCGGGGCCTTGAACTGGTGCGTGAACGAAATGGAGCGCCGGTATAAGGTGTTCGCGAAACTGGGAGTGCGTAACTTCGACAGCTTTAACAACCGCATCCGTCCCGAGGAGGAAGTCCTCACGCCGGAAGAGCAGGAGGACATCGAATCGATCGTCGATGAAGAGGCCATCGAGTCCATGGCCAAGGCCTTTGAAGATGGCGACATTGGTCCCATGGCTTCGGAAGATGACGAGGTTCATGAAGACGATCTCGAAGTTCCCGATCGCTTCCCGTATATTGTCGTTATTATTGATGAGCTGGCCGATCTCATGCAGACCGCTCCGGCGGATGTCGAGGGGGCGATTGCCCGCATTGCCCAGAAGGCTCGTGCCGCCGGGATCCACCTGATCGTCGCGACCCAGACTCCGCGTGCTGATGTTGTTACCGGTATCATCAAGGCAAACATTCCAAGCCGCATCGCTTTCCAGGTTTCGTCCTCACTCGATAGCCGCGTGATCCTCGACAACAAAGGCGCTGAGAAATTGGTGGGTAAAGGAGACATGCTCTTCCTCCCTCCGGGATCGGCCAAGTTGGAACGTGCCCAGGGTGCTTTTGTTTCGGATGAAGAAGTCGAGCAAATCGTCGACTTCTGCGCCAATCAATCCGAGCAGCGGTTTGAAGAGAGTATCCAGAAGGTGATCGAGAGCGGAGCCTCCGGCGGAGACGGCGGGGAGGATGATGTTTCGGACGCCGACGAGGAGACTCTCGAGCGCTGCATGGAAGTGTTGCAGGCCGAAGGCAAGGCCAGCACGTCCTTGCTTCAGCGTCGTCTGCGACTTGGCTACACCCGTGCCGCCCGCATGATCGATATTCTGGAAGCCCGGGGTATCGTGGGGCCGGGTGATGGCGCCAAGCCCCGGGAGGTTCTCATTCCCGGCGTGGGTGTTCCTGAATAAGGATCGCTGGAGCAATGCCCCTGGTTGTCTTCCTTCCCGCTTCCAGAGCCAATGTCTTCGCTTAAAGAATATCTCTACAATCACATTCCGCTCACGCGTGCGATGGAGGTCGAAGTCGATTCCATTTCCGACACCGCCCTCACTCTGAGTGCGCCCATTGCGCCCAACATCAATCATCGTGAGACCGTCTTTGGCGGGAGTGCCTCGGCTCTCTGTATTCTCTCGGCGTGGTCCTTGATTCATTGCCGCCTTCGCAACCATCCTGAAATCAAACCGCGCATTGTGATTCAAAAGAACTCCATGGAATACCTGAAACCGGTTCAGGGGGAATTCATGGCCACCTGTAATCTCGGATCCGAAAGAGACTGGGACTTTCTCTTGAAGTCTCTTTCCCGCAAAAAGATCGGCCGGCTTCGACTTGCCAGCCAACTCACCTGTGCCGGGGAAGCGGTCGGTTCTTTCGAGGGGACCTTTGTCGTTTCGGATTTAGACGAGAGATCCTAGTTTCTCACTTTCCGATGCAGAAGAGGTGCTCTTCGCCGCGGAGAAACCACTGCCCATCGGTAATGACGGGCGAGGCCCAGAGAGGTTCGCCCAGTTCCATTTTTGCGACTTCCTCAAATTCCTCCCCGGGTTTCACCACCGTGATTAACCCTTTCTCGGATCCGAAAACAACATGGTCCCGCAAGACTACAAGCGAAGCGGAATGCTCGCGTCCCAGCTTCTGCTTCCACAGCAGCTCGCCATCGCGCGCCTTCCAGCAGGTGGCAGTTCCCGAGTCGGAGACCGCAAGGTAGTAGCCGTTCACCACCACCGGGCTGGGAACATACGAAGGGTTTTTCCGGGTGTGCCAAACGACATGGGTGTCGGTGACGTTTCCACTGCCGGTGGGATCGATCGCCATCATGTGTTTGGTGGGAAAACCGCAGGTCATGTAGAGATACTTTCCATCGTAGACCATCGAGGCGACAAACTGATCCGTGGGTCCGTCGATGATCCAGTGCTGCTTGCCGGTGTCGGGATCGTAGGAAGCCACACTTTTACTTCCCGAGAGAATCAATTGATTGCGTCCGCCAATTCTCCGGAGCAGGGGAGTGCAGTAACTCCGCGTCTTGTTGGGCCGGGGTGTTTTCCAAACTTCTTTGCCGGTCTCTTTGTCCAACGCGACGATGTAGGCATTCCCGTCGTGGTCGCCGTTAATGATCACTTTGTCGTTCCAAAGGACGGGGCTGGAGCAATATCCATGGACACTTGAAAAAATGCCCGGTCTTTTTTCCCAGAGCTTTTTCCCGTTGAAGTCGTAGGAGGCAATGAACATCTGCTCCTTGTCGAGGAAGCTCACCATGATTGACTTGCCATCCGTGACCGGAGTGCTGGAAGCCCGGCTGTTCTTGCGATGCACTTTTTCGATGGGTGATTCGAGAACCGTCTTTGTCCAAATGGTTTTGCCGGTCTTCAGATCGAGGCGCATGAGGATGCGTTCACCTGATTCTTCATCAGCCGAGACCAGGAAAAGGGCGTCTCCCCAAATGACCGGGGAGGCGTGTCCCTTTCCGGGAATTCTGACCTTCCATTTCACGTCCTTCCCGATCGACCACTCAAGCGGTGCCCTGGTGTCGGGAACGATCCCGTCTCCGGTTGGTCCCCGCCATCCCGGCCACTCTCCGGCCAGGCTGGTTGCAAGGAGGCCCAGGTAAAAAAATCCGCTTTTCATGGTCATGGTTCTTTCTCCTACGCGTGGAACGAGGGCGGAGTTTCAACCCCGGGGCCGGGCTAGAGCGGACGCTTGAAGTAATAGACGGTCTTGTTCGTCGTTCCTTCCTCCTGAAAGTTGAGAACGCTCACCATTTCCCAGCCTTCTTCACCAAGGCTGTTGATTTTGCGGGCAAGTTCTGTTCCTCCGAACCTCTTGCGGGCGTTGTCGTTGAGCGCAAGATGTTGCCATTTCACGACGGTTTTAGCCTCTGCAGCAGGGGGAGTGTCGGCGACATCGTCCTGGGCCCGGGCGGGCAGGAAGATGAATCCGAGGGAGAGGATGGCAATGATGGCGGAGGCGATGCTGAGTTTTGATTTCATGGATTGTTGCAGATTAGGGAATCCCGGACCATGGATCGAGGAGAAACGTTTTTTGGTCCGAAATGGACGGGCAAGATTAGAGGCTGGCTGACCGTATTTCTGACCGCTAGCTTTCCGAAACTCCTTCTGATGTTCTTCCGCACCATTCTCGCTCTCATTCTCTGCCTTCCCGCCGTCCGCGCAAAGGTTAGCTTTAATGATCAAATTCGTCCCTTGCTCTCCAACCGCTGCTATCGTTGTCACGGGCCGGACGAAGAGGATCGCAAGGCCAAGCTCCGCCTCGATACCCGCGAGGGCGCAATGAAGGAGAAAGGGGGCTTTTCGGCCATTGTGCCGGGCAATATCGAGGACAGCGAGCTCATCTTCCGCATCGTCACCGACGACGAAGATGAAATGATGCCGCCTCCGGGGAAGGGCGAACGTTTTTCCAGGGAGGAGATCGATCTCTTCAAGCAATGGATCAAAGAAGGCGCCGAATACGAGGTCCACTGGTCATACACCAAACCCGTCCGCCCCGAGGTCCCTGTGATAGAAGAGAGCGTCATGAGGGTTCGCAGCCCCATCGATGCCTTCATTTTGGACCGCCTGAAAAAGGAAGGCCTTTCTCCCGGCAAGGAAGCTGATCGTTACACTTTGATTCGCCGGGTCTCCCTCGATCTCACCGGGCTCCCGCCGACGAAGGAGGAAGTCGACGCCTTTATCTCTGACAAGAGCGCCGACGCCTACGAAAAGCTCGTCGACCGCCTCCTCGCCAAGCCCGCCTTTGGAGAGCACTGGGCACGCATGTGGCTGGACCTGGCCCGCTATGCCGACTCGGCCGGCTACGCCGATGACCCGGGTCGTACCATCTGGGCCTACCGCGACTGGGTCATTCGAGCCTTCAATGCAAACATGCCCTTCGACCAGTTTACCATCGAACAAATCGCCGGTGACTTGCTTCCAAATCCGACTGAGGACCAACTCATCGCCACGGCTTTTCATCGCAATACCAAGACCAACAACGAAGGTGGAACGAGCGACGAGGAATTCCGCAACGCTGCCGTCGTCGACCGCGTCAATACCACCATGGCGACCTGGATGGGGACCACCGCCGCCTGCGCCCAGTGTCACACCCACAAGTATGATCCCATCACGCACGCCGAGTATTTCTCAATGTTCGCCATCTTCAATCAATCGGAGGATGCCGACCGTCGCAATGAAGCGCCCATCATCCAGGTGATGGGGGTTCGCAACAAGGAGCAGGCCCACGCGCTGGCCGCCGAGATTGCCAAGCTGGAAAAAGAAATCACTCAACAGGTAAACCCGGCCCCAAAAGTCTTCGCGAAATGGGAAGCCGATTTGAAGGCTGCTGCTGGCCGCTGGCAGGTTCTTTCCCCGAAAACGATGGCTGCCTCCTCCGGCGCGACCTTCAAGGAAGGATCCGACGGCTCGGTCCTCGTGAGCGGCAAGACCGCCGGCACCGATGACTACACCATCACCGCTTCCACCAAGCTGAAAAAGATCACCGCCATCAAGATCGAAGCCCTTGCTTATGATAAACTGGGAAGCGGCGGGCCGGGAAGAAATGGCAACTTTGTCATCAATGAAATCGAACTTGGTGCGGGCAGCAGCAAGGCCGCATTCTCCAATGCCACCTCGACATATGATCAGAGCCAGTTTGGTGCAGCCTCTGCCATCGATGGCAATGCCGGAAAGGACTCCGGCTGGGCGGTCGGGGGAGCCCTCGGCCGGGACCACCACCTTGTCGTGGAGCTGGCCAAACCACTCACCGGCAGTGAGCTCACCCTGAAGCTTCTCCAACGTTATCCCAACCACGCTCTCGGACGATTCCGTATTTCCGTGACCGATGCTCCGGGACCCTCGGTAGCTCTTCCGGATTCCCTCGTCGCGATTCTAAAAAAGCCCGAGGCTCAACGAACCGATGCCGAAAAGGCCACCGTCCTCTCCCTTTATCAAAAGACCAACCCCGAAGCTCTCGCGCTCAATCAAAAGCTTGCCGATCTTAAGAAACAGCTGGAAGCCGTGAAGCCTCTGACGACCGTACCCATCATGCGCGAGCTGCCCAAGGCCAAGCATCGCAAGACCCACATCCAGCTCCGGGGAAGCTATCTCAGCCTCGGCGAGGAGGTGGGTCCGGGGGTTCCCAAGGTCTTCGGTTCGCTTCCCGAAGGTGTCAATCCCGACCGCCTCGCCATGGCCAGGTGGTTGGTGGATCGCGAAAATCCACTCACCGCCCGTGTCGTTGCCAACCGTTTTTGGGAGAACCTTTTCGGCGTGGGCATCGTCCTCACCAGCGAGGAATTCGGATCGCAGGGAGAGCGCCCCTCCCATCCCGAACTCCTCGATTGGCTCGCCGTCGAATTCATGGACGGAGGATGGGACGTCAAAAAATTTCTGCGCCTCCTCGTGAGTTCTTCCGCCTATCGCCAGAACTCCCACGTCACCGACGACATGGCCGCCCGTGATCCCGACAACCGGCTCGTGGCACGCGGTCCCCGTGTCCGTCTCTCTGCCGAAATGATCCGTGACCAGGCTCTCGCGGTTTCGGGATTGCTGAGCTCCAAAATGTATGGTGCTCCCGTCCGTCCGCCACAGCCCAACCTCGGTTTGCGGGCCGCCTTTGGTGGTGGCACCGATTGGCAAACGAGCACGGGTGAGGACAAGTTCCGCCGCGGCCTTTACACCAGCTGGCGTCGCTCCAGTCCCTATCCCTCCATGGCCACCTTCGGGGCGCCCAATCGTGAGGTTTGCACCGTCCGGCGCGGCACCACCAACACGCCGCTGCAGGCGCTCGTGACCTTGAATGATCCTGTTTACATCGAAGCCGCCCAGGCCCTCGCACGGCGCATGGCCGCGCACCAGGGTTCCATCGCCGACAGGATCAAGCTTGGTTTCCGTCTCACGCTGGCACGGCCTCCCAAAGAGGTTGAGTCCGCCCGACTTATCGCCTTGTACGATTCCACTCGTACCAAGTATGCCGCCGATAAAAAACTCGCTAAAGAAATGGCCACCAATCCCATCGGGCCCATTCCCGTGGGCGGCGATGTTGTCGAACTCGCATCTCTCACCGTCGTTGCCAACATCCTCCTCAATCTCGATGAGACCCTGATGAAACGCTAGAATCCTCAATCATCTTTTTTCATGAATCCACAGCTCGAAAGCCTGCAATACAAAACCCGGCGGCACTTTTTTAAACAATGCTCCATGGGGCTCGGCGGGGTCGCTCTCAGCGAGATGCTCGCGACCGATGCCATGGGGCTGGAGGCGCCCGACAATCCGCTTCTGCCAAAGCTCCCGCACTTCGCGCCCAAGGCCAAGCGGGTCATCTACCTTCACCTCACCGGCTCGCCGCCGCATCTCGACATGTGGGATCACAAACCCGAGCTCGTGAAACGCGATGGTCAGGAATGTCCCGATGAATACATCAAGGGGAAGAAGTTCGCCTTCACCTCCGGCACGCCCAAGCTCATGGGCAGTCCGCGCACCTTCAAGCAATACGGCAAGAACGGCCTCTGGATGTCCGATGCCATTCCGCACCTTCACGGCGTCGCCGATGATCTTTGCGTCATCAACTCGATGACCACCGACCATTTCAATCACGCGCCCGCCGAGCTCTTCGTGCACACCGGTTTCCAGCAACCGGGGCGCCCGACCTTTGGAGCGTGGACCACTTACGGACTGGGGTCCGAAAACCAAAATCTTCCCGGTTACGTCGTTCTCATTTCCAGCGGAGTGCAACCGAACGGCGGCAAGAGTTCCTTCGGCTCCGGATTCATTCCGTCTGTTTACCAGGGCGTGCAGTGCCGCTCGAAAGGGGACCCCGTTCTCTACGTCACCGACCCGCCGGGGATGGACCGCAGTTTGCGTCGTTCAAGTCTCGATGCCCTCCGCGATCTCAACGAGGCGGCTTCCAGGGACTTCGCCCATCCCGAGACCCTCACCCGCATGGCGCAATACGAGCTCGCCTTCCGCATGCAAATGTCGGTTCCCGAGGTCATGGATATTTCCAGGGAGTCCAAGAAAACCCTTGAGAGTTACGGTGCCCAACCCGGAGCCTCCAGCTTCGCCAACAACTGCCTCCTCGCCCGACGTCTCGCCGAGGACGGCGTGCGCTTCGTCCAGCTTTTCGATTGGGGCTGGGACTTCCACGGGACCAACCCTGCCGAAGACATCCGCGATGGTCTTACCAAGAAATGTTCGACCATGGACAAGCCCGTCGCGGCTTTGATCAATGATCTCAAGGAGCGCGGTCTTTTCGAAGACACCCTCATCATCCTCGGTGGGGAATTCGGGCGCACTCCGTTCCGCGAAGGACGGACCGCCAAGGGGAAAGTGCTTGGTCGCGATCACTTCCCGGATTGCTACACCATGGTCATGGCGGGTGGGGGAGTGAAAGGCGGATACACCCACGGCGCCTCCGATGATCTCGGCTTCTCCGTCGCCCGCGATAAGGTCCACGTTCATGATCTCCAGGCGACCTGGATGCACCTCATCGGTTTCGATCACGAAAAACTCACTTACCGTTTCCAGGGCCGCGACTACCGCCTCACCGACGTCCACGGCAAGGTGGTCAAAGACCTTCTTGCCTAAGATGAAGAGTGGGCTTTCTGCTCCAATTCCTCGCAAGCAAGGCACCTCAAACCCGAAGATGGGCTACTAACGATGGTCCCGCTTTCCGGCCTCCTTTCTTCTTGTCGCCCGGGGACCGGGCCGACAGTGTGGGAGTCTGTGAAAAAGACAATGATCAGGCCGGCGGGATTGCGCTCCATGGTGTTTCTCTTCGTTTCAGGAGTTGCCCCGGAGGCTGCCGAAATCACCTTCGAGGACGTCACCGAAGAGGCCGGCCTGCGTGCCCCTCTCGCCGGCTTTCTTGGCCACGGCGCCGCCTGGGGTGATATCGATGGTGATGGCGATCCCGATCTTTTCGTCGGCGGCTTTGCCGACCGTCCCGACGAGGAATACGCCCCGAAGAAAAAGCCTCCGCCCAATGCTCTCTTCGAAAATCTCGGGGACGGAAGGTTCCGAAAAATCATCGACTCTCCGGCCGCGATCCACGCCCGCACCAGCGGAGCGGTTTTTGCCGATCTTGACAACGATGGATGGCCCGAGCTGATCGTGGGCAACAATGCCAAATCGAAACGCCGCCGGGACCGCGGCGAAATCCAGGCCCGCGCCACCACCCAACTGGTTCAGTTGTTCAAGAACGACAAGGGCACCCTGATCGACATCTCCCGCGAATGCGGGGCCTGCCCGGAGGGCCTCCTCACCGCGCGTAATGTCATGCCGCTCGACTACGATGATGATGGTCTCCTCGATCTCCTGATCATCGAAGACCGTTTTACCAAAAACCCGCGGAGCGCTCTCTATCGCAACAAAGGCGGCTTGCGATTTCAAGATGTCACGAAGGAAGCCGGCCTGCCCGCTGATCTCTTTGGCTTGGGCGCGGCGGTCACCCGGCTCCCGGAAGGCCTCGCTCTTTTTGTGGCTCATTCCAACCGCTTCTTCCTCTGTCGGAACAAGCGATTCGAGGAAGTTCCGACTCTTGGTGAAACACTCGCCTGGAAACCCCTGCACAACGAAGACTGGCCGTGTGGAGCGGCCTTTGGAGACCTGAATGGCGACGGGCAGAGCGACCTCGTTCTCAGCATCCACGGCGAGCCCGCCCGCAATCGCATCTATCTCGGTTCGGCGAAGGTCTCGAAGGGGGAGTCGCCGCCGGCCTTTGTCGATGTCACTCCGCAATCCGGACTTCCCGCGGAATGGTCAACCCGCGTTCCACATGTCGAGATGCAGGACTTCGACAACGATGGCTGGCTTGATCTCTATTTCTCCGCCGCTTGGCTTGATGAAGCAGGGGAGATCACTCCTCTCGTTTATCGCAACCTCGGCGGCAAGCCGGGTGGCGTTCCCCGGTTCCAGGGGCCGACCCCGCCTCCGAACGCCAGGGCGGTTTACTTTCCCGCCGGTCCCACTGCCGACTACGATGGCGATGGCAGAGTCGATCTTCTCCTTGTGAATTGGTTCGCCGGAAATCACACCCGCCTCCTGCGCAATACCACCCGGGCCGGCGGCTGGCTGCAGGTCCGGGCCGTCCACAAGACACCAAACAAGATCCCCGGCAACGGCATCGGTCTCAAGGTCGAGATCCCCGGGTTGGGGATCCGCGAAATCGCCACCGGATACGGCTACGCCAGCGGTCAAATCCCCATGGTCCATTTCGGACTCGGAAAACTCGAGCAGGTCGATTCGGTCATCCTGCATCTCCCTTCCGGAAAATCACTCAAGCGAGACGGGGTCGCCAAGAATCAGGTCCTCACTTTCGAACTGCCATGAAGATTCTTCTCTTCCTTCCAATCGCTCTCACCATCGCCACTTTGCCATGCCTCCGGGCCGGGGAACTGGCATGGCCCCCGGTCTTTCCCGATGGCAAGGCGGTCACGACCCTTGGCTCCGAAATCTGGCTCAAGCCACCGGGCGAACTCAAGGACGGCGTCACCATCGCCAAAGCCGCGCCCACCGTCGATTTCCTCTACTTCGACTGCCAGCGCTACCCCGGCAATCCGTGGTCGGTTTGGGGCGATGGCCTCGCCGTGGGGGACACCTACTACACCAGCATTGGCGACCACCTCGCCCCGCGCGGCAACGCCTTCGTCTACGCCTACAATACCACCACCAAATCGCTTCGTCTCCTCACCGATGTCCAAAGCATCATCCGCGTGCCCGAACCCGACTACACTCCGGGCAAGATTCACACCCGCCTCACTCTGGGGTCCGACGGGTGGCTCTACTTTGCCACCCATCGTGGAAGCACGCGCGCCAGCATTCCGGAGAACGGTTTCAAGGGCGCCTGGATCCTGCGCTGCCATCCCGACGACGGACGCGGCGAGGTCGTGGCCCACGCTCCGCTCCCCAACCAATGCCTGCCCACCGGCGAGCTCGATCCCGAACGCCTCATCTTCTATGCCGGCACCGCCGATGGCGACCGCTCGGTGAAGCGGGTGCAATTCCTCGCTTACGACACCCGGGAAAAGAAGGTCCTCTACCACGATGATTCCGGTCCCTACCGGGCCATGATCTTTGCCCCGTCCACGGGACGGCTCTACTTCCATCGCGAGGGTGGTCGCGGGATCGCGGCCCCGCTCGCCCGCTTCGATCCCGCCAAGCCCGGCCCGCCCCAAAAGATCGCTGCCGAGGTGGGACTGCGGGCCGCCACCCGCGAGACGCGCGAAGGAAAAGTCTATACCGTCGATGGCGACCACTTGTGGGAGTTTGACACCCGCACGGAAAGCGCCCGCTCCCTCGGAGGGCTCATCGTGGGGAAGGAGAACTACATCGCCTCGATCGATCTTGATCCCAAAACCGGGCGCTACCTTTACTTTGTCGCCGGTGCCCACGGTGGCAGTTACCGCGACGGCTCGCCCCTCGTGCAATACGATCTCAAAACCGGAGTCCGCAAGGTCATCGCCTTTCTCCATCCCCACTGCCGCGATGCCTTCGGCTTCGTTCCCATGGGAACCTACGCCACCGCGGTTTCTCCTGAAGGAGACAAGGTCATGATCACCTGGCACGGCAACCGGGGCGGACCCGATCCCAAACGCGGCAAGCTCGCCTTTAACACCTGCGCCCTCACCGTCGTTCACATCCCCGCCTCCGAACGCCCGGACAAGCGCTGAGGGAAGGAAAAGGGCAGGGGAGATGATTCCGGAGCCGCTTTCAATCAACGATCTGCAAACGAATATGAGAAAAACTTCTTCGGATTCTTCTTCTTTCCTTCGTCAGCAGTTATGAAACTGATAGATTTTTCGTAGCACATGCACTGGACCGAACCCGCCTCCTCCGACGACTCCCACGCCGAACTCGAAAATCGCCTCTGGGACGCTGCCAACAGCCTGTGGGCCAATGCCGCACTGAAGCCCTCGGAGTTCTCGCCGATCGTTCTCGGGCTCATCTTCCTGCGCTACGCCGAGACCCGCTTTGCCGCTGCTGCCGAAGAAATCGGCCCGGCCACCGGACGCCGCAAGATCGGCCCGAAGGACTACCATGCCAAGGGCGTGCTCTACCTGCCCGAGGAAGCCCGCTTCCCGCACCTGCTCCAGCTCCCCGAGGGCTCGGCCATGGGCAAGGCGGTCAATGACGCCATGCGCGCGGTGGAAAAGGAAAACCCGGACCTCGCCGACGTCCTGCCCAAGACCTTCCAGGTCCTCGAGAACCGCACCCTCGCCGAGCTTCTCAAGGTCATGGCCTCCATCCCCATGGACAAGGAGGGCGACACCTTCGGCCTGATCTACGAATACTTCCTCGGCAAGTTCGCCATGTCCGAGGGGCAGAAGGGCGGCGAATTCTACACGCCCACCTCCATCGTCCGCCTCATCGTCGATATCCTCGAGCCCTACCACGGGCGCATCTACGATCCCGCCTGCGGCTCCGGCGGCATGTTTGTCCAGAGTGCCCGCTTCGTGGAGGAGCATCACAAGAACCCCACCGCCGAGATCTCCGTCCACGGACAGGAACGCGTCACCGACACCTCCCGCCTCGCCCGGCTCAACCTCGCCGTCCACGGCCTCAGCGGCGACATCCGCCAGGGCAATACCTACTACGAGGACCTCCACGACTCCGTCGGCCGCTTCGACTTCGTCCTCGCCAATCCGCCCTTCAACGTCAGCAAGATCGACAAGGATCGCCTCGCCGACGACCCGCGCTACCCCTTCGGTCTGCCGCGCACCGACAATGGCAACTACCTCTGGATCCAGCACTTCCACTCCGCGCTCAGTGCGAAAGGTCGCGCCGGCTTCGTCATGGCCAACTCCGCCGCCGACGCCCGCGCCTCCGAGCAGGACATCCGGGAAAAGCTCATCCGCAGCGGCGACGTCGACGTCATGGTCAGCATCGGCTCGAACTTCTTCTACACCGTTATCCTGCCCTGCACCCTCTGGTTCCTCGACAAGGGCAAATCCGGCACCCCGCGCGAGGACACCGTCCTCTTCCTCGATGCCCGCCACGTCTTCCGCCAGATCGACCGCGCCCACCGCGACTTCACCCCCGCCCAGCACGAATTCCTCGCCAATGTCGTCCGCTTCTACCGCGGCGAAGACCTCGAGTTCCACCACGGCTCCGACGAGAAATGGGCCGAAGTCTTCGGCGACGCCAGCGAGTATCAAGACGTCCCCGGCCTATGCAAAGCCGCCACCCGCGCGGAAATCGAAGCCCAGGGCTGGTCGCTCAATCCCGGCCGCTACGTCGGCGTCGCCAAGGGCGAGGATCTCAGCGACGAGGATTTCAAGGAACAGCTCGAAACCCTCAACGAGGAACTCGAAGTGCTCAACGCCGAAGCGCGGGAGTTGGAGGAACGGATCGCAGAGAACGTCGTGAAAATTTTGGAAACGGCATGACGAGCACACAGGTATGGCCAAAGCGCAAACTTGCTGAGGTGGCTGACCTCTGCTTGGGGAAGATGCTGGACAAGAAGAAGAACCGAGGGGAACTCCACCCCTACCTTGGAAACATCCATGTTCGATGGGGAAGGTTTGATCTAAATGATCTACCTGAAATGCGGTTCGAGGAACACGAGCATGAACGCTATGGACTGAAACGTGGAGACCTAGTTGTTTGTGAGGGAGGAGAACCAGGTAGGTGCGCGTTGTGGAACGACCAAGTTCCGGACATGAAGATTCAGAAAGCACTCCACCGAGTGCGACCTCATTCATGTTTAGACAGTCAGTATCTGCTTTATTGGTTCTTGTGGGCCGGACAGCGAAGCTATTTCGACCAGTTTTTCACTGGGGCAACCATTAAGCATCTGCCCGGTGAAAAACTGGCTAGATTCTATGGTTGCAGTTCACGAGGTGCGCGAACCTTGAAAGAGAAAGCGGCGCATCTAGGGTTTTCGTGGGCTATCTCTCCGCCACGGGGGTAGTGAGACCTATCCAACAATGTAAGAAAAATAC
>JAUIGV010000071.1 GCA_030432565.1 Verrucomicrobiia bacterium | reverse complement strand
ATCAAGATCGGCTGCGGTTGGCATGGTCAAAGTTTAGGCACAAACCGTGACAGGGAAACCCTAAAGGCGTCACAAGTTCTTATTGAAATCAAGATTGGTCGTACTCCGCCATTACGGTGAAAAAATTGTGCGAGAAAAATCGCTAAATTTGCGTAAACTAACCCCATGAATCACCGGGTAGGATTGGATCGCCGAAAGTTTCTTCGAGGGCTTGGAGCTGCTGTGGGACTGCCAGCTTTGGAGTCGGTGGGTCCTCTCATGGCGGCGACCTCCGGCAAGATTGCCTCGACCGCGAGTGGGAGCCCGCTTCGCATGGCTTATCTCTACATTCCAAATGGAGTGAACCTCGAGCACTGGAAGCCGAAAGGGAAGGGGCGCAACTACCAGCTCGGTAAGAGCATGAAGGCGCTTGAGGGGCTGAAGGGCGACATGCAGATATACTCCGGCTTCGCTCATAAAAATGCTACTGCCGGCAAGGACGGTGCAGGTGACCACGCCCGGAGTAGCGCTACCTTCCTCACCGGGCAACGCGCCAGGAAGACATCAGGTTCCGACATCAAGGTGGGAACCTCGGTCGATCAAATCGCGGCACAACTTGTTCGGGATAAGACCCGCTTGGCTTCGCTCGAGCTCACATGTGATGGTGTCCGGAAGTCGGGGCGCTGTGACTCGGGGTATTCCTGCGCCTACCAGTTTAATCTTTCGTGGAGATCGGAAAACCAGCCTAATACTCCCGAGGCCAACCCCCGCCTCGTCTTCGAGCGTCTCTTTGGGGCCGGTTCGGCAGAGGAACGGGCAAAAGGCCTCGCCCGGCGTCGCGCGACCCAAAAGTCGATTCTCGATTTCATTGCGGATGATGCCAAAGCGATGCACAAGCATCTTGGCCGGAATGACCAGCACAAGCTTGAGGAATACCTCACCGGAGTTCGGGAGATCGAGCGCCAGATCCAAAAGAGCGAGTCCCTTGGCCGAACTCTCGATCCGGGTGTGAGCGCCCCCGAAGGTCAACCCAAGGATTACAAAGATCACATGCGACTTTTGATGGATATGATGGTTCTGGCCTTCCAAACCGACAGCACGCGAATCTCAACCTTCCTTCTCGCTCACGATGGCAGCAATCGCTCTTTTAAAGAGATCGGGGTGTCCGAGGGTCACCACAATATTTCCCACCACAAGCAACGTAAGGACAACCTGGAAAAGATTCAGAAGATCGATCAGTTCTACATCGAGCAATTGGCTTATTTCATGCAGAAAATGAAAACGACCGAGGATGTCGACGGGAAATCACTACTCCACAATTCCATGATCGTTTACGGAAGTGGCATCGCGGATGGTGACCGTCACAGCCACAGCGATCTCCCGGTCATTCTCGCCGGAAATGGGGGAGGAGCCTTCGAGACCGGGCGTCACGTTGACCTTGGTGAAGAGGTTCCCCTGTCCAATCTTTATGTCCGGATGCTCAACGAATTTGGTTCAAATACCAAGCGTTTCGGAGACTCGACCGGTGCTTTAAAGAAAATTTAGCCCCTGGGAATTATCCATAAGAAAGCCCGCCTCGGATCTCTCCGAAGCGGGCGTTTTCATTCGAACCCGGATTAGTTGGGAACAACGAAGATCTTATTGGTGGTTGGATCGGTCGCAAGTTGACCTGGATTCATGCCGGTTACGCGGACCTTGTTGTAAGGCTTGTGCGGGCTGATGACGATACCCGGCGTTCCGCTTTGATGCGCGGTCGGATAATTTGAAGCCACCGGAGTGTCACCTCCGGTATTATAGGCTCCATTATTGTTGTTCTGACGCTCCTTGTAGACGGCGTAACCGGTTCCGGCAGCGCCGCCAATGGCCGCCGCCCTGGCAATATCGGTGCTGTCTCCTCCCAAAATGGCCGCGCCAACTCCTCCGGCGATCGCACCGCCGCCACCGTATTTTTGTTGGGTCGGGGTGCAGGAAACGAGAGTGAGTGCCCCGGCAGTAAGGCCGGCCGCAAGTGCTTTATAGGTTTTCATGTGATTATTTTAACGTGGTTCAGCGAATGCTTATTCAAGAATGCCTTAATTTTCAGGCAATGCCATGAAGAAATGCATGATTTTTAGCATTCGAATGAGTGTTGCGGGATCAAGTCCTCCATCGCTTTTCGGGAATGACGTGGGGCCAGCCGGACTTCCGTGCCCACATGAAATCTACTGAACGTATCATGAGGGCTCCAAAGGGGAACGCGAAATACCATCCAAATATCTCCGAACAAAGATGAGAGCTAAATAAATCTCTTTCGACCGGGGAGCATTTTCAGGGCTCCTTCTTCCCCCATCAATAGATAAAATTTGCTCCTCTTTGCCAGGCGTATCGAGTTTTAATTCAAAGCGCTGTGACGAGAGGGAAGTTTAAAGGCCGCGTTTAGCAGGTTACGGTCTCATAATCCATCGATCGATGCGATCGACCTCGAGAACCAGTTGGACTGCGATCAGGTGATGACCCAGCGGAGCGGTCCAACGTTCGGGTCGGCCAAGTGCGTGGTGAAGTCCATGTGCTTGTTCGTCGGGCATGATGAGATCGATCGTGCCGGCAATCATCAGGATCCGGTGATTTCTGAGCATCGGAGCAAGTCTTCCCGGGTGATATTTGGTCATGGTGGAGGCTCGTCGGTAGATTTCATGGTATTCTTCATCTGAGAAGATTCGCGTCACCTCCGTCGGGGGATCGCGTCGGGCATCGTTGACCCATTCCAATGAATCCGAGAAGACTCCGGCGGAACCTGATTCATAAAGTGAGAGAAGATTGGTGCCGCCGCTGACAAAGATCAGGGCATCCCACCCGGGGGTCATGAGCGCTTCCGCAGGCATCCCAAAAGTGCCGGCGCTTGTCCCGATGAGCACCCGTTTTCCATGTAGCCAATCGGGCCGGGTTCGAGCCAGAAATTGCAATGCCACGCGGGTACTGTTTGCCTGCTCCAGATAGTGTCGGTCCATGTCTTCCGCCACCAATTGCGCGGCCTTTTGAATGGTCCCTCTGCTTGAGGCCAGTGCAGGGAGTTTGGTTCGGTAGAGGCTGTCCGACGGAAGCCCAACGAGGACATTCCAGCCCCGCTTGCGAAAGCATTCGACCACCTGCTTCTCGGCAACGGACAGGAGCATGATGGAGGTGTGGTAAACGATCAGGCCTTTCGCTTTCCTCGTGCGGGCAGGATGGAGTTCGAGGAAGGTCGACCGATAATTGTAGGCTGAGTAAAGCCACTTGCGGTCTTGGGCAATGAGCTCGTTGGTGTGGACCAGGAAGGGACTCGTTCCCGCGAAGCGGGAGGTGGGAAGAAAGCATTGCCGGAATTGAAAGATTCCGGCCTTGGCGTTTTTCTCGCGTTTGCTGATGATGGCGATTTGTTCGGATCCGTCTGGGCGACGACCATAGGTTACCACTTCACCCGAGGGCATCTTGATAAAGTTGGGCAGGAAGCGTTGATCAATGTCTGCGATCTCATCTCGAAAAGTCGATGGATTCCACGCGGGCCACTCGATCTCCCGCTTTTCAGTGGTCGAAACGGCAACGGCGGCCTGTTCGACTTTGATCGCACATGACCCAAGGATTAGGCTGAGGAGTAGGAGGGGGAAGCGCACCCCGTGAAGCTAGCACCGGTCAACGTTTGGGAAACCCGGAACTTCAAGATCGTCTCGAAGGGTTGGCTGGACCGGCGGACCTGCAGCGGGACGCCCTGTGGTGAGAAATTTGTCAGCGTTTTTTCACGGTCGTGACCATGGTTATCGGCCTGTCGATTTTTCGGTGGAACGGTGTTTTGCTTTAGACTCTGATTTCAAATCGACTGGTTGAGCATGCTTTGGTTTGTGATCGAGGGGATCACAATGATAAAGAGAGTGGCAAGTAAGAGGAAATACGGCTAAAACGAGCCGTCGATGGCGGGAGATAAGAACGAGCTCGAGAAGTGGGCGACCGATGTCATTTTCGGTCGGGCCCGCGGGCTTGGCCCCTCTTTGATGCGGATTGTTCTCCGCGGGCTTTCATGGATTTACCGTTTTGGGGTCCGCTTCCGCCTCCGCCTATTTCGCAGCGGTTGGAAGAGCCAATCCAGTCTTGGCACGATGGTGGTGAGTATTGGGAATATCACGGTGGGTGGAACCGGAAAGACTCCGGTGGTGGAACGGTTTGCCAGGGAGCTCACGGCCAAGGGGCGCAGGGTTGCGATCTTGAGTCGGGGATATAAAAGCTCCGACCTCAAGGAACGCCAGCGATGGACCAATCCTGAAACCGGTGAGATTGTCACCAGTCCGCCCAAGATTGTGAGCGATGGTCGGAAGGTTCTGCTTGGGGCGAAGTATGCGGGTGATGAGCCCTATATGTTGGCCAAGAATCTTCCCGGAGTCTCGGTGGTGGTTGACCGGGACCGGGTGCGGGGTGGTCGTTTTGCGGTGAAGGAACTAGGTGCTGACACCTTGTTGCTCGATGACGGACTGCAGTATCTTGATTTGGATCATTCGCTGGATGTGATTCTCGTGGATCAAAACGCTCCATTCGGAAATGGCTACATCTTGCCAAGGGGGACGATGCGGGAACCTCCCCCCAATCTTTGTCGGGCTGACTATATTTTCATCACCAAATGTGACGGCAAGCCACAGGATGAATTGATCAAGCGGATCCGCAAACACAACAAAGAGGCGGAGATTCTCCAGTGCACCCACGGGCCGAAGCACCTGAAGGGGGTTTTCAATGACGATGAGCTTCCGTTGGAAGCTTTGGAGGGGAAGTATATCGGAGCAATTTCGGGAATCGCACAGCCCAAGAGTTTTGACAGCCTGCTCAAAAAGCTGGGTGGCAAGGTGATGTTCCACACGACCTTCTCCGACCATCATGCTTTTACTTCCAGGGAAATTGAACCCTTCATGGATCGATGCATCAACCGTGGGGTAGATATGATCGTGACAACCGAAAAGGATGCCGTCCGATTTCCGAAACCCCATAAGGTCGATGTACCGATTTACTATCTGCGAATCGAGGTGCGAATTCTTGAAGGGGAGGAGGTTTGGGAGCGGTGCCTGGAGAGGATTTGCCAGCGGGTTTCACGGGAGCCCGAGGACTGGGCCGAGGAGCGCCTGGGGCGGCCGGAGTCTGCATAAGGGAAGAATTACACTCGCAATTTTTAGAGTGAGGGAGAGAGTCCCCTTGTGCTTGACCGACTGCAGAGACCTTTGCGTGATTTAAGGCTGTCCTTGACCGACCGTTGTAATTTTCGGTGTCGTTATTGCATGCCGATCGAGGTCTTTGGGCCCGGGTATGAGTTCTTGCCACGCGATGAGATTTTGAATTTTGATGAACTGGTTAGGACGGTCAGGGCCGGTGTTGATCTGGGCGTGACCAAGGTGCGGTTGACTGGTGGTGAACCGCTTTTACGCCGTGGAGTGGAGGATCTTGTCGCCATGATTGCGGCTGTCCCGGGAGTTGAGGACCTCGCCATGACGACAAATGGCATTTTACTGAATCATCATGCCAAAGGCTTGGCTGCGGCGGGCCTCGACCGGGTCACGGTCAGTCTTGATGCTCTGGACGAGGAGACCTTTGCCAAGATGAACGGGGTGGGGGCCAAGCTCGATCGGGTTTTGCTGGGGATCAAATCGGCGCGGGATGCGGGTCTCCCGGTGAAGGTGAATATGGTGGTGCAGCGGGGAGTCAATGAGCAGGAGATTGTTCCGATGATCCGCTGGAGCCACGATGCCGGTGTCACACTTCGATTTATCGAGTTCATGGACGTGGGGGAGACCAATGGTTGGGACACCCGGCAGGTGGTGACGGCCAGGGAAATACTGGAGATTGTGAGCAGGCTGTTCCCGGTGGAGGAGGTTTCACCTGCTTATCCCGGCGAAGTTGCGAAGCGTTGGCGCTTTCTGGATGGAGCGGGAGAATTTGGACTGATTTCGTCGGTGAGTCAGCCATTTTGTGGCGATTGCTCGCGTTTGCGGGTTTCGGCAGAAGGGAAGGCGTTCACGTGCTTGTTTGCCAGTGAAGGTGCGGATCTCCGGGGTTGTCTGCGATCAGTGGAGTCGGATGAGGAAGTGACCGAATTCATAAGAGGCCTGTGGGGAAACCGAAAAGACCGCTATTCCGAGGAACGCGGTGAAGTTGACCGGCCCAAGGCTGAGATGAGCTATCTCGGAGGTTGATAATTCAAACCAAAAAGAGCCCCTTCGGTGACCGAAGGAGCTCTTCTTGGGTTTGTGTCAGGTTGCCCCTTTTTAAAGCTTGGACTTTGCTTTCTGATAAGCGCTTTTAAGTTTCGCGAGACGAGCTTCGACTGTTGCGATTTCCTTGAGGAGACTTGCGAGTTCTTCAACTGCACGAAGTTCCTTGGATCCGCCCTTTGCCGTCGTGATTGGAGAACCTCCGTCTTTACGCTTCCATGAAGCAATCGTTGCCGCGGTGACTCCATACTTGGCAACAGCCTTGGTTTGTCCCCCCCGGCCTTCCTTGCTGATGAAGTCGAGGATTTCTTTCTTTTCGGAAGCGCTGTAGCGCTTTGCTTTCTTTTTTGCTTTAGCCATGAAGGGACCGTGATCCTTATTTTACTGGTGTCAAATCAAATGAATCAATTACTTTCACATTAAGGCATTTGTGAATATTATTTCTCCACTCCTCGAAAATCGTAACAAATGAGGCGGGCTGACGATCCATCAAATCCGTTCACATTTTGGACGACGTAAAGGAGACCGTTGCTCAAAACCGGAGGCGTCCACGAATCTTTCGCGAAGAACAGCCTGGTTTTTTGTATGATTTCTATTTTCTCCGGCTTCATTTTGAGTTCAACGAAGCTACCATCTTCTCCGAGTGAGAACGTTCTATCATCAGTTTGAAGGAATGATCCCCGG
>JAUIGV010000042.1 GCA_030432565.1 Verrucomicrobiia bacterium | reverse complement strand
CTAACCACCAATGGCATGGGCACGACCGGCAGTCCGGGAGACGAGGCCATCGAACTTGGCGCGATCAACGACGGGGCATATGCACAAACGCCCGCCGGAACTCATCTCGACCAGGCATTTATTAATAACTCAATGGCGGTCTCATTCTGGCAATATCGAACTGCGGATGGAAGCAGCAGCTCCTTCTGGATTCACTCTCCGACTGCGACCGGTAACCAGCGTGGATTCCAAGCACACGTTCCCTGGGGGAACGGGATCATTTACTTCGACCAAGCGGGTTGCTGCAACCCGCCGGAGCGTCTGACCATTGCTGCTGGCGGCGCTGTAGGATCAACCCTCAATACCTGGCAACACTTCGTTTTCCAGCGCGATGCCTTTGGCGAACGCCAAATTTGGATTGATGGCGTGCTGGCCGCATCTGCGGGTGCTGCTGCGCCCCTGGTACCATTTGACGGAATCATCACGATCGGGGCGGAAGGGCCAACTTTGAACAACAGCTTTGCCGGTCGGATAGATGATTTTGCGATCTTCGCCAACACTCTGACTCCAGATCAGATCGCCGAGCTCGCGAATGGGGCAAATCCGCCGGATCTCATCTCCCCTCCGGTCCCGTTCATCATCACCGCAATTGATCGCGATGATGAGGCTGGAAGGACTGCGATCACCTGGAACTCACGCCCCAACCGCATCTATGCGGTCGATTCATCCGATGATCTTTTCACATGGGAAGAAATTACCGATAGTGTTGAAAGCGGAGGTGAATCGACTTCGTTCAACGACTTCCTCGAATCCGGAACTCCTCGGAGATTCTACCGTATTCGTGAGGTAGAATAAGGGTCGCGCCAGTCGGCGATTAACGATCTAAATCGCTTTCTGACTCTGTTGGATTTCAATTTGAATTAGAATCAAGTCTCAGCCCGGGTGATTCCAGCAATGGAAGATGCCCGGGCTGATTTTTTCTCACGGCTGGAGTTTTTGGGTCACCGGATCACGAGTGAGGCGCAGCTCAATTGTTCGTGTGATCCGATGAGGAGATTTGCGACTCCGGAGGTCTTATCGCTGGAAGCACTTTGACCATTCCGCCATTGATTGACTTTCGTTTTGGTGATCCGGCCTTAACCTCCCTCCAGCGGTCGCTCCCGAGCAAAAGATCCCCGTTCCAACCTTGAAAGCACTTTCTTTATTCTCCCTCCGCCTGAGCTTGCTCTCCCTTTTGGTATCGACCACGATGGCCCAAGTGGACCGCTTGACCGGACATTCTTATGCCACCCGTTCTCCTGTGATCGCGCAGAATGGCATGGTGGCTACCAGTCAGCCCCTCGCGACCCAGGTTGGTCTTCAAATCCTGCGTGATGGAGGGAGCGCCATCGACGCCGCCATTGCCGCCAATGCCGCCCTTGGATTAATGGAGCCCACTGGTTGCGGAATCGGGGGAGATCTCTTTGCGATCGTCTGGGATGCCAAAACAGAAACCCTTCACGGTCTCAATGCCAGCGGCCGTTCTCCCAAAAACCTGAGCTATGACCAATTGCGGGCTGAGCTCGATAAGAACAAGCGCGAATCAATCCCCGCACTTGGAATGCTCCCGATTTCCGTTCCAGGGGCGGTTGACGGTTGGAGTGAACTTCATCAAAAATTCGGGAAGCTTCCGATCGAGGTGGTTCTGGCCCCGGCGATTTCCTATGCGGAAAATGGCTTTCCGGTCAGCGAGGTCATTGCCCGCGGGTGGGGGCGCTCGGTCCCGATCTTAAAGGATCAGCCGGGTGCATTTTTGGAGACCTTCACCATCAATGGGCGGGCCCCTGCGGTCGGAGAAATTTTCAAGAACCCCGGACTTTCTCGGACTTACCGGCGACTGGCCAAGGAGGGTCTTGAGAGCTTCTACCGGGGAGGGATTGCTGAGGAGATGGTGAAGTTTTTTGCTGAGAACGATGGCTTTCTCACTGCTGATGACTTCTCCGGACACCACTCCGAATGGATCAAGCCGGTCTCGGTCAACTACCGGGGATACGAGGTCTATGAACTACCACCGAATGGCCAGGGGATTGCCGCGCTACAGATGCTGAAGATCCTTGAGAGTTATGATTTGAAGGCAATGGGTCTCCGGTCTCCCGAGCTGCTCCATCTGATGATCGAGACCAAAAAGTTGGTTTACGAGGATCGAGCCAAGTTCTACGCCGACCCCGACTTTACCCGGGCTCCACTGGGACGCCTGCTCTCGGCGGAATATGCTGCCGAGCGCAAGGCCCTCATCGATCCCGCCCGCGCCTCACGACGCCTGATGGCGGGGAAAGCGGAATTAAATTCCGGCGATACCATCTACCTGACCACTGCCGATTCCGACGGCAATATGGTGTCCTTTATTCAGAGCAATTACCGCGGGATCGGATCAGGCGTTGTCGCCCCCGGCCTGGGTTTCTGTTTTCAGGATCGCGGGCAGCTCTTCACTCTCGAACAGGGCCATGCCAACTGTTATGCCCCCGGGAAACGCCCTTTTCACACCATCATTCCAGCCTTTGTCATGAAGGATGAGAAGCCGTGGTTGAGCTTTGGGGTCATGGGCGGCGGAATGCAACCCCAGGGTCATGTCCAGATTCTGGTCAACATGATCGATTTTGGAATGAACGTCCAGGAAGCCGGAGATGCCGCCCGATGGCAGCACCTCGGCTCGTCCCAACCCACGGGGACGGTCATGACTGATGGGGGATGGGTGGAATTGGAAAGTGGCTACCCGTGGGAAACGGTCCGAGCCCTAAAAAATCTGGGACATGATATCCGCTCAGGTAACGGAGGTTTCGGAGGTTACCAGGCCATCCTTCGCGATTCCAAAAATGAAACCTACCAAGGTGCCTCCGAAAGCCGCAAGGACGGCCAGGCTGCAGGATATTGATAGTCGCGAATTGACTTGAGCACCGGCAATCGACCGGAGTTTTGCTGGCTTGGTGCCTTGCATGAAAACGATTTTGCAGCATCGACACTTCATCCCAAATTTTTAATGGTTCCTTCATCCATGAAAAAGATCTCGTATCAATTTTTCCTCCTTCTTCTTTTGGGTTTCACGTCCCAGCTGTCGGCGGAACCTCAAGGCGCCAAGTCGGAGCCTTATCGCTTGAGGGACGGGGACCATTTTAGGTTGACCGTCTTCCAGCGACCGGATCTCACAAAATCCCTAAGCATTGATCAGGATGGAAAGGTTTCCATACCAACGATCCAAGGGGCAATTCCATTGCGTGGTTTGACGCTGAAAGAAGCAGAGCAAAAAATTCGAGAGTCCCTCGCCGAAGGCCGAGCCAAGTTCCCCCCAATGGCTCTGGCCATGCTCAGATATGCCCGGGAATTTGTTCATGTCAGCGGGGAGATCCACCGTCCCGGCCCGGTGGAGTTGCCATTGGGTGTGAGGATGGATTTGGAAACAGCCTTGGCCGTTGCGGGAGGGATTTCCCCCTTTGCGGACCCCGATGCGATCGAGTTGGTGACTGCAGATGGAGTGAGCGAGACTTGGACTTGGGAAAAAATCAGAGGAGCAAAAGAAAAGCGGCTGCTAAGCGCAGGAGATCAAATCATTGTCTCAAAGGGCCCGCTTGCAAAGACATCTGTGAGCATTGAGGGAAGGGTCGGGAAACACGGTCTGGTGACGATTCCAAAGAGCGGTAAGCTCGATTTGGCAACCGCGCTTCTTCTTGCGGGAGGCCCAAGCTCTTACGCCGATCTATCGAGAATCGAACTCATTCCCGCAGATGGAAGTAAACCCTCCTATTTTCAATATGAGGCAATTTTGCGTGAGGCAATTCTGAAAGGGGACTCTGGCAAAACCCTGCTTAAACCCGGAGATCGCGTGCGGGTTCATGAAAGTCGTTTTGTTGGTCTTGGAGTTACCCTCAGTGGTGCGGTCATGAATGAGGGATTCCAGCCCTTTCCCTTGGATGGGCGGCTCGATCTTGTGGCTGCGATTGCGAGGGCGGGAGGATTCAACAGAGATGCGAATAAGAAAAAAGTGTTTCTCACTCGCGACGGGAAAACTGCCCAAATTAATGCGATGGAGCTCATCATGGAAATGCGCCAGGTCATGCTCCAACCCGGTGACCTCATCGAGGTCGCAAAATGATTGCGTCAGGGATTCATGCGAGGACGTCCGCTTTACGGGGCGAGGGGTTTGGGTGCGTCATAGAAATTCTTGCAGGATATCGTAAGGGGCACGGGTGAAGTTCTGTTCACAAGGTTGGCAAGATAGTCGGACTCAGAAAGTTGCCAGTGGCAGAAGGGGGCGGTCCCCGGGCTTCGCTGCCATGGGTGGAGGCAATGATCTGAATTCCCCGGTCCAGATGCAGAAGGTTTGCCGAGCTTAGCTGGTGATGGGTTTGCCGTTTGCCCGGTGCTTGCCTCCCGGGTAGTCCGCCTGACGTCCTCGCTTGAGCGCCCTGCTGCAAACTGGGATGGATTCGGATTGACCTACCTCCACTATTTTGACGACCTTCTGCGGGCCTGGATTTTGATTGCAGGTAAATTATGAAAATTTCCAATTTTGCTTCCTTTTTTTCCTTGCCGTTAGCGCGGCCTCCGGAGACGTCGTGACGAACAGTTTCGTCCAAAACATAGGTGTCAATTGGGCGCTCTTGGACGGAGTTGCGGCAAGTCAGTCGACCGAGCAGGCGGGGGGCGTTGCTTCGCGCGCCATCGATGGAAACTATAACGCTTCATACCCGGGCGGTTCTGTCAGTCACACCAGCAACGCCGAGGCGAATGGCTGGTGGCAGGTCGATCTTGGCGCCCTCCGCCCGATCAATGAGATCAAGCTCTACAACCGCTCCGACTGCTGCGGCAATCGGCTCTCGAACTATTCGGTTCTTGCTGGTAATGATTCCGGCTTTACCACCACTGTGTATGACTCCGGAAACCAGACCTCGGCTGCCGGTGCGAGCATCAGTTTCTCAAGCATCGGTGTGATGGCCCAGTATGTTCGCGTGCAGCGCAATGCCGATAGCCTCGATGGGGGCAACAACGCCATTTCACTCGCAGAGGTGGATGTTCTCGGGGCACCCTTGGTTAGTTTTACCAACCTCGCTCTCGGCAGCATGCCCAGTCAGTCCTCGACGCTTGCCAACCCGGCAACTCCTGATGCCAGCAAGGCGATTGATGGTGGCCTTGCCAACGCCTTTGGTGCCGGATCAACCACGCATACCGCCCCGGGCGCCGGTGGTCCGGTTTTCTGGGAGACATCCCTGGCCTCACTTTCCAGCATCAATGAAATTGCCCTCTATAACCGTGGCGACTGCTGTGGTGACAGACTGAGTAATTTCCGCGTCTCGATTTTCGATGGGACTACCGAAGTTTGGGTAGAGGATTACTTCACTGGAGGTGGCAACGCTTCTTCCATTTTCAGCATTCAGGAAGACACCGGTAGTTCATTGCAAGCGGTGACCGCGTGCGCGTCGAATTGATCGGAGGCCTCAACAACGGGGCATCCGGCACGGACGTCCTCTCCCTGCGGGAGGTGGAAATCTACGGCGTAGCCGTTCCCGAACCTTCCAGCATGGCTCTGGTCGCGCTCGGTCTTCTTCCCCTGCTTCGGCGCCGTAGAAAGTAACGATTCTGATTCTGTCCCGGCTACCCACCTGCTCCTTGCGTGTTTAACGGCGGATTCCCGTAAACGTGGCTCCGCCTGTTTTGCTGCCGGTCACCGAAGCCTTTGGGCATGGTTCTGCCGATGACTGCCGCAAAAATTACTCCCTGACGAGCAACGCCGCAATCGCCTCCCACAGGCCGGAAGTCTCTGAGCCCTTACGCGCAGCGTCTGATCCTCTCGACACAACAATCCCCGTTTTCACGTAAGGACTTTTGGCAGATGGTCTAAGTTTATGAGGACGGCCATCAGGCTAGAATGTCCTTCAGAATGTGGCCGTGGACATCGGTGAGGCGCATGTCTCTTGATGAGAAGCGGAAGGTGCTCTTGGTGTGGTCGATGCCAAGGAGGTGGAGCATGGTGGCGTGGAGGTCGTGGATCTCGACCTTGTTTTCAATTGCCTTATAGCCCCAGTCGTCGGTCCGGCCATAGGAGATGCCCGGTTTGACGCCGCCCCCGGCCATCCAGGTGGTGAAGCCGAAAGGATTGTGGTCACGGCCGTTTCCGCCTTGTGCGAAGGGAGTTCTCCCAAATTCGCCGGTCCAAATCACAAGGGTCTCATCAAGAAGACCCAGCTTTTTGAGGTCCATAATGAGAGCGGCGATGGGTTGATCGACGGTTTTACAATTCTTTCCGTGACCGTCGACGAGGTTATTGTGCTGGTCCCAGCGGTCACCATTTCCACCGGGGCAGGTGAGTTCAATGAAGCGGACTCCACGCTCGACGAGGCGGCGGGCGAGGAGGCATTGGCGGCCAAAGATTTTGGTCTGATTGAAGTCTGATTCGAGGCCGTACATTTTTTTCACGGTATCCGACTCACCAGAGAGATCCATGAGGTCTGGAACCGCGGCCTGCATGCGAAAGGCGGTTTCGTAATTCAGGATGGCGGATTCGATTTGCTCCTCACCGGCAAAGCGGTCTTTGGAGGAGAGATCAAGCTGTCGCATGAGGTCCAGTTTCCGGCGCTGAAGTTCGGGGTTCGAGCCGGCCGGTTTAATGTTGGCGACGGGAGTGTTTCCGGGATTGAAGACCGAGCCTTGATAGGCGGCGGGAAGATATCCGGAATTGAAGTTGTCGAGGCCTCCCGGAGGGATGAGGCCTCCGTTGAGAACGACAAATCCCGGGAGGTTTTGGTTTTCGGTACCGAGTCCATACCCGACCCAGGCGCCCATGCTGGGGCGTCCCTGCAGGCCGGAGCCGGTGTGGAGGAAGTAGTTTGCCGCAGTGTGTTCGGGGAACTTGGAAGTCATCGATTTGATGAAGGTGAGGTCGTCGGCGACCTTGGCAATGTGCGGGAAGAGGTCGCTGACCCAGGCTCCTGATTCACCATGCTGCTTAAAGGTCCAGGGCGATTGCATGACCTTTCCGATGTTGTCGAACTGGGTGGGTTCGAGCTTGCCGATGGCCTTTCGGGGGTCTTGTCCGTTGAACTTTTTGAGGAGTGGTTTGTAGTCGAAGGTGTCGACTTGCGAAGGTCCGCCATCCATGTATAGGAAGATGACGTTTTTGGCCTTGGGCGTGTAGTGGGGCTTTTTGGGCGCGAGGGGATTGGTGGGGTTGTAGTCTGCTTTTGCCGCCGAGGCATTTTCAGCGAGGAGGGCGGAGAGAGCGACAGCTCCAAATCCGCAAGCGGACTGTTGGAGCATGTCACGGCGGGTGAGTGAGGAAGGGCGAAAGTTTCGGCAGTGCATGGTGAGGCGAAGTAGTGAGGGATTGCGGGGGAATCAGTTGAGAAAGATGAATTCCTTGGTGTTCCAGAGGGAATGGGCGAAGTCCTGCCAGGCGTTTTGTTGGGAAGGATGGGATTGGATCCAGGCGAGGGTTGTTTTCAATTGTTCCGGTGTTGGAGGATGGGCGAAGGCCTGCAGGAACATCGTTTCAATCCGGGCTTTGTCATCCTTGATATTCGCGGTGGAGTCGGCCCAGCGTTTGGATTCGCTGACGACGAAGGGGTCATTCATCAGAGTGAGGGCCTGGGCGGGAACGTTTGAGACAGTGCGCCTGGCGACCGAGGAAAAAGGGCTGGGCATGTCAAAGGCAAGCATCATGGGGGGAAGGAAATTCCGGCGGATGCTGGTGTAGATCGAGCGTCGCCCGGCACCATCAAGGGGGCCGGATTTGGGGCGGCCCCGACCTTGCATGAAGCTGGTGAGGTGAACGGGAACCGGTGTACCATAAAGCTTGGGATCGAGTCGGCCGGAGATGGCCAGCATGGAGTCGCGAATGGCTTCGGCCTGCAGGCGGCGAACGGGGGCCTTGTGAAGAAAGATGTTTTCCGGGTCGGTGTCGGCGAGGTAATTGGGGCTGAGATCGGGGTGGGGAGTGGCCGATTGACGGTAGGTTTTCGAGAGAACGATCTGGCGGATGAGCTTTTTCCGGGACCAACGGCCTTCGATCAAGGAAGCGGCAAGAGAATCGAGGAGTTTGGGGTGGGAAGGCGGAATCCCCATGGGGCCGAAGTCCGCGACAGTGGGGACGATGCCCCGGCCAAAGAGGTGGTGCCAAATCCGGTTGGCGGCGACGCGGGCGGTGAGAGGATTTTCCCGGGAGATCACTTGTTCGGCGAGCTCGAGACGCCCGGAGGAGTTCTCCGGAGGTGTGATTTCTTCGCCGCCGAGAGCGGTCAGGAATCGGCGGGGGACTTCCCTGCCAAGATTTTTGTGGGAACCCCGGATGTGGATGTGATCGTTCTCAGGGGTGCCATCGGTCACCGAGAGGATGGTGGCTGAGGGGGACGGGATGGCATTGGAAATTTTTTTGGCAGAGTCGGAAAGCCCGCTCAATTCAGCAGCGATCGGCGCTTCGAGTTCTCTGGCGCGGAGGTTGGGAGGGAGGATTTCTTCGATATTTGGGATCTCGTGGCTCGTGGTGACGGCTTTTACTGCGATTGCGCCGGGTCCGGAGTCGATGATTTCGAGATAAGCCTGGTGGCCGGATTTTTGAGCAATGTCCTTGCTGTTAAGAGTGACCCACTGCCATTTGTCGCCGGTCTTGATGTTCTTGCGGGTGCCTCCGAAAAGGAGGCCGTTGAAGACTTGCATGAAGTGTCCGTCGATGGTCAGGCGAACCTCAGCGGTGCCTTTGACATACAGGTGGACACGGTCGCCAGTGATTTCGAAGGTGGGAGTGCGAAGAACACCGTGGAGTTTGTCGCCATAGCGTCCGCTATCGAAGACCGCGTGTTCGGTGATGGTGTTCTTGACCGGTATCCAATTCAGCGCGGGGACCGGTGAATCACCAAAGGCATGGCCGGAAGTGAACCAGCGTGAATTGGTGGGAAGAAGAAGGCCTTCTGGCGTGGCGGGGGGAGAAGATGGGGTCCCGGTCGGCCCTTTGCCTTTGATTCTCTGATTGCCGCTTGCGGCGATTTTTTCGAGCTCGGCGATGCCGCTGGCGATCTTTTTCCCGGGATCTTGTTTATGCTCGTTGCGGCGGGTGCTTTGAAGGTAACCGGTGAGAGCGTAATAGTCTGCGGTGGAGATTGCGTCGAACTTATGATCGTGGCAGCGGGCGCAGGCGACGGAAAGGCCAAGAAAGGATTTGGAGAAGGTATCGACCATATTATCGATGCGATCGGCCTCGTCCTTGCGAACATCGGTGGGGGAGTGGACGGCCTCACCCAGATACCAGAAGCCGGTTGCGATAATGGATTCATTGGTTTGATCTTCGGGGTTGAGTCTTGGCTCGGGGAGAAGGTCTCCGGCGATGTGCTCGGCGACGAAGGTGTCATAGGGAACGTCGGCATTGAGAGCGCGAATGACGTAGTCACGATAATGGTGGGCGTTGTGAATGGGGTAGTCGAATTCGTGACCGTGGCTTTCGGCATACCTCATGAGGTCGAGCCAATGGCGGCCCCAGCGTTCGCCGAAGTGAGGTGAGGCCAGGAGTCGGTCGACGGTTGCTTCGATGGCGGAGTCGAGGTTGTCGGCAGCAGCTTTTTTGAAAGCTTCGATTTCTTCGACGGTTGGGGGAAGGCCGGTGAGGTCGAAGGCCAGACGCCGCAGAAGAGTGACAGGGTCGGCATGAGGCGCGGGGCGAAGCTTGGCTTCCTTGAGCTTCTCGCCAATGAGTTGATCGATGAAATCGGGCGTGCGGGGAGCTGGTGCGAGAGGTTTCCAGCACCAGTGTTCCGATTTACGCTTTTCCAGGTCGAAGGCAAGGGCATTGCCTCCGTCGGATGGTCCTTCTTCCTCCGGCCAGGCGGCACCGTTTTTGACCCAGGTTTCGAAATCGGCGATTACGGCATCGGGGAGCTTTGATTTGGGGGGCATCTCCATGTCGGTGTCCTTGTAGCGGATCACTTCAATGAGGAGCGATTTCTCGGGATCACCGGGGACGAGTGCAGGGCCGGTGTCACCGCCTTTGAGAATACCGGTGCGGGAGTCGAGGTAGAGGGAGGCCTTGAGCTTTTTTGAAGAGACCGAGTGGCACTTGTAGCAATGCTCGTTGAGGACAGGCCGGATCTTTTTTTCGAAGAAATCGAGGTGTTCGGGTGCGAACTCTCCGGCAGCAGCCAACCTGGAGAAGCCGGAACAGAGAAAGGAGATTGCGAGGAGGAATTTCGCAGGATTTACCATACAGAGAAAACGTAGTGAGCTGTGAAAAATTACAAGTGATTGCAGACATTACTTGGTGTGGGAACGCTTTCCCGGTCGGATTGAGGGAATCTCACGGGGGATGAGGTGTAAAATCGCGAGCTGACAGTGCCTTGAGTTCCCGGCTGCGTCTCTGTTCGGGAGGTTACAAGCCTGGAAGGAGCTCCCCTCCTTTGCGTGGAGGTCCCGGTTGTTTTCGACTGGGTGCGGGTGTCTGACCATCCCCATGGTCATCGTTGCCGGTCATGTTTCATCTCACCTGGCAAACGGTAGGCGATGGAAAAAAGATACAACCTCCCTCAAAATTGTTCTAGATTCGTTTCCTTTGGATTGGCTGAAGCCCGGGATTGCGGTTACTGGTTGGGCATGCTTCGCACCCGCACTTTTTTCCCCTCGTTGATCGGAGTGTTTCTTGGTTGTTTGCTTCTGCGGGCGGATCCTTCGCAAAACAAGGACTATCTGAAATACGATTACCACACCAACTTCCACGCGACGCAGGCGAAGATAAGAACGGTGGAAGAGGGGTTTTCACTTTGGATGCCGCGTCATAACAATCTCAAGGAACGGGTGCGAAAGGAGCCGGTTGATTTGTTGATGATTGGTGACTCCATTGTCTTTCGCTGGGAGCGGCAGGGGAAGAAGGTGTGGGAGGAGTTTTACGGGAATCGCCGTGCGGTCCAGATCGGATCGAGTGGTGATCACACCGATCACATTCTTTGGCGTTTGCAGAATGGGGCTGTGGCTGGAGCGCAGCCGAAGCTCACGGTGTTGTTGATTGGCACGAACAACACGGGATTGCGAGGTGATCCGCCGGAGGAGACTGCTTACGGAGTTTTCGCCATTCTCCAGGAATTGAAGAAGCGGCTTCCCGAAAGTAAGATTCTCCTGCTGGGGATTTTTCCGCGCGGCAATTATGCCGATGCTTCCGAAGCTCACAAAAGGAGATTGGACCAGATCACCGATGCCAACCAGGCGGTCAACAAAATCATCAAAAACTACGCCGACGAGAAGACTGTGTTTTATCGCGACTTTGGATCAGTCTTTCTCACCGGGGACGGCTATGTCGATCCGAAGCTGATGCCGGATTACGTTCACCCGGGCGAAGCCGGATTTCGGGCCTGGGGACAGGCCATGGAGCCATTTATCAAGACCCACCTTGGCGAGTAGGTGTCACGTTTGTGGAGTGTCTGCCGGCCATAAGGGGGGAATATCGCCATATTTCTGCGAGACCCTTATTTGCCGGACTCTTCCGGCCGGCCTTGCGCCTTGCGACGGAGGGTGTGTCAGACCTTGTTCGGTGTTGGAGATTGGCTGTTTTGCTGGAGCCAATCGATCGCACTAGGACCATTTTAAGTCCCAGGTCGTTGTCGGTTCATCTTCGCTTTCGCCAAGTGGTTCCCATTCACAACCATCGTCCCAGTTTGGATCTCTTTCAAGATACCGCACCATTAAGTCGAGTAGTTGATTTGCAGTGAGGGGGTGTTTTGAACTGTAGTGTTGATCCTCGTCGCCGTTGCGGTATTCGGTGATGAATGCGTCATTGCCTCCAGTGGTTTGGAGGTAAATCTGATCAGCTTGGCTGAGGATGATGAAATCACCTCTTTCCTCTCCGCTACGGATCAGCGTCTCGATTCGTGCGGCGCTTGCTTCAGGTTCGATGCCGTGAGAGGTCTCTAATTTCATTCCTCGTGAAACTAGAAAATTGAGTTGATTGGGAACAGGAAATTTTAAGATGGCGCCTGTAAGCCAAAGAGATCAGTAAACGTGATTTCTGTGATTTGAGCCCCGGCGAGAGCGTTGAAAATATCAGTGACGCGTTGCTGGACAGCGTCGCCATCTACGCGGATCTGAACCCGTGGTCTTGCGCCGGTCATCTCGGAGGCACTTTTGTGGAGTCGAAGTCGCGCGGAAAGACTGGGGAGCTCCCTGAGATCAGGATTGGTTTCAATGAGCTCGATCAGGCCGCTTTCGTTTTTGATTGAAACATGACCGTTGGCTTCCAGGTGAATGGACAAGGGGGGCATTGAGGACTGTGGTCCCGCGGGGTTCACGACGGGAAGTCTCGCGCTGAGTTCCTGTTCTTTTTTCACAATCTGGGTGGTGACAATGAAGTAGATCAGTAGAAGGAAACAGACATCAATTAGAGAGGAGATGTCGAGGCCCGGTTCGTCGTCTTCGGGTGCTTGGATCTTTTTGCGGCGTGACATGGTTCGGTTCTACTTCTCAAAAAATTTGTTTTGAAAGACGGTGATTTTACTTTCTGAAAGAGTGAACGGGCCGGAGTGCCTAAGCCTTAGAGCCCATCTCAGAAATCCCAAGCGAGTTTGATGGAGTTGATACGATGAGCAGCGGCCCGGCCGGGCGTCGAACATTGAGACCTTGACGATTCGGGAGGCCTCCCGCTTCAGACTTCCTTGCTCCTCGGTCTCGATCCACTTCTGCGTCGCACCTTGCTTCGATGTCGTGAGCTTGGAGTCACGGGACGGTGGGGTTCAGGTAGGCGGTGGTATTTTGTGGAAGGGAAATCGTTTGAAGCAATCGTTCCGGGAAAGGAGATTTGGAGTGTCAGTCGAGTTGGCATCGGAGTAGAAGAGCGTGCCGGCGGTAAAGTTGAGGTCGGTTGGTTTGCGTTTGACGTGTTTGAAGGCGGTGTCGGCTTCGATGGTTCCGGTGTTCGGGGTTGCCGCTGCCACTGTTGGTGGGGGAGGTCGAAGTGCTGAGGTTGTCCGGATCGATAGCAAGGGTGGCGATCAGTGAGGAATCGATCAAAGATCTGTTATCATTTTAAATGATCTTTATGTCGCTCGATTCGATTTTGAATCCCGGGGTGCAATGTGGTTAGCTGGAGCATGACGCGATTTCTAGTCCTCTCATTCTTCTGCTCACTGTTCGCCCATGCCGAACTATTCCGCACCCGGGTGAGCGATTTAAAGGTGATTAATGGCGATGTAGGGATTTTGAAGGTGGAGCTCCGACCGATGAGCTGGAGCGGGACGTATCGTTCGTCATTGCCGGTTCCTCGATTCAAGAGTTTTGGTTTTGTGATGCCGGACGGGGTGTTGGAGGATTCGGAACGGCGAAAACAAACTGTCTCGGATGCCTGGGTGGTTCTTGATATTAAGACGTCGGCCGGTCGAAAAGGGTTTCTTGATGTTTGGCAATCCGCGGAGCGCAAGTGGGTGACCTTGTCATGCGAGATCAACGCTTCACGCCTGAAGGAGTGTGATGAGAAGGAATCTGAAAAAGCATGGAAATGGTTTGCAAGGCACCAACTTCGTTCGAAGGCCAGGGGGGGATTGTGGTACCAGAACAGGATAGGCGATGATCAGGAAGAGGTCAGGGATTTTGAGTTTGATCGGACTTTTACCACGCTGAGTGGTGGTCGTGCCTTGGCTGAGAATTTGGCCCTCGATCGGGATCTCATCCTTGGACGTGGCGAGGATAGGACTGAGGTCTCCCTTGATGACATCAAAGGCGTTACGGTGGCTCCGATCCCGTGGAAGGAGTGGATGCCGGAGGGCGAGATCGTGGTGGATATCCTCTCGAGGTATATTCCGGAAGACCAGCATGTCATGGTCGCGCCCTCGCTCAAAAAGCTTTTCGCCTTGATCGATCGGATCGAGGAAGCCGGGACGCCGGTTTTGCAATCGTTCGCGCTGAGCGATCAGTATCGAGGATTGCCTGCAAGGTATCGCAGCCAGATGGGGCTGGACCTTCCCGAGGCCCTCGCCCGACTTCTTCCCATCAAGAGCGTGGCGGTGACGGGGGGAGATCCTTTTTTCCCGACGGGCTCTGATGTCGCAGTAGTTCTGGAAACCGCGAAAGCGGACTTTGTCTATTCCACTCTGGAGCGTACGCTCTCAGCCAAGGCCAGGCTGGCAGGGGCGAGCGCGGTGGGTGGCGAAGGGGAGTTTGGATTTCAAAATGAGACCCGCTCGTTTTCGTGCTATTTGGCCAAGCTGGATGGGGCGGTTGTGATTGCGAATTCTGCAGTGCAAATTTCCCGGATCCGGCAGGTTGCGGAGGGAAAGGTTCATCCGCTGGGTGACACCGATGAGTATCGTTTTTTCCGCCATCGCTATCCGATGGGTAAGAATGAGAGCGCCTATGTCTTTATTTCGGATGCCTGTCTGCGGCGCTGGTCCGGACCTGCTGTTCGCATTGGGGCTTCGCGGCGGAGCAGGGCGCTGGGCGCGCTGGGCGCGGTGACCTCCCGGCAGTTGGAGCGCGGGGCCCTGGATCAAAGTTTCAAACCACTTCTGGGAGATGTGTCTCTGGCAGGCGAGCAGGTTCTCAGTGAAAATTACGGAACCTTGGGTTTTGTCACCCCGATTGGTGAGTTGAATTTAAAGACGGTGACAGGCCGTGAGAAGCAGGGCTATGACAGGTGGCGTCGGGGATACGAAAGCGGTTGGGCCCGATTCTTTGATCCCATCGCGATCCAGCTCGAGCTGGAAGATGATCGCGAAGGAATCGATATGACGATTTTGCCGCTCCGAGTGGACAGTGACTATGAAGAGATGGTGGCCTTGGCTGGCGATGCCATTCTTTCCGAAGCGGCGCGGCAGGTCCCGGAAGAGTCGGCATTTCACTTCGCGATGGCGGTGGATAAAGAGAGCGATTTATTCAAACAGGCCGGCGTTTCCTTGATCGATCTCCTCCCGTCTCTTTCGATCAATCCCCTCGGGTGGATGGGGAATTCTATTTCGGTAACCCTCGGTGAAGATCTGGTTTGGCGCAGCGACATTGGCGAGGATAGCTTCAAAGACATGCCGGTGCTGATCCGGGTTGATGTTGAAAGCCGAATCAAGCTGGCGCTCTTTTTGACAGCGTTAAAAGGAGCGATTGAAGCCTCGAGTCCGGACCTCGTTACTTGGGAAACCCGCGAGCACGGAGATTACAAGTATGTCGCAGTGGTTGGTGATCCGGATGAGGTTGGGGTGGATATTTCCCTTTATTACGCAGCCCGGCCAACGGGCCTTCTGGTTTCTCTCAATGAAGACATGCTCAAGCGGGCCCTTGATCGTGAGGAAAAAGTTGAGCAGGGAAAACAGGGGAAAGGGCAGATTATGGTTCGGACCTCACCACAGTTTCTCACTTCGTTTGGCGAAATGGCTTCCGATCAGACTCTCGAAGAGAGGCGCAGGAACCTGAGCTATCAAGCTCTTCCAATTCTGAATGAATGGTTCAAATCCTTTCAGGCAAAAGATCCGCAGGCATTTCACCAGGCTCGGTTTTCCGAGGCTCTCACCTGCCCCGGAGGTCTGGGGTATCGGTGGAATGAAGAGGATCTCACCATGGAGTCTGTTGCGTTTGGTCATCCCGGTCGCAAGTCCTTTGATGCAAAGCCTCTGAATATTTTGAAGAAGTTCCAATCCGTTCAAATGGATGGATCTTTTGAAGAAGGAGGGATGCGGGTGAAGGTTGGCCTTGCGAAACAGCAGGTCGCGAAGGGTCCGAAGATCTCCGGCGCGCCAAGGCCTTCGGATGATAAAGTGATCAAATTGGCTTCACTCTTTGCCATTAAGGAGGGGATGACCCAGAAATTTGAGATTACGGAACAAGGTCCGGACGAGGCCGAAGAAAAGACGACGAAGGGGGAGTTTGTTGTGACAAAGACAACGCAGGAAGGCGGCTCGATTATTGTGAACCACGAACTTAAAATGAAGGCCGGTGAAGAAGATGCGATTGAAAAGGTTCGGTTCCAACTTGATGCAGATGGATTGAGGCTGATTTCCCGCGAGTCTGAATGGAAAATGGTAACGGACGGGGTTTATCCCGAGATGCCCGGTGAACTTTGGCCCGGGCAGATTTTTAAGGTGCGACTCACAGGGAGCTGGAATCACGAGGAGGAGCGTAACCGATTGATTTCTGATCACCTGGTCAAAATCATTGGGTGGGAGGAACTCGAAGTTTTAAAGGGCAAAACCATGAAGGTTCTGCGGGTTGAAAAAGAGATTGCCAGTCTTTTTGATGATTCGCTAACCCGGACCAAGGTGACTGAATGGTATGCACCGGATCTTGGTATCGTTAAGGTGGACACCCGCTCCCGGTGGCAGAATAGCACCTCCCAGGTGACCGAGGTTACGATGCCGGAAAAAGAATAGGGAAGTTGATCAAACAAGCCCGGTGGATTTCGTTCAACGGTCCCAGTGATTCTGGATCACTGCTTGGATTTGAGGGAAGCGTGCATCGGTCTCATTCAGCTTTATTCTCGTCTCCTTGAGTTGGGTTTTCATCTCTGTGATCCGTGCAGCATGCTCTGGTCGGCCATAGAGATTAATCATCTCGGCCGGATCCTCCTGCAGGTCATAGAATTCCCAGGCGACCGGGGTTCTCTTTTTTTCGGGAGATTTGTTGTCGACACCGTAAAAGAAGATGAGTTTGTAACGATCGCTTCGGATTCCGAAATGAGCCGGAACCGCGAGACGGTGGGCGAGGTGCATCCAGTAGCGGTAGTAGGTTACCCTCCGCCAGTCGGCGGGTTTCGCGATGCCCTTCAAGGCTGAGGCAAAGTTCCTGCCCTGCATGAAGTGAGGGGTTTCTCCACCTGCCAAATTTAACATCGTCGGCGCGAAGTCGGTGTTGTTGATGAGCCAGTCGTTGACCTGACCTGCTTTCACTCCCACGGGCCAATGAACGATGAAAGGCATTCGTATTGCCTCCTCATACATCCAACGTTTGTCCATCAAGTCGTGCTCGCCGAGGAAGAAGCCCTGGTCTCCGGTGTAAATGATGACCGTGTTGTCCAGTTCCCCGGTCCTCCGAAGATGTGCAATGATTCTCCCCACGTTGTCATCCACTCCCTTTACGCAGCGAAGATAGCGTTTTAGATAGAGCTGGTAGCAGGCCCTCGCGTAGGCCGCCTCGTCGAGGTCAGGAGAAATTCCCAGCCGCTTTCCCAAATGCCATGGAGCGTCCTTGCGCACCCCTGACCCGAGTCCACGGGAACCTTTGGATCCATCGGGGCGTTTGAAGAGGTTCTCCGGCTCTGGAATCTGCACGTCTTCAAGGTAAGAGTCGTAACGCTCCGCGTTGTTGAACATGTCGTGCGGAGCCTTGAAATGGTGCATCAAAAAAAAGGGCTTTGATTTGTCCCTTCCGCTTTCGAGCCACTCCAGGCTGATGTCCGTGATTGCGTCGCTCGAATGCCGACCCGTTTTCGTGATGACATTCTTTGGCCATGGTTGATCGCCACGAACCCGGAAGTCGGGGTTGTGATATTTGCCCTGACCCGGCAGAACGCAGTAGTAATCGAAGGCCTTTGGTTCTTGTTTGAGGTGCCATTTTCCGATCATGGCAGTTTCATACCCGAGCTTTTTCATTTCCAGAGGCAGAAACTGCCGCTCCGGAGGAATGTTTCCTCCAAGGTCGAGAACTCCGTTGGTTTGCGAATACTGGCCGGTGATGATGCTGGCCCGGCTTGGCGTGCAGATCGAGTTGTTGCAAAAGACTCGATCAAACCGCATCCCTCCCTTCGCAAGCCGGTCGATGTTCGGGGTTGGATTTAGTTCCGCCAATCGACTTCCGTAAGCCCCTACCGCCTGCGTGGTATGGTCATCAGACATGATGAAAAGAACATTGGGAGGTTCCTTTTCTTCTCCGAGGGCAATCGAAACCGTCAACAATCCTCCAACGACTTTGATTGATGCCAGCGCCCGAAAGATGGAATGCTCCGCTTTCTTTTTCCTACATGTCATTTTTTTGAGAGTCGATGCTCAGAGAGTTCCGGCTGTGAGTGTTGCCTGATCTATTTTTTGCCACCTTTTAAAGATTTCACGAAGTCCTCGGCTTCATCCAATCCCTCGGGTCGCATGCTCATCCAGCCACCTTTGGTGGTGAGGAAATCCAAGACCTCTTCGGCATCAGCGAGAGCGGCCTCGCGATTCCCCAGCGCCAAATAAACCCGCGCCCGGGCGCGGAGATGGGCGTAGTTGTAAACCGGCTTCTTGAGCTTGCGGCCTTTTTCATCGACTGCTTCGGGATCAAATGGCGGTGCGAGCTTGAAGATGAGTTCCCTGGCTTTTTCAACTTCTCCCTTCTCCAGTAATTCCGATACTGTTTGCTCGTCCTGTCGGATGATTAGATTATCGATAATTTCCGTCTTGGACCTGGTGAAGGTAAGCCCGGAAACGAAGCCCGCGACCGAACTGTCAGGGCGAAGGACCAAGGCGTTGGCCCCGGTGTCCTCGTCCAGAATGCCGAGTTGCTGCACCAGACGGTTTTTAATCCCTCCGGCAACGATCAGAGTCTCGCAGTTCAAAGGCTTCTCCTTTAGGTATTCCCGGATGGGACCGACTTCGCCATCGATCACGGCGACGATGACCTGCACATCACCAAGACCCCGTTTCTCAATAAAGGGATTGAGATACCTTGTGATCGTGGCTGGAAGGGGAGACCTTGGATCTTCGACCCAGCTGTTCGTGAACAACACGATGGTCCACTTTCCTTTGCTGTCTTCGGGAATGCGGTAAGGCTCTCCTTCAAAGGTCCGGAGTTCCCCGGCGACCTTCCGTGGGAATTCATCCGGATTGCCACGTGAGAGAATCCATTGATGTTGTCTGCCATAAGACCAGCCGGCGACAAAGGGAACACGGAAAAGCCAGTAGCGATGCTCGCGATTTAAAAGCCACGAATTGAAGGTCCACATCATGGGATGATCGAGATGTGTGCTGAGAATACGTTCGCGGAATTCCTCATGCAGCCCGCGATTGGCGATATCGAGGGAGAGCAGGGCTCCCGCGGCAAGCGTGGGTCCGGACGCATCCTTTTCATCCAAGCCTTTATTGAAACCTCTGACGAATGCTTCGGCATCAGCGTCGGGATTGCGAATTGCCTCCATGCCCAGGCAATAGCGAACGATTGTTTCCGCTCCTTTTGGCATGCCCGCTTGCAGGGAGAGTCTTGCCTCGGTCAGAGCGGTCTCGAAGTGTGCGATGTCATTGGTCAGTTTCCAGAGCCCGAGCTGAGCCGCGATGCGGCGATTGCGAACGATCCAGAGGTCGGGGGCGTTGGAATGTGCGGCGATTGCTTGAGCGCAGAGTTCTTCCGCTTTTTCATAGTTTCCGCGGATCTCTGATGACGCCAAACGATAGCGCAGGGGTGGTTTGACGAAGCATTTCTGAATGTCGTGTAAAACATTGTCCGGCACACAGTCCGCGCTTCGATCGAGTGGAGTCGGAGTTGCCGAAAGTGCTTTGATTTCCGGTGGCAGGGATGGATTGAATTCGCCCTCGGGATCAGTGACCAGGAAGTCGCCGGCGAGGAGTGAGTTCAGTTGAGCGGTGTAACGCTCCCGACTCCAATCCCTGGCAAGGGAAGACTGAAACCAACGGGAAAAATCGGTCTTCCCGGTATCGGTGACTTTCCTCCGCGTTGAGCCCGCCATAATCAAAGCGGCATAGCCCGTTGGCGAAAGGGTCATCATGTAGGGATCCCTCCGTGGGAACGTTTTGTAGATGGGATTTTCGCGGCCCCCGGGCAGGTGAAGGGCGGGCCATTCCACACCAAGGTCGCGCAAGATTTTTTCACCGGCGTCGGGTAGTTCATCGACGTTGAAACTCACGATTTGAAGACGATCGCCGACTTTTGCTTTCTGCTTGTTCCATTCTTCGGCCAGACCTTGCAGATGATCATCAGAGGTGTCCTTCTTTGACCAGAAGTAGAGCACTGTTGTTTTGCCGAGAACATCCGAGGGAAGGCGCATATGGGTGCCATCGCTGCGTTTGAAGATGCCACTGAGCGGGGCGCCAAAGACCTGGCCACCGAGCTTCTCGCGCTGGAATTCAATCATCTCAAGATCACCCGCAAAGCGAACCGCCATTTCGTTTCGGAGAAACTTAATCATCTTGGGGTCGCCCGTTTCCAAAGCCATCAACAGGGCGGTACGAAGCATGCGACCTTCCGCCGGAGTGTCACGATATCGGGTCACCAGAGGGAGAAGTGTTGCGAGTCGTTCCCCGGAAGTTGCCCCTTTGCGCGCAGCCTCGATTTGGGTCAGCAAAAGGTCGGCATCCAAACGCAAGTCGGCATAGCGATCTGGGGCCTTGACCAGGGCTTTGCAAGTTTCAAGAAGGGCCTCGCGGTTACGCGATGAATCATCGAGACCGAACAACTGGCGTTGCGCCTGGAAGAGCAGCCCGAGAACTTCGAAGCGATTTTCGGCGTTTGGATGCTCTTTGAGGAGCTTTCCACCATCGCGAACAGCGCGCTTAACTGCCAGGCGCTTGCGTGCCTCCGAGGTCGCTGTTTTCTGATCTGCGAGGGAAGCCTTGAGCTTATCGATTGCAGTCTGCGCCACTTCGGTATCTTGGGCGAAGGAAGGACTGCCAGCCATCCAAAGAGTGGCGACAATGATTTGAACGATTCTCTTTCTCATGGATTTTGAGGTTTATTGGGCAGGTTTGATTGCGAGCTCCTTGAGCGTGAACCCGCGATTTGGAGCGCGGCAAGTGATCATGATGGTGTTGCGACCTTCCTTGAGCTCCACGGTCACCGGCTTCGACTCTTCCCAAAATCCTTTGGTATAAGGAAGGGGCATGTCGTGGAGAGTGCGCCGGTTGATTCTAAGGATGATCTCCAGCTTTGGAGATACTGTAGCGACCTTCGCAGTGACTTCGTAATGACCGGCTGCAGGAGCTTCCACTGTGTATTTGATCAACTCAGGCCGCTCGCCGAGACGGCCATAGTGGATTTGTGTGCCTTCGTCCCAACTTGGCATGAAGACCACTTTATCAGTACTATTTTTGGGTCGATCACAAGCGGCAGCTGGAATGGTCATGACTCCGTCCGCGCTCACTGTGATCTTCCTATCTTCTTCAGGAATCTCAATCTCGTTGATCTGATCGTCTCCGAGAACCTTGTCGGATTCCCCGAGCAGACGGGCTTCCTCGGCAGTGAGTGCCGCCAGTTCGGCGTCAGCGGCTGCCCTCTCTTGATTGGCATCATCAACAATCGCTCGTTTTTGATAAAATGCCAAACCATCCCAGAAGCCGCCACCCTGTCCGTAGTGCCGGAGACTGACATCTTCCTGTCCCAAGGCATCGCCAATCCACTGGGCGCGGAGGATCTGGAGATAGGTCTCTTCGTGTTCGCGAGCCTGGGAATCGAGATAGAAGTCGAGTCCCCCCTGGGGGCCGCACCAGTTCATTGACCACCATGCTCCGAAATTGACAACCCAACCGTCCGGCGTCCATCGGTTCATGGCTGCGTGACCGGTTTGGGTCGAACGCCTTGAGGGGATCCCGAAGGCGCGGGCAATGAAGCGGCCGAAGAAGGCCCGACGTCCGCAAATCCCACCCAAGGCGAGGGCCTGTTGCTGGGGCAAGCCCAGTGAGTCGTCATGGCGCGTGCTGCAGTAGGGCAAATCGCTTTTCACGACCCGTGTGTAGCGCCATTTTTGGTCGGGATTGGTGATGTGATCCGGACGAAACTGGCGGAGCATGGCCCGCCCCCACGTGAGCTCCTCATTGGTGTAAGGATCGTTTGTGATGAAGCGACATTCCCACGCGTTGAAGTCCTTGAACTGAGGATCCAATTCGCCCGCGAGGAAGGCCTTCTCGTAGTGCAGGTATCGAGCGACCTGACCGTCCGGAGTTTGGTTGTCAGTGAGAACAATCCCGTAGACGCCGCCCTTTTCCTTGCCCTCCAACCACGGCTGATGGAGTGCGGTTCCAAGTGCAAGCCGCTGGAAAATACTCCCCACCTCACGGGCGCGCTCACTCTTTTCCAAGATGGCTGTGTAGACCTGCATGGCCTCGCCATACTCGCCGCCATTGGCTCCGCCGGATTTAAGAACTTGCTTCATCAGAGCTTCATCGTCAAAGAGCCTGGCAAGCAGGGTTTCTTCCGCGGCACCCTGCTGGGAAAACTCGGCAAGCCCACGGGGAGTGGCGTTCCGGATGATGGAGGCTTTCATGAGTTTGGCGTCGAGCTTGTCGCTTTCCAGGAAACTTTTGAGGTCCTCAAGAATGACGCGTCCCCTGGCCAGGGCTTCGGTTTCGGCCAGGGTCTTATCTTCGTCGTACTTCTTTCGAGCGGGGCCGCTTGCGTCGTCACCTGGTGCTTGCAAGCCAGCCAGAGCCTTGCGGGCGTCGAGAAAAGCCTGTTTCTTTTTTTCATCAATGGGCGGAAGTGCGGTTTCAATTTCTGACTCAAGCGAACTCAATTCCGCAGCGTATTTTTCAAGCCACTTTTTACCGCTTTCATTCAGGATAACTTCAGGATCCTTGGCTTCCGCAAGCGGGGAAACCCCCGTGAGGCCAAGGCTGGTTAATGCTGCCAAAGCGATTGGTTTTATCGATTTTAAGTTCATCACGCGATCGTGACCCAATACGGGACGACGCCACCGTAAACTTTCGAGCCCGGGACAGAAGAGCACTAAAACCGTCAAAATGAGAACGAATGAGCCGATTCCTTGCTCTCCCGGCCTCTTGTTCACGAATCGCTATGAATCGCCCCCCATCTCACCCGGGTCGCCAGCCAAATGGACCCGAGTGAAAGACCGATTCCAGTCAGCACATCGACCGGACGATGTTGCCAGGTTGTGACGATTGTCACAGTGCCAACCAGGAAAAGAGGCAGAAGAATTCGCAGCCAATTTCGATGCTCTTTAGTGAGGAAAAAGAGCACAGCGACTGGCCAGAGTACATGACCACAGGGGAAGATGTTGACCGGCCGGTCGACTCCAATCATGAACTGGTAGATCGAAATGTGAGACCGGGCATCAAGCGGTGGTCGAATCATTTCCGTGGGAAAAAGAATCCAAAGTATGGCGGTTGCTGTGAAGGCGATGATGACTGAGAGCAAAGATTGAAGGAAGCGCCTTTGGTCCTGAATTAACATTTGAAGGAAGACGGGAAAAATCAGCATCATGAGATAGGGCAAGGCCATACCCGGCCAAAAAGGAACCCAGGCAGGCATCTCCAGCTCGGTGTGGCCCCTTCCATCGAGGCGGTTAATGAGCAAGTAGATTGAGAAAAGAGAGGCTCCGGTGATGTTGACCAAGAGAAGCCGTTGGATGAATTCCTTCATGGCGGATGATCGGGAAGATGGCACTCACGGCAGGTTCCCCGTCTCATGGTATCAGAACTTTTATAGGATTGGGAGTTAACCCTGCGCCCAAACCTTCCCTCCAGTTTCATCGAACAAAGGTTTGATGAATTCCAATTCCCGGGCAGGACCCTAGCCAACCCGCTCGACTTCCGTGGCAGCTGCCGAGGCCTCGATGGCGGCATAGATCAATCCTCCCGAAGGAACATTTTCGAGACTAAAAACGGCGGCTTCGCCCAATTCACCGGTTTTGGCATTATGGGCTTCGAGGATTGGAATGATGTGAACATCGCGGCATCCAAAGATTGCCCGTTCGAGCCAGTCCGGAGTCCGGGCGTAGCAACGGTGGTTCTCGGAATCGAAGGTTGCCTCGGTATTCAGCTTGCTGGGGGACCAACGGTTTCCGTTGATATGGAGTACTTGCGAAAGGTTACTTTTGATCATCGAATAGACGAGCAGGACTAAAATACCGAAGCTGACAAGCAAAGGGAGTCCCGGGGTAAAGGTAGGGTCGAAAGTCTGAAGGAATTTCCAAACACCTTCGCTGACCTGGACCGATCCTGTCATTTGTAAAACAACCCATGCGACCGTCACTGCAATGATGAATCCGATCAAGGCTCCGACCATGCGACCGCTTACATCTTCGCCAATCGTTGAGATAATCATCAGCAGGGAAATTGCCCACACCACTCCCATGATCTGGAGGGCCACCGGTGTGTCAATGAAGGTGGAAAGGCCAACCAGGATCGCGGTGATCGGCAACATTGGATAGGCGTAAATAAGGTCATTGTAGCCACAGACTTTCCCTTTGCCTGTCGCGACAATTTTCTTCGCTTCCCGTCCTGCAAAGAAGCCAGGAAGGAAGAAGAGGAGGTTGAAGAACTGGCGGAGGTAGTAGGTCTTGCCTGACAGCCCCCGGAAGGGAGAGTCATGTGATTTCAGGCGCTTCTCACGGGTTGCCTTCCCTGGTTTCGGGGTATCAACGGACGTCGCGTCTTTTGAAACATCTTGTTCGAAATTGTTTTCTTTCATGGGGAGCTTTTCAGATATTGATTTTTGGGGATAGTTTTTTGAGACAAACTTTGACGATCAACATTGAACATATGCGGCAGCAGCCTTGCCATTATAATTACGTGGCTCGATTCTCACGGCGGGCGTGATCCGTTTTGAGGAGGGCGGTTGGGAGAAGCCACTGCCCGGGGGCAAAAAGCGAGATCGAGATAGTTGATTATTCCCCGGCTTCTTCTTGTGGCGAAGGAACAGAAGTTCGAATGGCCATGAGCGAACCCCGGGTGCGAACGTAGAGGGTGCCATCGGCGATCGCAGGAGTCGACAGGCAGGTTTCACCGAGATCATTGATGGCGGTTTGTTCGAACTCGTCAGCGACTTTCACCACCCAGACTTCACCAAACTCACAGATGATATAGAGGTGTCTGCCGTCTGACACGGGGGAGGCGGTGAAGCCGTTTCCTTGAAAGCGTTTGCTGAACTTGATGGCCCCATCTCTGGCGTCAAAACAGGTCAGTGCGCCGCGGTCATTGCAGGCGAAAATGAGATTCCCGATCAGGATGGGAGTCTGCATGTAATTGCCGCGACGGTGGTGAACCCAGGCGATGGCCTCATTGGTATCCTTCACTTCCGGTGGCGTAATGTCTCCTTTCGCCGAGAGCCGGATTCCCCGAATGGGGCGATACATTCCGTGGGCACTGGTGAAGTATGCCATTTCGTCTCCAACGATCGGTGTGGGAACCGGAATATCGCCGCCCCCTTTGAGTCTCCAAATTTCCTTGCCGGTCTTGAAATCGTAAGCGCCGGTGTGCTTCCACCCGTTGATGAGGATTTGAGTTTGTCCTTTCCATTCCGCGACCGCCGGCGTGCTCCAGGTTGGGACGTCATCACGGGGAGTCTTCCAAATTTGCTCTCCGGTTTTCAGATCAAAAAGAGCGATAAAGGAGTCCTTTTGGACATCGCATTGCACGATGACCTTGCCGTCGTGAATGACCGGCGAACTGGCGAATCCCCATTGCGCGGTTGGCATCTTGAAGTAGCCGGCATCCATTTCGCCGAGATCTTTTCTCCAGACCAGGGAGCCTTCCATGTCGAAGCAGAAGAGGCCTTCGGAGCCAAAATAAGCGACGAGGTAATTCCCGTCGGTCGCCGGAGTGGAATTGCACTGGGTCGCTTTGGTATGCCGCTGACTGCGTGGTTCGGCCTCAAGTCCCGGTTTGTTGAAGAGCACATTGCCGGTGTTGCGATCGATGGCGAGAAGCCGCCACTGGTGCAGTCCCTCGTCCTTGGCTGGATTGATGCTCCCATAAAGGCCGAGCTTCAACTCCGGATCACCCGGCGCAATGACAGTCGTCAGGTAAACGCGATCTTTCCAGATGACAGGTGAGGAGTGGGCCAGGCCGGGGATGGGAGTTGTCCAGGCGATATTCTTCTTGGTTTCAACGTTCCAGGTGGTGGGCGTTGCCCTGCCTTTGGCAAGTCCGCTTCCCTGTGGGCCTCGAAATTGGGGCCAGTCGGCAAAAAGTGGAGTGGTTAGAAGGGCGAGAATCGCGGTAAGGAATCGTTGTCGAGAATTCATGGTGGCATCGGTATTTCTATGATCCGGGAAAAAGGGCGGGCCAGTAGGATTCCGTCGCAGAGTGTGCTCCTGCAATCTCCCCGCCATCTCCGGCGTGAATGGTGTGGCGGATCGCGTTTCTTAGGAATGGCTCCGCTCCATTGATAATCTTGCTGTTTTTCGGGTCAGTCGTCACAAGTCCGACAAGCTGGCCAAGCTCCTGATAGCCTTCGTAAACCTGGAGGCTCAAAAGTTTCAAGGCGGCTTCGATCGCAATCCCCTCGGGGTGCCAGGTTCCGGGAAGGTTGTGAAAAATATTCCACGAGACAGTCGGTGGGACGAAAGGAACGATGTCGTTCACTTTTTGATATCGCATGGTCGAGGCATCCAGATTCTGCGAGCGATACCATTTTGCGAAGACCGGGTCTCCGGCCAGAGGCGCGGCAAAAGCGTGAACTTCGATTTTATCTGCCGCTGGATATTTTAACCTGACCATTGCCGCAGCGAGAAAGGTCATCGCAGCACCTTTGGAGTGTCCGGTAATTTGAATCCCGGTGACCGAAGTCCAATCGACTTTATCGAGTTCCTCAGCGATCTTTGGCCAGATGTAGCTTAGTGCCGTCCAGAACCCGCCTTCAACGCAACCAAGGGTCGTTCCATCAACGGTCATTGGAACCATCTTCGTTTCGTCGTCCTGAAGCCAATCATCAAGGAAGGCGAGAAAACTTTTAAAGCTGCCATGTTTCCATGATCCCAAGGTTCCCCGAAAAGATAAAACGATCCAGCGGTTTCCCGAGGGGTCAGGATTTGTCGTTCCAATAAACCCCGCATCGATCTCGTGTTTTCCGCCATCGAATATGGCTGGTGACTCTGCAAGATCGACGGGATCGAAATAGAGCGGATCGGGATGGAAGTCTCCGTTGAGCGTCACCGAGTAGGCACAAATTGCGGCGTCGAGCATTCTTTGGGCGGTGGAATGGGGAGAGTGCATTTTTGTCGAGGTGAGGGGGCGGAGAATTGGTTTGGGCAAGTGATCAAGAGAGGCCCCGGATTCGGTAAACCGGTTTAGCGTTTTCCATTACGAGCTTCAGCAAGGATCTCGATATTCTTCCGCTCGATGGCCGACATGCGGCTATCGACAGTTGACATTTTTAGCCCCGCCTCCGGTTTGAACCAATCAAATTGGGAAAAGTGTTTCCGGATTTCTACGTTACCGGATGATTCAAACGGGTAACCGTGGATTGCGTAAAGCTCATTGATGGCATAGCGAATCTGCGCGAGGCTCATCGCCTTGGCTTCGTTCCGGGTGATCATTTTCCGGCTTAGATGAGGATGGCGTCGGCCGTGTTGAGCGAGCCGTGATTTGGGTCCGGGGCCCGGAGTGGCGTCGGTTAATTTCGGAAGCGTCTTCCTGGCCATGTTGCCAACGAGGGGGAAGTCGAAGGCCTGGTTGGCGTGACGGAATCGCGGCCTCTGGGTGCCGCCGGTAATTTTATAAACTTTCTCTGCGACCGATTCGAAAAGCTCGGTCACGGTAAGCGCACCGTCTCCATTTTGATCGGCCTGTTTGTTCTGAAGGCCGGTGAGAATATGGTAGGTGAAGACACCGTTGGCCCAACCCTTTCCTTCCAAGGCCACTTCCAGAGGGCCCGAGGCGGCGAGTACCTGGGCGCCGATCTGGCGACGCATGTCCCGGAATCCATAGACGGCTTCTGATTTTGAGAGTGTTGAGTTTGTCTCATTTTGGCCGACTCTGGTTCCGGTGATGGGACGCAGGGATTTGATGGTGCGACCGGTGCCCTCGACCTGGGATTTCGCGGCGGCGGCAGCGGCCCGGATTTCGGTCATGGTCAATTCGCCTGAATGGCAGCTATCGATCATGATAAGACGGCGCATGGAAGGAATGTCGGAGAGGAGAAATTCGATCTCCGGATAAGTCAGCCCGTTTTTGGCGGGATCGCTGAAGTCCATGTCACCCGGACAGAAATAGTAGCGCGCGGTTTTTGGAGAAAGGGCACCGTGCCCGGCGAGGAAGACAACAGCAACGTCATCGGGCTTTCCTTCGCGGAAAAAATTCTTGGCAGCGAGGATGCCCTTTTTGGTCGCGGCCTGGTCAACCAACAATTTTGTCTGGACCTGGTATTCAGCGGACATGGAGGCCGCAAGGGTTTTGATGAGATCGCGCGCATCCTTGGCCGCGTAATTCAGATCTGCTTTTTCGCCGGGGTAGTCGGAGATCCCGATAGCGAGAATACGGGCGGTTTTTAAGGGAACCGGATGTGAAGAGTTATACAGAATTGTTTCCTTAATCGACTCCTGTCCGAGGGAATCCACGACTGAGATCTGAATCTTGTTGCGCCCTTCGAGGAGCGGGATGGCGACCTCGGCGCTTATTGTCTTTCCTTTGATGCGGCTCCCGGCTCTTCCCAGGACCGGAACGTTGTTCATCCAGGCGGATACCGAGACCAACTCTCCCGCCCTGGCCCGGGCCTTGATGTTCAGAGTCATTTTTTTGCCGGAGACCGATTTCACCGAGGCTTCGAGTTTCGGTAGTTCGTCGACGCTGCGAAAAAGGGTGCCCGAAAGACCGTGGAGAGCGAGGCGGTCCTGGTAGGACAGGGTTGCTTCCTTGATGAGAGTTTGGGGTGCTCCCAGAATTTTTAGAACGTTTTGGGGGCGGTTGAAATGAAGGTCAAATTGCTCCAGGGGATAAGCGCTTTTTTGATCACGCAGGGCCAGAGCCTGTTCGGCTCCTCCTGTGGCCATAAAAAAATGGTCCGGTGTTCTCAGGAGTAATCCGTTTTCTTCAAAGCCCGTCGCTTCGATCATTTTGCGACCTGTGGTTGCATTGAAAAGGTGAAGTCGCCCGTCAGCCGAGACGGCATAAACCCGCGAGCCATCGGGGTCGACGGAAATATCCTGCATCGTTTCCACCGGTGTGTGCCAGAGCACCTCCGCGCCCTTGCTGGTCATCCGTAGCCTTGCCAGGACCAATCCCTTGATCCCTGAAAGGGGGCCCTGCCGATGACCAAACCGGCCCACCATGTAAAGATCATCCCGGCCCCGGCCAAACGACAGACATTCGGCATAAAGCCATTCGTCTCGAAAGATCATTGCGCCGTTTTCCATAAACCTGACTTCGGTGCCATAGAGTTCCGACGGTTTTCCCGGGTAGACATCCCAGGCTATGGCACAGGCCCGTCCGTCGTGGCGAAGCACAAGGTCACGGACCTGGTGACGTCCTTCCTCGAAAATCGAACTGGTTACGAATCGAGGTGCGCCCTTCCCGTCAACGGCGCAGAGGACTTGCATTGTATCACCACTTGAGGCAGGTAGGTTTTTGGCCCCGCCAATCTTCCTCTGCGTGGCAATTCGCCTGAGTTCATTGACTGAAAAAGAGCGAATGACAGCATTCTTATTGTTGTGGAAATCGACATTGGAACTGGCCGATTTTTGGAAACGAATCAGCGTGTCCACCAAGCCGGGTTCCTCCCGGTCACCGCGGATCAAGTCCACTTTCACACGTCGTGGGGTGTTTTTGGAAGAGAGCTCGGTCATGAAAAAGGACCCGGGATCCAGAAACAGCGAGGGTGCCTCCTGGAAATGCGCGATCTTACGAGGCTCGACCATGATTGGAATATGGGAGGGGGCGACGTTGAAATCGTTCATTGAGCCGTTGGAACTCCGACCGGAGATCTTAACGTTTCCGACTTCCCGTCCGCTTGAAATCTCAAAGGTCGCCATGCGTTCACCGATATACTTGATCCATGCTTTCGTCTGGATCAGGCGTTCATCGTTAGAAAGGGTGAAGGTAAACGCGGTTCCCTTTTCAGCGCCTTGGTCCACGAAAACCGGGACGCTTCGGAAGAGAGTCCGTGATTGATTGTCATAGATATCAATAAACTCACCGCGATTGATACACGTGTATTTCGTGCCTACCACCGATTGGTAGCCCGGTCGGATTTCCTGCAGGACCGGCTCCAGAACTTTTTGAGGCTCCTGGGCACCAGCCCGATGGAGGCTCATATAGGGAAGTAGCGCCAGGAGGAGAGAGGCATGCCCCGGAAGTGCGGGTAGCATACGGATCAAAGACAAAATCATACCTTCAGTTAGACGGTCTCCCAATCGGCTGTCAATGACGCTCTCAAGAGAGGTCGGCAGAGACTTCTGGCATGCCCTTCTTGAGTGGCAAATGGTATGAGGGTTCCGGCAGTCCAACGGACATTTGTTCTTTGAAGGCGGCGGTTGAGTTGGATTCCGGGTCCGAAGCGGAGGGGGAGAAAGAGAGATCAGTTGGAATGAGATTGTGGCTTGCTTGCTCTGCCCGTAGTTGCGCCCTGATTCGAGGCCAATTCTTGCGCGGACTATCATGCTCTTTACCTTTGAAAGAGAAACTCGACAAGCCAAGTGATTGGCGGATGATCCAACGATGATCTTTCGACTGATGCGTCTCTCCCTGATGATGCTAACGTTCACCCAGACGATGCTCCCGGGGCAATCGAAGCAGCCCGCCCTGAAATTTTGGGATCGGGTCACACCTTCTCCCAGCACCACGGTTCCCAGGCAGATCCACGATGCCTATTGGCGTGGCCAATTTGAGCGGGTGAACAAGGCCGTAGCCGTGGCCGATGGTTCGCAAGTTGTGTTCTTCGGCGACTCGATCACGCTTGGTTGGTCGATCGGGAAGGCCGAGGGAAAAGTGGTCTGGGAAAAGCGGTTTGCAAAGTATCGTCCGATTAACATGGGAAACTCCGGCGACATCACCCCGGTGATGCTTTATCGGGCAACCCAAGGCAATCTCGACTTTGCAAAGGACCGGACGCCGCGGGTTGCTGTTCTGCTTTGTGGCACCAACAATTACGTGGTCGGGCAGAGTGATGGTGGCAGGGTGAAGTGGAATCTTGGCATGGAGACTCCGCCCGAAGAGGTAGCGGACGGAGTGCGCGCGGTTGCGCAGGCCTTTCGTCGCAAGCTTCCGTCGACCCGTGTCATTGTGCTCGGCATCTTGCCGGTCAAGAATAGGGAAAAGTGGGCGAAGTGCCGCGAGACCAATCGGATCCTCGCCAGCTGCCAGTATCCCGGGGACGAAGTTGTCTTCATGGATTTCGAAGATCTCTATCTGAATGCGGAAGGCACGATCAAGCCGGAGTTATTCGTGGATGGAACACATCTCACCGCCAAAGGTTATGCGGTCATGGCCGATGCGCTTGCTCCGGAGATCGAGCGCTTGATTCGGATGGGGCCGGTCAAGTCGGCTGACTGATTGTGTGGGAAGCACGCGTTTCGTTTCTTCACCCAGGAAATTACCCCGATGGTTTCTGCGGGATGTTTGTTTTTCAGCTACCGCTGGTAAACCGGGATGTAACGGTGGGGGGTGCCCAGGATGATAATGGCCATGGGAGTTTTGTGGGGGTATTTGTGATCTTCGCTATCGTTCCAGGACCCGTCGGGTTGTTGAAGTCCGACGAGAACATCACGGATTTTGGGATACCAATTTTTGTAGTGGTCGCCGCCGGCCTGGACCATGGCCTGGATGGCGTAATAGTGTCCGTAGTAAAAGTGTCCGAGTTCTTTCCGGTTGAAGACCTTGGGATTGTTTTCGAGGTAGCGGATGGCGGCGGCGACCCATTCGGTGTCGCGCTTGCCGCAAAGCTGGGCGGCGTAAGCACCTCCGGCGGTACATGCGACGGTAGTACCGCCACTTCCCTGATAGCCAAAACCTCCGCTGGTTTCGTTCCAAACCTGATCGCGGAGATAGCCTACCACTCGATCAATCGTTTCGGTGGGAACGAGAATACCGGCTTGGCGTGCCGAGGCGAGGGAGACGAAGACCATGGCGCTCACCGAAGTGTCCTGGCCGCAATCGGGGCGGGCATGATAGCGCCAGCCTCCGAGAGGGCTTTGCGCGCGGAGGATGATTTGAACAGATCGCTCCAGAGCGGTTTGGATTTTTTTGTTGTCCTCTTCGTTTTTGGTCATTCCCCAGAGTTCGGACATGGCGAGGGTAAATAATCCGTGCTCGTACATGCTGCCCATCGCTCCGCCGGGTGATTCCTCGGCACGTTTGAGAAGGTAGTTTTTGGCGCGATCGAGAGCATCGCCGTATCGACCGAAGCCGGGGAAGTGACCCTTAACCATAAAGGCCATGAGTCCGAGCGAGGTGCCTCCGACATCAATGGTACCGGTATCGGATGTCCAGGAGCCGTCCTTGTTTTGGGTCTTGAGCAGGTATTGCAAACCACGCTCGATGGCTTTGTCTGCGGCTTCGGTTAATTCGGGAGCGCCATCTTCTGCCTTGGGCTGAATCTTTTCCCTTTCCTGTGCCGTGAGAGGTAGCGTTAACGACAGCGCCAGGAAGAGGCTGGTGATTTTTTGAGTGATGGTGGTCTTCATTCAGCAACCCTTTCGTAGTAATTTTTGAGAGTGCCGCGATACTCCAGCGGGAGTTCACGGGCGAAGTTTTGATTGAGCGCGGCGCGGTCCCGGTTTCCAAGGACCTGCCATTCGGTTTTTTTATCCTTGGGGGCCTCTCCGGCTACGATGTCGGAAACGAAATTGGCCACTGATTCGGAAAGGTCATCGGTCTCGGCTTCGGTCAGGATGGGGTCATCACTGGAGGATGAGGGGGCGAGGCCGGTCTCGAGGATCAGAGCTTGTTCGATGATGAAATGCCGTAAGGCATCGTTGGCAGCCTCCTGTCTTTTTCGCGTTTCGGCCCGATTGCCCGACGGCATCGCAGCCATGGTGAAAGCGAGTTCGGTGTAGGCTGAGATCAGCATGGGGTGAGGCGGGTTGCCACGCAGGACTTTGGCACTGGCGGCACTCAATTCCCGCTGCTGAACAACGTGTGTTTTGACATCGGCGGCCGCTTCGGTTTGTCGGGAAAGGTCTCGCTGATCGCTGGCGAGGGCGAGAACTTCAAGCAGCAGGCCAAGCTCCTCGGGTGAAGCGCTGGTCATTTCGATACTCGGTAGGCCGTGCAGCATGGTGATGATGAGGAAAAGCTGCTCGGCGCTCGATTTCAGACTGGTCTCAGCAAGTTCCATTCTGGCAATCGCTTCACTTAACTGTCCCGCCCTAAGGGATTCCTGAGCTCCCTTCATCTCGATTCCCGGCTCGAGGAAAGAAGCCTGTTCGAGAGGCGCGCCCGGATCCTTCTTTGCCTTCGCCAATTCTTCGGGCTCAATGAAAGAGGTCATTCCGGTGACCTTCTTGAGCTTGTTGCCATAATCAATCGCCCTCGCCTGCAGGGCCTCTTGTGCGGAAATCAGAGCTTCCGGAACCTTGGCGTCGAGGCCGGCCAACTGTTCGCGGATTTGCGTCTGATGGAACGCGATTAGGGCTGCATCGGCTTGAATGGTGTGAAGGTATTCTACGATCTCGGCAACGTATCCGGTTTGGCGTTGCACCGCATCGACGAGTATCTTGACCTTTGCGAGAGACTCGCCTGCGACCTCTTGGGCGTCGGTGGCGTCCTCGAAGTCCTCGTCCTCGATTGCGAGAATGGCGTCCTCCAGATCGGTTCCGGCAAAGAGCAGAGGGGTCCCGGCGTTGAGCCGCCCGGCGACGAGATCGAGAACCGGAGCGATGTCGGTGTAGCACTGGCGAAGGTTTGACATCACCGGAACGAGCTTCGCGCTGTCTTCCGGCTTCGCGTTTCTGGTGGCTTCGACGAGGTCGTTTTGTTCTGCGACGATGTCCGACATCCAGCCGCTCGCGACTCCCACTGATCGTTGGAAGGAATACAAACTTTGCAGCAAGGCAAGGCGATCAATTTGAGCGGCGGCGAGCTCCCGTGCTTCGGCGAGGAGGTCGGCTGCCGCTTCCTGTGGTTCGAGAGCATCTTCCGTTTGACTGGCAACCAGAGGAGTGACGGCATTGTTCATCTCCGCCATGACCAATTCGAGGCGATTGATGAGAGGCAGGGCATCTTCCTTCCCTTGCGTTTCTCCGCGGAGTTCCGTGTGAAAAGCGGCGACCTCCTCGGCGAGGAATTTTTGTGCTTCCGCTTGTGCCACCGGTTTCACTTCATCAAGCGCCGCTTCTTCGGTTTGTTCGAGGAGGACGATTTGGCGCTCCTCGAAATCCTCGATCAAGGTGACCCGCTCGGTGGCGGTCGAAACGAGCGCATTCAAACCTTGTGCGCGCAGACTGAGTTCCAGCGACGAGCGGTCAAGAAGTTCGGAGAACCCGGATAGCTTCTGTTCAACTTCCAGTTGCCGGGCGACCGCTTCTTTTTGTGCTCCGGATTTGAGTCGAGTGAGAGCATTGGCCATCGCGTTCTCGCCTTCGGTTCGAAGTTTCATCACCGGAGGAGGCTCCGGGAAAGTCTGATCAAGAAGTCGGGCCCGGGGCGTGGGGATGGGGGGAAGGAGAGCGGTCACGAGCAGTTCCTGAATCTCAGCCTGGGTCTTTGTCAGGTCCGGGTTGGTTTGCGCAAAGTCTGCCGAAGTTAACTCTTCACACGTTGCACGAAGCTCTTTCTGGCGCTGTAAGAGGGATTCGAGTTGTGAACGAAATTTCATGATGGCGGCATATTCCGCGCCGGTGCGCATGCTGAATTCAGACTTCAGAAGTGGTTGGATGATTTCGGTCAGGAGAAGGGCGGCCTCGGAGGTCTTTCCGTTTCGGATCAATTCAGCGGCCTGCCCCATCTTGGTCTCGGCTCCACTGGCGCCCAGCTCCTTGATGCGTCGAGTGAGACCGAGGACTGCGATCGGGCGTTTGTCGTAGCGCATTCCTCCGAGAAGAGAGGCGGTGAGATGCCTGGTCCATTCCGCCAGTTGTTCCTGGCGTTTGGCAAGAGTTTCGTTTTCACCAGCCGACTGGATGGCGAGGAGTCGAATGGAGGCCTGCTCCTGTGCCAGCATGTGGGATTCGCGGGCAAAGACTTCACGGGCGAAGTCGATACCCCGTTGAAGCACGAGGTCGGCAAGTTTCCGGGCTGCTTGGTTTACCACCAGAATGGCGGAGGTGGGATCCAAATTCTCTTCCCGGCCGGTTTGATCGCGGAGGAGAGAGGCTGCCCTGGCGATCTGCCTTTCGGCGATTGCCTCCAAACCGGCTTTGACTTGAGTCAAGGTCCCGGCCTCGGCGGCATCCATGACCTTGTTTGCTTTTAGATCGTCCAGCAAAGCCTGCACTTCGGCGGCGATGTCCTTGAGCTGCTGGCGCAGCATCTCCTGGCGTATGGCCTCAAGTTGGCAGCTTTGCAGATAACTCTTCTCTTTGGGGTCGAGCTTGCGAACCAACTCGTGAGCCGCGCGTTCCTGCCGATAGGTCGTGCGGACCCGGGAAAGGAGCCGATCTTTTTTCTTTTCGATCTGTGCGAGGTATTCTTCGCGGGAAAGGAAAGTCATCCGCCGTGTTTCCGAGCGGGCCTTGTGGGAGCCGCCGGGATACTTGTCGGTGACCTCGACCACGAAGGAAACCGAATCGCCTACTTTAAGATCGGAAATGACTTCGCGGTAATCCCAATCGAGGAACTGTTCGCCTCCGCCGTTTTCAATCGGCATATTGAGAGGGACCGTTTTTTCCGGGCGCAGGTTGACCCGATAGGTGATGGTCGCCGGGCCGATGCCGTGATCATCGCGAGCCCGCACGCCCAGTTTGAGCTCACGCCCCAGCAGGGCATTGAGATTGGAATCCGGAGTGGTCAACTCCACCTGGGGAAGTTGGTCGGACGCAACCTGAAGGTAGTAGCGCGGGCTGGTGAAATCAAAGCCGTGTTCCTTTTCAGTCCAGGAAAAGCTGTAACCACGGGATGCGTCAACTTCCTCATCAAGGACGAGTTTGCGACCATTGCCGGTTACTTCAAGTATCAGAGGCTCCTCGCCATCGCGAATGAGGGTGGCATTGCGGATGGCGCGATCGAGAGTGAGCTCCCAATGAACCTTTGTTTCTTGCGGGACAGTCAGGGTGAGGGCTTCGACCGTTTCCCCGTCGCGTTCGAGGTAAGCAGGAAAGTCGAGCTTCACTTGAACGTCGGAAATGCGAGGAGCGGTGATGACTTGGACATCGTGCCACGCGCTCTTGGCATCGCCGGCCAGAACCTGGTAGCTGAAATCTCGGGAGGCTGAAGTGATGCTGTACTCGCACGCGCCTTCCTGAATCTCGAGTTTAATTTCACGAGGATCTCCTTCGCCGGTTTGCAAGAGAAGGGTCACCTGATCGGGCACAACCCCTGAGACCAAAATCCCGATACTGGCGCTTTCTCCTTCCTTAAGAACGAGATCACCGGTCTGAAGTTCGATGATGGTCTTGGTCGGGTAGGAAACCGAGATCCATGGGGTGAAGATTCTCGAAATTCCCGCCGAAAGCATCGGGCCGTTGACCAAGCCGAAAACAAAAACGACGCCGGCGAGGGCGAGTGCGATCAGACCGGGTGTGCGGAGTTTTCGGAAGTCGACGATCTTACGTGGCTCCAGATTTTTAGCGGTCCTTTCGGCTTTGCGGCGGGTCTCCTTCCAGAGTGATTCGGAGCCCCCTTCGGGAGCTTTCTTTGCGCACTGCACAGCGGTCACGAGGAGGCTTTCAAGGCCCCCCTCTTGCTTCTCTGTTTCGAGGGCGGTTCGGGTGGCATTGAATCCCCGAAGGGATTGCCATCCGTGTTTCCAGGCTTGGTAAAAGGAAAAGCCCACCAGTCCCGCCAGCACAATGATCCTGGCTGACGAGGGGAGATCAACCAACCAGTCGAGTGCCATTCCCAGCAGGAACAAGGGGATGATCCACCGGCACAAGGCCAGGAAGCCGGCCGAGAGATGCTTGCGTTGCAGGCGTTTCCAAACTGCGCGTAACCTTGATTCGAGAGAGGGCTCCTTGTTTTCGGTTGTCATGGCAAATCGTGTCTTCTTCGAATGATCCATTCGGCTCCCAGAAGCCCCACCAGTAAAAATACAATGAGACTGTTGTCCCACAAAGGGCGCTCCGAGCGGACGGTGGTTGTCACGGGGTCGGTATTGATGAGCGATTGCAGTTGCGGCAGATCGCGCACGCTGAGCTTGGCTCCTCCGGTCAATTCGGCGATCCGCTCCAGGTGATCCGATCGCATGTTGGTATCGGTGAGTTCCTTGCGAAAGTCAGCGACTTGAAATTCGGTGGTATTCGAAACATCCTTGTCTTCGTCATTCGCCTCGATGCGATAGCGGCCGGCAGCCGGAGGGGTAAAGTATCCTTCGTAGAGTCCGGGGTGCGAGCGGTCGGGCTGAAGTTTGATGCGTTGTTCGACTTCATTGTCGCCGGGGCCGGCCACCACCACTTCGAAGCCTGACTGGACAACCGGCTCGAATTCATCGTCCAGAACGTGCGCGTAGATTCGGCTTTGGTCATCGAGGGGATAAATAGAGCGATCGGTCTCCAGCCTGATCCGTTTGTGTTCTCCCATGAGGCGGGAAAGGGTCATGAACTGGATGCATTGCGACCAAACCCGCCAGTGGTATTTGTCGCCCGTCTTGAAGCGCAACCGCCAAAGCCGGTCGGTGGCAATCGAAAGGCACTTGCCGGTTCCATAACGTTGCCAGGCGACGAGAGGGTAGCGTTGCGAGCTGGAATTCTCATCGGACAAGGCCGCCAAAACAGTGGCTCCCTGCTTCGGGCCGAGAAGAGGCGGGAGGTGATCGAGGGGCGCGACCCGGCTCCAGGTTCGATCGTTTTCCGCCTTATCATTCTCCAAAGTCATCACCATGCTGTTACGGCCTTCGGGTGTGAGGACGGGGAAGACTGAATCCGAAACTTCCTCCCACTTTTCATCTGCCGCAAAGCGAACGGGTAGCATTGTTTCCACCGGAGTATCGACGTAGGAGGCCGGAGTGTGCATTGGACCACAAAGAACGAGGAGCGATCCACCGCGATCCCGGATCAATTCCTCGAGCAGGCCGAGTTCCTCGGGTGTGAAAAAATCCGCGTCGACGTCACCGAGGATGACGAGGTCGTACTTAAAGGCTTCGTCTCGTTTGACGGGGAAGCGTTCGATGTGTTCTGGTGAATTTCGGGCCAGCTCGGGACCCATGTTTGAGGCAATGAAAGTGGCGTTGATTCGTGGATCGCGCTTTAGGATGGCGTGCAGATAGCGAAATTCCCAACGCGCGTTTCCTTCGATATAGAGAACGTTGATTTTCTCATTCACAACCCGGATGCTCCGTTCGACGCTGTTGTTGGCGATGGAGACTTCGTCGTCAAACGGTTCCACCGTGATCGCGATTTGTGCGGCACCCTTCTCGTAAACATCAACGCGGAAATCGATGTCTTCGAATTGGAGTCCGCCGGTGAATCGAATTGTTTTCTGGGTCACCCGTCGGCCATTGAGGCTGACTGCGAGTCTGGCGGTCCGGCGTTCGTAGCCGCGTGATTCGAGATGCACCCGGACCGGAACACTGTCGCCGGAAAAGGCAACCTCCTGCATTACGATATTCCGAATGGCGACGTCATCGGGATCTGCGAGACCGAGCGGGACAGCGTAAACCGGGATTCCGCGTGCACCCAGGTCCTGCAGGACCGCTTCCGAGCGCTGCGCACTTGCGTTGTCGATGCCGTCTGTGAGCAGGACGATTGCTGCCGGAGGGAGTCCGCCGGAATTGGAAACGTCTTCGAGTGAACTGGCGATCGAGGTTCCGGGTTCGGTGGCCTTCAAGTCTTTCAGGTCCTGATCACTGACAAGGCGGGGAGATTGGCCAAAGAGGTGGTAGCTGAGATCCATTGACTCGCCGAGCGAATCAAAAATTGCTTTGCCTGAATTGGTGAGCGCGGCTTGACCAAGATCAAGGCGGGAGGAGGATGCGATGGCTTGTCGCTGTTTTGTATCCAAACCCGTCACCAGACGCTCGGCTTCTCCTTCGTCCTCCAGAGACACCATCCCCAGAGCCGCGGCTGCCTCCACGATGTCTCCGGGACGTTTTCGTTGGTCCTTCATCGACATGCTTTCCGAGATGTCGAGAAGAACAGGGAGGCTCCGGACGCGCGTTTGCGACTCTGTTCTTACCGCAGTTGGTTCGAGTAAAGTGGCGACGATCAGGGCCAGCACAAGGATGCGCGAAACGGCTAGAAAAACTCGCAACCACAAGGGCAGTCCCCAACCTTTGCGATAGAGAAAGATGCTTAAAACGACGATCCCGGCAAAGATTGCTATGAGAGCCGCAGTGGAAAGCGGGCGGGCCCAAATGATCTCATCGACCTGAGCCATGGTGTGAAAAGCATCAGGCATCCTGTGTTACGATAGGGGTTTCCGGAGTGACCTCCGCTTGCTTGCGGTGTGAATTCTTCCGTTGGCGAAGGCGGTCGGCCAGGAGGCATTCGATGACGAGGAGGATTAATCCCGCGATCAGAAAGTAGCGCCATGAAGATCGCCCTGTGCGATTGCTGGCGATGGTCGAGGCGAGTTCCTCCTTCGAGTTTGCGATATTGACTTCGATTCCTTCGAGATTCTTGTTCAAGTCGGCGGCGGTGAGCGAAACGACATCCGACTCGGCTGGATCGACATTCACCGCGATCGGCACTCCGGGGGATTGGACGCTTACCCGGGCGGTGTAGAACCCGGCTTCCCGGGCATTCTCCAGCATGGCGACGAATTGCTTGCGATGCTCCCGAACCGGCACGGTGATACTTTCTTTGGACGGGCTGTCGAATACCGCGTCGTTGGAATCCGGTTGGTCGACATATGAGAGAGAAAGGGAGTCGCCCACGATTCGCGATCGTTCAAATTCCCGACCCGAAAGGTAGGTCACAATCTGCTGCATGAGCATGGGGAAAACCGGAGTCAGGGCCATGTTGTTCCAGCTTGTTTCGGCCGAAGTGGTGAACATGAAAACGTGACCGCGGCCGAGTGAGTGTTCAAGCAGTATGGGTGCTTCATTGCCCGTTAAGGTCAGGACCGGAAAGCTCGAGGGTGGTGCCCGGACTTCCAGACGTTTTAAGAACCGGGTTTCGCTGAATAGATCTTCGGGTAAAGACCGGAGTGGCAGATTGACATTGTGATCGGGTAAGGCGGGATCAAGAGGGCGGCCCGCTCCCAGAACTGTGGTGGTTGCGACCGTTGGTCCGAGGCTGGCGGGGAGAAGCGAGGTGGCTTCGTCTGCCATCCGTTCGTTCCAGACCGATGGCTTGACATTCGGACCGGCAAACCAAACGAGGCCGTTTCCTTCACGAACGTGACGGGAAAGCTGTTTGATTTGAAGGGGGGTGACCTCGGGAACATCGGCGAGGACAATGACATCGACTTCACTGAGGTTCTCGGAGGGGAGGGAGAGCCACGGGATTGAGCGGACGATGTAGTCTTCATCTTGGCCTCCGTCGCCACGCGCGAGGAGGGCTGATACGATGAGGCGACCAGCGGGCCCGCCGGAGCCATCGACGCAAAGAACCGAGACGCGCTCGCGAACGATGGCGACAACGCGGCGGACGTTGTCGGTCGGAAGAAGGTCGCCGGTGATTTCAGCGGTGATGCGGGTTGGTCCGGCATTTAAAAAAGGAACAAAGAGAGAGACCGTTTCCGAGGCTCCCGCCGCAATGACGGGGATGGTCTTGGTGTCGATCTGGCCTCCTTCCACGCGGCATTGGACTTCGACGTTTGTTGCGGGTTCGGTGCCGAGATTTTTGACCGTGGCTTGATAGCGCGCGGTCGTCCCTTTTCGCAAGACACCGGAAACGAGATCAAATTTGGTCACGGCAAGATTGGCCGGAACGCCGGTGACGGGAACGATGGTGATCTCGGCTTCTTCACGCAAGCCCAGGAGAGCTTCTTGAAAACGGGCCGAGGACTCGCGCCAGTCCCGCGCTTGCATATCGCTGATGAGGTAAACTTCCTTGCGAGGGGACTCCAGGTCATCGACCAGCTCTTTGAGTCGTTTTGGAACCTGGTCGAGATTCAGGCTGCCCGGAGATGCTTCGGCTTCTTCGAGAAGAGCTCGAAAACGATCCCGGTCATAAGCCATGTTTCGAATGAGCACTTTGTCTTCGCCGCCGAGCAGAATCACGGAAACGGGATCTCCGGGCTGCATGCTTTCACGGATCACCTCGACCTGATCCAGAGCGCGGTCGAAGCGGGTGTTGCTTTCCCCGCCATGCGCCATGCTGAAAGAGGCATCGATCCCGATGACAACTCCGGCTCGTGGCTCACCGGGAAGCCATTTGGGAGTTCCGTCTTTCCAGATCGGGCGGGCAAAGGCGAACACCAACAGAAGAAGAGCGAGGCAACGCAAACAGAGCAAAAAGATGTCACGCAGGCGAATTTGCCGCGAGCGCACCCGCACATTGCGATTGAGGAACTGCATCGCGGCCCAGTCGGTTCGCTTGACTTTCTGGCGGGCGAGCAAGTGCGCGAGGATCGGCAGGGCTA
>JAUIGV010000041.1 GCA_030432565.1 Verrucomicrobiia bacterium | reverse complement strand
GGAAGACTGAGCAGGCCCGCTGATGAAGATTCATTCAAGCGAGCCCTTTCGAGTGTTTCTCGGTCGCGGCCGGTAGCGGCTGCGGGGGCAACCCTAATGATTTTCTTCCTCACGTCAATGATTTTGGGCATTATTTTCCTAGAAAAACGGAGGAACCTCCTAACTCATTGATTTACAACACAGGATTCGTCTAAATTTTTGCTATCCTCCCAGCGCAGTTCATCGGATTCCAATATGAAATTGCCCCTTCCTCAACACCTTGCGGTCGGCACGAGCAATTGGTGACAGTTCCTGGCTACTCACACCCGAAACTGTCTCGAACAGCCTCCTGTAGAGCCAATCGGCCACTGGTCCTTTTCTTTCCCTCCCATGTCGCCTAAAGTCTGCCCATGGCTGACACGATCCGCGTAGGCGCAGGCTGCCTCAATCAAATCCCCCTCGACTGGTCAGGCAATCGCCGCCGCATTTGCGAGTCGATTGATCGGGCACGCGAAGCTCATGTTTCAGTCCTCTGCCTTCCGGAACTAGCCATCACCGGATATGGCTGCGAGGACCAGTTTCTATCTCACGAGGTCGCCGAGCGATCGTGGGAATCTCTTGTCGAGATCACCACACACACCAAGAACATGGTTGTAGCCGTCGGCCTTCCGGTTTGGGTCAAAAACGCTGTTTATAACGCGGTCGCAGTTTTGGTTGATGGAGAGATCAAAGGGCTGGTCGCCAAGAAAAACCTTGCCGGCGATGGGCTTCACTACGAGCCCCGATGGTTCCACGCATGGCCCGAAGGAGTCATTGTAAATGACCGGTTCGGCGAGCTTCACCTTCCCATTGGCGATCCCATCTTTAAACTTGGAGGGATTCGTATCGGTCTCGAGGTCTGTGAAGACGCCTGGGTTGCCGACCGTCCCGGCAGGCTCTTCGCGGGCAGCGGGGTTGACATCATCCTGAATCCCTCGGCCTCCCACTTCGCTTTTGCAAAACAGGAAGTCCGGGAGCAGTTCGTGGTCGAAGGTTCGCGCGCATTCGGGGCCGTTTACGTGTATGCCAACCTGCTCGGAAACGAAGCCGGGCGCGCCATTTACGATGGCGGCGGGCTTATCGCTTCGGCGGGTCAAATCGTTGCGGAAGGTCCAAGGTTCTCTTTTCAAGAGACCACCCTTGTCCACAAGACCGTAGACATCGAAAGAAACCGACTTCACCAGGCCCGCACCGTGAGCCGGCAAATCGACGTGCAGGGACTTTCTGAAATCGAACTGCCCTTTAAGTGGCCGGAAGTGACCAGCTGGGATGGCCAGGAACCTGTGCCACCCATGTCGAAGGACGAAGAGTTCACACGTGCCATGGCGCTCGCCTATTTCGACTACCTTCGCAAATCATGGTCGGGTGGTTTCGTCGTTTCTCTGAGCGGCGGCGCCGACTCGGCCGCAGTTTCTTCTTTCGTGAAAATCATGCTCGATCTCGCCCTGCACGAACTCGGCGAAGCAGGGGTGCGCAAGCGTCTGCCCCACCTCGAACTTCCGGACAACGCCAGGGACTGGATGAAGATTTTACTCTTCTGCGCCTACCAGGGCACACAAAACTCGGGCGACACCACCCGCAACGCCGCCCGTGCGGTTGCCGAAGCCCTTAACTGCGACTACGCAGAATGGGAAGTTGATGAACTCGTCGAAGGATACGAAAGTACGATTGAATCCGTACTAAATCGCCAACTCAGCTGGGAAACCGATGACATCGCACGCCAGAACATCCAGGCCCGGGTCCGCGCTCCGGCCATCTGGATGTTTGCAAATATCAGAAACGCTCTTCTGCTGGCCACCTCAAACCGCTCTGAAGCGGCCGTCGGTTACGCCACCATGGATGGCGACACCTCAGGGGGACTCAGCCCCATCGCCGGCATCGACAAGCACTACCTCCGGGAGTGGCTTCGCTTCATGGAGTCCAAGGGTCTCCCTGAGAGTCCTCCCATCAAAGCTCTCTCCCACATCAACGTCCAAAACCCGACTGCCGAACTGCGCCCGCAGCACGCCAAGCAAACCGACGAGGATGACCTCATGCCTTACCAGGTTCTTGACACTCTGGAACGCGCCGCCATTCGCGATAAGAAAGGGCCCAAATCAGCGCTTCAAGTCATCCGCTCGATCTATCCTCAATACGAAGAAGATCAACTCATCGACTGGACCACGAAATTCTATAAACTCTGGTGCCGGAATCAGTGGAAACGCGAACGCTACGCCGTCGCTTTCCACGTCGACGACCAAAATCTCGACCCCAAATCATGGTGTCGCTTTCCCGTCCTCTCAGCAGGTTTCCGCGAAGAGCTCGCTGAACTCCAAGGCCCTCACTTCCGTCCATAGCGAAAAATCGTCGCTTCGCCTTCTTCCAGCTGAGCAAGGTGGAGTGTCAAAATGGAGACCTTCTTTCCGGGAATGCCCCAATTCTGATGGGCGACCATCAGCTCGCCTCTGCGTCGACTCTTCTTAACAACCACCGCGGTATGTTTGGGGCCCGAATGCTGACCGTTGGAAAACTTCGCCGCGCGGAGCTCCAGAATATCACCCGGCAAAACTTCCTCCACCGTCCAGTTCACCACACCTCCCCAAACCCGCCAGTTTTTTCCAGGGCGTTTGATCCCGGCTGCTTTGAAAGCTTCATCTGCCAAAGTCCAACATTCTCCGTCGCCAATTTTCCGCCCCTTGTTCTTCAGCACAAATTCAACAACCTGACGTGCACCCCGCTCCATTTCGGCAAGCCTCGCGCCTTCCTCTGCTTTTCGCTTCGCCAAATCATTCATAGCCGCACGTTTCATCGCAACATAGTCCACATCGGCATCGGATAGAGTCGCGATCTGCAAGCGATGAACCTTCCCGCTCTTAATCAATTTAACCACGACCTCCAACTCAGTCGCCTCGACGAACCGCGCCTCCATGGTCCGACCATTCCGACTGGTGAAGACCCGCGCAAAAACAGGCACCCCACCCAGCAGCAGGAAGGTCAGGGATATTATCAAGTTCTTCACGATTGCTTTTGGGAGCTCTATCAGAACCCAAACCCTTTTCAATTCAGCACTTCGGATCAAGCGACTCTCCACCCCATTTCGTTGATCTTCCCGAAAAGTGATTTAGTGTAAAAGACTCAATGAAAAGCTTCTTGGTCCACTTTCGCTTATTGCTGCCTCTGGCACCGGTTGTTGCACTTCTTCCGATGATTTGGCAGCCCGTCGAGAATCGCCCCGGGATTAATCCTCTGCAAACATCTGATCCGTCCAACACGACCCCGGAACTACTCCGTTGGGAGGATCACCTGCAGTACCGCCCATCCCTCGCCCCGCATCACGATGCTCTTCTCAAGTTATCCAAACGTCTCCCTCTTGAAAAGTTTACCGCCCTCCCCCCTGCGATGCAGCAACGGCTTGCGAAGTTCACCGCCAACCGCCTCGACCCCGACAGCCCGGCTATGACCCTTTGCTGGGCTCCCGGAGTTTCCATGGAAGTCATGGAAGCTTTTCACACGGCCGAAGAAATGGCAGCCCAAGAATCTCCGGAGATCTCCGCCGCCACCCAGTTCAGCGACGATGCCCGCTGGGGCAGAACCTCGACATTCAACTCAAGATTTGAGCGAGGGGAACAAGGGCTCCCCACCACCCTTCGCTGGGGCTTCATGGAGGATGGAACCAGCATCGCAGGCTTCAACGGAGAACCCACATCGGACAGCGACCTCATCGCTTTTCTCGATAGCAGATACGGAGTCACCGGCGGAGGGGCGCCCACTTCCTTCATTGAGAGCGGTGATGTTTGGGTCTATCTCGATGACGGAAGCGATCAGGGCACAGCATGGCGGACTCCGGGATTCGACGATATCAATTGGTCTCCCGGCCCCTCGCAACTTGGATACGGAGACGGCGACGAAGCAACCGTCGTGGGCTTTGGTGGGGACTCCAGCAACAAGCATGTTACGACATACTTCCGGAAAACCTTCACGATTACCGACCCAGGAGCCTTCGCCAGCTTCGCCCTCAATTTCACCTACGACGATGCGATCGTCATTTACCTCAACGGCACCGAAGTCGCCCGCGAAAACATCTCCGCCAACCCGACCTTCGATGAATTTGCCAGTGGCACCGGACCCGAAAATGGAACCGCCTCACGCAACCTACCTCCATCGGCATTCGAAGCAGGAAGTAACACCATCGCTGTCGAGATTCACCAGGCGAGCCGGACAAGCTCGGACATCAGTTTTGACCTGGATCTGACCGGCCTGCCCGACGGAGGCTCGGACCTAACAACGAGGCCTTGGTTTCCCGTCTTCGAGGCAGCATTCGACAATATCTCAAACCTGACAGGCATCACCTACGTTTACGAACCGAACGATGATGGAGCGGGGCTGAGCAACTTCTCCCGCCCCGCTGGTAGTATCGGCGTGCGTGCCGACATCCGGATTGGCGGCCATTTCGTCGATGGCGATTCCGGCTCCAATACCCTGGCCTACAACTTCTCCCCCGATGCCGGAGGCGACATGATCATCGATACCGGGAACATCTCTTTCTACGGCAACACCTCATCAAACTCCCTCAATCTGCGTAACGTCGTCGAGCACGAGCACGGTCACGGCTTGGGCCTAAGCCACGTTTGCCCAATCACTCAAACAAAGCTCATGGAACCCTTCATCTCCAGACGTTTCCGTGGACTACAACTAGACGACATCTTCTCGCTCAACCGCCTCTATGGCGACTTTTTCGAAAAGCAAAACAGCGATCGCAACAACGATTCACCCGAAAATGCCGCCGTTCTCCCGGTTGTCGTAGGCGGGACTTTTGAGAGGGAAACATTAAGTATCGATGACAATGACGATATCGATTTCTACCTCCTAGAAAACCTCCCTGCGGGCACTTCCATCACCGTCCGGACCAGCCCGGTCATCACTCCTTCCGGATTTCTGGAGGGGCCTCAAAACTCGGATGGTTCATGCGCCGCCGGATCCAACTTTGATTTCACCAACATCCACAACCTGGCGCTTGCCATCGTCTCATCCAACGGAAGCACCATCCTGGCCCAGGCTGACAGTCAACCACAGGGCGCTGCCGAAGAGATTGTTGCTTTCGAAGCCCCCTCCACGGGCGACTACTATCTTCGCATTACCGGAGACTCAACGAACAGCACTCAGCTCTACACTCTGGAAGTCGATCTCAGCGGACCACCAGAGACTCCTGGCAGTCTTGTCGCCAACGTCACCCCGTCAGGCCAGGTCCGCCTCAACTGGACCGACAACAGCAACAATGAAACTGGATTTCGGATCGAGCGTAAACTGGAAGAAGAAGGAGGCTGGCAAAACTACGCCGCTGTCGCTGCCGGAGTCGAAAGCTATCAGGACGAGACTCCACTCACCGGAACAAATCTCTTTTATCGAATCATCGCAACCGGCCAGGGAATCGACTCAGCCCCATCAAGCGAAGACACCGTGATTGTCGTCGATCCATCGGCTGAAATCTATCGCTACGATTTTGGGGAAACCACCAGCCCGGTCGCTCCCGATCATACCCGAGTCTCCCCTCTCACCCGCGGCAACATCAGCTGGTCGGGCTCCGTCTCGTCCCGCGATCGGGGAGGCCCGGACCCGGTCAATCGAGACTACGTCTTCTCGAACGCCTCGCAGACCTGGAGCCACCTTATCGCAAATGGAACCTGGCAGGTCGCCATTCTTCAAGGTGATGAAGCCGACCCCCGGGACAACCTCACAATTTCAGCAGAAGGCATTCTTCAGAAAGAAGACATCAACACCAACGCCAATGAGTTTCTCGAAACATCTTTCGTTATCGAAGTCACAGACGGAACTCTTGATCTCACCTTTGATGACCTTGGGGGAGCTAGCGACCGCTGGGTCGTCAATCGCATCTCTCTGATACGCCTTTCCCCCTACCAGGCCTGGGCTACCACAGAGCAACTTCCCGAAACTCTGGACGCCCCCGACCAAGACCCCGATGCCGATGGCATTCCAAATATCCAGGAGTTTTTCTTCGGCCTCCCTCCTTTGCAAGAAGGTCCCGCGATCGTCATCAAATCCTCGATATCATCGGATGGCTTGGACTCGGTCTTTACCTTCTCAAAGAACCCGGCGGCATCACTGGAAGAGCTGGTCTTCGAAGCAAGCAGTGATCTCAGTTCCTGGGAGCCCTTCCTTCCTTCACCAGGAAGCATTACCATTAACCCGCAAGGCAATCTCGACGAAGTCACCGTTCGGATCCAGGGAGTTTTTGATAACGCCTACCTCAGACTGGGCCTCGAACTTCCCGAGTGAAAGCTCTTCTCGGTCCGCTTACGCTTTTCATCGCAGTCAACCAACGTCCCCGCACGAGGTTCGACTGGCAACTTCAAGACGCAGTTTGCTACGGCCTGTTACCATGCCTCCACCAAAGGAAGAACCAACAACCTGAATCGGCTTCCCGGACACCCTGAGGGCCAACTTCTCAAACCTGAAATCCGACTCTGCCGAATCGGACCTAAACATCAGTTCCGTGATGCGGGCCTGCTGTCTTATTCGCTCAAGAAAATGGTTTCCAGCAGGACACTCAATAATTTGAGCCCGGCGAATCTTCAAGGTGTCCATTTTTTTCTCCCACACTGAATGCAACCAATAAAAGTGTCACCAAAACGGAACATCCAAAGCCTACCGAAGCATACTGCCACCTCTTCATTCGCCATGACTTCGTTCCGTAATAGACATTGGAATGGGAACTCCATGAGTTGATGTCATCGGCATCGTTTCCATTGCTTGCGGACACCCCGTCGTCGCCCGGACTGTAAAATCCCCGGCCTCCGGGAATGTCATCCGACACCACGTAAACGGGCTGGTTCCAATTTGCAAGAGGACCGCGAGCCAAATAGCAGTGTAGTTCAGACAAATCAATTTCAGCGTCCTCAAATTGAGCGGGAATTTCATTCCTTTCCGACCAAACCCAATCCACCCACCCATTCACAGTCTCTTCATCCGGATATTCCCCTTTCAAAGAGTGGTATTCCTCCAGACTCATTGTGGCGCTTTTAAGTCCCGCTTGCGCGCGAAACCAAGTGTGAGGCCCCTGGGTTCTCAGGACGATCGAGGCCGCGAAGTACCCAGACACAAAGACCAGCAAAGCCGTCACCAGGATTGCACGCAAGCGAATCATTGCTGACCAGGATTCCATACAACGGGATCAATTTCCAGTATTCCCTTCTATCAACGGGCAATCTTTTTTGCCAATCTCTCCACCCATGGGAGCTTCGACAGACACCCCTTCACTCGCCGGACTTGCATCCTCCCTAAAGGGCGAGCTGCATACCGACGACCTCATGCGTGGCATCTACGCCACCGATGCTTCCGCCTACCAAGAGAAGCCTAAAGCCGTCGCCATTCCGAAAACAGAATCCGACTTGATTAAGCTTGTCCGCTTCGCGGCTGACCGGAAGATCGGCCTCATCCCCCGCACTGCCGGCACTTCCCTCGCCGGACAAGTGGTCGGCAACGGCATCATCGTCGATGTTTCAAAACACTTCACCGGGATTCTCGAGATCAATTCCGAAGAAGGCTGGGTGCGCGTGCAACCCGGCGTTATTCGGAACGAACTGAACCGCGCCCTCAAACCCCACGACCTCCTCTTCGGCCCGGAAACCTCCACCCAAAACCGGGCCATGCTTGGCGGAATGCTTGGTAACAATTCCTGCGGTTCCAACTCCATCAAATACGGAAGCGTTCGCGACCACGTTCTAGAAGTCACCGCCATCCTCGCCGATGGATCAAAAGCGACCTTCGGCCCCCTCAACGCTGAAGAATTTGCGGCGAAGTGCGACGGACCCGACACGCTCGAAACCAAGCTCTACTGCGAAATTCGCAACCTCCTTCTCCCGCCCGAAGTCCGCAACGAAATCACCCGGGAATTCCCCAAAAAGTCCATCCCGCGCCGTAACACGGGATACGCTCTGGACCTCCTCATGGACGCATCCTGTTTCGATCCCGAAAGCGACAAACCCTTCCACTTTGGAAAGCTCATCGCAGGCAGCGAAGGCACCCTCTGCCTTGTCACCGAAATCAAGCTCCATTGCAACCCGCTCCCTCCTTCCGCCACCGGTCTTCAGTGCGCGCAGTTTCATTCGGTCGACGAAGCCCTCCGAGCCACCCAACTGGCCATCAAACACAATCCCTTCGCAGTCGAACTTATCGATCACTTCATTCTCGATTGCACCAAGCGCAGCCTTGAACACCGTGCCAACCGCTTCTTCCTCGAAGGCGAACCCACCGCCGTCCTTGTCACCGAAATCCGCGGGCATACCAAAGAGGAAATCCTCACCGTCACCGGAAAACTCGAAGCCGAAATGCGCGCCGCTGGCTATGGCTACGCCTACCCGGTTCTCTTTGGCAGCGACACCGAAAAAATCTGGGATCTCCGTAAAGCCGGCCTCGGCCTCATGTCCAACATGCCAGGGGACGCCAAGCCCGCCCCCGTGGTCGAAGACACGGCCGTCGATGTCGCCGACCTCCCCGAATACATTGCCGAATTCAATCGCGAACTGAAGGAACGTTTCGACCTCGAATGCGTCCACTACGCCCATGCCGGATCAGGAGAGATCCACCTTCGCCCCATCCTCAATTTAAAGACTGCGGAAGGCCTTCAACAATTTCGCGAAGTCGCGCAAACCATCGCCACCCTCGTTAAAAAATATCGCGGCTCACTTTCCGGAGAGCACGGCGACGGACGCCTCCGCGGCGAATTTCTCGCCCAGATGATTGGCGACAAAAACTACCGCCTCGTGGAGAAAATCAAACGCACCTGGGATCCCCACGGCATCTTCAATCCCAACAAGATCGTTGACACCCCGCCGATGAACACTCATCTGCGTAACACCCCCGGGAGCAAACCGGCCGAAGTCAAAACCATCTTCGATTGGTCCGCCACCGAAGGAATTCTGGGCGCCGCCGAAATGTGCAATGGTTCCGGCGACTGCCGTAAGATCCACCTCGCCGGCGGCACAATGTGTCCCAGCTACATGGCCACGCGAAACGAAAAGGACACCACCCGCGCCCGCGCCAACACCCTACGCAACGTCATCACCAATTCCCGCGATCAAAATCCGCTCGCCAACGACGAACTCCGCGAAGTCCTTGACCTCTGCCTCTCCTGCAAGGGTTGTAAAAAGGAATGCCCCTCCACCGTCGACATGGCCAAAATGAAGGCCGAGTTCCAACAACAGGATTACGACGTCAATGGCGCTCCGTTGCGCTCGAGGCTCATCGCCAATTTTACCACTACCCAAGGTCTCGCCTCGCGTGCTCCCTGGGCCTGGAATTTCCTCTTCGGAAAAGCTCCCATCCGGCGCACCCTCAACAAATTCTCCGGCTTTCACCCTGATCGCTCCATTCCTCTCCTTCCCAGGCAACCTCTTGAACGCTGGTTCAAAAACCATACCCCACACCAAAACGCAGGCACCTCCGGCAAGGTTTATTTCTTCAACGACGAGTTCACCAACTACCAAGACACGGGCGCAGGAATCGCCGCCATTGAACTTCTTGAGCACCTCGGATACACCGTTGAGATTCCCGAACACTGCGAGAGCGCCCGCACTCACCTTTCCAAAGGGTTCGTCCGCAAAGCCAGGGAGATCATAAACAAAAACCTGAAGCTTCTCCGCAATAAGATCAGCGGGGAAACTCCGCTCATCGGTCTTGAACCCAGCGCCATCCTGACCTTCCGCGATGAAGCCCTCGACCTCTGCGACGATGACTCCGCCAGCCGGATCTCGCCCCACTGCCTCATGCTTGAAGAGTTCCTCGCCCGCGAAATCGAAGCAGGACGCATCACTTCAGGCTCGTTCACCTCCGAGGCCAAAACCGTCCACCTTCACGGTCATTGTTTTCAAAAAGCCCTCGCCGGAACCTCCGCCTCCGAAGCCGCCCTCTCTCTCCCCGCCAACTACACCGTTAAAACCATCCCCAGCGGCTGCTGCGGCATGGCCGGCTCCTTCGGCTACGAAAAAGAACACTTCGAAATCTCCAACCAAATCGGTGAACTCGTCCTGCTCCCCGCCGTCCGCGCCGCTGCTCCGGACGACCTCATCGCCGCCCCCGGCACTTCCTGTCGCCACCAAATCCACGACGGAACCAAGCGCACCGCCCTCCATCCCGCTCAAGTTCTCAGGAACGCTCTTATTTGAAGCTCAAGCGCACCCTTATTAGTCTTATCAAAGCCTCAGGATCAGAAAACCTTGATACATCCATCCCCCCACATGAATGACACCTCGAATCCTTCTGCAAAGAGTCGGATCTATCCTTTTACTTTCATCGCTATTCTTTGTTGTTTTGGCTTCGTAAGAGCGCAACAAATTCTCCCTTTCGGATCATCCTGGGAATACCTTCATCCCCTCGATGCCAGCGATCCGGTGGTCGCGGACCCGGACTTTCGAGAAACCTGGCACACCCCGTCCCAGTATGATGGAGCGCCCTTCCTGGGCCCTTCTCCTGCAATGCTCGGATATGGCAGTATTGATCTTACACCAGTCGTCACAAATATAGGAGAGCCGCCAAGAGGCAGTCGACATTCGGCCTACTTCAGGAAGACGATCACGACGACGGAAGACTACGAGCGCTTGAAAATTGAGATTTTTGCCGACGACGGAGGGGTTCTCTATCTGAATGGAGAGTTGATAGAGCGGTTTAACTTCGCAGGTGAGGACACCTATTTCGCAAGTTCAATTCGCGCCGGCGATGAAGTAAGAATAACAAATTATTTCATCGAAGAAGGCCTTGAGGCCGGCGAGCACGTCATTGCCTTTTCCCTGCACAATGTAGTCGCCACCAGCTCCGACCTCGGGTTCGATCTCCAGATCACCGGCATTAAAGCCGCAACTCCACTCGAGGGTCTCACTTGGTCTATCAAAAATGACGAGGTCACCATCATAGACACCGATCCTAACTCGGTGGGCGATCTCGTCATCCCTGATACGATTGAAGGATTTCCGGTGACCAAAATTGGCGACTCGGCAATGGCAGGCAGTCTTTGGACAAGCGTCACCCTGCCAGCCGGCTTGACTGAAATTGGTCACGCTTCCTTCAATTGGTGTCGGAATCTCAGTAGTCTTGAAATCCCGCCGGGAGTGACAAAAATTGGTGATCGAGCTTTTGCGTCAAGTCCCCTGACTCGCATTGTTATTCCGGAAGGAATCACTGAGATCGGTGACTCAACTTTTTGGGGATGCCGCTTTTCCTCTATTGTCATTCCAGACGCGGTCACAGGAATTGGGCGCAGCGCATTTTCCTACTGCAACAGCCTCAGCGAGGTGGAGATGGGAGAAAACGTCCGATCAATCGGAGAATCGGCGTTTTCCTTTTGTTCCAGTCTTTCATTGATCGAAATTCCGGACAGCGTCGTGAAAGTAGGACCCGCCGCTTTTCAAGATTGCACAAGTTTGGCAAGAGCACCGATTGGCGCGAACACCACCATCATTGAAGCATCCACCTTTCAAGGATGCACCGGCTTGGTCAGCCTAATCATCCCCGACTCCATCACTGCGATCGATCATTCGGCATTTCAGTCATGTGCAAATCTCGCCTCACTGACTTTGGGCGCAAACGTGGTCTCGATTGGCAATTCCTGTTTTCAAGACTGCGGGAACCTGCCCCGGGTTTTCATTCCTGATAGCGTCAAGGAGCTTGGAGCTTCCTCGTTTGCCAACTGCACCTCACTCAACAACCTCACGCTCGGAAGTGGCCTCCAGGCGATTGGTTCGAAAGCCTTCTTCGGAACTCCGGTCACACCGGCAACTGCCGGGAATCTGAAATATCTATTGAGTGATGTCGCAGCCTTCATCGTTGATCACAACGACGCACGGGGAAGTGTCTTCGTCCCTTCACAATTGGAAAATCTTCCAGTGCTCAGTATTAGCGGGTTCGACGAGAACAGTTCAATTACCTCCATCCGGCTTCCAGGCACTTTAAAGGGCCTTGGAGCATCAGCCTTTCAAAATTGCTGGGGATTGGGGGAAATCGAGCTTCCAGACTTCCTCGAAATTATCGGTCATTCGGCATTCGAAGGATGCTGGCAAATCGAAGAAGTCGCGATCCCGAATGGAGTCCGGCAAATCTCTCCTTTCGCGTTTTCCGGCACCTATGTCGTCGACATCACTCTCCCGGACAGCCTCACAAAAGTCGGTGCTTCAGCTTTCGCTCAATGTCGTAATCTCGAGCGTGTCGACTTTGGAGACGGCATTGTTGAGATTGGCAAGTCAGCCTTCCACTTCTGTGGCAAGCTCACTGAAGCCGCCCTTCCGGACTCCACCCTTGCTATCGGAGAATCGGCATTTGAAGGCTGTGCCCTGGAGACGTTCGCCATTCCGGAGGGAGTTACAAGGATCGAAGCTTCCACCTTTGAGAGTTGTTTCAACCTGTCTGAAATCACGATTCCAAACGGGATCCAATCTATTGGAATAGATGCGTTCAGAGAGTGTAATTTCCTCACAGATCTGGTCATTCCAGAAACAGTCACCGATTTGGGCGGGGCGGCATTTCTCAGATGCCGGCGCCTTTCGAGCGTTCAAATTAATGCGAACCTTGAGGAAATCCCAACATCTCTATTTTTCGATTGCAGTGCACTTGAAACCGTAAACATCCCCGCAAGCGTCACCAAAATTGGGGCTTCGGCCTTCGCGGGAACTGCAATTTCCTCGGTGAGTTTCGGAGAATGTCTGACTCATATTTACAGTTCAGCGTTTAAAGACTGTTCTCAGCTGGCTGAAGTCGACCTTCCTGACACTCTTGTCGAAATCGGAAGGTCGGCATTTGCAGGGAGCAGAATTACCGATATTGTGATTCCGAACGGGGTAAAATCATTGCGGGCATCCACCTTTGCCGGTTCGGCACTCACCCGGATCACCCTTCCCGAGAGCCTGACAGAAATCGGCGACTCTGCATTCGAACGATGTGGCAGGCTAACCAGGATCGTGATTCCTGATAAGGTCGAGCGAATCGGAGTCTCGGCCTTCGAATACTGCGTAAGCCTGAGCGACCTCCAGTTGGGTTCCGGGCTAAAAGCCATTGGAGATCTTGCGTTTACCGAATGTGAAGCACTCCAGACAGTCGTTATCCCAAACCAAGTGGAAACGATCGGTTCCGCTGCCTTCTTCCGCTGCATGGCACTATCCCATGTCACTTTGGGAGAATCAGTGATACAGATCAGCCAAAGCGCATTCCGGGTTTGTCTCGAACTGGCGAGTATCACTTTCCTGGGCTCGAGTCCGCAGACAGTGGAAAACGGTGCCTTCGACACCGCGACCCTGATCGCGTATGTTGAACCAGAAAACGCATCGACATTCGGCGGAGCTGGCGCGCAATGGAATAATCTGACCATCGTGATAAGGACCGAGCCAATTCCGATTTCAATCCTTGGCACCCAATTGAGAGGATCAAATTTCACGATCCGCTTTGGGGGAGAACCGGGGATAAGCGACTGGCGGATGCTCGGCTCGGAACAGATGGAGACATTTGCAGACGACTTAACCACCAATACCGGATTTTCCGAAACCACCCCGGGAGAGTATGAAGCAGTCATCGATATCTCCGAAAATCCTCTGATTCGCTTCTTCAGGGTGGCGAGATAACTCGAGTTCAACAGGCACTGCCAGGTCCTCGGATCGTTCGATTCGAGAAAGGCTGATCCGCTTCGAAGCAAGGAATAAGAACTTGAGATCGCAACCTGACTTGAAATTCGTTAAAGCCGCCCCCAACAAAATCATCATGCGGTTATCACTTGCCCTCCTCCTCGCTCTCAGCTTCCTCCCCATCACGGTCTCCGCCGAAGAACCAGCCAGGGAAGCACCACCTCAGAAAGAGACTTCCAAAAAAAAGCGGAAGCGAAAAACCTCCGTCAAACCTGCCGACTACGCTCGTTGGGAACGACTTGATTCGGGTAACCGCAAGATCTCGGCAAATGGCAAATGGCTGATTTATGGGGTCACCCGCGTCGACGACGAACGGACGCTGCACCTCCATCAACTGAAGGGTAAAAAGATGCCCGAGGTCGAAGCCTATCAGCATGGCATGCGCCCGGTCTTTTCGAATGACAGCACATGGCTTGCCGTCACCATCGGAAAGTCACCGGCAGAAGCCAAAAAAGAACAAAAGGACAAACCACCCGGAGAAACCATCCACCTCCGCAATCTGACCACCAAAGAGACGACGACATTCAAGAATGTGACCTCATTCCACTTTAGTGATGACAGCCGGTTCGCCGCCATCGAGATCGCAGGAAAGTCTCCGGGAAAAGCCCTCATTGTCCGGAACCTCGCCGACAAAACTGATACCACCTTGGGAAATGTCACCCAGCATGCCTGGAGCGACTCCGGCTCTCACCTAGCCATGGCCATCGACTCACCTGGCATCAGCAACTCTCTCCAGATTTTTTCACCCGAAACCGGAATTCTGCGCACTCTGGAATCGAGCGAACAGGAATACAAGTCACTTCAATGGCGAAAGGACTCACTCGATCTCGCGGTGATGCGCGAAATGGCGCACGCCGAGAAGGAAGACGTCTCACACACTCTGGTTGCCTGGACCGGAGTCGGAAACAAGAAACCGAAGAAGCACCTCTACGAGCACACGAAGGATCAATCATTCTCAGCCGACATGTTTCTCCCCGCCGGACGGATCACGTGGTCGGTGGACGGCAAGGCAATTTATTGCGATCTAAAAGAGTGGGAGAATCAACCCAAGGCCTTGAAACCCAAATCTGCTGAAGAGCCCGGGAAAGAAGATTCAAAGAAGGCGGAACCAGCCAAGAACCCCGAGCCCAAGAAGGAGGAAGAGGCAAAAGAAAAGACGCTTCGCGACACCCTCCAGGCAAAGTCAAACGTCGAGGTCTGGCACACCAAGGACACCGAGATCATGCCTCTGCAAAAAAGGTTGGCCTCCTCCCAAAAGAATCCTGCCCGAAAAGCTATATGGTGGCTCAAGGAAGGGACATTGGTTCAATTGGGCAATGACTTGACCGAAGGCATTGCCATGACCCGGAAAGGATTGCGGGCAATTGGCTTCGATCGCACTCCGCATGAAGAGACCGCCATGTTTGGGCCTCGACTTCAGGACATCTACGAAATTGATACGAAAAGCGGCGACCGAAAAAAGATTCTGGAAGCGGTCAAGTATACCTTATCCACAAGCCCCGACGGCCGGCACCTTCTCTACATGCGCGATGGCCAACTTTGGTCCCGCAATCTGGAGTCAGACAAAGAGATTCACCTCAGCAAGGATCTGGACGTTCAATTCTCTGACGAAGAAGACGACACCCTCGCCGTTGAAAAACGTCCATACGGTCAAGGGGTCTGGCTCAAGGATTCCTCTGCGTTCCTCATTTATGATCGCTACGATCTCTGGCTCATCAAGCCGGATGGATCAGCCGCCCGCCGACTCACGGATGGTCGCAAGGATCGGATCCGATATCGTCTTTCCCAGGCAAGCTTCCTTAAGGAAAACGAGGGCATGCTCGCCCCCGGGCAATCGCTTTACCTGGCCCTGTATGGCGAAGTTACCAAGAAATCGGGATACGCCAAGCTGGCAGGCATGACCGCAAAGAGGCCTGTCGAGATCTTAATCTGGGAAGACAAAATGATCAGCTCACTCACCCGTGCGGAAAGCGCCGACCGCTATCTCCTGACGATTGAAAGCGGGAACGATTCACCCGATATTTTCGTCTCCGGTCCGGAGCTCACCCAACCGAAGCAAATCTCCAAAACCAACCCCTTCCAAAAGCAATACCACTGGGGACGGACCGAATTGATCGATTTTGAAAACGAGCACGGCGTCAAACTTCAGGGCTCCCTTCGCTACCCGGCAAACTACCGGGCCGGAAAGAAATATCCCATGGTCGTTTACATCTACGAGAAGCGATCCCAGGGACTCCATCGCTATGAAGTTCCAAGTGAAAAACATCCCTACAACCCTGCCGTCTTCTCCGCCGAAGGATATTTCGTCTTTCAGCCCGATATCGTTTACCGTCCTCAGGAACCAGGAATCTCCGCTCTCGAGTGCGTTGTTCCCGCCGTCAACGAGGTCCTCAAAACCGGCATGGTGGACGAAGACAAAGTCGGCCTGGTCGGTCACTCATGGGGAGCTTACCAAACCGCCTTCATTGTCACGCGAAGCGACCTCTTCGCTGCCGGAGTGGCGGGCGCCCCGCTTACCAATATGATGAGCATGTCAGTCAGCGTCTATTGGAACTCCGGCCAAACAAATGCCGCAATCTTCACCCAGTCACAAGGCCGGATGGACAAACCCTTCTGGCAGGACCCTGAGAACTATATCCGCAACTCGCCCATCCACGGACTCGACGACCTGAAAACCCCGCTCCTCATCGCCTTTGGCGACAAAGATGGCGCCGTTGACTGGGGACAAGGAGTGCAGATGTACAACGCGGCCCGCTGGGCTGGAAAAGACAACCTCGTCATGCTCGTCTACCCCGGAGAAAACCACAGTCTTCGGAAAGAGGAAAACATGGTCGACTATCACTACCGCGTCCGAGAGTGGTTCGATACCCACGTCAAAGGAGAGGAAGCACCCAAATGGATTACCGAAGGAAAATCATTTCTCGAAAGACAAAAGGAGAAAGAGGGTAAAAAAGAGCAGCCTCGAACTGAGAGCAAACCGGCATCCAGCCCGAAAGAAGAAAAGCCCGCAAAAAAACGCAGACGATCCGATTCAAAGAAGAAAGCGAAATCATGATGAGACTCCAGGACCAAGTCATCCTTATCACCGGCAGCACTACCGGGATCGGTGCCGCCATGGCCCGCCTCTTTGTCAAAGAAGGGGCCAAGGTCATTCTCCACGGACGCAACGTCGAACGAGCCAATGCCCTTCGCGAGGAACTCGGTTTTGACCACTCCGCCTTCGTTCAAGGAGACCTGCAAGCCCCCGAAGGCCCGGCGCAAATCGCCAAAGAAGCTCTCGCCTGCTTCGGTCGGCTCGACTGCCTCGTCAATAACGCCGCGTTTACAACCCGAGGCCACCTCAAAGATACCGACGTCGACTTCTTCGATCGCATCATCGCGGTTAACCTGCGCGCCCCGATCCAGCTCATCCGAAACCTCTTTCCCGCTCTCAAAGAAAGTGAGGGCTGTGTTGTCAACATCGGCAGCGTTCTCGCCCACTGCGGACAAGCCAACATGCTGGCTTACTCCGTCAGCAAGGGAGGACTCATGACCATGACCCGAAACCTTGCCGACGCCCACGGTGTGGACAAGGTTCGCTTTAACCAACTCAACGTTGGCTGGACCCTCACCGAAAACGAATATCAGGTCAAACTCGACGACGGTCTCCCCGAAGACTGGCCCGAAACACTACCCGAATACGCCGCTCCCTCCGGTGGAATTCTTAAGCCCGAACAAATCGCCGAAGCCGCCGTCTACTGGGCGTCCAAAGCAAGCCGCCCCGTCACCGGCAGCGTCCTCGAGCTAGAGCAATATCCGCTCATCGGTCGGTACACCAACCACGAAAACAAGGAATCCTGACCGAGAGTCTTACTCATTCCCGCATCACGAAAAACCCTCCTGTTCCTTCCACGTGTTTTGGAATTCGTTCCCGTTTTCGATCCATCGCTCGCTGATAGCGCGCTGTCATCGTTTTCACGAATACCTCACCTCCAATCGCCACCCCGTTTGAAAACGCGGAGACCCGTTTCATCAGTGCAAGCGATGGCGAAATCTCCCCTTTCTCTTCAATCACCTTCCCGCGTGCCTCTGGCGAAACACCCCGCCGCTTTCGCTTGCCCGCACCGAGGGACTTTGATTTTGGCTCCACCGCCAGTCCTTCATCAAAAAGAAACAAACGGTATCGCGGCAAGGCCCGACTCTCCCAGGAATCCTGGGGTAAATTGAGAGCCTTGCAGAGACCGCGTCGCGCCCGTCGACTTCCTCCCGAGGCTTCCCCGTAACCACTCCAGTCATAAAGCGCCGGATCCTCCACGATTCCCGCTCTCACCGGATTGAGATCGATGTAAGCTGCCATCGTCGCCAGGGCGGCTTCGCCATCCACGCAAACACACTTGAATCGATCCATCCACAGTGTTCCCCGTCGACCATTCTGCTTGTTAAACCAACGACTGAAACGCTCCTTCAGTTCTTTGACAAAGAGACTGACATCACAGAAGCGCCGTTTGAAGCGCTCCAGTAGCAACAGTGCCGCATCCTCCAAACCACGTTCCCGGAGACTTTTGAGTTCGTTCTCCAACTGCCTGAGAAACGCCTTCGAATAAACGGTCGAAAGATGAGCAAGAAGCCTACGTTCTCCTGCGTCTGCGGCTTCGTGGTCCTTCGAGTCAAAGCGACGAAGCCACTTCGAGCGATCCGGAACTTTGAGGAGGATGTGAAAGTGGTTATCCATCACCACATAAGTGAAAATCTCCACCCCGGCGAATCGCGCCATCCGGCGCATCATCCTCTGAAATGCTTCCTTTTCCGTGGGGCCAAAGAGGAACTCACCGTTCACCGTCCGCGACATCACATGGTAGCAGGCCGAGCCCTTTTCGGGCTTGATCCGTCGTCGGCTCGCAAAGCCCTTCGGTCGATGAATCTGCCCCAGATATTTTCCCGTTTTCATCTCCGCAAGCTCGAGAGGAGACCACTCTCTCTTGGGGCTGGATGTTTTGTTCTGCGGGGATTGGAGATTCATGCGAGCACCCTAAAAAGCCAAACGGATCTTGTCGATCTCTTTTTGTATGCCTGGCATATTTTTGCATCACCAAAACACTTTGAAAACCCCGAAATCTGCCCCAACCCAAGCAAACGAAAATCACCGGAAACCATTGCAGCTAAAGGGATCGAGCAGCCTACGTTTACGATATGCCTGGCAGACAAATCTCAAGCAAACGAAAATCTCCGGAAACCATTGCAGCTAAAAGGATCGAGCAATCTACCCCTACGATATGCCTGGCAGACAAATCGACCGGAAACCATTGCAGCTAAAAGGATCGAGCAACCTACCCCTACGATATGCCTGGCAGACAAATCTCTGGCAGACAAATCTGGCATCGAAATTTGCGACAACTACCTAACGACATTGAAAAACACATTAGATCTAGCCGAAAAATCAGATGGCTCATTCAACATGTCCGTTACGATCCCACCAAAAACATCATAGAACAACCAAAAAATATGTTCTCCACACTGACTTCCCCTACCAACTTTAATCGAACGCTCAACCCCATTTTCAGAGTAAAGATCAATAACGAAAAATTTGGATTTCTCATTGGTTTTATAACTATTCTGCGACTGCTTTCTTAAAAAATCAGAAAATTGATTTTTTTTTATTTTAAAATTACGGTGTGTATCGACAATCTCAAAGTAGTCTTCATCTTTAGAGGCCAAAATCATCTCAACTCCAGCAGAAGGAAATGGCCTTATTGAGATCATTGAAAATGATTTAGCTATCTCTTCTCCTTCTAGTGGAAGGCGCATCTCTTTCGAAGGAGTCTCGTCTCGCTCACAAGAAACGAAAGAGAGGATGCAAAGGATCACTAAACACGATTTCTTCATGATTTTAGGGGTGTGTAAATCCACATTTTCCATTCAGCCTCCTACAATCCGACAGCTTATTTACCAGCGCACCACGCGCCTGCTCATGAGCCCTCCAGGCATTCCACGCCTTCAACCTTTCCGTTCCCTGAAGGGAGTCAGGGTATGCCATATACTCAGGGTTACCACCAAGACCATTCGGAGCATTTGCAGAAAGATGGCGCAGTGATTCTATCACTCTTAGGCGGCTATTATAAACTACCTCTAATTCGTTTTCAATTGCGCTTTTATAGCATTTTGCTGCATCCTCATTTACACAGCCAGCACCTCTAGCAATATGAACACCATGCTTTGTATAAAGCCTCCCCGCTTCAATCGAGTCTACGACATGTCCTAATTCATGCTTCTTTGAATTTTTGCCAATCCTGTCCAATCTTGGATCTTGCCACCAAACAGAGCCAAGCACACGGCCTTTTTTCATTCTCACCTGATTACAACAATCTGCGGGACAAGTTGGGCTTCTCTTAAATACAGCCTCCCCAGAAATTTGACCGGTTGCCGCTCCTCCTTCCGTGCTACTAGTTGACAATCTCATTCGCCTTATATCATCTTTACTTAAATCCTGACGGACAAAGAACTTATAAGAAAAATCTGCATCCATTATTTTTTCACTACCCGTGAGCGGGGAGTTATCAGGCTTAAGTGACTTCATTAGTCCCCTGACCCCCTCGTCCAAATCATAATTAGGATCAACACCAATTAAACCTAGCTGATCCAGCCTACTAATAGGGTTATTCCCCACCATCCCATAGAGATTGACTCCTCCCCTTTCCCCAATGGGATCTCTGCTTGGCCACCTCCCCGTCACCGGATCGTAATACCTGTAGCCGTATTCGTGATTCTCTCGTTTAAGGCAATGACGTTGCAGGATGATCATGGATGCCATAGCAACATTGCGGCGGGATGCCGACTCCGTTTTCCGAGTCTGACGAGGCACCGGGATTGCTAACACACTGATTGACAGCATAATTTGGGAGCCCGGATGCTCAAAGCCCTTGGCCTCAAGGAATGAATCGTAGACATAAAGCCCATATGGTTCCGTCGCCGGAAACGGATCTGCGGCTATGACGACGGGAAACGGCGTAATGATAGAAAGTTGGTAGCCAACTCCAACCAGAAGGAGGACAATCAACGAAGCCAAGATGAAAACACCAGACCTAAAGTCTAAGTCTAAGACAGGTTGTTGAAGGCCCGGTTTCATCGCCCGGGAGGCTAGCGCAGACGGGACTCTTTTGGAAGTTGGAATGCGGGGCTTTTCATTCGACTCGCTGCTTTCCTCTTTTCAGCACAGCATTTGGGAGCGATTGTGGGTGCTGCCGCTGGTTCCTGACGGATCCTTCACCAGCACTTTTCTTTTTCATGAATCGTTCTCTTATTTTCGACTCCGGTCTGGAGGAAATTTATACTCTCAAGACCAAGGCTCCCGGACCCGCCGGGGCGCTTCCGTTTACTCCTGAGAAGCTGGCCACCGAGCCGTCGGGCCACCTCTTCGGCTGGACCCAGAATGTGGGCATGGGTTGGTCTTCAGAGAATGTCGCGGGGAGTGACTATCTGATCCTTTCCACGCAAGGCGGCATCCGTCGGGAAGACGGAACGCCGGTCGCTCTTGGTTACCACACCGGGCATTTTGAAGTCGGCCTGCTCATGGAGGAGGCCGCCAAGACGATCACGGCGGCCGGAGGAATTCCCTTCGCCGGCTTTGTCTCCGATCCTTGTGACGGACGAACCCAGGGGACTGACGGGATGATGGATTCGCTGCCCTATCGCAATGATGCCTCGATGGTGTTTCGTCGCCTCATTCGCTCGCACCCCACGCGCAAAGGAGTCATCGGAGTCGCGACTTGTGACAAGGGCCTGCCCGCCATGCTGATGGCTCTCGCTGCAACGCAATCCCTACCCACGATTCTCGTTCCGGGTGGAGTTTCTTTGCTCAGTGAGGAAACCGACGAAGACCTGGGCCGCATCCAGACGATCGGGGCGCGCTATTCGCAAGGTGAGATCTCGCTGGACTATGCCGCGCACGCCGCCTGCCGGTCCTGCGGATCTCCCGGCGGGGGATGCCAATTCCTGGGCACGGCCGCGACGGCTCAAGTGGTCGCGGAAGCGCTCGGGCTTTCGCTCCCCCACTCCGCGCTGGCACCTTCCGGAACTGAGATTTGGAAGGACATGGGGAGGCGTTCGGCACTGGCCATGCTCGACATGGAAAAGAACGGTCTCACCACCTCCGACATCCTCTCCGAAAAATCAATCGAGAATGCTCTCGCTCTCCACTGTGCTTTCGGCGGCTCGACCAATCTGATCATGCACCTTCCGGCGATCGCGCATCAGGCAGGATTGAAACGTCCAGACGTTGATGATTGGAGGCGCTTTAATGCCGACATTCCCCGCCTCGTCGATGCTCTCCCGAATGGCCCGCAACACTTTGCCACGGTGCAGGTTTTTCTGGCAGGCGGGGTTCCCGAGGTCATGCTCCACCTGCGCGAGATGGGCAAGCTCCACCTTGATGCGATGACGGTGACGGGTCAGACTCTCGGTGAAAATCTGGAATGGTGGGAGCGCTCCGAACGTCGTTCGCGGCTCAAGGAAAAGCTGACCCAACTTGACGGCATCGATCCCGAGACCGTGATTCAGTCTCCAACTCAAGCCCGCGCAAACGGACTCACTTCCACCGTGACTTTTCCCGAAGGAAACCTCGCTCCCGAAGGCTCGCTCATCAAATCCACCGCGATCGATCCCTCGCTCATTGATGACAATGGAATTTACCTGCACGAAGGTCCGGCCCGTGTCTTCACCTCGGAGCCCGATGCCATCGCCGCCGTGAAGTCCACCGGAGATGATCGCATTCGCAAGGGCGACGTCATTGTTCTGATCGGATACGGTCCGGTTGGTTGCGGGATGCCTGAGACCGCCCAACTGACCATCGCACTCAAGCATCTTTCGTGGGGAAAAGAAGTGGCGCTCATCACCGACGGTCGTTTTTCCGGCGTCTCAACGGGAGCCTGTATCGGGCATATTTCTCCGGAGGCGTGGTCGGGCGGACCGATTGGAAAACTTCGCGATGGGGATCCGATCCGAATCAAGATTGATTGCCGGAACATGAAAGGATGGGTCGACTATACCGGTTCTGAAAATCTCTCCTCGCGCGAAACCAATCCCGCGCTCCAGGCCAATCCCGATGTCCCCGATGACACCCGTCTCTGGGCCGCCCTTCAGGATGTCAGCGGCGGTTCCTGGGGTGGCTGCGTTTACGATGTCGAATCCATCATCTCAAAACTCCGAAACTCATGAAACACTTCTTCCTGACCCTTGCCTCCATCTCGTTCTCCGCTCTCGGTGCCGAGAAGCCCAACGTTCTCTTTATCATCTCGGATGATCTCACCGCAACCGCCCTTTCCTGCTATGGCAACGAGGTTTGTAAGACCCCGAACATTGACCGCCTCGCCTCACAAGGAACCCGGTTTACCAGGGCCTATTGCCAGGGAACCTACTGCGGACCTTCGCGGGCCTCATTTATGAGTGGTTACTATCCGCATGCCATCAAGATGCTTGGCTATGGGTCACCCCGCCCTGCGATTGGTGATCGAGCCACTTGGGCGCAGCACTTCAAAAACAACGGATACTACACCGCACGGGTTTCCAAAATCTTCCACATGGGAGTTCCGGGAGGTATTGAAAAAGGAACCGACGGCGCGGACGATCCCGCCTCCTGGACCGAGCGATTCAACTCGCCCGGCCCAGAGTGGAAGGCCCCGGGTGATGGCGAGACCCTGGAGAACAATGCTGACGGACGAAAGCCCGGCCCGGTGGGTGGCAACACCTTCGTCGTTGTTGAAGCTGATGGCGATGACCTCGTGCACTCGGACGGCAAGACGACAGCCAAAGCCATCGAATTGATCAAGAAGCACAAGGACGAGCCCTTCTTTCTCGGAGTGGGATTTGTCCGTCCGCACGTCCCCTTCGTCGCTCCCAGAAAAGACTACACCGATTTTCTTCCCTACTCGAAGATGGCGCTTCCTCCAAAGATCGAAAATGATTGGGCTGATATTCCCAAGGCTGGCATCAACTACAAAACGAGCAAGAACATGAAAATGGACATTCGCCGGCAAAAGAAGGCGGTGGGCGGCTATTATGCCTCGGTGGTTTTCATGGATCGGCTGGTCGGACAAGTGCTCGATGCGGTAAGCGAAGCCGGATTGGATGATAATACCATTGTGATCTTCACCAGTGATCACGGATACCATCTCGGCGAGCACGATTTCTGGGCCAAGGTGAGTCTGCACGATGAATCTGCGGCGGTTCCTCTCATCATCCGCATGCCCGGAAAGAAGCCTGCGGTTTGCAACTCGCTGGTGGAACTCCTTGACCTGTATCCTACTCTCTCAAGCCTCTGTGGACTCGAAGTCCCGAAACGTCTGCAAGGAAAAGACATCTCTAAATTGATGAGCGACCCCAAGGAGAAAGTGCGCGATGCCGCCTTTAGCGTGAACGGCAAGGGCTTCCTCCTGAGGGAACAGGACTGGGCCTACATCGCCTATGGGAAAGACGGCAAAGGGGACGAAGAGCTTTTTGATATGAAAAAAGATCCCAAGCAATACACCAACCTTGCCAAGGATCCGGCGCATGCCGAAGTGATCGCGCGATTCCGGGTACAAATGGCAGCGAAACTCAAGGAGGTGCGCACCAACGATCTCGGGCTGAGGTATTGAGGTCTATTTCTTTGCCACCAGGGGGCCGATGTATTCCGTGGCGACCACGACATCATCGAACCAGACCTTGATTTGGTGACCGGCCGGTTTCTCGGTGTAAACGTAAAGCCAGAGGAAGTTGATGTTGAGTTCCGGTACGGTGCGCCAGCGAAAGCCTTCGAAAGGAGATCCGCCTTCGGGAACCTTGAAGTAGTCCCGCGTGTTTTCCTTCTGATTCCAACGCACCCCGTCACCACTTCGGCCCGGCTGAAATTTGTCGAAGATCCACCGCCCCTTTGGGAAACCCTTTCCCAAATGGGAGACCAGTTTGCCGTCAATCCAGAGGGCCTGTTCCCCGTTGGTATCGCCAATATCGTTCATCTTGATCATCTGCTCGATGCAAATCCATTTCCCCTTCTTCACCTTGAGCGACTCATCGTGGATAAAGCTATTCCCCCAGGTTTGTCCGCGCGGAGGACTGCCGCCCATCTCACACCAGTAGGTGTAGTAGTCCCAGGTCCATCGTTTGCCGAATGGCTCGATTCCCGACCAAAATGACTTCGCTCCATCGGTAGGAAATCCGGCCTTCACGCTCGGCCACGCGGTCGCGGGATTATTCCCTCCGAGACAGGTTCCAAAGTGATGCAGCTCGCCGCAATCCTCCGCAAACTTCACATAGTAGCGAACGAAGAGTTGCTCAAAACCAAAACCACCTTCAGCGTTCTTAATCCGCCGGTAAAGCGCCCCTCCGGGGCCTGACTTGCGATCCATCAACAAAGATTTTTTACCTCCGCTTTGCTGCGGACGTTCATCGCTGAAGCTTAGATCTCGTTCTGATTTCACCGACTCCCAACCGGAGATCAGCTGGTTGATTTTCTGCTGCTCAAAAGCCTCGACCTGCACAACCCTGGCATCTTTTTCGATTCCCTGATCAGCTGGATAAAGGGCAGCCAAACCCGGCCCCGACGGCAAACGATCTCCAGACATGGGGAGCTGGGCTGCAAGCAGCGTGAGGCAAATCAATTTCATTAAGGGGCAGTCTACCAGTTCACGGGTTGAAAAACAAACGGGTCCCTCACCAAAGTGTTGCCATCACCATCAACAACACGGCGCAATTGCTCGGCCCAGATTTCAAGCTCTCTCCGGTGCACCCCGTAGTAGGTGAATTTTTGAACGTCAAAGAGGCTGATCTCGGGGCGTTCCAAATCTGAAAAGGCAAACAGGGTCTCTCCGGTCGAGGCATCCACGAAACGCCCCTCCAAGCCAAGCGAGGGGCGATTGAGGATGGAGACAAACGGAACCAACAGATTAAGCGCCTGCATACTCGGACGCCCCGGTTCCATTTGTGCCAGATTGGTTTCAAGAACCATGAGTCCTTTGCTCTTCCCGGGGTTATCGGTCACCGAAACTTTTCGGTTTGGGGTCGCACCGAGTTCCTCACTAAACTTTCTGGAGCCCAGAGCGGCCAGAGCAACGGAATCGTTCTGATAAGTCTTCCCGATATTTCGGACGTTTCGGCGGCCCAAAAAGCCAAGTGGTCGCTGCTCGTCAACCCGCATTGGCTTGACCGCGATTTTGGAATAACTGCTCATCCTGGCGTCAGGGTTTTTCCATGACCGCGAAAAAGGCAGCTCTTTGTTCTTCGACATTCTGGCATCATCCTTGCCCAGAAAACCAGTTGGCTTAAGCGGAGTGGAACAAGAGGCGAGGAATAAAATGGCTAAGCCAGCTGACAGAATACGAGCGATGATCACTCGTAGAGGCTAGCGTCATTTTCTATCCTTGCAAGGAAGCCGATCCGCTCATCCAAGGCACAACAAAGCCCGACCATGTGAGCCTGATCGGACTTTGAGATCAAAAGTGAACTGCGAACCTGACGGCGACGTCGAGCGGCCTAGCCAACTGCCAACAATGCCAGCAGCGCCAGTAAGCCGGGCCCGGGCATCGTCGTCACCCGGACATCATCCGGCGGGAACAACATGGTGGCCCCTGAGCAAGAAAGACCAACCCCCGAGCCAAAAAAAACAGTCCAAGCCCACGAAGGCCCGGACTGTTGGAGAAAATTCGCCGGACTCGGCTTAACTCTCCGAGAGAGCTGCGTAGAGATGATCGAGGCCACTGCGAAGCACCCAGGCGCGCTCGGTATCACTCTCGATGCCTTCTGCCCGCTTCACCAGCTGGTCGAGGACCTTGCTGACGCGAGGATCAATCCCGGCGGACCTGGAAATCGAAACCATGCAATCGCGGTAAATTTTAGCGCATTTCCCGTGGTTGCCATCATTGAAAACCGGAACACCCTGATCGATGGCAGCTTCGATTTGCTCACGTGGAGATTTGCCTCCCGTGGAAGCCGTCTCGCTCCCCTTCTCTTTCGAAGATGAAAGAATGACGGCGTCGATGACATGGATGATACCGTTGTCGCACTGAATGTCGGTCTTTACGATCTTGGCACCGTTCACCTTGAAAACACCATCGATGATACCAAACTCGAGAGTCCCACCGTTGAGCGACTTTGCGGTGCCGACGTTGAGGGCATCTCCGGCACTTACTTTCCCCGGGATGGCGTGGAGGCTAAGAATGGAAATCAGTTTCTCGCGATTCTCCGACTGCAGGAGGGCCTCGACGGTGCCTTTTGGGAGGGCAGCGAATGCCGCGTCGGTCGGAGCCAAGACCGTTACCGGCTTGTCCCCTGTCAAGGCGTCGGTCAAACCTGCTGCGTCGACCGCTGCCAAAAGAGTCTTAAAAGTCCCGGCGCGCTTGGCCACACTGGCAATGTCGTTGGCGGGTTTGGGAGGAAGAATGACCGAGTCAATCACGTGAATTACGCCGTTTGAGCACTTCACATCAGCATCAATAATGGCAGCATCATTCACGCGAACGCGACCTTCGGAAAAAGCGATGTTTACTGCGGCTCCTTGCACCGTTTTCGCCTCCTTGGCGGCAAGTGCACCAGCAAGATCGATCGATCCTCCCACGACATGGTAGGTCAGCACTGCCTGGAGTTGATCCCGGTTCTCGGGCTTAAGGAGCGTTTCAATAGTGCCCTTCGGAAGCTTCTTGAAGGCCTCGTCCGTCGGGGCAAACACCGTGAACGGCCCTTTACCTTGGAGGGTGTCGACGAGCTTTGCCTCGGTAAGAGCCTTCGCAAGAATTCCGAAACGCCCATCGGCCAAAGCGGCCGAAACGATGTCGCTCCCACCGGACTCTGCACCGTAGGTGCGAATCCAATCAACCTGCAGTTCGAAGGGACCCTGCTTTTTATCGCCAAGAAGGAGTCCGACCCGACGAATCTTGGAGGGGTTGAACTTTTCCTTGGAGAGACTCATCCCCCTAAAGCTTCCCTTGAACTGATCAAAGGGAACCTTGACCTCGGTCCATTCCCCCTTCGTTGTTTTGAAGTCTGCCTTGAATGAGACCTCCATTCCGCGGAAGCGTGCATCAGTGCTAAAGCGCATCTGATAGGTGCGGCCGTCCCCTTTAACGCGAGCCACCAAACCTTCGGCTCCGGCGAGGTCCATCTTGAGATCTCCGGTGCGGAGTGAAGAAAAGCCCCCGTTGTTCTCAAGCGATAGTTTACCACTGAAGGTAAGAATCCCGTTCTTCGAAATCTCAATCTTTCCTTTTGAAAGACCTCCCATCACTCCGTCGTCGACGACGCGCCAGCCAAGCGAGTCGGCCTCTTTGACGTCGAATTCCGCGACGGATTTTTGACCGGCCAGCGCCGACGATTGGGAGAGGGCAAAGCATGTGAATGCCAGTGTTGTTTTTCGGAAACGATTTTTCATTACCGGTCAACAACGCACCGGAAATCGACCTGTCAAAGGGATTTCCGGGCTATTTTTGTTAGGGAAGCCGGAGTAATTTAACGATCGGAGAACTCGCCCAGATACGCCTGTAAATCCTCTTCTTCCGCCTTGGAGAGGCCGGCTAAATCCGACATCTTATCAATTTTCCCGTGCCATGCCGGCAGACTGATCGTATTGGGAAGCCGGTGCTCGTGGCACTGGGCACACTGCTTCAAGTAGACCCCGTGACCGCGCTTCAAGGTGGCAAACGATTTCCCGCTCACGGCAGCGTTCGCTTTGGTGGGTTTGGGCGTCGCTATTTTTTGAACAGAAGATTGGCAGGATGAGAGGTGGAGAAAACTAAGAAGCCCGGTCGCTACGAGGAAGTATTTCATGCCGAATAGAAACATTTTTCACCGCCAAAAGGCGAGTATGATTCGATGGAAGATTTGGCACAAATTGTCCATGGCTCCAAAAGATGGTGTCATTCCCAACTTCCCGATCCCAAGGCGAATTGAACGCCTCCCCGAAAATTACCGATAAAATTCATCTGCTTGATTGCGATCACCTGACAGAAACCTAAGCTGGCGAGCCATGAAGCGCCTTCTCGTCCTCCTTGTCACTCTCTTCTCGCTCCCCGCTTCGGCCGCGGACAAACCAAATATCCTCTGGATCTTTTGTGAGGATCTCTCACCCTGGATGGAATCCTACGGCTTCCCCGTCAACGCCGGAAAGACCCCCACTCTGGACAAACTCAGCAAAGACGGCATTCGCTTTTCCCGCTGCTACGTTCCCGCCCCGGTCTGCTCGGCCTGCCGTTCCGCCATGATCACCGGGGTCTACCAAACCACCACCGGCACTCATCAACATCGCTCCTCCCGCAGCCCCGAAGCCGCGATCCAATTGCCCGCAGGAATTAAAACCCTGCCTCAGATTTTCATCGAGCACGGTTACGCCACCTTCAACAAGGGAAAGGACGACTACAACTTCGTTTACAACCGCAAAGAGCATTACTCCGCCGACACCCAGAAACCAAAACCCGGCAAGAAGGGTTTCTATGGCAAAAAAGGCCAGGCCGACTGGTCCGCAGTCCCGAATGGACAGCCTTGGTTCGGACAGATCCAACTCGGGGGTGGAAAGACCAACACCAGAAAGCTCACCGACAAGGTCGATCCTTCCACGATGAAGGTCCCGCCCTACTTCCCCAACGAGGAAATCTTCCGCCAAGAATGGGCTCACCACTACGACACCGTCCGCGTCACCGATGGCCACGTCAAAGAAATCATGGACCGCCTCAAGGCCGATGGACTCCTTGAAAATACCATCGTCTTTTTCTTCTCCGACCACGGCAACAACCACTCGCTTCGGCACAAGCAATTCTGCTACGAAGGGGGTGTCCACGTTCCCCTCATCATCTCGGGCCCGGGAATTGAGAAGAATGCCACCCGAAACGAACTCGTCAGCGGCCTTGATATCTCCGCCACCACTCTCGCCCTCGCCGGCATCGCACTCCCCAACTATCTCCACGGACAAGACCTCTTCGGCGAAAATTACCAAGCGCGCGACCACGTGGTTTCAGCGCGTGACCGATGCGATTACACCATCGATCGCATCCGTACCGTGCGCACAGAAAAATTCCGATACCTCCGCAACTTCATGACCGATCGGATTCTCCTCCAGCCACAATACCGCGACGGTCAGGCGCAAACCAAACGACTCCGCGAACTCCACGCCAAAGGTGAACTTGGTAAGATTCCAACCCGGGCCTTCTTCGGAAAGCGCCCGGCCGAAGAACTCTATGATCTCGAAAAAGATCCGCATCAGATCAACAACCTCGCCAACAATCCCAAGTTTGCCGGTGAACTCAAGCGTCACCGCGAACTCCTCACGAAATGGATCAAGGAAACCGGCGACAAAGGTGAGCAACCCGAGTCGAAAGAACACCTTCGTGCCATTTACAAACGCTGGGGCAATAAGTGCGTCAACCCCGAGTTCGACGTCTTTAAAAAGGAAGCCGTAAAAACTGAATGATCCGCTTCATCCAGATCGCGTTGCTGAGTCTCTTGTCCGCCACCGCAGACGAGAGACCGCCCAACGTCCTCATGATCTGCATCGACGACCTCAACGACTGGGTGGGTTTTCTCGACGGTCATCCCGATGCGAAGACACCCCACATGGACCTCCTTGCCAGGCAGGGGCGGAACTTCAGTAACGCCCACTGCGTCGTCCCGGTCTGCTCTCCTTCACGGGTCAGCGTGATGTCGGGCCTTCACGCCACCACCCACGGCTCCTATGATCTCGGCCCCTCCTATCAAAGCATCCCGCGACTCAAGACCGCGCCCTGCATGCAGGCTTGGTTCAAAACGAACGGCTACCGCACATTCGCCGGAGGCAAGATACTTCACCACGGTTTCACCGGCGAACTCAAGGAAGCCATCGACATCAATCTTGGCGGCTACGGAGGACCTCGCCCAAAGAAAATAATCAACGGATTCAGCCGGGCTTGGGACTGGGGTGCGTTTCCGGAGTCCGATGATCAAATGAAGGACTTCCAACTCGCGCAAAAAGCCGCGGCAGCTCTTAGACAAAAACACGACCAACCCTTCTTCATGTCGGTGGGAATCTTCCGACCTCACGTTCCCATGTTTGTTCCACAAAAGTGGTTTGATCTTTATGAACGAAACAAGATCACGTTGCCCAGGGCGCCCCTTTCCGATCTCGATGACCTCCCGCCAAACTTCAAAGGCCGCCTCAACGTCGAGCCCACACATACCGAAGTCCTCGCAAGGAAGCAGTGGCGTGAAATGGTGCATGCCTACCTCGCCTGCGTGAGCTTTGCCGACCATTGCGTAGGCACCGTTCTCGAGGGACTGCGCGACGGCCCGAACAAAGACAACACCATCATTGTCCTCTGGAGCGATCACGGGTTTCACCTCGGCGAGAAACAACGCTGGGCCAAGCGCACCCTCTGGGAAGAATCCACCCGCACCCCACTCCTCATCGCCGGCCCCGGAATCAAACCCGGGAAAAACTGCCCCGAAGCAGTCAGCCTCCTCGACATCTACCCCACCCTGGTCGACCTCTGCAGCCTCCCGAAGCCACCTCAACTCGACGGTCTCTCCCTCCGTCCCCAACTCAAGGATCCCGCAGCCGTCCGAAAAGAACCCGTTCTCTCCTCAAGCTACTTCGGGAACCACTCCCTCCGAACCAAAGACTGGCGTTACATCCACTACGCTGATGGAGCCGAAGAGCTCTATGATCATCGCAATGATCCCGATGAATTCACCAACCTCGCAAGTCTTCCCGAACATCAAGTGGCGAAAAAACTTCTCGCCAAATGGCTCCCGAAGAATCCGGCACCCGAGACCAAAACAAAAAAATCTCAAAGGTAGCTCCCTAACGCCCCCCATGCGTCTCGCGACATTTTTCTTTACGAATCAACGACAAGGCCTACCTCTTCTCTCCATGAAAAGACCATTCCTTCCGATCCTTGCCTTGTCTGCCACAATTGCTGCTTCGAACGGTGCAGCAGTGATTAATTGGGTGACCACCAACGGCGATGCCGGGTTCACTGCGGGAAGCACCGCTACCAATTCCCCTGTGACGACCGATGCTGATGGGGACGCAATCGTCGGCAGCTTCTCCGGGGTCACCTTGTCCGAAGGTGAGACCATCACGCTAACCGGTAGCTGGAGCATCACTGGAAACACCGGATTAATTCCAGGCAACCAAATCCGATGGGGCCTCTTCGACGCCCCGGGAACTCCAGCCACTGGAAACGGGTCGGGCTACGTTGGAGTTTGGGCAGCCGCATCGAGCAATATTGATTCGGCAAACGGCAGCACGACCAATCCATTTTCAGGAAGCGCATCCACCACCATCGCCGGTGGCTCCGGGACACTCCCTTCCTACGGTTCAACTTACAATTTCCTCCTCGCCGTCACCCGGGTGGACGCCACCCAAATTTCAGTAAGCGGATCACTCGAAGATGCGGGCAGCGGTTCAACCTTGATTTCGTGGCCTGAAACCACCGGAACTCCGGCTGGAGGAAGTTTCACATTTGATTCCGTCGGTATTCTTTTGGGAGGCACGACCAATGCCACCCAGGCAACCTTTTCCAATGTCGATGCCACCGTCACGGCAATTCCGGAACCATCCGCTCTACTCCTGGGGCTCGTCGCAACCCTGGGCCTTCTTCGCCGTCGACGCTAAAACAAACATGAAATCCAACCCACTCCGCGGCCTGCCTTGGCTCCTTCTCGCGCTCGCAAAACTAAGTGCGACTCCGATCCCGGTCACCAATTGGGTCACCACCAATGGTGATGCCGAATTCTCCGACGGCTCCGAGTTAACCAACTCGCCTGTCACCACCGACTCCGATGCCGAAACCATCGTCGGAAGCTTTCCGGAGGTCGCTCTTGCGATCGGCCAATCGATCACCCTCACCGGAAGTGTCATCATTACCGGCCGCACCGGAGTGATTCCGGGAAATCAAATCCGCTGGGGCCTCTTCGACGCACCCTCCACCCCTGAAACCGGAGTCGGAGATAACTACGTTGGAGTTTGGGCGACAGCCAACAACGGCCCTGCCAACATTCGTAGCGCCGATGGCAGCACCGGTAATCCATTCTCGGGAAGTGCCACCACGGTCATCTCAACGGTGACCAACGCCGGTGGGGCAACCCGGTTCGATGAAACACTGACCTTCTCATTAACCATCACCCGGTTCGACGATACCCAAATCACCACCTCCGGCACACTCACCAACGGCGTGGATTTTGAAGTTGAGTGGCCGGAGACCAACTCTCCGGCTTCCCCCGCGAGCTTCGTTTACGACAGCGTGGGATTCCTTCTCGGAGGGACAACCGACGCCACCAAAGCAACCTACACAAACGTCGAGGTCGACTACGGCGTCGATGAGACGGAACCGCTCGCGATCTCAAGTATCAACACGGACACCGCCACCGGCGCAATCACCCTAACTTGGACTTCAACTCCAGGCCGGGTCTATTCGATCGATACCAGCTCGGATCTGGTCACCTGGCCCATCAACATTGATGACAGCATTCCTGCCGAAGCGGAGGGAACGGCAACTTCATTCGTCATTCCTGAAGCGCTCGGCAACCTTGGAAGTCGCGCTTTTTTCCGGGTCAGTGAGGTTCCCCAACCCTAAAACATCATGACCAAAAACTTCACCCGGAGTTTGGCTCTTTTGGCCTGCTTCGGGCATTCGAAGGCGGAACCCGCCATCAATTGGGTCGCCACCAATGGCGACACCGGCTTCACGGCAGGCAGTGCGGCCACCAACTCTCCGGTCACCACCGATGCCGACGCCGAAACCATCGTCGGAAGCTTTCCGTCAGTCACACTTTCCGTGGGACAGACCATTCGACTGACTGGATCTGTCACCATCACCTCCGGCGGAGGAGCTCTCCCCGGCAACCAACTCCGCTGGGGGCTTTTCGACGCTCCCGGAATTCCCGCCACCGGCGCGGGAAGCGGATACGTCGGGGTTTGGGCCACCGCCAACAACGGCAGCGCCGGCCTCAATCGTGCCAACGGTTCAACCACCAATCCTTTTTCCGGCGCAGCCGCCACCGTTATTTCCTCCGCCGCCGACCCAGACGGCGGAACCCCGGATTTCAACGAATCTCTCACTTTCACCCTGAGCATCACTCGCGTTGATGCCACGCAGATCCAAACTTCCGCGTCCCTGACAGACGGCGGGGACCTCCTCGTTGAGTGGCCCGAAACCAACTCGCCCGCGTCTCCCGCCAGCTTCACCTATGACGCCGTCGGCATTCTCCTCGGCGGGACTCTCAATGCTTCATCCGCGTCCTTCTCAAACGTGACCGTGGAAGGTGTGGCACCTCCAGCTGACACCGACAGCGATGGCATGCCCGATGATTACGAAACGGCAAACGGACTCGATCCGAATGTGAATGATGCCGCGCTCGACCTCGACAATGACAACCTCACCAACATCTCCGAATACCGTGGTGAAGACGGATCACCCGGAACCGGTGACGAGACCAATCCCAATGATCCCGATACGGACGACGACGGCAGTAACGACGATCTCGAACTGTCCCTCGGAACCGACCCCAACAATCCCGACACCGACGGCGACACCCTGCTCGACGGCGTGGAGTCCGGATCAGGAACCTTTGTCGACTCCTCTGACACCGGAACCAACCCCCTTAAAAGTGACAGCGATGGCGACTCGGTCAGCGACGGAATTGAAGTCTCCGCTGGAACCGACCCCAACGATCCCGAAAGCAACTTCGGGCTCAGATTGTTCGGCGTCGATTTTAACTCGAGCGAATCGCCCGGCTCCCCAAGTTACTCCGGACTTCGGGTCATCTCGGGAGTATCCGGCACCGCCTCTCCGCTAACCAAAAAAATTGGCGACGTTACCGTGACGATTGCCACCGCCGACGATTCGCCATTCGAATTTCGTGGCGCCAACGGCGATTCAAGTCGCGCCATCCCCGGCGGCGACCTCTCGCGTTCCTTTCTGGTGGCCGACTTCATCGGATCTCGTACTTCAGCTCTCGAGATCACCTTCAATAACCTCGCCGCCGGAACCTACCTCTGGACCTCATATCACCTCGACCCCATCACCGGTGCCAATCTTGGCTTTGCCGGCGGGACTTCCCCGACCTCTCCAAATAACATCGAGGCCCGCCTAGCAGGGGATTTGAAGGGGTCGATCACCCCTACCTCGCTGGGAGCCGCCGGTCTTGGGACAACCTCGATTGCCGACACCGATATTCCGGCTCTGGCTTTCGCCTTCACCCACGACGGCTCCAACCCTGTCACCATCGAACTTTCAGCCACCGAGACCAACGGAGCAGATCGCTTTCTTCTGCTCAATGGATTCGAAATCTACTCAAGCCAAGCTGCCCAGTGAATCATCTCATTACCGCCACTATTTCGCTGCTTGGACTTCAGGGAAGTATTCTTGCCGCTCCAAATATTCTCCTTATTGCGGTCGATGACCTCCGCCCGGAACTGCGGTGTTACGGCGAAGAGCACATGCACACACCCCACATTGACGCCTTGGCGCAATCAGGTCGGCTCTTCCGCAACCACTATGTCGCCGTCCCCACTTGCGGGGCCTCCCGCTACGCCCTCATGACCGGGCGTCGCCCCACCTCGGCCAGCGATGACAACAATGCCTTCAACGCCATGCCCGCCACCGAGACCGCAAGTCCGGAAAGCTGGATTCACCTTCTCCGCCAAAATGGATGGCACACCGCATCGATGGGAAAGATCACCCACGAACCCGATGGCTTCCGCTGGTCCTTTCCTTCCAACTACGACGACAACCGCTCCCGGGCTAACGAACCGGACATGCGCTTTTCCTTCGACGAGATCATTTATGATCACGACAAATGGGGCGCCCGACGCTACCCGCTCTTCGCCTATGCCGACGGCACCGGTCGCGTCCGCAACGTCTCTCCCGCTTACGAGATCGGGGTTGACGAGGAAGGAAATTCCCTCCCCGACGAGGCTTATCCCGACGGTCAGATGGCTCTCGCCGCGATTGAAAAACTGCGTGAATTCAAGGATGACGACAAACAGTTCTGCCTCGCCCTTGGCTTCCACAAACCGCATCTCCCTTTCAACGCACCCAAAGCCTACTTCGACCTCTACCCGCCCGAAGTGCTCCCCGGCCCTGACCCGGTTTCACCACCCACCGGGGCCAATTCCTCGACCGGTAGCTCCGGCGAACCCAACGCCTACACCGCCATCGGCGACCGTGATATTTTGCGCCGGGCCTATTTTGCCAGCATCTCCTACATGGATGCCCAGGTGGGCAAGGTGCTCGATGAACTCGAAGCCCTCGGCCTTGATAAAAACACCGTCGTCGTTCTTTGGGGCGACCACGGATGGTGCATCGATGACTACGCACGTATCGGGAAACACTCCGTTCTGGAACGCGCGGTTGAATCCCCGCTCATCATCCGTGCCCCCGAATCCAGCAATCCCAAAGCCTTCGCCGGCCTGACGACCAACGGCGTGGTTGAGAGCATCGACATCTACCCCACCATCGCCGACCTCTGCGGCCTTTCCGATCAAGTTCCCGCGACCGCCGTCGGAAGCTCTCTCGTTCCCATGCTTCGCAATCCCTTCGCACCCGGAAAAAACCACGCTTACTCCCGCTGGGGAAGCATCACCGCGATCCGAACCGAAACCCACCGGCTCATCCGCTCCGGGGGCGGAGTCAACGACCTCTACGATCTCACCGGACACCGTTACGAGCTGGCCGACATTTCCGCAAGCAATCCCGAGCTCACCACGAATCTGGCCAACCTACTCCGGGTGCAATCATCACGCCCGGGCATCACCTACGAAACATGGGCCGACAACAACGCCCGGCTTCTTGATCCAACGGCAGATGCCGACGGAGATGGGTTGAGCAACCTGATGGAATACCTCAGCGGCACCGATCCTCTGGTGCCTTCCTCCAAGTCAGAGCCTTCCCTTGTTTTTGAAGATCTGGGCCGGGGCCCTGAGGCGGTCTTTTCCTTTCAGCTGTCGTCCGAACCAAACGACTTCACCCTCTTTCCCTCCACCTCAACTGATCTTAAGAACTGGTCGACTTCCCCGCTTGAGTTTCTCAACACCAGCCAAGGGCAGGATGACAGCACCCCATGGCTTCGCTTTCGCCTTTTGCAGCCTGAGGTAAATCGGCATTTCTTTCGCACCGAAGCAGAGATAGAGTGAGCGAGTCTCACTCATGAAATTCATCCTTCTTCTCTGCGCATCAGCCTCTCTCCTTGCGGCAAACCATCCCAACATCATCCTCATCATGACGGATGACCAGGGTTGGGGCGATGTTGGCTATAACGGTCATCCCCACCTCAAGACTCCCCACCTCGATCAAATGCAGGCCGAAGGGGTGACTTTCACCCGCTTTTACTCCGGCGCCGCGATGTGTTCGCCAACCCGCGGAAGTTGCTACACCGGGCGTAATCCCTACCGCTATGGCATCACCTACGCCATGGCAGGCATGCTTGAGCCAACCGAAATACCCATCACCTCCATTCTTAAAAAGAACGGCTACACCACCGGACACTTTGGCAAGTGGCATCTCGGCACCCTCTCCAAGGAAAAAGGAGACCAAAAACGCTGGGGCACCTTTGCCAAAGAGCCCGCCCGCTACTACTGCCCTCCTTGGGAACGCGACGTCGACGTCTCCTTCGTCACCGAATCAAAAGTCCCCACCTGGGATCCCCTCGTCGATCCCGGCCCCATCAAAAAGAAAAAATCCAGCGATGGCAATCCCGGCAAACCATACGGTAACGACTACTTTAGCGGTCCGGGAACCACCGTCACTGAAAACACCAGAGGCGATGACTCACGCGTCATCATGGACCGCGCCCTTCCCTTCATTCAAAACGCCGCCGAAAAGAAATCGCCCTTCTTTGCCGCCGTCTGGTTTCACACCCCGCACTCCCCCGTCGTCGGCGGTCCGAAGTATCGCGAAATGTATCACGGCCAACCGGAACATGCGCAGCACTACTACGCCTGCCTCACCGCGATGGATGAGCAAATCGGCCGCCTCCGTGCCGAGTTAAAATCTCTCGGCATTGCCAACAACACTATGATTTGCTTCTGCTCCGACAACGGCCCTGCCCGACAAGGTTCGCCCCGCCATGTCGGCACCGCCAAGAATCTCAAAGGCTACAAACTCTCCCTCAACGAAGGAGGCATCCGAGTTCCCGGCCTCATGGTTTGGCCGGAGAAAATCAAAGAGCCGCGCACCGTCACCGCGCCCTGTTTCACTTCCGACTACTTTCCCACCATCCTCGCCGCTCTTGATGTCCCTCTTCCCACGGACCGCACCTACGACGGCGTCGATATCCTCCCCTTCGCCACCGGTAAGCAAACCGAACGCAAGAAGCCCCTCGGCTTTCTCAACAAGAATGGCAAGGAAGCCGCTTGGATCGAAAACCGCTACAAGCTCATCTCCCGACCAAAAGGCGACGAACTCTATGACCTCATCTCCGATCCCGGCGAAAAAACAAACCTCATCGAGGAAAAACCGGAGGTTGCCAAGCGCATGGCAGCCGAACTTTCCACCTGGAAAACCGAAGTGATGGCCGAACTCGAAGGGGTCCCAGAATCAACAAAAAAATGACGTCCCACCTTCCTCGATTCATCGGTATCGTGGTTCTTATGATCTCTCTGACTTCTTGTAAGATCAGTGAAAAGGGCAGGGGAAAGCCACTCACTCAACGAGCGATGAGCGATCTCGCAACAGGACTAAGGCTAGGGCTCAGGGGCGAAGATGCCCCCAAAAACTTCGAAAGGATGAGTCCTGAAGAACTCTTTGAATATATGGACTCGGCCAATCTGATCTACTATGGATCTTGGCTGGGGCAAAAAGAAGTTCGTGATGCATGGGAGAACCCTTTCAAGATAAGAATCCGCAAGCACGACTTCACAATCGAGAGCCCTGGTAAAGACAGGGCATACGGCACAGAAGACGACATGACTGCGACATTCCTAATTTCGCCGTAGTCTTGGGAAGATAAAACTTCTCGACGGACTTGAAACGTCAAACCGCTGACAGTCTGGAGACCGTCACTTCTTTTCCGGGAACCAGCGGACTCGATGATAAACCCCAGCCCATTCCACGGTAGGTAATTAACCTCGATCGTTCTCATGTTTCATTCCCTCAAACACTTCTTTTTCTGGCTCTCCGGAGCCGGTGCGGAAACTCTCGAGCAATGCCCCAACTGGGAACAACGGAAATACGTTGCCTTCGGTGCCACCGTTCTCGTCCCCTGTGCGTTCGCCTTCATCGCCTGCGCCTATGCTCTCTCGACCATCACTGACAATAATCTCGTCATTTTTCCGGTCGCCCTCGTCTGGTCACTCATCATTCTCACCATTGACCGTGCCCTCGTATCCGGCTACCGGGCGTTCCTCTCATGGCCCCGCAAGCTCTCCCAATTCGCCCTCCGGCTTGTGGTGGCCATTCTTATGGGACTGACCATCGCACACCCCCTCGTCCTCCTTCTCTTCAGCGACACGGTGAGCTCGGTCATCGAAGAAGATCGCGCCCTCGAAATCGAACAGGTCCGGACTCAATTCGGGGAGACCAAAACCGGAGTGCGTGGTGAGATTGGAAAGCTTGACCTGGCCATTGCAAACCAACGGGAAAAATGGACCGAAAGTTTCCAGGCGCGCTTCATTATTCAGGAACCCAACTCCAAAGACGAAGCTATTCCCGGGCTCACCTCCGAACAGCAAAAGGAGCTCGATGAAGCCATTGCCGAATCCGCGGCGCCCTTCACCGACCGCCTCAAGATCGTCCAAGAGCAATACGACGAGCTGGCCCCCCAATACACCAAACTTCAAACCGAACTCTCATTCTGGCAAACCGAATACGAACGCGAACTGAACGGGCAACGTTCCGGCTTTGTCGGCGAAGGACCTCGCGCCAAATCCATCAAGGCTGATCAATTGGAACCCCGTCGCGCGGACTCCCAGCGGATCGCCAGCCAACTGGAGCACCTCAGCGCCGAGAAGGCCATGCTTCAAACCCAGATCCGGACCGCCGAAGCGAGCGCCATCGAACTCTTTGAGACCCGTCTTGCAGAAATCGAGGCCGCGAACCGCGCCGAGGAGGAACGCGTCACCGCACTCAAAAGAAAGGTTGAGGAGGACCAGGCCAATGCCTTCGTCTCCCAACAAAATGCCCTGCGGGATACCATCAAGGAGCAAATCGACTCGCTCCTCGCCGAGCAGGAACTTGCCAAGAAGGAACTCGCTGCTGTTGGCGCCGAGGAGCGGGAGCGGCTGGCCTCGATCAGGGAGGAGCCCCGCCGCGATATCCTCACCCAGACTCTGGCGCTTCACGACCTCTTTGAGCAAGGAGCCGAAGGTGGAGAGTTCGCCTTCTACACCTATATCATTCTCACCGCGCTTTTCATGCTCGTTGACACCATCCCCCTGGTCGTCAAATTTTTCACCAAGGCAGGACCTTATGATACCCTGGTCGATCGGGATGAAATCTCCTTCGAGTCGGAACACCGGGCCTACAAGCAAAGCAATGGTCGCTACATGGAACACCTCGCCCAGGGCAATCTTATCTCGGTGACCCGCAACAAAGGACTTGAACAAGCCCTGGTCGATGGGGTGGAACACTCCCGGGCCGCTCGCGAATTCCTTGCCTCCCTTGTGGAAATGGAGAAATCATTCGCCGAAGAAATGCGTCTCGAACAGGAAGCCATTTCCAATTCAAACCCGGAGAAACTCGCCATGCTTGAGAAGATGAAGGCCAGCTTTTACCAGGACCTTCACCAGCGGATGGAGAACTTCTTCAAGACCGGCGCAACTCAAGCAACCACGGAGCCCCACCGTGCCACGTAGCATTTTTTGCCCGGAGTCAGGCGCTACCTGATCTTTTCGTCGGGCAGCTCGCCTTTGATCCCTTCGTCCATGGGCATCTTGTCTTTGCCTCCGGGATGAGATTCCGCGATTCGTTGGTCGAGTTCTTTTCTGAGCCTCGCGACGGTTGCTTTGTATTTCTCATCCCCAATGAGATTGGTGGTTTCGCCGGGATCGGTTTTGAGATGATAGAGCTCGGCCATGTGCTTGTCCGGAGAGCCGTCACCGTGTGGATAGCGGATGTATTTCCACTCGTCGGTGCGGAGAGCGCGGACGTTGGGCGTGTAGGGGAATTGCTTCTCGTAGTTGTATTCGTAGTACCAACTCTTACGCCAATCCGGATCCCCGGTGGTGACGAGCTTTTTCCAGGACCGGCCCTGGGTTTTTGGGAGCGGCGGGGCTCCGCAGATTTCCAGAATGGAGGAGGCAAAATCGAGGGTGAGGGTCTGGGCCTCGATCGTCCTGGCCGAAGAAGTGAGAGCGGGATAACGAACGACCAGCGGGATGCGCAGCGAAGGTTCATGGCCGGTACGTTTGTCCACCATGCCGTGCTCGCCTTCAAGCAAACCATTGTCGCTGGTGAAGATGAAGAGGGTATTGTCGAGCTGTCCGATCTTTTTCAGGTAGGCATAAAGGCGGCCAACCGAGTCATCGACTGAAAGCAGGGTGCCCCAGTAGGCACGCACCATCTTTTCAAAATCGAGCATTCCGGCAGCCGAGGTATCGGGGAATTCCTTCCGCCAATCAAAGAGCGGACCATAAATCCCGTGCCAAGTGCTGAGGCGTTGGCTGATCCACTTTGGCTTGTCATCAAGCCGGAAGGCCGTTTCCGGATAAGGCACACGCACGTGGTCGAAACTCTTTTCGTATTTTTTCTCCGGGAAGTAGAAACTGTGGGGAG
>JAUIGV010000040.1 GCA_030432565.1 Verrucomicrobiia bacterium | reverse complement strand
CCCCTGAGTTCTTCCAGGATGCGGACCTTCTGTTCTTCGCTAAAGCGACTTCTCTTCATTTTTTCGATTTGCTTCTACCACCAAATCTACATTTTTGAATTGTCCAATTTTCCGGGGTCAGGCCAGGATGATCACAGACTGGGGGGCTCATCATCTCGACATCGTGCAATGGGCTCTTGGGAAAGATGAATCCGGGCCAAATTTGGCAAAGCCTCCGGCCAAGCAGGGGGATGAAAGTGGGGCTGCAGTGGTGTATGATGGAATCGAAATTACGCACGGTCAGGGAATTGGCGTCCATTTGGTAGGGACTGACGGTGAGATTCAGGTCACCCGGGGCCGCTTTGAGCTAAAGTTGGGAGACAAGATCATCGCTTCTCATCTGGCTCGAGGTGGGAATCTGGGAAAGGAGCTGGATAAAGCCGAAGAGGGGTATTTGAAGGATGCCAAAGTGAAACTTTACCGCTCGCCGGGTCATGTTCGTGATTTTCTCAACTGTATCAAGAGTCGCAAGCAACCCATCACGAATGCGATCGTAGGATCACGTTCGATCAATGTCGCACACCTCATGAACCTGGCTTACCATCACCACACTGAGATTCCCTGGAATCCCGAGACAAATACTTTTGCGAAGGGTTCGAAGCATCCGGAAGCATGGCTTGGCCGCTCTTACCGAGACAAGTGGAAGATTTAGAGGTGCGACGTGCAAGGGCTTCCGATCTTTCTGCAGTCTCGGCGGTTCTCACGGAAGCGGCAATTTGGTTGGAAGAGAAGGGGATTCCACTGTGGGATGCGGACTCGTTGTCCGACTCCCGGATAAAAACCCAAGTGCTCAATGGGGAGTTTTGGTTGTTTTTCAGGGAAAGCGAATTGGCGGGCGTTGTAAAATTCCAACTTGAAGATCTGACCTACTGGCCCGATTCGATTGCTGGCGAAGCGGCTTACGTGCATAAACTGGTCGTAAGGAGGGCGTATGCGGGAGAGGGGTTATCAACGAGGATATTGGAATGGGCCGCAAAAAGAACCGGTGAGCTAAAGAGATCGCATTTGAGACTGGACTGCGAGGTATCGCGGGACCGGTTGCGCCGGATCTACGAAGATTTTGGGTTTACCAGGGTGAGTGATATTGATTTGAACGGGCGGATCATGGCGCGCTTTCAGCTGGACATTTCAGAGTGAGTCAACAAAAAGTGCCGCACTGTTAGGACAGAGCGGCACTTGGAACGAGTTGAAGTTGAATTAAGGTCTCTCTAAAGCTCTTTTCCGTTGATCGAGAGTTCGTGGATAGACCAGAAGAGTGAGTGTTTGCCGGTTTGGGTAATGCGGACAAACTTTGCCTCGGTTGGCTTGAATTTGATCTTTGTCAGCGGATCTTTGCCCTTTCCTTGGGCTACAGGCTTGCTCCATTTTTTTCCATCGACGGAAACCTCGACTTCATAATTGCGCGGGTAATCCCCGTCGGAACCCCGCGCATCAAGAGTGACTCCGCTGATTTGGGAGTTCTTGGGGAATTCAACCTGGACCCACATTCCAGCCTTCATGGAGGCTCCGGTGGTGTATCGGGATTTCGGGTCGCCATCAACGCAACCCTTGAGTTCCTGGGCATTGTCACTAGCAGTGAGCTTCCATGAGCGGCGGTTGGCGAGAACGGGAGGGAAGAGCGTTTCAAGCTCGGCTTGAGTCCAGGGTTCTTTGCGGCTCTTGTAATCCTGGCGGATTTTCCCGACGTGATTGGCCCGGGTTGGGTCGGCCTTGTTCCCAAAGGAGTTACGGATGTAAGTGGTAATGTTGGCGATCCACTCGTTGTCGTTGGTCGCCATGGAAACCATGAGCCCTTCATATTTCTTCCCGTCGAGCGGTCCGGTAAGACCATGCAGCAAAGTGAGAATGGCCGTGTCCTCATCACCCATGAGACGGGGATTGTTCACAAATGAAGGGGCGAGTTTGTGCCCGGGTTGGCCCGGCATCGGGGTGCCTTTTCCATCGGCTCCGTGACAAGAGAAGCAAAGTTGCTGGTAAATGACTTTTCCGCTCTCCATTGCCTTTGCGAAGCGTGCGCTGCGTTGGGCCTGAGCCCTCTTCTTTTCCTGCTCGGTTTGATTGTCACGTCGCATCTGCTTGAAACGTGCAATAATGGGATTTTCGGAATTGTTCTCTATCAAGGAGTCTTGAAGTGAGAGGAGAGCCTCGTTCTCGGTGCCGGAAAAACGAATGGAGTTGATGGCCTGCAAAAACATTTCAGGATCATCCTCAAGATGGGCGGAGTCCGTGAAGGCCGCAACCACGGATGAATTTCCGCTTGCGAGGAAAGGTTCCGAGACCCGGACCGCGTTGCTACGGACGAGCGAGCTTGAGTCGGCCATGGCGGTCACGACAAGGTCGGGATCCGCCTTGCCGATTCCTTCGAGTGTCCAAAGAGCGTGGAGGCGGCCGAGTTCGCTTTTGTTTTCGCGGACATGTTTCTCGAGAAGAGGGATGACCGAGTCACGGTCTTTTCTCAGAATGATGAGCTTCTGTGCGGTGTCGCGCCACCATCCGTTGGGGTGGGCGAGGTGGGCAACGAGTTCCTCGGTGGTTTCGTCAAGCATGCGAGGTTGCTTGTCCGGGCGGAAGGTGTCGTGGGTGAGGCGGTAGATGCGGCCTTGTTGCACGTTCTTGTGAATGCCCCATTTGTCGATGACCTTGCGAAGGTATGAGCCGGGGCGGGTCCAGTTTCCTTGTTGGATGATGCCGCGATGCATGTCGATAATCATCATCGCTCCGTCCGGCGAGGTCGTGGCCCAAAGGGGGCGGAAGTTGATGTCCCTTGTCCGGATGAATTCGCTGCCGGGATAGGCATTGGTGAGGACGGTTCGTCCGTTTTTGCGATCCACCTTTGCCCGGCGGATAAGGCGGCCCACGGGCTCGGGAATGATGAGGTCTCCCTTGAGATCGGCCGGGAGGCGGTCGCCCCGGTAGATTCCTTGACCGGCACATCCGGTGAAATTATTGAGTCCGCCCCGTTTGTTGACGCGGCGTGGTCCACCCTGAACATCGGGAACATCGGCGATCGGGAAGACTTCGCGGAAACCGTTGGCTTCCTGACCCGGGAGGTCAAGTGCTCCGTATGCGATGGGTTGCTGGAAGTAGAAGGCGGGTTTTTCGCCTCCTGCAGCGGAATAGTAGTTACGTCCTGCGTCGTCCATTCCGATTCCCCATTGTCCGCCGCCACGAGGCATGGTTTGGACTTCGAGTTTTCCGTCGGTGAAACGATAGCGCTTGTTCTCGTAAGTAAGGTAAATCCAGTTGTCCAGGTTCCAGATCAGGCCGGAAGGTTGGTGCTCCATATTTCCCCCGCGTTTGCCACCTTCATAAATTTTCACTTTTTCATCGGCGACTCCGTCCTTATCGGAGTCACGGTAAGTCCATAGGTCGAGAGTGTTGGTCACACCGACCATGATACGGTCGTCCAGCGGCAGGACCATGCGCGGGAGAAGCAGATTGTCGATGAAGACCGAGTGCTTGTCATAAACGCCATCTCCATTGGTGTCTTCGTGACGCGAGATGCGGGACTTTGGAGTTTGCTCGCCGGTGGCGTCCGCGTCCTGCATGTAGGTGCGCATTTCAACAACGTAAAGTGCGCCGTTTCCATCCCAAGCCATGGCGACCGGTTCGTGGATGTCCGGGTTGCTCAGCACGAGGTCGAGAGCATAACCGTCTTGCAGCTCAATCGATTTGTGGGCTTCCTCAATGGAAAGAAAGCCTTTCTGGTAAATGGTGTCACCCGGCTCGGCGAGAAGGGGGGCGGTGAGAAAAAGGGGCAATAGTCGCTTCATAAAGTTGGAAATCTTTGTAGAGAACGGAGCCTTGGTAGGGGAAGTTTCTTTTTTGGAGTGATTTTCGGGATTTGTTCTCTTAGCTGGGGCTGACCGAATCCCCATGACTCTGGAAATCTCTACTCCCGCACTGCTTTTTCCGGCAGTGAGTTTACTTTTTCTTTCATACACCAACCGCTTTTTGCATCTCGCGGCCCTGGTTCGAACCTTGCACGGGGAGTGGGAGAGGAACCGCATGGAATCAGCCAGAGTGCAGATCGACAACCTTCGCAAACGCTTGTTTTTGATTCGGTGGATGCAACTCCTTGGAGCACTCAGTCTGCTTCTCTGCGTGATCTCGATGTTGGCGATTCTGTCGGGAGGCCAAGATCTTGCAAATGGCTCGTTCTTCGCTGCTGTCGTTCTGATGAGTCTTTCACTGGCCTCGCTCGTTGTCGAAATCTTGATCTCGGGTGGGGCCTTGCGGATTCTCCTGGGGCAGATGGAGGGTGGGAGCGAGCGGGATTAAAATCACCATTTCATTCGTGTACGAGGTTTTGACCCGGTGAGGATTCGTGTCATCTTTCGGGAGTGAAAGCTTCCTTTTCCAGATTTTTATTGCTGATTGTAACGAACTGCTTTCTCGTTTCATGCGGCGGTGTTCCTTCGGATCGTGCGACTGAGAATCTGATGAGTCGGCAGGTGTTGAAGGGAGTGAATCAAGAGCGGGCGAGGAGGGGGTTGAGGCCGGTTGCTTCAGATGGATCATTGCGGATGCTGGCAAGTCAGCACGCGTCCTTTCTTGTTCATAATGTCGACCCAACTCGTGGCAAACCGCGCTCAAGTACGGCCCACGCCGGATTCAAGCTGCGCTCACGGAATGCCGCCAAGCAGGGCTATCAGGTTGTATCGGAAGTTGTGATGATCGGCTACGCCGGAGATTTGTCGGCTGTGGCGGAGCGGACCATCAAAGGTTGGTTGAACAGCACGAATCATCGCAGAGCCATCCTTCATCCTGATCGAAGAGTGATGGGTGTGGAAACGCGACTGCCTGCAGACGGAAGGTATTTTGTGGTAGGGATTCTTTCAAATGGGCGGGGACGTCGATAAAGGCGCGGTGCGGCACGTTGGATATTTTTGAAGGATGGGAGTTGTCGGAGAGGGGAAGCGGCCCTAAACAAGCGGATGAGCTTTTCCTCCCTGGGATTATCGAAGCCTTTGCTGGATGCGGTTTCAAAATTTGATAAGGCCACCCCGGTGCAATTGGAGGGAATCCCTGCTGCGCTTTCAGGTGCCGACTTGTTGGTGACCGCGAAAACAGGCTCTGGAAAGAGCACGGCCTTCTTACTGCCAGTTCTTGAACGGTGGCTTCGAGAGCCGCGGACGAAGCCCAAGAAGATTTTTGCGCTCATTCTGGTTCCGACCCGGGAGCTGGCGGCCCAGGTGAGGGAGGTGTTGCAGGAGTATGCGAGGCATCTTCCTGATCGGGTCAAAGTGGTCAGTGCGGTGGGAGGGGTATCGATTAACCCGCAGATGATGGCCTTGCGTGGCGGTGCTGACATGGTGGTGGCAACTCCGGGAAGACTTCTTGACTTGGTAGATCAAAATGCGCTTAGGCTCGATGAGGTAAACATTCTGGTGCTGGACGAGGCTGATCGCATGCTTGACCTGGGATTTGGAGAGGAGCTTTCTCGTGTTTTTTCACTGCTGCCCAAGACTCGCCAGAATCTCCTGTTCTCCGCGACTTTCCCCCAGGTGATGGAAGGAGTCACGCGTGATTTTTTGGATGATCCAAAACGAATTGAAATCGAATCAAAACCCGGGGAGATTCCGGATATCGAGCAACGATCGATTCGGGTTGATCGAGTGAGCCGGACTCCATTGCTGCGCCACTTGATTGAGCGGGAACAGTGGGAAAGGGTGTTGGTCTTTGTTGGGAGAAAATACACAGCGGACCACGTTGCCGATAAGTTGCATCGCAATGGAATCGAAGCGCTCTCTCTTCATGGTGATTTGAGCCAGGGAGCCCGGAGCGAAGTTTTGCAGGATTTTAAGAATGGTAACGTGAAGGTTCTGGTCGCAACCGACCTTGCCGCGCGTGGCCTCGACATTGTTCGTCTGCCGGCGGTGGTGAATTACGAGCTGCCGCGATCTCCGGAGGTTTATCTCCACCGGATTGGCAGGACGGGGCGGGCTGGTGAAGCAGGAGTGGCTGTTAGCTTTGTGACCGCCGCGGATACCGCTCACTTCTGCTTGATCGAAAAGCGAAATGGAATCGTACTCGATCGCGAGACTATCCCCGGTTTTGAGCCAAAAGATCCGGTTCCCAAATCATCCGGGGTTGGTGGAGTCAAAGGTCGGCGCAAGAGCAAGAAGGACAAACTGCGCGAAAAGGCGGCACGTGAAGCGCGGGATAACGAATCCTGAGGTGGATTATCCGGCGCTCTTCTTGGCCTCTTCTTCAGCTTTCAACTCGGCCTCAAATTCAGCCTCGATGCGGGCCTCTTCATCTTTTTCTGCCTTCCTGGCAGCCGCGAGTTCGGCGGCCTCTTCCTCGGCCCGTTGTTCTTCGAGCTTCGCAGCTTTCGCTTCCTCGCGAGCCATGCGCTTTTCGAGTTTCTTCTGTTCCCGCGCGATGCGCTTGTGGTCTTTGCTTGGTGTGAATGCCATTGGTCTGTCTCGTGTTAGGTGAAAAATCGAAGAGGCAGTTCAAATACCTTTCGATTGGTGATCGAAGCAATAAAAATTTGGAACTGATTTGAATTGAGGGATGAATCGCCCGCCTTGTTCGATGGCGGAGATCTGGTTTCCCTGTTCGATATTCAGTGCGGGTTGCCTGAAAGGAATTAATTTTTGTTGTGAAATCAGGCCAGCAGATCGTGGACGACGTGGCCGTGAACATCGGTGAGACGAAAGTCACGACCGGCGTGGTGGTAGGTGAGGCGCTCGTGATCGAATCCTAGAAGGTGGAGAATAGTGGCCTGAAGGTCATGGACGTGGACTTTGTCTTTGGTGATATGGAAGCCGAAGTCATCGGTCTCGCCGTAAGTCCCCGGCCTGGTGCCGCCCCCGGCCATGAGGGTGGTGAAGGCCTGGGGGTGATGGTCACGGCCGGCTTTGCGCCCCAGCGCGGGATTGGTTTCGACCATTGGGGTGCGGCCAAATTCGCCACCCCAGACGACGAGTGTTTCGTCGAGGAGACCATGTCGTTTGAGGTCCTGAATGAGGGCGGCGGTGGCTTGGGCGGTTTGCTTGCAGTTGTTTTCGGTTGATCCTTTTACATTGGAATGGGCATCCCATCCGGAGTGGTAGATGTTGATGAAACGCACCCCGCGTTGCACCATACGCCGGGCGAGAAGGCAGGCGCGGGCGAAGGAGTGTTTATCGCGATCGCAGCCGTAAAGGTTGATTGTTTCGTCGGACTCATCCTTGAGATCCATTAATTCGGGAGCCGAGCTTTGGAGTCGCGCCGCCATTTCGTATGAAGCCATTCGGGTGGCAATCTCATCGTCGTTGATGACGGCGTGCCGCTTGGCATTGAGTTGGTTGACGAGGCCAAAAGTGTCTTTTTGCAGGTCGTTCGAGATTCCCTCCGGAGTTGAAACATTCAGAATGGGATCCTTGCCCTTCCGGAACTGAACTCCGGTATAAGTGGTGGGAAGGAAGCCGGATGACCAAAGGGCGGAGCCGCCCGAGAGGCCGCCACCGGTGGACATGACGACGAAAGCGGGAAGGTTTTCGGTTTCAGAACCCAGTCCGTAAAGGGTCCACGAACCCAGGCAGGGGCGGCCGGGTTGTGAGAAGCCGGAGTTGAGAAAGAGTTGGGCGGGGGCGTGATTAAACTGATCGGTCGTGCAGGACTTGACGATGCAGAGATCATCGGCAACCGCGCCGAGCGGGGCCAGCGGTGAACCGAGAGTGGCCCGCGTGTCCCCGTATTGTTTGAACTCAAACTGTGGTCCGAGGACAGCGGCATCGGGTTGAATAAATGCGTATCGTTGGTCGCCGATGATGGATTTCGGAAGAGGTGAACCTTCCAGTTTCGAGAGGTGGGGTTTTGGGTCAAAGAGCTCGAGTTGCGAAGGCGCGCCGGCCATGAAGAGGTGAATGACTGCTTTGGCTTTGGGCTGGGTATGCGCGGGCCTTGGCTCCAGGGAGCGGCCTGCCAGGTTATTGGTAAGGAGCGAGGCCGCGGCAATTTTTCCGAGGCCAACGCCACATTCACCCAGGAAGTAGCGTCGTGATAGCGATGATTGGATCATGGTCGGGTCCTAGTTTTTGGTGACGGATTCATCCAGGGAGAGGATGGCCCGGGTCAGGGCCTTCCAGGATTCGTGTTTTTGGTGGAAGTCAGATAAGAGTCGTACTTCGTCGGGTTCGGGAGGGCGGGTCAGGAGTCGGCGGAAGGCGAGGATTATTTTTTCTTCGGTGTCTCCCTGGCTCTTTTCAATGAGCTTGGCGTAGTGGTCGGCGATTTCAATGAACATGGGGTCGTTCATCAGAGTGAGGGCTTGCAGCGGAGTGTTCGAGCGGTCGCGGCGGGCAAGGCAGGCTTCGCCCGATCCCGCGTCGAAGGTTGTGAACATGGCGAAGGGGGCGGTGCGCTTTTGGTAGGTGTAAATGCTGCGGCGGAAGCGGTCTTCGCCTTGGCTGGGATTCCATTTGGGGCGCCCATAAGCGACTTCACTGACGCCGGCAGGTTGAGGCGGGCGGACCGGGCGTCCAAACATCTTAGACCCAAGCAATCCGGCTGCGTGCAGCGCCGAGTCACGGATGATCTCTGCTTCAAGACGCTGGCGTGGGAAGTGCGGTGCGCTACTGGATTCGATGATGGATTGCTGCTGGTAGGCAGCCGAAGTGACGATCAGTCGGTGAAGTTCTTTGATCGACCAATCTCGCTCCATGAAAGTAACGGCAAGGTGGTCGAGGAGAGCGGGGTTGGTGGGAAGCTTACCCTGCATTCCGAAGTCATCGACGGTTGGGACAATGCCCTCGCCAAAGAAGGCGGCCCAGTGGCGATTGACCACGACGCGGGCGGTGAGCGGATTTTCCGGCGAGACGAGCCAGCGAGCCAGCTCGAGGCGGTCTTTGGGAAATTCCTTTCCTTCGGGAAAGATTGCGTTCGGGAGCCGGGGAGCGACAATGTCTTTTGGTTGGGTGTATTCCCCGCGGTGTCGAAGATGGGTCGGGCGGATGTGATCGCTCGGCCGTTCTTGCATGACGAGGGTCTGATCTCTCTTGAGGGGCTTTCGGAGAGCCTTGATCTGATCGGCATGCTTCTTGACCTCCGGGGCCTGGAGAAGGAAGTCATTCAGGGTGCCCTGATGATCGATGGCTTTGATTTTGGGGAGAGGTGACCCCGAAATCCGAAATTTTCCCAAGGTGGAGGCAAAGTGTCGGCCGAAGTGCATCTTTATTTCGAAAGGAGTCCCGGGCGGAATCGCCTCGGCAAGATTGAAGACCGCGGTTTGATTAGTGCCAATGTGGGTTTTCAAGGACCAGCCGGACTGAATGTCACCATCAATAGCGGCGGAGGCGGCGGCGTTGCCTTGACCGTATTGCGCGCCAAAGGCGGTTTCGGAAGCGCCTGAGAAGGTGAGAGGTTTGTCGGTTTTAATCTGGAATTCGGACATGAAGAAGTCGCCTTTGCGGCCTTCATAGTAAGTCATGCCGGGGCCGCTTTCGGGAAGGCGTTCGTCGGTGAGGGCTTCGAGGCGGATTGAGTGAACGGGTTGGGCGGAGGCCGGGAAAGTGAGGGTGAAGATATCGTGCTTTGAGATGTCTCCGGCGGCGAAAATGATACCGTCGTCCTCGAGGGTGAGATAGGGGGTATTGGCTGTAAGTTCGGATGGCGTGAGAACTTGCCAAGGGGTGAGGTCGGGTTGGATTTCAGCAAGCCATTCCTGATAGGATTTGTTCAAATGTTCTTTTGGATTGCCGCCCGGGTTGGAGGTCTGGCCGAGACAGATTTGGAATGATCCGATGGTGTGATTGCTTCCGTGGTCCTGATGCAAAGTGATGGTGAAGCGGGTTCCGGATGGCTGGGAGACAGGTTGCGCAAAAAGGAAGTCGGCGTAATGGTTTTGACCAATTCCCTTGGCGGGATCGTGGATGGCCCAGCCGGTGGCCGGGTCTCCATCAACGGCATTTCCGACGGGGAATCCCTCCTGTTCAATGCTCGCGGAAGGATTGTGGAGGGTGATTTTGGTGGGGGGGGAGGATTCATCGAGAGGGGAGGCGGTGACTTCAATCTCGGAGAGAACGAAGTTTCCGTGCTCCGTTCGTCCGGGGCCCCTGCCATTCATGGCGAAGGTTTTGAGCCGGACGGCGGCGATATCGGGTTGCTTGGTCTCGATGGTGATGGTGTAGGTATCTCGATCTGGAACTTCTCCGGAAGGGGTGATGAAGATTTGCTCGATGCTCAGCTTGGCGTTCTTTGCTTCTGCCGAGGTGACCGTGGATGGTTTGAAGTTGATTTTGCCCGTGGGAGCAGGCCAGCGGTTTGGGAGCTCCGCGAGAAGTTTTTCGGCTTTGGCAAAATTTTCTTTTTCTTTTTCGGCAAGCGTTGGATTGGGGATGTGATAGTCAGGCTCAAGCGTGTTGTCGAAGTAAGCCATCAGACCGTAGTAGTCGTGGTGGGTGATGGGATCGTATTTGTGGGTGTGGCACTGGGCACAGCCGGTAGTGAGGCCGAGCCAAGTGGTGCCGGTGGTGGCGACGCGGTCGGTCATGGCGTGAAAACGGAACTCAAGGGGATCGATGCCCCCCTCCTCGTTGAGCATGGTGTTACGGTGGAAGCCGGTGGCGATGATTTGCTCGGGAGTTGCATTGGGAAGCATGTCGCCGGCAAGTTGTTCGATCGTGAATTGATCGAATGGTTTGTCGGCGTTGAGCGATCTAATGACGTAGTCGCGGTAGGGCCAAATCGAACGGTCACGATCTTTTTCATAACCATTGGTGTCGGCATAACGGGCGAGGTCGAGCCATCTGCGGGCCCATCGTTCGCCATACCGGGGGGATTTTAAGAGCTCATCAACAATGGCGGCGTAGGCTTCAGGCGAGGGATCGGCGGCAAAGCGATCGGCGACCTCGATCGAGGGGGGGAGCCCAATGAGGTCGAGGTGGACACGCCGGACAAGGGTATAGGCGTCAGCTTTTTCGGCGAGAGGTTTCCGGTGGAGATGATCGATGGCATGTTTGCTGGCGGGGATGGGAGATTTTTTGGGAGCGACAAAAGCCCAGTGCTTCTCGTATTTGGCTCCCTCCTTGATCCAGCGTTTGAGGATTTCAATCTCTTCAAGCGTGAGGTTTTTGTTGGCCTCGGGAGGAGGCATGATTTCGTCCGGGTCCTTTGAGACGATTCGAGAGACGACTTCTTTCCAGTCCTGGTTGTCGTCGATATCCAAGCGAAGGCCTGCCTTTCGCAGAGACTTTCCCTTGTCATCCCTGGCGTCATCCGGACCGTGGCATTTGAAACAATTGGCTGAGAGGATGGGGCGGATGTCTTTTGAGAAGGAAATTGCTTCGGAATCTTTAGCCGAAGCGGCGCCGGACGCGCCCAAGGTGGATGCAATCAAGATGAATTTGGTGATGCGAGAAGAGAGATCCATTGCTATGCCAGCTTACGGTTGCCTTGGGAGCAATCTTCCGTAGATGAGGCCTGCTGGCAAGTTGCAGTTGGCTATATCGCCTGCCGATTCTGCACTGAAACGGGCGAGGGCTTTATTGGCGGGAAGGAAGATGCTTTTGCTGCCTTGGCTGCCAAAGGGTTGGGCCATTGTTGAGAGGGCAAACAAGATCCTTGAGAGAGTCGCCATTGAGATCGATGAGATGGAGATTTCTCGGGTCGCCGGGGATGAGAATTCCGCTCTCGAGAGGGTGGATCTCCTTAAAAGTGCCATCCCCTTGATTCGCAAGGATGATTCCGATTCCGCCTGAGTAGGGGCCGGTCTCAAATTGCGGGTTGTAAAAGTTTTGCACGATTGCGAGGTCCTGGAACCCATTGCCCGTGAAGTCCTCGAAAACCATTCCCTGGATCGGTGAAATCTGAGCCAGATGAGGCATCGGTCTGAAGGTGAATGTGCCGTTTCCGTCGTTGATGAGGAACCCGCTTTCGAGAACCCTGGCCTCGAAGCGGCTGGCTTCTTTGAGAGAGTAAATGTCGGTGAGTTCAGCGAGGGCAAAGGCATTATAGGTTTTGAATTTTGAGGCGAGTGCAGGCATGGCGGCAGTGGAACAGCTCTTGCCCCTCACCGGGAAAAGGTTGTCATCTTCAAACTCGGCTTCGACGATTCGCTTGATGCCGTTACCCTGAAAATCTCCGTAGTAAAGAAGAGCCGGTTTGTCGGAGCTGGCATGGTACTTCGTGTTCAGGCCGAAGTTTCCGAGCGCGAGGTCGAGGTCGCCGTCGCCATCGATATCAGCCGCCTGGGTCCGGGTCCACCATCCGGATAGTTCTTCGAGTTCGGTGGTTTCGGTAAAGCGTCCTTCCTTTTGCACGAAGAGACGGGGAGTGGTCCATTCGCCAACAGTTATGAGATCTGCTTTCTTGTCGCCATTGAAGTCGCCCCAACAAGCGTCGGTGATCATGCCGGCTTTACCGAGACCGGGTGCCAGGCTTGGATGCATATCCTGGTAGCGGCCATCCTTTTGAAAGAGAAGGCGGCTTGCGGTGGAGGTGGGATATTCGCCGGGGGTAACGCGACTTCCTACGAAGATTTCGAGGACGCCATCGCCATTAATGTCGCATGGTCTGACGACGGATCCAACATCACGAAGGTCTGGAAGGAGATCTGCTTTCGTGAAATTTCCATCGCCATCGTTAAGATAGAGCCGGTCGCGGAGAAGTGGAGAGTCAACGTCGTTCTCGTAACTGCCGCTTGCGACGTATAGGTCGAGGTCACCATCTTGATCGTGGTCAAAAAATTCCGCAGCGGCGTCTTCGCTATCCTGATCGAGGAGGAAGTCCGGAGTTTCTTTTGCGATGAGTTTGCCTGCATTATTGAGGAATATTTGACCGGGTGATCCGGTGGTTCCTCCGAGAAAATGGTCCTTGTCGCCATCACCGTCGATGTCGGCCCAGGCGCTTGCGGGTCCGAGTTGGGAGAGCTTGTGAGGGAGGAGTGGTTGCCTGATGAAGTCATCAAAAATGGCTTCACGATGTGCGACCCCTTGCAAGAATTGAGGAGAGCCAAAGAGGGAGGCGGGCTTCTTTTCCGGAGATGATGGGGCGCTGTTTTTGGTAATTTGGTAACGTGAGCCCGGTTGCAAATCTCCCAGGGTTTGGATGGTGCCATCGGGCCAGGTGATCCTGGCCTGGGAGGTTTCATCGGCAGCGAAGGTCAGGGTGGGGATCGAGGTGGTAAAGTAGCCGCCTGCGCTGCGGACGCGGAGAAGTTGCTTCCGGTTTGGCGAGCTCAATTCCACGAGCGCTCCTTCGGTAATCTTGTCGTCGAGTTCGATGATGATGCGCGGAGCCTCGCTGGTGTTTTTGTAAAGCGAGATGGTGGAGTCAATATTGGTGACAACGAGATCGGGGTCGCCATCGCCATCGAGATCTCCGCAGGCCTGCCCGTGTGAAATTCCGTTTTCGTCGAGGCCCCACGATGTCGAGGTGTTGGCAAACTTGACTCCCCCCAGATTACGGAAGGCAAGGTTGGTTTCGGGGCGCGGAGGAGTATCCTTCCAGATATCCCATTTATTTTGACCAATGAGCCGTTCGGGCGTGGCTCCCGGAAGATCGGAATGATTAAAGGAGCGGCACGCTCCGTTGGTGACGAAGAGGTCGGGTTTGCCATCCAAATCAAAGTCCTGAAATTTGACCGACCAGGTCCAATCGGTTTTGCCCAGTCCGGCCATTTGGGCAGCCTCTTGAAATCTTCCGGTTCCGGTATTGAGAAAGAGATGGTTTCGCATCAGCTGAAGGGGGCGGATGCTTTCGAGAAGCTTTTGACTGGCTCCCATTTGCCCCATGCCCACCTTTTGTTTGTAGTGGGTGGTGAAGGCCATGTCGGCGCAGAAAAGGTCTTCAAGGCCGTCTCCATTGATGTCGCAGGAATCCGATCCCATGGAAAACCAAGCGCAGGTCGGAAAGGCTCCGGTGGCGACATCGACAAAGGTGCCATTGCCCCGGTTGACGTAGAGTCGGTCCGGTGAGCTGAAATCGTTTCCTACATGAAGGTCAAGCCAGCCGTCTTGATTAAGATCAAACCAGGTGGCAGCGAGACCGAAACCATTTGCGGTTAATCCGGCCGCGTTTGTGACGTCGGTGAAAATCGGGAGTTCCTCGCCGGGTCTCGAATCATTCCGAAGGAGAAGGTCTGGCCGTCCGGAATCATCGAGGACGGTTTTGCCGTCGGGATTCTTTTTGAGACGATAATAGCGGGCAAATTCCTCCTTCACCCGGGTGACTCCGTCGGGGCCGGTTTCGACCGGTGGTTTTGATGGGCGACCCCCTTTTCGAAAGAGCTGATTGGACACGAGAAAGAGGTCGAGATCACCATCGCGATCGTAGTCCGCGAAGGTGGGCATGATGTAAGGATCACTCTGCGTCAAACCGCACTGCTTCGCTTTGTCGGTGAAGACTGCGTTGCCATTGTTGATGAAGAGGTGGGGCGGGCGGTCGTAGTTACAGACCAGTAAGTCGAGGTCGCCATCTTGATCGATATCCAATGCGGCCGAGCCCGAGGCCCAGGCTTCGCCGCCCTTGATACCGGCTTTATCCGAGACGTCGTCGAATTGCCAAGCCGTCTCCTTTTGAAGAAAGAGGCCGTTTGGGCCGGCACCGCTGGTGAAAAAAAGATCATTTCGGCCGTCGCCGTTGAAGTCACCCATGACCACCGAGCCGCAGGCGAAGCCGCTGAAGTAGAGGCGGGCCATGGGATGGTCTTTTTCGAGTCGGTTGACGAAGTTGATTCCCGATTCAGTGCCGGCGATCTTTTCGAAAAGGGTGCTGCCACCGGAGGCCGCCGGAGGTGCAAGAAGTTGGGTTTGATTGGGGGGGGGAGGCTCCGGGCTTCCGGTATGGGCTTCCGGTGATTCTGGTTTACATGAAGACATCATGGCCGCAGTTGCAGCCATGATGCCCAAGGTTTGGAATTGGGAGTGCTTCCGAATGATCATTCGTTCAGTTCACGGACACGATAGAATCTTTTCGGATTCGCTGAAAAGTCGATAAATGATTCAGTGAAAGAGGAGACCTCGCCGGTGGCCGTGAAGTCATTGATTTCATTGGCTGCCGAGAGGGCAGGGCTCGATCCGGCGTCGATGGCGTAAACCCGGCCATTGACTGAATTCCAGGTAATGGTGACTGTTCCGGCCTCCAAATCGGGAGTGATGCTGGTGATCTTCAGCCCTTCGGCGGTCCCACGGTTAACGAGTTGGATGCCGGTGATGGCTCCCCGGTCGGCGCTTCCCCAATCGCCGCCTGAACCGAGAACGAGATTGAGAGTTTCGTTTGTCAGGTTTGGAATGGCGACAAAGTTGCCAAGCTGTGTTCCGTCATCGGTTGCGCTGGCGACTTGTTGGGAGAAGGTCACGGGGTTGAGAACGTCCGTGTCATTTTCGTGGGCGAGAAAGTTCTCAAAAGCACCATTGTTTTCTGAGAGCAAGACATCTTCGGTTCCCCGGTCATGGTTGAGGTAGACAATGAGATCATAGGTGCCAAAGGGGATCCCCGAGATATCAATTGAGTTGGTCGCTCCCGCCCCATTTGCCGAGATCCAGCCGGTGAGCAGAGTCCCATTCGCGTCAGCTGCTGGACCTGCCACGCTCCATTCCTCGTCGAGGGACCAGTTTACGACCGCGCCGGAATTGTTGCCCTGGTCATCATTGAGGGTGACATTCGAGCCGGTGGCGAAGGAAAGATTGTTCCAATTGACCTGTGGGGCGATTCCTGCGAGATCGGATTCAAGCAGTGAGGCATTGGCCCGTCCGGCTCCGAAGTTGAGGCCAATCGCACCTGCGGTGGCGAGGTTGTCACTTGAATCGATGGGATTTCTACCATTGGCGGTCTCCCAACCATCTGCGAATAGATCGCCGTCCGTATCGTTGTTGTTGGGATCGGTTCCAGTTTGGCCGGAATCTACGAAGGAACCGCTGTTATCTTCGACACCATCGATAAGACCATCGGAGTCCGAGTCAGGATTGAGGGGATCGGTTCCGGTGTTGTTTGCGTCAACATAGGTGCCGGTGTTGGATTCGACACCATCGAGGAGGTTGTCATCATCGCTGTCGTTATCGTTGGGATCGGTGCCGGCGGTTTGTTCGTCGGCATTGGATGAGTTGTCGTTATCTGGGTCGCCAGCGGCTCCGTTGTTCTGATTGGTCGTCCCGTCGTCGAAGGGGTCCAGGTTGTTGTTAATTTCCCAGTCATCGAGCAAGGTGTCGTTGTCAGTGTCGTTGGAGTTGGGATCCGTTCCGGTATCGTTTTCATCAATGAAGGTTCCGGTGTTGGTCTCCACATTGTCCGGCAAGTTGTCTCCGTCCGAGTCGGGCGAAAGCGGGTTGGTGCCGGTCATGGTTGCGTTGATGTAGTTGCCATCGCCCGTCTCGACCCCATCGAGAAGAGTGTCGTTGTCGGTGTCTTCATCGTTGGGGAAGGTGGCGCGAGCCTGTTCCTCGATGTTGGTTGAGCCGTCGTTGTCGGGATCACCGTCGGCTCCGTTGTCGGGATTTCCGGCGATTCCGTTGTTGTTGGGGTTGAGTCCGTTGTCGTTGGGATCAAGACCGAAGGAGGCTTCCCAGGTGTCATCGAGACCGTCACCGTCGGCGTCTCCGATCAGAACCTCGATGATTTGAATGCCGGTAATGGCTCCTCGATCAACGGAACCGGCACTTCCGCCAGGTTCCAATATGATTTCGATATCGACTTGGTTTAGGTTCGAGAGCACCACGTAGTTTCCTGCTTGGGTGATATCGCCTTCTGCGGAGGCAGTTTGTTCGGTGAAGATGACGGGGGCGAGAATATCGGTGTCGTTTTCGTGGGCTAGGATGGGCGCGAAAAGCGAGGAGGCCTCGCTGATTAAGACATCCTCGGTGGCACGATCATGATTGAGGTAAACGTAAATACTGTAATTCTCGAAAGGGATTCCAGTGATCGAAACGGATGCGGGGGGGGCAGTGGTATTGTTGGCAGAAATCCATCCATTGAGGAGAGTTCCATTGGCGTCAGCGGCGGGTCCACCGGCACTCCACTGTTCGTCGGTTGACCAGGTGAGGGTTGCGGTGGTGGCTACGCCATCCGAGTCGTTGAGGGCCAAGGGCCCGCCTGCGGCTCCGTCTGCGTTGTTCCAGTTGGTTTGCGGGATCACTCCGGCGGAGTCTGCCGGCAAAAGGGCGGCGTCGGCTCGCCCGGAGCCAAAGTTAATCCCGATGGGCCCGGAAAAAGCCTGATGAAATGGTGCTGATAGGATGACCAGCAGGATGATTTGTTTGAGTTGTCTCATAATTGTTGATGTGTGAGGGTGAAAAAGCCGCGAATCAGCAAAGATCCGCGGCCTGCCACAAAGAAACTTTCTAGCTGCGTCTCCTAGCGCCGCCGGCGGATCCCTCCGGCAATTCCTGCAAGAATCAAAAGAAGGGAAGCGGAAGGCTCGGGGATGTTCGACTCGACAATTTGGATGCCGGTAATGGCCCCACGATCGGCAGAGCCCTCTGCGCCTGCGGGTGCGAGAATGAGATTGAGATCCGAGGCGGTCAGGCCGCTAAAGACAGCGTAGTTACCCTCCTGGGAGGGGTCTCCGTCAGCGGTAGCGGTTTGCTGAACGAAGGTCACCGTGCCCGCAATATCGACTTCGAGGTCAAGATCGGTCTCGTGCAGGCGGAATGTCCCGAATGGGCCGGAAATATCGACATCCTCGCTTGCGCGGTCATGGTTCATGTAAACATAAAGGTCATAAACCGAGAATGGGATGTTGTTGATGTCGATTGTGGCGTCGGGATCTGTTGAATTATTTGCGGAAATCCAGCCGTTGAGAAGGGTGGCGTTCGGGTCGGTGACTCCGGTGCCTGCGCTCCACTGTTCGTCGGTGGACCAAGCCAGAGAGGCACCACTGGCCGAGCCGGTGTCGTCATTTAAAACGGCCAGGGATCCGGATCCTCCGGAAGCGTTGTTCCAATTCGATTGAGCGACTACGCCGGCGGTGTCGCTTGCTCCAAGTGAAGCCTCGGCCCGGCCCGCGCCGAAGTTGATTCCAATACTTGCGGCATGGGCAGTAATGCCGAGAGAGCCAAGCAAGACGGTTGAGGTAATAATCGATTTCATAATGTGTGTCGTATGCCCCCAAGGTAGCGATTATTCAGACCCCGAATCAAGTAGAAATGTCAAATTTTAGGCCTGAACCCACTTCCCATCAATCACTTCGCTTCGTCGTCCAGAACCATAAGCTCGATTGACTTGAACTGGATGGGGGCGGTTTCGGCTTGAATGGAGATGTAGCCGCTGGTGAGGGGCGTTCCATCGTTCAATTGGGTCTTATCGTATTCGCAGACCACTTTGCCTTCGGCGATGTGCTTGAATTTATCGCCTCTGACCTCGATTTCGACGGTCACCCACTGGTCGCCGTGGAAGGTCGGACCCTTGGTGTTGATGACGTGAGCCTTGGTCAGCTTCTCGTTCCAATGAAGGTGGGTGCCGGGAGTGCAGATGTTGAGTGTTCCGCGGTCACCCTTGCCAAAGCCGCCGAGTAATTGGACCTCGATGGAGTTGGGGAAGTCCTGGTTCTTCTTAATCGTTTTCGGGTCCTGGCAATGCAGCATGAAGCCATTATTCCGCTTGGCCCAACCGGGGCCACCGTTGACTTGTTTGCCGATGAAGCGGTAGGTCCCGCGGATTTTGTAATTCGAGTAGGGGGTCTTGTAGTAAAGGTGGCCAAATTCGCCGTTAAATTTTTCCCACTTCGAGTAGTCGATGGTGAGGAGACCGTCTTTGACCTGGAAGGTATCCTTGTAGTTCACACCCAGGTCTGATCCGGCAAACTTTGGCGTCCAGCCATCGAGATCCTTGCCATTGAAGAGGGGAATCCAGTCCGTCTTATCAGCTTGAGTCTCTGCTTTTTTGTTAGCTTCCTGCCCGAAGGAAAGGCTGAGCGATAGGATGGATGCTAGAATCTGAATTTTTTTCATCTTGGAAATGCTATGGATCACTTCGAGTCGATGCAACGTGGAATGCGGCTTTCAAGCAGTTCGTCTCGCAATGCTGCGGCGCACAAAGGGGTAGAGTAAGATGCTTGTGATGATGATCGCCGATCCCAGATAGAATCCCGGGTTGAGATTCTTGTGTTCTTGAAAAAAAAGAGCGGCCAGCGCGATTCCGTAGACGGGTTCAAGATTGCCGGCGAATTTAATGGTGAAGATGTTCAGGCGATTGAGCAGTTCAACATATTGCGAATAAGCGACGACGGTGCAAAAGAAGGCCAGGATCATCATCCAAAGCCAGTCCCGCGATCCGTCTGGAAGCGGAATTGATCCATCCTTCACGAGTAGGAAAGCGCTGGCAAAGAGGCAGGCACCGAGCATTTCGTAAAATGTGATGACGTAGTGGTGGGCTTTCTCAATATGGAAGCTGTTGACGATGGAGAAGACCGCTGCGAGGAAGGCTGAGAAGATTGCGATGAGGAAACCGTTGCTGTATTCGAGCTCGCTCCGATAAATGATGGAGACACCGATCACGGTGACGGACCCGAAGAGCAAATCAATCGGGCGGAATTTGCGGCCCTTGATAATGAGAGGTTCAAGGATGGCGGTCCAAAGTGAAAGAGTGGCCACTCCGATCATGCAGATGGAAACATTGGCCACCTTGACCGCGAGGAAGAAGGTGATCCAATGACCGCCGATGACAAATCCGGTTCCAATGAAGATGAGGGCATTCTTCACTCCCACCAGGCTCCGGCGCCGGATCCAGAGAAGTAGGAAAAAGGCGGCCAGACCGGTGCGCCAAGCAACAATTCCGACAGCCGGAAGAGTCAGCAATTCCCCCAGAACGGCTGTGAAGCCCCAGAGGACGATGATGACCTGAAGCTTCAGATGATCGCGCACCATAGAGGCAGGGGCCTATTCCCCCGCTGCCGGGAAGGTGCGAACGCGCCACAGACCGTTGGGTCCTTCGTTGAGAACAAACTTTCGAATCACTCCATCCTCGTCAGGAGTGATGACTTCCTGACCTTCGGTGCTCCAGCCATCTGTTGCGAAATTAGCGTCGGCGAATTCCAATTGATAACTGAAGCCCTGGCGGCCTTCCCAGGCGAGAATATAGGTATCCGGAAAATCGGAGTTTTCCAGAGTAACCTCGGCAGGGAGTGGGTCGGCCTCGGTGGCGTAAATGCGCATGTGAAAATTGCTGTCGCTACTCGTGGTGCTGGCGTTGTGAAGCGAGACTCCGATTTCGATCTCTTCTTCCGCGGGGAGGTCGAGCCCCGTGGCAAAAGCATATTGGATTTGATTTTCGGTTAAGGTCGCCGGGCCGCTGGCTGTGTTGAAGATGGGCGTGACATTGCTCATATTCATTCGAGCGACTTCGCTTCCATTGATGTAGATGACGGCTCCATCATCAATCAACCCCTCGAAGCCCAGTCCTTGAATTCCACGCTCTGCCGTGACGGTGGTGCGGAAGTAGGTCACAGCCAGTCTTTGCCCGCTGGCCGGGGTTGTCAGGGTGAAGGCGAGCGAGGGTTCTTCAGCGATCGCACCATAGCCCATCGGAGTTGGGCGGGGGCCCAGAAAGGCCGGCCCGTTATAGTTGGCTGTGGTGTGCCAGGTGGTGTAAAAATCAGGGTCGGCTGTCGCGGGATTGGCGGCGGTGGTCCCGTTCAGCGCTTGATAGTAGCTCCACTCGGCTTCCGCAGGAACGAGCTCAAATTCGGGATTGAGCGTGTCGCGGCTGGTCGAGAAATCGAGTTGAAAGGTCCCCTGGGCGTTGTTTTCTCCATCGACGGCGATGTAGTAGGTGGTGCCGGGCTCGGCATTGAATGCAAGGCGGGCGTTGATGGCGAAAGGTTCGCCTCCCGGGTGGCGTCTCCGGCTGCTGGCAGATTTAAAGAGGCGATTGTAGCGGCTGACCTCTTGCAGGTCGCGCAGGCGGGTGCCCGTGTAGACGGCTACGACAAGATTGTTGAGTGCCGGGGCGGTGCCGGGAGATGCCATCAGCTCTACTCGCCGCGCTGCATCGACGGTGAAGGAATACCAGATGCTTCGGGTTGCGGTGATTCCGGCGTGGGCGGGCTCGAAGGGTTCGGCGCTGGCTCCGGCGTTCGTTCCGAGGACTGTTTCGGTGAGCTCGCTGGCGAGGAACTCGATCGCGGTGGCATTTTCAAAATCATCCTCAGCGCTGGCCGGAAGGGCCAGCGCGGCAAAAATTGTTAGAAATAATGGAGTTCGTTTCATCGTGTCGACGTGAGTGTGTTGGGGCGGTTGGTCGTCATTGACCGAAGGGCGCTCGATCAAGTTAGGCAGAAGAATTCCTCCGGTCAAGAAGACGGCCCGGGGCAGCGCTAGTTTTCGCCGATTCGCTTGTCGATCTCTTCTTCGGCCAAGGTGCGGGCGAGGTTGCGGAGGATCGCGACCTTCTGAGCAAGAATGACTTTTTCGAGAGCCGGACGCTCATCGGGATGCACCGCTTTCGGATCGAGCTCAAAGACGGGCTTCTTCGTCATCACGGCGGCAAGTTGTTCCGCTTTCCGGATCGCTGTCTCGATCAGCTTGGCGCGTTCCCTTTTCAAAATTGGAAGGGGATCTTTTCCTGCGTCGCGTGCCGCCTTCATGAACCGATCGAGCGGGGTCGAGATCGTGGTTCTCAATTCGGCTTTCATCTTCATCGGATCAGTGAGGTAGGGGTGCTCCTGACCAATTTTGCGGTAGTGCTCGTTGAGCTTGGTCTGGAAGTCCGCCAATTTTTCCGCCTGTTGTTCTTCGGGGAGCTGCAGGAGCCACCCGGCGGCGATCATGGTCATTAGTTTGTGGCCTCCGTTGAAACTGGCTTGTGCCATTTCTACGAGAACGTCGTTTATTCCGGGCTGAGCGGACAGTCCGTGTTTTTTGGCCTCGAATGTGTCCAGTTTCTCCCGGGAAACCAGCTTCATCCGTCTTTCGCCGGGTCCTGGAAACGATTGTTCCAAAAGAAGTCCGGTGGCGGATTGAAATTTCATGCGAACTCCGTTCCTGCCGTGAAGAGTTACCGAATCTCCCTTCCGTTCGACCCGCTCGATGTCTTCTTCAATCAAGGATCTCCAGGGAAAGGGTTTCAAGTCTCCAACCGTATAACCGGCACCCATATTTATTGTTTCCGGGGTGAGGGAGCATTGTGGGTTGAAGTAGAATTTCGCGTCCTCTTTCCCCCGAAGATTATTGAGCAAATCTTGCATGTCTTCACCGAGAGAGAAGTCGATTAAAACGCCGGCCCTACTTATCAGGGTGCTTCCTTTTGCCCCTTTCCCGGTTGGATAGTGTGCGAGGCCGGACATGGGAGCCCCGTCCGGGGTCTGCATGGAGAAGGCACTGTGCTTCCTTCCCTTTGCGATGTTCATCTTAATGGTTGGCCCTTTTGGGACGCCCTTCTTGGAAAGCTGGTAAACGAGGGTGTGGCCTTCACCCTCGAAATAGGCTTTCGTCAGCTTTACGCAGGCTTCGTCGGGCGTTTCCCCTGATGCCAGGCTCATCGCGAGCAAGGTTGCTGCCAATATCTTCATGGTTACGTTTGTGGAGTTTTCAGGTTGGAGCAATGCCCGGCGTTGGTTCCGACTTTGGCGTAAAGTTCGATCATTTGGCGGCTCGACTCCAGAAGGTCATCGGCGAGGGTCACGGTGCCGGGTTCGAACATGAGCAGCGTGGAGGAGCCTCCAAAGGCGAAGTAGCCCTTTTCGGCTCCTTTGGCGACCTCTTGGCCCGGCGTGAAGGTTTGGTGGATGGAGCCTACGCAGGTCGCGCCGATTTCCATGCAGATGACAGTTCCGAATTCCTTGGTAACCAACTCGGTGACAGTCCGCTTGTTTTCCCAGAGGTAGGAAAGTTTTTGGCGCAGGGCCAGCGGAGAGACCGAAAAGAGGGGGCCGTTGATCAGGCGGGTTTCCCCGGGTGTTCCGGCACAGGGGAAGTGGAAACGATGGTAATCGACGGGGCAGAGGCGTGAGAGCAGGAGGGGGCCATCCTGGTATTTCCTGGCGAGCTCGTCCGAGCCGAGCAGTCCGGCCACGCTGAATTTCTGGCCTTTCACGAAGACGGACCGGATCTCGCTGGCTTTCGCGAAGCCCAAATGGCGGCCATCAGCGGGCAAAACAACAGGGGATTCGTCAATGGGTCGGGCCCCTGGTTTCAGCTTTCGGTAGAAGAAGTCGTTGAAGGAGGTGAATTTATCCGGTGCTTTTTCGAAATCTCCGGGGTCGAGGCCATAGGTCGCGAGGAAGGGTGCTATTTTCCCGGTGGTTTCGGGTGCATCCATGCGCTTTCCATACCATCTGGAAAAGAAGGGCCGCTTCACAAAGCTATGCAGGGCAAGCTTCCCGAGGGGATTCCCATACGCCCAGCGGAGGAATCCCTCGCCGTAAACTTTTTCGGTTTCCATTTCGCCGGTTTCGCGATTGAGATACTTGATTGGTTCCACCCCGGCAGCATGGCGACGATTCAGGAATTTGAAATTTGAAATTTCACCACAAGCCACTACGTCTTCTTCAGCCATGCGATTCATCGTTCTCCTCGCGACTGCCGCGACTTTCCTAGCAGGTTGTCGTCAGCCCGAGACTGCCATCCACGTGACGGAGACCCGCCGTCTGACCTTGCATGACAAGGTCTACCCCGGTGATTACAAGGACGCCCCTCCGATGGGGTGGCGCCGGCTCCCGGGAACCCAGTTCCGTCTTATTAACTACTTGGCTGGTGAAAACGATTCCGTAGAGATTGTGGTAGGAGAGACCCAGGGCGATCTTTTGGCCAATGCGAACCGCTGGCTGGGGCAATTCGGGCTTACTCCGGTGCAGTCGCTGGAATTTCTAGGCAAAACGGCTATGTTGGGACGTAACGCCTATCTTGTTGAAGGGAAGGGGACGTACAACCCCGGGATGGGACGCCCTGTCGAGGAGGATTATGCCATGATTGGGGTGATTCGCGAGAGTCCCGTCAATTTGATCACTTTGAAGATGATCGGTCCAGCAGCGGAAGTAGAGAAGCAAAGGGAAGCCTTTTTTGAATACATGCGGAGCTTTGAGCCGATTTATGATCACAAGATCGAGTCACCGGTGAAGGCCAAGGCAACTGAAACCGGGGAGGGAAACGAGTAAACCATGGCCAAAAAATTTAAAGATATGTCCATTGGGCAACGCATTTTCCGGATCGCGGCCGGTTACGAAATTGCGGTGGCCTGCCTGAGTCTGCTTTTCCTGCTGACTTTCTTCGGAACGATCGAACAAAGGTGGTTTGGTCTCTGGACAACCATTCACAAATACTTCGATTACAACTCCGTATGGGTTCAGCCCATGAACGCGGATCAGAAGCTGATTTTCTTTCCGCTTCCGGGGGCATACTGGGTGATCGTGGTGCTATCGATTAACATGTTCCTCGGGGGCATCGTGCGAGCCCGCAAGGGGTGGAGGAAAGCGGGTGTTTTGGTAAGTCACTTCGCCATTCTTTTCATGCTGGTGGCGGGTGCGGTTTCCAGTCTCTACAAAGAGGAAGGGAACATGCGCGTTTTACAGGGGGAAAAATCCGATTATGCCCAGAAGCTTTTCAAACATGATATCGAGGTCTTTGCCTACGACGAAGAGGGTGACCGCGAGGAGCCAGCCATCGTCCGCTCGAAGTATATCAAGGATCTCGGCAGGAAAGATAAACTTGAGGCGACTTTCGAGAAGTTTGATTTCAAATTAGAGGTCGACAAATACCTTCCTTATTCGGAGCTGGCGCTCGATTCTCCAACCAGCCGCCCGCCCAAAGGGGAGGAGGTCGTTGATGGATTTTTCCTCGTTGAGGTTGAGAAAGACGTGAAAACCGAGGAGCGCAACATTCCCGGTTGTTATGTGAGTATCAGGGACGAGGACGACGAGCTCATTCAGAGATTGGTTCTCTGGGCCGGTAATCCCTATCCGGTGACTTTTAACTACGAGGGAAAGCGTTATGGTGTCACTTATCTTATGGAGATCTGGCCCATGCCCTTCGAGGTTGAGTTGCATAAAACCTTTGGGGAAAATCACCCTGGCACCGAGATTCCACGTTGGTTCCAGAGTGACATCACCAAGGTCGATGGCGATGACCGGGCCGACTACAAAATCGTGATGAACGAGCCTGCCCGTCATGGTGGTTACACTTTATATCAGGCCGGCTTTACCCGTGCCGCCGAGGGCGAGACCCCATCATCAACCTTTGCCGTCGTGAACAATCCCTCTGACAAGTGGCCGGAGTATGCCTTGTGGGCTTCGGCAGCCGGGCTTCTTTTCCACTTCCTGACAATGTTGTTCCGCTTCATTGACGGCAGTAGCAGGTCCGGGCGCAAGCCAAATTCCGCCGCTGCTTTACCTCCTAAAATCCCGACATCGTGAGCCAAAATCCTTCACCCATTTCAACTCAGACAAATCAAGGGCTCAATCCAATCCGCTGGATTTTGGTGAGCGTCTTCCTGATCGCAGAGTTTGCGCTTATCGGGTATGCCATTCGGGGAGCTATTCCTCCCGGCGACGTTCGCGAGGTGAGCGGCTACGAGCCTTGGAGTGATGAGGTCATCGAGGTTGCAGAGGCGATCCCAGTCCAGGAAGGTGGTCGAATCAAACCGTTGCGGACTTATGCCCGGTTCAAGATGATGTCCTTCCACGGTTCCTTGAAGATGAAGGTAAAGGCAGGTGGCAAGGTTCATAAAATCGGTCCGGTGGCCTGGATTCTCGATTGCATGTTCCGGCCCGATCTTGCCGACAAACTCCCGGTCTTCCTTCTTGATGACACTGAGATCCTGAAGCCCTTCGGAATTGACGTTAAAGATCGAAGAGCCCGTCTCAGTTTTAAAGATCTCGAAGAGGGCGGCGACCCGGAGGAGAACGGATTTATCCAGCTCGTCAATCGTGGTCGCGAATTGCTTGAGAAGCAGTCGGAAGAAGGCGAGGAATCGCTCAACAGCGAGGAGAAAGAGGTGGTGAGATTCGCGCAGCTTGCCTTGAATTATACAGGTATTCGAGACTCGATGGATATCGTCCGGGGTGGGTTGCCTGATTTGGATCCCGCCCAGTTGGCCTACGTTGACCAAGAGGTCTATCAAATGCTGAGATCAAAGATGGACCCCGGTCAATTTGGTTTTTGGCTCCCGATTCTTCCCGAGACCGTTCAATCTACGCAACGCCTCGAGTCCCAGCAGGCCCGGGAATTTGAATATGAATTGAATCGCCAGCTCAGCTTTGCCCGGTGGGGGCCGGCCTGGATCCCCCCACAGGAAGGTGAGGAAGAGGAATGGCAAACGATTGAGGCGAAAGTGACGAAGTTTCTCAAAAAAGAGCTCACTGACTCGGTGGAGATTCTTAAGGATTTCAAGAAGCTGGAAGCAGTCGCTGCGGCGGCGATTAAGCGTCCAAATGGTGATGAATTTTTGACTGCCTTAACCGACTGGCAAAACAGTTTGACCGAGCGTGCGAACATGCGTGCGGAAGGAGACTCGGTGACTTCCGAGGTGAGCTATTACAACCGGAACTATTTCATGAAGGGGCTGGTTTACTTCATCATTGCCTTTCTCGTGTCGGCGGTAGGCTGGATCATCAGGGATGGGACGGCAGGCAAGGTTGTGAGTTGGCTCACGGCGATCATTTATGGGGTCGCGACCGGTTACGTTCTAGGTGGGCTGTTTCATCGATATATGATCACGGGTCGTCCGCCGGTCTCGAATCTTTATGATACCATTCCCTTTATCACGGCCGGAGCGGTCGTAATTTTGGCTGCTGCCGAGGCGATGACCCGGCGCAAGGTGCTCCTCTCGCTGGGTGCGGGGCTTGGAGTGGTTGGCTTGTTCTTCGCCTTCAGCTTCGAGTTGGGAGACGCCAAGGATAATATGGATCCGCTGCGTGCGGTTCTTGATTCAAACTACTGGCTGGCAACCCACGTGGTCTCGATCACCATCGGTTATTGCGGAGGGCTTGTCGCTTGCTTCCTCTCTTTGGTTTACGTCCACCTGGCCCTCGCCGGCGTGATCAAGGATCAGAAGTCCTTCCATCGCTTCATGACCCGAACCGTCTATGGGATTACCTGCTTCACTCTCTTGTTCTCGCTTGTCGGAACGATTCTGGGAGGAATTTGGGCGAACGATTCCTGGGGCCGCTTCTGGGGCTGGGATCCCAAGGAGAACGGAGCATTGCTGATTGTTCTCTGGTGCCTGATTATTCTCCATTCGCGATTGGCAGGCTGGATGACCGGTTGGGGGCTTCACATCATGAGCATTCTCGGCGGTTCAGTGGTCGTCTTCTCCTGGTGGGGAGTCAATATGCTCGAAGTTGGTCTTCACTCTTATGGATTTATTGAGGGAGCCTCGACGGTCTACTACTTCTACTTTGTCACCCTCGTGGCAACAGGTGTCGGGGTGGCGGCCTGGCTCCTTGAGCGGGCCTCCAAAACCGCCCGGGTGACACCCGGGTCACCGGCAGTTGCACCGAAAGTCTAGCGCTCCATCCACGTCAAACTGATGAGTGTCTGCCGGGATCCTTCAGTCCAATTGGTTCTCAGTTTGGGATGTTTCGACAATTGTGGTAGGACCTCCTCATGAGATTGCTTGCTGCCCTTGTGGGATTGTTTCAGGTTGCCGTCGCGGCGACTCCGAACATCGTTTTCATCCTCGCGGACGATCTGGGTTATGGCGACCTCGCTTGTTACAATCCGACCTCGAAGATTCCGACTCCGAATCTGGATAAGCTCGCAAGCGAGGGTATGCGCTTCACTGATGCCCACAGCCCGGCAACGGTCTGCACACCGACGCGCTATAGTTTACTGACCGGGCGGATGTGTTTTCGGACCGGTCGCTCGCGTGTTTTTTCGGGTGTCGGGGGTCCCTGCTTGATCGAAAAAGATCGTCTCACTCTTCCTGCGATGTTGAAGACGAAGGGCTACTCCACCGCCCTGTTTGGAAAGTGGCATGTTGGGATGAGCTTCTTTGACAAGAAGGGGGAGCGTATCAGCGATATGGGCTTGAAGGGAGTGCAGCAGATCGATTACTCAAAGCCGGTGGGCGGGTCTCCTGTGGAATTCGGGTTTGATGAATTTTACGGGACTGCCTGCTGCCCCACCACCGATTGGCTTTATGCCTACATCGATGGTAATCGCGTCCCGGTGCCTCCCACCAAGCAGATCGATAAAAGCGCACTGCCAAAACATCCATACGCAAACGACTGCCGCCCGGGTATGATTGCTCCCAATTTCAATTTGGAGGAAGTGGATCTCGTTTTTCTCGATAAGAGCAAAGCCTTCCTGAAAGCCCGGGTGAAAGAGTCGCCCGACAGGCCATTTTTCCTGATGCACTCGATGCAGGCCGTTCACCTTCCTTCATTTCCCGCGAAGCAATTTCAAGGGAAATCTGGCTCGGGACCGCACGGAGACTTTATTTATCAGATGGACTGGATCGTCGGAGACCTGATGAAGACCCTCGATGATCTTGGGGTCGCAGAAAACACCATCGTGATGTTTGGCTCTGACAATGGGCCGGAGGTTCCCTCGGTGATCGCGATGCGGCGTGATCACGGGCACGATGGGGCAAGACCCTGGCGCGGTGTGAAGCGTGACCAGTGGGAAGGCGGGCATCGCACCCCCTTCATCGTGAGGTGGCCCGGAGTGGTGAAGCCGGGGTCTACGAGCGACGAAATCGTAAGTCTCACCGATGTTTTTGCGACGTGCGCAAAGACCATCGGCGCTCGGGTTCCTGATTCCGCGGGCGAAGATAGTTTCGATCTCAGCCCGGTCCTCAAAGGTGAAAAAAATGAAAAACCAATTCGGCCTTATCTCTTGCAACAGACCTTTGCGATGAAGCTCTCGATCCGTCAGGGTGATTGGAAGTATATCGACCACAAGGGATCAGGTGGAAACAACTACGAGAAGAAAAACGAATGGTCGATGGGGCAGTATGCTATTCCCGATACTGATCCGGACGCTCCTGGTCAGCTCTACAATTTAAAGACGGATCCGGGTGAAACGGTAAACCTTTACTCAAAGCATCCAGAGATTGTCACCAAGTTGAAGACTCTTCTTGAGGAGTCGAAGAAGTCGGGTCGAACCGATTCAACCTCTCATTAAATCTGAATGAGTTACGTTGTTATTACCAGCAGGGAGCGGGAAGAGTTGGTGGAACTGTTCTTCAAGCTTCGGAAAAAAGGGGAGCTGCATCCACACGCGCGGGCCGAGGCGTTGACCGCCCTTCGATGTCTCAAAGCCGTTCACTCAAATGCGATCGAAGATAAAAAAGTGGACCGGATTTTCCTTCAGGTGCTTCTTCATGGTGCCGGGGTGGAAGACAAGTCTCTCATCTCCAATCATTATAACAACGCTTCCCATGAGTTGCGCGGGCAGGAAAAAATTCTGAGATCACTCGAGGAACAGGCGGGGCAATCCACTCCGTTTTCGCTGTCCATGCTTCTTGAGATGCATCATGGCATGTTTGAAAAGAGTTGGCCGGACACGGCAGGCCGTTTTCGGCAGGGAGAAGTCCGTATTGCTGATATGGCGCACCGCCCCCCCCATTACTCAAAGGTGCAGGAGCAACTCTATCAATCGTTTGCTTCGATCAATGACCGCTTGTTCGCGATAAAAGAGGTCACCCCTGAAAATTTTTTTGAGATCTTGCAGCTGTCGGCCGAGGTGCATTACCTCGTGGCCCAGGTGCATCCCTTCGAGGATGGGAATGGGCGCGTTGCCCGCGCTGCGGGTGATTACGCAATGCTGGTGCACGGCTTCTATTACGACGTCATCATGCAGGATTACCGGAGCTTTTACCTCGATGCCATGTCGGAAAGTTCAACGCAGGATACTGCTCCACTCCGTCAATTTCTGGAATACAGCTACCTGGAAACACTCCGCCGGATTGCCGGGTTCTTCGAGCTGATCGAGAACGATAATCGTTAGGGTTGGGGCTTCAAACCGGCTCCGGAATTCTTGGTGAGCCTTGCCAATTCCTTGATGAGCTCTTTGTGGGCGGGATCGGCTGCGACGTTCTTTTTCGGGTCTCCCTGGAAGTCGATGAGAGTGATGTCCTCGAGTTTGCCGGTGTGATCATTTTTTCGCCACTCGGTGTAGCGATAGCGGTCCGTTCGCAGGCTTGTTCCGAGGACTTTGCCTGTGCCCGGTTTTCCTTTGAAGTATTGGCTGAAGGCCCCTCTTTTCCAGGGAGCGTTCGGGTTTGTCAAAAGTGGTTTGAGAGATGCTCCGTGAAGATTTTCGGGGACAGGCAATTCAGTGAGCTCGCAAAGAGTTGGGAAGAGGTCGACCAATTCGGCGAGCGCTTTGGTTTGTTGTCCCTTCTTTTGGCCGGGTGCGACAACAATGAGCGGGACCCTGGTCGCGATCTCGTATGTCGTGTGCTTGCACCATTCGCCGTAGTCGCCGAGGTAGTATCCATGATCACCCCAGAGGACGATGATGGTATTTTTGGTCAGTCCGGTTTCGTCGAGCGTCTTCATGAGCCGACCGACCTGCGCATCCATGTAGCTCACTGCCGCGCGGTATCCATGGATGAGTTCACGGGTTTGGGCATCATCGAGAACTTTGGCCTTCTTTGAAATGTCTGAGTAGTTTTTAAGTTCTCCCCAGGTGGAGCCATCATATCCAAGCCCATTGATCATTTTGTCGCGGGAAGGGATTTTAATGTCCTCGCGTTTGTAGAGGTCCCAGTATTTTCCGGGCGCATTGAAAGGAAGATGCGGTTTTGAAAAACCAACCGCTAGAAAGAATGGCTTGCCGGAGATGGCAAATTGCCGGATGCGCCCTGTCGCGGCCTTGGCGACCCCGCCGTCGTTGTAAACGTCATCATCGACATTTCCGCCATTTTCACTGGCAGGGCCATTGGAGCGAACGCCGGTTTCCCTCTGGATCCGGGTCGCCTTTTTATGAGCAGCGATACCTGCGGGCGAAGCGTACTGTTTGCCCAATCCTCGCAAGGGCTTCTCGGACCAACCTTGCGGGAAATCGTCGTTGGTGGCGTGGTAGATCTTGCCAATGGAAATCGTCTCGTAGCCGTGAGTTTTGAAGTATTGTGGCATCGAAAGGGCGTCGGGATTCATCTCACGCATCGGCGTTTTGTAGTTCCAGCAGCGGGTTGTTTGCGGGCGCAGGCCGGTCATGAGGCTGGCGCGCGAGGCACCACAAACCGCAACCTGACAGTAGCTACGTTCGAAGAGGGTGCCACGTGCCGCCAGGGCATCGATATTTGGCGAGTGGATGTCCTTGTTGCCGTAGCACCGGAGTTCGGGCCTCAGATCGTCAACGGCGATGAAAAGAATGTTGGGCTTACCATTGACCAGGCTGGTGGAGATGAGCATGGCGGCGCTCACCAGGAGTTGGAGCTTTGAGTGTTTCATACGTTTGAGTCGTCTTCTGTGGTGTCGAATTCAGCCAGTTCGATGCCCATTTTTTTGGCACGTTTTTTCCAGAGATCGCGAGCCTTCTGCTGCATGTCTTCGGTATCATCGACCTCATCAATGATTTCGATTCCGAGAAGGGTTTCGATGACGTCTTCGAGGGTAATGAGTCCGGCAAAGGAGCCGAATTCATCGAGAGTTGCGGCGATGTGGATCTGGTCGGCGATCATGCTGTTGAAAAGATCGGAGAGATTTTGGGTGTTGGGAATAGTGTGGAGGGGTCGCTTAAATTCAGCCAAGGTGCGTTCCGACCGGCCTTCGGCCTTTGCCTGGAAGAGATCAACCTTGAGCACGAACCCACTCACGTGATCCATGCTTGTCTCATAGATCGGGATTCGTGAAAACGGTGTGTCGGAATGGGTAGTCATAAACTCGTCAATGGTACACGTCTCCGGCAAAGCAAAGACCACGGTCCGGGGGGTGGCTGCGTGTCTTGCCAGCATTTCCCGCAAGCCAAAGAGGTTTTTCATGATCCGCCCTTCACTTTCTTCGATGGCGCCTTCCTTTTCTCCGACATCGGCCATCGCAATAAACTCGGCACGGCTAAAGGCTCCCTTTTTCTTGCCCCCGGAAATCCCACTGGTGATTTTCTCAGTGATCCAGATGAGTGGTGACATGATCCTGGTGAGGGTGGTGAGCATGACCCCGGTTGACGGGGCCAGTTGCTTCCAATACACGGCACCAAGGGTTTTCGGAATGATCTCGGAAAGAATTAGGATGAGAAGAGTCAGGACTGCTGAAATGATACCGGTCGTCAACGGGGCATCACCAAAGATTTTCATGGCCTGGGCTCCTACGCCGGCAGCGCCCACGGTGTGGGCGACCGTGTTCAAGATGAGGATGGCCGATAATGGGCGGTTGATGTCGTTTGCGAGAGCATCCCAAACGGCTGCATTGTGCGGCTTATCTTCTTTTTGAGTTTCAATGTAGGGTCGCCGGACACTTAGGAGGACGGCCTCAAAGACCGAGCAAAGGAACGAAAAAACCAGCGCAATCAGCAGGTAGGTAACGAGTAAAAATATATCCACAGCCACGACGAAACTCGAACGGCAGCGAAACGGAAGCAAAAAGTTCGGCTCCGAAAGTTGGCAGGTGTCGACTTCTTCAGTTTTCGCTTTTGGTCGGTCGAACCTCGAACCTGGTAAATGGCCTTGAATGATCTTGAATTTGAGTGAGGGGAACGGCGACGCGGAAAACTTCCACCAGAGGCTTCCTTCATTTACGCCATGATTTCATGGTTCATCAATCTGGAGGGTTGCGCCCTCCGGTGAAATTGGGAGGGTGATTTTGGAGACCCTTTCGAGGTCGGTCGGGGATTGAATGTGCTCGCTAATGTGGGCACTCGCGGCGCTGATAAAGCACCGAGGTCACAGGGGGCTGAGCTTCATCCCAGAGGCCAAACCCCCACCGTCTTCAATCAGCAATCCTCGATTGAAGGCTTGGTTTTTAGTTCACCTTGAGTGTGGAGAGATACTCGATGAGATCGCGAATTTCGCGTTTCTTCAGGATCTGTCCCATGGGAGGCATGGTCGAGATCACGGGGCTGCGCTCCCTGACGTCGCTTGATTTGACTTTGCTTGTCTTTCCTTCGGGATCACGGATTTCAATCACGCCGCTTTTTTCCCGGAGAAAAAGTCCGGCCACCGATTTGCCATCTTTGAGAGTGAGTGAAATGGTGCCATAGCCTTCGGTGATGATCTTTTGTGGCTCGATGATGGATTCGAGGAGGTGCGTGCGTTCCTTTAACCCCACTGATTGGAGGTTTGGACCGATGTCGCTGCCTTTTCCTTTTGCGACCTTGTGACAGCGGATGCATTGGGCGGCGAGGTGGTTCATGAAAAGGTCTTTGCCTTTCACGGCGTCGCCTCCTTGGAGGGTGTGGGCAAAATCAGGGGCGGGAGCTTTGAGATTGCGGGAAGCCGCTGCTTCGGTGAGATCGAGTTGCAGAGCGACGGGTAATTCTTCGAACTGGTCGACCAGTTTTTTGAGAATGTCGTCGCCTTTTTTTGAGGCCAGTTGCTTTGCGAGGAGACGGATGGTGGTCTGTTTCCCGCGAATTGAACCGGTATTTTGAGTGAGTGTTTTTTTCGCTGAATCGAGTGCGATCTCGGGATTGATCCCGGCGAGAAGCTTGAGAGAGGCGATCCGCAATTCAGCGTCTTTCGCTTCGAGGGATCTAGCCAGAACGGCTTCGATTCCGGGGTGCTTCTGGGCGGCAAGAGAACGAAGGGCTTCGATTCTGAGTTCGGAGGAGGAGGCTTTGTTGCCGGCAAGGGCAACGAGAGCGGGGGCCGGGATTTCTATTTTGAGCGACCGGGCCAGACTCATGGTTTGACTTTGGATCTTTTGACTGGGGCTGGAAAGCAAAGCGGCGAGTTGTTCTTTGAGAGCCTCTTCAATAATCGCGGGATCCCGTTTTTCGAGGGGGCGGTAGCGGCCGACAACGCGATCAAGTTCTCTTGGGTTGGTCCATTGAGAGAGGGCATCGAGAGCGTCGAGTTGGAGGGTTTCAGGCACGCCGGGGCGGAGGGCGAATGCGGCCACGCGCTTTGCCGCGTCCAAGCCTCCGAGATGGAAATTGGCGTTGATGGCGCGTCGGGTAATGGATTCGTTCTTAATCCACTGAGTCGTTTCGAGGCAGCCCGCCAAGGCGGGCATTGCTTTGGGGATGGTCCAATCATCGTGAATGGCGCGGGCGGCTTCGGCGGTGACCTGCTCGAACCTGGAATTTAAAAAATGAGCAACAACTGGTTCGGCCCGGCGTCTGAGAGCCACGACCGCGATCTTCTGGATGAGCTCGGATTCATCCTTGGCGAGGGCCGCGAGGAAATCAGTCGAAGCACATCCGGTGAGCCCGACGATGGCAGCGTGACGGAGGTAGGTGTCGCTTTCGGTTTTGATGGAGCGGGCCATTTTTAGAAGTAGTTGGGCACTACCAGGTCCTGCCAGATGCCCGACAGCTATAGCGGCGTGAAATTTGACGCGCTCCGACCCATCCTCAAGGAGATGAAGCAATTCTTCGTCCTGAAAGATTTGGTTCTCTGGCGTTGGTGCTTGATGGAGAGCGAGCTTTGCGGAGAAGAAATCACCCCAAATCTTTGCGGCTTGGGAACGAATCTCGGGATCTTTGTCGGAAGTGAGTTGAAGGAGGTCAGGATAGATGTTTTTTGTTTTTCGCGCGAGTTGGGCCAATCCCCAGATGGCATGAATCCTTGAGATCTGCGTGCCTTGTTTCGCGGCCGATGTTAATTCTGCCCGGGCACCTCGTTTCACCAATTCGAATTGTGCTTTGAGGCGAACCCGTTGGTCGGGGTGATTCAAGGTGGCGATGAGTTTTTGAATGGAGGTTTTTGAAAAATCTGCTTTTAAGAGTCGGGCGGTTTGCTCGCGAAGCGGATGTCTGTCTTTCACATCCCATTTCCAAACCGCTCCTTTCTGATTGAGCGGGTAGCCGCCGCCCCAGTCGACGCCATAGAGGGCGCCATCGGGTCCGAAGTTGATGCCGACAATCGGAACGCCGTTGCCGATTTGCATCTCGTTGACCATCTTGTAGGAGGCTCCGTTCTCCTCGACTTGAAAGGCCCATTGCTGGCCGTTGGGTGCGCTGGTGTGGAAAAAGTAATCCTTCCATTCTTCGCCGAGTGCGGTGCCTGGATTGAAAGCCATGCCGGCCGGGCCGTTGTTGTAGAGGCTGATGGGAGGGAGGACGTAAGCGGGTTGGCTTTCCTGATAGGGAACGCTGAGGTTTTCGTCCATCCACGGGTTGAATTCTCCCTTGCGGTACTGCCAGTTGGAGCGCCAACCAGCGTCCATATGTTGCACGATATAGATGAACCGCTCTTTCTCGCCGGGGCGGTCCGAGTCGTTATCGACACCGAAGAGGTTGCCGTATTGGTCGAAGGCGATCTCCTGAACGTTGCGGAGTCCACGGGCGTAGACCTCGAAGTTGCTGCCGTCCGGGTCACAACGCAGGACCGCGCCTTGATTGGGGTATTTGAAATGGTGGCCTTCCTTTGATTTTACACTTACTCCTTTGTCACCAATGGTCCAGTAGATGCGGCCATCGGGGCCAACCGTGAGGCCATGCATGTCGTGGCCGGCGTAGGCGAGGTGTGCTCCAAATCCGTAGGCGATTGATTCACGGGTGTCGGCCTTACCATCGTCATCGGTGTCACGGAGTTTCCAGACATCAGGAACGATGGTGGTGTAAACGTCGCCATCGTGATGGAGGACTCCGGCCGCAATCCCTGCGATTTGATCGTGAAAGTTTTCCGCATAGATCGATGTCTTGTCGGCCAAGCCATCACCATCGGTGTCTTCGATGAGATGGATACGTTCCGTAAGAGCCTGGAGGTCAAGGATATCATGGCGACCATCCTTGTTGTAGTCCTTCACCCGGCGTTTGTTCTTGCTGCTATTTTCGGCCGTGAAGACCTTCTGATAGAAGGCGCGTTTGTCGTCGGGTGAGGTGAAAGAAAGATCGTTGGGAATCCAATCGCGGTTGTTTCGAATGTCGAGATCGTTGGCCTTGCGGCGCTGGGTCTGGGTGACGTAGGCGCGGCCCTTCTCATCAAAGGAAATGGCCACGGGGTCGGGAACCTGGAAGTCGCGGGTCCATTTTGAAAATATCAATGACCCGGGATCAGGCGTTTGTCCACTGAGGGGAGCAATCAACAAGCTGCCGATAAGGATCTTTTGCGCAAGGTTCATCTGGATTTCCAGATACGAGCGGACCGGGGTGGCTCTTCCAAATTGCTCCCGGGTAACGGAGTGTGCCTAGTCGAGGGTGCTGGGGCGCTCAACAGGATGTTCCGGGTAATGCGACCAGCCAAAGAACCCTTCCTCGTAATTTTGGGAGCGTAGGCCGAGGAGGTGGGCGACAAGAAACGCGATGCTCGAGCGCCAGCCGGTGCCGCAGTAAAAGGTCAGGGGCGTCTTGCCATCCTCGACCTCGGGGTCGATGATGCCCTGGTCGCGCCAGCGTCGGGCAACGACGGCAAGGTGCCGGGCAAGGCGCTTTGAAGTCCCATCGAGGAGGTTGTCCCAATCCCCTTGATGAATGGCACCGGGAATGTGTCCGGCTCGTGAAAAGAAGGTGTATTTTTGAGGGGTCGAGCCGTTCCACTCGCCATCGGTCCGAACGTCGATCAATTTGCCGACCGGTGAATCCGAAGCATTTGCCACGTGTTGTCTGATTGCTTCCGAGCTGGCTAGAAACCCCTCCTGAAGAGACCATGATGAGGATCGGCGTGGTGGCGTGATCACATCCCAAACACTTGTAATGCTCATCTCAGCCGTCTGGCCATGCCCGATCCAGGCTTCGATTCCTCCGTCAAGAAGGCGGACTCGTTTGACTCCGGCATACATGAGCCCCCAGATCAGGCGGGCGGCCGCCATGACGCCATCAGGGTCACTGCCGTAGACGACGACAGTCGACTCCGGGTGGATGCCAAGATGTTCGAGCGCATCCGTAAGGGCGCGTCCCTTCATGATGTTCGACTCTTCGGGGTGGTCGTAATGGGGATAATACTTTTCGCGATTCAGTCCGGCCTCCAGATACGAGGGGTGAATCTGAACCGCTCCGGGGATATGTCGAAAGACGGGCATCTCAGGATCGAGGGGGTGGTCGACCGAGGAGAAGTGCGCTTCCAGCACGATGAGATCACCGGAATCTGCCGCGGAACTTTGGGCTTCCAGCAAATATTCCGGTCCGACCAAAGCGAACTGTTCCTCGTCATGTAAGCACCCCGGGTGACTGAGGAAGGTGCCCTGGAGAAATTCGCCTGTGTTTGCTGGTTCCAGTTTCATCGATGATCGGAGTGGTGAATGCCCGCTGCCGGATGTTAGAGTTCTCTCGTCCGGCAATATTTCCAGTTTTTTCTTAGTCGACGAGGGGTGGTGGAAATCGGAGAGAAGTTTATCCCTTGAAGATTGAAGCCAACTTGGATGAACTAAGAGGGTATGAAACCGATGGGGAATCTATGAATTGTCAGGAAGAGATTGTCAGAGAGCTGGACGAGGTGGATCGGCGGGCCCGGGCTTTGCTCGATGATCTGGATGACTCACAACTCGCCGTGCCCTATTCTCGTGGAATCAATCCGCCGGTTTGGGAGCTGGGACATGTGGCATTCTTTTATGAGTATTTCCTGCTCCGCGAATTAGCTGGAAATCATGCCCGTATGCCGGGGTATGATGACATTTGGGACTCTTTTGAAATCTCGCACAAACATCGCTGGACGCCGGGTGTGGTGCCGGAGAAGAGCCGGATGCTTGAATACTACGGCGGGGTGATTGCCGAGGCTCGTCAACGTTTGACAAGGGGTGAGATCAGCGGGAAGGAGCGCTATCTTTTTCGCTATGTGATTCATCACCACCAGATGCATCTTGAGTCACTCATTTGGGCCCGCCAAACTCTGGGCTATCCGAAACCAGATCTTCATCAGGGAGAGCTTGCGGTGCCGCAGGCTTCCTGTGTTTCGGGGGATGCGAAGATTGACGGTGGTGAGTTTTTTATCGGAAAGCCCCCTCTTTCATCGGGTGAGTTTAGCTTTGACAATGAACGGCCGGGGCATCGGGTTGAAGTAGACCCGTTCGAGATTTCAAAAACCCTGGTGACAAATGGTGAGTTTCTGCAGTTTGTGGAGGGTGGGGGATATCAGAACGAGAAGCTTTGGGATTTTGGAGGCCGATGTTGGTTGGCGGATCGCCCGGAGGAAGTACGGGGAATGCCGGAGTATTGGCGGAGAGAGGACGACGGCTCGTTTCGACATCGAAAGTTTGATCGCTGGGAGGTGCTTCCGCCCGATGCTCCGGTGTTACACGTGAGTGTCTTCGAGGCGGAGGCCTTTTGCCGCTGGTCAGGGCGGCGGCTGCCAACCGAGCAGGAATGGGAAGCGGCGGCACGTGGAACGGGAGCACTTGATTTCCCGTGGGGGCGAACTGCGATCGCTTCTTCAAAAGTGGATATGGATGGAACTTATTTTGGCACTGCTCCGGCAAGTGCTTTCGAGGAGGGGGCCAGTGAATCAGGTTGTCTCCAGATGGTGGGGACCGCATGGGAGTGGACTTCAAACCAGTTCCTGCCTTATGCGGGATTTGAGATCGACATGTATCACTATATGTCGGTTCTCCAGTTTGGCGATCATCGTGTCACCAAGGGGGGATCCTGCGCGACTTCCTCGGGACTAATCCGCAACAGCTACCGGCAAGCCTATCTCCCGGGGCGAACCGATGTCTTTACCGGCTTCCGGACCTGCGCGAAATGACATCTGTCGAAATACAGACAGGTATTTTGGTTTGGCTAGTCATTTCATGAGAGCGAATAGAGTGCTTTTTCCTTTCCTCTGAATTGTGAAGTGACATAGTGCCGGTTGAATCTCCAATTATGAAATCAAACAAACTATTAAGCTCCCAGAAGTTGCTGTTTTTGACGGCGGCTCAAGTATGGACGGTCGCGACCCCGGCGGTTTCTGCCCAGACTCTAACAGACCTCAATTCTGTGAGTGTTCTTCCAACCGGTGCCTATCCCTTTTCTGCGGCGGGGGAAACATTCAATGCCTATGTGCACAATGATGGAATCCACAGCTGGCTCTTGGTCGGGCGTGGTCGTGATGGCTGGGAGTTTGACGCCGATGGCCAGGGGCAGCCGGCAGACGTTGGTGTCTCGTCGGTCCTGGGAACTCCCGATGCCTTTGTGCCGGCTCTTTATAGTGACGCCATTGTCAATGAACTGATTTCCAACGCCGGGAGCGATTTGACCGGAGTGGAAATTAGAATCCGGCGTGCCGGTGATTCAGCTGGAACCGATCCTTATCAAGAGGCGCGATGGCGACCAACCACGCAAACGACTTGGATTGGCGAATTTGATGTCGCAGGATCGGGATACGAGGTGGAATACGAAATTTTGTCTGGAATTGGCAGTCCTCTCGCACCGCTCATTACGAACACCCGTGATGCCGGTCCGAATAATTTCGGCCGGATGTTTACCTGGGCCTGGGGAGGTCACGCCAACCGGCAAGGCTTCAACTACGGTAATGTGGTGACTGATGGTGCGAACGATACCACCTCGTTTTGGTGGGAGAATGCCAATGAGAATCACGCCATTCCGTACACCGAAGTTTATATCCGTCTGGAGAATACCTCGCCGGTATCTCTTCCAGATACGGACTCCGACGGGATCTTTGATATTATCGAGAACAGCTTGGTGGGAAATCTCGATGAGCTTTCCTCTGGTGACGATGATGGTGATGGTTTGAGCAGCCCGGATGAGATCAATCTCTACGGTTCCAATCCGTTGGTCGAAGATACCGATGCCGATGGACTAAGTGACGGTGACGAGGTTGGTGTTTCCTATCTTTCTGGTCCTGTTGATCCTCTTCAGGCTGAATCCAACGGAGGATTTGGGGCCTTTGATGCGGGAACTGCCGGGGCCGGCGATGGACTGGGCTCAATCAGCGGCACCTACGATAGTCGCTCCAATCTTCTTGATTACACTCTCACCTGGAATGGTCTCACTTCGGACGTCACCAGCATGCACTTCCATAACGGTGCTCCGGGAACTTCCGGGGGCGTCGAGCTGGGGATTGCCGGCCCGTGGGCGAGCCCTCAAAGTGCCACCGGTGTCACCGTGGGTGATCCCGAAGAGGCGAACCTTCTCGCCGGGAATTGGTATTTGAATATCCACACCTCAAACTTTGGTTCGGGTGAAATCAGGGGGCAGGTGCTTCTTCAGAGCACCAATCCCGCCAGTTCTGACTCAGATGGCGACGGACTTCTCGACAATGAGGAAGTGGTGACTCACGGAACGAATCCAACTCTCTCGGACACCGATGGTGACGGGAGTAGTGACTCGGAAGAACTCACTCTTGGTTCCGACCCACTTAATGCTGCTGACTTCTTCCCGGCTGGGACCATCGTCTTTACCGGCGAGGTCTTTGAAATCAAGGGACCGGACGACCTCCACCTTGATCCCGCCTCCGCCGTGATTGCGATTGATCTCTTCGGTGACATGGACCGGGAAGTGAATGGTGTGACCTTCAGGACCGACGGACAGACTACCGGAGGAGGCAGTGCCAGCGAAGGGATTGTCACTGCAGTCACGACTGCCGCCAATCAGATCAATGATTGGGCCCCGGCACCCATCTATACGAATGGAGATGCCACTTCGGCCGCAAACCTCGCCGAAATGATGCGCGACATCCGTTGGATGAATGCTCCCAATCCGGTAACGGTCGATGTTTCCGGTCTCTATCCGGGCGGACTTTACGAAGTCCAACTCCTGACCAACGAGGGACGCGATGCCAACCGTCGTTGGGATATTGCAGTCGAAGATCAATTGGTGGTCGATGACTACAGTTCCGAAGGTTCGACTGCCGCGCCTGCGCAAGTCTGGGCAGCTGACAATAGCTTCGTCTACCGAGGTGACTTCACCGTTTCCGAAGATGGAGAACTCAATGTTCTCATGCAAAGGCAGATCGGCGGACGCGCCTGGCCGGGTGGAGACGGAAATCCGATCTTGCAGGCTATGATCCTGCACCTTGACCGGACCGATGATGATGCCGACGGATTGCCAAATTGGTATGAGGAGCGGAACGGACGTGATCCCAATGTTGCAGATGCCCTCGACCTCGATGGAGACGGTTCACCCAACGCTGAGGAATTCGATAATGGAACTGATCCCGATAACGCGGACACCGATGGCGATGGCCTGAACGATGGCGACGAGATTGCCTCAGGAACCAGTCCTGCTCTTGCCGATTCCGACAGCGATGGTCTGAGTGATGGCGATGAAGTGAATGTTTATAGCACGAATCCGTTGCTGGTTGACTCCGACTCGGACGGGGTTAATGACGGGGTCGAGGTGGCCGAGGGCTCCGATCCCAACGATGCCGGGAGTCGACCCGATGCCATTGAAGATCTCGACGCGATTAGCGTCCTGCCGACCGGAAACTACAAGTTCCTCGCAGGAGGAGTGGTGTTCGAGGGTTATGTCCATCGTTATCGTGGTGTGAGTTGGCTCTTGATTGGCCGCGGACGCAACGGATGGGAATTCGATGCCGATGGCCAGGGTTCTCTTGCTGAGGTGGGGAACGCGGCAGTTCTCGGCACTACCGGAGCCTTTGCCCCCGCAATGTATAGTGAGGCCACGATTCAAAGCCTCCTGACTAATTCCGGGGCCGATATGACCGGTGCGGAGATTCGGATTCGCCGCGCCACTGATGTCGCAGGAACGAATCCTTATCAGGAGGCCCGTTGGCGTCCGGTTTCCCAGACTAACTGGCGGTCGAACTTCGACCTGGATACCAACTATGCGATCGAGCATGAGGTCATTTCAGGACCAGGATCTCCGCTGGGTCCGGTGGCAACTAACACGAGGGACACCAATCCTCAAAGCGGCAATGACTATACGCGCATCTTCACCTGGGGGTGGGGAAATCACGGTGGTCAAAAAGGCTTTAGCTATGGTCAACCCATCTCAGGAGTGGCCAACAACGATCCCGACACCTTCCTTTGGGAGTTTGATTACGAGAATCATGCCATTCCTTATTCGGAGCTCTACATTCGTCTCGAAAGCCCAACCGCGCCTTCCCTTCCGGATAGCGATGGTGATGGTCTTGCTGACCTTGTTGAAATGGCGTTGGCCGGTAATTTGGATGATCTGACTGCCGGAGATGATGATGATGACGGACTCACCAGTGCTGATGAATATTACCTTCATGGCACCGATCCTCTTGTTGCTGATACTGATGGCGACGGCTTGAATGACGGAGGCGAGATCGCAGCCGGCACCAGTGCCTTTAATGCTGATACCGATGGCGACGGGCTGACTGATGCTCAAGAGGTCAATGGCCCTCCTGTCACCAATCCGCTCAATCCTGACACCGATGGCGACACTTGGTTCGACTTGTTTGAGATTGAAAAAGGAAGCGACCCAAATGACATCAATAGTGTCCCGGCTCCGGATCCTCTTCACCTCCTCGGCT
>JAUIGV010000006.1 GCA_030432565.1 Verrucomicrobiia bacterium | reverse complement strand
CCCAAACATCGGCCTTCGTCCCCCGCCAATGATAGTTGGCTGAGTGATCCTCCGGCCGATATCCCTGATCCTTGATATTTTTGAGGTGATGATCCTCTTTCTCCCATCGGCGAAACATGAATGATCCGTTATCCGAAGTGTAAATCACAATGGTATTTTCAGCCTTCCCTGATTCCTCCAACGACTTCAAAACCATGCCAACCGTCGCATCCACCTGATGCACAAAATCCCCATAAGGCCCCAGCTCGGTCTTACCCACAAAACGTTCATGCGGCCAAACCGGTTTGTGAGGCCCGGTCAGCGGGAGATACAAAAAGAAGGGCTTGCCGTCCTTCTTCTTAATAAATTTCCCCGCTTCTTCCGCGAACAAATCTAGGGCATCGCCCGGATCAAAATTCGGATCCTTCGGCCCCTTGCGGACATACTTCGGAAAGCCCATCGCTTCCTGCGTCCCCGTCGTTTTCGCGATCGCCTGATGATTCCGCAACATGACATAAGGCACCATGTCGAGCGAAGCCGCCACCCCATACCATTCCTCAAATCCCTTCTCGATGGGCCCATCGGTAAAAGGCTCGTCAAAAACAACCTTCCCCTTCTCATCCCGTGCCCAGCCAATCCCCAAATGCCACTTCCCAACCATCCCCGTTCGGTATCCCTGCTCCTTCAGAAAGCTGGCAATCGTCACCCGGTCGTTCTCGATCAAGGGCTTGTCATTCGGCGGAAAAAGAACTCCACGCTTCAACCGCGACCGCCAGCAATACCGCCCCGTCATCAAACCATAACGCGTCGGAGTGCAAACCGCCGAACCGCTGTGTGCATCGGTAAAAATCGCGCCACCTTTCGCAAGCCCATTCAAGTGCGGCGTCGGGATCTTCGACTCCTCATTCAAAACCTGCACATCTCCATAGCCCATGTCGTCTGCTAAAATCAACACGACGTTCGGGCGTTCACCGGCAATTGCAGCACCCAACAACAAAGACCCAATAGCTAAAATTCCCGTGCACCTTTTCATGGCCCTGATCCTCCCTCTCAATTTTTCAGGGGACAAGAACGAATGTCGATGAGAGTCAGCTTCGACTCTTCATTTTCCCTCCTTTCGTAGTTGGCCCTTCCTCCAACTTCGGCATCATCCCGACATGACAGATTTCGACACGCCAATCGCCCGACGCGGAACCGGCTCCCTCAAGTGGGACAAGCGCCCCGAGCTCAATCCGCTCTGGGTCGCCGACATGGACTTCGTCTCGCCTCCCGAAGTCATTGAGGCCATCCGCTCGCGCGTCGACCACGGCGTCTTTGGATATGCTCAAGCGCATCCTTCTCTTGTCGAGACCCTGCAAAGCTACCTTCAAAATCGCATCGGCTACTCTGCGCCTGAGGAGGAAATTGTTCACCTCGGCGGCCTCGTCCCGGCTCTCTCGCTCGCAGCCCGTGCCTTTGGCAAAGCCGGGGACAAAGTCCTCACCTGCACTCCGGTTTACCCACCGTTCCTGGGCATTCATCACGATGCTGCCATGGAACTCCTCACCGTCGATCACGTCGATTCCGGCGGCAAGTGGACCTTTGATTGGCAGGCGCTCGAGGACAAGGTCACTCCTGACACCAAGATCTTCGTCCTCAGCAATCCACAAAACCCGATGGGTCGCGTGTTCGCGGAAGATGAAATCACCCAACTCGCAACCTTCTGCGAAAAACACGACCTCATTCTCCTTTCCGACGAGATCCACTGCGACCTCATCCTTGACGAAGAAAAGACCCCGCACTTCTCCGCGCTCAATTTGTCCGAAGCACTTCGTGACCGCACCATCACTTTACTCGCTCCCAGCAAGACTTACAACATCGCGGGACTCGGATACGCCTTCGCCGTTATTCCAAACGACTCCATCCGTCGCCGCTTCACCGCCGCCCGCGGTCATACCCTTCCCGAGATCAATTGCATCGCATACTACGCAGCCGAAGCTGCTTACAAACACGGCGAGCCCTGGCGACAAGACCTCCTCGCCTACCTGCGCACCAACCGTGACCTTCTCACCTCGACCATTCGTGAAAGAATTCCGGGCGCCAAAGTGCCTCAAATCGAAGCAACCTATCTGGCCTGGATCGACTGCACGGCACTTCAAATCGAGAACCCGATTCGGGCCGTGGAAGACGCCGGCCTCTACCTTTCCGACGGAGCCTTCTTCGGCCACCCCCGCTGTGTCCGCATGAACTTCGGCACCCAGACCGAACGACTCAAATCAGCGCTCGATACATTCTGCCCGGTAGTCGGCTCCTGAGTGCTTGCGACCACGACGGACACGGACTTCCTCATCCCACAAACCTACTGATAACCCTCCTTCAAAAGAAAGGTAAAAGGGATCGTGAAGTTCCACCTATTCTTTCTCGCTCTGCTTTGTGGTCTGCAGTCTTGTCAGGCAATCACGGAAGAGGATTTGGCTCTCGCCACACGACTGGAGAACACCGGTAAAGCAGACATCCTCATCTTCAAACTCCGGGATCACGAGGGACGCGGGATGGACTGCCTTGATGTCTTTCAACCTCGCTCCGCCAAAGACGGGGTCTGCCTCGGAGTTTCGCACACGCTGAGGAATGGTGTATTCTCGGTCCATCTCTCGGAATCGACAGATCTTAGGAAATGGAACCATATCATCGAACTGGATCAACATGGCTCGCAAGCAACGGTTCATCAGGCCGATGATGGCACCTTCCTGCTCGCATACGAAAAGGATGCTCCCAATTCATGCTGGATTCGCTTGAGATCCTACCCCGACCTCAAAGCCCTGCGCTCCGGGAAACATGATCGCGAAATCGACCTGCCCCGAACTCTCGCCCCGACCGCCGAAGGCACGCCCAGCTTTGAAAAGGTGGAGATCAAGAAGGGCCATCTCTCGACGTCGAAGATCCGCCTTCGCTTTCACTACTACAAGCGTGCGCAGGTCGATCAACTGGCTTCAGGCACCCTGACCAACTTCGAAAGATGGGAGGCCTCCCCGTCACGGGCACTGAATCAGGCATTTATCAAACGGGGTGCAAACGGCAATATTGGCGACCGAAGCAAGTTCATTTGGAAAGACAGATCCTTTTACTTACAGGAAGTTCAGGGCAGCCGCGGGGACTGGGGAACATGGGGCCTCTTTCTCTGTGATTCCGATGGGTTCCCACTGAAAAAACTGGATCTAAAAACACCCGGGAAATCGATTGCCTTCGCAAACGCGGCGGTTTCCAAAATCAGAGATTCAAGCGGAAAAGAACTCTTGATCCTCACCGCCTTCCTTCACAGCAAAGGATCACCACCGCAGGAATCCGGGCAAATGCTAGTCGCTTTTAATGCCGGCTAAGGGGCCGGCTGAAAAATGTTGCTATTTTCGCAAAGCATACGGAGTCCTCTCCACCGGTGAAGCAAACCATCCAAAACATCAGAAATGGGCCGGCTGAAACAGATGACCACGAATCGCCTGCCCCTCCCTATTGAAAGCCGAACTAATCGCCTCCAGCCTTGAAGCCGCCTCCAAGCAGGGACATACTCCGCCCATGAAGTTTTTGGTCCTCTCACTTTTACTCGCGCTCGGACTGCCTCTTTTTGGAAAAGAGCACGTCATTCTTTGCGGGGGACCCGCCTCACGAAAGTGGGAAAACCTGCGTGTCGAGCGGGACCGGCACGACCGCTGGTGGGCCAACTTCGTCCGCGCCTCAACCATGCGCATGGACGAACTTCGGAAATCCTATGGTTCAACCGCCTCGATCACCTGGATCGTTTATCAAAACGGCTACGTCACGCGCGGGCGCGAAGACAGAAAACCCTACACCAAATGGATCGCGGAACAGGCCGCAAAACGCGGCGCCAGGCTTGTCTGGATCAACTCGGGCGACCAGGCCATCTCCGCGATCAACCGCCAGCGCGACATCCTCACCTTCGACTTTTTCGGCCACTCAAATCGCCACTGCTTCATGCTCGATTACGGTAGTGACGTGATGGCCGTCAGCCAAGCCTGGATTCACGAGCGCGACCTTGGCAAAATCAGACGCCGCGCCTTCAACAAAAATGCCCACTGCCAGAGCTGGGGATGCCACACCGGCGAAAGCATGTCGGCGGTCTGGAGTCGTCGCGTCGGCATTCCCCTCATCGGAGCAAAAGGGAAGACCGACTACTCCGCACTCTCTTTCGGCAAGCTGCCCACGGTATCCGGCAAGTGGATCCGCTAACTTTCGACCACCAACTTCATGACCTTCGAAGAACTCAATACACTCTACCAACTTCCCCTCTTTGACCTCATCCAGCGTTCCCGCCGGATCCACGAGGAAAACTGGCCCGCAGCGGAAGTCCAACTTTGCACCCTCCTTTCCATCAAGACCGGAGGCTGCTCCGAGGATTGCTCCTACTGCGCGCAGTCCGCCCGCTACAAAAGCGGTGTCGATGCCGAACGCCTCATGGAGAAATGCGACATCATGGAGCGAGCCAAAGCTGCCCGCGAGAGTGGCTCCACCCGTTTTTGCATGGGCGCCGCCTGGCGCGGAGTCCGCGAAGGCACCCAGCGCTTCGAACAAGTCCTCGACATCGTCCGCGATGTTTCCGAACTCGGTATGGAAGTTTGTGTCACCCTCGGTGAACTCGGACCTTCCGAAGCGGAAAAGCTCAAGGAAGCCGGAGTGACCGCTTACAATCACAACATCGACACCTCGCCGGAACACTATCCGAACATTGTCACCACCCACACCTTTCAGGATCGTCTCAATACCATCCGCCACGCGCAGGATGCCGGAATGTCCATTTGCTGCGGCGGGATCCTCGGACTCGGCGAAACCACGGAAGACCGCCTCAAAATGCTGGAAGTCATCTCAAGCTTTAATCCGCAACCCGAGTCTGTCCCCATCAACTCACTCATGCCAATGCCCGGCACCCCGCTGGCTGAGGAGCAAGGAGTCGATGTCTTCGAACTCGTCCGCATCATTGCCCTGGCCCGACTGGCAGTCCCCAAGGCCAAAGTCCGCCTTTCCGCCGGTCGCACCCAACTTTCCGAGGAAGCCCAGACCCTCTGCTTCTTCGCGGGAGCCAACTCTATTTTCTACGGCGACAAGCTTCTGACTGCCAAGAATCCGGCCATCGAAAAAGACCTCGCCCTCATCGATCGCCTTGGCATGAAACCGCAGGAACCCAACCGCAGCCTCGAAGCACCGGATTCCGACGAATCGCGCCCCGCAGAGCCACAACTTGCCTGATTTTCAGCGCACCGCATGAATGGGCAGGACAGTCATTGTTGCATTGAGGTTTCTCTCGATCGCCAGGAAGTCATTCTCTTCAGAAACGACAAGAGAGTCTTCCAGGCCCCTGTTTCAACAGCGGCCAAGGGCCCGGGATTCCAAGAGGGATCCTACCGCACCCCTACCGGCAACTTCGTGATCCGCGAGCGTATCGGCGAGGGCGCTCCCATCTTCACCAGCTTTAGAGGCCGTATTCCACGGGGCGTCTGGAACGGCGAAGAAAGTGACGACGCTATTCTCACTCGCATCCTTTGGCTTGAAGGTCTCGACGAAAAAAATTCCAACACCTATTGCCGCTACATCTACTTTCATGGCACCCATGCCGAAGATCAAATCGGAAACCCGGCGTCACAGGGGTGCATCAGACTCCGAAATCGAGACATGCTGCGTCTTTTTGACCTCACCCCGATTGGAGCAACGGTCCACATTTCCTGATCCATTATGAGAAAAATCATCGCTTTTGACTGCGACTCCACCCTGTCATCGATCGAAGGGGTGGACGAATTGGCCCGGATCGCCGGGGACTCGATTTTCAAGGAAGTGGAAGATCTGACCAATCTCGCCATGGATGGAGTAGTGCCCGTCGAAGACGTCTTTGCGAGGCGTCTCAATCTCATTCGGCCCACCCGGGCACAGTGCGAAGAGGTCGGCAGAATGTATCTTCAAACCATCGAGCCCACCGCGAAAGAGACGATCGCAAAGCTGAAGGAGCTGGGATGGGAGAGCATTATCATTTCAGGAGGCTTCGCTCCCTGTATTGCCCCACTGGCCCAAGAGCTGGGAATCTCACGGGTCGAAGCGGTTCCCTTGCAGTTTGACGAGGCTGGGGAATACCTCGGATTTGACAAAGATTACCCGACGACAAGATCCGGCGGAAAACCTGAAATCGTTAGATCAATTCGCGCCAGTCTTGGGCCAAACATGTTTATCATGGTTGGTGATGGGGTCAGTGATCTGGAAACAACCCCCGAAGTTGATATTTTTATCGGCTTCTTAAAATATGTTCAAAGGAACACTGTTTCACAAAATTGCATGAAAAGTGCCGTTTCGATGACTGAAATCTATGGAATTATCAGAGATCATGTAAATTTTTGAAATTATAGCATGTTTCTCTTGCCAACGTAACTTCTGGTATTATTTATTGAACATGGCCAGCAAGAAAGGAAAACGCTATACCTCAGCCGAAAAGGCCGAGGTTCTCAATTGGGTAAACGACTACAACGCCAAGCACGGACGTGGAGGGGTTGCAAACGCTTCCAAGGAGTTCGGAATCACCCAATTGACAATCCACAACTGGGTCCGTCAGGGCGGGGCGGCAATGGGCGGAAACTCAGGTCTCCGGGTTGCCCCAAACCACTCAGGGATCCTTCGTGAACTCGCTGACCTCCTAGATCAAATTTCAGAGCGCGAAAGCGAATTGAGCTCGCTTCGCAAGGAGTATGACGCTCTTCGCAAAAAGCTTTAAAGATTCAAAAGAGGAACAACATCGCACGACCACGAACCAACGCACAAGCCCCGGCCGCATCAGCGCCCGGGGCTTTTTCTTGGGGACTGCTAGCCCCTCAAACCAAGGCGGATCAGCTCGGCACTATCGGCCCCAGGTTTCTCCTTCAAAACCCGATCAACCGCCTTGCGCGCCTCCGCCTGTTTGAATCCAAGGGCCATCAGACCCATTTCCGCATCGCGGGCCGAGTCAGACCGATCGGGACCTGAATCCCAGGTCTCGACAACCCCCACCTTATCCTTCAGCTCTAAAATGATTCGCTCGGCGGTCTTCTTTCCGATTCCCTTCACTCCGCAAATTCCTGCGGCATCGCCCTGAATCACTGCCTGCTTAAACCCCTCAACCGGCAATCCACCCAAAACAGCCAAAGCGGTCGCCGGGCCGATTCCACTCACCCGATCAATCAAAAGCATGAAGACATCCTTCTCCTCATCCCGCGCAAACCCATACAAAGTCAACGAATTCTCCCGCACGTGCTGGTAAATCCGCAGGTCAATCGAGTCTCCTTCAAGCGGGTTCAGCTGATCATAAGTCGAAAGCGGCAATTGGACCAAATAACCGACCCCTCCAGCTCCCACAACCACCCTGCCGGGCAGAGCCTCCCAAACTTCACCTTTTAATCGTGCGATCATCTGACGGGAAACTAGTCAAAACCGATCATTTCACAAAGGACAATCACCCCAGCTTGGGAACCGGACAGACATTTCCTTAAGAAAACCTAACTTAATTGTTTACTAAATTTTTAGATCCCACATTCTTTGTGGCTTTTTTCAGTCGCTTTTTCTGCAAATTTCTGCTATCGTCACGTCGTTATGGCAACTACAAAACGGACGCGTTTCTCCCGTCGACTCCCCGATCATGTCACCGATGAACTGGTGAATGTTCTAAGTTCTGATCCGAAACTTTTCGGGTTCAACGAGCTTTTCGAGGATGTCTATGAGCGGTTGAAAGAGCGTAATGCAGTAAGTGGTGGAGAAGAAATGCTTCGTCTTCGCGCTTATGAAAAACTGCAAAATCTGGTTACCCGTGGCCTTGCCGAAAAAGATGGCAAGGAATATCGCGGACTCGAGCGCATTCAGGAAGCGCACAGCGACAATCTTGCCCAGCAAGAAGGTTAATTCACTGAAATCAGCGAATTTCGCAAAAATTGATGCTGGTTTTTACCAGTGCCGAATCCTTTAATTACCCGCGTCGGCAACGTCGCGGGTAATTGTTTTTTTAGAAATGGCGATTATCCTCCTGCGAGTCCTTCACCCCCAACCAATCACGCTCTCAAATCATGTTGAACGATTACCTTCCCGTTATTCTTCAGGCGCTTGCAGCCATCGGATTCGCCGGCGCCGCACTCGGCCTTAGTGTTCTTCTCGGAAAAAAGGGAAGCCACAATGCAACCAAGGAAACTCCATACGAATGCGGCATGCTCCCGATCGGCGCTGGTGCCCCCCGTTTCAGCGTGAAATTCTACCTCGTGGCAATGCTTTTCGTAATCTTCGATATCGAGGTTGTCTTCATGTATCCTTGGGCGGTTAGCTTTGCCGATCTCGTGCGCGAAAACGCCATGGTCCTCTGGAGCATGGCCAGCTTCGCCGGGATCCTGACCATCGCCTACGTTTACGCGCTCAAGAAAGGTGCCTTGAACTGGAAAGGCTAAGCCCCTCCCAACTCCCGTCTTATTTTTCAGAGACGCGCTCTATACATTCCGGAGGTTTCACCCTAAGACACCCCCATGTTCGCTGGCACCTTCACCGCCCTCATTACCCCTTTTCGCGATGGCTCTCTCGATCACGAGGCCTTCAAGGCTCTCATCGATCGCCAGGTCGCGGCCGGAATTACCGGTATTGTGCCCGTCGGCACGACCGGGGAATCACCCACACTTGATGCGGATGAGCACCTCGAAGTCATCAGCGCGGCTGTGCAATACGCCGAAAAGCGGATTCTGGTGGTTGCCGGGAGCGGTGCCAATTCCACCAACGAGGCCATCCACCTCACCCAGGCCGCCGAAAAAGCCGGTGCGGATGCCTCTCTGCAAGTTTGCCCCTACTACAACAAGCCCTCACAGGAAGGACTCTACCAACACTACAAAACAATTGCGGCCAACACCGGCCTCCCCATCATGCTTTATTCAATTCCCGGACGCTCCGTGATTGAAATCAGCATCGAGACCATCGCCCGCCTCGCCACCGACTGCGAAAACATCGTCGCCAACAAAGAAGCCGGCGGCTCGGTCGATCGTATCAACCAGCTCGTGCAAGCCGTTCCCGAAGACTTTCAAATCCTCTCCGGAGACGATCCTCTCACCCTTCCCTTCATGTCCTGCGGAGCCGTTGGCCTCGTCAGCGTCGCCTCCAATCTCATCCCCGAAGTCATGGCCAGCCTCGTCAATCGCTGCCTTGAAGGTGAATTCGGCGAAGCTCTGGAAATCCAAAAGCGCTACTACCCGCTTCTCTCCGGCCTCATGGGACTCGATACCAATCCCGTCCCCATCAAGTCAGCCGTCGCCCTCCAGGGTCACTGTACCGATGAGATCAGACTTCCCCTCGTCAATCTTACCGACGAAAAAACAGAGACTCTCCGCAGCCTCCTCAAAACCTACGCTTTGCTTTAATCCCACGGACCCCGGAATTCTGTCCGGAGCCTCCCATCATGAAAGTCTCTCGCCTCGCCGACGGGTCTCCCGAGATCTTTCACACCCTGCAAGGCGAAGGTGCTTCACTCGGAGCCCCCGCCGTCTTTCTGCGACTCTCCCTTTGCAACCTCCATTGCCACTGGTGCGATACTCCTTACACTTGGAACTGGGAGAAAACTCCGTGGCAGCATCAGGATGGCATCAAGTTTTCCAAAGCAGAGCAAATCATCGAACTCACCCCCGCTGAGATCGCGCCGCTCATCTCGAGCTATCCCTGTGATCGCCTCGTCCTTACCGGAGGTGAGCCTTTACTTCAGCAAGATGAATTAGTCGACCTCATCAAGCTCCTCCCGGAGATTCACTTCATCGAAGTCGAAACAAACGGCACCCAAATCCCTTCCGAAGAATTCATCCGAATCCCCACCCAATTCAACGTCTCCCCAAAACTCTCAAACTCGGGAATGGACGAAAAACTTCGCCTCAACTTCAAGGCGCTCAACCGCTTTGCTTCGCTCGGAACCGCGCTCTTCAAGTTCGTCGTTTGCAACCAATCCGACCTTGATGAAGTCCGGGGTCTGCAGTCAAAACTAAACCTCGCTTCCGGCCGCATCCACCTCATGCCCGAGGGTCGTGATGCCGGGACCCTTCGCCGGCGTTCCCTTTGGCTTGCCGATATTTGCCGCGACCAAGGCTATCGGTTCAGCCCCCGGCTTCACGTTCTCCTCTGGGGAAATGAGCGGGCAAAATAACCCGGTGAGAGAAACCTCCTATCACATTATTCCCCCAAAAAAACTATATTTCAAAAGGCCCTTTTTTTCGGAATAGCAACGCGCAAAGGCAACTCTTCCCTGCGCTATGTCGCAACTTACACATTCTAAAAAAGCCATTCTCGCAGCCGCCATTCTTGCTCCCGCAGCCTCCAATGCGGCGGCCCTCCACATCACTGTTGAAGCCCCTTCAAACGTCGGACTCGCACCCGCCCTCCTCTCTTTCCACGACGGGTCGAACGACTTCTTCGACACAGGGTCCACGGCCTCCGCCGGCCTCGAAGCCCTCGCCGAAGTCGGAGACACCTCAACCTTGCAATCGTCCCTCACCACCGGCGACAACCTCACCATCTTAGGCCCAGGCCCCGGCCCCTTCACTCCCGGTAGCAGCAATTCCGCCGTCTTCAACATCGCGGACACCAACACCAGCTTCTCCTTCGCCGCCATGGTGTTGCCCTCCAACGATTGGTTCATCGGCAATAACAACGCTCTCGATATCTCCAGCCTAATCTCCGGGGGCGTTGGCACCAGCCTCACCTTTGAATTTGGCCGCGTCTATGATGCCGGAACCGAACTCGAGGACTTCCTCTTCTCACCCGGCAACACCATCATTGGCATCGACACCATGGCAACCCCCGGTGGAGGAACCTCCACCAATGATCCGATCTCCCTCGTATCCGGAGCTGATCCTTTTGGCTCCTTCGCCAACATCTCCCCGGGCACCTTTGACTCCACCGCATTCGACTTCAATTCTGCGGGAGTTGGCAACACCGTGCTCGGGCGCGTCACCATCACCCACATTCCGGAGCCTGGCGTGACCTTGCTCGGAAGCCTCGGCATCCTGACCCTTCTGATTCGCCGCAAGCGTTCCTAAGCAACCGGGGTCTCACCAATCCAGCTCTGGCTCAATGGAATGCGCCGGAGCTTTCTAACGCCGGGCTTTTTGGCGCTCCCGTACTTTCTCCCGCTGAATGAAAAGCGGCACAAGTTTCCGTTCAACGTAATCGAAACCAGCTTGAAGCCCCTTTTCCTGATACTCACGACCAATCTCTGCCTCAACAGCCGTCGGATTCCCTTGCAATCGTAAGAAATCATTCGAGGTCGCTCTAATGAAGGCTTCTCCATCGATCTTACCCTTCTCGCGAAGTAGCCACTCCCTCATGTAGAGCGCCAGAATCGCATCCCCCACCCAGGCTTCCTCACGCTCCTGATCAATCTCTTCAGTTGTTCGTTTCATTTTCCTCGATTTGCTGCTGCCGTGCTCTTTCTTGCGCGGACCTCATCTCCTGCCTGAGTCGATCCTCGGAATCACGGTCCCAATAGCCACTATCAAGCTCGATAAAAACACTGGAATATGGCAGAGCTGTTTTTGACTTGAGAACCAGGACTGCAAATTTGGAGGCATCGCTGTGAGCCAATAAAGTCAGTGAGCGATTATCCATCTGCCGGACTTGATGCCCATGCAACGCCTCGTTCAATTGTTTGCGAAAGAAATCGATCCCGGGCGCCCGATCATTACTGACGAATGGCAGCTCGCGGGCGGTGTTAAAAGTCGGGGTCACGGTCTCGGATTTCTCAAGGTGGTTCACGACGAAATCAACAATTTCCGGGATCTCTCCGTCCACGACCAAAGTCCGGACTCCACCCCGCGAAACCACGGGAAATGAAGACTCAGCCACGATAATCCAATTCTGAACTCCCAGTGCATCAACTTCCCTCTCCACTGTTCCCGCCCACGGAGGAGGGGTCCGGTCCGGGCCGGATCCACATCCTCCAAGCAGGAGCATTGATGGGAGAAAAAGGGCAATTAGTTTCATCGCTGGGAAGGATTTAACACAAAAAGTCCATTACATCAAACGTGCACCTGCCTCGGCCAAATCACTGCGCTCACCGCGGCTCAGAGTCACATGCGCTGCAAAACTCTGTCCCCGCATCCGCTGGCGGGTGTACACCAAGCCGTTGCTCCGACTATCGACATACGGATGATCAATTTGAGCAGGATCACCCACCATGACCAATTTTGACCCCTTCGACATCCGGGTCACCACCGTCTTGGCCTCCTGCGGCGTCAACTGCTGTGCCTCATCCAAAATGAAAAAACGATTGGGGATCGAACGCCCTCGAATATAGGCCAGAGCCTCCACCTCAATCACGCCTTGATTCATAAGATCATCATAAGGCTTCTGTTGGGCACCTTCCGACTCCGGCTTATTGCGTTTACGCTTCGGCCCCTGCGGATTCTGCGGGCTCATCAAAAGCTCCAGGGCATCGTAAATTGGCTGCAACCAAGGCCTCATCTTTTCCTCAAGAGACCCCGGAAGGTACCCCATCTGATCACCCATTGAGACCACCGGACGACTCACCGTGAGTCCATTAAATTCCCTTGCGAAAACCCCATGCAACCCCGCCGCCATTGCGACCAGCGTCTTGCCGGTCCCGGCCTGACCGAAGCAGGTCACCAGCGAAATTTCCGGATTGAGCAGAGCGTCGATGAAACACTTCTGTCCCAGGTTGAGCGGCTTCAAATGATTGCCATCCGGGATTCGCAGAACCTCAGGGACCACCAGACGCACCAACTTTCCACCATCTGCAAGGCGGGCTGGAATCGTTTGCTTCTCGCCCGCCTCAAGGAGGACGTATTGATTCACATGCAGGCCTTCGGTCCTCTCGGCCCCCAATTCGATTTCTCCCGAACTCGCGAAGCGCTGCAGCTCGTTTTGATCCAACGGCAACCTTACCATCTTCCGTTTGGCCGAATCCTGCGGAGCCACCTTGTCGTTCAAATAATCCTCGCAAGTGATCCCAACTGCACGGGCCTTCAGCTGCATGTTCAGATCCTTCGTGACCAACACCACCGGTGGATCGACGTGCTCGGCAAGCAACAAGGTGCAGGCCAGAATACGGTGATCCACGCGTTCGCGATCCGGAAAAATCCGATGAAATCTTCGCAATTCCTTGCTGCTCTTTTCACATAAACTCGGGTCATAAATCACCAAACGAACCGTCCCACCTCCATCAGTCGGAACCCCCTTGGTCACCTGCGATTGCGTCCCGAAAATTTCGGTCAACTTTCGATGGACCCGCCTCGCATTGGCCCCACGCTCAGTCTGCTCGGTTTTAAAACGATCCAATTCAGAAAGAACATCCGCCGGAATGCAAAGATGGTTGTCTTGAAAACGATTCAAACAACCGGGTTCGTGCAGGAGGACATTGGTATCGAGAACGTAGTGCTTCCCCGGCCCCTCCGGCGACTTAAGTCCAAAATTTTCGAGCTGATCTGCAGTCAGCAGGGTATCAATTTTCTCCTCCGGAGGAGAGACAACATTCAAGGCGGCTTGAGGATCTGAGTTGGCTTTGGCCATGTGTTAAGAAGCGAATATTTCTTCGCAGGACGGGAATACAAAAAAACCGCAACCGGAGCCGTCGTTCTCCTGAAGCGGTGGTTGAAAGCATCTCTTTCATTAAGGTAACTTAAATTCCACCACAACCGTTGCCAATGCAACGCTAATCCTCATGAAACTTGCTCAATGCCAAACGATCAATTTTCCCCAACGCCGATCGAGGCAGCAGATCGACCGCCATTCCCCCGGCAATTCTCTCCGGGCCGGGCAGACTCAGATTCCATCGCGACAATTCAACTTTCGCCCCTTCATAAAAAAGAAACAAGCGAACCCCGCGCCTTTCGTCCGGGCGGCTGACCAATGCCACCTCAACTCCAAGCCTCTCCCGCCAAAAACATTCCAACTCCTCCAAATCGACCAACTCTCCCAAGACTTTGACCAAACGGTCCGCCCGTCCCAAAATCCGCAGACCACGCCCGGTCAATTCACACCGGTCATTTGTGACATACCATCCGTCGACCTTTGGATCCCCGGCAACAAATTCATCGCCTTTCCGACGAATGACCGCGGTCAGTAATCCTCCGCCCTTTAAAGCAAGTCGTCCGTCTGCAATTTTAGCCTCCCAGCCCGGCAGCAAGGGCAGACCATCACCGGTTGCCACCTGCGAGGAAGTCTCGGTCATGCCATAGCTCGGAACCACCGGCCATCCCAGCGCCCTCGCTTGCCGGGCAAGTGCTTGATCCAACGCCCCCCCGCCCACCACGATCGTTCTCATCGCGGCGGGGCATGACAACCTGGCCGAAACCAAATCATGAACTTGTGTCGGGACGAGCGAGGAGATGGTGACGCCATGAACATCACACCAATCAGCAAAGCTCTTCGCATTCCAACGCCCCTCGAATTTCACCAAGGCCGCTCCGGAAATTTCCGATCTCAACACCACGCCATAGCCACCCACGTGAATGACCGGCAACGCCAACCCCAAAACATCATTCGGGGTAATCTCAAGCGCCTCAATCACAGATCGTGCCGACCATTCCAAGGCTTCATCGGAAAGAGCAATCCACTTTTCTTCACCACTCGATCCGGACGTCCGAAAAAAGCGATGTCCCTCAAAGCCACCGCTGTTTCTGGCCCAAACTTCAACCTCCTTCACGCCCCCAGCTTCGACCAAGGGAGAGCATCAAGCAAGTCGTCAAAACCCAGGCCAGCCCCGCCCGGAACCTGAAACTCCGGAGATACCTCCCCAAGCTCCTCGGTGAATTCATTCGCCTCAAAGAGCCCATGCGTCTGAAGGCCGCAAACCTCAGTCCCTCCTGCCTTGGCCGCCTCCCACGCCGCAAAAGCCTGCCCAAGTGGATGATCCATGTAGCTTGTCACCACCACCCGCGGACCCGACTTCATCTCCTGCACCGCCGGCTTCACCACCAGCACCTCCGAGTCACCTCGATCCCTTTCCAGGTGGCGATCAAGAGCCATCGTCAACCCAGATTCCGTAGCCAAACGCTCCCAGCCACCCTCAAAATAGGGCACCGGGTCCTCCAAAAAATCGATTGCAGCTTTCTCCTCCTTTGACCAACGCCCCAGTTCCTCAAGAATCTCGTTCACTTCTCCGTTCTCATTAAAATCAATCCGCCATTTTAGGTTTGGGAAATTCAGCATCATCCTCCTGACCTGGTGCAAATCCCGACCACCTTCCTTGCCGCCCTTGACCTTCACATGGGTGAAGCCCCGCTCAACGGCTTCCCTCAAAACCATCTCATTCAACACAGGCAGGGTCGCATGACTTCGGGGCACCTTTAGACCTTCAAACAATGAGCGCTTTTCTTCACGTGCCTGTCCATCCGCCCGCGTGCAATCCAGGGTTCGACGCACCAACGCACTCTCCTGCGCCCCTGCCAGATCCTCCAGGCACTCCGGCAAAGTCGGATCCCCCAGCTCCGGCCAGGTGTGAAGACATCCAAACCCGGCTCCATTTCTGACGAGCGCTCCCTCGTATGTTTTGCGGGCGGTTCTTGAGTTCAGCGCCCCAGCCGCGCGCAGCTCATACCTCCATATCCACAAATCGCCCACTTAATCCCAGAGGTAAGACTTCTTTACGGCGACTTTGGAATCTCCTTCGAAGAGAGTCGCGCGCCAAGCTTGAACGTGACCTTGCTTCAAATATTCCAGCCCCGACACCACGATCTCCACCTCTCCCTTGCGGGAGCCGGGAGCACGAAATTCACGCCGGTTCACTTTTGCACCGGTTCTTGCCTGCCGGTATTCAAAAACCAGCTTGATGGGCCTTTGCCCCGTCAAGCCATACCAGCGGACATGGTAATAATTCCCCTTCCGCAAGATCCGCTCCCGGGCTGTCACCGCACCGTAAAGCCGCTTGTTCATCTCCGCCCGAATGAACGGATGACCGGTCGACACATCGGTATCCTGAAGATGAAACTGACGCACCCTGAGCATATCAGGGGCCCCGCAAGAAACCAAAAACATGGCAAAAACCGCCAAAAAAACCTTCACGGCCTAATCCTCGATATTCGGGATTCATTATTCAATCTAAATTCCCTAACATGCACCCAACATGGACGAGGGTATTCGCGAACGACTGGACGATTTCATCCGAAAAAAGGGGCTAAGGCAGACCTCCCAACGGGATGAAATTCTTGAAATCATCTTCGCCTCCGACGAGCACTTCACTCCGGAAGAACTCTTTGACCGCCTCCGCAACGCAGGCTCCCGCGCCTCCCGCGCAACCGTTTACCGAACCCTCGGACTCCTAGTGGAAGCAGACCTCATCCACGAAATCGAACTCGGCGACGGCCAAACCACTTACGATCCAAACTTTGTCGACCACCCCAATCACAACCACCTCATCTGTGTTGATTGTGGCAAGGTTGTGGAATTCGAGGACAGCCACCTTGACCTCCAGAACGATTGCCTGACCCGCCGACTCGGCTTTCGACCCGTGCGCCAGAGTCTGCGAATCGAAGCCGCCTGCGAGCGTCTTCGCAACGGAGGCAGCTGCCCCGACCTCATTCAAGCCCGGGTCAGAGGAAAACGCCTTCCAAACCGAAAGAAATGAAGACCATCGCCCTACTTCTCGTTGCGCTCGCCGTCACGTCGCACGCCCAGCTTCGAATCGAGGCCAAGGACTTCAAGATGACCGAGAACGACCTTCGTAATATTTTCGAAGCCACCCTCGCCGCACTCCCGAAAGCGGAAACCTTCAAGGAGCCTCCCTTCTTTGTCTCACGTCACCGGCGTGGCCCCATCACTCTGTTTCAGCGGACACCGCGCGGAGAAGTCGCCATCCAGCTCAATACCGGAGACTACTACTACGCCCAAATCATCTACCAATTTGCCCACGAAGTCGCTCATGTCCGGGCCAACTTCCAGCCCATTGATCACGAAAACAAATGGCTCGAAGAAACCCTCTGCGAGACCGCCTCACTTTTTGTTCTTCGCAAACTGAATAAGGATTGGGAAAAAAACGCCCCCAACAACGCCCTCAAAAACTTCCGCAAACACCTCGCCTCGTATGCTTCGACCGTCATGAAGTCCCGCGAACCCCTCACGGAGGAAACCGCCCCCGCTTTTTACCAAAGGCACAAGGACACCCTCCGGAAGTCAGCCACTGAACGCGAGATCAACGGAGCCTTCGCCAACCTGATCCTCCCCCTCCTCGAGAAGGAACCCGAACACTGGGAAATCCTTGCCAAATTTCCCCGCATCAAGGGAGCCTCCCTCGCCAGGCACTTCGCCGCCTGGCGCAAGGTCACTCCCAAAAAGCATCATGGCTTCCTGACCCAATTCGAAACTCTCCTTCTTAAAAAGTGAAACCTGCCCGGATTTTTCCAGTTTCAATTCCTTCTCACATCTGAAAACCTTTCCTCATGACCATCGCTCCCATCGAAAATACCTCCGGCATCCAGCTTGGCATCCTCGGAACCCACCTCGGCTTTCTTGACGCCCTGGTTCCCGACGAGAACGGCAAGCTTCCACGTAATGCCGATGGTGAGTTTGTGGTTGCGGCAGGCGCCCGCGAAATCATTGAGCTTTCTCCCGTCCAAGTTGACCTCATTCAAATTTCATCTTTTGGCACGACCCAGCCCGATGAAAAAGACGCACTCATCGCAGCTGTTCGTGAACTCGGGCTCGAGCCCCAACTCGTCATGATGGTCGGTGGCGTCAACCCCATGGAACCGGACGATGAGGACGAGGCCCTTGCCCAACTCATGGTCAATCTCAACGCCGCCCTTCGCAACAATATCGTGCAGGTCAATTCGACCTCGGTGGAAACCTGGATGGAAGGAACACCACCTGCCAACGAAGAGGAATTTCAGGCCCGGGTGACACAGAATATCAAGCTTCACCTGAGGGCTTACCACGAAGCGGGACTTGCCGATTCCTGTATCAGGAATTGGAACATCGAATTTCTCCGCCCCGGTGAGTTCCAAAACTTCACTTCCCTCGCAAAACTACGGCCCATCCTGACCGGACTGAACGAGCAAATCGGAAGCCCCTATTTCAAGGCGCTCATTGACGCAGCCCACTGCGGTGATTCCGGCCTGAACATCCCGGAAAATGAAGCCATCATCGCCTCCATGGGCGAAGCGGATGAGATCGGACCTTTCCACTGCTCGGTTCCCACCACCCGGGGATGCCTCTCCTCTGACGATGGCTGGGTCGGAGCCCTGCTCACCGCAAATGCCAAGACCGGCAAGCTGCCCAGCGCCTTTGTCGAACTCTTTCGTCACGACGACCCCGCGCTCGAACCACTGAGGAAGCTCGAGCCGGGCCATGGAGTCGACACCACCTTGGGCCGGACCTACACCGAGGTCATGGTCGACGGCCTCATCGACACCGTCCGCCGACTCAACAACCTCAAAAACCGGGGAATGCTCTGATCGCCCCCATGACCGGACGGCTTCTCTTTAGTGTCAACGCAGCTCTTTTCCTCGCGGCCAACGGGGAGTTCATTCACCTCGAGCTTGAAGTTTCGAGGCATGAAATCAGTGACTACTTTGCGCCTTTTAAGCGGATCACTCCAAACGGAAACTCTTTCGATTTTTACACCTGGCCGGGCGACTCTTCGATTGGGTTTTCCTACGGACTGATCGATGAGGCTGGCGAAAACGTCTCGGCCTGGTCTCTCAAAGAAGGAGGATTGGGAAGCTCCTTTCTCCGCCCCATCCCCGATGATCAGGATTCTTTTGGAGCTTACTTCCTCCGGGAAGAGACGGCCGGTTTCGGAGTCTTTGACAAAGACACCTTGGAACCCTTGTTCGTCAAGGAAGCTCAAGTCCCGGAAACAGGGGGCCTGCGGTTTCATCAAATGCAACCTCTTGAATCGGGTAGAGCTGGTTTTCAGATCCGCACAGCACAAGGCCTTCAATTCATTGTCATTGGGAAAACCGGTGAACTTGAGCTGGATCTTACCGTCAATATTGAGGAAAGACTCAGTTGGTTCCGCTTTCAGCCCGTGAGCGAAAGCCTTGCCGATGATGGCTACTTTCTGAATTGGCAGGTCTCTGACAGGGTATCTGATCGCAGCACCATCACCACGATCAAGTGTTCAGCGAACGGCACGCCCGAGTGGATCAAGAACTTCAACACCCCATACCCTGGTGACCTTCAGGACCGGCACTTCCCCACCCCTGATGGAGGATTTCTCTATGCCGTTTCCCTTGCCGAAACCCAAACTTTTTTGGTCAAAATTAACTCTGACGGCCAACTGGGCTTTGCCCGGTCGATCAACCTCCGCTTGGATGACACCTCATCTTTCAAGATCACGGACCAGTCAATCTACTTGAGCTTGGAGGACAATGATTTCTGGCACCTTCTGGAGATGAGCCTGACCACTGGAGAACTTTTGAACTCGGTCGCGATCACCGGCTCTGACGAAATCTTCCACTCACAAATCGTAGCGATCTCGGGGGAGGAGATATCAGTCTATCTTGAAGAGACCATGGAAGCCGGAGTCGCAAAAGGGCACCTTGTCACACTCGATCACCGTTGGCAGGTCTCCGACACCCGGAGCTTCGAGAGCAATGGAGACCCTTTCGGCCCTCAGTTTTATCCGAACATCACCGCCTCCGTCCTCCGCGACGGCTCGATGTTTCTCTCGCTCATAGATCCGGTCCGCCGGACTCTTCACGGCTTCACCTTCCTGGATTCCCTCCCAACATCACTCGCCAGCTTCATCAGAGAAATCGAAGCCCCTCTCAGCAACTCCAAAAGTGACGCCAACTCTGACTCCGTTCCCCTGCAACTAAACGACACCGCTTCATCAACTGTCACGCAAGGAACCACTCAACTTCGGCCCGCGATCAGCCCGGTGATAACCCGGGTCAACATCGGCTTTGCCGTTCCGGCCAGTGAGCACGCCCGCCTGCAAACAAGAATCGAGCAACAACAAGACGGTTTGCGGATCATTTTCAAGTCTCGGATCGGTTGCAGCTACCAGCTTTGGAATTCAGATCAACTGCAACACGACTTCTGGAACACCGGCGAATCCCTCGAAGGTACTGGCGACGAGGTATCCTTTGAAATTGAACAGAATAGCGAACAGGAGTTTTTCAAAATCAAAGAGGTCATTCAGCCAGAGCGCAAGTGAGCCCCCCTGTCGGGGTGGCACCCTCACTTTTTGGGGGCACCCGGACCGTGGTCTGCTTCGGATCGCCCGCTGAAGTATTTTTCGCGAATCCACTTCGGCTGCCATACGTCCATGCGGCGATTTGAGTTGTCATAGACAGCTTCCTTGGACGCTGGATTCTCCACTTTCAGCGGAGCCTTGTCGCTGTATCTTGACCTTGCCGTCTCCAGCCAGGATTCCAGATGCTTTGTGGGAAGAGTAGAGGCTCCATCTGCCAGCGGGTGCAACTCGTCAGGATCTTTTTCCAGGTCAAAAATCTCCCGATGATTGATTTTCGGAAAAACACTCATCTTCAAATTTCCAACCCGAATTGCCCGCTGATGATTTTGGAATGGAAGAAAAACATATCGGTGACCTGGCTCTGCCCCCTCCATGACAAGTTGTAGATCTTTTGCATCAATCAGCCCGGGCGGTTCCAAGCCAGCTAGTCCGAGAACGGTCGCATAAAGATCGTGCACATACGAGAACTCCTCGGTCGATTGCCCAGCCGGCACCTCCGGCCCCCAAATGATGAGAGGGCATTTCATGCTGTGCTCGTAGATACTTTGCTTCCCAAGAAGGCCATGACTCCCCATCGCCAAACCATGATCAGCCGTGTAAATCACGTAGGTATTGTCAGCGTGCGGACTCCCCTCAAGTGCCTTCATAATCCGGCCCACCTGTTCATCGAGGTGCGTAATCAACCCGTAGTATTCGCAAAGCTGATCACCAATGACTTCTTTCGTGCGCGGCCAAGGCGCCAGACTTTCATCGCGCCCTGACACACTGGCCGGCCCAATCTTAAAGGGATGTTGCGGAAGGAAATTTTTAGGAAGTGGCGGGCGGTTTTTATAATACATCTCGCGATACTCCTCCGGCGGATTCCTCGGGTCATGCGGGGCCATAAATGCCACGTAGAGAAAGAAGTTCTCCTCCTGCTTTACCTCCTCAATAAACTTAACCGCATCCCTGGCAAAGACCTCGCTCGAGAAACCTCCCGCAGGGCGTTTGTCGGAAAGCTTTCCGTCAGAAAGATCCTGGACTTCAAAATCGGCATGATTGGCCATTCCACCGAGATACACTGAACTCCCCTCAGAAAAGGCCCTCTTGAGCGTCGCCTCACCGTTATGCCACTTCCCGATAAGATGCGAGCGATACCCTCCTTGCCGGGTCAGATACGATGGCAGGAGCTTTGCATCCCCCCAATTCGAACCTGGATTTTTTTTGGGCAGATTTAACCACTGTTTCCCCGTCATCAACATCGCCCGGCTTGCCACACAAACCGCGCCGCTAAACGACCCCGCGCAGTAGTTGTTGCGAAAGCTAAACCCGCGCTCGACCAGCTGATCGAGATTCGGGGTCCGAATGTACTGATTCCCGTGAGCTGCGATGGTGTCCGCCCGTTGATCATCGGCAAAGAGAAAGATAAAATTCGGTCGTTTCTTTCGCAGCTTATGATGAAGCTGGGCCACCTTTCCCATGTAGTGATCCATTCGAAAGTCGACTGCCGATTTTTTAATATGCTCCCTGGATTTTTCAGTTTCACCAAGCGCCTCATGGTAAAGCCCCAGATAAAGGTGGGCGTAACAAAGTTGATTCCGCAACAAGGGACCAACCGCATCTTTTGAAGCCGCATCGAGAACTTCCTGCTCTGTTCCCTTTCCGGCAAAAAGATCGTGAACCTCCTTCATCGGCACGCGTGAATCACCATCGATGGGAATCAATGCTTTCCGTGCTTTCTCGACCGATCCGCCTTTCGCCCGCACCACGCACAGAAAATGCCACGCCGCATTCTCGACATCATTACGATTCACCTTCTGATGCAGCTCGAACTGTTTTACCCCCTTCTCAAACTCTCCCGCATAGTAATAAGCCAGCCCCCGCTGCCAGTGATAGGGCTCGCGAAAAGGTTGCGCGGCGATCTCCGCATCCCAACTTTGGATGGACTCCTTGATCCGACCCGCAAAAAAATGCGCCTCACCCTGCGCATAAAGCGTCCGACCATCCGGATCGATTGTTTGCCCCGCCAAAGGAAAAATGATCATCAGGACTGCTAAACCGAGAAATTTCATCCCTCTGACTAGCACGAACAGACGCCCACCTTCGATCTAAATCATCGCCAACAATCGTAACCGAAAACGGCCAAACAATTCGTCCAGGTCTTGGAGAACTAGATTCCAATCACAGGTTAAATCCTCTATTACACCTGTCTCCTCCTCACAGAGGGGGCTAATTCTTCTCCCACACGTCCCTTAAAATGACCTTTCCCGGCAAAACGCTCCTCCTTTCAATTGCCCTCCTAAGCCCCCTCGCTCTCCCGGGCGCGGAAATCACCTGGCAAGCTTCCTTCAACATCACTTCACCGGGTAGCATCGACACCAGTGGAACCCTCGTCGACGCCATCAATGCGACCGGTGATGCCAACAGCCCAACTGTCACTATCGGCGGGGAAAACATCACCTTCAACGCAAGCAATATTGGCCCATCAAACACCGCTACGGGGACATTTTTCACCGGAGGTGGAGGCACCACTGGAAATGCGGCTCTCGATACCGTGCTTAACAGCCACGGCTATGGCGGCGGTGGTTGGTCACTCCTGTTGACCGGGCTTACTTCGGGGGCTGACTACCAAATCCAGCTCATCGGAGCCGGAGACACCCGCGGGTGCTGCTCTTCGCGAAACCAAAGAGGAGGCGACGGTGAATCACCCGAAAACACCAGTGATGACTTCTCCCGAAGCGGAGTCGGTTCGGTCATCGGAACTTTTACCGCCAGCGGAACGACTCAGACCATCAACGTCCTTCCCGGTCTCACCAACGGAATCGATCCCGGTCTCAGCGCCTACATCCTGCGTTCCGTCGCGCCACCCACTCCCCAGCCCCCAACCGACATTGCCCTCAGCAATACCGACCTCGCGCCCAACTCCGCCCCGGGAACATTGGTCGGCACGCTGACCACGAGCGACCCCAATGGCGATAACGACCACACCTACTCGCTCGTCCCGGGTGCCGGCAGTATCAACAATAATCTTTTCACCATTGCCAACGGGGATGAACTCCGCGCCATATCGGCCCTCGGAGGGTTCGGGTCCAACTATTCCGTGCGTATTCGTACCACCGATGGCGACGCACTCACACGCGAGGAATCATTTACCCTCACGGTCGAGTCTGCGATGGCTCCCACCGCCATTACCTTCCCGGCAAACACCATCCTTCAAGGAACCCCTTCCGGCACCAACATTGCCAACTTTACCACCGAGGACCCCAACAGCGCCGACAGCCATGCCTACGAACTTGTCCCAGGTGCCGGCGACACCGACAATGCTCTCTTTTCAATCAACGGGAACACCCTCACGACGGCGGCGGACCTGCCCGGCATCGGGTCAAATCTCTCGTTCAGAGTCCGTAGCACCGACCTCTCCGGCCTAACGATTGAATCAACTTTCTTGCTCACCATTGTCAGCTCTTCAGTTCGGATCAACGAATTCCTGGCCAACAGCAGTCCGACCAGCCTCGCCGACGAAGATGGTGATACTCCCGACTGGATTGAGCTCCATAATCCCGACAGCGGATCCATCAGTCTCGGCGGCATGTATCTCACCGACGATCCAACCAATCTTACGAAATGGCCCATACCCAATGTCAGCCTTGGTGGAAATGGTTACCTCGTCATCTTTGCGTCTTCAAAAGATCGTCGACCCGCCAACGGAGATAATCTTCACACCAACTTCAGCCTCGGCGCAGGTGGTGAATACCTCGCTTTGGTTGCGGCAGATGGCACCACCGTCCTCTCTGAATTTGGATCGGCTACCGAAGACTATCCGCCCCAGGATGCCGGAATCAGCTATGGTTTCTTTGGCGACCCCCTTCAAATCGGCTACCTCCTCAATCCCACTCCGGATGGAGAGAACGACTCATCAAGCGGAGTCTCGGGCTTCGTGAAAGACACCGACTACAGCGTCAGTCGTGGTTTTTACGACAACCCCTTTGCCCTCTCCATCATCTCCGCAACTCCGGGAGCAAGCATTCGCTACACCACCGATGGCAGCTGGCCCAGCGAGACAAGCGGAACCATTTACACCGGTCCGATTACCGTCGACCGAACCATGGCGGTAAAAGCCATCGCTTACAAAGCTGGATTTGTCTCCACCAACATCGACACCCACACTTACATTATTGTCGATTCTGTTGCCGGGCAGACGGCCTCGAGCACCCAAAGCCTGTACGGACTTCCTCCAAATTGGGGTGGCCAAGCCCCTTACTACGGAATGGATAACAACGCCAATGTGGATCCAAACGAGGTCACCGAGGACCTTAAAACCGTCCCGAGTCTCTCCATCGCGATCGACACAAACGACATGTTCGGCAGCTCCGGCATCTATTCGAATCCCGGTTCATCAGGCCAGGCCTGGGAGCGCAAAACGTCCCTCGAACTCGTCGACCCGGCGGACCCCACCGGAGCAGGAAACTTCCAGCAGAATTGCGCCATTCGTATCCAGGGAGGAGCCTTCCGTAGCTTCGGCCTCACCCGCAAAAAATCATTCCGTGTTCTTTTCAAATCCCGGTTCGGAACCAGCGATCAACCCACCGGAGGGGAAGGATCGCTCAAATTTCCTCTCTTCGGAACAGATCCGGGTGTTGCCAGGGAATTCCAAACTCTGATCTTCCGCATGGAGTCCAATGACGGTTGGCAATGGTCCGGCGCCGGCGGCCAACCACAATACGCCCGCGATGAATTCGGCCGCCGTGTCCAACTTGCCCTTGGCCAGCCCGCCCCACACGGCCGATACCTCCACCTCTATATCAATGGCGTCTACTGGGGCCTCTACAACGTCGTGGAGCGTCCCGACTCCAGCTTCGCCGAAAGCTATATTGAAAATGCCGATCGAGACCTCTGGGAAGGTCAGAACTCAGGCTCCCCCATCAACGATTCCACCAACCTGAACAACTGGAACAACTTCCGAAATGCCGTCAGTGATATTTCGTCGGGCGGGACCGACGCCGCTCGCGATGCCGCATTCCTCGAGGCCTGTGGATTCAATCCCGACGGCTCACGTAACACCTCGTTCCCAATCTGGTGCGATCCGTCCAACAACGCCGACTACTTCATCACAAACTGGTATGGCGGGAACAGTGACTGGCCGAACAAAAACTACTACGGCGGGATCGACACCCAGCCCACCCGCACCGGCTATAAATACTTCATGTGGGATTCCGAATGGTCCCTCTTCCTGCGCTCCAATACAAACTATAACCGTATCACCGACTACCGTGGAATCGCCGCTGCCAATGATGCTCTTCAGGACAGCCCCGAATTTCGTCTTCGCTTCGCAGACCGCGCCCACCGTGCGCTCTTCAACGACGGCCCCCTGACTCCGGCAAATGCCCGCGCACTTTACGACGAAGTCACCGCACAGCACCGGAGCATTCTGAAGCCCGAAGCAGCGCGCTGGGGCGACCAACACGGCGGCAATCGCGACCTCTCCGACTGGGAAAACGAGTACAACAACATCGTCAACAATTGGTTCCCGGTTCGCGATGATCGCTTCCTCGACTCCCTCCGCTCGGCCGATCTCTACCCCGCAATCGAAGCCCCCGTCTACAGCCAACACGGTGGCGCCCTTCCCGCCGGCACGGGACCAACCCTACGCGTTCCATCCACCGTGACCCGGATTTACTACATGTTTGGCGAGGGCGATGACGACCTCACCGACTTTGCACATTCCCTCGACCCCCGGCTTGTCGGCGGAGGCATCAACCCCGCAGCCACACTGATCACCCTCGGTGGTGGCGGAGGAGGCGGACCAGTCACGACTGTCTTTGTCGATAGCGGAGATGACTGGAAATACCTGGACGATGGCAGCAATCAAGGTACCGCATGGCGTGCCGCTGGATTCAATGACGGATCCTGGGCGGCCGGACCATCTCAGCTCGGATACGGCGATGGCGATGAAGCCACAGAAGTCAGCTTTGGTGGCGACAGCAACAACAAACACGCCACCACCTACTTCCGTAAAACCTTCACCATTGCCGACCCCTCGATCTTCGAAGACTTCACCCTAAACTTCACTTTTGATGATGGAATCGTGATCTATCTGAACGGTCAGGTCGTGGCACGGGAAAACGTGGCAGATGGAGCTGCCTTTGATGACTTCGCAACCGGTAACGGAGGTGACAACAACAGCGGATCGCGGACCCTTTTCCCCGCGGATTTCCTCGCTGGAAGCAATACCTTCGCTGTCGAGATCCACCAGGTCAGCGCCAGCAGCTCTGACATCAGCTTTAACCTCGACCTCACCGGGAATCCTCCGGGCGGCGGCAGCACCAGCACTTCCGAGCCCGTCATAATCACCGAACCCGGATGGCTCTTCTCTCGTTCCTACAATAGCAACACCGGTGAATGGAGCGCGCTGAACTCGGCCTTCTTCACTCCGGACACTGTCCCCGCCGATGCCGGCAATCTCATCATTTCTGAATTCAACTACCAACCCGGCGAACCCACCTCGGCAGCCGAGATTGCGATCTCCACCGACCGGGATGACTACGAGTTTATTGAATTGATGAACGTAGGCACTCAAACGATAGACCTAACCGGCGTCCGCTTCACCTTGGGCATCACTTTTAACTTTGCTGATAACACCCTCATCCCACCTGGGGCACGCCTCGTTATCGTGAAAAACCGTGCGGCCTTTGAAGCCCGTTACGGCACCTCGATTTCCATCGCCACCGATGTCCTCGGCAGTAGTGAATACAGCGGGCGTCTGAGCAATAGCGGAGAACAGGTCACACTCCTCGATGCCACCGACACGGTCATTCGAGATTTCACCTACGATGACGCCCTCCCTTGGCCCTACACCGATGGGAGCGGGTTCACCATGGTTCTCAAGTCACCTGCCATTCCGATTCCCGACCACGGGACCGCCACAAATTGGGTCGCATCCAGCGTGGAAGGTGGAGCGCCGGGACTGGTCGATGTCACAGGATTCGTCGGCGATCCCAATGCTGATAACGACGGTGACTGCTACCGCGCCTTGATCGAATATGCTCTTGGCTCCAGCGACGACTCGCAGGGCGACACCCGGGGTCTCGTCGATCTTAGCTTCCAGCCCTTTGCTGTGGCCGGAATCGCCGACACCTATCTCGTCATCAGCTACCAGCGAAATCTCTATGGTCAAAACATCGTCACCCTCACTCCGGAAATCTCCACCGATCTGGAGAATTGGGATGGCACGCCCGAAATCGTCTTTGTTTCAGAAATCGACAATAACGACGGCACCTCCACTGTCACCTATCGCAGCGCCACTCCAATCAGCGCCAATGAAAGCGCTTTCATGCGACTCAGAGCCACCCAATAAGAAACGTCAAAATCAGAACTTCAAAAGGATTTGAGCAATCCCCCCAAAACCCGCAGTATGATTGGCAGTTGCCATGCCAGAAGATTCCTTCCAAGAAGCACGTGAAAAAAAGGGCACTCTGAAATGCCCTTTTCAAGGTGAAGAAATCCCCATGCTTCTCCGTCATGCCGATGTCCGTGCCGCCGCCAAAGACTGGCAGACTTTCAGCTCGGACGCCCCATTCCGGGTGCCCATTCCCTCCGAGGAAGAGTTGCGCTCCATGCGACAACTCCCCATCGAAACAGATCCGCCCGAGCACACCGAATACCGCAAGATCGTCGAGCCATTCTTCAAGCGATCCAAGACCCCGGAGGTCGTTGCCAAGGTGCAGGCTCTCATCAACGGGCTTTTGGATCGGGCTCTTGCCGCCGAGAAATCACTCGAGGTCGTTCATCAATTCGCCCTGCCCATTCAGTCCCGCGCGCTGACCTACCTTTTGAACGTTCCCGAGTCGGAAGCCAAAACATACATCGGTTGGGGCATCCATGTTTTCCATGACGAAAACGGGAGTGGATCACAACTGGAGGACTACCTCGCCTTTGCCCTCGAACGCTCCGCAAAGAATCCCGGCGAGGATCTTTTCAGCGCCCTGAATCAAGCAACGTTCCAAAACCGGGCTCTAACCCACGAAGAAAAGATGGGCTTCGCAAATCTCACCTTTGCAGGAGGCCGCGACACCATCATCCACAGCATCTCATCGATCATCGCTCATTTTGGGGAACATCCGGAAGACCTCAAATCACTTCGCAACAATCCCAAGGGGCTCGTTATTGCCGGAGAGGAATTCTTCCGGGTATTCATGCCCCTCACCCATATTGGAAGAGTCTGCCCTGTGGAAACGATCGTCGGCGGAAACAAGATCCCGCCCGGAGGCCGTGTTTCCCTTGGGTGGGCAGCCGCCAATTTTGATCCCGAAGTCTTTGACCAACCCGGAGAAGTCATTCTCGATCGCAAGCCCAATCCACATGTCTCGTTCGGATTTGGCACCCACCTGTGCCTTGGGGCCCCGCACGCCAGACTGATCATACGCTCGCTGCTCGAGGCGCTGGTCTCAAAAGTCGCAAAAATCGAGGTTGTGGAAGCAGCTCCCCATCTCGAAAAAAACCCGGCCTATTCCCGAAAGAACGGTTTCGACAAACTCGAAGTCAGGATGCTCGCCTGTTGACACTCTGCCATGAACAAACACCTCCTTCTGCTCCTTGCCATCGTATCTCCGGCAGCAGCTCAAATCGTAGTCAACGGCCTCGGCACCCGGAACACCTACCCCAACGAGGCAGTCTTCACCGTCCCTTCGGAAACCGGCTTTATCATAGTGGCGGAATTGGACGGCACCCCAATTCCCCTCGACACCTCCACATCCGTTTCAACAGCCGGTTATCACGAACTCCTTCTCACAAAAACACCGAATGCGGGAGGTCTGACGGAAACGGAAACCATTCAGTTTATTGTCAGGGACCCAAATCGTCCCTCATCAGACAATGGCATATCCACCTGGACTCCCCTCCCGGCTGTTTCGGCTCCTCCCGCCCTTCTTGACACCGCCAACGTATCATTCGTCGTCCCCGAAGCGGTTGCTCCCGGAATGACCTTCCCATTCTCCATCCGACTCGAAGACGCAACAGGCAAGATCCTCCGGCTCAATGCGACTTCTCTAATCAGCAATGCCTCGGGCAATGCCTCGGTCGTCAAGATTCTCCGCGGCGCGGGATCAGGGTCGTGGACCGCTCCGGATGAAGGTCCGTTCACCCTCACACTTCATCTGGGCAACCGGACTTTCTCCCGGGAAATGAGCATCAACCCATCCCCGCCCGAAATCCTCGGCGGGGAACTCACCGAATCAAGAACCTTCCAAACGGGGGCAATTGTCTACATTGGGGAAGACACGACTGTTCCCGCCGGGCTCACTCTCCGCTTTGAGGAAGCCTGTCTCGTCCGTCTGGCACCAGGCATCACTGTGAACATTCTGGGCGCTCTGGAAATCGCAGGCTCGCGCACAATGCCCGTCGTCTTTTCTCCTCTCGCTGATGGTCCCTGGGGTGGAATTTTTCTACGCGGCGGAACCGCGACGGCCGAAATTGAGGGAACTTTCTTCACCGGTGGAGGAGCTCAGGATGATTGGACTTCCGACAACGGTTTCAGCTCCCACCGCAAGGAACAGCCCATCCTTACCTTCGATGCGGGAACCTCGGGCGGCACCTGCATTGCCAGCCTGACCGATACCTGGATCATCGACAACCCCACCGCCCAGGCCGGCCATGGAAGAAATGCCGACCTCACCTTCGAGCGGTGTCTCATCCAGGGCACCACCACTGCCGGGCAATACAACGGTGGCATCTTTCGATTCTTCGATAGCCATGCCCTCGAGTTCCCGGTTGATAGCCAGGAATTCTCTGACGACGACAACGACGGCTTCTACCTGACTTCCGGCACCCATCATATTCGAGCCAGCGTGATCGGATGGGCCAAGGATGATGGTATCGATTGCGGGGGCAGCCAGGAAGGGACTCTGCTCGTGGAAGACTCTTGGATTGATTCGTGCTTCCACGAAGGATTCGCTCTTAGCGGAGACAAGCTGGTCACGATCACAAACACCGTAGCAATCAACAACGGTCAGGGATTGGAGGTGGGATACAGCGGTTCATTGGATCGACCTGATGCCAGCGCTTCAAACATGCTCATCATCGGCAATGCCCATGGCGCACGATACGGGGACAACTACGATTGGGACTACAACGGTAAACTCAACATCACCGATTCCCTCATTCTGAAAAATCGCGCAGATGTCTTCGGCTTTGAATGGGACTCCTGGACTTACCGGGAAGATGATATGACCATTGAAAACAACATCATCACCTCATCCCTTTCGAGACATCCGGTCAACACGATCTTTGACCCCGCAACTCACTCATCTCAAATCGCCAACTTCCTTGAGAGTGGCTCGGCCCCCAGGGGATTTTCAATTGTTAATCGAAGTCCGCAAAATTCTCGTTCCGAATACCGCGGCGTTATTTCGATTCATCTCGATCGCCCGGCATCTTTGACGGTCTCAATTCCCTGGCAATTGGTCTCACCGACTTCGGTCATCCAATCAGGCCTTCTTGAGCTTTCTCCGGGAGAGGTTTCAAAGTCTCTGGCTCTTCCCGAACTCCTCCCCCCTCACGATTCAGCATCCTGGCTGGCTGTCAGATTCCAAAACTCCGCCACAGCAGTAGCGACCGGACCTGCCCATTGTCACTTTATCGACCTCCCCGGGGGCTCGAATCCCGCAGACTCTGTCATGATTCCCTTTGGTTCTAATTGGCGCTTCTTAAGCGATGGTTCAGACCAGGGAACCTCATGGCGGGAGCCCGCTTTTGATGACTCCCCATGGTCCTCCGGCGACGGACAACTGGGATATGGTGACGGGGATGAAGAAACCAACGTAGGTTACACCGGCACCGAATCTACCAAAAACGCCACGACCTATTTTCGCCACCAATTTAACGTAACATCCCCGGGCGCCTTTGCATCGATCGAGCTTGATCTCCTTTATGATGATGGAGCTGTAGTCTACCTCAATGGTCATCGCATTGCTGCCGCCAACATGCCCTCTGGAGAGCCCTCATTCGATTTCTATATCGGCTCCACCTCGTCGGACAATCAACGCGAATCCTTCACCATAAATTCCTCCCTCTTGGTTGAAGGCAGCAACACCATCGCGGTGGAAATCCATCAGGAAGGTGGTTCTTCCAGCGACATCAGCTTTGATCTGGAAATGGTGGCTACGCCATTGCCGGAGCAGGGAATCAGCACCTTTACGTTTCCTCTTCAGGGAGAACGTTATCTCTTCTGGACGACTTTGGGCGCCATTCCGCAAGCTGCCAACGATTTGGAGAACTGGCTTGATCGCCCTGATCTTCGCTCGCCCCTCAAATTAACGCCGGACCCGACTTTACCGATGAGACGTTTCTTCCGTCTGATGAGATCGGACTAGTTGGCTTTGAACTGGAAAAATGCAAAAAGTAGGCGAGTCTGGTTGTCATCCACACATCTAACAATCATGCGCCCTGCTTCCTGTTCCTTTTCCACCCTGCTGCTGGTCTGCTCCGCTTCCTTCTCACAAGCGGTCACTGTCGCAAACTACACTCCGGAAACCAACCGTCGCTTCACCAATGATCCGTCATTCATCGGAGCCGGATTTGACCTTTCCGGGGTTGGTCGGTCCGGTGGATTTTGGGGAACAGCCATCGGTGAAAACTATTTTCTGAGCGCCAACCACTTCAAGCCGTCAACCGGATCTTCGATCACCTTCACGGACGGAAACTCGGTTTCCTCAACAAGCTATTCCTATACTGTTGGAGGAGGTTTTCGGGTCGGAAGCACCGATCTCTGGGTCGGTTATACCCTTGAAGCGATCAACCCTGCAATAGCGCGTTATGACGTGACCACCAGGGATGCCGACACATTGGCCGATCTGGGTCTTGGAAGCAGCACGCTCTACATGAGCGGAGATCGGATCGCGGGAGCTCCCGGCACCGTGCAAGATCATATTTTGGCAACCAATCAGGCCGAGTCATTTTACGAACAGGGAGCTGGTCAGATTACCACTCCGGGGCCTGTTACGGCCAACTTCACGCCTCCGGCGGGCTTCGAAAACGATATGATCATCCTCTTTCAAAACAACACCGGCGATGACACCGCTCCTCTGACCCACGAGGCTGTTGTGCAAGCGGGAGACTCCGGAAGCCCTCTCTTCTCTGCCTCGGGAGGCACACTTACCCTTCTGGGGGTTGGCTCCCTCCTTCTGAACGACGTTCCGGGAAACTTTGTTGACACCATCGGCCCTTCACCGACCCCGGACGCACTCGAGGAGCGGAATGGCTCTGCCTACACCTACGCTGGCTCTTACACTGCGGAGCTGCAAACGGCCATTGACCTGGTCCCTGACCCGGTCCCTGAAACATGCTCGCTTGCCTTTCTTCTCCTCGCCGGTCTATTCAGCTTCAGGCGGCGGCGATAAACTTTTGCAAGTCGGAAAAATCAAACGAATCAAGGTCGGAACTTGGCCCATCTGCCGTTCTTTGATAAGGGCGTGTGAATGCGAAATGACGACCCTTCAGAATTTCACCGCAATCCGCAGAAGTTGCGGGGATTGCGGCTCAAAATTGAGGAGTCGCCCCCGTGGGTGAGCCGCCGCAAAGTTAAAAATCTCGCAAGAGTCGATGGCTACCCGGTCACCATGCTTTTGCTCGACCGGCAAATTGCCCCGGAAGAGTCCACCCGCTACACCCGCTACGTCCGTCGACTCGAGACACCACAGGCTGTGCAGGAGGCTGGTCGCATTGAGTTTGACTTCGATCCCGCAAGGCAAATCCTCCTGATCCATGCCATCTCAATTTTTCGCGATGGAGAACTCACAAACCATGCCAGGCTGGATGAGATTGACGTGATCCAACGCGAAAGGGATCTTGATCAGGGAATTTACTCCGGAAGCATGACCGCTCTTGTCCTTCTCAAGGACCTTCGCACCGGAGATATTGTTGATGTCGAAAGCTCCCTCATCTCGGACGATGAAATCTTCCCCGATCATTACTGGTTTACCGAAAACCTCGAGCATCCCCTTCCAGTGGGCCGACAGTATTTCTCCTGGCTGTCGTTAAAACATGACCTCTTTAAAGTTTCCACGCCCGAGGACGATGGTCATACCATCTACACCGAAGAGGAAACGGAATGGGGACTCCGAAAAAATTGGATGAGGGAAAGCACTCCCGCTCTCGACCTTCCCCCGCTTCTACCACTTGGTTTCAATCCGTTCAAAAACATCTCGATCACTTCCTTTGAATCATGGGGACAGGTCGCAAGGGAAATCTCCCGCCTGTGGGCCAAAACGGAAACCCCCGGTCAAAAACTCCGAAAGGAACTCGCGAAAATTCAAAAGGCCCATCCCGGCTCGAAGATCGAACTCATCGAGGCTCTCGTCGCATTTGTTCGTGACAACATTCGCTACCAAGGGGTGGAAGTTGGCCGCCTGGGGCTCGTCCCCGAAGACCTGAAAACCATCTGGAAAAGACGCTTCGGTGATTGCAAGGAAAAGACCAGCCTCCTCTGCTGGCTTTTGCGGGAGAGTGGCTTTGACGCCCAACCCGCTCTCGTCTCCGTTACCCTGCGCGGAAAAATTTCAGAAAGACCTCCGGCTCCGATCTTCGACCACGTCGTCGTTTATCTTCGGCACGATGAGCAGGACTACTGGATCGATCCCACCATCATTTCCCAAAGAGGGTCCCTTTCGAACTGGAACAGTCTGCCTTTCCAAAAAGCTCTCCTCATCTCAAACCAGACCGAAGAGTTCATCGAAATCAAGGAAGCACCGCCGGGCCAGGATTTCATTCGCGTCTCGGAGTCCTATCGCTTCGACGGGAACGACGCTTCGATCACCGTCCGTCAGGAGTTCCACGGAGCAGAAGCAGATGGAATCCGTGGCGTTCTTGATTCCAATGGGAGATCCGACATTCAGAGAGTCTTTTGCGAGACGGTAAAGAAAACACGGGCCGAAGCTGAATTAACCACCGACCTTGAGGTCTCCGACGATCCCGCCAACAACATCGTCGTCCTCGGCGGAGAATTTTCAGCGGCAAATGCCTTAAGGCCCAATCCCCAAACAGGAAGAATGATCTGCGAATTCATCCCCTATTCCGTCATCGAGAAGATCCACGGAATCGACAACTCGAACCGCAGCTTCCCTCTTGGGCTCAATCATCCCACCGAAGTCTTTCACGACATCGAGCTCGATCACCCCGATGCCAAGGGAGCCGTTGTTCCGAAGACAATCATCAACAACGAGTTTCTTGAATTCGAAGCCGGCACCAAAAACGAGGACGCACTTCCCACCCTCTTTTATCACTATCGTTCAAAAGCACCGGAAGTTCCGGTCAAAGACCTTCATCGGTATCGCCTCAATCTTGATCAAATCGGTGCTGTGATCTCGCTTGTTTTCGAAACGAACCCGGGACGCGATTCCAAATCAAAACCGACGCGTCAGCGGCGGAACTGGGACGAGGACGAACTGGAAAATTACCACCCGCCGCGACCTACCCAACCGACAAAATCAGCAGGGTTCGGACCCTCCATTCCCGTCTGGCTTTTTGTTGTTGGCGGGATCGTCATCGTCAAGGTGATCATCTTGATCCTCCAATACGTCGCCAGGGCTTGATTTTTATTCGGCACCCGGTCTCCGGGGAGCCGTCAAATCGTGCCTTCGTTTTGGAATAAAAAACGCTTTCCGCTCTTCGGTTGTCGGAACTCCCGGAGGCACTTCGGGAAAGATTCTCCCTTCCGGAATTCCGACCAAGGTCCGGTCGGTGAAGGCATCCATAAGTGCAACCAGATCATCAACCTCCTGATCGGTCAGCTCAAGATTGCCCATGTCCTCGTGATTGACCGTCCCGGGATAATTGGTCACTCCCCAGCGCTCCGGTTCAAGATCACGCTTGTTGTAAAACTCCATCACCTCTTTCAAGGTCTGAATCGAACCATTGTGTAAATAAGGGGCCGTCAACGCGACGTTACGCAGCGATGGAACCTTGAACTGGCCGAGCTCCCCTGTCTTCCCGGTGATCCCACCAAGCCCTGGATCGATCTTTCCAATTGCCGGCGCACCCAGGTTATCAAACCCCGAATCGGTGAGCAAAGGTTTGGGCCAACTGGCAACCCCCGTCAGATGGCAGGTGGCACAACCGCCTGAAGTCTGAAAAACATCAAGCCCGCGCCGCTCCGAAAGACTGAGCGCCTCCTTGTTGCCCGCCCAATACTCATCGATGCGCGCATTGAAGGGACGAAATAGCGGCTCGCGCAGAAAGGCCACCAGCGCTTCAAAAGCCTTCTCATTGACCTCCTTGTCACCCAGCCCTTCGAACTCTTTTCCATAGTCCCGTTTACGCAACTTGCCCGCCAATTCCTCTTCATCGGCGATGTTCATTTCATTCTTATCAAAGAAGGGGTGACGGACTTGATCCAGGAGATCATGGGCCCGCCCATCCAGGAAAAGACCACCTTCCACGATGTATTCCAACTCTCCGTTCTCGTCGTAAGTATCTTCCAACCGCTGTGGTGGAATCAGCGCCGCATACATCAGGGAAGGCGCATTTCGCCGCCCCATCCGCCCCTTCATCGCCCCCGGGGAAACCCGACGTGGATCCGCAAAGGCAGCCTTCGGACTATGACAGGAAATACACCCTTGTCCGGGTGGATTGGAAAGGGCGGTATCAAGAAAGATCTGCTTCCCCAAGTCCGCAAGAGGCGGCTCGACCCCCAAAAGGAAACCGACCAAACCAAACCACGTCAGTACGATAAGCTTCATTTCGAGACACCCAATCCGATCGACTTGCAGTAAGCGATACTTCGCTCAATCTCTCCTTTTTGATAATTTTTTTCATCTTCCTTTGAAGAAGATTTATGGGGCTTCCTGGCCTTCCCGGAAGCGGCCCATTTCTCGAAGCCCGCCAGGCTAGCCGGTTTTCCCTTCGGCCACGATTTCCAAAAGCCATCCTTCTGAAAGGCCAGCTCACGGTTGAAACCGGAGATCGTCTCAATCTGAACCGGAGCATTCGGGCAAAGCTCCGCGAAACGTTTGAAGTAGGTCTCCCAATCCACCATACCCTCTCCCATCGCCGTCCATTGCGCGGTGATCCCGTTCTCGCTCTTCCAAACCTGTGTATCGCGCAAGCTGGTCGTCAGGGTGTATTTCCCAAGATTCTCCAGGTTCTCCAAAGGAGTCTCAAGAGTCCAAACCGCATTACCCGCATCCAAATTGACGCCTACATAATCCGGCCCCGCCGCCTCTACGAGCGATTTCAATTCCAGCGAATGCATATCTCCGGCGTGGTTCTCCATGGCCACTTTCACGCCAAGATCTTCGCACATTACCTTGCAGGACCTGAGTACCTTCACGGTGTCCTCAATCCGCGCTTCAATCCCTCCATCGGTTGATCGATCTCCTCCATTTCCAAGCACCACCCGGATCACCGGCGATCCAAGCGCCTTCGCGGATCTCAGGCCGAGCTGCAAGTGCTCTTCAGCAGTCCCCCACTTGTCCTTGAAGCTCACCGAAGTCGGGCAAATACTCCAAGTCCCGAGGAAGATCTTGATCCCCTTGTCATCGGCATATTTTCGAATTTCGACGAGATGCTTTTCATCGAGAGACTGGAAGGCATCAAGGTCGGTAATGAACACCGTATCAACACTCAGCGTCACCGCGTAGTCGATGAGCTCCTTCGCCTTCCAACCCATTGCCCGGACTGCGAAATTATCGTAGCCCAGCAAAAGGGGCTTGGTCGATTCCTCGCCGAATACACTGGCTGCAGACATCGCGAGAGAAGCGGAAAGAAAATGTCGTCGTTTCATTGCTGAATCATCCTACGTTCCCAAAACGAAACAAGTTTCGAATGGGGAGAGGGATACCACTTCTTCCGGGAATCAGGCTTCTTCCAGGCCCCTCACCGCAGTCTTTGTGCTACTGCCGAATCTCTCGATCTCCACGCCCATCCTCTGTGCAAGTGGAACGAAAAGGTTCGCAAAGGGAGTATTATTCTTTGGATCATGAGCCACGTAGGAACCGTGACGATATCCCCCTCCGGCCACGATCACCGGAAGATTTCGCCAGTCATGCGACGAGGCATTTCCAAGATTCGAGCCGAAAAGAACAGCCGTTGCATCCAGCAAATTTCCACCCCCTTCCGGAGTCTCCTTCAAGCGGGTCAAAAACTCGTTGAACGCCTCGAATTCCGCTCCTTCAATCAGCTTCAACTCACTGATCTTGACATCATCTTTTCCATGGTGGGATAAGTTATGCCAATCCTGACTCACACCCTGAATATTGCTGGGAGGCGAATTCAGCGCGCCCAGCCCGAAAGTCGCTACGCGGGTCGAGTCGGTTTGCAGCGCGAGCGCAATGAGATGATACATTTGACGCTGCTTCGCCAGGATATCGTTTTTGTCTGAAATATCTTCGGGAGTCTCGGCATCAACCTTCGGCTTGGGCTTGGTGGCCCACTCCTCCGATTGCTCGAAGTTTTTTTCGAGATCTCTCACCGACGAGAAATACTGCTCAAGCTTCTCACCATCTTTTTGGCTCAAAGTCCGCTTCATCTTCCTGGCATCTTCCATCACCGTATCCAGAATACTGTGACCTCGCTTCAATTCGGCCAATTCCTTCGCCACTTCCTTTTCCGAGCCATCAATGAAGAGCGTTTTGAAGATCCGGGCCGGAGATTTCTCAGCCGGAATCTGCACCCCGGAATCGGTCCACGAGAGCGAGTTGTGGGTCGTCGTCAGAGCAAGATGGGAGACCCGGGTCTTTCCGCGCAAATGCTTTGCCATCACCTGGTCAATCGAGATCGAATTCTTAAAGCCCGCCAACCCCGGTCGCTGCGCCGAAGTCAACCAGGTCAACTCGGAAGCGTGCCCGTTGTTCCCCGCTTGATTGGGATGCGAAAGACCGGAAAACAGGGTGAAGTCATTCCGGTGGTCCTTGATCTTTTCAAGATAAGGCGTGAGCGCATAATCACGACCGGGCGCTTCCGGGAATAGACCGGGACCATGGAACCCAAGCGCCGCATTCATCGCAACAAATCGCTTTACCGGACCTGTCGAAACCTGCGCTCCAAAGACCGGGCGCATCGCTTCGAGCGAAGGCAGGGCAATTGCCGTTCCGAGACCTCTTAAAAAATACCTGCGATTCAAGGCTCGTCGGGTGGACACGTAGGGAGCTTTCATTTGCTTAGGAAGATTGGAGATGAGACGGCCAGATGAAGAAGGTCGCCAATACGGTAGCCGTTTCCGGCCGACTTTTCCACCATCGATTGAATTTCCAATCGATCCGAGAAGCCCATTTCGCGACCAGTTGCAAAAGTCAGGAGCTTTCTTAAAAAGTTCGTCGCCAGTGCTTCTTCTTCGGCCGCCAAAAGATCGCGGAATTCGCGATAGCCGCCAAAGGTCCTCCCGTCCGGCAAAGATCCCGCCGAGTCCACCTCCGGGCCCCAGCGAAACCGCACATTCCGACCCGCAACCTTCTCCTTGATTCGCTCACCTTCGCCCGTTGATCGAAACCGTTCGCGAAATCCGCCGATGGGATTGAAGGACTCCAGCGCAAAGCCCGGAGGGTCAATCTTCCGGTGGCAGGCATTGCAACTCTGGGAATCCCGGTGCTTGTCAAGAATCTGCCGGAGGGTTTCCGCTCCCCGGATATCCGGTTCCACCCCGGCAATGCCGGGCGGAGGAGGTTGCGGCGGGTTACCCAGAATCCGCTCAAGCACCCACACACCCCGCACCACCGGCGAGGTATTGGTGCCATTTGCGGTGACTTTTAAAATACTTCCCTGGCTTAACAAGCCACCACGCACGCTATCCGCAGGCAGAGCCACTTTGCGGATCTCCGGTCCCTCCACCGATGGTAGATCGTAGTGTTGGGCAAGACGGCTGTTCAGCATCGCAAAGTCAGATTTCACAATCGCTTTCACCGGATGATTCCCCACGAAGAGTTCTTTCAAAAAGGCCCGGGTTTCCGGAATCAAGGAATCTTTGAGATAGGGATCGAACTCGGGAAAGAGATTCTTGTCCGGTGCCGTGAAATCGATCTCTCTCAGATCGAGCCACGAGTCGGCAAAGTCCGCGATGAACCGGTCAAAGCGCTCGTCCTGCATCAAACGCCGGGTCGTCTCATTCAGGTTTTCCACCACCCCACGATTTGCAGCGAGGCTACGCAAAGCGGCATCCGGCGCGATTCTGTGTAAAAAATAGGAAAGACGATTTGCCAGGGCATGGTCATCCAGCTGCCCCTTCTCCTCCCGAAGAAAGAGAAAATTCGGTGAGACAAACAAGGCGGTCACCGCCGTGCGAAGAGCTTCCTCGAACGATCCACCTTTAGCCCGCTCCGCCTTAAAGAGTTTAAGGTAGGAATCCAGTTCTTCACCTTCGACGGGACGACGCCACGCTCTCGCAGCAACCCTCCTGAGCGAACTCAAAGCAGCCAACTCTTCATTCCCGGTCACGATTTCAAACTTGGGACGATACCACGATTTCTCACGATCCGCGGGATTCCCAGGCATGATCTCTTTTCTCTCAAGCTCACCAAAGATGAGCTTGTGTCCCCGCGTCGGAAACTCATCCACCAAGGGTCCCGTGACAGAGGCCGAGACAAAGGCAAAACCCGGCCCTCGATATTCGTCTATTTTATCCGGACGGGGATGGGGAAAGATCAATCCACGCGGTTCCACCACCAACATGTAGTTCTTCTCAATCCATTGGCGAAACTTCACCGTGGTCGGCTTGTCCGGCGCGAAAGACGCATAACGATAAACCGGTTTCCCGCTTCCACGCTGATAGCTTTCGCCACTAATGGAACAAATCACCGCCTTGTCGGACTGATGAGCATAGCCCGTCACTTCGATCTCATACCAACCCGAAACCGGCACCCCTGAGTTCCGGAGCAAGCCACTTGGATATCCGCCCCCCTGAAAGCGCACAATGGCGCCGTCCGGAAGCTTCTTCCACTGCTTGCCCAGCGACTTTTCTATCTCACTCTCGCGAAAGTTCGCCGGAATCACCGTCACTTCCGGTTTCTTGATCTCGCTCTGAATCGCGGAGTCAAAAACCAATCTTGCCGCCTCCAGATACCGCTCCAGATGCATCATCGAAAGCCCCAAAGCCTCGCCCACGTTGTCAAATTCATGCGAGCGCCCATCCTCCGGCAGCATCCTTGCCAATTTTAGATTCGTGCCGAAGAGATCATTCATCGTGTTCTCGTACTCCTGCCGGTTCAGGCGACGCAAAACCGTGCCCCGCTCCTTCCGGTGGGCCTCGTAAAGTGGCCGGAAAAGCCGCTCCCCAAAATGAGAAACCTCATCGTCGTCCGGCCGTTCCTTGACCTTCTTCGGTGGCATCTCCCCCTTCTCGACCCGATCATAAATCAGCTCCCACCTGGCAAAGTTCGCCGGATCGGAGAGGTCTGTTTCGAGTTCATCAAAATCCAACCCACCCTTCGCCATCCCATCTCCGTGACAGTCGTAGCAATGGTTCTCAAGGAAAACCTGCAAGTCAGCGGCAAGATCATTCAAACCGAGGCAACGCATCGGCAGGATCAAGGAAACAAGAAGGAGTTTCCGGCTTAAGATTCCAGTTTCACAAAACCGAGTGAACATCGACTAGGGAATACCCAACCGGAGGGGGGCTTTTTTCAACCTGCTTTCTGCAAGTTCATTGATTGAGCCTGGCTTCGACCCTCTTCAAGGCGCATTCGAGGAGATAGGCCTAGAACTCCACTCTGGCAGCCGGAAGCTGCTGATTCCGATACAGTGGAAGCTAGATTCACGCAACGTCGTAGGAATGGCGCGCCGGGGTCGACTCCCAAACTAATCAGACGGCGTCGCCATCTGCGCCTTCTGCATTTTTTTCTCCAGTATGGTGAGGTGTCTCGCCAAGCTTTCAGTGTGTTATCCAACTGTGAAGCAAACTCATCGGTTTCCCAATGGCTCGCAATGACCTGGTCGGCTACCGACGAGTGGTAATGGTAAGTAAGCGTGAATCCCCTCCCGTTAAATGATCCATACCATCGTTCAACTGGCCCGGAAAAATCCTCGTCATCTTTTGGCGTGAATCGTGGATCGTGGGAAACGATCCGTCCGCGAATCTCATCAAGCGGAAGTGTGAATGAAATGTCTTTCGGTTCCTGATCGGGACACGCAGGCCTAGGAAGCGCCAACCATTCGTCACGGGTGATCCAGATCAGCTTGGCCATTTTCTTAGCAGAGACCCTATGGCTGCCGGTTGAGCCCGGCGTCGCGTTTCAGGTCATTCATTATTTGATTGGAATGTGGTGCGTCTGGTTCAATTCGTAGGCTATCCCACACGAGGCGGGACCTATCCAACATCAGATGCCATCCAACAACTCCCGGAAGGTGGCCCCGCAAGTAGTGGGCAACGCGAATCAAACCAACTGCCGGCAACCTACCTCGGACTCGACGTCCATAAAGCAGAAACTGTCATCGCCATCCTCGTAGTTCAAATTGCCAATCGAGTTGCACGGCCATCTGCCGGCAACAACAATATTAGAAGCGAGTGGCGTCGGTATTGAGCAACGCCCACGGGGGTGGAGGAAGCACATGTCATTAAGGATATTTTGAGCTGAAAGCCTTCTCCTTATTCCAACAAAACACGCACCCTGCCAAAGTGTCTCGAATCAAAAGGACCGACCGGTTCGGTGACCCGGACACGTTCCCATTTTGCATCGATGGGCTCGACGGTCCAGGTGCCTTTTATCGGGACGAAAGAATCGGGCTCCAGGCTTGAGGACTTCTCTGGAATGTACCGTGGACTATTTTCACGAAGGCGAACGAATTCAAATTGTAAGAAACGCTCCCCTGCTTCTGCAGTGAGGAGCACCCGTGGCAAGCCAGCGCCGCCGCCGGGAGTCATCGACGCGACGTCCGGTCCATTCAGATTCATGTTGAAGGCATATTTGAGGAGGTTGCTCACGCCATCGTTGAAGGGAGCCGAGCCAGGAAGGCGTCCCGCTCCAACCAGATTGGGTGCTTCTTCCATCACGGTCTCAAAATAAGGCGGGAGGGATGACAAGCTCAAGGGAGCAGGGTAGACATAAGCGGCTCCTGAATAGAGTGAGGAATTGTCACTTGCATCGTTGGATTTACCGCTCGATTCCCGACGAGCGCCTACCACCACGGTGTCACCGGAGATCGCCACGGAATTGCCAAATAAGTCATTTCTACCGGCGTTGGGAGCCTTGAGGTAGGCTCCCTCAATCCACGTGCCGTCGCCTCCTCGCCGGAAGACGTAGGCCGCACCTGATTCTGGCAATGAATTGTCACTTCCGTCGGCAGGACTATTGCTTTCTTCCTCTTGAGCGCCCACGACCAAAGTGTCACCGGAGACGGCCACGGAATTGCCAAATAGGTCGTCATCACCCAGGTTTGATGCCTTGAGGTAGGCCTCCTCAAGCCAAGTCCCATTGCTCTGTCGCCGGAAAACATAGGCCGCTCCTGATTCGGTCTCCGAATTGTCGCTCCCGTCGTTGGCATCGCCGCTGTCTTCCCCGGGAGCTCCCACGACTACTGTGTCTCCTGAAATCGCTAGTGAATGGCCAAAGTCGTCAAAATCCTCCAGGTTCGAGGCCTTAAGGTAGGCTTCTTCAATCCACGTGCCATCGTCTTGCCGCCCAAAGACATAGGCCGCCCCTGAGAATCTTGCTGAATCGTCGCTGCCATCGGTGGAGTTACCGCCATCTTCTGCTCTGGCGCCCACGACCAGAGTGTCGCCGGAGACCGCAATCGAGAAACCAAAGGTGTCGTCATCCCCGAGGTTGGAGGCTTTGAGGTAGGCTTCCTCAAGCCAGGCTCCATTGCTTTGCCGGCGGAAGACGTAGCCCGCTCCTGAAGCACTTGCCGAATTGTCGCTCCCGTCGTTGGCACCGCCACTGTCTTCCCCGGGAGCACCCACGACTACCGTGTCGCCTGATATGGCCACGGATTGGCCAAAGAAGTCGCTCTCCCCGAGGTTCGAGGCCTTGAGGTAGGCCTCCTCAAGCCAGGCCCCGTTGCTTTGCCGGCGGAAGACATAGGCTGCGCCTGAAGCGGGTGCCGAATTATCGCTCCCGTCGTTGGCATTGCCACTCCCTTCGCTCCAGGCGCCCACGACCAGAGTGTCGCCTGAAATGGCCACGGAGCCTCCAAAGTGATCGGACCTCCCGAGGTTCGAGGCTTTGAGGTAGGCTTCTTGGAGCCAGGTTCCATTGCTTTGTTTACGGAAGACATAGGCCGCTCCTGAGGCGTCTGCCGAGATGTCGCTTTGATCATCGGGTTTGCCGCTGCTTTCCCGGCGAGCGCCCACCACCAGGGTGTCGCCGGAGACGGCCACGGAATGGCCAAAGTAGGAGAGATTCCTTGGGTTCGAAGCTTTGAGGTAGATGCTCTCCGGCAATCTAAAAGGAAAACGACCGGCTCCGTTTAGGCTGATTTCGACGAGGCCTTGTTGGGGATCATTACTCGTGATCTCCAGATTGACGCGAAAGCTTCTTTCCTCAGATGGCGTGAACTGGAGATCAAGGACGACGCACTCACCCGGCGCCAGCGAGTCCGGTAACACGGACGCAAAGGTGAAATTAGAGGGATCGGTCCCTGAAATGCTTGCGGAAAGTCCGGTCAGTGGGGCTCCCCCCTGATTTCGCAGGAGGATCTTCTTGGGAGGACTGGTCGTGCCTAACAAAATGGAGCCAAAGTCGATGCCGAGAGCCAGCGGAGTCCCGTCCCTATTGGTGACATCAAGATCCGGGCCGGATCGCCTGGGATCGTAAAGGTAGGCAGCTCCTGAATTGCTGGCCAGATTGCCACGCCCATCGGCGGGATTGCTGCTGTCTTCACCAAATGCGCCGACTACCACACCGTCTCCTGAAATCGCCACGGAGGTGCCAAATTGGTCATCAGCCCCCGGATTAGAGGCCTTGAGGTAGGCCTCCTCCAACCAGGTGTTGTCGCTCTGGCGACGAAAGACGTAAGCTGCTCCGGAAGATTTTTCAGAATCGTCATCCCGATCCGCAGGATTGCTGCTGTCTTCCCCGGGAGCACCAACGATCAGGCGGTCGCCGGAAAGTGCCACAGAGAACCCGAAGTAATCGGTCATCTCCGAGTTTGAAGCCTCGAGGTAAGCCTCTTCCAGCCAGTTGCCGTCGCCTTGCTGACGAAAGAGATACACCCTCCCCGATAGGACTTCTTTTCTAGAGACGCCCACGGCTACGATGTCGCCTGAAACAGCTACGGAGGAACCAAACTCATCGTAACGCCAAAGGTTGGAGGGCTTAAGGTAAGCTTCCTCCAACCAGGTGCCGTTGCCTTGTCGGCGGAAGATATAAGCGGCTCCCGAATTGCTCGATGAATTGTCATTCCCATCGGAGGCATTGCCGCTGTCTTCCCACCGGGCTCCCACCACCACGACATCTCCAGAGATCGCCACCGATTCGCCAAAGAAGTCCACCACTCCAATGTTGGAGGCCTTGAGGTAGGCTTCCTCCGGCCAGGTCCCATCCCTTTGCCGGCGGAAAACGTAAGCCGCACCTGAAGCAGATGCTGAATTATCACTGCCATCGGAGCGAACTCCGCTGTCTTCATAGCCTGCGCCGACGACGATGGTGTCGCCGGAAATTCCCACCGACCTTCCGAAATCGTCCGCTTCCCCGATGTTGGATGCTTTGAGGTACGCGGCCTCCACCCAGGTTCCGTTCTCCTGCCGATGAAACACATAAGCGGCTCCTGCATTTCGGACGGTGTTATCGCTCCCATCGGCTGCATCGCCACTGTCTTCCCCGGGAGCGCCGACGACCAGGGTATCGCCGGTAATCGCTATGGAAGTGCCAAAAAAGTCCTCGTCTCCGGGATTGGCCGCCTTGAGATAAGCCTCTTCCAGCCAAGTGCCGTCGCCTTGCTGACGGTAGATGTAGACTGCTCCTGAATCGGTTGCTGAGTTGTCGTTCCCATCGGCGGGATTGCCACCGTCCTCCTTGGCAACGCCAATGACCAGGGTGTCACCGGAGATCGCCACGGACCGACCAAATTCATCGTCCTGCCCGAGGTTGGAGGCCTTGAGATACGCTCGCTCGATCATCAACGGCGTGAAGAGAGAGTCTTCGGCATTGGCAGGTAAGGAGAAACAGAGAGTGCCACAAAGTGCCAGCAGAGTCCTGGCTGCCCGGAATTTACTTTTGGCGGGAGTGCTTTGACGTCGCCTTTGGCTCGGAGCAAAAGGGGAAAAAAGGGGGATGCGAGGGAAAGAGCGGCCGGGAGGGTGGTTTGGTTTAACGTTTGGCGGGATTTCTGCGGGGTCTCCCGATCTGCGCCGCATTTCAATGATCCCGGGAGATTTAAGTATGAATCTTATGAGTTGAGATCGTAAATTCCCATCCTGCGTTGCCAAGCTGTTTTTTGGTCGCGGATAGAGGCTGCTCCTACGTTTTGAAACACCTCCGATTCCCCGGCGTTATTCAATCTCCTCGCGGCGGATGACGGCGCGAACGGGCTTCACGGTGCCCTTGCAGCAGGGGCACTGGCGCGGGCAGCCACCCCAAACCTTGAGGATGAGGTCGCGCCAGAGAAGGCATGTCACTTTCCGGTTTGCGCACCTTCCTGTGGCCGATTTCCAGGGTTTTGGTGACTGACTACGAATATCACTTTTTCTCGTCAGGCAGGGCAACTTGTTGCGGATGCATGAGATAAGAAATGAGATCACGGATTTGCTCTTCGGAAAGGGGATCCAGTAATCCCGGAGGCATCATTGAATCCGCGACACGTGTGACTTTGACAATTGAAGATTTCTCGATTGTGACCTCACCAGCCAGGGTCCGAAGTGTCGTCGTTTTGGCATCGGAAGACGAGACCACTCCACTCAGAATCCTCTGATCATTCAACGTCACGATCGACATTTGATACTCCACCGGCACCACCGAGTTTGGAGCGACGATATTCTCCAGAAGATAACCCAGGTCCGCCCGCCCCGAGCCCGTGAGATCCGGTCCCAGCTTTGCTCCCTCACCATAAAGTTGGTGGCAACTGGCACAAAGCGTTTGAAAGAGAACCCGTCCCTGCGCCTTGTCCCCTTGAGCCCTCACCTCCGGGATTAAAACTTTCTCGAGAGCGGCAATCTTCTTCTTCAGGGCTTCGTCCGACCTTCTGACTTCACCCCACACATCACGAAGGAGCTCTAACAATGCCTCATCCTTCATTGCGAGGATTTGTCGGGCATGAAACGGAGTCATTACACTCCTTGCTAGTTTTCCGCTCTCCAATTGCTTCAAAAGAAAGCCTGCCCATTTTGGCCTCGTCACCAAAGCATCAACGACCGCCGCCTTGTCCTCGGGCCGGCGCAGTTTGCTAAGATTTTTAACCAGATTTTTCCCAACCTCGTCATCACCAAATTGCGCCAAGCCCTTCACCGCAGTCTCACAAAGCCCCTTCGTCCAAAAGAGCTTCTCGCACAACGGACGCAGCCCATCCACCTTGCCATCGATGAGCGCCTCCAACGCACGCTTCCTCACTGCAACCGTCTCCTTTTCATCCAGCACAGTCGCCTTTAACGATTCCATGGCCCGGCCATCTCCAAAAAGAGCACTCAGTTCGCGCGTCAGCTTTGGATTGCGCTTCGCCAAAACCAAGGTCGACTCCTCCCAGCTTCGCGGCATCGGAGCATTTCGCACCCCCTTGAAACCTTCCATCAAGCCCTTGAGTAACGCCTCGCTTTTCTTTCCATTCGCCGCCGCCAGAGCCACCACCGATTCCACCATCGCAGGCTCCCCTGCTGCAGATCGGGCCAAATAGCGCAGCAGCTCCGGCCACTCGCTTGCCTTCGCTACCTCCAGCCTCTCCGCTCCCAAATGCATCAAACCGAACCACACCAGTTTAGGCAGATTATGATCCCCGGCATCCTCGGTTCGTCCGGCTAACGCTGACGCCAAAACAACCCGGTCCTCAATCGCGATCCGTTGCAAGGTCGAAGCCAATGCCAGCCGCACCAGGCCCGATTGATCTTCCTTTGCCATCTTTACAAAGAGATCGCGCAACTGCAGATCAGAAGCCACCTTTCGATGCGCCATCGGCCCATAAACCGAATCAATGGCCCACTCATCCGTCAGCAATCTGATCGCCCAAACCCGCAGGTGTTCTTCCCCATCGTCAAGTAGCTTTAAAAGTTCATTTCTATCGACAGCCTCCATCGAATTCATGAGCCACAGCTCCCGGAGTCTGAGCCGCAAGTTTTTGTTCGAAGAAAACTGTAATGGAATTTTCTCCCGTTGTACTTTGGGCCCGGAACAAGACTTCCTCCACTGGAAATACTCCCAAGGATTGGCTCTAAACATAAAGTCAACCGTACCTTTGGAATGAGGTCCGTATTTGTCCGCTTCCCCATGTAAAAACCGATAAATCCGCCCGCTCGTCCGGTGCACCCCGGTGTGATCATGGCACTCCCCCGTATCACTCCAATCCAGGCCATAAAGCGCTCCGTCCGGTCCTTCCCGGATATCCAATCCCCGAAACCATTCATCACCCGCGATAAACTGATCAGGCTCATGTCGTGCGACATATCCACTGCCATGTCTTTCAAGACGCTCCCGGTTGATTCGGCGGCCGTGTTGGTTCCAGGTGAGCAACTTGCCCTGCCATTCCTTCGGCAAATGATCACCTTGATAAATGCACATCCCGATATGGGCATGGCCTCCACCGAATTCATTCGCCGCCCCATTCCGCGACTTGGTCCAGCTCCCGGTTTTATCAAAGTGCCAGTGGTCGGCATGCATTTGAATTGCTTCATAAACCCGCGGATTCACCGACCTCCCAAACGGCCGGTCAAAGTGCCCCCCGGGGATCATGTGCCAGAGATGGCCATTCACGGTGTTGATAAAAAAGCCTTCGCCGTGCTGGTCCCAATCATGCCCCCACGGATTCGTCGTTCCATGCACGATAACCTCAAAGAACTTCCGCTTGGGATGATAGCGCCAAATCCCTCCCCGCAAGGGAACCCGTTCCCCTTCCGGCGTGCCCGGCGCTCCCACCATTCCGGGACATGATCCACCGCATCGCCCATAAAGCCATCCGTCCGGCCCCCACCGCAGTCCGTTGGCAAAGTTGTGATAGTTACTTTGCGCCACCGTAAATCCATCCAGAACGACTTCGGGCTCCCCGTCCGGAATATCATCGCCATCCTTGTCCGGAATGAACAAGAGCTGTGGCGGACACATCGCCCAAACCCCACCCGGTTGAACTTCCACGCTGGTGAGCATCTGCAACTTGTCCGAAAACACCTTTCGCTTCTCTGCCTTTCCGTCACGATCCTCGTCCTCAAAAATCACAATCCGATCACGGAGATTAAGATCAAAACGCTTCCCCTTTTCGGCATAGGTATAGTTCTCCGCCACCCACATCCGTGCTTTCACATCCCAGGCCATCGCGATGGGATTTCGCACCTGCGGTTCAGCCGCGAAAACCGTTACCTCAAATCCCTCCGGCACCTGAAACGCCTCCGCTGCTGCTCCCGGTGACATCGGCTCCCCCGTTTGATTCTTTTCACTATTGTAAACCTTTGGAAATTCATCAGCACAAAGTGCTGGAATCACGAAGAAGAGAGCGGATGGAATTTTCATCGGTCGTTTGAGAAAAGCAGATTAAAAAAGAACTGACACTCCAAAAGACTGTTGCGCCCTCTTTGCGATTCCTCAACTCCGGGATTTACCCGCAAACGAAAAACGGTAAAAATTAAACCTCTTTATGAAGCTGAACGCGAACACCGACTTTCTTTACCGCGCGCTGATCTACGTGGCGCTCCATCGGGAACGATTGGTCACCGCTCGTGAAATTGCCGAAGCCTATGGGCTTTCACACAATCATATTTCCAAAGTCTGCCAGGAATTGATCAGGCACGGCTTCCTCACCGCACAACGCGGGCGGGGCGGCGGGGTTCAACTGGCGCGCAAACCGGAGGAGATTCGCCTTGGCGAACTCCTCTATCTAGGCGAAACGAAACCCAAGGTTGTCGATTGCGAAAACGGGATCGGGGGAGCCTGCCGTATCGCGCCAGCCTGTCGACTCCAGGGCTTCTTCGCACAGGCCCAACGCGCGTTTCTTGAGGTCATGAATTCCCACACCCTCGACGAAGTGATCTCACAGCCCAAGCTTGCCCCACTTTTCGATCCACCGGCATCAAAGTGAATTCGCTCACCATCCTATACCAGGACAAATGGCTTGTCGCGGTTAACAAGCCGCCCGGTGTTCTGGTCCACCCTTCCGATCACCCAAAAGTCGACGACCTTGTCGCCATGAAAATTCTCCGGGATCAGATCGAAGAAAAAGTTCACGTCATCCACCGCCTCGATCAGCCTACATCAGGAGTACTTGTCTTCACCAAAGATCGTTTCGCAGCCCGAAAACTCCGACAGGATTTCGAAAAGAGACGGGTCCATAAAAAATACCTCGCCCTGGTTCACGGACATCCCCGCCGGAGCACATGGACTTGTCGGATTCCTCTCAGGAAATCACCGGACGCTCCCGACAAGCCGGCAGAAACATCGTTCCGGGTTCTCAAAAAAAACAGTCATCAACTCGCGCTCGTTGAGGCCTCCCCTCACTCGGGACGATTTCATCAGATCCGACGACACCTTGTCGAAGCGGGTCATCCCATAGTCGGCGACTTCCGCTATCTGGACAACGACCTTTGTTTCTCAACCGGAGAGAGACTGGGGATCGGAACCCGGATGCTTTTGCAAGCAAAGTCGCTGGAATTCCTCCACCCGATCTCAAAGGATCAGATGCTAATTGAGGCGCCCATCGACTCTCATATCAGCAGGCTTTCAAAAAGTTAGCCCGCCCCTCTTTCGAGGGAACGGGCCAATGCACTTTATGAACAAGTAAGGAAATTTACTTAGCAGCAGGAAGGATGACCGAGTCGATGACGTGGATCACTCCGTTGGTTCCGACGATGTCGGTCTTGACGATGCTCGCTTTGTCGATCGTTACCTTGCCGTCGGCAATTGCGATCGTTGCTTCGGCTCCGTTGAGAGTCTTGACCTTACCAGCCTTGACGTCAGCAGCCATCACCTTGCCAGCAACAACGTGATACTTGAGGATTGATGCAAGCTTCTCCTTGTTTTCCGGCTTGAGGAGGGTCTCGACGGTGCCCTTTGGAAGCTTGGCGAAAGCCTCGTTGGTTGGGGCAAAGATTGTGAATGGACCTTCACCGGAAAGAGCTTCAACGAGACCACCAGCCTTGACGGCTGCTACGAGGGTCGAGAAGTCATCGGCGCCCACAGCGATTTCGACAACAGTCTTGGTTGGCTTTGGCTCGGCCTGCACGGAGACAGGAAGGAGAAGGGCCGCAGCGGCGAAGAGGGCAGTAGTAATTTTCATTGTTTTGATTTTCAGTTTCAGTTTGATTGTCGGGTTCTTTCGACGGCCTACAGAAGCACCGCTTTTGAAGATTTCTCAAAAAAAATGACCCTTAAAAATTTTAGCTTGCGGGTTTGAAAATCGGCTCTTTCTTCCCCGCCTTTTTTTACATCTGTTAGTTCCAAAACAAGACCATAGAAATCGACGAAGTGAATTGAAACCAACTTTAAACCAAAGAGTTAGACAAAACCACGGCAAGCTCCCCGATGCCTTCCCCCTTGATCTCCCAATGTCTTTCCCTTCTTCGCTATTCTGCAAATTTTCACGAAAAAAATAAACCAACTGTTGGACCCGCTGTCATTTCCGCTCCAACAATCGGATATTCAGAGACACTACACCCCCTACAGTCAGCGGCGTTGGTCTTTCCTGGACAAAATAATGAACCCGGCCCAGGAACCAAAAACATCGCATGCGCCGGGGCATTCTCAAACCAAACGCAGATTTGCCTTCCCGCCCTTTCCGAATTGAGGTGAGCTAGTCGCCTCATGATGAATGCTCTGAACTACCTGGTTCTCGCCGAGGCAAGCACCGGAAGATTGATCGGCACCTTGGTCGCCGCGATAGCCCTGATCCTGCTTCTCATTCTAAAGTTTCGGGTTCAGGCCTTCATCTCGCTTCTTCTTGCCAGCATCTTTGTCGGACTCGCCTCCGGGACCATGTATATGACCGACATCGGCGCTATTGTGGTCGATAGCATGGGATCAAGCCTCGGGTTCATCGCCACCATTATTGGGGTGGGGGCAATTTTTGGAGCCATGATCGAACATTGCGGCGGAGCCCAAAGTCTCGCCAATGGCATGCTCCGCATCACCGGTGAAAAGCGCGCGACCTGGGCCATGCTGTTCTCGGGATTTCTCATTTCCATTCCGGTCTTCCTCGATGTCGCCCTCGTGATCCTGGCTCCAATCATCTACGCCCTCGCCCGGCGCAGCGGTAAGTCGGTCACCGTTTATGGCATGCCCCTCCTCGCAGGCATGATGGTGACCCACTCCTTCGTCCCACCAACTCCCGGCCCCACCTGGGTCGCCTATGCTTTCGAGATCCCCATTGGAACTGTCATTATTTACAGCCTGCTGGTTGGCATCCCCACCGCTATTCTTTCCGGTATCGTCTTTGGGGGACGTATCGCCAATACCATCCACATCGCGCCCCCCGAACTCGTCGATGCCGAGGAGGAAAACCCACCCTCCTTTGGCATGATCGCCACCATCCTGCTCCTCCCCATTCTTCTGATCGTAAGTGGTTCCCTTGTCGAACAAGCGGTTGGAGCCTCCATTCCCGGTGGACTTAGCAAAGCCGATCGCAGCGCAATGCTGCGCGACCTCCTCGGACAAGCGCCATACTGGCAGCAAACACTTTCCTTCCTCGGCCATCCGGTCATCGCGCTCCTGCTCACCACATGCCTCAGTCTCTGGCTCCTCGGAACCAAACGGGGAGCTTCACGCGATGTCCTCATGGACGTCTCCACCCGCGCTCTCGGACCCGCCGGCATCATCATTCTCATCACCGGAGCAGGTGGTGTTTTTAAAGGTATGCTGGGTGCCTCCGGAGTCGGCGACGCTCTCGCCAACGCTCTCGATGGCCTTGGGATCTCCGTCCTCCTTCTTGCCTTTCTCTTTTCTTCCATCTCAAGAATCGCCCAAGGTTCCGCCACCATGGCCATGGTCATGTCGGCCTCCCTGATGGTTCCAATCCTGGATAAGCTTGACCTCTCGGATGCCAGGCTCTCCCTCGTCGTCGTCGCCATTGCCTGCGGCGCGGCCGGATTTTCCCATGTCAACGACAGCGGCTTCTGGATGGTCAGCCGCTACCTCCGTATGACCGAAAAAGAGACTCTCAAAACCTGGAGTGTCGTTTCCACCGCTGTGGCCTTCATCGGGATTGCTCTCGCCTCAATCGTCTGGTTCGTGGTTTCATGAAGGCCCTCGTCATCATGGGAGTGAGCGGCTCCGGCAAAACGACCGTCGGGCAACTCCTCGCTCAAAAGACCGGAGGCGAATTCCTCGACGGCGATGATTTCCACCCCCCTGAAAACGTTGCTAAAATGTCATCGGGAATCCCCCTAACCGATGATGACCGTCAAGGGTGGCTGACAACCCTCGCCACCCTCATTCGCGAGGCCGAAGAGCTTACCATCATTGCCTGCTCGGCCCTCAAGGCAAGCTATCGTGAAATCCTCAAGGGTGCCGAATTCGTTTTTCTCAATGGCTCACCCGACCTCCTGGCAGAGCGCATCAATCAGAGGAGCGGGCACTACATGCCCCCCGGACTTTTACAATCCCAGCTTGAGACTCTGGAAATCCCTTTGAACGCTCTCACGCTCGATGTCATCGAGTCACCCGAGAGACTCGTTGATCGAATTGTCTCTCACTTTAACCTCTGATCCGGAACACTCCTATCAAAACTCATCCTTGCTAAGAAAACAGCACTTGGATAGGATGCCTCCCGAAATGAAGGTCGTTCTCTTCTCCCTCCTTGCAGCTCTCTCCATCACCCTTTGCCACGCACAAAGGCGGGTCGCCCTGGTCATAGGCAATTCAAATTACATCACTCAAAACGACCTCAAGAACCCGGGCAACGATGCCCGCCTGATGAAGTCCACCTTCGAAAAGCTGGGATTCAAGGTTCACTTTTATCTCGATGCCAACAGCAACCAACTTCTGGAAGCGGTTCGCCGATTCCACGCCGACCTGACTCCCGGCTGCATCGGAGCCGTCTTCTTTTCCGGCCACGGAGCCCAGGTCGATGACCGGAATTATATCCTACCGACCGATCTCAAGGCTCAGTTCAAATACGAACTCAAAAAAAACAGCCCCAGCCTCAAGGATATTCTCAGTGTCATGGAGAACGCCAAAACCAGCCTCAACCTGGTCTTTCTCGACTGCTGTCGCAGCGTTCCCAACCTCATGACAAAAGCCCGCACCGGTACCCAGGGACTGGCACCCTACCAAAGCGAAAGCGAGAGCACGCTTGTCTCATACGCAACCAAACACGGCATGGTCGCTTACGATAATTCGGTGGGCACCAACAGCCTCTATACAGCGACCCTTTCTCAAGAAATCCAACGGCCCGGGATTGTTGTCGAAGAGGTCTTGCGCCGGGTCGCCCGGGGAGTTTTCTACAAAAGCGGCAAGCGACAGCGCCCGTGGAGTTACGGAAACCTGCTTGAGCCAATCTATCTCGCCGGCAAACACGGCACTCCCCCACCCGTTGCGGAAGCAACCCAACCTCCTCCGCCTGCTCCAACCCAACCCCAGGCCCAACCGGCTCCCGCGCATGCCACCTTCACCAACGTGGGTAAACTCACTCGAAACCGGATCCGGAACGCCCGCTCAACCGAGCCGTCGCAAGTTTATTTTGGCGACTTTGGCGGAGTCCAGGCCGCCGTCAGCCTGCAGTGGCTCGATGACATGGATGCCGTCCGGGGATCGATTTTCCCAATCTCCAGGGACACCAAGGGCATCGACCGCCAATGGCAATTCCTGGGCACCAACTACGTTCAAGGAGAGATCGACATCCACATTTATGACGGATCCAAACTCATCGCCAACGGATCTCTCAGGAAACACCGGAGCGGAGATGTCCTGTCCTGGATTGGAAAAACAAGCCGTGGCGAAAACATCAGCATCTCCCGCACCCTCCAGCGAAAACCGGCCCCCGAGGTGAAATCACAATATCGTGGGAAAATCGGAACCTCGGATGTGCGCGTTACTCTCGATTGGGGAAAGGATCGCTTCGTCAGGGGTTTCTACAAGAGCCTGACCAGTGGCAAAACCTACCTGCTGCGTGGCGATAATACCGTCGATGGCTTCATCTACCTCGACGAATTCAACGATGGAAACATCTCCGCCCGCATCCTCCTCGAGAAGACCTATCACAAGGGAAAGCTTGTTTGGGCAGGCAAGATTTTCAATCCCGACGGCCGCATCAACCCGGTCGCGATCTTTAAAGAGTAAGCTGCCCGAAAGGCCCCGTTTTTAGTCCGGACATCGTCGCAATCATCTGCCGGCGAACGTAGGGAATCTTCATAGCCAGCGGGAAAGACAAATCACGAAGCTTCCCCAGCTTAAGATAATCCGACTGGAAAAAGGGTGTCGTCCATCGGGTTGCAAATTGATAAAACCCCACATGTTTCCTCCGGCGACGGGTATATTCCGCCAATGCCTCCTCCAGCTCAAATTCAGCAAGGCATCCAGCCAAAACCGAAGCATCGCACAAGGCCAGATTAATCCCCTGCCCCAACTGAGGACTCAAGGCATGAGCTGCGTCACCCAGGATTGCCACACGCTCGCCGTGCCACTTTCCCATCCGCACATCGTGGTATGAAGCGCGCTGAAGTTGATCCACCGACTTCACCTGCTCTAGAAATTCCTCGGCTTCCGGAACCAAGTTCAACAAGGCCCGTTTCCACTCAGCCAAACCCGGGAACGGTTCATCCAGACGCACACTCCAGAAAAGACTCAAGTAGTCCTGCTTCGTCCCGGTCGGAAGAAATCCGCAAAGTTCCCGGGTCGACCCCACCCGCTGCCAAAGCACATCTGCAGCAAATCCGGGGGTTCGCCTGCCAATAAACCACAAAGCTCCCCAGGGATATCGGTCCACCCGAACTTCAATCCCACTCTGATCCCTAAGCTTTGAACGGGCCCCGTCACACAGTAACACCAAATCAAAAGGCCCCTCCCCATTCAAAAAACGCACCCCTCCTTCCAGGGACATTTCCTCAATCATGGAACCCCAACGCATCTCCCCACCCGAATCAGTGAACGCCTTTAACAGCACTGACAACAATGATGAACGATGCGTCCCCAAACCAAACAGATCTGTCCCCAACTCCTTGTATTTTAGATCAAGAAGCACTCTCCCCGAGGCCGTTTCGCAGTACAAGCCGCCGATTTTCTGAGTCACCCCGAGAACTTTCTCAGCGAGCCCCAACTCCTTCAAGACTGCCAAACCCGTCGGCTGAAGCAAAAACCCGGCTCCCACAGCCTCCTCTCTTGGAGCTCGCTCGAACAAGGTCACTTCATGCCCCGCCCGTGCCAAAAAGATCCCCGCCGCCGGCCCCGCAGTCCCGGATCCCACAATGGCAATGCGATATGGCATGCCCGAGTATTTCGTTCCCTTCTCACAAGGAAAAGAAGATAACTTATCCCATCTCCAATCGTATCCCTCCTCTACTTTCGTTTTGAAAAATTTCCTTTCAGTTCTCCTCGCCTTCACAACCATCGCCAACGCCGCCACACCCACTGATGGCGAGAAGCTCTTTGCCCTCAAAGTCAAACCGCTCTTCTCGTCCCGCTGCATGGCTTGCCACGGTGAGGAGGGAAAGAAAATCAAAGGTGGCTTCGACATGCGAACCCGCGAAGCCATCCTCAAGGGAGGAGATGAATTTGAAGACCAGGTCCTCGTCCCCGGCGACCCCTCAAAAAGCCAGCTTTACCTCGTCACCACCCGCACCGTGGAGGACTACGAAATGCCGCCGAAGGAAGCCGACAAACTTACCGAGGAAGAAACGTGGATCATCCGCGACTGGATCAAAGCGGGAGCCCCCTGGCCCGATGACGAACGGGTCGCCGAGATCCAAAAGGAATACGCCGAAGGAGAACGCGTCGCCACATCCAAGGCCCTCAACGAAGACTGGCAAAACCGCCGATACGAATCCGAAAAACTCTGGTCCTACCGACCGATCAAAAAGATCGCCATCCCCCGGGGAGTCCATCCCATCGATCACTTCATCTCCAAACGCCTCAAGGAAGCAAAGCTTCCGCCCGCTCCCCGCGCAAACCCACGCGAACTGGTCCGCCGACTCTCCTTCGGCCTCACCGGACTCCCGCCCTCGCCGGAAGACCTGGCTGGTTTCAAAAGCACCTCCGATTACGCCGAACGCCTCATGGCGTCACCTCACTACGGCGAGCACTTTGCACAACACTGGCTCGACGTCACCCGTTATGCCGACTCCGCCGGCTTCGCCAACGACTATTACCGCCCCCACGCCTGGCGCTACCGCGACTACGTCGTGCGAGCTTTCAATCGTGACAAGCCCTATCCCGACTTCGTTCGCGAGCAACTCGCTGGCGACGAAATCCCCTCCCGCTCTCCCGAATCCCTCATCGCCACCGGCTTCCTCCGCATGGGACCGTGGGAGCAAACCGGGATGTCGGTCTTCAAAGAGACCCGCCAATTCTGGCTCGATGACGTCACTGATTCCGTCGGCCAAACCTTCCTGGCGCACCCCATGCAGTGCGCCAAGTGCCACGACCACAAATTTGACCCCGTCCCCACGCGCGACTACTACCGCATGATGGCCGTCTTCTCGACAACCCAGTTCGGGGACCATGACGTGCCATTTCTTCCGGAGGAAAACCTCAACTACTTCAAGTCTTCCCACGAACTCGTCAGGGCCAAAATCGATGGCTACAAAAAGCAACGCGCCGCCCTTGAGCAAAAGATGAAGGACACGCGGAAAAACGAAACCGGCGAAGCCAAAGTCGGGGACAATGGGCTCGATCCCGGCGATGAAGCCTCCAATGCCCGCATGCTCAAAAACATCTCCCGCCACGAAATTGAGAGCGACCGCACCAAGCCCCGCGCCCACGGCGTTTACACCGGGAAAACCGTTCAAAAAAACAACATCAGAGGTTACCTCAAACCCGTGGCAAACCCCTGGAGAGGCCCCGGCGAGATCGAAAAAGATACCATCCTCACCGGAGGCGATGTCTACACTCCCGGTGACCCGGTCTCCCCCGGAGCTCTAAGCGCCGCCGAGTCGCTGGGTGAGATGAATCCCGCACGCTTTCCGGGAGACAAAGGGAAGCGACGCCTCGCTCTCGCCAATTGGATTGTCGACCCGGCCAACCCCCTCACCGCCCGCGTCATCGTCAATCGCATCTGGTCATGGCACTTCGGAAAAGCCATCGCCGGCAACCCCAACAACTTCGGCGGCACCGGCGCGAGTCCCACCCACCCCGAACTCCTCGATTTCCTTGCCCGATGGTTCATCGACAACGGATGGTCCGTTAAGAAGCTCAACCATTTTATTATCACGTCCGAAACCTACCAACGCAGTTCTCGACACCCTTCTCCCGACCTCCTTGCGAAAGCCGATCCCGCACAAAACCTTTACTCAATCTTCAAGCCCCGCCGCCTCACGGCCGAGGAGCTACGAGACGCCATGCTTGTTGCCAGCGGCGAACTCAATCGCGAAGTCGGAGGCATCGCTTCCCGCCCCGACATTAATCCCGAGGTCGCCCGCCAACCTCTTCTCATCATGGGAGGCATCGCCTCGGTTTACGAACCCGACCCCACCCCGGCTCAGCGAAATCGCCGCAGTCTCTATGCCGAAAAACTTCGCGGGCTTCGTGATCCCTTTTTTGAAACCTTTAACCAACCCGGCACCAGTGATTCCTGCGAACTCCGCGAAACCTCAACGGTCGCCCCGCAAGCCCTCACCCTCATCAATTCACAAGAAATTCAAGACCGCGCCCTCGCCTTTGCCCACCGCCTTCTCAAGGAAACAAAAACCAACGGGCAGGCGATCGACCGGGCGTTTCAACTCGCTCTCGGCCGACTCCCCACCTCGAAAGAACGGGAAATCTTTCTCTCCGCTTGGGAAAAGGCAAATGCGGAAGAAGCCACCCTTAAACCGGAGTCCTACACCCCGCCCACCTCCATCGCACGCACCGTTCGTGCCGAAAAAACCGGCGAACTCTATACCTTTGAGGAATTCCTTCCCGGCTCAAAGATTTACCAACCCGACCTCCAACGCAGTCAAACCGACGCACGCACCCGCGGCCTCTCCCACCTCTGCCTCGTCATTTTTAACTCAAACGAATTCGTCTATTTGGACTAAAGCCATGGCCCATCATTTCCACGCCACCCCCAACCGCCGCGAAGCCCTCTTCGGACTCGGAGCCGGACTGGGCTCGGTCGCCCTCTCGTCACTCCTGCAAGCCTCGAACACCCGGACAGTTCACCACCCGGCCAAAGCCAAGCGCTGCATCTTCCTCATGATGGAAGGTGGCCCATCCCACATCGACACCTTCGATCCCAAACCCGAGCTGACCAAACGACACCTCCAAAAATTCAAACGGAGCGGAGAGCGGCAAAGTGCGATGTCCTCCGGGCAGCGCTACTTCGTAAAAAGCCCCTTCAATTTTGAAAAGGCCGGTCAAAGCGGCGCCGATATTTCCTCGGAATGGGTCCACCTCAAGCAGCGGGTCGACGACATCTGCTTTTATCGTGGAGCGAAGGTCGAATCAGTCAACCATCCCACCGCCTGCTATCAACTCAATACCGGAAATCGCTTCGGTGGCGATCCCGGGATTGGTGCGTGGGTCACCTATGGCCTCGGTAGCGAAAACCAAAACCTCCCCGGCTTCGTCGTTCTTCCGCGAACTTCATACCCGCAAGGCGGAGCCGGCAATTGGTCGAATGGCTTCCTCCCTGCCGACTACCAAGGCACCCCGCTCCGACCGGAAGGAAGCCCCATCCTCGACCTCAATCCGCCCGTCGGGATGAACCGGCAACGCCAGCGCCAAAACCTCGACCTCCTCGCAAAGCTCAATCAAGGGCACCTTTCCACTCGTCCAGACCGCAGCGAACTGAGCGCCCGCATGGCCTCCTACGAACTCGCTTACCGCATGCAGATGGAGGTCCCTGAAATTCTCGACCTCAAGGGCGAAAAAGAATCAACCCTCGAAGACTATGGAATTGGCCAAAAAGACACCGACGCCTTCGGACGCAAATGCCTTCTCGCCCGCCGCCTCGTCGAAAAAGGAGTCCGCTTCGTGCAAGCCTACGCAGGGAATTGGGACAGTCATGACTACATTGCGCGCGCCCACGGATCCCTCATCCGCTCGGTGGATAAACCCATTGCCGCCCTCCTCAAGGACCTCAAACAACGTGGCATGCTCGACGACACTCTTGTCATCTGGTGTGGCGAGTTTGGCCGCACGCCCGACAACGGCATGCGCGGCGGCTTAAGCTACGGCCGCGACCACAACGCCAACGCCATGGCGATGTGGTTTGCCGGGGGCGGCACCAAGGCCGGGCACACCATCGGAGCCACCGACGACATCGGTGCCGAAGCTGTCGACTGCGTCCACCACATCCGCGACGTCCACTGTACCATTCTTCACCTTCTCGGGCTCGACGACAACAAGCTCACCTACTACCACGCCGGCCGCCACAAGCAGCTGTCGCAATTCGGCGGAGAAGTGATCAGGGAACTCATTGGCTAATTCCCGGTAAATAATGCCACCGGTTGCCAAATCGCTTCAAGTCATCGCCGGCTTCTTGGGCTCGGCGGTGAAGTGCTTCGCAATCGCCTTCATTGTCATTGATCTCCTTTGGGGTGGTTTCCTTGCCGCGGTGGCATTTTGGTGGGCCTCTGAAGACTCGATTTGGCGTGGAGTGATGGCCGTGATCTGGACCATCATCGTGATGGGCTCTCTGGGAGTGACCGCATCCATTCAGTTCTCCATCTTTGCTTCCGTCAAACAGGCCGTCAAAGAATCCCGCCTTGGCAGCCGGATCTTTGAAATGCTCATCGAGAAAGCCACCGGAATCTCCGGGCTCATTGATGATCCCGATCAACTGCTCGCGGTCTCCGAAGTGGAAAGAGCGATGAATGCCGCGGCAGAACAGATCCTGGCAAGTGATGATGAAGTCGCAGATATCACCGGCGCCATGTTTTGGTTCGCCCGAAAAATGCAGAGGGTCGCGGTTTGGGCTACCGTCCGGGTTGTTGTTCGGTCCTGTTCCGCAGATGGCGAAACCGTCCGCTTTGCAGAGATTCGAGACCGCCTTGGTGAAGTCATCGATCAGCGTGTCACGGATTTGGTCACCGGACTATCCTGGAAGATCACCGGTCAACTTGTCGCCCTTGCGACAGGCTTGGTCGCCCTGGGTTGCCAACTGATCCGTTAGGCCGGCCAATCAAATTACGAGTTTGCACTTTTGCCCGACTACTCCTCAACCAAGCCCAACTACTTTGCAGGCTTCCACCAGGCATCAAGTACCTTGGTCATTTCCGCCACCTTCGCAGGCTTCTCTGCGGCGAGGTTCTTTTTCTCGTGAGGATCTTCCATCACGTGATAGAGTTCCGGTTTTCCTTCCGGATTGTCGGGATGCGCCGCCGATTTTCCGGCATAAGGCAAACCGTAATTTTCGGGATCATGCAGAAGCAACTTCCAGTCGCCCTGCACGATGTAACGGGACTCCATGTTCGCGGTCCGGTCATTGACATCAAACATATCGTGGTTGCCATCGTATCCGAAGACAACATTACGCTTCTTTAGGGAAGCGGTATCACGAAGGTCAACTCCCGTCATTGCCTTTGGCACTTTAACCCCAACCATCTTCAAAATGGTCGGAGCGATATCGATCGATGAGACCAGAGTCTCCTTGTCCATCTTTGGCTCAATGTGTCCCGGCAACCTGATCATGATTGGGGTCCGGATCCCCATTTCGTAAGGAGCTTGCTTGGAAAGGGGAGCATAACGACCCGAGTCCTCCGACTGAATCCAACCGTTGTCGGTGACATAAATGACGATGGTATTCTTGGACAAGCCCCGCTGATCAAGTTCTTTGAAAAGCTCGCCACAGGTTTGGTCGAACCACTCGACCATCGCGTAGTAGCGGGCCACAAACTTGCTCTCCCCCTTCTTAAGGTACTTGTCGTAAAGCTCCTGTGGCGGGTTGTGTGGAGTATGGGGAAGGAAAGGAGCATGCCAAATGAAGAAAGGTTTCTTTTCAGCCTTGGCCTCGTCCAAAAAGCTCTTGATCGGAGCGATCCCTTCGCGGGAAATCTTAAGTCCCACATCTCCGTGACGCCCGCCTTTGGCAGGATCGGCATGGGTCATGGCGTGGGTAAAGCCGTGGCGCTGGGGCTTGCCCTCCCACCATTTTCCCGTTTGCAAGCTAAGGTAGCCCTCTTTTCCCAGAAGACGGGCCAAGCCATCCCGTTTCTCGAAATCCGCATAGATCTGCTCGTGGATTTTCCCTTCCGCGGGATGGTTCCGGCTAAACTTTCCTTTCCCGTTCTTCTTCCTCACATCGTTCCCGGTGATGCCATGAACAGGAGTGTGGAGACCGGAAAAGATTGAAGCCAGCGAAGGACGACAAAGCGGCGAGGTCACATAACCCCGGGTGTAAGTCAGCGATTCCTTGGCAAACTTGTCGAGGGCCGGAGTCTCGATCACCTTGTGACCCATAAAAGAATAATCCGTCCACGACTGGTCGTCTGATAAAATCAACACCACATTGGGGCGCTCATTCGAAAAGGCCGGGAGGCAAAAGAGGAAGAACAGAAGAGACAGGAACCGATTCATTGGAGGGAAGCTAATGTTCCCTCCTCGTTTGGAAAGGCCATTGTCCATTCATTTTGCCAAAATTCTTGGAAAAAAATCCGGAACCCCGGATCAGGGGGCCCGGATTGAATCGCACGGAGTTGATTTTTCTAGATGGCATTCGGATTGCAAACCCGGCCGAGGAAAAGGATTGCTCCGCTCTTCTGATCACGAATCAAGTAAATGAAGGGCCGGTCTGCTCTGAAGGTGGGAATGAAGGTCACCATCTTTTGCGGGAGCGATCTGGAATCAATGCCGAGTGAAGTCGCGGCCGCAGCCTCGGTTCCCGCCTCGTTCACTTCGATAAAGGCCTGGTGGATCACCTCGCCGATGAACAGACCGGCACCGTCTTTTTCGGCGATTCCGGAGAAGTCGGCCTTTCCCTGGTCAAACGCCGTCGGCATGCCTATCGCGGCAAGCGTGTCATTGAGGTTGTAGGCTGCTTTGAACTGAAACTTTGGGATCTCGATCCGGGTCTTGCGTTTCTGCAAGGCCGAGAGCCACTTTGTGAGGTTACCGGGAGACAGGCTGGCTTCAAGCCCAGCGAGGTTCGCCGCGTCGTTAGGAGCGATAATCACCATCGAGGTCTCCCCACCCTGGTACGGAAGCTCCACGAGAGCGAAGCCGTCCTCCCCCGGATAGGTTTGAGGTTGTTCGCCTTGCCGGGGAACCTTGAGTGGGGTTTCAAAGAGAGTTCCGTCGCCGTTGAAGGCGGCATACCTTGCCCCCTTGTTATGCACCTTTTTCATGAGTGGAACTTCAACCTGCGCTCCGTTAGCAAGGTTGAATTCCTTCGGGCTCGTGTCATCAAGATTGAAGGGGGCGGCCCATTCTCCTTTGAAGTAGATCGCATTGGTAATGACCAGGCGGGTGAGCTCATGCACTCCTCCTTCAGGAATGAGACCCGCAATACGCCCCTCGGTCTGCTCTGACACCCAGGCATTGATTCGTTGCCGTTCGATTTCAGAATTCCTGATGAAATCAGCCTGCTGGATCGCGCCCGCCCCGTAGGACTCTTTCACCGTCTTTTGCCAGGCTTCCTTAAAGGACTTGCTCTGCTCGCCCCACAAGGCGTTGGCGACCTTGAGTGTCACGCCATCGATCTTCTTACGAATCGCATTCAAATCACGGACCAGCTCAAATTCTTCCCGCAAAAACGGAGAGATGAATCGCTTGCCCGAACCCCGCGCCTCTTCCTCGGCCTTCCTCGTCTTGGACTTCACCAGGTCCAGTTTGCGGCTCAATTCGATTTCTTTTTTCCGTAATTCCACCTGCTCGGGAGTCGAGGCATTGAAGAGCCCCCCAAGCCGGGCATGGCCGGTGTGAATCACCCCCATCTCCCAGGGGATCTGCTGACCGGCTTCCCCGACCCTTCGCAAGCCGGAAGGAAGACCCAGAACATCACCCATTTCCACTGCCGTTTCACCCCGGGCTCCTTCCGCCGCCATCAGGAGTGCATTGCTAATAGAATAGGGGGAGAAGAAGATGTTTTTCCCCGCATTCTCTTCCGCCAGGCGGGCATAGCACTCAAAGGCAAAAGTTGAATTCGCTTCCACCGCGAGTTTTACGGGAGCTTTGTCCGCCTCGGCGATCACCGCTTCATTTTTCACCGCTTCTGCTTTTCCCCGACTGTTGGTCAAGGTCACCGCTCCGGCAAGGACCAGCATTCTGGTAAAGGTATGTCGTTTCATTTTTTCGTTTTCTTCTGTGTTTTTGTTTTGAGATTTGACCGGCCCATGATGACCAATGAGAAATTTGCTACCCCGGGCCACAGCCTTGGCGAAGGGTGTTTCCACCAGGAGCTCGGCGGCTTCGGAAGAATCAAAAGTGAGCTCTCCACTGATCAATTTGACGTGCCCCGGCGAAAGGATTTCATAGACGGCCCCGCTGGCAGCCTGCATTGACCATCGAGGATCAAGCAACGCCATGCTTTCTCCCCCCGTTGCTCCGATACGCGATTGTTTCCAAAGGGCGATTCCTCCAACAGCTGCGATTGAAGCGGCCGCAGCGCCGATCCACCCCCTTCGTTTCCACTGAACAACATTCACCTCCGGATCCTTCTTTTCTTCAAGGCCACGCAAACCGATCCCGAGACCTTCGTGATCCGCGAGGAGAGCGCGCGAAGCCGTATCCAGATGAATGATTTCCTGAAAAGCCCTGCGGAAATGCTCATCGGATTTCAGCAGATCGCGGAGTTTGTCCCGATCCTCTCCGGAGAGATCGTTTTCCAGCCAATCATTGGCCAATCGAAAAAATTCATCTCCCCCGGGGGAGTTCAGATCATCTCGTTTCTTCATGATTGGGGCGGGCTTTTGGTTTTTTCTTCAATGCACTCGAGCAAGGCGCGTCTTGCCCGGAGGAGGGTCATTTTAATCGCACTCTTCGAGCGCTGCAGGGAGCCGGCGAGTGCTCCGATGCTTTCCTGCGATTTGTATCGTTTAGAAATCATCTCTCTTTGCGCCTCAGGCAGTTTTTCAAGGCAACCTTCCAATGCTTCCAGCCGGTCCTCCCGGACCCATTGATCACTCAACTCCACGGCTTCGTCCGAACAAGTTTCGAGGTAGTCATCGTCATAAACAAGAATGTCGCGCTGGCGGTCGCGAAATGACGACAGGACGCGGAACCTGGCAATGCGGCAGGCCCAGGCCTTGAAATTTGAACCACTCTCAAACTCGGCTGACTTCCGCCATATGGTGGTATTCACCTCCTGAAGCAGATCCTTGGCCGTGGAGAGATCCGCCACCGATCCCCTGATGAAGGACAAAAGGAGGTTTTGATGCTCCGTCAGCAGCCGAACCACCTCTTCATCGTGAAGATTCCTTCCGCTGTTGTTTTGTTGATCGAGGGGTGAGGGCATGTCTTGAAGTGGGAAGAAGATTTGGTCTTCACCTACTCATTCCGGGTTTCCGCAAGGGGTCACCAAATTTCTCGAAAAAAATCCCTCTATGAATTTTCCCCACGCAGCCGATGTCGCAGAAAGTCAGACAGAAGGTCGCCCGCCACCACCAACCCGGCTCCGAGCAGGGTGTAGAAAAGTATATCGTCATACTCCCGGAAGTTCTGCTGAATCGAAATGTAATAGCCCAGGGAGCTCACTCCAAGCATCCCCAAAACAGTGGCCTCGCGGACGCAAGATTCCCACCGGTAAAAGAAGAAGAGAATGAAGCGATTGAGCGACATGGGCAACAAGGCTGCAACATAGCTTTGAAGACGTCCCCCACCCACCTCCAAAATAGTACTCGGAATAATTCGTCTTTGGTTTTCAACCACCTCCGTCCAGAGCCGCCCCAAAATTCCGACGTTGTGAAGAGCCAGCGCCAGAACCAGCGGCCACGCGCTCGGCCCCATCAATCCGACCAGCAGGAAAGCATAAAGGTACTCCGGCACAGCGCGGGTCAGAACGAAGAAACCCCGGATCAGACTCCCCATCACCCCCGGAAGAAAGCTCCGCGACATGGCAAGACCCAGTGGGTTGCGATTCGCCAACGTGCGGATCCCCCATGGAATGAGCAATATCGCCAGACAAGCCGCCACAATAATGGCGGCCACCGACATCGCGAGCGTATTGATCAAGGCCTCCTGCCCGGGATGCTCCCACAGGTCTGCAAGCCACGGCACAAATTGGTCAGAACCTTCACTCCAGGCCTCCTTCCTCTCATCCCAGTTCGCGAGAGATTTCTCCGGAGCGATTGGATCGGGAGTGAGCTTCGTCAGGAAGCGCGAAAGCCGTTCTGAACGCTGCCCCTCCACCATCGGCGTCACCAGAGGTTCACCGATTGAAAACGCCATGAAAATGACCACCATCCAGGTGACTCCATTGACCCGGAGAAATAAGTCGCGGGGTGCGGCTTTGCGAAGCTCGCTTTCAGATAGTCCGGACGAACGCGTCCTCGCCTTGCCCGCCATCATCCGCTGACGGGTCATGTGACCCAGACCCTCGATCAAAATCACAGTGGCAATTAACACATAAAGCGCTGTCCAAACCTCTCCGTAAAATCCGTTTTCGAAAGATCGATTAATGGAAAGCCCAATCGTTTCCACACCAATGAAGCCGAGTACCGCAGACGATCGCAAAGCACACTCAAAGCGATAAAGGGAGTAACTCACCATATCCGGAAGAGCCATTGGGAAAATCGTGGCCACAAATCCCTGGGCCCCGCTTCCCCCCGCTGCGGTGATAACATCACGAGGTGAACGATTCTGCTCGTCCATCAATTCCGAGAACACCTTTGCCAAGGTGCCCGTAAATGGCAGGGCCAGAGCCAGACAGGCGCTGAAGGGTGCATCACCAAATGCCGAGAGGAAAAAGATTGCCCAGATCAATTCATGGACCGAGCGCATCAACGACAATGAGATGCGAACCGGCCAGCGGATCAATTGAAAAAGAACCTGGGCTCCATTTCGAGGCCACCATTGCTCCGAAGCAAAAAAACCGAGCAAGAGACCGCCGGGAATAGCGAGGGAGGTCGCAATCAGAGCATAACGGATTGTTCGCAGAAGATCATCCCCAAGCCTCGAAAGAAACGGATCCGCATCGGCGGGCAGACTGGAATTCTGGTCGACCAATGAAGGCGAAATCGCCCCGCTAAAAAATCGGATTGTCGACGCCCACGGATCGGACCCGGGTGTGTGTGTGACAAAGTCCGCCCCCAACCTCGCCACACAAAGGAAGAAAACCACGCCAAGAGCCACGACCAACCATCGCCGACCGAGCCACATACGCGCGCCACCTTTCACAGATCGTAAAGGGTGGAAATTTCTTCGTCCGTTGGCTTGCCATCGAAGAGGACCTTCCCCTTTTTCAATCCGATGATACGCGGAAAAAATTCGCGAGCCAAAGCAACCTGGTGCAGCGAAACCACGAGCGTGATCCCCTGCTCGGCAGAGAGACCGGTCATCAATTCCAGAACATCCCGGGCACGGGCCGGATCAACCGAGCTCAAGGGTTCGTCCGCCAAAAGAACTTCCGCTCCTTGATAGAGCGTCCGGGCCAGGGCGACCCGTTGTTGCTGGCCACCCGAGAGAGAATCAGTACGGTCATACATTTTCCCGGCCACTCCCATGCGGTCCAGAATTTTGAAAATTTTCTCCCGCTCGACCCGGGATGGCCAGAGCAGGTCACGAACCGTCCCAAGGACATTGCGTTTTCCGGACCGTCCCAAAACAACATTTTGGACAACCCGAAGATTCGGAACAAGGCCCAGATCCTGAGGAAGCATGCCAATGCGCGACCTCACCTCGCGGAGCCCCTTACGCGATGGGCTGGAGAGATCAAATCCAAGGGCAGCAAGTTGACCGGAACTTGGTAAAGTCTGCAGGCCAAGCAATCGAAGCAAAGTGGTCTTGCCACATCCCGAAGCCCCGATCACAGCCACTTGTTCACCTGCAGAAATATCAAGCGCGACGTCGGACAGAGCCGACGTCGCGCCGAAATTCTGAGAGACATCTCTGACTGAGAGAATGCTCATCAATAATTATTAGTCGAATTTGACTTTCTCCATTACCTTCGCAACAGGGATGAAAGTCTCATTGGTCACCTTGACCAATTCATCACGACCCAGTGCTTTGAGCGCAGCGGGATCCTTACAGTCCAAAAGCGCCTTTTGAAGTTTCGCCACAAAACCCTCTCCAAAGGACTTCTCAAGAGCGGGGTGTGCCGTGAAGTTATAGTCGGCAAAGGGTGGGGTTTCCCAAACGACCACGCACTTCGCGGGATCAATCGTACCTTCCTTCACCATGCTTTCATATTTCCCGTAGCTGAGAACTCCTGCCTGGAAGGTTCCATCCTGAACTTGCAGGGCAGTTTTGTCATGCGCACCGGAGAACCCGATTGGCTTCTTCTGGAAAAACTCCATCGGAGTCTTTCCGGTCTTCTCCATGATGAAGTGAGACGGCATGACACAGCCAGACGTCGAACCCGAACTTCCATAGGTGAAAGTCATGTTGGCAATGGCCGTTGGGAACTCCTCAGACCTGGTCAAACCGGTCGCGACATTTGCCACGAAATAAGATTTAAAAGCCAAATCCTTTTTCCCGGCGGCAAGTGCTTCAGCACCTTCGACAGCCTGCCGGGCCTGCTCACCGGAAACCCCGCCGAACCAGGCCAAGTGAATGTCACCATTTTCAAACTTCTCCACCGAAGCCCCGTATGTTGCCGAAGGAACAAACTCGACTTTCACATCGAGAGCCTTCGCGAGGTAATCCGCCACTGGCTTAAAGCGCGCGGCCTGCCCTGTGGTATTTTCATCGGGGATCGCAGAAAAACGAAGCACGGCAGTTTCGTCCGAAGCTTCACCTTTCCTTTCCTTATCCCCACAGCTCGAAAGCGTGAGCGCTGTTGCGGCAATAGCAATGCTCCCGAAGCAGCTTGTTAATTTCTGGATGGCCGACCGGCCCTCCTTTTTGAACTGTTTCATTCTAGTTTTTATCTTTTCGGTGTGGCCAATATCCTGAGCCCCAGCGCAGCCAGAGTCTACGCCCTTGCTGCCGGGACTCCAGAAAAAGACCGATTTTAGTTTTCTATCTTGTTAAAGGAACATCCGGAATGTCGCCAAGACAGACCAACCATCGTAAATGTCCCGACCTTCACGATTGATGTCGTCATATTCCACTCCGATCAGGGAGTGAATATTGTCCTTACAAAAGTGATATTTGAGGCCGAGATAATAAGCGTGATGTTCATCTCCTCTTCCTCCCAGCAAATTGACATCGTCGAACTTGGAATCCGCACGGCGGGCATACCGGCTGTTTATCCGGACTCCTTCTGGATTTTCCGATCCCTGATATTGGTATCGGAAGACCCCTTCGAGCTTATCCTCAATCAGCCACATACTCGGCAGAAAAACAAAGCCCCAGTAGTTGCCCTGACGTGATTCGGACACTTCTTCGGAATTTTGGCCGTAAACGCCCTCGGCCAAAAACTGCCAGCGATCACGTCCATATACAAAGGCCGCCGAGGTGGACCACTCTGTCCCTCCTGCCAGACGTTCGAACGAATCCGTCGAATCAGAGTTTTGGTAGTACGCCGTGAGGAACAGAGTCGAAACATCAGCTCCGGTGACCGAGGTCAAATCATGCTGATAATTCATCCAATACATCTGCCCATCGGACCACGGTGCCCAAAAGTCGTCTTGTGTTGTGGAGAAAACTCCAACCTCGGCATACCAATCCTTTTGCCCGAACTTCATCCAGGCCCCGGTCGCGTTTGCAAACTCGCCATTGGATGGCCAAATCTTGTTCGAAAGGGCGGAGCGCTCCACCGTCTTCAATTTGTTTGATGACGTGTGCCACTCATACGAGGTGTGGGTTTCACGAGCGCCATATCCGAAAGTGAGCGTCTCCAGGGACTGGATCCCAAATGCCGCCTGCGCATCAAAAGTAACATACATGTCCCACATTTGCTGGAATCGCACATCACGGGTTGTCCCTCCTCGCGGGATATCGTCATTGGAAAGTTCAGCCTGGGCTTTCAGACCAAAATGATTAAAAACTGTCGCTTTGGCTCCGAGACGGAATCGACGAAAGTCCGCAGTATCGTAGTCGATGTCTCTCCCAAAGGCATCGGTGCCGTCAACGTGGCCATACTGCCAGTGCATCCGACCAAAGAGCGAAAAGCTCTGAATGTAAGGGTTGTCAGGATCCTTGTAGAGTTTGCCCAAATTCCGGTAGGCATCGCAAAAGGATCTCGTTTTTTCATCTGGAGGAGTATTGTCAGTCAGCGGGTCGCTGATGCTGACACCTGCCCACAAAAAAGCCGTCGTACCAAGCGTTACTGCTCCGGTCAGACGGCGTGTCATACTGTTGTCTCTGAAGGTGGACCCACCCTCACAATTCCGTTCTCGTTGTATCTTCATAGACTCCTGCTTTGCTTAGCAGAACGAATCCCCCTTCAAAGAAAAATAAAGAATAAAGTCACAGCCGCCGCTCCTACTGGCTGACCAGCGACTCCAATAGCGGATCCGAATCGAGCATTTCTTTTGCAATCTCCCTTCCGTGCTGCTGTCGAATTTTATCTACATAAATCCCAACAAATTTCCGCTGCAGACGATCGGCCAACCTGGCCTCGACTGCAAGATCGCACTCGTGGCGCGTCACCCGGTTCGCTCTGTTAACAAGAACCCGCTCAAACGCATCAAGATCCTGCCCGAACACCAGACGCCCTGCATCTCGAATCGCATCCTCCGGAGAATTCACGAACCATTTTCGATAAACGATTCGTAGGCACTTTTCCCTGCGCGGCCCGAATTTGACTTCATTGATCACGAAATCGACGGCCTCTTCGGGCGAGCGGTGCCTGGCGAGCTCGGAAAGAAGTTTCTCCCACAAAGAATTGCGTGCCCCATCATTCCTCACCTCTTCAATGAGCCCTGCAAACACTGCAGGAGAGTCAGAAAAGCCCTTTTGCACAGCCGCCAGCGCACTGCTTTTCTGACGATCTTTGGGAAGTGCTTCGAAATAAGCCTTAAAGTCCGCTTCGCCTCGCTCCCATGCCGCTTTCGATTCTTTGGGTATTTCGAAAAGTTCGCGAATCGCCGGGTCCGGGTGACCGCGCCCCGGCTTCCCAAGCTTCACATCCCAGGTGAAGCTTGGTCCCACGAAAACCGCGAAGCCTCCAAGGACCACAAGAGTTGGGATAATAAAGGGTTTCATTTTGCTTAAACAGCTGCCCGGGAAAGCTTCCGCCTCCCCTTCTTTTGATGAGGGACAGCCTATCAGTTACATCATCGCGACACGATCCCGGATTTGGATGAAGCTGGACCGGGCCTCCCCTGCAAATGCTCCAAAGCTTTTTCGAAGTCACGCCACTTGAACTCAAACCCTTCATCCTCAAGTCGCTTCGGCAGAACCCAGCGGCTCTTCAAAACAAGCTCAGTTTCCGACCTCATCAAAAAGGTTCCGATCTCAAGCATCCACTTCGTCGCAGGAAGCCCGAACCCCCTCCCCGCGATCTTCCGAAAGCCGGCCATGCAGCCGGCATTATCCGTCGGGTTTGGGGCACAGAGGTTGTAGAAATCCTGGAGTTCGTCCCGCCCAATCATCCACTCGATCGCACGGCAAAAATCATCCACATGGATCCAGCTCATCTTCTGCCGTCCGTCTCCCATCTTTCCGCCTAAACCAAGGGCTGCAAATTTCCGAAGATACTCAAAAACCGAGCCCGGCTCATTGCCCAGAACGATGGCGGTTCGCAAGGCCACTTTCTTCACGCTTTCCGGGACATCACTTTCACGAAGAGCCTTCTCCCAGGCCTTGGCAACCTCCACCGAGAAGCCCTCGCCCAATTCCCCGATCTCTTCATCTTGAGGACGATCCAGGGCGTGCCTATAGATGGTTGCCGTGCTTGAGTTCAGCCAGAGGCGCGGCGGGATTTGGCACTGTCGGATTGCCTCGCCAATGACAGCCGTGCTCTCCAGACGGCTCTGGAAGATCATCGCCTTGTTCTTCCTGCCATAGCGACAATTCACACTCTTGCCCGCCAGGTTCACAACTACTTCAGCCCCATCAAATTCCCCTGCCCAATCGCCGAGCGTTCGCCCATTCCAGCGCACATCTTTAGCGACCCCGGTCCCCCCGCCGTTCCGCGAAAGGCCCACAACCTCCCACCCCAGATTGTCGAACCAATGGCAGAGATATTTCCCAAGAAATCCATTGGCCCCCGTCACAATCATCTTCCTCATGTCTCACTGAACTCCAGTGATCTCAATCCGCAAGACTTAACCGGGCCGAATTCGAAATCCCGGGCTATTCAACCGCCCCGGCCGACCTGAGCCGGAAAAAGGTCGCCTGCTTCTGTAGTGGCAGGACGATTTGATTAACACCTTCCGTCTCCGGGACATCGGTCCAACCGGAATTCAGCGAGTGGCTCGATTGCAGTCGACGATTTCCAAACCAGGAGACCATCACATCTCCACCGCGGACTTGAACGCTGAGAGGCTTGGGTTTGTTGACCGCCCGATAATCTTCCGAGAGATCCAGCGACACCCGGTCAATACTCAGCGAAGTCGAAACCGCATCGAAAAGAATGGTATATTTTCCCGTGATCGGGGTTTCCTGCAGATCCCACTGGATCCCGTAGGTGGTTCCAATCCCTCCCCTGTCACCGGTCAACTCTTCCTCCCTGGCGATAAAGCTTTGGGTGGGAAAGATGACCCTCACTTCCCCTTGTTGATCTTCCGTGATCAATCGCGCTCCGGCAGCATCGAGGCCAGATCCAAGTGCGCCAATCTGGAGAAAGATATTTCGAACGAGGAGCCCGGTGGTGTCATCCAGCTGCATCGAGATGGGTGCCTGAAAACTATAGATATTCCGACTACTTGTCAGGAAGGCCGAGCTCGTCCGACAAGTCAACGTGGCATCACCATCCGGCGCGACATCAGGAAAATTCGGCGCGAATTTCGCTTCGGTAAAAAGATCCCATTCAGCATGAGAGTCCGCTCCTCCATCCCTCCATGAGGGAGTGACGAGTTGTCCGAACAGGGGGCTAATTAACGTGAGATAACACAACATGTTTTTCATGACATTGGAATGGTGTCGCGAGGAGAAAAGTTTTGCTGCCGCCGGGTTATCTTTCCGTGACGATGCCTTGCGTGTTAGAAGGTGATTTCAAGAGAGAGGAAGCCATTGACTCCCGGCTGGGTATCGATCCCCGTCGTCACTCCACCCGCATGCCCCCCGCCGCGATTTGCCCGTGCCCACAAAACATATTCCTGGTCGAGGAGGTTTCGCAAACCACCTCTCACAACGACATTCTCCGAGAAGCGATAGTGACCAGTTATATCGAGCAGGAAGAAATCATCCGTCGCAGGGAGATCTCCTGTGATCTCCGACTCGGATTTCGCGGCGACGTATGTTCCCGCCAATTCCACGCCCCACTTTTTCCCCGGAGCATCATACCCCAACCAAGCCACCGCTTTCCAGGGCTCCACGGTGTTAAGCGGACCAGCATTGCTCGATCCTTCCGACCAGGCAAACGTTCCACCGAACCGAAACATGTCATCGTCCCATTCTGTCTTAAGTTCGATTCCGTAAATCTCGGCATTCTCGGTATTTTGGGTCCGCAGAACGTTCAAGCCATCGATCACCTCACCTGTCGGAACATTACTTTCCAAAAAATTTCCATAGCGATTGTAGTAGGCCGTCACCAGGGACCTCCACGATCCGGTATCGTGACGAAAGCCCAACTCAAAGGAATGGGAATCCTCCGCCTCAAGGCCGGGATTCGGAAGTGAGATGGAAACATTGTCAGGATGCACGAAGACACCCGCCAACTCCTCGGCGGTCGGATTTCGAAACCCGCGCGTGTAACTTCCAAAAAACGAGACCTCGTCATTAGCCTCATACTCGAGCAGAAGACTTGGCGAGACAAAGGTGTTTTCGTAATCAACAGCCTCAATCGCACGCTGCCCGGTGAGACGACCAAATTCATCGAAGACCGGCAAAGCGGTTTGAGCTAAAAAGTCGTCCGTGTTGGTTGGATTAACGAGATAGTATTGCAACCGCAGTGAGGGTGTGACGGTCCAACGATCGCCAAAGCTGATCTCATCAGCGAGCGAGAGGGAATGATCCCACACAATCGAAGGAGCAAGATTTGGAAGATCCACCGGAGAAGCGAGACCATCCTGACGATTCAATGAACCAGATATGTCACTACGGGCTCCCTGATAGCGATAGCTGATCGAGTGATCTCCAGTCTCTTTGAAAGCGGCCAGATTGATTCCGGCCCGGTCGGTCAAGTACGAGAGATCGTTGACTCGGTTCCTCACATCGCCAACCGGAGTAATCACACCCTGCCTGTTGAGATTGTTCGACTCTGATGACTGGTAATAGACCTGACCGGTGTAGCGATCGGCAAACCAGCTTCCCCCAAGCGGTTCAAACTCAAAATCCAGGCTCGCACGCAATCGGCGGCGATCCGAATCACTTGTCGCATCAACGGTGCGACCGATCAGCGAATCAATCTCGATGCTGTTCAGATCGGCGAATGCCTTCGATTTGAAATACTCCACAGTGGGAACCAAGGTCAGCCCCGCGTTTCGCTGAACCAATTTCCAGACCAAGGCATGGCTCTCCGCATCCGTGGGATTTGCCGGGATCTCGCTGTTGTTTTCAAGCTCATGACCAAGCCGGTAGCTATAGACCACACTACTGGCAAGATCCCCGTCGCCCCACGCACCGGCCAGCCTTTGGTTCCAGCTCCGGTTGTTCGAGGAATAGGTGGTCGTTGAAATCAGAGCCGTCCCCAGGAGTGAGTCCCCGAGGAGTGTCAAAGGGCTTTCGGTCTGACCCGCAAGTGACCCAGCCAGGGCTCCACTGCCGGGAGAAGCTGCCTTCAACAGGTCCAGCGATGAAAACACCGCAGGATCAAAATAAATTCTTCCGGGCCCACCCGCCCCTTCAAATGATCGGGCCACAAAGTCATCAGGCTGCGGGATCCCATCAACCAACACCTGCACGCGGTTGCCTTGAAGGCCACGAATGTTGATGGAATTACTCCCTCCCTCAAGATAGGGAACGAGGGCATCTCCGCCGGCGATATCAAGAGGCACCGATACTCCGGGCTCCCTTTGAAGAAGATCCGGCAAGGTGACCGCACCGCTCTTGACAAGATCTGCAGCTGTCATCCTTGAAGCACTCCCCCTGGGTTCATCCTCGTCGATCACCTTGGCCCTAACCTGGACCTCCTCCAGTGCCTCAACCTGCCCGCTTGCCGAAAGCGGAGTCATCGCAAGACTTGCGAGGAGAACACGCGAAGAACGGTTCATGGGAAACAAGGACTGTAAGGAGACTAGCGCAGAAACGTCGCCAGCACGGCATTGACCTGTTTTGGGCCCACCGGTTCTCCGGTCGCTGCTTTCCTGGCCAAACCGTTCATTTCGGCCCTAAGCCGCTGCCCGTCCACCATCGTGGCATAGCGAACCGGCTTCTCTGAATTTTCAATGATTTCGTCCCAGCCACGACGAACATGCGCCCAGAACTCGCGGGTTTTGTCCCACTGCTTTTCGGCCAACTCAAAGCCCTCCCGGGAGGATTCGGCGGATAGACGCGTGTACCGGTTGAGACCGGCTTCCATGCACAGAAACTGTCTCGTCCCTTCGCGAGAAACCAGCTTCCGGTTGTCCTGTTGGTGAACCCAACCATTGGGTGTGATAACGTGCTGATTTGTCACCACGAGAAGATCATAGTCGCTCCGCTTGCTATACTCGCGGCGCGGAAGAGGTCTTGTCGAAAGCCTCGATGTCCAGGTCGAGGTATTCCCCATGTGAATCCAGCGCCCCTGGGCTTTGTATCGCGGGCTGTCATCAGTCTGCGTCACAAACTGAGTCCAGGTCCCTTTGGTCTCTTCATCGGTGTGAATCACGGGAAGCCAGGTCTTTCCACCCTCGTAGCTCAGGGTCCGACAGTCTTCGTACTTCCAGATTTGCGCCCAATGCTTGATTACGGCCGGACCATTCTCGTCCTCGATGACGAGTAAATGCTGCAGAGTGATGCTGGTTCCGTGATCCTCGGCAACCTTTACCAGTTCTTTTGCCTTCGAGGAGTAGGGCTTTCTCAACTCGTAGCCTGCGGACAGCGGGATCGTCTCCCTAAATTCAAACTCCACCTCGAACGCTCCCGCCATCGCCAAAATGGCAGCGCGGTCACGTGAGAATTTTTGGGAATTTGCAATGACGGATGAACCGGTAACGACGAGTGCGAAGGCAGTAAGCAGGGCTTTCATGATTTGGATTTCGGCACGAAAACTACACCCCGCAATCTCAAATAACTTGCGCCCATTTATCTGATATGCGCGCTCGATTAACAATCGCCCGGAGAGCAGCACTTCCGTCCCGAAAAAGTACGGACTTCGCTCAACTTTGACGTTTCATAAACTGGGATGGCGTCATCCCTTTCTCTTGCGAGAAGGCTTTCGAGAAATGAGACAGGGATTGATACCCCACCTCAAGGGCAACCTCGGTCACGTTCATGCGGTTCTCCGAAAGCATTTCAGAAGCTTTCTCAATTCGAAGGGCACGCAAATGCAGCAGCAGTGTCTTCCCCGTTTCTTGTTTCACCAAACGACTTAAATACGGAGGTGCACATCCCACATCGCGAGCCAACTTCTTGAGATCCAGAGACTGATCCAGCCGACCTTCCAAAAGAGTCAGTGCTTCGCGAACGTGACGGTGGGCATTGGACCGGATCATGGAACAAAAGAACCTCGGCTCCTCCTTGGGCTGGCGAAAGAGATGCAGCGATAGGACTTCCAGCGTCTTGGCGAGATACCACGCCTTTTCCGCAGCGGGCTGGATGGGAGGACGGATGAGGTCACCCAACAAATCCGACTCACGCTCAGACCAGCGCCGAAGAATTCCCAGATTTTTCCTCATAATCGGTCCCACCGGCCCGAAGACCCGCTCCACCGATTCACTGGGAATCACCAAAACCAAAAACTCATGCCCGGACTCCGAGGCAAATCGAGTCGCCGACATCAAGCCAGCCTGACTGCCCGTGGTAAATAGCGCCGCCGTCGCGGGAAGCAGAGTCAACCGCGTTCCCGCGTCCATCATCAGCCCCTCTCCCTTCTGGTTTAAGACAAGGTGAAGCGACGAGCGCTTCACGACTTCCGCCCACGTTCCCGCTTCACCGGGCTGCCCGGTGAGATGCCAAATATCAAAGTCCAAACTACCGGACTGACGATGGATCAGCGTTTTTTGAATCACTGTTGTTATTGAGACTCAATACCAATAGCAACCTTTTGTTTTGTGGCAAGGGGAGGAAAGCCGATCTCTCCTCTTAAATAATCCGCTTTGGCCTTTTCCCATTTTCAGGTTAAGCAGGGTCCATGTATTTGACCGGATTCGCTGATGAAGCAGCACAAGACCTTGCCACCCAGATCAAAGCGACCAAGGAAATTGGTTGGACCCGCATTTCAGCGCGAGGTGTGAACGGGGCAAATCTTCACGAACTCCCTCAAGATGAATTCGACAAAGTGGCCGACCAGCTTGACGAGGCGGGCATCACCATCCCCGAATTTGGCTCCCTGATCGGAAACTGGGGCAAGAAGATCACCTCGGATTTCGACATCACCTTGGCCGAAATCGAGCGGGCCATCCCCCGGATGCAGCGTCTCGGCACCAAGTTGATCCGTATCATGTCATTTGCCCAAGAGCCCTGGGGCAGCGACCAGCAGGAAGAAGAGCGTTTTCGCCGCCTTCGCGAGATTCATGCCCGTTTTTCCGACGCCGGGCTTCAGGCCATTCATGAAAATTGCATGAATTGGGGTGGTTTTTCTCCTGATCACACTCTGCGGCTAGTGGAGGAGGTCCCTGGTCTCAAGCTGGTTTTTGACACCGCCAACCCCGTTTTTCAGCTCGACCGCTCCAAGCCCGAGCCCTTCCCCTGGCAGGACCCCATGGAGTTTTACCAGAAGGTCAAGGACCACGTTGTTCACATTCACATCAAGGACTGCACCAATCCTCCCGCCGGCGAAACCGAGCCCGCAGAGTACACTCTTCCAGGCGACGGACAGGCAAAAGTCCGCGAGATTCTCAAGGCGCTCAAGGACGATGGCTACGATGGCGGCCTGGCCATTGAACCACACGTTGCCACCGTCTTCCACGCCACCGAAGGTGAGCAGCCCGATTGGCAACAGTGCTATGATTCCTATGTTGAATACGGTCACGCCATGAACAAGCTGATGGAAGAACTCGTCTAAACCAATTCGATGGACCAGCTCCCCCCCTCAACTCTCATTGGCGGTATTCTTGTGCTCTTCACCGTCCTTGGATTTCTGAAGAGCTTTGCCTCCTTCTTTTTCAACTTAATCGCACTGGCCCTCGGGGCACTTGCCGGATTGTGGGCCTACAACAATGGCTTTGAAATCGCACAAAAAGTCATTGCGACACCACAACCCTGGATGTCGACCGCCATCGGAATCGCAACCTTCGTTCTCACCATTGTGGTGATCCGGAAAATCCTCGCCTTCCTTGCCGGCAAGAGCGGAGAAGGCAGCCAAACCCGCTCCGGAGGATTCGGGATGCCCGGGGGAGCTTTCGGCCTTCTCCTTGGAGGAGGATTCGCCTACTTCATGCTCACCGGAGTCCGTTACGCGGGCACGGTGTCCGAGCTCGATCGATTGACAAAGTATGTCAGCGGCACGGTCGATGCCTCCAGCTCCGAGCCTTTTTTTGCGAAATTAAAGCAGTGGATCGACAGCAGCGAAATCGGGAAATGGCATCAAAAAATCGACTTCTTGAACGACCCTGTCGAGGCCAATGCCGCCAAACTGGCAATCGTTAAAGAGGAGAATCTCGAGAAATTCACCCAGATCACCTCAAAGCAAGGTGAGGAATTTATTCCCAATGCCATCCCGGTCGATCCGGCCATTCAGGAAGCCTATGATCGACGAAACTTTGGCGCCCTTCTTCGCAATGACGCGATCCGGAAAAAACTACGGGAGACCTTCACCGACGAGCAGCTCAAGGAACTCGACATTGAAAGAGCCCTGGGGCTCAGAAAATAGCGCCGGGAACGCTACCGGGTCAGGGACATCATCGCGGTCAGCAAACCGACAAAGTTTGGATTCCATTGATCCTGATGGTGACTGATAAAGGGCCCCGGAATAGGAACAATCCAGTAGGGCGTGTCATTGAAGCAAGCCTCCTCCGGCCTCGTGAAGCGATACACCTCTTTCTCTCCCTTTACAACAAAGCCATTCCCCTCCCGGGCATTCCGATTGTCATGGTAAAGTTGCTCAAGGGACCTTTCCTGATCAGCGACCTTTTCAAACCGGTGGCTAAACAAGGGTTTAAAATGGCCGACCGTTGACCGGTGAGCCGCAGCCTGGGTGCCACGTAACTTGTCATTCTCCGGATCCTTACGATACATTCCGGCAACTCCCGTGTTGAAAAAATTAATCCCGGGAACCCATCTGCCCATGATGTTTCCGATCGGCCAAAAGACGCTCGTGATGAAATCGCGCTGACTGGTCAGAGACACCATCAGTGGTCCTCCTTCAATGTCCTTGATACCACGATTCTTAAAAGTGGAGAGAAGCTGTCGGGCATAAATCGAAGACTCCGCGGAGTTGATCGAGACCATCAAATCGGCCGGGAAATCCTTCCGCTTCAGTTTTCGCCCACGAGCCGAATCCATCGCCACCCTGGCAGAAATCGCTTCCGCCATCGCGCTTTCCAGCACAGCCCCACCCAGGGAATGCCCGACCATCACGATGCGATTTTCCGGATTGGCTCCGCGCGCCGCCGCCCCCAACTCGTGCAGCACCTCGGTGCCTGCAACCCCGCCGACTCTTCGAGCAGCAGCATGCCGATGAAAATAATCCACTCCGACTGGAAAGGTTGCCAGTGACCTCCCCCGCCAGCTCACAAATACTCCCATCGTCTTCCGCCCGCTGGCCTTGCCGAGGTCCTTGAGCATGTCACGAAAATCATCGAGATCACCATCGCCCGTGATCCACCTGCCCGAGGCATTGTGATTCCAGCCATGGATATAGACGATCAAAAGAAGTGGCTCGGTTGACTCGGCCTTAATCTTGGCAGTGACCCGCTTTAGCTGGTCAAAGCTGATCAACTCCCCCTGATCATCGATCTCGACGTGACCCAGTGAAATTTTCGGAGCGAGCTTTTCAAGAGTCAGCCCCGGCGACTGCCGGTATCCCGAACTTCGGGTGCAAGCAGAATTCAAAATCAAGAAGGGCAACAAATAAAGAAGAGCTCGCATCGCGGCTATTAAAGCCGGATCATCTGGAGCTGCTCATCGATAAAATCGAATCGCGTATCATCTGAGGCGATGTCTGTGGGAGCGAAGTACCTCCGGCCGGGATCGAACCGGCACGACCTGGGGTCAATGGATTTTAAATCCACAGCGTCTACCAATTCCGCCACGGAGGCCTTTCCTTTCAAAAGCGCGCGCAGTCTTCGACAGCGAATCAATCTTGGCAAGTCTGGAACTACTTCAAGACGATTTTGAAATGCGCAACCAACCAAGCCAAAGCACGACCAGAGCCGCGACGGAGAGAGCAATCGGCCCCATCAACCATCCTCCCAACTGGAAAAGAGTGCGATTTTCGAGCCGCCCGACTTCCCCGACAAGAGTGCCTTCATCCATAAGAGGAAGTCGTGACCGGACCTGCCCCCGGGGATCTATGAATTGCGTCACCCCCGAGGTTGAGGCCACGGCAAGCCATCGCCCGTTCTCGGCGGCTCGATGCCTGAAAAGAGCGCCATGTTGCTCATGCTGGCGCTCCGACCAACTCATGGCGTCCATACTTGGAATCAAAAAATACTCGGCCCCGTTCGCTGTCATTTTGCGAATGACATCCTGGTGATCACAATCGAAACAAACCGGAGTCCCCACCTTTCCATGCCTGGTCTCCACCGGATCGGCGGTTTTCCCTTTGATCCCATCACTAAAGAAGTGCACCGGATGGTTTTTGATGTGACGCCCCAGGATGTCATCTTTGGAAATCGTGAAGGCCGTGTTGCCCATCTTCCCGTTACGAGTCTCCATTCCGCTGGCCACAAAGACACGACAGTTGCCGGCCAAAGCCAGAGCTGCCGCAACATCGTCATCATCGAAGTCCGATAAGGAATACTCGGGCCAAACCACCGCATCCACTTCGTTTACAAACGGCTCGGATGCTTCCCGTAGCTTATTGACTATCGCGGTTTCATCTTGAACCAAGAGAACACGCACCACCCTCTCCGGCTCATCCGAACGCGGGAAGGTCATCACAGCAAGCCCAAGGAGAGCCAGCACGCCCGCCCCACTCTTCCAGCGGGCCGGCATGAGAGAGTTCCCGAAAAACACCAACAGACTGACGCCGTAGACACCCACAATGGGAGTGAGCCAATTCGGAGGCAAACCGGTTCCCGGCGTGATCCACGGGAAGGCCAGTTTGAAGATCTCGGACCGAAAATACTCCACTCCCGCCCAAACCGTCGCCACCAGCAAAGCGGAAACGACCGGCGAGCGCTTGGGCACCAGCACCACGATCAAAGAACTAAAAGCGGTAAAGAGAGCCAAAATCCCCCACAAACCAAGCGAGACCCGTCCGAAGATCGACCAAACCCAGGACAGAGTTCCACCAAAGAGCAGGAATCCGTGGAGCAGTCCCAGATAAAATCCTTCGCGCGGGGTCGCTGACCTCAAGACAGCCAGAAGCGGAATCCAGGCCACCAACCCGAGCGGCCACCATCCGAAAGGTTCAAAAACGAAAATCCCCAGAACAGCGCTCACCACCGTCAGGGCAATCTTTCCAAACCGACGTTTCACAAGTTGATCTGGAAATTCTATCACTTGGAAAGCCTAGCCCGATTTCGGAGAAAGATCAACCGGACCGGATTGGATGGAAGCTGGACCCCGCCAACATTTCATTCAAACTCGTCCCCGTGACCCTGACTCCTCGCGGCATTCTTTTTCTTTTGGTCGCACTTACCCTGACCGTCGCGGGATTTTTTCGAATCGATGGCAACCTAATCGCGCTCGGTAGCGCCGGACTCTTGCTGGCCATCATGGTCTTCATCCTCGGAAAATGGAACCTCCGCGGCATTCACCTGAAGCTCTTTGCCCCTTCCCGCGTCTTTGCCGACACCTCGTTCGATCTGCGGCTCACACAGCTGAACAAGCGGAGCCTCTTCGATGCCTGTAGCACGGACCTGGAGCTCAACCTTTCAAAGACCTCCCGGATCGAAACCCACGCCACCTGGATTGCCGCGCGTTCGTCGTCGACAAGCAAACTCCGGGGAAGCATTACCAAAAGAGGAGCAGTCTCGGAACACCCCTGCACCCTGCGGTCGACCTTTCCGCTGGGCCTGTTCCGCTTCTCGAAAAAGCTCACTCTCAAACATGAAACGCTGGTCTTTCCAAAGCCCCTCGTTCCCAAGGAATTCTTTGCCAGTGGCGAGTTCGATGACGCCTGGGACGGCGAAGGCTATCAGGCCGGCGATGCTCCCGGCGAACCCCGTGGACTTCGCCCCTACCAACCGGGCGATCGGGCCAAGCAAATCCATTGGCCCGCCACGATAAGATCGCTGGCAAGAGGTCGAAGTCCCAGAGTCCGTGAATACGACCCGCCCGGTCTGCGACCGCGCCAGGCCGTTGTCATTTTCCACAGTTTTGGAACCGATCACACACTCATCCGAACCGACCTCTTTGAGCGCGCGCTTTCGTTGGTCTGCGGAACGCTGAGACATCTGCGGGGCATTGGAGTCCCGGCAAATCTGCGGGCCGATTTTCTGGCCTGGAAAAGCCAAAAAACCTTTCACACCGAATCCTGGAGTGACACCCTGACGCTCCTTGCCCAAGCGAGGCGGGCGGATCATACCGAGGCTCACGACGTGCTCGCAGAGATCGAATCGACCCCCGCTGAGGATGCACTGGTCATTATTTCCGACATGCCGTTGGAAGCCTGGAAGCACATTATGCCAAACCGCCGGATGCTCATTGTCGATGTTCAACAACACCGCTTTGGGCAGCGTGATCTCAGTTTTGCCTCCCGCAAGCCGAGGAGCTTGAAGACTCTGGCTTAGAGGCCTACTTTCCCGCAGCAATCTGCCTCGCCAGATCCTCGGCGGTGATTTTCACAAAGGCCCCCGGTTCTCCGGAGTAGCGGATCTTGTGCTCACCATCGAGAACGTAGACAAAAGGCCATTGTTCCACACGATAGAGCTTGGTGATCGATTGAGTGGAATCCGAAAAGTTCTTCCAATTCACCGTTCCTTCCGCGATGTGCTTTCGCAAGGTCCGGGGATTGTCCATGTTCACGCCCAAAATCTGGATATTCCTGCCGGCAAAGTCCTGCTGATATTTCTTCATGAGCGCGAGACTTTCATCATGAGCCGGCATAAGCGCGTGCCAGAAAAAGAGGATAGTGACCTTCCCGCGATAATCACTTAGCGAGGACTTTTCCAAGGTCACTTCAACCCCGGTGAAATCCGGAGCTTCGGCACCGAGGTTCAGCCGGCTCATGCGAAACAGCTCGTCCTTGATAATGGCCTGTGTGGTGGTCCTACCGACCGTCAAATCAGGGGCCACGATCGCCTTGCGGAGTTTTTCCTGCCGAATTGCCATCCCGCGTTTACCGCCTCCTATGCGTCGATGCAAGATCGCCTGCGCCAGCGCGGCAGCGCCCCGAACCGCCTCGGAAGGATTCGCCTTCTCAACCGTCTCAAGAAGAGCCATCGAACGTGGATCCTGAATGTGGGTCAGCGCAATACAATAGGAACCCAGCTTGGGGCTCCGAAGATGATGGCTCCGGACCGCCTCACGGATAAGGCCCGCCGGACGGGTCGGAGCGCCGCGACGCGGTGCCCTGATCACTTGCTTGACCGCATAGGTGGAGGCATTCACGAGCAACCAGGCCGCAGGTTCAAGGGTCCAGGATTTTTCCAGATCATTCCGGATCTCCTCCCACACTTTACGACCTGCCTCGGCCTCATCCGGGCGACGAAGCCACGCTGCGTTTTGCGCGTTATCGTCGGGAGCATTGCGGACGTCCTGAATCCACTGTTGATAGGCTTGGTCATAGGCACGCGAGATCAATCGCGCTCTCTCGGGGGAACCGGCCAGGGCCAGGCCCGCAGTTACGGTGAGGATAAATAGAATCGTTTTCATGGTGTCTCAAAAGACTGCACGGTTTCAAGGAATTTGCAAAACCGGAAAGATCAGGAAGCCTTCGACGACTCGCTTTCCTTGGCCGCGAGGCGCTCGGCCAACTCATCATGGTAGTCGCGACCCACAATGTATCCGATGCACTTTTCGGAACCACACCGGCAGGGGTGGTCCTCGTAACAATCAACATCGAAGCCATAGTCAAAAGTGATCTCTTCATCGACTTCAATATCCCTCAGAGCCTGAAGAAAGATTCGTTTGCCATCCTGAATCGCCTCGCTGTTCGGGTCACATGAATGATTGATCAGGCGGGCCGGATTCCACTCGACGTTGCCATCGAGGTCCCACTTCTTAGTGAGATTGAAAATGTAAACCGCGGCCGCTCCGTTCTTCTCGTGCTCTTCGAACTGCTTCCACGCCCGCTTTTCGCTCTCCTCCTTGTCGATGCGATTGCCAACATATTCGATGAAGTATTGCTCCTTCTTGATCGGCTCGATGCAATAAACACCTTGCCCGTGAATCTCGGATCCCCGGACTTCCACAAAATCACTCTCACCCCGCTTGCGGAGCTTTTCGATGCGGAGCTTCTCCTCATGCCTGGAGAGCTTGCGGTCCTTCTTTTTCTTTTTGCCCATTTTAATCTGAAACGGATTTATTTGAGTTCCAGTTCCTCGGTCTTAATCTCCGGAAACTGAAATTCCTTATCCTCCTTCGGAAGAAACTTAAAGACCTTCCTCAGCTGCAGCGCATTCATTCCATTCCCGTTCACAAAGGTCCATTTCTCTTGGTCCTTCGGAGAAATTGCAATTTCAAAATCCCACTTGCGAAAGCTGCGGAGTTTCGCGGGCTTGGTCGACCGGTCGAGGTATTGAAAATCCTTCACGGTCGGAACAAATACCATCCACTTGCGATAGCGGGCCACCTGCTTGGGCTTGCCATCCTCGCCCATCACCTTTTTGCCGTCGACGATGAGATCTTCAAACCCATAGTCCACCTCAAAAGCGATGTCGGCCCTGCGGGTGATGGCAGCCTGAAAAGTCACGCCGTTTTTCCCCATGTCCTGCATCTGTCTTAAAAGCTGGGCTTTCAGTCTTTGCGGTCCACCAAAAGGACGGGCCATCACCTGCAGAAATTCGGGATTCATCGAGTTTAGCGCCGCCTGAAAATCCCCCCGGATCGTTTTGTTCACCACTTCCTGAACGGCGGCCTGGGCCCGTTCCTTCACCTCCATGGGAACGATGTTTCGCTTGGGAACGGTTGAAGCCCGAACGTCATCATCCTGACAGCAGGCGTTGAGGGTGAGGATCGATAGGAGTAGGAGTGGTGTTTTCACCCCTTTGGAATGCCCTGAGATCCGCGCCACGTCAAGGCTACGGAAGCACTCCGGCATTTCGGATGAATTAAGGATTCATTACAGTCTTTCCTTTCCCGACGTCCTTCGATATCTCCTGCTTCGTATGGCGAAAAAGGCATTGGGAAAAGGACTGGGAGCACTGATCAAGGGCGCATCCTCTGATACCGTCCCTGATGCCAAGGTCGAATTACGGCCCGGCGAGAGCGTCACCCAGGTGCCCATCCACGACCTCGTTCCATCCCCGCTCCAGCCGCGAAAGCACTTTTCCGAGGGATCACTCGACGAACTGAAGCAATCCATCGAGCAACTCGGCATTATCCAGCCGCTCATCATCCGGAAGGTCGATGGTCAGATGGAACTCATCGCCGGCGAGCGACGCTGGCGGGCCTCCAAACTCCTGGGACTGGAAACCGTCCCCGTCATTGAGCGACCATCGAGCGACCGGGAGGTCCTCGAAATGGCCCTCATTGAGAACCTGCAACGCCAGGACCTCAATGCCATCGAAGAAGCCGAGGGTTACGTGCGCCTCGCCAAAGACTTCGGGCTCAAACAAGACGTCATTGCCAAACGCGTTGGTAAATCCCGGGCCAGCGTCGCCAACTCGATGCGCCTCCTCGACCTCCAGCCCTCCATCCAGCGGCACCTTGCCGATGGCCACCTCACCGTGGGCCACGCCAAGGCCATCCTCGGTGTAAAAGTTCCCGGCGAGCAAATCGCCGTCGCAGACCAAATCCTCCGACAAAACATGACGGTGCGCTCGGCCGAGAAATTCGTCCAGAACTACCACAAGACCGGACAGAAGAAATCCAAGAGCAAATCAAAGGTCGTTGATCCCCATATCACTGCCATCCAGAATCGCCTGCGCGATCACTTCGCCACCCAGACCGTGATTCATCACACCGACAAGAAGGGTAAAATTGAGATTGAGTATTACGGCAACGATGACCTCGGGAGAATCTTGAACCTTCTCGGTCTCGACCTAGACTGATCCCGTGATCAAGACCATCTTCGCCGGCATCCTTGTCCTCATCCTCGTCATCGCTTGTGGCGAAAAAGAAGAAGAGCCCAAGCCCATCACCGGAGCCGCCATCGCGGGCACCATTTCAGAGGAAAGCGTCTCGGAGTTCTCCGGTAAAAATGCCTTCGCTCACGTCGAAGCCCTCACCGCATTTGGTCCCAGGCCCATCGGCTCGGAAGCTTATCAAAAGAGCCTGCAGTACCTCGAAACCGAACTCGCAAAACTGGGCTGGAAAACCAAGCGCCAAAACTTCACCGGGATCACCCCAATCGGCCCGCAGGAATTCACCAACCTCCTCGCCCGCTACTCACCTGATTCCGATCCCGACTGGAATTCCTCCACGCCCTTCCTGCTCTGCTCCCACCTCGACACCAAGCTCTTTGCCGAGTTCGAATTCCTGGGAGTCAACGACAGCGGCTCCTCCACCGGCGTCCTCGTCGAAATGGCGCGTGTCCTTTCTGTCAAAAACGAAGGGGCCAAAAACGTCGAGCTCGTCTTCTTTGACGGCGAGGAAGCCATCCTCAAAAACATCCAGTCGAAGGACGGACTTTACGGAAGCCGCTACTACGCGGCCCAGTTGGACAAACGCTTGATCAAACCACAGATTGGCATCGTCCTCGACATCGTCGGAGATCCAAAAATCCCCCTCCTCATCGGTGGAGACACCCACCAAAAGCTCGAATCCCACACCCGGTCTGCAGCCTCAAAACTCAACCTGCAAAACTGGGTCCAGCCTCACGCCGGCACCATCCTCGACGACCACGTCCCCCTGATGAATCGCGCCAATCTCGCGGTCCTCCACCTCATCGGCAACTTCAGCGATGCCGACTACTGGCACGAAAAGGGTGACACCCTCGACAAGATCACTCCCGGCGCCCTTGAGAACACCGGCAAGCTCACCCTCCAGATCCTCCACCAGCTGACGAAGTAGAATGATAGCAGCTTCTTGTGTCATCAATTAGCCCGTTTTCGCCAAAAGAGAAGGCTTCCACCCGCCAGCGACAAGAGGAGCGTCGTGGAAGGCTCCGGCACCGCCCCTGCCACAATTGCGGTGTTCGGCTCACTTTCCCAAGCCGTCGCCACAAGAGTCGTTCCCCGCGAGGTCGTGTCCGTGAACAACGCATACCCATAATGAAGACCTTCTTCACCTTGAAAACGAAATCCAAGATAGGCCGTCTGATTGAGAAAATTGCGGTCAGCTTCTCGTGGATCAGGAAGTGGAAATCCTTTGGTAAGTCGTCTCGTTCCGTCGCCTGAGTCAGGAGAAACAAAGCGAACTACTGTTGTTTCAGAGTCTGGGCCAATCAGTTGGTTCGACCTATATGGTAGGAAATCCACTCCATACATGGCAGGTTCCGACCATTCATACAAAAGTTGCGTTGTCGACGGTGAGAGAAACTGAACTACCGGAGTCGAAAACCCCAAATAAACAGCCTCTACTCGCAAATCCTCCACGCCATTCCGATCAAAATCAAAAGCAATGGTATTGTCAGCCGTAAGTCCGACTATCGTCTGTGGCTCCGCGTTATAAATCACCGCAGCTTGCAGAGATGAAAAAGTGACACTGATTAGAGCTAAAATCTGTATTCTCATTATTTTGAAAAGCTCGTTTTTAGTTGTTGGTGGGTGAAATTTCGCGGACTCGATAAAACTAGCCGTCTTCGATGGTGTGAGCGGCTGTTTTGAGCTCAACCGATTGACTCAAGTGAAAGGGAGCATCCACGTTGACCCAAGTTTCCAAGTCAGCGGACCGCTGCATTTGATAACGTAGTCCCAGTCTCAAGCGCGAAATCGTCTTCAACACCTACTGTTATCAATTAGAATAGCTACCCCTAATAACTCCCAATCACAAACGGAACATTCCTAACAAAAGAGCATCCGCAACGGCGCCTCCTCCCTGTAAGAATCATTTGCACGCGTCGATAGCTCCGTCTAAACTAGCCCGAATGAAAACTTTCTTCTTTCTTTCCTTTCTCGCATTCTTCGCGGTGAGTTGCAGCAGTTCGCGCACTCCTGCGGCCCGGATCTCGAAAAACCCCAAAATCTTTCGTGCGCTTAAACCCGAGCAACAAGCTCTTGTCGAAGTCGGTAAAATTCAAAACGGCATGACTCAACCTGCCGTCTTCCTCGCTTGGGGTAGCCCCGACCGCCAGGCCGAGGGCGAAAAGAATGGTAAACGCTACGAGCAGTGGATTTACAACAGCCTCTCACCCGTCGTCGTGCAATCGGCCTGGGGTGGTTGGGGCGGAGGCTGGGGGGGCTGGGGTGGCCCCGGTTGGGGAATTCGCCGCGGTGGCATCGCCGGTCCCGGTTGGGGTCCGTGGGGATGGAATGGCGGAGTTGGCACCGATGTCGCCTACATTCCCCAGGCTTCTTCCTGGGTGAAATTTACCAATGGCCGGGTCGAAAGTTGGCAGCGCGGACGCCCGCAATAAGCCCGGCGCCTAGAGTTCGCCCCGCTCTTCTTTCTCCAACTCGATCCGGTCTTCGCGGTTTCGCGCCTTGACGCGCTTATTTCGCTTACCCCAACGCTCGACAATCATCTGACGCTTCTTGCGCCGGAAGTTGAGTTCCTCGATCTCCTCATCGAGCCTAAGGTATCCTTCATAGCGCGCCGGGTCCAGCTCACCCGCTTTCACCGCCGCCTCGATGGCACATCCTTTGTCGCCCTGATGCTTGCAGTCGCGAAACTTGCATTGGTTCGTCAAATCCTCCACATCTGCAAAACTATCACGGAGGGTATCCTCGTCCGTCCACATCTGGACTTCGCGAATTCCCGGATTGTCGACCAACATCCCGCCATCCTCCAAAACCACCAACTCCCTCGCCACCGTAGTGTGCCGCCCTTTGCCCGTGACCTCATTCACCTCGCCGGTCCACAACCATTCCTCACCCAGCAGTTGATTCACCAGCGTCGATTTCCCAACTCCGCTGGAACCCACCATGGTCAGGGTAATCCCCGGTTTGAGGTAGGATTTCAGCACCTCGAGCCCCTCGTGCCTCGTCGCGCTGGTCACGTAAACCTCGGCATCGGGAGAAAGTTCCTGAATCTCTTCTCGTGCCTTTTCGTTGACCCCGGGTTCAAACAGATCCGATTTATTCACCAACACCACGCAACGCGCGCCGCTCTTTTGGATAATGGTGAAATAGCGCTCCATGCGCCGAAGATTGAAGTCCGGGCCCGCATCGGTCACGACCACCACAATGTCGACATTCGCTGCCATCACCTGCTCCTCGCTGCTTTTGCCGGGAGCCTTGCGCGAAAAACAAGTCTGCCTCGGAAGCCTCGCACGGATGATGTGTTCGTCATTCTCTCCGGCCCCCAAATCGATGGCCACCCAGTCCCCCACCGCGGGAAGCTCGGCGTCGCAGGAAGCATCGTGCCAGACTTTGCCCCCCACCACACAATCGACTTCCTCGGCATCATCCAAGAGAGCCGAGAAATTAATCTTCGTCTCCCGGATCAGCCGGCCAGGCACCCAGCCATCCTTTGCAACCTCCTCAAAGGCCTTTCCAAAGTCATCATTCCATCCGAGATCGCGTAGCGTCATCGCCGGGAAGTACAAACCGGATTCGCCTTAAGAAAAAGTTTCATTTTCCAGTCCTGCCAATCACTGCTATTTCTTGGGTGTGGGATACAACGATCGTGACTACATGCAGCCGGGCTATCAATCCGGCCCGCCCCGCATGCCCGGCCCCTTCGAGGGCGCCCCTGTCAGCAAGTGGCTTCTGATCATCAATGTGGGGATCCTTTTTATCCAAATCCTCCTTACCGGCCCGGGCCAACGGCTGCAGGAATCAGCATTCTATCGTCTCGGCAGCTTCAGCATTGAGGAGGGAATTTACGGATTTCAGATCTGGCGACTGATCACCTTCCAGTTCCTGCATGCCGGATTCGGCCACCTCCTTGCCAACTGCCTCGGCCTGTTTTTCTTCGGCCCCTTTATCGAGCGCTGGATGACCAGCCGGGCGTATCTGGTCTTCTACCTTCTCTGCGGAGTGGCCGGAGCCCTCTTTTACACCCTGCTTTTCTTCCTCCCCGGATTCTTTGATGGCTACACTCCGGCGGTTCAAATGGTGGGAGCATCTGCTGGCTTGTTCGGCATCCTGGCAGCCTTCTACTTTGTCGCACCCGATGCCCGCATTCTCCTCTTTTTCGTCATCCCTCTCAAGATGCGAACCTTCGCGATCGGCTACCTCATCATCGAATCACTTGCCGTAATCTTTAACTGGCACAATGCCGGAGGAAGCGCCGGCCACCTCGGCGGAGCAATCTTTGGATTCGCCGTCCTCAAACTACCTCCACTCAAGGAGTTCGTCATTAAACTTTCACAAATTGGGTCCGGAACACAGAAAAAGGGTCCACGGCGCACCCGTGACGCCACCGTTGTTCGTGAAAGCAAGCGCTCCCCTCTCGAATTAACCAGGGAAGTGGATCGGATCCTCGATAAGATCTCCGAGCAGGGCATTCAGTCTCTCACCAAAAAGGAAAGGGACATCCTCGACAAAGCACGACGCAAATAATGACCGACGACGAAATGATCAACTGCGCCGAGCCCGGCCGCCAAATCGAGCGCCTTCGTGCCATCATGCACCGGCTTCGTGCTCCCGGCGGATGCCCCTGGGATGCCGAGCAGACCCACGAGTCGCTGGTTTCCAATCTCATCGAGGAAACTTACGAAACCGTTGCCGCCATCCGCGCCAATGATGAGGAAAACCTCAAAGAAGAACTCGGCGACCTCCTCCTGCAGGTCGTCTTCCATGCCGAGCTGGCCCAGGAAGGAAAGCGCTTTGACCTCGACGACATCGCGCGGGGAATCAGCAACAAACTGGTCCGCCGCCACCCCCACGTTTACGGCGACTCCAATGTCGGTGGCACCGATGGCGTTCTCGCCCAGTGGGAGGACATCAAGCGAGCTGAAAAAGGCCACGAGGAAAAACCCTACCTTCACGGAGTGGGCAAGGGGTTGCCCGCCTTGCTCAAAGCCGCCAAGCTCCAGAAGAAAGCAAGCAAGGTCGGCTTCGACTGGCCGGACACCACCGGCATCGCCGGGAAAATCGACGAAGAACTGGCCGAAGTTCGCGAGGAACTGGCCAAGCACGTGGAAGGGATGCCTGCTTCCAAGGAACTTCAGGCCGAAATTGGCGACCTTCTTTTCATCGTCACCAACCTCGCTCGGAAACTCGATGTCGATCCCGAGGTCGCCCTCGAAGGGACCAACCAAAAGTTTCTTCACCGCTTCGACCAAATCGAAAAGGGCCTCAAGAAAGACCAAATCTCCCTGGAGGACGCCACCCTGGAGCAAATGGACGCCCACTGGAACGCCGCAAAGTAGCGCGGTTACAAAAGGTCTCGCCCATTACCATGGCGTGACTTTCTCTTCCGAACCATCGTCCCTTCATGAGAAAAAATTTTCCAGCACCCAAAGGCCTCGGTTCCCGCTCTTATGCCAGCCGCTATGCCGATGGCCGTAATGGCCGGTCGAGCCGCGAAAAAGACATTTCGAAATCTCGGGTGAAATTCCTTGGCACCGATAAACCTCTCGACGCCTGTTTGCGTAAAACCAAGCTTAAAACCGACGAAGGGTTTTCCGGGATCTTCTTTCTGATCCTTTCCCTCCCAATGCTACTCGTGATTTTCTACGTAATCTTTGGAAACTGAACTTACCATGCTCCCAGGAATCCCGACTCCCGGTCGCGAGCGTTCGATAGACTATGTCGGGAAATTCGCCGCTTCCCGAAAACAGCGAAGTAAACAAAACTCCAGCAAAACCGGAGGCGCGGGACCGCAATTTCTGCCCGGCGAAAAGCCCCTGCAATTTGGACTCAACGAGCCCGCACCGTCGCCTCATCGCATTGGTCTTGGCTTTATTACAGCCGTCTTTCTCCTCGCTTCGCTGCTCTTTGCCTTCCTCCTCTGGATGCAGAGCTGGTAGCTTTCTCGAGGTCCTCAATAAAAATCATTGCCCTTCCCGCGGCTCTCCCTTAACTCTCCCCCGTCAGGAGTCACGGAGTGTGGGCTGGTGGACCCGGTCAGGACGAAAGTAGCAGCCGCAGCTTGTCCCTCATTGCCGTGGCTTCCTGGCACTTTTTATTTTTAGCTGCCGCGCTTCACCGCAGGTGGCTTTTTTATTGGCCGGATGCGGTGCTCCTTTCCTAAGATCCTCCCGAAATGTCAGCCCACCTCTTTCCCGACGGTTCCGCCCTCCCTTCTCCAGGCCTCGGCACCTGGAAGATCCCCGAAGAACTCACGCCACAAATTGTCCACCAGGCCATCGAAACGGGATACCGCCACCTCGACTGCGCCGCAGACTACGGCAATGAACGTCTTGTCGGGAACGGAATCGCTTCCGCCCTTAACGCCGGGCTGTGTGCTCGCGAAGATCTCTGGGTGACCAGCAAGCTCTGGAACACTTACCACGAGCCCCAACACGTCCGTGCGGCCTGCGAAAAGACCCTCTCCGATCTCGGCATCGGGCAACTCGACCTCTACCTCATCCACTTCCCCATCGCGCTCGAATTCGTCCCCTTCGACAAAATGTATCCTCCCGGCTGGACCGCCGGAGGCGAGGCCATGAGCCCCATCCCGGTGCCCTACTCCGATACCTGGCGCGCCATGGAAGAGCTCGTCGACGCAGGTCTCACCAAACGAATTGGCGTTTCCAACATCGGCACCGCCATGCTTCGTGAAGTCCTTTCCTATGCCCGCATCAAGCCCGCCGTCCTGCAGGTCGAAATGCACCCCTATCTTTGCCAGGAAAACCTCCTCCGCTTTTGTCAGGAACAAGACGTCGCCGTCACCGCCTTCTCCCCCTTCGGGGCCGACTCCTACCTCCCCCTCGGCATGGCCGAGGCATCCGAACGCATCCTCGCTCATCCTGTTCTCGAAAGAATCGCAGCCGCCCACGGCAAATCCACCGCTCAGGTCGCCCTTCGCTGGGCCATGCAACGCGGCACCATTCCCATCCCAAAAACGCAATCACCCGACCACCTTCGCGAAAACTTCGACATCTTCGAATTCGTCCTTACGCCCGAAGAACTGACCGCGATCTCGGATCTTGACCAACACAAACGTTTCAACGATCCCGCCGTTTTTGGCGAAAAGGCATTCAACACATTCTTTCCCATCTTTGACTAAATGAAACCTCTCACAGGAAAAACAGCCCTCGTCACCGGAGGAGGAAGCGGAGTCGGACTCGGCACCGCCCAAGCACTCGCCGAAGCCGGAGCCACCGTCACCATTTGCGGACGCAACCTTGGAAAACTTCAGGCCGTCGCCGGTGACCAACTCACCGCCCGTGTGTGCGACATCTCAAACCGCGCTGAAGTCAACGCTCTCATCGCGGACTTCGGCACTCCGGACATCCTCGTCAACTCGGCTGGCGTCAACATCGTAAAACGTAAAGTCAGCGAGATCGACCCCGCCGACTTCGACAAACTCCTCGCCATCAATTGCACCGGCTTCTTCAACCTGATTCACGCCGCCCTCCCAGCGATGCGCGAGCGACAGGACGGGCTCGTTTTCAACATTTCCTCCATCGCCGGAAAGCGCGCCTACCCGCTCGCCGGCATGGCTTACGCCACCTCCAAGTTTGGAGTCTCCGGCATGGCCTCCGCCATCAATGCGGAGGAAGCTGACAACGGGATCCGCATCACCAGCATTTTCCCCGGAGAGATCAACACCCCCATCCTCGACGAACGCCCCGTCAAAGTCCCCGACGAACAAAAGGCCCGCATGGTCCACCCCGAGGACATTGCCTCCCTCATCGTCGCCATCGCCCAGCTTCCCAAACACGTCGTCGTGCCCGAACTGGTGATTAAACCCACCTATCAGGAATTTATCTAGCAACCGCGAACTTGCCAGCGCCCGTTGCCACAATCACCTCCATAGGAAAAAGAAGACCTCTTGCATGAATCCCGAGCAATTCTGGCATTACGAAAGCACCCCTGGTGAACGGTCCGACCCGGTCTCCAGCAGCGAACTGGTTGCTTTGATCGAGAAGGGCCAACTCGGCAGGACGACCAGGGTCGCCTTAGAGAAATCCTCAGAGTGGATGGCGCTGGAGGACAGCCCCTTCCGGAAATACCTCCCGGGCAATGGAAATGGCAGGCATTCCGGCTCACCCCGTCCCGGCCGGGTGCGCTCCGTCGGACGCGCTTTGCCGGCCCTGACGGTGCGTGTCTTCTCAAGTAATCTCCAAGGCTTGCAAATCACCGACTCCGAACGGCTCCAACTCAGCGAGTTTGCGGCCCTTAGGGACGATCCGACAATGGGCGGCTTTCTCGTATGGCGCCGGACCGTCTTAATGACGGGAGCCTTTCTGATCGTGCTCTCTTCGATTTTTGGGTTTCCACATTCCATGCGGATGGTAGCCGATCCGGATGTTCCCGCTTTTATACACTTCACCAATGCAGCCGGCATCATTCTCCCGATTGGAACAGCCATCCTGGTCACCATGTCCTTTCTTTCCTGGAAGAACTATCAGCGCTCGCGATTGCTCGGTCGACTAACGCTAATACCCGCCTTCCTTCTTCCTTTCGCGATGGGGCTGGTTCCAGGCCGCTGGTTTGTCCAGACACATTATCAAGTGGAATCTCTCGGGTGGGCCGGCTATGCCGGGCTCTATTATACAATCAGTCTGGTCCCCTTGGTGATCTCGATCTTCCCGGCCTTCCTGCGCTCCGCCATCATCATGAAGTCCATCATCCCCGAGTCTTCGCTTTCGGGTTGGATCGCTCTCATCATTGCCCCGTTTAATGCACTCTTCTTCCTGATTGCCCTGATCCTGGCGGTGCAGATCGGTAACACCCCGTCCGTAATCATGTTCGGAGCCCTCACCATCGCCCCTCTCCTGATTCTTGCCAAGGTGACCAGTCTGATTCGCCCGGCTTCACTGAGTGAGGCCTCGGAATTGCTCGAATCGATGAAACTTAAGGTGCTCAGTTGCTACGGGATCGCCATCGCCGGCGCAGCATGGATTCTCTCCAATCATCCAGATGCCGATGCCGCCAGCGTCCTGCACTTCCTCTGCAAACTCGGCGGAAGCATCCTCATCTTCAAGATCATCATCAGCGACTATTTCTTGGGACTGATCCGCTTCTCGTTTCAATCCGGAGAAAGCCTTAGCGACAGTCCCCTCGCGGATTCGCTACGCGAACGCATGGATCACGCCGGTGTTTTGATCGAAGACGCTGGGACAGACTGAGTCACCCCGGCCTTAGTCATCGATAGCCGCATTCATTCTGGATGACCTTCGGCTCGATCATGTCGGGACTCTTCCCATCACTCGGCCGGGGTCTGACCGAATCTCTCCATCGCCATCCGGAGGGAGGGTATGTAACTGTTTCCGAGAATGTGGTTCTTGGGCTGGGCTCGCGTGAGCCTCGACCAAAAATCCATGACGTTGAGACGCTCGGTGTCGTGTTCATTGAGATAAAAGAAATGACCGTCTTCCTGGAGGACAATTTCTGGTCCAAAGTGGTGATAGGTGTCCAGGCTTTGATCTGGAACCAAGACAGGAGGTAGCAGAGGGATCGGGTCACTTTCAAAGACAACCCGCAGTATATCAAGGTGCTTGAGCGATTCAGCTCCCTCGAAGTCGGTAATTTTGGGTTGCCCAAAGGTCACGACTGAGACTTCCTCATAACCACGACCGTCGAGGATTGCAGCCATAATTATCGCCATCGACCCTCCAAGGCTATGTCCGGTCAGGCAGATTGGCCGGCTGCGATCGATTTTTTCAATCACCCATGGAAGACACTCGCGTGTGGCATCGTCGAAACCGCGGTGAATCCGGACCCCGAGCTCGTGGTCCTCCCGTTCAACGAATTTCAGATCCGCAATGACATTCGCCAGATTCTCAGTGCCCCGCAGGACGATCCACTGTTGGCTGTCTTCACCGGGCTTGCTTTCTATAAAGACGCGTACTCCGCTGACTGGAAAGTCACAAATTTCGACGTGGGAGCCAAACTCGTTCCTAATGATATGGGGCTCGTGGTAGCTCGAATTTGCACGCGTCACACAGTTGAAGACATGATCAAGGTCAACCGCATCATAGGCATCCCGCCGACCCGTCAACCAAAGTGACAACGCGAAAACCACCACTCCCACGAGTCCTGCCACAACGAGAAACCCGACAACCAACACCCGATGTTTGCGAGAAAAACGTCCCCGGTTTTTCTTCTCAGGTGCATCGACTGGTTTCATTGGGTTTGAGGCGAAGATTTTGGGCTGTAGGTTCTTGAAGTAAAGTGACTTCCGACCTCCTCCAGAAGTGTCGCAGGTTTTGGCAGGCATTTGAAGGCCCACTTTCGAAGGCTCTGACGTATTTGGAACAACCGATCGTGGATCAGCAACTCAAGTGCGACTTGTAAAAATCCTCCGTATACCCGGCGGTCTTATTTTGGTTAAAACAACGTTTCTTCCGGGGTCCAAATCCACAAAAAACCCTGCCCCGTTAGATCGGGCAGGGCCTGTGGGGATAGGATTACGGAAGTCTTATTTTGTTTTAAGAGCCGTCTCGATGGCCTTCACCACCTCGTCCGACATGGGAGCGTCTCTGGATTCGAAGCGAGCGATGACTTTCCCGTCGGCGTCGACAAGAAACTTGGTAAAATTCCAACCGATGTCCCCTTTGAACGGAGATTTCTCACCAGCGAGTTGAGTGTAGAGGGCATGGCGATTCTTGCCATTGACATCGATCTTCCCAAACATCGGAAAGGTGACATCGTACTTGGATTTGCAAAACTTGGCGATCTCTGCATTGGTGCCCGGCTCTTGTCCCCCAAACTGGTTGCATGGGAAACCGGCGACTACCAGCCCTTGTTTGCTGAACTTTTTGTAAAGATCCTCTAGTCCCTTGTATTGCCTCGTGAAACCACATTCCGAGGCCGTGTTTACAATCAGCACAGCCTTCGGCTTAAAAGCCGCCAGCGTTGTTTCCTTGCCTTTGATCGTCTCGACTTTGGTTTCCAAAATGGACGACGCGTTTGCAAGACTTCCGCCGATCAAGCAGGCCAACATGATATTTCGAATGGTTTTCACAGTATTTTGAATTTGGACCCGATTTCCGTAGCGTCAAGAAGACTAATTCCCTGCCACGCGTGATCGGCATTTAATCCTGCTGGCGCCCACGCTGAGAATCCTCCCCAATCCCTATCGGATTTTCACTCTTTCCCATTCCACCGGCCCTCCAAAACCCGGCACGAAGTATCCTCGAAACACCTGAATATCATCATCTTGTCTGATCGCATAGACCGCCTGAAGATCCGCCTTTGGGTCACCCATCTCCAGAAAGCTCGCCGCCGCAATCGCGTTCGCCGGGATGCCTTTTTCCGCAAATTGCCCCCTCGCAATCGTTGTAAAATTACTAATATTTTCCTGCACCGGATGAGGCTCGCCACCCTTGTCCACACGAACATACAGACCCATCCCCACACCCGGCTGCCAGGGCGTGATGAATTGCACGTACGAAGGGTCGGGCGGATCAGGTTCGCCATCCGCGTGCTGGACACAGGATTGCAGGACACAAAAGCAGAAGGTTACCGATAGAAGAGACTTCATAAGAAACGGAGAGAGACAAAAGGATGCCCCTCATTACCCCTCTTTTCCAATCAAAACACCCACGAAAAAAAATGGCGAAGTGGAACCTCCACTTCGCCGTTAGATTGACTGGCGGAACCTTTAGTTCATTGGAGCCAGTTGAATGGTCACCCGGCGGTTGGCCTGACGACCCGCTGCCGAGTTATTGCTGGCCACCGGCTGATCCATGCCACGTCCACTGACTTGAAATCTCTGTGGAGCCACTTTCTGGGTCCGCAAAAATTGCGCCACACTGTTGGCCCGGGCCTGTGAAAGCCGGTAGTTGTAGTCGCGCCCGCCAACATTATCGGTGTGCCCGGTAATCGCGACCATGGTCTTGTCGAACTTGTTGAGAACCTTGGCCACGGAGGTCAGGGTTGGATAGAATTCCCCGCTAATCCCGGCGCTTCCGGTCGTGAAGGTGATATCTCCCGGCATCACCAGACTGATCTGGTTGCCATTTCGGCTGATGCCCACGCCGGTTCCTTCAAGCTCACGGCGGAGCTCGGCTTCCTGCTTATCCATGTAGGCTCCGATCCCCCCACCGGCAAGAGCGCCAACTCCGGCACCGATCAAGGCCCGTTGCTTCCTCTCGGTGCTATCGCCTCCGGACAAGGCTCCGATTCCAGCTCCAAGCAATCCGCCAATAAGCGCTCCGGTAGTGGCTTTGGCCTTCTGGGATTCACCGGTGTAAGGGTTGGCGGTTTGACAGGATGTCAGCGTCAGGCTTCCGGCCAAAAGATAAGCGACGAGTTTTTGGGAGATCTTCATGGAGGAAAGAATAGCCTCAAAAATTACTTAATCCACCCAAAATAACAGTTCGCCACAAAGAAGAAGGCCTAATACCTTGCAAATCCATGAAAACTGCCCTTCCCAACCCCACCGGAGAAGTCTTCGTCCTCAACGATTCACTTCTCTCTCAAGGGAAATCAGCCTCCCGAAAGAGTCCCAGACTTCGAATGATTCTCCCTGTGCAACGGAACCAAAACGCAAAGGTGCAACGCCTCTTGAACTTCCTTCAGCCCGGCACTTATATTCGCCCGCACTGTCATCCACGTGATCACGCCAGTGAATCGGTGTGCCTCCTGAGCGGTCATTTGGAGATCCTTATCTTCGATTCGGAAGGAGGGGTTCGCGCCCGCCACCATCTGCGCACCTCCTCACCGCTGATCGACATCGAACCGGGAACATGGCACGGAATGATTGTCCATGCGCCGGACACCGTGATTTTTGAAGTCAAACAAGGCCCCTACGACCCAGAGACGGACAAGGAGTTCGCCCCGTGGTCCCCCGGGGAAAACTCCCCGGAAGCCGGCCCGTTCCTCACCGGACTTCAAGCGGAAGCCTAAGAGTCCGTCTGAAAAATGTCGAATGAGCGCTACCGAGGAATTTCATCTCACGCAAGGCGCGACGAGGAAGGGGGGCGAAAACGGGAACCAAGGAGCACGCGGCTGGAGTTGAAAGGCCTCGCAGCCCGCCAGGGTTGCTTTCCCAATCAATCGGCGCAGCCGCAATTCTTCATCACATCAAATCTGAAACACTCGTTGGGAAGTTTTCAGAAGGCCTCTAATAAGGGAGGTGCTTCCGGCGGTTGGCCAGCCAGACACATTGGTAGGGCGCCAAAATTATGTCACCTTGCTCGTCCTCCAGAACGTCTCCCGAAATCAAGTCCAACCACTCCTCGGTCGAGATTAGGTTAATGGAGGCCACCGGAATCCGTTGTTCTTCGCCCGAAACGTTGTTCAAACAAAATATGCTATTCCGCCGATCGATTGATTGACGCCAAAAAGCAAAAACCTGATCGCCCATATGCAGAGTAAATTGGGTCGCGTTCGGATGGAAGGCAGTCTGCTCTCTCCGCAAACTGATCAGGTGCAGCAACTTCCTCAAGACCCTGGCGTGGGGTGAAGACTCGTTATCAAGTTCGTCATTCAGATCATCGGCCTTCCATTGACGACGATTGATGCGACGGTTGATCCCGGAATTGATGACGCCATCCCGGTCATTCCGCGTTCCCAGCAGACTGTGAATATAAAACGCGGGCACTCCTTCCAGCCCAAGCAAAATGGTGTGGGCACAGAGGAATTTTTCCTCGGTCTGCAAGGCATCAAACAGACTGATATTAATTTCGTAAGGGCGCTTGCTCCCATCCGGAAGGGCCCGCTCGGAAACAAGACCACCGTAATCCAGCATCTTGTTCACCATCGACTGGATCTCATCTTGCGACAACAAGCCTTCGGCCGGTCTGAGCCCGATCCCGTCGTGCGACGCAATAAAATTAAAATACATTGTCCCGGGCTGGGCCGGGGGCATTCTCATCAGCCACTGGATCAAGCAGCGGCAATCCCCGAAAGTCAGAGAATACAAGAGAAGCGGAGGGAGCGAAAAGTTATAGATTCCATGCGCCTCATTCCCGTTTCCAAAATAAGACAGATTTTCCTGATTTGGAATATTGGTCTCGGTGATGATCACCGCATCTGGTTTCACATGCTCAATCAAAGTTCGGAACAAGCGAACCAGTTCGTGGGTCTGGGCGAGATTGATGCACTTGGTTCCAATCTCCTTCCAAACAAAGGCCACCGCATCCAAACGAAAGACTCCGATCCCGTGATCGAGATGGCTTCTGATAATCTTCACCAACTCAACCAGAAGGTCGTGGTCGCGGAAATTGAGATCAACCTGGTCGTGCCCGAAGGTGCACCAGACATGCTTCATTCCTGAAGGCGTTGGAGTTGGACGCAACAAAGGACTGGTCCGGGGCCGGACCACTTCGCTGAGATCCTCCAGTGGTGACGCTTCCAAAAAAAAGCGGCGACCCGGTTCCTCATCCTTCTCAAATTGCTGAAACCATTCGTGCGAAGTTGAACAATGGTTCACCACAAGATCGGACATAATCCGGTAGTCCTGCGATAAATCCTCAAGATCAGACCAGTCCCCGAGATCAGGCTTCACCTGGGTGTAGTCTGAAACGGCGAAACCATCGTCCGAGGTCCATGGAAAGTAGGGCAGGATGTGGACAATCGAAACCGAATTACCCAGTCTTTCGCGGACAAATGTGGCCAACTCTTTTAGCGGAGCGCCTTCCTTCGGCAGAATCGAATCCCCATAAGTGATCAACGCGACATCCTTTTCGGACCAATGATTGGTGAATGGAAAAGGTTCGAAAAAATGCTCGTGCAAGCGCATTGCATCGATCAAGCGCTCCACAAGAACCGAGTGATCCCCCTCCCCGTAGATTGTGGCAAGGTGGGTCTCGATACGCAGGTTGAGATTATCCAGAGGGCTCATTCTTTGCTGAATTCTTTTTGATCGGCTTCCACCGCTTCGATTAAGCGTTCATAAATGTCCGGCACCGCACTTCGCACCCGCGACCAGCTTGGAATAAAGGGCTTCTCGTGCGGCGAACTCAAAAACTTCTTCCCGGCCGCGATAATATTTTCGGCAAAGAGCTCAACCGCCTCCTCCTCTTTGTGCACATCAAGATCGAGCCCGTTGATGATCGCATCGTTCTTGTAGCGCTCCACGAAATCGAGCGCATTTCGGAAGTATGCCGCCTTAAGCGTCCGGAAAACCTCCTTGCTAAAAACCACCCCCATCACCGCCATCTTGCGGTAGACCAGCTTGCAAATATCGATCGACATCTTGGACAACCCCTTCTCCCGGTCATCAACTGAAATGTCCTGGTGCTTGTGATCATAAACCTCGGCAATATCGACCTGACAAAGCTTATTGTTGGAATAGTTTCGGAACATTTCCGAAAGCGTCCCCATCTCGAGCCCCCAATCGCTGGGCATCCGGATATCGGGGATCACGCCCTTGCGGAAGGAAAACTCGCCCGCCAAAGGATACCGAAAAGTATCCAGGTAGCTCAAATAATCACTGGGACCGCAAACCTGCTCAAGAGATCGCAAGAGCGGAGTAATCAGGAGTCGGGTGACGCGACCATTGAGGCTCCCATCGGCAATCCTCGGATAATATCCCTTCGCAAACTGATAACTGAATTGCGGGTTTGCCATCGGGTAGATCAGCCGTGCCAAAAGAGATCGATCGTAAGTCACGATGTCGCAATCATGCAGTGCGATTGCCTCGGTCTTGTCGGTGGCCAACATGTAGCCGAGACAGTACCAAACATTTCGCCCCTTCCCTTCCTCCTCCGGTGCAAGCCCCTGCTCCTGGAGTTCGGCATCCAGCGCCCGCAATCGCGGACCATCGTTCCAAAGCACCCGATGATGCTGTGGCAACTCTCCAAAAAATTCCAGGGCCTCGCGATACTGGGCCTCGGTCGCCCGGTCCAAACCAATTACGATTTGACTCAAATAAGGAACCTTCTTCACCTCCTCAAGAATCTTTGGCATGGCCTCGGTCTCGAGTTCGGAAAAGAGCGATGGGAGCAAGAGGCCCATCGGTCGCTTTTTTGAAAAGCCCACGAGCTCGGCCTCAAGATCCTCAAGAGGTCTGTTGGTCAGGTTGTGAAGGGTGGCGACTGGCCCGCCTTGATGGAAATCAGCCATTGTTTGTTGTTGATTGTGGGATTTGAAGTTGGTCGAGAATTTGAGTCATCATTTCAGCCCATCCCCGTGGACCGGTCTCGGTGCTGCGAAGCATACCCTCCGCTTCCAAAACAAAATCACCCGGGGCCTTGATCACGACCCCGATGTCCGCCGCTTCCAGCATGGCGAGATCATTGGGCCGGTCACCCAGCGCGATGATGGCGACCTTCTCATCACGAAAATACTTCAGCGGCCTTCCTTTGTCGGTCTCGCCCAGCACGTGGAGAAAACGCCCTCCGCACAGTGTCATCAGACCGCGCGCCTTTACTGTTTCACAAAACTCCTCCTCCTTCTCCGGCGTATCCTGCCAGACCAAAGGCTCGCTAAAATGCCGATCCGCCGACCTTTCCGCCGATTGACGCCCCAGACCGGTCCATTTCATAATCTCAGGGACCCCGACATCGGAATACCCGGTGAATTTGAACTTCGCCCGAAGCGGCTTCAGAACATCCAGAATGTCAGCCCTCGGAACTCCAAAGACCTCAACCTTCTCGCCATCGTAAATCGCCGAACCATTCTCTACGATGTAGGGGTCCAGATTCCCAAAATCCCCCCGCATCGCCAGCCACTCCGCCTTGGTTTTACTGGTATTGACGACCAACGGGATCCCGGCCTCGTCCATCCGGTCAAGAACCGGCAAAACCGCCTCATACGAATAATCATCATGGTCAAGCAGCGTCCCGTCCAGGTCGCTCACCACCATCAATTTCATCGTTTCCCCGGCCACGCGCATCCCTTCTAGCGGATCCCGTGCCAAATCCCGAGTCGATATTCCGGCCCTCGCCCGAAATCACCGGCTATCTCGATAACTCATCCAGTGGGAAACGGATGAAATACAATTCCGTCACTCCTTCGTAAAGCACTCCGATCCTATCCTCGCCCACCGGAGCCAGCGTGGAATATCCATTACCAAGGCGTGCGTCATAGAGGATATGCCACTTCTCCGGCCAGGTCATTCCATCATCCTCCGAAACCTTGATCGTGGTATTGTATCGCCCCCGTGTCGTATCTGGATTGGAAAAATACAAGCGCTCTCCGATCCGGATCAACCCCGCCATGCACACCGGTTCGCGAAGCCCCTTGCGATCAGTCGGATGAAGCTCCCACGTTTTTCCCAAATCACGTGTCACTCCCACCGTCCGGGCGCCACCACGATTATCCCGGCAGTTCAACATCAATGACCCATCTTTCAATTCCACCACCTGCGCCTCGGTGGTATTTGATTTAATCCCCGTCCCCATTTCCCAGGTCTCGCCACGGTCTCTGCTAAACATTATCGAGGAATACGGGGTCCGCTTCGGCCCCGCCTGAAACTGCGCCGCAAAAACCAAGGTGCCGTCCTTCGTCGTGATGCCCGCCCCCGGCCCCTGCAACAGAAAATGCCACTCCGGCTTCTTCAATTGCCTGGTCAAATTTCTCGGCTCCGACCAACTCACGCCATCATCGTCACTGTAACTCATCATCAACTGCCCCGTCTCCTCCGGCGTCATCCCCGGGCCCGAACCATTCCATGACCGATTCCCATGGCTCCAGGTCGCCACCACCCAAGTCCGTCCCGTCCTGCGATCCACCAAAACCGCCGGGTCACCTACGCCATCATACCTCCACTTGGGATCATCCCCCATATCCATGATGATCTTCATTTTCTCCCAACTTTGTCCCCCGTCCGTGCTTCGGCTCATCCCCACATCAATATCACCCGGCAAGTCACCACCCCCGCGCCAGCGCACATCATAGACCGCAATCAAACTCCCCTCATTGGTCTCAACCATCCCTGGAATCCGGTAGGCCTTCGCCCCATCATCCCCTTGCAATCGTATGGCATAACCAATCCGTTGACTCCCCTCGGGCGAAATCACCTCCGGCTTCTGACTCGTGCCATCGCGCCACTCCACCGACAATACCTGAGCGTCCACTCTCCCATCCAGGTCAGCGCTCTCGTCCATCTCCACCGAGACCCAAAAATAATTATGCCCGGGAACAAGCCTGGCATTCCCCTCACAGAGCCAACCATCACCATCCTTTTTCGCCACCCCGAAAACCTTTCCCGCTCCCGCCTTCGCTTGTCCCGCCGAAAAGAGCACCTTCACCGACTTCACGGCATCGATCTCCGTGGTTCCTTTTAAATCGATCCGAAGCTTGGCCACTTCCTTCGCCTCCGTTCGACCTTCGGTCATCACATGCAATCCCACCACCGGATTGATCTCCTTGCGAATCAGCACCGGGACCACCGGTTGAATCGTAGTCACCTTGATCACCCCCATTGGCTTCAATTCCTCCAATTGCAGATCGTCAATCATGATCCCGCTCGCTCCCGGAGTCGTGCTCCGAAACCTCACCGCCACGGTTCCCTCGGCCAAGGGCACTTCTACCAAAGTCAAAAAACCACCCACCCGGACCACCTTGTCCCCACGATAAATTTCACCCCACCCGTCCCCCGCCCGAGCCTCAATCTCGAACGAAAATGGCTCCCTCGATGTCCACCGCTCCGACCAAAAAGATAGAATCTTCTTCTCCTCAAGCGGTTCCTCAAAAAGTAACTCCACCTCACGCTTTCTGCCTCCAAGCAACCGGAGCGATTGCCTTCCCTCCTTGGCGTGACTCCCGTGAATCACGCCATGACCCTTTTTAGCAACCAAGGTCCCAAGCTCGCTCTCAACCTTCTCAAACCCACCCAGGGGTAGTTTTTCAAAACCTTCACCAGCAGCCCTGAGCCAGGCCATCACCAGAATAATCCATAGCAAATTTTTCATAACCCAATCCTGTCAGACCATACGCCCTGAAACCCCAAATATTAACTGGTGTCAGAAAAAGACCACCTTAACCTTTATCCACATGCCACGCCTTCCCCAGCGCCAGGCCCTTCCCGCGCAAGCAGCCAGCATCATCGAAGAAATGATTACGCACGGCGAACTGCGCGACCTCATTCCCGGCGAACGCACGCTTGCCGCAAAGCTACAAATCGGGCGCGACACCCTCCGCGCCGCACTCGAGATCCTTGAGAAAAAAAACGTGATTTCTGAACGCCAACACGGAAAACGACGCTCCATTCTCAACCCATCTCCCTTCCCCCGACACACCTCCACCAAGAGGGTCGCCTTCCTCTCCCCCAAAAAACTCCTCCAATTCCCCCCGCAACTTTTGGCCGAATTTGACACCCTTCGCGAGCTTCTCCAAAAGCGGGCCTACGAACTCGAACTCGTCTCCCCCGGAATTTTTCACCTCCAAAACCCATCCGCCAGATTGAAGAACCTCATAAAAGATCACGAGGCCGATGTCTGGATTCTCTACCAATGCGACCGAAAAATTCAGGAATGGTTTTGCCAGAACCAGATCCCCGCCCTCGTGAGAGGATTAAGCCACGATGCCATCGATCTTCCCTGCATCGACGATGATTGGCGCTCCGCAGCCTTTCACGCCGGCCACCATCTCAAGCGCATGGGCCACCACCGCATCGGACTTCTGGTACCCGACACCAAGCTTGCCGGTCTCCGCGCCACCGAAGCCGGACTAAAGGAAGCGGCTTCCGAAAAACCACAGCCGCTTTCCATCCATACCATGACCGACAAAGGTGACCTAAAAAGCGTTACCCGGGCCCTCGACATTGCCTTCGGTCTCGACGAACCGCCTTCCGCCCTGATTGCCACCCGCTCGCGCCACATTCTCACCCTGATCTCCTGGCTCGCTTCTCACAGACTTAGCATTCCCCGTGACATCTCCGTCATCGCTCTTTCCTCGGAAGCATGGTTTGACCATCTCATCCCCGCTATTAGCCACTACCGGTCCGACCCCATCACGATGGCACGTGCGGTCAGCCGCAATGTCCTCCAACTTGTCGAGGGAACATCCTCAACGGCCAAAACAAAACTGCTCTTCCCGGAATTTTTCGATGGCGGCTCGGTGAAAAAACTGACTCGCTCCTGACATGCCCGAACTCGCCGAAGTCGAACTTGCCCGCCGCCAGTGGGCCGTATTCCAAGGAGACACCATCACCGATGTTGATGTCCACCCCAAGGCACGCATTTATCGTGATTGCCCCTCTCCAGCCCTACGCATTCTTAGAGGAAAATGCCTCCTCTCATCCAAAGCCCATGGCAAGCGCATGCTCTTCACCTTTGGTCCCGAACTCCACCTCGAAGTCCACCTCGGCATGTCCGGAAAGCTCTCCACCGCGCCGCCCGATCACGAAGTGCAAAAGCACGATCACCTCATTCTCCGCACGCCCAAAGCAGCCCTCGTATTTAACGACTACCGCATGTTCGGCCGCGTCATGCTCCACGATTGCGAAGACCCATGGGCCGACTTCCCGCCTCAACCCCAGGACTCCAAATTCTCCCTGGCCCGCGTCCGCAAGCTCATCGAGCGCCATCCCAAAAAGCCACTCAAAGCCCTCCTCCTGGATCAAAACGCCTGTCCCGGAATTGGGAACTGGATGGCCGATGAAATCTGCTGGCGCCTCGGACTCCATCCCGGCATCGCCACCGCAAAACTTGAACCCGCCCCGCTTCGCAAGGAAATCCGCTTCGTCACCCTCGGGGCCCTCAAACACGTCGCCGAAAAAAACACCACCGCCTCATCCGATGGCTTCGCTCCCGGCAGCTACGTCGCCAACGTTCCTCCCAAGACTTGGCTCTTCCAGCACCGCTGGAAAAAAGGAGGGACATGTCCCAAGTGCAAGACCGACCTCTCCCGCGACACCATCGCAACCAGAACCACCGCCTGGTGCCCTACCTGTCAGGCCGAGCCCATTTAAAAACCAAATTGATCCCTAAATCAAAAGTAGATATCCTCGGGCTCTCAGTTAAAAATTTCCAATTCTTCCGAAGTTCTTATGGCAAACCCAAAAAATGGCTGCGGCTTCCTTCTAACCGCTCTCATCATTCTCGTTTTAGGAGGAGGAATAGCGGCCTTTCTGGGCTTTGGCGCTTTTGATTCTGGAAAAGAGTTCACTGAAAACATCAGGAAAGGCGAATCATTTGTCACCCCACAGACCCTCACCTATACGCCCAAGGAAAACAGCGAAGTCACCGCCTGGATATTGCGCGATGAAGCACTCGACCTGAGCACCATCGATCTCGAATACACCGACACCTCCACCGGAATCACAAAGCAGGCTGCCAAACCGAATGGCACAAGCAACATTAACGAACAACATCTTCTCGCCGTTTTCAGCGTCGAGAAGGACAAAACCTACGAAATTGCCGCCAAGGGAGCTGCCGACGGCAGCACCATCTTGATCTCAGACATCTCGCCCACCGCGGTCTTTTCCATGATCGGCAGGGGACTGGGCGCATTCGGAGTCGCCGGAATCACGGTCGTTCTGGTCCTCGTCTTCGGCATCATTGGCCTCGTCAAATTCCTTGGGTCGAAGAACCAACGACTTCCGCAAACACCTCCTCCGATGTCATAAATCGGACCGGCTGAGACCCGACTTCAAATGGACCGTGAAATGTCATTCCTGGCCGCCCCACTTCTCGTCCATTGATTTCCTCAACGCGTTCCTCCTCGCATCATCCGTAATTTCTGGGAGAAGTTCGTATCCCTTATCCGGATCATATTCGTTCTTGGCCTGAATCAGACGATCAAATGCCAACTGTCTGGCTTCTCCGGGACTCATTTCCCGGATGTACTGCTCCGCAGCAGGGGCATCAAAATATCCCCAGTATCCCACCAGCGACCCAACCAATCCCGCACGAACTTCTTCCGGCGCCTCGTAAGCGAAGCCCGCCAGTTCACGCATCTCCGTATTACTTCGAGACCGATTCACCAAAGAAGTCAATTTTCCGAAGATGCCATGATTCTGCCTGTCATCCAACAGAATACGTGACTCAAATAGCCTTCGCAGACCATCCACCCCCCGGATTCGGTAAGTCTCAGCGATCACAAAGTCTTCCAAACTTTTTCTACTGATCGATCTCACTTGCTCCAATTGGGACATACAATTCGTAAGCTGCTGAATATTCTCCAATCTAGCGAATTCAGGAAACGAAACAACTCCGAGAAAGCCATCCTTACTTTGGTAATCAGCAGCCCACTCGAGAACCTCAATTGCCTGCTCAGGATTCGACTTCAAAAGTTCTGCGGCCGCCAACCTTGCGAGATAGGGTTCACTGAAAAATTCAGAGTTTCGATCTCCCAATCCATCCTGATACCACTGCAGGGCCCTCGTCCGATCATGCCGAAGAAACACTCCGAATGAAGTCGTCGCTATAGTTCTCGAATAACGCGGATAACTCTTCCTCCTCCCCGCCGCTCTGTTCTCCAGTTGGTGCAACACCCAATCCGGCTCCAACTCTGTTATCAAGGCCAAAACCTCCTGTTGTCGCTTGCCCACCTCCTCCCCTCCCGGAGTGGTCTGCTCTGATAAAACCCAGGACGCCAGCCTCTTCAACTCCTCCCTTTTCAAATCGGACAGCTCCCCAACCCTGTCCAAAAAAGTCGGACCAAAATACTCCCGCCGTTCTTGTGAAATTTTTTCAGCAGCTTCCCGCCGCACTCCCCTCAAATCATCGACAATGTTTTGGACTGCCCCCTCTTCCAACGATCCGGGTTCAGCCTTTAAACCTTCCTTCGTTTTCTCCATCCACGCCAGAAAGATCAACCCGACTACGACCGGAGTTGTCGCAAATAAAAGCAAGTGCCTCACTCCTTACCCCCTTCCTGTTTGTCCACATGTCCCAGTGCCTCATCTCGTAATTTCATAAGGAAAGATCGACTGGTTAACGGCCCCACCCGAAGCGCCTCCTCAACAAGCTTTAACTGTTCCACGCCTGGCTTCTTGTCATCTCCAATCACTTCGTTCCTCAGTTTCCGGACATACACTCCCCACAAATCCTCACGATAAGCGCGAGAATGTGAAATCGAAATCAGCTCCCCCTGGCGCTCTCTTTCCAGCAACCACTCCCTGGCTTCTTCGAGCTCCATTTCTTGAAAAACGTAACCGACCGACCTGCTTCCCATTCCCAGCTTCATCAAATAATCGACCCTCTCCCCTGGCTTCATCTTCCATCCTACAAAGGTCGAGAAATTTCCGGGATAGTCTCCACGCAAAGCCAGGGCCAACTCTTCCACTTCCGACTTGCTCATCACCTCGAGCACCCGCTCAATTCGCCCAATCGCAATCTTGTCACTTTGGTGATCCGCTTTCCGATAGCGCCAGGCCAGCTCCGCAATCGGAAGACCCATCTCTTCCATTTCGATTTGATCACTGATCACCCGAGCACGGCGCGATACCGTTCGCACCTCCCCATCCCGTCCCCCCCCGGCACTCTCTCCGCGCAACTCCAAAACCCTCTTCTTCTCATCTTGCAACTCCCTGAGCTCTGCCCAACTCGTTAAAACCGGAATCGCAACTCCTGCCGAAATCAACAAAGCAATTCCCCAACCCACTTTGGCCGATCCAAGTCCCGCAACCCCGGTAGCTCCCGAGAGCCCAAACACCAATCCCACCGGAGCCGCCTTCCCCATCTCGGTCGAAAGCACGGTTGTCAGGCCCGCCACCGAAAGCGTCACCCCCTTCTTCCCGAACCATCCCGCCATTTTTTCCAGTGCCCGCTTCAGCCGCATCTTCTCGGCCGACTCACTTCGTCCGGTCTCCGCCGCAATTGCCGAAAAAGTCCGCCCCTGAAAATACTTCATCAGAATCAATTCCCGCTCGGAATCCTTCAGCTCCACCATCGACTCATCCAAATCGGCCAACAGATGGGGGTCGGTTAATTGATCATCACCAAGTGCCTTCATTGCCTCCTTCTCTCTCGTTTTTCGGCGCAGCTCACCTCGTTGGAATTTCAACGTCTCAAGCCGGCTCGCCTCATGAACCCACGCCAGCAACTCGGGATGTGTCACAAGCTTCGCCGCCTTCTTTGAAATTTGCACCAGAACAATTTGCACCACCTCCTCGGCGCAGGAATGGTCACCTGCCCGGCGAAAAGCAGTGTGATAAATCAGCCCGCCCACTTGCCTGGCAATCGTTTGAAAAGCCTTCTCATCCCCCCGCACATACTCGCGCAGGTGCTTCCGGAGATCGCTGGAACTGTTCGAAGCCATCATCTTTACCCATCCTACTCCCGCCGCCTTCGGAATGGTCACAAAATATTTCCCACAAAAACTCAGCAGGCAAACCTTGAACATTTTCCATTTTTAGTTCATCCTGTGCGCTTCCCCGTTTTTCAAAGATGAAATTTCTCTCAATCGAAGAATCCAACTCCCACGAACTCGAGTCTCTGCTCCATCTCGCTGCCGAGATGAAGTCGACCCGTGGCACGCACCCCAACCAACCACTGGCAGGACAAACCTGGGCCCTTATTTTCACCAAAGCCTCTACCCGGACCCGCGTCTCATTTGAAGTCGGTATCCGCGAACTTGGCGGTAATGTCATGTTCCTCTCCAAGAACGATATCCAGCTCGGTCGGGGAGAACCCATCAAGGACACCGCCCGCGTTCTGGGGCGCATGGTTCACGGTGCCGTCATCCGAACCTTTGCCCAGCAAGATGTGGAAGACTTCTACTCCTACTCGGGCATTCCCACCGTCAACGCCCTCACCGATGAAGAACATCCCTGCCAAATTTTGGCTGATCTTTTGACCATTCGCGAGAAGCTCGGCACCTGGGAAGGCAAGAAGATCGTCTTCATCGGCGACGGTGACAACAACATGTCCCGCTCCTGGATGTGGGCCGCCAAGTATCTCGGCTTTCAATTTGTCGTCGCTGCTCCCGAGTCCTGCCTTCCTCCCAAGGAATTCATGGACCGCCTTGATGCTTCCAACGTCACCCTGACCACCGATCCCGCGACGGCCGCCAGGGATGCCGACGTCATCAACACCGACGTCTGGCTTTCCATGGGGCAGGAAGGTCAGGATGAAAAAGAAGCGCTTTTTGGTGACTACCAGGTCAATTCCGAACTGCTCTCCCACTGCGCCGACAAACATATCGTTCTGCATTGCCTCCCTGCCTATCGCGGCAAAGAAATCACCGAAGAGATTCTGGAAGCTCACGCCGATACTGTTTTCCAACAGGCTGAGAATCGTCTCCACGCCCAAAAAGCGGTCCTTGCCACTCTCGTCGAATGATCACACGGGAAGTCGGCAGGGCGTGGAAATTTTTTAAGGAGAAAGGGTTCAAGCAAACTCTCTTCTCCCGTGAAGCTCCTTTCCTGATTCAGTTCGGAAAGTATGGCGTCTGCGGAGTCATCTCGGTGGTGGTCCTTGCCCTCGTCATCTACCTCGGAGAGGCCTTGACTCCACAATATTTTTCGAACGATCTCCCCGATAAGACCATCGCATGGAATACCGCGGTCCTGCATTTCATCGCCTTCGTGCCCTCAAACTTTGTGGCCTACGGGCTCAACCGCTGGCTCGTGTTTACCCCCGGAAGACATTCCGGCAGGAAGGAACTTAGCCTGTTCACGATTATCTCACTTCTGAGTTTTTCCATTGGAGAAGTTCTTCCATTTTGGCTCATCAACAACTTGGACCTGCCACGTCCCGTTGTTCACTTTTCCTTCATCATCTCATCGGCAATGGTGAATTTCGTCTGCCGGAAATTCCTCGTCTTCGAAAAGTAGCCTGAACACAGGCGGGATACCTGCTCTACTCGCCTTCCTCCTCGCGCAGAAAGTCCGGCTTCTGATCAAGATACTTCTCCATCACCATCTCGGTAAAAGGATCAAAGGGTTCATACCCATCCTCAAAATTTCGATTCAGGATCACTGATTTCACCTCACCCTTGGCCCAAACATAGCTGAGCAGCGGATTCGTCCATCCCCAATGATCAATGTCATCATGATCAGCCGGATCGACAAACCCCCTCTCCTCCTTAAGAATCCCCTGAAACTCGCTCCTAAAAGCCATCCAGCTTTGCAGATGCCTGACATGCAGCAGGGAAACGCCCACCACCACTGCAGAGACCGAAAGAGCCCACTTCCTGGTCAGCTTAAAATTCGAAAGGCTGAACAAGAACGTGACCGCCATCAACAAGGGCAAAGCAGTCAAAGTGAGAGTCCGGGTCGAAAAGGAAATCCCACCCATAATCCCCGGGGAAAGCAGGGAAAGCGCGCCAATGACAAGCGGCACAATCCACGCGGCCCGCAATGCCTTGGTGGAATTGAACATCACTCCAACTACATTTAAGACGACAAAGGAAACTCCAATCCAAGGATAGGGATGGGCAAGGGAAGCCAAAATCGCGCCCAGGAAATGCCCCCGGTTTTCAGGATCACGTGGAAACAGAATCCACGTCACAGCAATCACGACCGAAGCCAAGGCCAGGGCAGCCAGAATTCCGCTCCCCCATCGCTCGCGTGGATGCTTCTCAACCCACGCCCGGAAAGAAAAAATAAGCGTGAACATCGCTCCTGAAACCAAGGTCGTTTCATAAAGTTTGAGATGGGCCACCAGAAGCAAAGCGGTCAGCAACTGCTCCCAAATCGTGAGCCGCCTCCGGAGAATGCCAAAATAAAAAATAGGCCAGGCCAGCGAGAGCAAGGTCAGATGCTCGCCATAAATCAAACACCACGCCGAGAGATTCAAGCTCACCATCGAAATCAGAAAAAAGAAGATGAGGGCCGGTCGGTCGCGAGTCGCATAAAGAGAGATGGCAAAGGAAAGAACCCACGGAAACCAAATACCCAAACCAAAGAACATCTCCAGCGTTGCTTGGTCGGTCACCCCCGACCGGACCGCCATCACCAGGGGCCATTGAGTGAGATACTCGGCATGAGCCCTGGAAGGCGCAATATTGGTGAAGGTCGCGTTATCCAGAATGATCGCAAAGTAGAAGGAACCATCACTCGCGAAGTAAGTGTCCGCCGCAAATCCAATCCAAAGCGCTCCCGAGATCACCGCAAACAAGGCAATGGCCAGAACCCGGATCATGCCGGGTGTTAGTGAGGCTGGTTGAGAACTCGAATTCATCACTGAGATTTCTCGAGCCCCACTTTCTCTGCCACCAAAAACTCAGGCCGCCCCTTCACCTCGGTATAGATCCGGTTAAGATACTCCCCAATCACACCCAGGAAAAGCAACTGAACCCCACCCAAAAAGAGGATGGTTACAATCGTTGCCGCAAAACCGGGAACGATGGGTAGTCCCATCTCACGGAAAGGGGCCGGATAGAGTTTTTGCACGATGAAAAACATCGCCCCCAGGGCGGAAAAAAACGAAACCAGAATGCCCACATACGATGCCAGCCGCAGCGGAACACCGCTGAAGGAAAAGAGCCCGTCACTTGCCAAGCCGAGCAACTTTTTAAGCGTGTATTTCGGCTCCCCCGCGAAGCGCGCGCTTCGCTCATATTCCAAGCCGGTCTGCCGAAATCCCGACCATGCCCGCAAGCCACGAAGAAAGCGGTTCTTCTCGGGGAAAGCGACCAGAGTGTCGACCACCTTCCGGTCGAGCAAACTAAAATCGCCTGAATCAAGGGGAAAGTCTTCGATCTCAGTCATCGATTTCATCAGGCGATAAAAACAGAAGTAAGCCGCGCGCTTGAGGATCCCTTCCTTGCGCTTTTTACGCACCGCATAAACCACCTCAAAGCCCTCGCGCCACTTCTCAATGAGATCGGAAATCAACTCGGGGGGATCTTGAAGATCGGCATCGATGATCGCAACAACCTCGCCGGCGACCGATTCCAACCCCGCCGAAACCGCCGCCTGGTGCCCGAAATTCCGGCTCAAAATGACGAGCTTCCACCGCGGATTCCTTTTGTTCTGTTCCCGAAGCAGATCCACCGTGCGATCGCTTGAACCATCATCGACACAGACGACCTCATAGTTCTCGGGCCAATCTCCCGAGATCTTTTCGATCCGCTCAAAGAGGGTCGGCAGCGATTCCTCCTCGTTGAAGCACGGGACGATCACGCTCAGTGATTTGGGACTCTCTTTCATAGGCAGGGGGTGATCTCTAACACCCGATCGGCAGACAGGCAATCCCTCACGGTTCCTCGACAACCAGATTGAACTCGGAAAACAAGCGCCCGGGAGCATCCGGAAATTTTGCCAGCAACAAGTCCAGCCATTCAGCTGAATCCTCCAGCTCCTCACTCTTACCGTCCGGCCCGATGATCTCGTCCAGATGGATCTCTTCGGGCGGCCCGTACGAGAAAGGATCTTCCCAACGGAAGGTGGCCACCCAGCCGTCCCGATACCAGGCCATGCAAACTCCGCTCACTCCCGTGTTGCAGGCGAAGGACATCTGCGTTCTCTCTTCCTCGGAAGCCTTAAGAAGCGAACGCCCGGGCATCCCGGGCACCTCGGGAAGCCCCAACAAATCGCGCAAGCTTGGCAAAAGGTCCAAATGCGATGCCGAGGCCTGGGGCGGAGCATCCACTCCCTTCGGCCATTTGATCAACAATGGCACCTGGGTCTGGGCCGGCAGCAGCGACGAACTGTGAAACCAACTCCCGTTTTCGTAAAATTCCTCGCCATGATCGCCGGTCACAATGATCACACTTTCGTCATATCGCCCCAGCCTCTTGAGCTCCATCACGAACGTCTCGACCTGAAAATCAACCCACGCAACCGAGTTGTGGTAACGCCTTTTAATCGACGCAATATCCTCTTCGTTCGGAAATCCCGGCACCCCCGCATCGTCATGATAGTCGGTATAGGGCGGCTCAAAATCCTCGTGCCAGCGATATCCGTAGTGAGTCGAATCGAGGGCGATAAAGTGAAAGTTGCCGCTCGAGGGAGCGCTCAGAAGCGATTCGGTCACGGACTCAAACGATTCTTTTTCGCGTTGCGGGATCTGCTCGTAGTAGTCCTGCCAATGAGTCTCCCCGGTCGGAGAGTGTGAATAGACCTGGAAGAACTCCTGGTTTGTTCCAAAACTGGTCGCTCCCATGTTTCGGTATGAAAGGTCGCACACCGTCCGGATATTCATACGATACCCGGCCCTCTTGAGCGACTCAAACCAAGCGGGAGTGGCAAGCTTGTTCTCGCTCACCGAGGTCCCCTTGTCCCCGGCCCAAAAGACCGGTAAAACACCGTGAAAAAGTCCATACCAAGATAAAGCTGTGGAGTTCGAAGAAGCCCAGGTCGCTCCGAGCTTCTGACATTCGAAATCGCGAAAGTGCGTCAGAAACGGGGCATGCTCCGGCGCAATGGCATCCTGCCGGGTGCTCTCCACCATGATGATAAAAATGTCCGGACGCTTCTGCTCGCCATCAAACTCTTCCACCCGATTCTCCTCACCCAGACTCGCCTTCGCCACGAATTGCACCTTGAATTCCGCCACTCCCAATGGGGGCTCAAACCCTACGATCACATGGACGTCATAGACGTTGTGACTCCACCTTTGGGCGTTGCGGGATTTCCAACCTTTGCCCGCCACCTTCTCAGCCCAAACCCCACCCCACAAACCCACTAAAAAGACCGCCATAATCCACCGGGGCATGTGCAGGCGCGACGCGAAATCCAGATTGGCCAGCCAATGAAACAAAAGATAGATTCCAAAAACAATCGCAGCGAATCCGATTACGACAGCCCACGACGGAATGGGTAACCCACTCGCCGCCAGATTCGTTGCGAGATCGAAACTCCCTTCCTCGTCCAGCTGGTTGATGTAATTAATGATCGGATTCTTGGAGTAAATAATCGAAACGAAATCCGCGATCATAATCATCGGCAGAAAAGCCGCGACCACCCAGGGCCACCGCGCCATTCTTTTGGGAGCCAGTGCCCCGGCCAACCCGCAGGCCAGCCAAAAAACGCCCACGACAACCGCACCTGTGAGCACGCGCCCCAACATCGTACTCGTCTTCTCAAAGAAGGTGAAACGAAAGCCATCCAGAAACAGGTAATTGTGGAATCCAAAAATCCCGACCGAGATAATGAACCACATCCAATGGAACTGGTGCTTCTCCGAACACCACCGGCGAAATCTACCCACCATGGTCCGGCCGGAAAGCTTGATCCAAATCAAGCCACCCAAAGCAGCCCCACCCAGAGCCCACCATGTTGCCAATATGATATTCTCACCAAATTTTCCGGGCCCGAGGACCCAGGACGCCCGTGGTCCGTTGAAACCAATCGCCACAAAAAATGGCAGGATTGCCAACACCATGCCCCCCAACCAAAAGGGACCATGCCAGCGCTCACTCAGTTTCCGGTTCATCACGAATCCGCCGCAGCGGGCCGATGTGATAGCATGTCAATCCCGCGAAAGCAACATTCCCGCCATTCCAGAAAACGACGGGATTTGTAATCCAGCGACCTCCCCCTCTGCCGCACCTCCTATTTCTTGAGCGGGAGGATCGCGGTCGCAGCCATTGCCGGATCAAGCCTTTGCTTTAAAGACTTTCGGATCGCCTCAGCAGTCCTCTTTACCCTGCCATGGTGAACTTCCTTGCCATCCACGATCACCTTCACGGGCTCGTCGAGATTCAATAGTTCGTCGTTCAAGTAAAGAATCAGAGCAGCATCCTCGGCACCTTTGACCGTGACCTCCTGCCCCTTGACCGACGCAAAAACCACACCCTTGGGCTTGCCGCCCAGCCAATAAAATCGCTCCGAACGCTTCCCTGATTTTCCCCAAATCACCTTTTGGGGCCACGCCTTCCGTGTCTTGGTGGCCATCCACGGAACGGCCTCGGCATCCTTCTTGTTCATCCAGTGCCCCATCTCCGGATAAATCGTCACCTTGTGCTCATAACCTCCGCGTTCCTTCTGAAGCTTCGCCAGTTGATCCCCCCATTGTGCGGCGACCTCATTCCGCTTGTAGGCCGCATCCCTGCCCCCCATGTAAATTCGGAAAGGCAGGTTATAAAGCCCATCCGCCGTCGCATCGTTGGGGTGCCCGGCCATCATTGTCGCGGCTCCAAACCGGTCCGCCAAACGCGGGGCCAGCTGATATACGCCATCGCCTCCGGCCGAGTAACCCATCAAATAAACCCGATTGGGATCTACGCCTTTCAGGGCCACCATATCTTCGATCAATCTGGAAAAAAGCGCATCAATGTGCCCCTCATGCCAAAGATTCCAGGTATCACTCGGCGCACGCGGCGCCACATACCAACCTTCTTTTGGCACATAGAGCTGAATCTGATTATTCCACTGCTGGTCATTCACCCGGGTCGGGGCTCCTCCCCCTCCGTGCATGGAAATGTAAAGAGCACGCTTTCCCGCTTCTGCCTCACCATAGAGCTTCCCAACGCACTTCATCGTCTTATCCGCTGCCTTGATTTCGAAATATTGAAAACCCTCCTTCACCGCCTTCATCTTAAGCTCACGCTTCGCCGCCATTTCCTGATAAGTCCCGGCCACCACCTTCAAGGCCTCTTCCTTGCTCAACTCAGCCCGAACCAATCCTGAAAATGCCAGGACACAGTAAATTACAGTTTTCATGAAGCAGATCCTGACCTCCTAATGAAAGCGATGCCAATTTTTTCTGTCATCTCCATAAGATTTCCAAAAGACTCACGGGGTGAAAATCTTTCCCAGCGCCTTCGCAGCGATCGTCACCGGGGTTCTTGTTTTCATCGTTCAGGAGATTCGACTTCAATCACTTCGCGATCAAATCGTTTCGGCGAGCCACACAACCCGGCCTGACCATCAGTCAAAGCGCGCGGGCTCTTCGGGAGCCGGCGGGCAGGATGCGAACACTTCCCAAGTCAGTCGCTCCAACCCCAGAAAAGTATCGTCACCAAAATCACGAACACCCCGCTCCATGACCGAAGTGATGCAAAGCGAGGAAGGAAGAACTCTCATCAAGGAAGGAATCAAGACCGGCCTTCCCACAATCTACGGGGACTTCATCGATTCAATGGCCCTCTCGGAAGACGAATCCCAATACTTTGAAGAACTCCTGACCAAGCGCTTGCTGAACCAGCAACAAACAATTTTCAAGTGGATGCAGTCGGGCAGGGAAGACCGTCAAAAAATCGAAAGGGAGATGGCAGCAAAGCGTGACCAAAACACCCGGGAGATTGAGCAGTTTCTTCAGAACGACCGAGACGCAGCGGCTTTCCGAAAATATGAACAGCAACTGCCGGAACGCCAACAGATGCCAAAAATCCGGTCGGCACTTTCAACGGAACAGCTCGAGCCGGCCGTCGAAGAAGAGCTGATCGAAATCCTCTATCAGGCGCGGCTCCACTCAGGCAAAGGAAACGGAAGCGATGAAGAAAACTGGCTCGCCCTTTCCAGCGGCACTGATTTTTCAACGATTGAAGATCGCTGGAAAGCGACCGACGCACAGATCGCGCAAAGCATCCCCGACCTTCTCACACCGTCGCAAACCGAAAAATTCCTCACACAATGGAAGATTTCACGAAAGCAAAAAACCGCCGAATACCAAATGGGAATACTCATGTTCGGCCTGGAAAAAAAATGATTATGAAGCCCAACCAGAAGATCGGAGTGATTGGAAGCGGCTTCATCGTCAGCGATTGTCATCTCCCCGCCTACAAAAAACTCGGACTCAATGTCGCCGCCATTGCATCGCGAACCCCAAGAAACGCCCGCAAGGTTGCCGACCTTCATCAGATTCCCAAGGTTTACGATAACATTGAGTCGCTTCTCCATGATCCCTCAATTGAAGTCCTGGATATTGCGGTTCCCCCGCAACATCAGCCGGACCTCATTCTCACCGCCTGCCGGAGGGGAACCGTCAAGGGCATCCTTGCGCAAAAACCTCTCGCGTTGGACTACCACGACGCACGCATCCTGGTCGAGGCCTGCGAATCCTCGGGTATCGTGCTCGCAGTGAACCAAAACATGCGCTTCGACCCCTCGGTGGCCGAAGCCTCCTCACTCCTCCGCAACGGCAGATTTGGAGATCCGGTCTTCACCACCATCAACATGCGGGCCATCCCCCATTGGCAGCCTTGGCAGGCCGAACTCGAAAGCGCCACACTCAAGATCATGTCCATTCATCACTTCGATTGCCTCCGCCACTGGCACGGCGATCCCGAGGCCGTCTATTGCAGCACCCGCCCCGATCCACGCACATCCTTCCCGCACCACGACGGAATCTGTACCAGCATCCTTGAGTATGGCGATGGCTTACGCGCCACCATCATCGACGATGTTTGGACCGGACCGGCGCACGAAGGCTGCCCATCCGATATCAACATCGAGTTCCGTATCGAAGGAACCAAAGGTCTCGCCATCGGAAATATTGGCTGGTGCCAGGACCCTTACACGAGCCCATCCACCCTCCGCCACGCGGCAATTGGGGACCCGGAATTTATTGTCTCCGACCTTCGGGGCAGCTGGTTCCCCGATGCCTTTGGCGGAACCATGCTGGAGCTCCTCAACGCCCTCCAATATGGGAACCAACCAACCCTCGGTGGGCGCGAAAATCTAAAGACCATCGCCCTGGTCGAAGCCGCAGTGATCAGCTCGACCGAAAAACGACGGGTTCTTCTCGACGAAATCCTCCACCCTTAAGACCTTCTCCTCATGAAACTTGGAATCATCAACAGCGCCTTCAGCCAAGCCGGAGTCGACACCGTTACCGGCCTCGAGCACATCGCACGAATCGGCTTTGACTCCGTCGACATCTTCACTGAACCGTCCCTGATTTCGAACGATGAAATCTCGACGATCACCAAAACCTGCGAGGCAAAAAACCTGCCCATTCTTTCCCTCCCCGTCGTTGCCATCGGCCTTATCGATTTTAACGACCCTGTTCGCGAATACCACATCTCGCGCTGCAAGGAATTCATCGACCTCGCTGCACACTGGGGTGCCGACAACATCCTCCTCGTTCTTGGCGAATACCTGTGGCAGCGCGAAGTCATCACTCCGGAAGACCAATGGCGCTGGGGGATCGAATCCTGCCGGATCCTTGGCGACTACGCCGAAAGCAAAGGAGTCGACATTGCCCTGGAGCTCGAACCATTCCGACTCAGCCTCCTGTGCAGTATCGATGAAATGTCACGCTTTGTGCGCGAATGTGACCACCCGCGCGTCCGGGCCAACATCGACATCTCACACCTCGTCCTGGCAGACAACGGCCCCGAGGAGGTCTGCAAACTCGCAGACCAAGCCATCCATGTTCACATCAGTGACTGCGACGGAAAAGTTCACGGCGATCTCCCGCCGGGACGAGGCGTCGTGAAGTTCGCGCCATATTTGCAAGCGATCAAGGAACTGGAAATTGATGGCGCCGTCTCCATCGAACTGGAATACTCACCCGACCCGGATCGAATTGTGGAATGGGTGGAAGAGGCCTACACGCAAACCGCCCGTTTAATGGATCAGGTCGGCCTGAGGGGATAACCTGCACACCCGTCATGTCCGCCACCTCCAAACCAACGGACCAGGTCGCCTTCCCCGACCCGTCGGTTTACTTGCTCAACCGCCAAAATTCCCGAAAGGCGATGGAAGCCGGGCTGGCCGAGGCCGAGTGGTATCAAAGCCCGGTTCCACGGGCAAAAATGCGCAAACTCCTCGTCCGCCGGAATGGACCCGCCCTCCGCGACGCCTTCATCTGGTTTGGCCTGATCTTTGCATCCGCTGCAGCCACCATCAGCCTATGGGGAACCTGGTGGGTCATTGCCCCCTACTTGATCTACGCCGCACTCTTTGCCGGGAGCGCCGATGCTCGCTGGCACGAAGGACTTCACGGCACCGCTTTTAAAACCGACTGGTTGAATATCGCCCTCTACGAAATCGCCTCCTTCATGGTGTTGCGCGAATCAACGGTATGGCGCTGGTCCCACACCCGGCATCACAGCGACACCATCATCGTGGGCCGGGACCCGGAAATTGCCGTCCCCCGCCCCCCTGATATCACCGGCATGCTCCTCGGCTGCTTCGCCATCAAGCGTTACCCCAAATACTTCGGCAACCTCCTCCATCATGCCCGGGGCCAGCTCGCGGAACGCGAACGCGAATTCATCCCCGAAGACGAATTTCCGAAGATCTTCCGCACCGCCCGCGTCCATCTCGCAGTCTATTTGCTGGTGATGGCAGCGGCCCTGATCTCCGGTAGCTTTCTTCCTCTTTTTCTCATCGGCCTTCCCAATATTTTCGGCACTTGGTTGATGTCACTTTACGGCCTCACCCAGCACACCGGGTTGGCCGAAAACGTCCTCGACCACCGACTCAACTCCCGAACGTTCCTCACCAACATCGTCAACCGGTTCCTCTACCTCAACATGAACTACCATGTGGAACACCACATGTTTCCCCTGGTCCCCTATTATAATCTCCCGGCACTTCACGAGATCGTCAAAGACGATTGCCCCGCCCCCTACCCCAGCCTTTGGGCATGCTGGAAGGAAATCATTCCGACCGTCGCCCGGCAAACCGAAGAGCCCGGATACCACATCCAACGTAGCCTTCCCCCAACTGCAGGTCGCGAGAAAAAACCTGCCATCAAACCTTCATGCCCTGCCGATGCGGAAGGCTGGCTTGAGATCTGCCCATCAGCTGCTCTGGAAGACTCGGAAGTCATTCGAGTCAATCACCACGACCAGACCTACGCAATCTACCGCGACGGTGAAGGGCAACTTTACGCCACCGATGGCATCTGCACTCATGGCAAAACCCACCTTGCCGACGGACTCGTTATTGAGAAAATGATCGAGTGTCCAAAGCACAACGGTCGCTTTAACCTCGCCGATGGAAGCCCGGCCCGCCGTCCCGTTTGCAAGGCTCTTCAAACCCACCGGGTGAGAGAAGTCAGCGGGCGGATCCAATTCCACCCTTCTTGATCGCCTCAAGAACCTTGAGCTGAAGAACACTGTGTCCAATGGCAGCCTCTGTTCAATTTGCTCTCAAAAGTCCCATACTTGGGTCTTTCCTGCTCAAAACCGGCAGGGAGTGGATTGTTCCAGCGAAAAGGAGGACCCTTCTTTTCCCCCGATTTTTGCTGGGTAAAAGAGACACATGAAAGGGCCGGAGTCCGCACGAGCATTTTCATCGAGTGGACCAACAAGTGGTATCAGAGATTTGGACAAAGCCTGTGGTATGGATTCCATACTCAACAAACAGCCCGGAGTCGTCCTAATCCTAAAAAGCTCCTAAGATCAGAAATTTGTCTATCGAATCCAATTCCGTACCGATCACCAGGGAATCGATCTTGATATCTCGACAGTCAGTCCGGACCAGCGATCGAACCGAATTTCCTGTCCACAAAAAAAGAGACTGCCGAAATCGGCAGCCTCGAAAAGCAAAGTGGTCGGGGAGACAGGATTCGAACCTGCGACATCTGGTTCCCAAAACCAGCGCTCTACCAAGCTGAGCTACTCCCCGTCACTTCGAGGGCGGGAAACTGTGTCACACAGCGACATTTGGCAAGTCGAAATCTTTGCCTTTTCTCAGAAAATCCACTGGCTGCGCCTAACAACAGCACCAAAAGTCGCTTCCTTCCTTGAATCCCGCCTCGTTGGCCAACTTTCTTACTTTCATCCGGCCACCACCCACGCCCACCGCTGCCAGCAAAATGGCGTCCCGCCAGCGCCGCCCAAATTCCCAAGGGCCCGCGATCGGAGCCCCCTGGCAAGTGCTCCCAATCCTTTTGGGACTCACCTCAAAATACCCCCGCACCGCAATTCCCCGCGAAATCAATTCGCGTCCCAGCACCTTCCCGATGGGTCCGGCACCCGAAATCACGACGCCATTCTCCTGGATCTCAGGAAGGCGGGCCAAGGCATCAGCTTTCAATGCCAGCATCATTTTATGGTCGAAACGGGGATCGCTCCGGGTCAAACGATCCGGTCGATCATACCAGTCATAAAGCAACTCCGGAACCTTTCCAAATCGTGCGCCGAGCTCCAGTAAGCGTAGCCACAAATCGTAGTCCTCCGCAAAACCGTTCCGCAAGTAACCTCCGACTTCCTCAAACAAGCACCTGGCCATCATCACCGTGGGTTGCACCACCGGGCTCTCCACAAATCTCTCCCGCGAAACCTTCTTCGGATTGTCCAGTCCGTTGACCCAATCCACATAGCGCTGCATTCCATCACCCAATGCCCCCTTGAGCGAGATCCCGCAACTCGCCACCTCACACTGACCGGATTCCAGCAACGCGACCTGCTTCTCGATCCTCGTCGAATCGCACCGGTCATCTGCATCCATCCGCGCCAGCCACCTGCCCTGGCAATTCTCCACCGCCACATCAAGAGCATCCAACAATCCGGGCTCACCCCCCAAATCAATGATCCTGAGTCGAGAATCATTCCGGTCCAAAAACTCCCGCCTTACTCCTTCCGGACACCCGTTCAGCACCGCCACTACCTCGAGACTGGAGTAGCTCTGCCCCAGCAAATCATCCAGTGCCAAAACCGCATCAAACACCCCGGGCCCAATCGGGAAAACCACCGACACCAAATCGCTCATCTAGCAGCCCCCCATCGCGCTTACCCCCCCCTGCTCATCGACCATGAGCGTCATCGGGCGTCAACACACCTCGCAATCGTAGTCCATCTGGCTCCCGTAGTCCTCGGGTGCCACCATGGAAATGGAAAACCACTCACCGCAGGACGGACATTGGACCTCGTTGTCATTCATCGCAGGGAGAGTCGCCTCCACAGGAAGAATCGGCAACCGTTTCTTTCTCAACCCCGGAATCGATACCCCACCCCGCGCACCGTCTCGATCAACTCGCTCCCGCCTTCGATCTTCTTGCGCAGCATGTGCACATGTTGATCCAGCGTCCGCGAATCCGGAAAATAATCCATCCCCCAACATCGATCCAAAAACTCGTCACGCGACACCGGCAGACCTTTCTTCTCTTCGAGCAAGAGAAGCATCTTCACCTCCCGGAGTGTCAACTCGATCCCCGACCCGTTTTGCTCGGCCCGAAGTTCATCCGGCCAAACCACCACGTCCGCCATTTGGATCTTACGGCTCCCCTTCTCCGGATAGGCACGCCGTAAGGCCGATTTGATTCTCGCCATCACCTCTCCTGTCGAAAAAGGCTTCCGGATAAAATCATCCGCCCCGAGTTCAAGCCCGGCAACGATATCCTTCTCCTCATTTTTCGCTGAAAGAAACAGAATGGGGGTTCGTGAATCCTTCTCCCGTAATCTCCGGCAAACCTCGTACCCGTCCATTCCCGGCATCATAATATCCAGGCAGACCAAATCAGGATGAACTTCCTCCCAAAGTTTCAAGGCCATTTCACCACCGCTGGCTTCCACAACATCAAAACCTTCCATCCGCAGGAGTTCCCCCAAGGCTTCAAGGGTCATCGGCTCATCTTCAGTCACAAGAATCTTCATGTCGTTTTCAGGGGGATTATGAGTTCAAAAATAGTCATCTCGGGGTCATCAAGCAGCGAGAGGCTTCCACCCATCGACTCCGCCAACTCACGCGAAATCGAAAGTCCCAGCCCTGTTCCGCTCACTCCTTCCTTGGTTGAGTCGGAAACGCGCTCGAATGGTTTGAAGACCTTTGCACGGCGCTCACGGGGAATTCCTTCACCCCGATCGCACACCCTTACCCTCAAAGACCCATCAACCTGCGAAACAGAAACCGACAACCATTCACCACTTGAGGCATACTTCTCAACATTCGATATCAGATTCCAGACGATCTGGGATAAGGCATCCGAATTGATTCGTTGTTCCCCCGTCTCGCCTGGGGTCCACTCAATCTCGATTCCACGCCGCTCAAGCGCGGGCCGGAACTGGTCCAAGACCCCGAGAATCACCGCATCGGGATCACAGACAACCAGGCGATCCTGAATCCCGTCGCCCGGCTTCCCAGAGTGAGTCAGAACATTCGTCACAAGACGTCCCAGCCTTGAAATCTCCTCACTCACCTTCTCCAACCGACGCCCGGCCATCTCGGGCTGTGACCGAAGCGACCTTGATGCCAACTCCAGGTTCAAAGTCATATTTGTCAGCGGGGTGCCAAGCTCGTGGGAAACCCGGTTGACGAAGGAAACCCTTTGTTCGGAAGCCCGCCACATCCGCTGCTGTGAATAAAACAATCCAAGGCCTACTCCGGCGATCACAACCGCGAGTCCAATCGCACCAAACATCGTGGTCCAGTCAAATTCCTGCTCCTCGGTCCTGCGATCCCACGCGCGGACCGCATACCTACCGTCTCCCGTTTCAGCTGTTGCCATCCGTTCCGTCAACCCCTCGCCAGCAAGGCGCTTCCCGTTGTAAACGGCTTCCACCGTTGCCCCGGCTATCGCAGCCCGCTCAAAATCGTCCCGGATTTGCAAGCCGACTTCACTCATCAGCGCGGCCTCCTCCAAGCCACTTTCCAACAAATATAAGACCACAACTCCCTGCAAAGGAGAAAACCACCAACCGTAAAATGACCGCTCCTCATTGTCGATCCGACCTGATTCCCCGAATGTCACTTCCTTGAAAAGCCCCTCCGGCACCACGATTGCCCGCTCCGCGATTAAAGGAGCCTTCACTCCCTCCACCACCACTTCCGCCGGCGATCTTGACCCAACCCGCCCCAATAAAACCCATTCACGCCCCGGCCTCCCTTCTTGAAAAAGGAAAGCCCCCCGCACTCCTGGCAGCGCCGAGATTTTTGCCTCGATCTCCTCAGCCATCGGCTTCGCAGCCTCATAGGCAATCTCTTCAAGGGCTTTCACACGCTTTGATTTCCACTCACTCACGACCGATGCGACTTTGGCCGAAAGATCCTTGAGTAATTCACGGTCGACAGAAGTGACCCGCGTAATCGAGCGCTTCGCCAGAACTCCTCCCGCGAGCAGGACAACGAGAGAAACCAGCAAAGTGAGCACGAGACCGAAATAGATTTTTCCCATTGAAGAATTTTACTTCGGCCCTTCTACGACAGATGCCGTGACGAAAGCGAACCAAACCCGAGCCACCCCATCCTTTTTCCGGGTGGCCGGACTTGGTGAAACCGTTCCGATCAAGCTTGGATCCCCGCCTTTGAGAGTGAAACTCGATTGCAACTTCTGCTCCTCGAAACGGGGCATGTTGGCTTCCGATAATCCCTGCCCCCAGAGATCCGAACCCTTCAAGGCCAGGTGGGTGGCGGCAAAACTCAATGAGACGAATCCAGCTTCCGTACCAAGTGCCGCTTCGACTTCCAGCGAATCGCCCAGTTTTGCTGTTACGAAAGCTGCCGGAGTCGCCGGAGTCACTGGGAAATTTCCTTCATGCCAACCTGCTCCTTTTTTGGCTTTGGCCAACGACTCTGCCAAGTCGGCACTTTCCTGATCTCCGGCCTGCTCCAGAAAACCTCCCAGCTGATTGGGTAGCTCGGGCGGTTCAAATTGAGTTGGGAACATAAATTCACTCACATGATCAACCGTGGCTTTTTGCCCGGCGAGCGATCTGATCGCCAGGAGCTTCTCCTGCTTCACCTCCCCCTTTTCCAAACCGGTCACCATCCGGGCATACAACTCCCGGTCGGTGAGCGAGTCACGTTGGCTCTGCGCGGCTTCAGCTTCGGGAAGTGAAAAAACCTCGTAAACCACCTGAATCAATTTGGGGACCTCTTCTTCCTGAGCCACCAGAGGCATCGCCCCGGAGATTACAACCCCACTTATCACTGCGAATAGTTTTACATTCATCTCTTACTTGGTTTTGGAAGCTTCTACGCTCAAATCTGTCGCCGTAATAAAGGCAAAGCTGACCATCTGGCCCCCTTCTTCAGGTTGCAACTCGTCGGGGGCGCTTACCGTTCCGAGATAGAAGGCCTGGCCCGATAGCGTCTTCACCGCCGTGCGGATTTCGGGTGTGGAAAACCGGGGCATCTCCACTTTGGAAAGCCCTTGGCCGTAGCTATCCTTCTGAATGAGCGCAGTGCGGGTCGGCGCCACTCTCAGATCAATCCGGCCGTTCTCTTTCACCACGGCCTCAACCTCGAGAGTTTCTCCCAGTAATTTCTTTTTGTAGGCGCTAGGCGTTGCAGGCGTGACCGGGAAAACTGTGATCTCTTTGCCCTTTGCGTCTTTTTTCCTATCCATACCGATCACCTGATTGGGAAGCTCGGCTGGCTCAAACTCCAAAGGATAGGTGTAGTCCTCGGCCTGACTCGTCACCATCGACTGCCCTGAAATTCCACGCACGGTCAGAAAGCTTTCGAGCTTCACCTTCTTCTCTTTCAAACCCGCTACCAGCCGACTGTAAAATTCCGCATCGGTAATTCCCGCCCTTTGCAAAGCAGCCCCATCAGTCATGGGCAAGCTAAAGACCTCATACACCACCTTCACCGGCAATGGGTTCACCGGCATGGACACCACTGGTTTGGGGGGGATCGGTTGATCTTCCTGTGCGAAAATGGTCGCGGGAATCCCGAGCAATGCAACCCCCAGTGTCAGACCGCAAAATCCTTGCTTATTCATACTGGCATCAAACTGCCTCATTGAGATTTTACCTGTGTCAAAACTCTGTCAAAGATTGCTCAAAATCACTCTTCCACCTGCCCTAGAGTCACAAAGGCAAACCACACTCGTTTCTCCCCATTCCCGGGATTTTGAACTCCACGAGATGATGGAAGCCCCAAAAGTAACGGCTACCCCATGGAAACGACAACGGTGGTTCGCAGAGATCGAATCGGAGAACGTGGCATCTCAACCAGGGAAGTACAGCGGCCAAAGGCATCAAGAGCAATTAGCTCGACTTCATAAGCCGCAATCATGGATTGAAGCGCATCTCCCTCACTCTTGGTTTTAATTTCCAGAGTCGTCACACCCTCCGGCAACGATTCTCAAACACGCAGCCTCCGAAAGCGGAAGGGAAAACCTCCCGCAGGTGACATCCCAGCTCGGAGCTCGCGGTCGACGGGGGAACACCAATGGCCTGCGCAATCGCGGTGGGACCATATCCTCTGTCATTCATGATTTTGATGCTGTAACGTTGCTCTTGTGCCGGGCGGTTATCAGTGGGCGCCTGGGATTGACCTGGTGGTTAAGCCGGAAGCCTCTTACAGCTCCTGGCCATTTATCACCCATCTTTGCGCCAGCCACTTGAATCCACCTTTGCAAAAAACCTTCAGAACTTCATCCAAGACAAAACAGATTTGAATCGATACTCTAATCGGACCATTACCTTCTCATGCCACGCGCTTTCCTTCTCATCATTCTGGCCCTGTCCCCCTTGGCTCGGGCGGTGGAAAAAATCAGCTACAACCGGGACATCCGCCCCATTCTCTCGAACAATTGTTTTTTCTGTCATGGATTCGACGAGAAAAAACGTGAGGCCGACCTGCGACTCGATACCTTTGAAGGAGCCACTGAATTCGACGCCATCGTGCCCGGAAATCCCGATGAATCGATTCTCATCGAGCGTATTTCCAGCACGGACAAGGACGAGCACATGCCACCGCTTGATACCGTTTACCGCCTCACCGAAAAGGAAAAAGAGACCTTGCGACTTTGGATCGAACAGGGAGCCAAATACGAAGATCACTGGGCCTTCCGAAAACTGACCCGCCCCAAGGTTCCGGGTAACGACCCGAACCCGATCGACTCGTTCCTCAGACGCACCTGGAACGAGAAGGGAGTCGAACCGGTCCCAAAAGCCTCCCCTCGCGTTTTACTGCGAAGACTCTCCTACGACCTCCGCGGAATTCCGCCAACCTATGAAGAAGTCACCGCCTTCCAAAAAGATCCCTCACGGAAAAACTACCTTAACTTTGTTGAGCGCTGGGTCAGATCACTCGAGCATGCCGAACATCAAGCCGTCCGCTGGCTCGACCTCGTCCGCCACGCCGACTCCAACGGCATGGTTTCCGACGAACCCATCGCGTCCGGACCTTTCCGAAAGTATGTCATTGAGGCCTTTCAGCAGAACATGCCCTTCGATCAATTTACCCTTGAACAGCTCGCGGGAGATCTACTTCCGGACCGCAACGACCGTACCCTGACCGCCTCGGCTTACAATCGTCTCGTCAAAACAAACTGCGAAGCCGGCGTCATCGAAAAAGAAGCTCTTTACGCGCTCAAAGGCGAACACGTGAGAGCCCTCGGCACGGTCTGGCTTGGCCTCACCACCGGGTGCGCCGAATGTCATGATCACAAGTATGACCCCATCCTGGCAAAGGATTACTATTCTCTCGCCGCCTTCTTCGACCCGCTTGTCGAGGCCGGGGTTTACGAACCCGGCGACCGGAGAGTCCCTCTCCACTATCTTCACAACGATCCCGCAAAGTCGGCCAAAGAACACGCACTGGCCGCAGAAATCGATGCCGTTCGCAAGAAGCTTTACTCAGCTCCCATCGCTCCAAACGACTTGAAGAATTGGTCCGCCGAAGTCCTGGAACAAGACAAGAAAGCCAGCGCGACAAAAGAAAAGACCGACTGGATCTGGTTCCCTGCCACTCTGCCAGTGGCTCACATCACGAGAGGTGATTTCACGCAAACCGAAACCGGCCGGGAAGTCATCGCGAAGCCCGGCGAGATCAAGCAACACCTGTGCGCCGAGACCCTGACTTCGTCGGACTTCGGCAACAGCGAAGACTACTTCATCAACCTTACGATTGATCCCAACAACAAGCCCGAATTTGTCGCCTTCCAAATCATCAATGGTGCCTATCGCCGGATGGGCTGGCACGACGATTACTTCCGTACCTTTTACTGGGGCCCGAAAGATCATCCTGCTGCCAGCAAGGCCTTTCCGACCAAACCCACCCACATGGGACCATTGCCCGGAACCGGCGAAGTTGTCCGTCTCGTCGTCCCCAAGAGCAAACTGGGCAAGGCAGCCTATGTCCCGCAGGGAATGGCCTGGATCCAACAAGGCGGCAAGGTGACCTGGGGGAGCTCCGGATACCAAACCACTGCCCATCGTTTCTTCACCAACGAATTGGCGGAATCAACTTTCCGCTACTTTTGGGAACTCCCGCTGAATCGCGACGACCGCAAGGACTTCCCAACTCTACTTATCACTTCTCTCAAAAAATCGCCGGCCGCGCGCCGTCCCATTCACCAAACCGTCATCGATATGGCTTTTCGGGAACACCAAAACCCGGAACTCACAACCCAACTCAACAACCTTTATCGTGAGATTTACCTCCATCGTCAGGGAGCCACCGAAACCCTGGTCAGCAAGGAAAGCACTCCCAAGAAAACCCACATTCTCAAACGCGGCAACTTTATGGACGAATCCGGACCTGTTGCCAGACCGGCTATTCCCGAAGCCTTTGGAAAACTTGATTCACCAAACCCCACCCGCCTGGACCTCGCCAATTGGATCATCTCCAAAAACAACCCGCTCACCGCCCGCGTCTTCGTCAACCGGCTCTGGCATCAATTCCACGGACGCGGCCTGAGTGAAACCCTCGAAGACTCCGGGAACCAAGGCGACTGGCCCTCCCACGTTGACCTCCTCGATTGGATGGCCGCCGAATTCCAGGAAGACTGGGACATTCGCAAAATGATTCGTCTTCTGGTCACCTCCGAAGCCTATCAACTCTCGTCCATTCCCGGTTCCCTTTTGGCGCAAAATGATCCCACCAACCGGCTTCACGCGAGACAATCGAGACACCGGCATACCGCCGAGGAAATTCGCGACTCCGCTTTACTCGCCGCCAACCTTCTCAAGCTCACCACAGAGATTCCGAGCACCTCATTCTTCCCCTATCAACCGGAAAGCTACTGGGCCAAGTCCAACAAGGTAATGTTCGGCTCCCGATACCAAATTTGGGAAACCAACCCCGGGCAGGAGCAATATCAACGCTCACTCTACACCTTCTGGAAACGGCAGAACCACCACCCTGCCCTGCTCGCCCTCGATGCACCGACCCGACAGGAGTGCACCGCCCGACGAGCTATTACCAACACTCCGGCCCAAGCCCTCGCCTTGCTCAACGACCCACAATTTGTGGAAGCAGCACGCGGACTGGCCGCTCGCATCATCGATAAGGAAGATCCTATCGCACACCTCTTTCACCTCGCCCTTCAACGCGATCCGTCGACCGCAGAAGCCGCGGAAATCGAAGCACTTCACGAGAAGTTGCTTTCCGAATTTAAAGCCAACCCCGGTGCCGCAAAATCACTTCTCGCCATCGGACAGTCTCCCCCCGGAACCCACGATTCCATCAACCATGCCGCCTGGACCGCCACCGCCCGCATCGTCCTAAATCTTCACGAATTCCTAACTCGCAGCTAACCCATGAACATTCCACGCCGCGACTTTTTCGCACGTTCCTCAACCGCTCTCCTTGGAACTGCTTTTGCCGATCTCCTCGCCAAGGACGGTCTTGGTGAGGTCTTTCATCACGCTCCCAGGGCAAAGCGCGTCATCTACCTCTACATGGCGGGCGGCCCCTCTCAATTCGAGTCATTCGATGACAAACCCAAGCTTCGTGAGCTCGATGGCAAGCCCATCCCGGAGTCCCTGACAAAAGGAATCAAATTCGCCTTCCTGCAACACTCGGCGCTGAAGTGTTTTGGGACTGATGTTGGTTTCACAAAGTGCGGAAAGTCAGGTCAAATGATCTCAAATCTGCTTCCAAACATTCAAAAGATCGCAGATGACATTTGCATCATCCGCACCCAGCAAACCGATCAGGTCAACCACGACCCGGCGCACGCCTTCATGAATACCGGCACCGCCATCGCCGGTCGGCCAAGCATGGGGTCGTGGGTGACCTATGGTCTCGGCCATATTGCCAACGATCTCCCCTCTTTCGTCGTGATGAGATCCGGCCCCGAAGGACAACCGGTTCCTCAAACCGCCTGGAATGCAGGCTTCCTTCCCGGCAAACACACGGGCGTGGAGTTTTACTCCTCGGGAACCCCTCTAAACTATCTCAAATCACCATCCGGGATCAGTAGAACCACCCAGCGAGCTTCGCTCGATTCACTCAATAAACTCAACCAGCTTCACGACACCGAGGTGGCGGACCCTGAAATTGCCACTCGCATTTCACAATATGAACTCGCTTTTCAGATGCAGTCCAGCGTGCCCGACCTGGCGGACTTCGCCTCGGAAACAGGCGAGACCCGTAAGCTTTACGGCGTAGGGGCCAAGCCCAACGGCTCCTTCGCCTCGAACTGCCTCATGGCTCGTCGTATGGCCGAGCGAGGAGTGCGCTTTGTCCAACTCTACCACACCGGTTGGGATCACCACGGGAACGTGGTGGGTGGCATGAAGTCTCGCTGCAAGGACATCGACCAGGGCGCAGCCGCGCTCATCCGCGACCTCAAACAACGGGGCATGCTTGACGACACCCTCGTCATCTGGGGCGGCGAATTCGGGCGCACCCCCATGTCGCAGGGCAGCGGGCGCGACCACCACACCAAGTCCGGCTCGATGTTTATGGCAGGCGGCGGAATCCAAGGTGGAGTTACTTATGGCGAAACCGATCCCTTCGGATTCACGGCCGCCATTGATCCCTTTCACGTGCACGACTTCCACGCGACCGCACTTCATTTGCTCGGGGTGGACCACAAGCGCCTCACCTATAAATACAAAGGGAGAAATTTCCGCCTGACCGATGTCCACGGCAAGGTGATCAAAAGGATCCTCGCCTAGTTCAACCGGAAGTTGAAAGGAATCTTCACTTGCGTCGCCACCGCCTGTCCGACCCCGTTTTTGGCAGGCGTGAACCGATAGCGCCTTGCTGCCTTCAACGCAGCGGCATCGAGCGACGCATTCCCGCTACTTGAAGAAATGAGAGCGCCCGAAACCCGGCCCGACGTCGACACAGTTACCAGAACCATCACCTTTCCTTCAATCCCCGCCCGGCGGGCACTGCCCGGATAAGCAGGAGCGCTTCGGGAAACAACTCGCGCCGAAGTCGGCTTCACGGAAACCGATTTTTCGGTCGGCGAAGACTTCCGGGCCGGAGCAGGCTTGCGAACAACCTTGGGCTTTGGTTTCACTTCCGGCTTTTGATCCTCTTCCCACGGCTCGAAGGCTTCTTCGGACCAATCCAGGTCATCCATCACCGGCACTTCTTCAACCTCCGGCACGGGAATGGCATCGGGCGACTCCACCAGTTGTTGTTCAAGCGGAACCAATGAAAGCGGCGGAACCGAAACACTGGGCGACGGTTCGTAAGCCTTCGTCACTTCTTCGACCTCCTCCGGTTCCTCGCTCTCCTCGGACTTCACCATAACCGGCCCGCTTGGATCAATGGTTTGAAAAGCCGTCGCAAGCGAGATTGAAACGAAAGCCAATCCCCCCAGAAGACCACCCGCGATAAAGACCGAACTCATCGACGAAAGCAAAAGCTCCCGACGACACGGCAACTTCATTTCCAGGGCTGGTCTTTTTATTTTCATTCAGTTTTGGCTCCAGTCGGGTTTGAAGCCAGTTGCAATGACTTGTTAACGTTAGTCGCCTGCCGTCATTTTCAACGAAAAATGATCTCATCGGTGTGATGAATCGCCATTTGATACGAAAGGTCTGAGGAGACAGGCGAACAAACTAGAAATTCATCGGAACGACAATCGTCCCCCTCCGCTCAAAGGTTAACCAAACCGACTTACCATTTCGAGGCCAACACGAGGGGCGTAGATCACGCCCTTTGAACCAAGCCCATTAAACATCCACCCCTTGCCCTCTTGAAAGCGCACCACTGGTTTACTCCGGTCGATAATAGGACGAATACCTGCCACATGGTCGACCACTTCATAGTAACGATCCGTGAAGGTTTGCAGAATCGCCTCCACTTTGCTCCTTCCTTCCTCGGTAGGCCCGGATTCCAAATGATCCCAATCGTAGGTCGCCCCGACCCGATAGAGATCACCGCCAATCGGAATGAGCCAGCCGGCGCGATTTAAAATCCGATCCTCCCTCCAACCCGGAATGCGCACGGTCAGAATCTCACCCTTTGCACTTCGATGTTCGACTCCCGGAAAGTCGCCCCGAATCAGCCCCGCCGCTCCGGCACACCAGATCTGAGCCCCACCCTGGGGAGCTTCTTTCAATTCACCTCCGTTTTTCAAAAACTCCTCGCGAGCCACCGTCAAAAACTTCGGGCAATCGAGCCATCCCCCTTCACTCCACAGAACGCCCTCATCAGTGACACCGTCGATCCATGGCTTCACGAGCTCACGCTTTCGCTCAAATTTTAACCGGTCCTTTTCATCAAACCACAAGCGTAAGATGGGCACTGAGTGAAAAAGATCTTCTCCAAGACTTTGGTAAAACGGGAGGGCAATCTTCCAGGCGTCCGCAACCTCCCAACTTGGCTCGAAATTACGACCGGCAACCGGATTGACCAAGCCCGCAGCAACATGGGAGCTCCCTTCCCCGCCGTCGTCAACAACGCGCACCTCGCAACCGGCACGCTGGAGCTGCAAGGCCACACACGCTCCGGCGAGTCCAAACCCGATGACCTCGACCATGCCCGCCTAGAGCTGGGTGTTGAGTGCCGCGATTACTCCGCGGGCCTTTTCCCTGGCTGTTTCGAGATCTTTCGCGCGTCCCAAGCCCACCGCCATTCGTCGCTTGCCCGAGACGGCAGGTTTGCCAAAGAGTCGCAACTGGGTATCCGGCTCCGCCAAAGCATCCTCAAGGTTGCCAAAGCTCACCTGCTCCGAGTGTCCCTCGACGACATGCGCACACGAAGCCGACGGCCCGTGGTTGTGAATGTTTGGAATCGGAAGTCCCAGAATAGCGCGAGCATGAAGCGAGAACTGGCTCAAGTCCTGCGAGATCATTGTCACCATACCGGTGTCGTGAGGCCGTGGTGAAACCTCGGAAAAAATCACCTCGTCTCCTTTCACAAAAAGCTCCACACCAAAAACGCCAAATCCGCCGAGGTTCCCGGTCACCTTCCCCGCCATCTCGCGGGCGCTTTCAAGAGCGGCCTCGCTCATCGGCTGTGGCTGCCAGGATTCACGGTAGTCTCCATCGACCTGCACATGTCCGATGGGATCGCAAAAAGAAGTCCCGCCAACGTGTCGAACTGTAAGCAAGGTGATCTCGTAATCGAACTCCACGAAGCCTTCCACGATGACCTTGCCAGCTCCGGCCCGGCCTCCTTCCTGCGCATATTCCCAGGCTGGTAAAATATCTTCCTCTGTTTTCAGGGTCGACTGACCTTTTCCGGAGGACGACATGATCGGTTTGACGACACACGGCAGACGAATCTCGGAAATTGCTTTCTGATACTCCTCAAGAGTTCCGGCAAAACGATAAGGAGAAGTCAGACAACCCAACTCCTCCGCAGCCATGCGCCGGATGCCTTCGCGATTCATTGTGAGCTGGGTGGCACGAGCTGTCGGGATGATCGTCGCGAGCCCCTCGGCTTCGATCTCCGCGAGAGTGTCAGTCGCAATTGCTTCGACCTCAGGCACCACAAGGTCGGGCTTCTCTTCCTCAATCACCTGTCGCAGTGCCTCGCCGTCCAACATTGAAAAAACATGACTCCGGTCGGCCACCTGCATCGCAGGAGCATTTGCGTAGGCATCACAGGCGATCACTTCCACGCCATAACGCTGGAGTTCAATGACCACTTCCTTACCCAACTCTCCCGAGCCGCAAAGGAGGACTTTTTTTGCTGTATTTGTGAAGGGAGTTCCGATCGTTGCCATGGCCATAGTCAAAACCAAGCGAGCTGTTGTGAAAAGCGGGAACCTTGTCTGAAATCACTCTTTCACCGAGTAGCATCCCAAGACCGCACTTACCATCGCCCGCCCACTCGTGACCTCATCATGAAAAATATGGTGAACGCCCCCTTTTTGGAGCATCTCAACCCCGTTGGCAAATTTTGCCCGCGCGAAGGTCACAATTTCCGGATTGAGAGTCCGCGCCGCACGGATTCCTTCGAGAGCCAGCTTTGGTTCCGGGAAGGTGAAGGCCAAAGCCCGTGCCTCCTTGATCCGCGCAAGTTCCATCGTTTGGGAACTGGTGGCATCTGCAAAAAGCACCTGAACGCCACGCTTATGAAGATCGCGAACCGTCGAGGCATTCATCTCAATCACAACCACGGGTACTGAAAGCCGGCCCATCTCTTCATGAAGAGCCTGGCCAACCGGTCCGTATCCACAGATCACAACGTGATCGCGGAGAGCCGCCACTTGCGCGCCATCCCTTAGTTCATCGTTTTTCCCGTGACTTTGAAAAAGGGGCCACTTCTCGAGCATCCTGGAAAACGGCAGTGAGCCCCTCATGAGAGTCGGGACCAGTGACATTGAAATCGCGGTACTGGCCAAAAGAACCTGTCCGATTTCGGGCGAAAGCCCTCCCAAATCAGCCGCGCGATTGAGCAGGACAAGGGAGAATTCACCGCTACTCGACAGGGCCGCGCCCGCGATGAGACCTTGTCGCAAGCGCAAGCCCATCCGCTTTGCGATGGCGGCGACAATCAGCCCTTTGATCGAGAGGATCGCCAGCACCCCGAGACCAATCACCCAGGCTGATTGCCAAACCGCCTCCAGATCGATCAACAATCCGACCGAGACAAAAAAGACGGTCAGGAAGAGATCCTTGAAGGGCAGAACATCAGCCAAAACCTTGTGGGAATAGATGGACTCACTCACCACCAAGCCTCCGGCAAAAGCACCGAGTGCAAGACTCAGCCCAAACCAATTGGCACCCCAGGCGATGATCGCGCAAAGCCCCACCACCGTCACCGTGAAAAGCTCCCGACTACGCGAAGTTGCGACGGCATGAAGAAGATGTGGAACAACATAAACACTCAAGAACCAACACAGCCCAAGAAACAAGACACCCTTGCCCAGAGCGAAGAAAACCGGTCCCATGCCATCCGCACCATCACCCACTAATGACGGCAGCACGACCATGAAGAAGATGACCGCGAGATCTTGAAAGATCGCCACGCCCAGTGCCATGCGCGACCCGGGCGAGTCCGGCTGTCCCATATCCTGGAACGACTTGATGCTCACTGCCGTCGACGACAAGGCCATCGCAAAGCCCACAACCAACAACACAGGCCCGGTGAGCCCAAAACTCCAACCCACCAGCATCCCCACCACCGTGGTTAAAAACATCTGTGCCCCGCCGCCTCCCAGCACCACTTTTTTGAGATGCATGAGTTCTCGCAGCGAAAACTCGATGCCCAGGGTGAACATCAGAAGCACCACTCCAAGCTCGGAAAGGATGGAGATCGCTTCGTCCGCCGAGTCCCCGAGCCATCCCGTGGCTCCGGTGTTTGCGAGCACCACTCCGCAAATAAAATACCCCACCAACAGCGACTGCCGCGCTTTCACCAAAAGCAAGGAGACTACGATGACACTCCCCAAAACCATCCCCAGCAGGGCGACCACCGGAGCGACGTGATCAGCAGCAGCAACTATCATCTGGTCGTCATCCTAGGGAACGACAGGCAATTTCCAAGCGTGCGCGAAAGAAAACCGAGGGCTTGCCCTCAGCCAGAGAGATCCTAATATCTCCAAAAGCGATGAAACTCCTTCTCACTCTCACCCTCGGCCTCGCCTCCTTCGCGGGAGCTTTTCAGATTCCAAAAGGAACACATAATCTTGCGCAACTCGATGAAGTTCAGAAGAAAGCGACTACGGCACAGCAGCCGATCGCCTTCGTGATCGCGAAGAAAAATATGACCGCCACATGAGTGGATTGCCCGGGAGCCGTCAGTGTGTCGGCCAGCAAAGCAGTCCTCGGATTTTCAAAAAGCATCGTCGTCGATATCTCGGAAACCGCCGGTCTTCCTGACCTCGTCAAAAATGCCTACCGCACCGGTGGCGCATCCATTCCCATCGTAATCTTCACCGATCCGGGAGTGACCAAAATCTTTGGCCGCTACGACCACCCGGCCATGAAGACCCAGAAATACGGCACCATTTTCAAGTCGGCCCTCGATGGCGTGGCCAAGGCCAAGAAGGACGGCACTTTTGCCGACGGAGGAAAGCCCGCGGTGGTGGTCAAGGTTGAGGGAGGAAAGCTGGAAAGCTGGAAAAGCTCGGCCGGAACTGAAATTAAAGCCAAACTCGTTGGCGTCGAAGACGATAAGACCTATCTCTTTGTCACCGAGGCCGGAAAAACAATCCGCGCGACCGCTGCCCAACTCGATAAAGCCAGCGTCGCAAGAGCTCGCAAACTGGCCGGATTGAAGTAGAACGCAGGACCACTCCCCTGCCGATGGCAGTTTGCCTGGTCGTCATATTCCTCTCGTCCCGGGGGAACAAGGTTCTCTTCGAAGAGCATGTCAGCCTGTAACCACCGCCATGCCATTAGACCATTTGCCAGAAGTGATTGCGGGAAAAGGCCGTGACTGTGGGAATTGACGAGCAACGCCGCAATCGGCTCCCACGGGCCCGAAGTCTGTCAGCACTCCCGCGCAGCGGCTGATCCTCTCGACACCACAATCCCCGTTTTCACGTAAGGACTTTTGGCAGATGGTCTAAGGCTCAGCGAACGAAAAGAAAACGTCTGACATGATCCACAGCCATTCCAGGCAAACCCGCAAACAACCCCACTGGAATCCCGGCATAAAGCATAGGTAGGGCCGGGTCTTTCATTCCGCTCCTTTTGGAAATTAATTTACTCTTCGGGTCGAGGCTTTTGAACCTCCGGCGGAAGAAATCTCGAAAGGTGCGAGCGACGCCAATCTCCCAAATACTTCAGGGCATCCGGATGAATTCCGCTTAGGGTTGCAACCCCCTTCTTGATCTCAACGACGCGAAAAGACTGATCGAGCCGCCGAAGCAGAAACAAGCCAAGGAGAGCAACGATCCCTCCGAATGTCAGTCGGGCCTCGGGATCAAAAGGAGTCAGAGCAATGAATGCGAGCGCGCCCCCAACCATCCCCCAACCGGCCAAGCCAAAAAGCTTCTGCTTTCTGAACGCCTTCCCTTCCAGACCATAGCTGATTGAGACCGATGTCCAAAGGCGACGTAGAACCACTCCGGCAACCACCACCAGAAATGGCAAAGCAAAAATTTTCAGGAACCCAACACCCACAAACAAGAGGATTGAGAGGTAAAGAAAAGTGTGATCGGGCTGCCAACGAATGACCCGGTGCAACCTCATCATTTCCCCTCCCACTTTGCCGGTGATCAAACAGATATCGGGAAGATTTGCCCCATCAGTGACAAGAAGCGAGCCGCCCTTAATCCAGTAGCTTCCCGGATCCCCTTTGTTCCCCAGGCTCCCAATCGCAGATTGCGGAGGAGCATACGGATCGTCGACAGCCTCATTCATTCGATTTCATGGGACGAGAATTCTGCCAACGCCTCAACTGCCGAAGTGCTTCCGGCGAAACATTCTTCAAGGTCACGACGCCATTCCGGACCACGGCGGGAGCTGGAAAAGGAAACAACAGGTTGAGCATAAAAAGACCCACGAGGGCGACAAGTGGCCACAAAAAGAGACCCAGCACAATCCATTCACGCGAAACAAACCCCAACAAAATCGGCGAGCCGAGATAAGCCAACTTAAGCCAACTTAAAATCCTCCGGGTTCGGACCGCGTCCCTCGATAAACAATAATCGGCTCTGATCGTCTCCACCGTAAAGATGGACGCCAAGAACCAGACCAAAAGAAGAATCGGAACCAACTGGGGCCACAAAATCAAACTGCCAAGCACCAGAAAAAAGAAGAGCCAGGGGATCCATGGCGGCCGCCATGAGAAACGCTCCGGATTCCGGGTCAACCAACCATCGACCGCACCGGTCTTCAAACAGACATCAGGAAGAAAACCTTCGTGAATCATTGAGAGCTTTCCATCCTCAATCCAAAAACTGCCGGGAAGAGCTTTGCCCCGCATCCTCCCATCTTGTGAATCAGACTCCGGAGGAGCGTAAGGATTCTCAGCGGTCCGACTGTCTTTCTCCATTGGTATCATCCTCGTTCCATTGCCCCAGCTTAGCAAGAGCAACAGGGTTCACATTCATCAAACGCGCGACCCCGTCTTTAATGTCTTTGATTCTGATCCCCTTACCAAGAAATGTCGCAAATCTGACACCATCAACAAGCAGGACATAAACTATCATCACCCTTAATTCGAACGCAATTGGAAGCAGGATGATCGGAACCATCACTGCCAGACCAGCTACCACCAACCCGGCCAGCATGATCACTTGTTTTCTGAAGAAGAACTGCTCGATCGCAAACCCAACCGTAACCCTCCGCTGAAACCGGCTCAGCAAATAACACCAGCCGATTAAAACCACGATCGTGAGCACGAGAGAATTCAAGCGCCAGGCAAGCAATATCAGCGGGAAGAAAAACAGGTGAACCCGTTGAGGGATCCAATGAATGGAGCGCTCGAAGCGTAAAAACTCCCCCTGCGTCGCCCCTGTCCCAACACAAAGGTCGGGAAGTTTTGCTCCTTCCCGCAGGATCAGAAATTCCCCATCGACTACAAAACCGTTCGGTCCTCCGGCAACAAGCGAACTATCGCAAGACTCCGGTGGTGCGTATGGATTTTCTGCGGACATCACAAAAAAGCACGGAAGGTCTCCCTCCCGTGCTTTGAAAAACAAGCGGTCCCCATCTACTTCACGATCATGATGCCGCGCATCAATGTCGCGTGCCCCGGGAAGGTGCAAATGAAGTTGTATTCGCCCGGCTCGGTGGGAGCATTGAACTCGAGAATTTCGGTCTGCCCCTTCTCAAGCAACTTGGTCGCGTGAAGGATATCGTCGGATTCGGGCAGGAATTGTTTCTTGAAGCCATCGGCACCGAGAGCAATCGCAGCCGCCGCTACTGCATCAGCAGTCCCGGGCTTGGTGATCACCAGATTGTGAGGCATAAAGTCAGGATTCACAAAAGTGAGCTTCACTTTCTTTCCGGCCTTCAATTCGACCTTCTTCACGTCATACTGAATTTTTTCAACAATAGCATTCACGCGAACTTCAGTCAGTGAAGGAGTGTCGTTGACTCCTCCGGGGATGATTTTCATCTCTTCCTCTTTTTCGACCTCCTGCTCACCATTTGCCGGATCGGCAGGTCCCCACCAATGTTTCACGGTCTTGGCACCCTGAACGACATGTGGGTCAGCCGACGTTAAGACGAGCTCGAGAAGATCGGCATTTCGCACGTTATGCTGCTGGTGCACCCAGAGTGCTTCCAGCATGGGAATTCCATCTTCTTTCTTGGCGGGATCAAATTGCTTCACCCAGGCCTGAGTCGCCTTAATCACCTCATCGGTGTCCCGCTCGCTGATTTCCACACGGGTGCGGTGACGGACATACATGTCTGGATGCTTGAAATTATCAAGGAGCTCACTCATGGAAGCACCATCGATCTTAACAGGTTTCTGAAGCGGCTTTTTCGTATTCACCATCCGGTAAATCCGCCCGTGAACCTTGTCCCGATTCGGGTCGCGGACGTTGTGCTGCATGTGTCCGATGATGACGTTGTGCCAGTCGGCAACATAGAGGGCCCCGTCCTCGCCGAAAATGGCATCGGTCGGGCGGAAGTTTCCGTCGCTACTTTTGAGAAGTTCAACAGCAGGTGTTCCCCAGACTTCGCCAAACTTGTAATTCTTGTCCTCGAAGCCGTCACGATGGAGGTCGTAATGCTTGATTCCAAGATAGCCGATGGTGTTGCACAGGATAAAGTTTTGCTGCATTTCATCCGGGAAGTTGGTTCCCGAAATGATCGCGTCAGCGGCAACCGGGCGAACTTCCTTGTTCACCAGCGGGAACATTTTGAATCCATTTCCACTCGGGCGGACCTGGTAGGAACGACCTCCGGTGCCATCATTGGCATAAAGGTAACCCCATTGATCGAAGCTGGTGCCGTGCGGATTCGGGCTGTTACCGGCCACCAACGAAACCGTGTAGCGCCGTGGATCAAAACGATACATCGCTGATGCTCCGGTGGTGAGCGAAGGGCCCCACGGAGTCTCATGGTTGTGCTGGAGGAAAATTCCACTCTGCCAGTAAATGCCACCGTCGGGTCCAAAGATCAGATTGTTGGCAGCGTGGTGAGTGTCGGACGATCCGATTCCCTGCATGATCACGTAGCGAACATCAGCGACATCATCGCCGTCGGTATCCTTGAGGAAAATGATGTCCGGCTGGCTCGTGACGATCACGCCACCATTCCAGAATTCGAAACCCAGCGGATTATGAACCTTGGCGAACTCCTTCACCTTGTCAGCCTTACCATCCTTGTCGGTGTCTTCGAAGATGAGGAGCGAATCGTTCATTTTCTTGAGCGGCTCCCACTTGGGATAAGTGGCCCAGGCTGCAGCCCAGAGACGACCTTTGCCATCCACCTGAAGCTGAACCGGGTTGGCGAGCTCCGGGAACATTTTTTCATCAGCAAAAAGATTCACTTCGAAGCCATCGGGAACCTGGATCTTTTTGAGACCTTCCTCCCCGCTGATGTAATTCAAGTCACCTTCCTTGGCCTTGCTGGAACTACGGGAACCACCACCGACGTTGGAAATCACCGGAATCGGCTTGGGCGTGTTGCTGTCGCTCACCTTATAGTTCTTGCCCTGCGCCGTGGCCCAAATAAGCGGATCACGATTCGCAGTCATGACGTCGAGCATCTTGAGCTCGTGCTGGAGAACCTCCGCATTGGTCTGCCCATCGACGAATTTCAGCCCGGAACGTCCGCCCCAGACATCGTTTCCGTCGGTGGCGCGGTAGCGGTTGTGCCAGTGCCAGTTTTTATCGAGCACGGCTTCGCGAAGCGGCTGCTGACTTGGCGACGCTGTGATCTCTTTTTTCAAAAGAGCTTTGGCCAGCACCTCGCCGATAAGGCGGTTCCCGTCCTCGTTCAGGTGAATCCCATTGAGAGTCAACGGCGACTTGGCGGTCCCGTAAAGTTGGATCGAGGGATGGTAGAGATCAACGAAAGCGACTCCATTCTTATCGGCAGCGACGCGGGTTGCTTCGGTGATGGCAAGGAGGCGTTTGTTGTTGGCGCGCCCGCTCGGAAGATTGCGATCATTGAGATTCTCATGACCGATCGGACTGCAAAGAACAATGCGAGGGAAGCTCTCACCATTCGGCATCGCCTTGCGGAATTCCGCAATCATCTTGGTCAGGTTCTGCTCGTGATCCTCGGGCTTGGTGTCGAAGGACTCGTTGTAACCAAACATCGCGATGATGACATCCGCCCCAACCTGCTTGAGATACTGGGGCATCGGAGTGAATCCTTTGGATCGGGGGTATTTGTTCGGGCGGTCTCCGCTGAGACTCATGTTGCGGAACTTGAGCTCCATCCCGGGAGCAGCGGACTGGATCAAAGTCTCGGTCCAGCCGTCATGCTGCATGCGGTCGGCAAGGCCATTCCCAATAATGGCCACGGTGTCGCCCTTCTGAAACTTAAAGGGCGAAGGATCGCGATAGTCGGCTGGGACCTTGACGGTTTTCGCAACCTTCCCATCAGCACCAATGTAAGCCACATCGCCACCTTTCTTCAGATCAATCACAACCGCTGTTTCGGGAGCATTCACATCCTTGGACTGAAAAACGGGCTTCTTCTTCGCATCCAGCAAAGTCAGCGTGAACCCGTCAAGACGGTCACCAAGATTGCCTTCTTTACGGTTCCAAACCGAAATTGAATCAATCTTCGCCGCTTTCCCCAGATCCAGCTCCCACCATGGGTTTTTACTCCCCTCCTGGGTGTGAGTCTGCCCTCCAGAATTAAAATCAGGACTCTTGTTGCCATCAATCGCGCGCCCGGCCCCGGCATTGTTCGAGGTTGACGATTGGCTGGCTTTTCCGGAGCGGGCAATATTCTTACCGCCCGCCATCACCTCGACTTCAGCAAGGGTAAGGGTGCGGCCTCCACCGGGGAGTTCGATCCGGATAAACCGGGCCTCCTTTTGGGCGGAGGCCACGGAACTTAAGGCGAGTATTGGAAGAAGAAACTTCATAGATCAGTCTGCCACCTACGGCAGGGACGCGGACCTTATTTCAGGAAAGGTCGGAGGGCAATCTGCAAAAGCAACGCCGTTTAAGGTGCAAAAGCCTCAACTTCCGACAACCGACTAAAGCTGGGGAACGTCAGACCATGACAGCCTTGGGTCGAAATCTTGATGAATGCGACGTTCCGGGCGGGAAAGGCATGGTCGACATAATTTTTTTCGCCCCGGGTCCCTTCTTTTGACTCCCCGACTTTTTCGTAGTTTTCACCGTCGGCACTCACGAAAAGCTCGTATATTTCATGACTCTTCCCAATCGCTCTCTCGGTAATCTTAATTCGGGACAGTTCCGCCGGCTTCTTGAGTTCGATCTTGATCTCCAAAGGCTTCGGCTGCGTAGGGAAACCCAAAAAATGATCGAAGCGATCCGGAATTCCATTTGTCAGCCGCTGCGGCCCGAAATGTGGCTGACTCGCTCCCGCAGACGGGGTCACTTTCCCCAGGTAGGCCAGATTTTCTCTCTGGCTCTCCGGATCTGCCACCGGAAGTGACGGCTTTTGATATCCCGAAATTTTCTCAAAGAGCCCCGTCACCTTTGCCTGACGCTTTTGAAAAGAGGTGAAGTCCTTTTCTCCCTCCGGATTCCAGGCCTTCGCCGCCACCGCCGTGAAACGCTCATAACAAATCGGCAGGATATTCTCCTCACGACCCTCCCACCACGGCATGCAGAAGCCCAAAATCCCCGCTTTGGTCTTCGTGAAATGCGGCTCGTGGAAGGTCTTCATCCCGTGATTGATGTGCGCCCAGCGCCGGGGATTCCAGTGATAGCATCGTTCCACAGCCACTGCTGTGAACATCGTGCGAGGATAGTGATCCACAATGTAAAGCGGATCCCAGGGGGCATTGACGACCTGATAACCGGCATCCAAGGCCGTCTGCGCGGGAACCTCGATGTTTCTCCAAATAATATGAATGACGTCCTCGTCGACCTTGTTCTTCCCCTTTCCGAGATGTGGCCCCTCCCAAACCAACAGCTGCCTTCCTTGCGATTTCACAAACTTGTTAACCCGATTGATGAAGTCCCGCTGCAACTCCTGCGACACTCCATAAGCCTCATCTCCGCCCATGTGATAATAAGGAGTCGATTTAAAAACAGAAAGAGCCTCCCTGATCAAGATCTCCACCCCCTTCTGCGCCTCCGGGGAAGTCGCCAAATCCGTTGGTGTCTTCCCAAATACCTCGGGATACTCCCTCCGAAAAATCGTCGAATGCCCGGGCATATCGAACTCCGGAATGATCGTCACCCCGCGTGCCTGGCTATACTTCTCCAGGGCCTCGAAGTCCTCCCAGGTCCAACCCGCCTGCTTGCTGTAAACCTTCGGAAAAGCCCTCGAAGGCCAGGAACAAATCTGGTCATCCGTCAAATGAAGGTGCAGATAATTCGCCTTCGCCAACCACATCATATCCACCACCTGACGGAGAACCTTCGGGGAATGGGGATTTCGCCCCATGTCCACCATGAAGGAGCGATAGGCGGTCGCCGGCCCATCTTCAATATCGAGAGACGGCCACCACGCCATGCCATCCTTGATTTGCACCGTTTGCAGCAAGGTGGAAAGCGCATGGGCCAGCCCCTCGTCGCTCGCGGCAATGACCTCCATCAGCTTTCCGTTTGACCGGATCCGATAAGTCACCCCTTTCGGTAATTCACCTCTTTCAAACTGTAGAAACGAGTCGCCCGCATCATCTCCCCGCTTGACCCGGCCAAGTTTTTCGAGCGCATCTTCAAAAGCGAGTATCTGGTCACTCTGATCGAGATGGAAAGGAAGCTCCGGACTCAAGAGAGGACGAGTCCGCCATTCTCCCAACTTGATCTTGGAGGGAAGAGGCACCTGCGCCACCACCATCCCGCCAACCAGAAACCAAAACCAGGCTAAGATCACTTTCATAGAGTTACAATAATCAGAATTACACCATTCCACTACGCCACCACATTCGTCAATCTCCCTATTCCCTCGATCTCAATTTCAACCACATCTCCCGACCGAAGCGTGAAATCAGTCCCCGGAACCAACCCCGTCCCCGTCATCAACATCGCACCCTTCGAAAAATCCAGCTCGCGGTAGAGATACTCCACCAATTCTTCCAGCCCGCGCTTCAACTGCCCCAAATCAGTTGAGTCGTTAAACATCACCTCCCGCCCCCGCATGATCTTTAGTTTGATGAAAGCATCCTCCTTCAACGCTTCTCTCCCCAAAAGTAAACAAGGACCAATCGCGCAACTCCCGTTATAAACCTTCGCCTGGGGCAGATAGAGAGGATTCTCCCCCTCAATCGACCGCGAACTCACATCGTTCCCCACGGTATATCCGAAAATCTCCCCTCCCGCATTGATCGCCAAAGTCAATTCCGGCTCCGGCACATCCCAGGTCGAATCCTCCCGCACCCGGATCTCCCCGCCATCTCCCACCGCTCGATAACCCATCGACTTGAAGAACAATTCCGGCCGTTCGGCCTCATAAACCATATCGTAAAAAACATCTCCACCAGCCGCTTCGGACTCCTCCATCCGCGCCGACTTCGATCGCAGATACGTCACTCCTGCCGCCCAAATCTCTGCCCCCTCAGGCACCGGCGGCAACTGCCCCCTTGCTTGGACGTGGTCTCCCTTTCCTTCAACAGACGCTAAAATCTCCTCAATCTCTCCTCTTTCCGAAGCGAAAAGTCTCGCCAACACGTCATCATCGATCTTCTGAAGGCGACCATCTCTTTCCAATTCCAGCCCGTCATTTCCACGATATAGTTTCATGGAGGCAAGACTGCCCGTTTCCAGAGCTGATCGAAAGAGAGATTTTCGGAAAAACCTCCCATTCCATGACGTAAATCTCACTCACACCCACCCTCCAATGCACGATCCATTCTCCCAATCCCAGCTCCTCGTCAACCGACGCCACTTCTTCGGCAGGTCGGCCTCCGGCATCGGTGTCGCTGCTCTCGCCTCCATACTCGGCCAGGACCTCGGCGCTAAAGCCACCCCAAAACCCTCCCCCAAGGCCAAGCGCATGATCTACCTCTTCCAGAGCGGCGCCCCTTCCCCCCAGGATCTCTTCGACTACAAACCCAAGCTCCAGAAACACCACGGCGAAGAACTCGGCAAATTCGTCGATCTCAACCAACGGAAAACCGGCATGACCGCCGGGCAAAAGTCCTTTCCCATCGCCGGCACAAAATACAAATTCAAAAAACACGGCCAATCCGGCACCGAAATCTCCGAACTCCTCCCCCACATCTCCGGGATTGCCGATGACATCTGCCTCATCCGCTCAATGTATACCGAGGCCATTAACCACGACCCCGCCATCACCTTCTTTCAAACCGGTTCGCAAATCCCCGGCCGCCCCTCCATGGGAGCCTGGCTTTCCTACGGCCTCGGATCCGAAAACAAAAACCTTCCCGACTTCGTCTCCATGGTCTCCCGCGGCACCGGCCGTCCGAATTGCCAGCCACTCTACGACCGACTCTGGGGCTCCGGCTTCCTCCCCACCAAACACGCCGGCGTGAAGTTCATGTCCGTCGGAGACCCCGTCCTCTACCTTTCCAATCCAGCGGGCTACTCGCCCAAGGCCCGCCGCAAAATGCTCGATGACCTCGCCGAGTTGAACGAAAAGAAGCTCGCCGAATTTGCCGACCCCGAAATCGACACCCGCATCCAGCAATACGAGCTCGCCTACCGCATGCAAACCTCGGTCCCCGAGCTCACCGACATCTCGGATGAACCCGAGTCCGTCCTCAACATGTATGGACCCGAGGTCAAAAAGCGCGGCACTTACGCCTACAATTGCCTCATGGCACGCCGCCTCGCCGAGCGCGATGTCCGCTTCGTGCAACTCTACCACATGGGCTGGGACCAACATTTCACCCTTCCCAAACAACTCTCCGGCCAGTGCTACGACGCCGACCAACCCACCGCCGCCCTCATCAAGGACCTCAAAATGCGAGGACTCCTCGACGACACGCTCGTCGTCTGGGGTGGTGAATTCGGAAGAACTTCGTACTGCCAGGGCAAGCTCACCCGCGAGAACTACGGTCGCGACCACCATCCCCGCTGCTTCTCCCTCTGGGCCGCCGGCGGCGGCATCAAGCCCGGCACCACCTTCGGCCAGACCGATGACTTCTGCTACAACCTCGTCGACAAAAATGGAGCTCCCATCGAGGCCCACCCCACCAAGCACCACAAGGAAGCCGTCCACGTCCACGACCTTCACGCCACCCTCCTCCACCAGCTCGGCATCGACCACACCAAGCTCACCCACAAATTTCAGGGCCGCCAATACCGTCTCACCGACGTTCACGGCCACGTCGTCAAAGACATCCTCTCTTGATTGGAAGCATGGGTATTCCTTCGAATCCGAAGCGGTCAGAAATGCCCGTTCCCCCTGCCGTCACCAACTTTCGCACCATGAAACGTCTCCTTCTCTTCCTTGTCCTCGCCACCGCCCTCGGTGCCGAAGAAAAAATTAGTTACAACAAACACATTCGCCCCATCCTCTCGGAGAACTGCTTTTACTGCCACGGCCAGGATCCCAAGACCCGCGAAGCCAACGTCGCCCTCCACCTCGCCGAATTCGCCTACAGGGAGCACAAAGGCACCACCCCCATCGTCCCCGGCAACACCGAAGACTCCGAAGTCATCTACCGCATCTTTGACGACGCCGACCCCATGCCTCCCGAGGACTCCAATCGCTCCCTCACCGAAAAGCAAAAGAACCTCATCAAAAAATGGATCGAACAGGGTGCCGAGTATGAAGACCACTGGAGTTTCGTCGCCCCCGTCAAAATCGCCATCCCCGCCGACAAAAACCCCGTTGATCACTTCATTCAAAAACGCCTCGTCAAAGAAGATCTCGACAGTTCCCCGCAAGCCGACCTCCCCACCCTCGCCCGCCGGGCCTCACTCGCCCTCACCGGCCTCCAACCCTCACCCGCTCAACTCGCCGAGCTCAAACAGCACGGCTCTTACGAAAAATTCGTCGACTCCCTTCTGGCCTCCGACGCCTACGCCGAGCGCATGACTCTCTTCTGGCTCGATGCCGCCCGTTACGCCGATACCGACGGCTATCAAAACGACGGTGGGCGCTCCAACTGGCCCTGGCGTGACTGGGTCATCCAGGCCTTCCGTGACAACATGCCTTTTGACCAATTCACCATCGAGCAAATCGCCGGTGACATGTTGCCAAACCCAAGCGAGTCCCAACTCCTCGCCACCGCCTTCAACCGCAACCACCGCCAGAATGCCGAAGGCGGAGCCCTCGCGCCCGAGTTCTACGTCGAAAACGTTATCGACCGCGTCGAAACCACTTCCGCTGTCTGGCTCGGCCTCACCACCGGCTGTGCCCGTTGCCACGATCACAAATACGATCCCATCTCGCAAAAAGAGTTCTTCCAGCTTTTCTCGTACTTCAACAATATCGGGGAAAGAGGTATCGGAGCCGGTCCCAAGGCAAACCCGGTGATGAACTTCGGCTCGCCCCTCGCCAAGGTTCCCGATCACTTCCATGCCGGGCTCCAGGCCGCTTCCGGAAAAATTGCCGCCGCCGAGCAATCCCTCCCAACCCGCCTTAAGGACTGGATCAAAAACCAAGCCACAAACTCACAAAAAAGCGACTGGCTCCCCGTCAACCTTTCGAGCGCCAGGGCCACCAGCGGCAAACTCGAGAAGCTCCCCGACAACGCCTGGCTCTTCAAGGGCAATGCCAGCAGGACCAGCTATCAACTTCGCCTCCCCACCGGCAAGCGGTCCCTTACCGGCATCCGCGTCGATGCCCTCGCCCATCCCTCGCTCAAGGGGAAAAACAAACTTTCCCTCGCCGCGAACGGAAACTTCGTCCTCTCCGACGTCAGGATCTCCGTCAAAGACCAACCCGTCACCATTGCCACAACTGTTGCCACCTATTCCCAACCCAACTACCCCGCCACCAATGCCACCGACTCAAATGACACCTCCGGATGGGGCATCGACAGCCATCCCAACGAATCAGAAAGCCTCTTTCTCGTTTTCGACAAACCCATCCCGGCCAACTCCGGCGAGCTCTCCCTCGATCTCCATTTCAACACCGGTTATCCCAATCATCAAATCGGCTCCTTCCGCATCCTCGCCACCGAAGCCGCGAACCCCGCCACCAAAACCGGCGGGATTCCCGCCAACGTTCTCGCGCAACTGGACAACCCCACCGATCCCAAAATCCTCGCCGAATACTACCGCACCATTGATCCCGTCCTCCGCGACGCCATCGCTCAAAAGGCCGTCATTGAAAAGAAAATCAAAACAGCTTCAGGTGGCTCGGTCCCCGTCATGATCATGCGTGAAAAAGCAGGAGAACCCACCCCTTCCTACATCCTCAACCGCGGTCAATACGATGACCCCATCAAAGAGCACCCGCTCGAACGCGGCGTTATTGCCCGGCTCCTTCCCGCCGGTACCGAGCACCCCAAGGATCGGCTCGAATTCGCCAAATGGCTGGTCTCACGCGGGAATCCCGTCACTGCCCGCGTCACTGTCAACCGGATGTGGCAACACCTCTTCTCCATCGGCCTCGTTAAAACATCGGAGGATTTTGGCCTCCAGGGCGAACTCCCCAGTCACCCCGAACTCCTCGACTGGCTTGCCGTCGAATTCATGGACTCCGGCTGGGATGTCAAAAAAATGTATCGCCTCCTCGTCACCAGCGACACTTTCAAGCAGTCGTCCATAAGCAACTCCATCCTCAACGAGCGCGACCCCGAAAACCGCCTCCTCGCCCGGGGTCCACGCTACCGCATGGACGGTTTCGCCATCCGTGACATGGCCCTTCATGCCTCCGGCCTCCTCAACACCAAACTCGGCGGCGCGCCCGTCAAACCCTACCAACCCGCCGGACTCTGGCAGGTCGTCGCCGCCAATGCCGGGACAAAATACACCCCCTCCAAAGGCCCCGACCTCTACCGAAAAAGCATGTATTCCTATTGGAAGCGTGCCGTTGCCCCGCCCCGCCAGCTCATCTTCGATGGCTCCGGCCGCGAGATCTGCAACGTCCGCCAAAAAATCACCAACACCCCGCTTCAAGCCCTCGCCTTGATGAACGACGTCACTTTTGTCGAAGCCTCCCGCCATCTCGCCGAGCGCATGATCAAGGAAAGCCCCGAAGCCCCCATTGCCTACGGATACCTCCTCGCCAAAGGCCATGCCCCCGACGCCGAAACCCTCACCATCTTGAAGCGCAACCGCGATTCCTTCCTCAACTACTTCAAAGCCGAACCCGGGGAGGCCCGGAAATTCCTCACCATCGGCGAGAGCAAACGCGACGAATCCATCGACCCCGTCATCCACGCCGCCCACACCTCCACCGCCCACCTCATCCTCAACCTCGATGAAGTGATCACGATTGAGTAGTTAGTTCCATGCCTCACTTCAGAGTCGGAGAAAAAATCCGGAATTACAAACACCCCAATGATCTCGAGCCGACAATCTGGGTTGATTGCGATTTGACGGGATGCGGCTTAAGCGGGGCTCAGCTGTATTCCTCCATTTTTACAAAATGCCACTTCGAGGACACCGACTTCTATTGGTGCAGCGCTTTCCAGGCCACCTTCATCGATTGTAAATTCGTCAATTGCGATCTCCGGGGCGCGTTCACCGAAACCCGCTTCATCCGCTGCGGCTTCGTCCACTGCCAGGTCGGAGACAACGAACTCGGAGGGAAAACCGAATGGAAAAACACCGTCGCTCTCGAATGCGTCATCGCCGGATCCCCCCTTCCCATCGTCGAAGCTCCGGATGAAATTTCCGGGTAAACTATTTTTCTATCTTCACGACTTTCCCGCCGGGGCTCGCTTCTCCCGACAAAACCCGCTTCACCAACTCAAACTTGGTCCACGGAATAAAGTGCCCCTCGTTCTCGAGAAAAATCACTTTGGGATTCGTGGCGGTTAGATATTTCTTCAGGTAGCCAACATTCGTCGAGGGCACCAATTGATCCCTCCCACCCTGCACAATCGTCACGGGGGAGGTAATCCTGCCAAGCTCGGGCGGCAGGCTTTGTAAAGAGGGGTTGAGCGCAAGAACCTCCAGATGGGACACCCTCCAGGGAGGAAGCATCAACCTCCCCAAGCCGATGCACCCGAGAAAGCGGTTCATTTTAAAAACCAACCCCGGTGTCGGGTCGACAGATGGGGCAAGGACCACAACCTTGTGCACCTTCTCCGGATATCGCGCTGCAGCCGCCAGCACAATCGGCCCGCCAAGCGAGTGCCCCACAAGCGTCACAGGGGCTTTTTGCTGCCCCAAAAGTCTCTCAAGCGCCTCCACCTGGCCCCCAAAATCGACGAACCCACCTGTCGACTTCCCATATCCCGGACGGTCATAGGCAATCATCCGGAATTGCTTGGCCAGTTCGTCATCATCGAAATAGCGCTTCCAGTGCTCCGCTTTCCCTGGAGATCCGTGAACAAAAACAAGCGGACGAAGGTTTTCCCCGCGAGGTTTCGTCTGAAAGACCTGAATCGCACCCTGCCTGAAATCTGTTTTTGAGGCCACTCCGGTCTTTCCGGGGAATCCCGCTTGCTCGCTGGCACAAGAAACCAGCAGCAAAGTCAAAACAATCCAAACCAGAAAACTCACGGGCAACGAACTCACGCCGCCAAGATAAGGTCGATTCCCCAGCCTACCAAATTTCTCATTCGAAAAATCCGAATTCCTCTCGGGGCACAAGATGTCGGTGGGCCTGACCGGTCCCGGTCCACCCCGAAGTGTCATCTCGACCTGTCACAACTCTCCACCTTCCCTGGCATCACAAAATAGGTCACCGCAACTTTCACCGAGTCACCCGGCTTTGGACTCTTGATCTCCGGCGACAGAACGAAATCCAACCCTGGCGAATGCCAATCCCCCCAACTTTTTCCATTTTCAAAATTCCCACCCCGCCTCCTCTCTCCTAGTCTCTCCCCTGATGGCAGCAGAGAAGAAGCTCACTCCGATGATGGCCCAGTATATGGCCATGCGTCGTTCCCTGCCCGATGACATTCTTCTCCTCTATCGGCTCGGCGATTTTTATGAAATGTTCTTCGAGGACGCCAAAGCCGCGGCAGGCATCCTCAACGTTGCCCTGACCAAGCGGAACGACATTCCCATGTGCGGGGTTCCGCACCACGCCGCCCAAGGCTACATCGCAAAGCTCATCAAAGCCAACAAGCGGGTCGCCATCGCCGAGCAAACCACCGAACCACAGCCCGGAAAAATCGTAGAACGCGAAATCGCGCAAATCATCTCGGCCTCCACCGTCGATGATCTCTCGCTTCTCGACGACACCCGTCACAATTACCTCGCCGCTGTTTTCCTTGGCGGCTCCACCAAAAAGCCCTGCCTTGGACTCGCCTGCGCCGATCACACCACCGGAGAATTTACGGTTGCCGAATTCGCCGATCGACAACAACTCGAAGATGAACTCGCCCGTCTTTCACCCTCCGAACTTCTCATTCCGGAAGATCAGGCCAAGGAGCTTGGCGGACTTCGAAATTGCCTCCCTTACGATTCCTACGCCTTCCTCTCGGACCAGGCCCTGCACACTCTCAAGGATCAATTCAAAGTCCAGTCGCTCGATGGCTTTGGCTGCTCGGGAATGACCGCCGCCCTCTCCGCTGCCGGAGGCGCGCTGCACTACTTGACCTTCCAGCTTCGTCGAAACTGCGATCACTTGCAAGGACTCTCCGTGCGCAACATCGCCGATTACGTCCTCATCGACTCCGCTTCGCAACTCAACCTCGACCTCGTCGAATCCCGTTCCGGAAAACAGCACACCTTGCTCGGGGTCCTCGACCGCACTTCAACACCCATGGGGGCTCGCAAACTTCGCGACTGGATCCTTCATCCACTTCGCGATCTTTCCGAACTCACCGCCCGACTCGACCTTGTCGATTCCCTTCTCGCCGAGCCCTACCTCCTCACCAAGCTTCGCGACTCATTGAAGCAGATCCGCGACATCGAACGCACCACCGGCAGACTTTCGCAAGGATCGGGCAACGCCCGCGACCTCAAGTCGCTCCAGGTTTCGCTCGAACGCATCCCCGACCTTAAAGCCGACCTTTCTTCGCTCCCTTCCCAGGCTTCAAATCTCAAAACCCAGCTTTCAGATCTCGTTCAAGAATTCCCCGACCTTGTCGAGACCCTCCAAAACGCTCTCGTCGACGAACCTCCAGCCCAACTCAAAGACGGAGGAATCATTCGAGATGGTCATTCCGAAGCTCTCGACGAACTCCGAAACGCCTCCCGCTCCGGCAAACAATGGATCGCTGAAATGCAAGCTTCCGAGCGCAAGCGCACCGGCATCGACACACTCAAAATCAAGTTCAACAACGTCTTTGGTTACTTCATCGAAATCACAAAGTCAAAAGCCGACCAAGCCCCCGACGACTACCAACGGAAGCAAACGATGGCCAATGCCGAGCGCTTCATTACGCCCGAGCTTAAGGAGGTCGAAGGCAAAGTTCTCGGCGCCGATGATCGCGCCAAGTCACTGGAATACGACGAGTTCATCAAACTCCGCGCCGGAGTCACCGATCATCTCGTCCCCCTTCAAAATACGGCCGATGCTCTCGCGACGCTAGACGTTCTCATTTCCTTTGCCGAAACCGCCCAACTCTACCAGCACACCCGCCCGGTCCTCGACGAGTCCCGGCACCTCCAAATCGTGAACGGCCGCCACCCGGTCCTGGAGCAAACCCTCGTGGAAGAAAAGTTCGTTCCAAACGATACCCTCATTGATCCGGAAGAGAGCCTCCTTCAAATCCTCACCGGCCCCAACATGGCCGGAAAATCGACCTACATCCGACAAATTGCCCTCATCACCCTGATGGCTCAAATCGGAGCTTATGTCCCTGCCGAGCACGCTCACATTGGCCTGACCGACCGAATTTTCTGCCGGGTTGGCGCTTCCGACGATCTTGCCAAAGGGCAATCGACCTTCATGGTCGAGATGAACGAGACCTCACTCATCGTCAACAACGCCACCGAAAACTCCCTCGTCATTCTTGATGAAATCGGACGAGGCACCGCCACCTTCGACGGACTCTCCATCGCCTGGTCGGTCGCCGAGCATCTTCACGATGAAGTCCGATGCCGTACTTTATTCGCGACCCACTACCACGAACTCTGCGCCCTTTCGGATTCCAGGGATTCCGTCGCGAATTTCAATGTCGCTGTCCGCGAATGGAATGACGACATCATTTTCCTGCGCAAAATCCTCCCGGGCCAGGCAGACAAATCTTACGGGATTCAAGTTGCAAGATTAGCCGGCCTCCCCAAAAACATCCTCGACCGGGCCAAGGAAATCCTAAGCCACCTTGAGATGACTTCCGCCAAACCAACCAAGGAGAAAAAGACATCACCCAAGGCCAAGAAAGCCCTTCCCGAGGCAAACTCACCACAGATGGACCTCTTTGATTGATCTTTGGGTTTACGGCAGGTCTCCAAGAAGGGGGACAATTTCCGAGGCAACCGCACGAACCCCTTCGAGGGTCGGATGAATCTGATCCCACTGCAGGAAGAGCTCGCGGCTTTTTCCTGCCGGGATGCTCTTCCCAACCATTTCCACCTCAAGATTCCTCGATGCTTGTTGGTGGAATTTGTGAAGATCCAACAAGCCTACGTTGGCTCGACTCGCCGCCCACTCGCGAATCCTTTTATTCGCCTTGGCGATGGTCTCGGCACCGGCGTGTTGTGCAGGGGAAAGGACGCGTCCCACGGAGGTCGCGGCATCTGGAATATTCCCGACCACAAGCGGACACTCCAGCTTCGCAAGATGGGCCAGCCCCAACTCGAGATATTCCAAGCGGCTGAGATTTCGGAACCCCCGGCCACGATGCTTCTGCTCCGCACTCAAATACCAGAACAAAAAATCGACCGCGATCACCACCGTGGGGTCCATCTTCCGGGCCTTGCTGATTTGATTGGCGCCATGTGGCTCGGGCGCCAGAAAAAACCACTTGGACCCCAGGTTTCGAAATCTGCCATGGTCGAGTTGTAAAGCCTCATCCAGATGGTGATGGAGTCCCAGCTGTTCAGAAATCGGGGACACAAAAGGAATCCCCATTTCCTGAAGATGGAAGCCATCGGATAAGCTCGCCCCCACCACCACCGGCCTCTCCAAATTCAGCCCCCCCGCCTTTACAGAAAAAACGAAGAGCGCATAAACAAAGCCTGGAAATCGCATGACTACTAAATTTGTTGAAACTCCATGGATAAAACCAATCCGATTAAACATCGTCTCGATGTAATTTCGAGAGGTTTTTGATGGATCTGCCGTGATAAATGTATTAAATTCATTGCCCTTATGAACACACACATATTCAAGAAAAGTCTGCTGGTACTCAGTGGAATTTTCACTTCATCGACATCAGCGTATGCCCAACTGGAAGATGGGCTCCTCAACTATTGGCCACTGGATGGAAATGCGATTGACGCGGCGACCACGGTGGCCGGATCGGCAGGAACCTCCAACGACACCGGAACCATTAATGGAGCCGTTACTTTTTCCGACGCTTCTGTCGACGGATTGGGAGCGGGATTTGGACAAGTTGCGAACTTCCCAGGAGGAGGTGGAAATAACATCACCATTGCTGACCCAAGCGCCGGTACCGACGACATCGATCGCTCTGCTGCGGATGTCACGATCTCAGCTTGGTTTGTTCTCAATAACAGGGATACCAATTGGCAAGCCCTGATCGCTCACGGCGAAGGAACAGACTACCGGGTCGCTGTCCGGGCGGGCGACAACCCAATCCCCATGTCCTATGCCGGCGGAGGAGCCGGTTCCGATATTGTCAGCACCTCGACCGTTGGGGCCGGCCCGGCTGGCGATGCTACCTGGCACCATATTGTTGTCACCACCCAAGGAAGTGTAACTCAACTCTTCCTCGACGGGGTTCTAGAAGCAACCGGAGGAACCGGCCCGATTAACGAAAATGGCCAAAACCTCCTTTGCATCGGATGCAATCCGACAAACGGACGGGAATGGAACGGCTTGATCGATGACGTTGCGATGTGGGATCGAGCGATTACAGCTGCGGAAGTAACTGCGATCTATGACGCCGGCAAAGCAGGAAACCCTCTATCTTCTCTCTTCGCCCCTCCGGGCGATCGTGACAACGACGGCCTCCCCAACGGGTGGGAAATCCTCTACGGCCTCGATCCCGATGACAATACAGGAATCAATGGCGCCCTCGGAGATTTCGATTCGGATAATGTTAATAACATCACTGAGTTCAACAACAACACCCTTCCGAACGATGCAGACTCTGACGATGACACTCTGACCGATGATGTTGAAACCAACACCGGAACTTTTGTTGATGCCACCAACACCGGTACAAACCCTCTAAATCCTGACTCTGATGGGGACAACCTCCGGGACGATATCGAAGATAGTGGCGGTACCTTTGTCAGCGATACGGAAACTGGAAGTGACCCCAACAATGACGATACCGATGGCGACACTCTGCCTGATGGCTACGAAGTGACTAACTCGCTGGATCCAAACGTTGATGACGCGGACTTGGACCCCGATAACGACACTCTTTCCAGCCTCACCGAATTTGGACTTGGAACAAATCCTCAATTAGCCGATTCCGACATGGATGGCCTGAATGATAATGTCGAAACCAACACCGGAACTTTTGTTGATGCCACCAACACCGGCACCGATCCCGTCGCAGACGATTCTGATGGAGATACCCTCAGTGATGGAGATGAAGTCGATGTCCACATGACCGATCCTAACTCTGTGGATTCCGACGGAGACCTGTTTGACGACAATGAGGAGATTGACGGAGGCAGCGACCCCAACGATCCCAACAGCACTCCTGTGGTCCCCGAGCTCCCGGAACCCCTTCTGTATTATTCCTTCAATGTCGAAAATGGCACGGAGGTTGAAAACCTTGGAAGTCTTGGCACCCCTGGCGTTCTCCAGGGTGGAGCAGCCTACGGCGAAGGACAAGACGCCTCGTTTGGAAATGCCTTTGTGGGCAATCGTACCGGAGCGAACGACGCCTATGTTCGGACCGGGTTTAATGGAATTGATCTTGGAATGGGGGCCTCAAGCGCCACCGGCGGTGTCTACACCGCGATGGCTTGGATCAACTGGAATGGAACGACCTCCTTGGGAGGAGCTCAGGGCGACCACATGATCTTCGGAGCCGAAGATGGTCCTGGTAACAACTCCATGCTCCACCACGGAATTCGTGACGAGGCTGATGGGTCGCAAGCCCACTACGGTGGCTGGGGAAATGATCTCAACAACGGTGGAATTGTGGCCCCCGGTGAGTGGACCCACCTGGCCTTCCAATATGACGGGACGGATAAGGTCATCTTCATCAATGGCATCGAGACTCTTCGCGGAGCCGGAAATACGCTGGCATCAGAGACATTGCCCGTCATCATCGGCGGTCATGGCCGGGATGCTCCCGACCCTGCGGGGCAGAGCTTCAACGGCTCAATTGACGAAGTGAAAGTCTACGGCGCCGCTCTCACCGAAGCACAAGTGAGGGAAGCCATGGTTCCAACCGCTGGCAGCGGTGCAGGGTTGGTCATCACTGAAATCCTGTTCGATCCAAGTATCGGAGCGAACGGACAGTTCAGTATCACCTTCACATCCCGCCAGGGCGCATCATACGGTCTCTATTATTCGACCGATCTGTTCGACTTCAGCTCAGATGTCAACGATAGCATCACGGGAGGAGATGGCACGACAACCTTTGTATTCCCCAACCCTGATCCGGGAGTTTCGAAGCTCTTCTTCAGGGTGGAGGCCAGATAGCCTCTATTAAAATCAACTCAAAAGCACCGGTAGCAATACCGGTGCTTTTTTTGTTTGTTGTCAGGATACCAACAGATCAATCAGTATTGTCTTATTTCTTTTTCAATTTCGTCGACGAAGCACCGGGGCCCCAACGCGGTTCTTCCAACTCCTTCTCCCAGGCGTTAAGTTTTTTTAACATCGCCTTGAACACCTCACCTTGTTCGTTCGCGAGATTCTTTGACTCCCCGATATCCTGCCTCAAGTCAAAGAGTGCAGGTTCGTCCCCAGTCTTGCGATTGTGAACGATCTTCCACTTTCCTTCCCTCATCGCCCGGGGACCACCACTCCCGCCTTGCCTCCAAAACAACGGCCTGGGCACCTCCGATCCCGTGGCGATTTCTGGCTCTCCATCGAGTCCCGTCAGAAAGCTCCTCCCATCAAGATTCCAATCCGGATTCACCGTTCCACCCGCGGCCTCCACAAAGGTCGGGAACAAATCAAGCGCGATGACCGGTTTATCAATCACACTTCCCGCTGGAATCCTCCCCTTCCACTTCATCACCCATGGCACTCTCACGCCACCTTCCCATAAGGTTCCCTTCTTCCCCTGAAGCGGTGCATTGTTCGCTCCCGTCGAGGTTTGCCCACCATTGTCATTGGTAAACAAAACGATCGTATTTTCATCCAGTCCTTCAGTCTCCAGGCAGTCCAACACCCTGCCCACATTGTCATCGAGACTCACGATCAACCCGGCGTAGCTGGCGCGCTTCTTTTGCTCGATATGCGCCACCCTTGTGGCATCTTCCGGCTTTGGCTGAAGAGGTCCGTGAGGTGACGTGAAGGAGACGAAAAGAAAAAACGGCTCCTCTTTGTTCTCTCGAATGAACCGACAGGCCGCATCTCCAAACCGGTCGGTCACGTAGCCATCTTCCTTCGTCACTTTGCCATTCTCCTGAATCACCCGATGGACACTCGGCTTCGGTATTTCATCGTAAGGTCGCGAGCCCTGCAGCAGACCATAGAACCAATCAAACCCACGCTTGTTCGGGTGGTAATCCGCAGGATATCCCAGATGCCACTTGCCCACGAGTCCAGTGGCATAACCCAGCCCCTTGAGGTATTTCACGCCGAAGTTTTCCCTCAACTCCAACCCGCTTTGAAAGCCGGGAGGAAGATTATTGTCATAGCCAAACCGTTGCTGGTAGCGCCCGGTCATCAGACCGGCTCGCGATGGCGAGCACACCGAGCCGGCCATATAGGCATTCGAAAACCTAGCACCCTCTCTCGCAATCCGGTCGATATTGGGGGTGAGCTTCTTCATATCCTCCGCGCAGTTCGGCTGAAACCCAAAGTCCGCATATCCCGCATCATCGGAGTAAAGGACGACGATATTCGGTTTTGCTAAAACAATGGACACGGAAGCCACCAGCAAAAACGTAGTTTGTAAAATCATCGGCAGATCATGCCCGTCTTCACTCACAAGGCAATCCAGATCGCCCTGCCCACAAAGTCACGACTCCTCCGCCATTATTCTGAATGATAATCTCTCTATCGTTTTCGATTTCCCCCAAACGAAACCGACGTGCTACCCTTGGGTTGACATGGAAGATCCGAATCCAGAAAAAGAGTTTCTTGAGTGGGAAGATCCCTGCAAAGGAAACACCACGCCATCTCAGACTCCACCACAAGCCCCCTTGCTTCGACGGTTCGTCTGGTTGGCTCCCTGTCTTTTGGCCAGTCTCTTGACCCTTATCCTGTTATTCGCCCAAAGTCCTGATCTCTATTTCTATCGAGCTCAAACTTTCGTAGCCCTCACCGTCATCGGACTGACGATACGCGAGGCCACGTTGCAAAAACAAATCAGAGACGAGCAAAGCCCCTCAAACAGCGAGGGGGGCGCCACCAGCTACCTTCTTTCTCAGATTATTTTAACCTCCCTCACCTATCCAATCACAGCCTTGGGCTACTTCATCCTGAAAAGTATTTAGTCCGGGATCTGGCAGATCGCTTCCTTCCCCGGCCTAAAAAACAACCTCGTCCTCACCAAGAATCTGAACCTCGGTCTCAAGATCGACTCCGCGTTCTTCTTTCGCCTTCGCCTTGATATTCTCGATCAAAGCAAGAACGTCGGCGGCTCTTGCCTTACCGCGATTGACGATGAAATTTCCGTGCTCCAGTGAAACCTCGGCTTTACCCACTCCGGTCTCTTTTAAGCCCATCTCATCAATCAGCTGACCTGCACCGCAGACCCCGGGATTCTTAAAGGTGCAACCGGCACTGGCCGCTTTCGGCTGGGTGGTATTCCGATGGTGCCGCGACTCATCAAGCTTCTCCTGGATCGCGTCCAGATTGGAAGGAGCGCCAATAAAAGTCGCCTCGAGTGCATAGTTGCGGCGCAACTCGGGAACATTTCGGTAGAAGGCTTCGATCTCGCTACGATCGCGCGTCCGGATTTGCCCATCTTCATCAAGGAAGGTCACCGCGACCACCTGATCAAAGGTTTCCACTCCCATCGCGCCGGCATTCATACGAAGTCCGCCCCCGACATTTCCGGGAATTCCTTCCATCCACTCGAAGCCCCCGATGTGGTTCTCGCGGGCCACGCTCGCAACCTTTTTAAAACGAACTCCAGCTCCGGCCGTGATGGTATTGCCCTCGACAGTCACCGCGGCGAAGGCACCACCGGTCGGATGAATGACAGCACCACGGATGCCACCATCCCGAATTAACAGGTTTGATCCACGCCCTACAATTCGCACCGGAATCCCGCGGGCTTTACAGAAAGAAACCGACGATGCGAACTGCCCGAATTCGGATGGTTCGATCCAAAACTGGGCCGGACCTCCGACGCGCATCGTACTATGACGCGACATCGGTTCGTAGAGTTTAATTCCCGAGACCCCTGTTTCATTTTGGATTTCTTCCAGAACCTTTAGATCACGAATGATTCTGTTTCCAGCCTCATGAACATTTCCAGCTCCCAAAGTCAGGAACAAATCGCCCTCCGCGAGAGCATTTCCCACCGAGTGGTGCGCGGTGGACAGATCCGGAACAAAGGATGCCTTCGTCGGACCATTCGCAGCAATCGCATCAACAATCGTTTGCCCGCCTACACCGGGGATGGGATCTTCACTGGCTGCATAAACATCGGTGACAAAGACCATATCAGCCGCCTGCAAGGCCTTCCCAAAATCATCAGCGAGCTTCTGGGTCCTGCTGTAGCGATGGGGCTGGAACAAAACAATCACCCGTCCCGGCTCGTAACTCCGGGCTGTCTGCAAGGTGGCCGCGACTTCCGTCGGATGATGACCGTAATCATCCACAATCCGATACCGCTTACTCAGATGCTTGGTTTCGAACCGACGCTTTGCCCCTGCAAAGGAGGAAAGAGCACGGTTCATGAGTGAGAAATCAATCCCACATTCCGTGGCAATTGCAATTGCCCCCAGAGCATTCAAAACATTGTGACGGCCGGGAATGCCAAGTTGGACCCGCCCGAGTTCTTTCCCATTGTGATTGACCGTAAAGCTCACGGTTCCCACTTGTTCGGAAAGATCGGTCGCAGTCCAATCAGCCCCTTCCCAACCGTATGAAACAGCATTATCCCGCACTCCGCAAAGCCCGGCAGCCTCCCCACATTCACGACAATAGACGATGGATCCCGAAGTCTGATCCATCAAAGTATTGAAGACTTCCCGGATCTGCTCAATGCCACGCGTGTAGTGATCAAGATGCTCTTCCTCGACGTTTAAAACAATGGCGTGTCGTGGCCGATAAAGCGCCAATGTTCCATCCGACTCATCCCCCTCTGCGACCAAATACTCGCCGTCCTCATTCCACTCCGCATTGGATCCAAGCACGGGAATCTCTGCCCCCACATAGTGACAGGGCATCAAATCCCCCTGACGAAGAATATGCGCGATCATCGAGGAAGTCGTCGTCTTCCCATGGGTGCCGGAAACCACCACTCCTGCCTTGGTGTGAAGAATGGCCGCAAGGCACTCCGCACGCCGGAAGGTGGCAATATCTTGCGCCAAAGCTTCTGCAAGTGCGGGATTCGTCGTACGAATCGCCGAAGAATAAATCACCGCATCGACACCCTGCACTGCTTCCGCCGAATGCGGGGTGGAAAAATCAAGACCCAGCACACGGAGGCGTTCCGTCTCTCCGGAGGTGACCCGGTCGGACCCACTGACCCGGTGCCCCATCTGGATCAGGAGCCGCGCCAGCCCGCTCATTCCTGAACCTGCCACGCCGATCAAATGAACCCGGAGTGGTTGCTCCGGGTTTAAAAGTTTTCCGCTGAATTGCTCGATGGTCATCCTTCAATCACGTTTGCGATTTGTGCCGCGGCATCCGGATCGGCGAGATCCCGCATCGCACCCGACATGCTCTCAAGGTGTCCATCGTTGAGTTCGGTCAACATGTCCCTGATGGTCTTGGCCTCAAGATCACGTTGTTGAGTCAGAACCGCTGCGCCCGCTTTCTCATAGACGCGGGCATTTGCCGTTTGGTGGTCATCCGCCGCGTAAGGAAATGGCACGAGGAGCGCGGGCAATCCGGCATGGCTCAACTCAGTGAGAGAAGAAGCACCCGACCTCGCCACACAAAAATCCGAAGCCGCATAAGCCGCCGCCATGTCGTCACAGAACGCGAGCACCTTGTAGCCATCCCGGCCGCCCACCTGCTCCGAAAGCCGATCAAAATCGGCCTGCCCCGCCAAGTGAAGAACTTGCCAGGCACTGCCTTCCGTCCCTCCGGCAACAACCTCGTTGAGGCGCTGCGCTCCTTGCGAACCACCCATGACAAGGAGTGTTTTTTTCGCAGGGTCGAGACCGAACTTCCGGCATGCCACTTCCCGCGATGGCAGTTTCTCGAGTTCCTCACGAACGGGGGTTCCGGTTCGAATCACCTCCGAATCGGGAAAATGGGCCGATGCTTCATCGAGCCCAACCAATACGGCGGTGCAGCGCTTCGCCGTCATCCGGTTGGAACGTCCCGGGATGGCATTGGAATCATGTATGTAAGTCCGGAGTCCTTTTTTCGCTCCGGCAACCACCGGTGGGAAGGACGTGAACCCTCCCATGCCGAGGACCGCATCTGCTTTCTCCCGATCAATAATAGCGCCACATTGCTTGATCGTTTTGCGAAGTCGCCAGAGAAAGGACAACATCTTCAGCGAAAAGGTTGGCGGCTTCGCGATCGCCCTTACCGTTTCAAAGCGAAGATCGGAGTACTTTTCAGAAGCCTGGGCATCGACTTTCTTTTCTGAAATTAAGAGCAAGACCTCGTGCCCCCTTGATTTGAGCTCTTGGGCGACAGCGATACCGGGGAAGAGATGGCCGCCTGTTCCGCCGCACGCGATGATGATTTTTTGGGATTGAGACACGTTGTTTCGGAGAAGCTAGGGGCTTGAATCTATTTTTTGAACTGCGAAATGCAGGAAAAATCGCCTTTGTGTCAAAGTTCTGTCATTGACATTCCAAGAGATTCAGAAGATTTGACGCTCCGTGATTCAAAACATTCAGCCGAACTTCCCACGACGAGCAGCCCTTTGGCTCCGCTCGGCGCAGGTGAAGTGATTCGTTATTGAGACACGACACCGGAGGCGCCCAAGCACGCGGCGCTTCCCTGGGACCTCCCCTTTCGGAACGTCGCGCTTGGCATCTCCCGACCAAGCCAACCCATGAATCCCATATCCGAAAACCGGGGCATCATTCTCATGATGCTCTCGATCTTCTTCTTTACCGTCAACACTCTGGCGGTGCGGGCGCTCGCGCTCGCCCTGCCGGCATGCGGAGGCTGGGAGGTCACCCTCTTCCGGGGAGTCGCCGGGACCCTCGTCGTCCTCGCCTTCTACCAGAGATCCGGTCATCTGAGAATCAAGTCACTGATCGACCGCCCCAAGATCATCGCCCGGGGATTACTCGGAGGAATCGGAGTTGCCTTCTACTACATCACCGTGATCGAGCTCGGTGCCGCCCGCGCCGTTGTCATTAATCTGACCTACCCGATCTTCGCCGCCCTACTGGCACGAGCTTTCCTCAAAGAAGCCCTTCCGGCAAAAAAGCTCTGCTGGATCCTCACCGGCTTCATCGGCCTACTCGTCTTCCTTGCACCCAAATCCCTGAGCCAAGGGATCGGCTTCTACGACGTGGTAGCCATCCTCGGAGCCATTCTGGCGGCTGCCGTGGTGGTCCTCATTCGGAACCTCCATCAAAGCGAACACGGCTCGACCATTTTCATGAGCCAGGCTGCCTACTGCATCGTCCTGGCGCTTCCAATGACGCACCAGTCCATGCCCAATTTCACCCTTCCCGCAGCGGGCCTGATGTTGCTCGCCGGGTTCATCGTGGCCGCCGGACAACTCAGCATGACCTTTGCCTACCGACACCTTGAAGTCTCAATCGGGGCCTCAATGCAGCTTCTCCTGCCCATCGCCACCGGTTTCGGGGCTTGGATTCTCTTTGGCGAAACCCTTGGCTCAACGGAACTCCTCGGAGCAACCCTCACTCTGGCCTCCACCTTGATGATTCATCGTCGCGCTTCCAAATCCACTGCAAAAAGGCTACCAACCCAACAGACAAACTCATGACCACCACTGAAAAAACAAAACAGTATGTCCTCGAAACCTATGGCAGATTCCCCCTCACCGTCGCCCGCGGTAAAGGCACCAGAGTGTGGGACGAGCGCGGTCGTGAGTATCTTGATTTTTGTTCAGGCATCGCCACCTGCTCGCTGGGGCATTGCCATCCCGCCCTAACCAAAGCCATCGCAGAGCAATCCACCACCCTGATGCATTGTTCCAATCTCTACTACATCGGGCAACAGGCCGATCTCGCCGAACTCATCGTGGAAAGAGTGGTCGGACATCCGGGGAAGATTTTCTTTTCCAATTCAGGAGCGGAAGCAAACGACGGACTCATCAAGTTCGCGCGAAGATTTGGACAAGCGACCGGTCGCTACGAAGTGATCACCTTCAACAAGTCCTTCCACGGCCGGACCATCGGCGCCATGACCGCGACCGCCCAGACCAAGATTCACGAAGGTTTCGATCCCCTTCCGACCGGTTTCACCTACGTCGAGCCCAATAATCTCGATGCCGTCAAAGCTGCCCTCACCGACAAGACCGCAGCCTTCCTGCTGGAGCCCATTCAAGGCGAAGGCGGGGTCAACCCGATGACCCGGGAATTCCTCGAAGGCCTCTCAGGTCTGGCCAAGGAAAAAGACATCCTGCTTCTGCTCGATGAAGTGCAGTGCGGATTCGGAAGAACCGGTGATCTCAACGGCTACGACACCATCGCATCCGGCCTTGCCCCCGATGGCATCTCATGGGCCAAGGGCATGGGCGGCGGCTTCCCGATCGGCTCGTTCTACGTCGCTGAAAAACATGCCCACCTTCTCGGCCCCGGCAGCCACGGCTCCACCTACGGAGGCAACGCCCTCGCCTGTGCCGCGTCCAAAGCGGTCATCGAAACCATCATTGCGGAAAACCTCACCGAAAACGTGAAAGCCCGGGAAGCCCAGATTCGCGAAACCATCGCGGGCTGGAATCACCCCGCCATCACCGAAGTCCGCGGCCACGGACTCCTCCTCGGTATTGGCCTGAAACCCGATGCCCTCGACATTCCCGAAGGCAAGGCCGCATCCATTCACCTTTGCGCGGCCCTGATTGAAAAAGGCCTCCTCGTCCCGCCAGCCGGCCCTGAAATTATTCGGCTCTTACCACCGCTCAATGTCAGCGCCGACGAAGTCGACCAAGCCCTTCAGTTGGTGAAGGCCGCTTTCGATGACCATCTGAAATCCTAGCCTCTCCTACCAAATGTCTTCCACCCGCCGTCAATTCCTCACATCAAGTCTTATCATGGGAACCACTGTTCAATCGCTTCGTGCCGAAGCGCTCCCTCATCAGCCGCTCATCGTTTCCACTTGGCCTTTTGGGAAAGCCGGAAACGAAAAGGCCCTCGAAACGTTGAACAACAAAGACTCCCTGCTCGATGCGGTTGAGCAAGGAATCCGCGTGGTCGAGGCAGATGAAACCAATCGCTCGGTCGGAATTAGCGGCCTCCCCAATGCTGCCGGAGTGGTCCAGCAGGATGCCTGCATCATGAATGGCCCCGACCACAACGCCGGGAGCGTTGCCGCCATCGAAGGAATTCTTCACCCCATCACCGCTGCCAGGCGGGTGATGGAAAACACGCCCCATGTCATGTTGGTCGGCGATGGTGCCCGGCAGTTCGCGATTAAAGAAGGGTTGGAATCAATGAAAGTTGACTCTCAAAAGCTCCATCAGGAATGGCATCAAAAACAAAACAAACCCGCACCGACCGAACGCCCCAAAGATAACCACGACACCGTCGCCTTGCTCGTCCTGGATACCAAAGGTGACATTGCCGGCGGTTGCTCGACGAGCGGATGGGGAGGAAAACTTCCGGGCCGGGTAGGCGACTCCCCCATCATCGGAAGCGGACTTTATGTCGACAACGAAGTCGGTGCTGCAGGAGCAACCGGATTGGGAGAAAACGTCATGCGTTACTGTGCGTCCTTCATGGTCGTGGAATACATGCGACAGGGACTTCATCCTGAAGAAGCCTGTCTCAAAACGATCGCCCGAATTTCTGCAATCGACCCGAAATCAGCGGAAGACCTTCATCTCAACTTCGTCGCCCTCGATAAAAAAGGCCGCTTCGGAGCCGCTGGCTCTGGTTCGGGATTTCAGTATTCGGTCACCACCCCGGACTCCAGCAAAGTCCTCGAGGGCGCCGCCTTTACCAAGAAGGACGTCGGCCCCGAGGGGGGCAATACGAAGTGACCGATCGGATTCAGAGTTGCCTTTCGAAACGTCTTTTCACACGGGTTTCCAGGCTGGCGTAGAGAGCCGGGAGAAGCAGCAAAGTGAGGGCTGTGGAGGTCACGGTGCCTCCCACCACCACGGCGGCCAAAGGTTTTTGGATTTCCGACCCGGGACCGCTGGCGAAGAGGATGGGGACCAGTCCAATCACGGTGAGGATGGCCGTCATCATGACGGGGCGGAAGCGGCGCTCGGCTCCGGTGTGGGTCGCTTCTTCGATGTTAAGATCGGATTCCTCCCGCAGTTGATTGAGGTAGGAAACGAGGACCACGCCATTCATCACGGCGGTGCCGAGGAGGGCGATGAAGCCGATGGAGGCGGGCACCGAGAGGTAGAAGCCGGAGATGAAGAGCGCGAAGATTCCACCGATGAGGGCGAAGGGAATGTTAAGCAGGATAAGAAGAGCCTGGCGGCCGTTCTGGAAGGTGCTGTAGAGAATGAGGAAGATGGCGAGGAGGACTGCCGGCACAATGACCATGAGGCTTTTACCGGCACGGGCTTCGTTCTCAAATTGTCCTCCAAATTCCACGCGGTAGCCCTGGGGGAGCGGGACTTTTTCGGAGATCGCTCCTTCGAGCTCGCGGACGAATCCCACGACATCGCGGCCGGTGACGTTGGTCTCGATGACGATGTTTCGTTCGGCGTCCTCGCGGTTGATGGAGCCCGGACCATCGATTTCCCGGATGGTCGCGATGGTGCTCAGCGGCACGGCCTGGCCGGAGGGCGTGGGGATGGTCAGTTGCGAGATCGAGGCGGGGCCGTCGCGGTTTTCGACCGGGTATCGCACAACGACCGGGATGCGGCGGATGCCTTCGATGATCTCGGTGGTGGTGGTGCCCCCAATCGCTTCGCTCACGAGCTTGTTGACGGCATTGGGTTCGATGCCAAGGCGTGAGAGCATTTCGTGATTGAGATCAATCTGGTAGTAAAGCTGTCCGGTCAGGGGCGTTCGGGCAACATCGATGGCACCGGGGACGCTGCCGACAACCTTCTCGATGCGGGAGGAAAACTCCTCAAGTCCGCTGAGTTCGGGACCGGTGAGTTTGATAGCGACGGCCGAGGTGACGCCGGAGAGCATCTCCGAGACGCGCATATCGATGGGCTGGGTGAAGCCGCTGACCACGCCGGGATAGTGGGCGAGAATCTCACGGATTTTTTCTTCGAGAACCGCGGGGTCGGGATCGGGCCACTCGGAACGGGGTTTCGTTTCAAGGAAGGCATCAGTCTCATTGAGCGACATCGGGTCGAGCCGGAGTTCATCAGAGCCGGTGCGATTGAAGACACCGGTGATCTCGGGCAGGGCCATGAGTTCCCGGGCGATGTGGTCGTCGATCTCCATCGACTTCTCAAGCGAGATGGAGGGGATTTTTTCGTACTGGAGAACGATGGTGCCCTCATTGAGTTGAGGGAGGAATTCGCGTCCAATGCGGCTTCCCAACCAGAGGCTCACCGCGAGGAGGACGAGGGCGACGATGGTGACGAGTCCCCGGCGCTTGAGGCAGAACCTCAGGACGGGGCGGTAGAGGAAAAGGAGGCCGGCCGCGACGGGGCTCCCCCTCCCTTCCCTGGCCTTCATCAGGAAGGACGCAAGAACCGGAATGGTGGTCAGACTGAGGACCAGGGACACCAGCAAGGAGATCGCGATGGTCATGGCGAGGGGGCCGAAGAGCTTGCCCTCGATGCCGGTGAGGCTGAGGACGGGCGCTAGGGAGACGATAATGATCACGACACCGGAGACGATGGGTTTGGCCATTTCGGAGGCGGCGTGGCGGAGGACCGCAATCTTGTCATGACCGGCCTGGACCCGCAGCTGGGTCTGGATGTTCTCGACCATCACCACCGAAGAATCGACGAGAATGCCCACCGCGACCGCGATTCCTCCGAGCGACATCAGGTTGGCCGAGAGACCGATCTGATCCATCATGAGGAAGGCCCCGAGGACGGTGAGCGGGAGGATGAGGCCGGCAGTGAGAGCGCTGCGCAGATCAAAGAGAAAAAGGGCAAGGACGATGAGAACCAGAAGAATGGCCTGAAGAAGGGCGCTCTTCACGGTCGAGGCCGCGGTTTCGATGAGGAAAGAGCGGTCGTAGAAAGGCCGGATGTGAACCCCTTTGGGGAGGGTTTTCTTAATATCCTCCAATCGCTCCTTGGCCGCGTTGATGGTTTCGCGGCTATTGGCACCCCGGCGGGTCAGGACGATGCCCTGGATTGCTTCGCCCGTGCCATTGGCAGTGACGCCACCGTATCGGGGAAGGCGGTCGATGGTGACCCCGGCGACGTCGAGGATGCGGATGGGGTTGCCGTCGCGGACGGTCACGGTGAGTTGCGAGATGTCGTGTTCTCCGCGTAGGCGGGCATTGGTAGTGAGAAGGAGAACCTGGTCATCGGTGATGATATTGCCGCCGCCGGCGTTGGCGTTGTTGCGTTCGATCACTTCGATGAGATCCTGATGGGTGAGACCGTAGGTGCGGAGGGCATCGGGACGGGGTTCGATCAGAATGGCGCGCACGTCTCCGCCGAGAGCATTGACGTCGGCGACGCCCGGGAGGGAGAGAAGGCGCGGGCGAATCTGCCAATCAAGGATGGTGCGGAGTTCTTCATTACTGTGGCCCTCGCCTTCGACGAGGAACATGTAGACGTCGCTGAGCGGGGTTGTCACGGGACCGAGGCCGCCTTCCACACCATCGGGAAGGTCGGCGAGGACTTGAGCGATGCGTTGGTTGACCTGTTGGCGGGCCCAGTCGATATCGGTGCCTTCGGTGAAATCGGTGGTAATAACACAAAGGCCGTACTTCGTCATGGAGCGCAGGACAGTCTGGTTGGGAATCCCACGAATTTCGATTTCGAGCATTTGGGTGACGCGTTGTTCGACTTCCTCCGGGGTCATTCCAGGTGCTTTAATAATGACCTGGACCTGGGTCGTGGTGATGTCGGGGAAGGCATCAATGGGCAGGTGTTGAAAGGATCGCCAGCCGAGGATGCAGAGGACACCGGTGAGGACGAAGACGAGGAGACGGCTGGCGAGGGCCGCTTGGACGAGTTTTGGAAACATGGTGAAAGAAGGGAGTGAGAAGTTATTCGGCGGAACGTTCTTCCCAGGCGGCGAGGAGGAGGCTGGCGCCCTTGGTCACGACGCGGGTGTCTGCGGCGAGACTGCTGGTGACTTCGGTGTAGGCTTGTGATTGTTGGCCGGTGGTGATGGCGACGGGTCGGAATTGTCCGCTTGCTTCTTCGATGAAAAGGTGTGGTATGCCCTCAATTTTGACGAGTGAGGTGCTGGGCACGGCGTTCACTTTTTGAGCAGCGGAATCGACAATATCGACGTTGACGGGGGTGCCGACGAGCCAATCGCGTTTGGCATTCTCCAAGGTTGCAAAGACACGGACGGAGAGTGCGCTTTGATTCACGAGCGGGCTCATGCGCGAGACGCGGGCAGTGCCCTTACGATGGTCACCAACGACGGTGTGGAAGTTGAGGGAGTCTCCGACTTTCACGAAGGAAGCCGCTTTGAGGGGAATTTGGATCTCGATGAGGAGCTGATTGAGATCAGCGATTTCGAAAAGCTCGGCATTGGTTTCGACGGCGTCACCGGCGTAGACGGTCTTGCTCATAATGGTGCCGCCAATCGGTGAGGTGATGGGGAGTTCGGTGAGATCGTTGATGCCATCGCCTTCGCGTAAAGAGAGCAGATTTTCCTTGGAGCGGGCCAGAAGGGCAGCCTGCAGGGTGGCGGTGCGGGTGGCGAGGGCCTGCTGGTAATTGGCCTTGGCAGCGAGGAAGTCGTCCTCGGTGGTGAGCTTTTGAGGCCGGAGACCGCGTTCGCGCTCGTAGAGAATGGAGGCCGATTCGAACTTGCTGTCAGCCTGAAGGAAGGATGAGATAACCTCGGCGACCTCGCGGCTTTTGAGTCGGGCTAGCTCCTGGCCGGCTTTCACTTCGTCGCCGGGTTGAACGAGATCACGATCAATCTGTCCGGAGAAAAAGCTCGTGATGGAGCGAGTGCAGGTAGGGTCGATGATGATTTGTGCGGTGGCGATGACGGGGTCGGCGACCAGATGTTGGGTGACCGTCGCGGAGGAAATATCGAGGCCTTCGATGGTTTCTTTTTCAAGAGTCACGGAAGGAAGGGTTTCGCCGAATAGAGCAGCGGGGATGGTCAGGGTGGCAAGAATCAGGTTGAGAGATTTCATGGTTTGGAAAGTGGTTAGAGTGAGCGGTTGGTGAGGGCCTGCACGCGGGCGGCACTGATTTGGTATTCGCGGCGAGCGGTGAGCCATTGGCTGCGGATATTCTGGAATTGCTGCTGGGCGGCGAGGTATTCGAGCGAAGTGATCTTGCCAGCGCGGAAGGATTCCTCGGCGCTTTTGAAAAGTTCACTGGAAGTGGGCAGGAGATCGCTTTCGATTTTGCGAGCGGTTTGATGGGTGGAGACCAGGTCGGACCAAGCAAAGGAAAATTCGGTCTCGAGGGCCCGCTCGGCTCCCGCAAGTTCGGTCCGGGCTTTTTCGAAAAGTGCCGTCATCTGAACGATGGCGTCCTGGCGTTTGTTGAAGATTGGAAGGGGGAGCGAAACCGATAAGAGGGCCGAGGGTTCATCGGTTGCGTTGGCCTGTCGAAATCCGCCTCCAACAGTGGCGTTGCCGCGGCTGTTGGCCCGGGCGACTTTGAGGAGCGCCTCGGACTGCTCGACCTTGGCCTGCGAGTATCGGATTTTGGGATGTTTTGAGAGACCCGCCTTTTGGGAGGACTTTGAACCCAGGGTGCCGGGAGGGGCGGCGAGTCCCCCGTTGGTCACAAGGGTTGGGCGTGAGTCACCCCACTGGGCGGTCAGGGCGCGGGAGGCCCGCTCGCTTGCCTTGCGGGCACTGGCGAGAGCGAGCTCGGTTTTTTGCACTTCCAGCTTTGCCTGCTGAACCGAGCCAATGGTGACGCGTCCGGCTTCGACAAGTTGGGCGACGAGGGCGGAGGTTTCTTTTGAGCGCTTCAAGGTGGCTTCAAGAAAGGACACGTTTTCACGGGCAGCGACAGCGTCGAGATAGAGTTCCCCGGTTTCCCGGATGACCTGACGGCGAAGAACCTCGTATTGGGCATCCATGACTTTTCCGGATGATTGGGCGGCCTCGGTGTTGGCCTGGCGCTTGCCACCGCGTTGTATGACTTGGGTGAAGAGCGTGTTGATCATGGCGGCACCCAGTCCACTAACACTCCCGGCGCCTAATAAATCCTCGGCATCGACAGTGAGGGTTGGGTTGGGGAGACGGGTGGCCTGAAGGATGCGGGCATCGGCGGCTCGACGATCCATGGGATAGGTTGCGAGCGAGGGATGGTGTTTCACCGCAAGAGCGCAAGCGTTGGTGAGAGAAAGGTTTTTAGGGGTCTCCGCAGAGGTGAGCCCATGTGGGGTGGCGGTGGTCGATGGAGCATCATCGGAAGTGCTGCAACTGGTGGCGACCAGCCCAATCGCAGGAAGGACACAGAAAAGAGAGTTGGAAAATTTCATAGCATAAAAAAGAGTTCGAGGTTGGTAAAGGCCCCGGCAAGGAGCGTGGCGCGACCCGGGCGCGCTTGAAACAAGGGCACAAAAAAGCGCGCAGCTGCTATCGACCCAAGGTCAACAGAGGCGACGCGCGAGCGCGGGAATCAAATAAGGAGCGAAAGCTGGCGCAGATAGGTGCGCGGCTCCGAATGATGAACGAGTGAATAGCCCGGAGGTGGCCCGCGGGTTAGGACGACTGCTGCTACAGCAGTAAGGTGATCAGGCAGGATTGCGGAACCTGGCAAGAACGGAGTTTGGAGATCAGCCCGGAGGTGGGCCTCGTCAGAGTGCTGGAAAGTCTTTCCGGGACAATCATCGCAGTGGCAGGGTTGCCCGGGCAAAGTCGAGCCAGCTGAATTAAAAACCAGCTCGGAAGTCCCGACCTCTTGCTGTCCCCCGCCAAAAAGGACCTCCCATTGGCAATGGCAGGACGGAAGAACAAACCACCCTAGAAACACCGCAAAGGTGACTCCGCTAAGCAAGCGGGCCAAGGCCGGGTGATTCCTGTAAAATGAACTCATTGTTTCCCTTGTGAATTACGGATCCGAGCCGGAGAGTTATTTCAGAAATTATTAGAAAGGACATTCTTAGTTCTACAGAAGTAGACTTGGGATCCAGACTGCCTTCATTGCCCCGGAGAATTGCGCCGCTCCACCCACTTCAGTGAAAGAAGCTTCAGAAAAATCACGTTTGTTATTGCGAAACAGTCTCAATAAGCTTTCTTTTGTTTAGCACATGGCCAACTTCGCGACAGATCTTGAACTAGATTCCGCCCTGACTCTCAGCCAGGCCGCAATCGGTTGTGAGTTTCAAATCCGTCAGGTCCGAGGTCCAGCCTGCAGTCAGCTTCGCGATATTGGTTTCTGCGAGCAAATGCGCGTCAAAAAGCTAACGAACGGTCGCAACATGCTCTGCACGGTTTGCGGCACCCGGCTTGCCCTCAGTAGGGATCTGGCCGATCAAATCCAAGTTGTTCCCGCCTAGGGCTACATCTGATGAGTGACCCATCCATCAAGGCAAGGATTGCTCTGGTCGGAAATCCGAACGCGGGAAAGACCACCCTTTTCAACGCCCTAACCGGGCAAAATCAAAAGGTCGGCAACTACGCCGGGGCAACCGTGTCCCGAAAATCCGGAACTTTTTTCACCCCGCACGGACACAAGTTCGAGCTGATTGATCTCCCGGGAGCCTACTCGCTCGATCCAAATTCTCCGGATGAAAAAATTACCCGCGATGTTTTAATTGGAGATCAGGAAGGTGAAGAGACTCCCGACCTCGTTCTCTGCGTTCTCGATGCCACCCATCTCGAGCGCCACCTCTACCTCCTCCTTCAGGTCATCGATCTCGGTTATCCCGTCGTCGCCGCCCTGAACAAGATCGACAGCGCCGAAGCACAGGGCCTCCGTCTTGACCCCACCGCACTCAGCGAAAGTTTCGGAGTTCCGTTCGTTGCCATTTCCGCGATGACCGAGCGCGGCATCACCCAGCTGAAACACGCTCTGCGTCACCCGTTCCCCTCTCCTCCCGGAAGACTTTGGAAAGGCCCTGCCGAGCTGGAAGACGCCATCGAAAAATCGATCAAACTTGCCGAAACCAAAGGCGAGACCTATCCAGCCGCTTCCGGACTGACCGCTGTCGCCGACAAAGGCCCGGAAAGCAAGGAGTTCATTCAAAAGACCCGCTTCGAATTCATCCACCGCGCGGTGGAAGCCGGACTCCAGCGCCCCAACGAGGACTCACTCGCGCTCACCGACCGCATCGACGCTCATGCACTTCACCCGGTCAGAGGTTGGATCATTTTTACCGCTCTCATGATCACCGTCTTTTGGTCGATCTTCAAGTTTGCGGAAGTTCCCATGGGCTGGATCGAGCAAGGCCAGGAAGCCTTGCAGGGATGGGTGGGAAGTTTGATTGGTGAAGGGGATTTTCAAAGCCTCATCGTCGATGGAATCATTGCCGGTGTCGGTGGCGTCCTCGTCTTTCTCCCGCAAATCGTTCTACTTTTTTTCTTCATCAGCCTCCTGGAGAGTTCAGGATACATGGCGCGCGCCGCCTATTTAATGGATGGCGTCATGAACAAGGTCGGCCTCAGCGGAAAATCATTCCTGCCCCTTCTCTCCGGCTACGCCTGCGCCATTCCCGGAATTATGGCGACCCGCACCATTCCGAATGCCAAGGAACGACTTGCTACCATCCTCATCCTTCCATGGACCTCATGCACGGCCCGCCTCCCGGTTTACACCTTGATTATTCCTCTGATTTTCGCGGGCGCCCTTCAGCAAGGCCTCGCTCTTTTCGGAATCTATGCGCTGGGTACAATCACCGCGCTTGTTGCCGCCAAATTTCTCAAACCAAGCCTTGGTAAAACCGAAGCTCCGCAATTCCTGCTCGAGCTTCCTCCCTACCAAAAACCACGATGGACTCACGTCCTGCGGCAAGTCGGTGAACGCGCCTTCGCCTTTATCAAAAAAGCAGGCACCGTGATCCTTGGGCTCAGCATCATTCTTTGGTTCCTTGAAAGCTACCCTAAGAGCGACTCCGACGATCCCATCGTCCAACAATCCGAATCCTTTAACGGCCAAATCGGTGAAATCATGGAACCGGTGGTGGCCCCATTGGGCTGGGATGCCCGCATGGGCACCGCCATGATGGCCTCCTTCGCCGCGCGCGAAGTCTTCCGCTCCTCTCTCGCCATCTCATATGCAACCGATGAAGAGGACGGAGAAGAAATGCGGGATAAACTAACCGCCTCAACCCGCGCCGACGGCACCGCGCTCTATACTCCGCTTGTCGGACTCTCCATCATCGTCTTCTTCGTCTATGCGCTGCAATGCCTGCCCACCACCGTTGTGGTCCGACGCGAAACCGGATCCTGGAAGTGGGCAATCGGTCAACTTGCCGCCATGACGGTTTTCGCCTACCTCGCCGCCCTCGTGGTTTATCAAACAGGAAAACTTCTCGGCTACTCATGACCGATTGGCAATCACCTGCAGCCATCACCGTCGTTCTCCTCACGGTGATTACCTTCATCGCGCGCCTTCGCCGGGGCAAAAAATCCTGTGGAAGCGGAAGCTGTGCCTGCCCCAAAGATTCACCCAAATAGGGCCGATTCTAATTCGCAGTGGAACAAAAGTTCACTTCGTCGCGTATTCCAAGCCAATGAGGCACATTCTTCTTTTTCTTTCCACACTTTGCCTGCTCGAAGCAAAAACGACATGGAAGAGCGCACTCAAACAAAAAGAAGATTGGTATGGGTCGGCAGAAGCCCGCGAACTTGCCGAAAAGGTCATGCTTTACCAAAAGAGCAATGGAGGCTGGCCCAAGAATACCGATTTTTCGTCCGATCTCGATCTTGACGGTCTCAAAAGGCTCGCCGAACAACGCGGCGCCTTGAAGGAAGCCACCATCGACAATGGAGCCACCTACACTCCCCTTAAGTTTCTCACCCAGGTCTGGCAGGCCAAACCCGATTCCGAGATCGAATCCTCTCTTCATCGCGGCCTCTCTTTCCTCCTTAAAAGCCAATACCCCAACGGAGGCTGGCCCCAGCGTCCAAATCATTCCGGATACAGCCTGCACATCACTTACAACGACGGCGCCATGATCGGGGTCATGACCTACCTACGCGATCTCCTTGAAAAACCTCCAACCTTCCTCATGGATCAGGAAAAAACCGCCATCAAGAGCGCCCTCTCCCAAGGCCTCGATTGTATCCTCAACACCCAAATCTATGTTGATGAAAAACCCACAGTCTGGTGTGCCCAACACGACGCCAAAACCCTCCTCCCCGCCAAGGCCCGGTCATACGAACACCCGTCATTCAGCGGAGGTGAAAGCGCCGGGATCGTGAGATACCTGATGGAGATCAAAAGTCCGTCAACCCGGGTTCGTGAATCTATTGAAGGAGCCGTCGCCTGGTTCCGCGCTCATCAAATCAACGGAATACGAATCGACAAAAAAGACGGCAACCGAATCATCGTCGAAGACAAAAACGCCCCACCACTCTGGGCCCGCTTCTCCGATCTCAAAACCGGCGAGCCCATCTTCTCCGGCCGCGACGGCATCATCAAATCCTCGTTCGCAGAAATCGAAGCCGAACGCCGCAATGGCTATGCCTGGTATGTCAGCAATCCTCGCTCGATTCTCAACGATTACCCCGAGTGGAAACAAGCACTCGAGAACTAAAATGGTCCCACTCCCAGGAGTCCAAGAACCACCCGGTTCTCCTCATCTGACTTCGCCCGGTCCACCTCTAAAACCGCACTCCAGTCATTGAGACCTTCCTCATCAATCAAAATCTGCTCCAGACGATCTCCTTCAACTCGGAGATACTTCGTACTCCGGGCCTCCGGGTCCATTCGGATGATTCCATGTTCCTCAAAGTAACCCGCCATCATCTCACGAATCTCCAGTGCCTTGCCTCCCACAATTTCTGCCGCAACTTCGTAATTCTCACGTGAGATCTCCTTCACAAAATCAAAGACCGCCCGACGCGTCGCGCGGAGGAATTCAGCCTTTCGTCTCGTGAACGGAATCTCCTTTTCAGGAGGCTTCCCGACCTCTTCCATTTCCTCGTCCGAATTTCGAAGCTTCTCCCATTCGTCGATAAGACTGGAATCCACCTCCCTCACCATCCCTTCCAAAAACGACTCGGCCTCCTCCACCTCCGGTGTCTTCAAGGCCGGTGGCACCGTTTGCACCAACACCTTGTAAACTTCCGAAAGGTGCCTAAGCAGCACCGCTTCACTACGCTCCAGCCCGTAATTCTTCACGTAATCCTCAAAAGAAGACCAGTTCTCAAACATCTCCCTCACAATCGACTTGGGCCGAACTCCAGCCTCCCTGGCCCACGGGTTTAGCAGAACGAAGTCGTTGTAAGTTTGATAAATAAAATCTTTTCCCGGCTTGGGATGCTCGACCTCGTCCAGCGCATCCATACGATCATCGTATTCCACTCCGTCTTCCTTCATCTGCGCCACCAGGGCCGACTTAATCTTGTCGACCTGCTTCCGGATCACCGCCGTCGGATCTTCAAGAATGGCTTCGATCAGCGAGAGCATGTTCACCACATAATCAGGAGCCTCACGATCGAGCTTGGGGATCGTCTCAATGAGATAGAGGCCAAGAGCCTGATTCATGGTAAAGTCGTCCTGCAACTCGACATTCAACTTCACCTTGGCCGGGCCCGTCCGCTCATTTTTGGGGATAATCGTGAGGACATTTCCCTCCACCAGTCCCCGGAAAAGTGCAAAGGCCTGCTTCCGCAGGGCTTTTTTCCGAACCGGAGTCTCGTGACAAGCCTCAATAAGCCGCCGCAGCTCCGCACACCCGTCCTCATGCTCCCGCGAGAGCACATTCAACAAAGTCCCGTGGCGAATATTGAAACTCGAAACCAGCTTCTCCGGCGGAGCACTCTGGAGCTTTTCAAAGGTCTTCTCATCCCAGTTCACAAACCCCTTTTCCGGAGGCCTCTTCTTCTGGGCTTTGCTCTTCTTTCCCTTCGCAGCGGCCTTTGCATCCGCCTTCAAATTTTCAATGACATACTCTGGAGCTTGGGCCACAACGTAGCCCACATCATCGAACCCCCGTCTGCCCGCACGTCCGCAAATCTGCCGAAAATCCCGAACAGCGAGAATCTTCGTACTTTGCCCCCCGTATTTATAAAGCTGGGTAAAGAGGACGGTCCGGATCGGAACATTCACCCCCACCCCGAGAGTATCGGTGCCGCAGATCACTTTCATCAGCCCACGCTGCGCGAGTTTCTCAACCAGAACCCGATACTTCGGCAACAATCCCGCGTGGTGGATCCCGAGACCATGTCGCAGAAGCTTCCTCATTTCCTTCCCGTAAGGGCTCTTGAAATCAGCATCCTGAAGAACCTCGGCGATCGCAGCCTTTTCCTCCTTCGAACAAAAGTTACGACTCATCAAGTTTTGCGCGGTCCGGGCGCAAGCCAACTGGGTAAAATGAACGAGATAAACCGGCGACTTATCACCCTCCACCAATTCCTCCACCTGGTCTTCCAGTGAGGTCGTGCTGTAAGAAAACTCCAGAGGAACCGGGCGATCTTCCGATTTCACCAATACCGTTTTCGCCCCCGTAAGCTCTGTCAGTTCTTTCTGGAAGAAATCGGTCTCGCCCAAAGTCGCCGACATCAAAAGAAAACGAGCCTGTGGAAGGGTCAGCAAAGGAACCTGCCAGGCCACCCCCCGTTCATGATCCGAATAGTAGTGAAATTCATCCATAATGACTTCATCCACCTTTGCCAGCGATCCCTCCCGCAGAGCCATGTTGGAAAGAATCTCTGCCGTGCAACAAATCACCGGCGCCCCGGCATTTACCGTGGCATCTCCGGTAATCATCCCGACCTGCTCCGGCCCAAAGGTTTCACAGAGCGAGAGAAATTTCTCATTCGCCAGCGCCTTGATCGGCACGGTGTAGAATGATCGCCGTCCCTGGCAAATCGCCCGAAAGTGGAGTGCGAGCGCCACCAAAGACTTCCCGGAACCAGTCGGCGTATTAAGAATGACATTCTTCCCCTCATATAGCTCCAGAATTGCCTCTTCCTGGTGGTCGTAGGGTTCGATTCCACTTTCGATGAGATACTCGAGGAATGCATCGAGCACCTCGGCGCTCGAGGAAGCATCGTTAACGATTGAGGGATCCAACTGCGGCACTTCAAAAAAGTGAACGCCTCATCCCATAAGTAAAGTCCCCGCTGATTACTCCCTGATCGACACCTCGGAGATTTCATCTAAAAGCTCCCTCATGAAGGCAAAAACATTACTCGTAATGTTGGTTGCCGCCGCCGGGCTCACGGTGGCACAAACCGACACCAAAAACAAAGTCGCTGACCAAATCAGCGAACTCATCGCAACCCAGGATGCTGCGGTTGCCAAATTCATGGAGGAGGTCCGCGCCCTCCCCCGGGAGCAACAGCGGGAGGCCTACCAAAAAGGATATCCGCAACCCAAGGACACCATCGATGCACTCTCTGCCATCGTGAGAAAAAACCCCGCTGACGAAGCGAGCCTCAAGGCCATCTCCTGGATGTCAGGCCGTAGCCGGGGGCAGGCTTTGTCGCCGGAGATGTTTGCAGCTCTTGAAGAACACCATCTTGATAGTAGCGAACTCTCCACAGTCGTCCTTTCGCTCTACAGTGCCAACAGCGAAGAAGCCCGGGCCTTTCTTGCAAACGTAGTTGAAAAGAGCGAAGTAAAGGAAGCCCAAGGTTCCGCCCTCTACGTTCAGGCAATGCAGATGGAACGCGATCCGGCAAAAGCCGAAGAATACAAGGCCATTGTCGAAAAACTGAACTCCGAACATGCCGACCTCGAAGTCAGAGGCCGAAAGGTTGCAGCAATGATGAAGGCCACCGTTGAAGCAAAAGAAAAATTGGCAATTGGGAAACCAGCTCCCGAAATCATCGGTAAGGATGTTGACGGGAATGAAATGAAACTCTCGGATTACAAGGGCAAGATCGTTGTCCTTGATTTCTGGGGTGATTGGTGAGGTCCCTGCCGCGCCATGTATCCTCACGAGCGGTCGCTCGTTGAGAGATTGAAAGACAAGCCCTTCACCATTCTCGGTGTCAACAGCGACCCCGCTGAAAAATACAAGAAGGCCATCAAAGAAAACAACATCACCTGGCCCTCATTCTGGGACGGAGGAAAAACCGGTGGACCCATCGCCAAGGCATGGGCTGTTCGAGGTTGGCCCACAATTTACGTCATCGATGCCAAAGGCGTGATTCGCTACAAGAACACTCGTGGCAAGGCTATGGACGAGGCTGTCGATACTCTTCTAAAAGAGATGGAAGGCGAGTAACGCCATCCCGGCTCAAGACTAATCAAAGGACGAAGCCTTGCCGGGCTTCGTCCTTTTTTTTTTCGATCGGACCACATTTCCTCGCAAAGATTTCTGAGTGCCAACAAATCGCCCGACAAAGCTTTTTTGAACCGGAGGCCGGCAGATGAGCCAGATCATCCAGCCAATTGGAAAACAGCCCACCACCCCCGGCAAGACAAACACCCTGGAGCATCCTCTGCGCCCCGCATCGTCGATACACCAACGTGAAAACATCACAACCCCTGCCAAATAGAGAGCCATCACGCCCCATATCATGAGCTTCCCAAGAAATTCCGGCTTCCCCGATTGATACCATACACCCGACCGGAGCGGGGCTACAAACTCCCCCGGGATTATATCTCCTCGACCCGAAACAAGCGGAATCCTCGTTTCTCATAGTTGCCGAGCGCATGAGGGTGGTCCTCGCTACAAGTATGCAGCCATACCCTTTGGGTCCCTTCGATTTTCCAGGCTTCCTGAACAGAAAGAGAAAGCATTCCTCCCCCAAGACCTTTTCCAATCATAGACGGGAGCAGCCCGAAATATACGATCTCCACACTTCCCGCCTCCTGGAACTCCATCTCGACATATCCCGCTTCCTCACCTTCAAAATGGGCGATCCACGTTTTTAGATTTTCGCGATTCACCCAATTTTCCCACTGACGATCAGTCCAGCTCAAGCGATCAGTCCAATGCCAAAGGCTCCCAACTTCTCGATAAAATCGAGCATTCATCGAAGCCTCGTGAACTTCCCGGAGTTCAAGGCCCTCAGGGATCATGGAAGAGACAAATTGAGCCCTCTCCACAAGTTCCAGATACCAGACTTTCGATCCCATCACACTTTGATTTCACACAACACTCCCTGTCTTGTCACCACTTGCTTCGGATTGCACAAAATCCGGATCCCCCGTAAAGAAACCCCGTGTTTCACCGAAGATGTGTGAGAATCTCCATTAGAAGATCACCACGGCGATGGTCAAAGAGGGATTCTTCACGAAGCCAACGGGCAATATTCAAAAGCTCCCCTTCGGTGAAATCAAAACCAACCAATGAAGAACGATCGAAAGCGGCCCCGGAATTCACCGCATGAAAAATTTCCAGATACTTTCGACCAGGCAATCCAAGTCTGGATACTTTCAGATTATTTCCGTAGTCAACTTCATCGAGCTCCTCCCAAAAGTCCCCGGGCATCCCCTCAATTTTCAGCCTCGCTGCCGTCGTCGTATCAAGAAGCATCCCGAGTTCGGCCGCCGCTGCTTGCACCCCCATCGGCAAGGGAAAGGCATCCTGAAAATCTTCGACAACAACCGCCACCACCTCGAAACCTTCGCTCTTTTCCCAAACCACCAAATGGGAAAACTCATCGAGCTTCTCCGCCAACTGCAGCAATTCCGGAATCTTCATTTCAAAGGAAAAAACAAGCCACGCACCGCATTCCTCTTCAAAGCGAGCTCGCGCCACTCACTCACCAGTCGACTTTCCTGAATCACTCCGCAACCGCTGGGGAGCAGAAAGTCCTCGCCATTCCAGGCCACCATTCGAATCGCGACCAAGGCTTCAAAATCACCATCACGTAACAACCCAAATGGCGCTCCGAACTCAACCGGACACCCCAGACGCTCACGCCAATCCGTGAGTTGCGCCATCGTTTCCAGAGTCCGGGGCAATGGGCCCAAAGCAGGGGTCGGATGCAAGCGCTCGATCAAGGTCTTTGTTTCCTGATACTGATAGAGCTCTACCTTGATGAGAGTTTGAAAATGAATGAGCCGCCCCAAATCAAGGATGTCCCTTTCGCGACGAATCACCATTCCCAGATCGGAGAGCTTCGCAATCAAGGTCTGCGCGACAAATTCGTGTTCGCGAATCTCCTTGTCATCGACCGCGAAAAGCCGTTGCTCATCGCGGCGCGCAGTTCCTGCCAGCGCCATCGTATAAATCCGACCGTCGAAATAGCGAAACAACACCTCCGGGGTAGCCCCCAAAAAACCCCCATTTTCGCCAATCCAACCATAAGGCCGCACGGTCTTCGGCAACTGCAGCAGCGACGCCAGAAGTGTCTCGGGCGAGCAGGTCCCTTTTCCTCTTTCGGTCACAACCGGAACCGATTTCTCGATCATACCATGCCCGATCGCGGAGGAAATTTCCCGGAAAACCTCGGCAAATTCCCCGGGATCAGGTTCCTCCCACTGGATCCGGCATTCGCCCCTGACAGGTGGTTTTTCCAGGACTTCGATTCGGTTGGGAACAAGCCAGGGTTTCTCGACACTGAGGGAGAAGTCATTCTTGTAGAACGTCACCCCTCCCGCCGGTGGCTCCGCCAATGCCGTGAACGGTCCATGGCCGACGAGCACCTCGCCGGTCCGGGTTCCAAAAACCGCTCTTTCCATGATGCGGCTATTCTACCACACCATTCTTGATCAGCTCGGCGAAACTTGCCGCCTCAAGACTGGCACCCCCAACGAGAGCACCATCGATGTCTTTCTGACCAAGAAGTTCAGCGGCGTTATCCGGCTTCACCGAACCTCCGTATTGAATACGAATTTTTTCCGAGATTGAGATCCCGTAGAGATCGGTCAGGACCGACCGAACAAATTCGTGGGCATCCTGCGCTTGCTTCGGCGAAGCAGTCACTCCGGTTCCGATGGCCCAAACAGGCTCGTAGGCAATCACCGTATCGAGTGCCTGCTTCTCGGAAACAATCTTCATCCCTTCGGTAATCTGAGTACGAAGAATCTCTTCCAACTTGCCATCCTCGCGCTCTTGCAAGGTTTCTCCGATGCAAAAAATCGGCTTCAGCTCAACTTCGTGGGCTTTCAAAATCTTGGCATTGATCAACTCGTCCGATTCACCGTAAATCGCCCGCCGCTCGGAGTGCCCAAGAATGACGTAGTTGACAAAAATCTCTTTCAACATGAAAGCGCTCACCTCGCCCGTGAAGGCTCCATTATCTTTCTCGCTCATGTTCTGGGCGGAGACCCGGACCTTGGAGTGAGCCAGCAATTCGGTGGCTTTCGGCAGCGATACAAAGGGCGGAGCAATCACGATGTCGACCCCTTTCGGGAGATCAGCTAGTCTGCTCTCAAAACTCTTTATAAAGTCTTCGGTGTCGGACGGTCCTTTGTTGAGCTTCCAGTTGGCGGCGATAATTGGCTTCCTCATGTCGGGTATCGGCGTAACTCAGTGTGTCCCTTTGCGCAAGACTGTTCACACCGCATAAAATTGCGCGGTCTCGCCGGAATCGGGGATCAGCTCTACCAACAGGGTCCTTTCTCCGACCTCGAGTGCGTCGAAGCCCTCGCGACTCTCGATTCGCAAGTAATCCAGATTCCACATCTGGGCCCAGCCTCTCAAATCAACATTCTGTGACTGCACAATGGCATCTTTTTGATTCTCAGCGAGTTGCGACAACCTCGGAAGACGCTCGAAAATTTGCCCCCCTCCGTTGTTGATCACGACCAGAACACGCCCCTGGCACTCCACTTGAGGAAACATAGCCGGGGCCGCCAAATCATAGAGAGCCGTCAAATCACCAAACACACCCCACGAATCCGGAGTCTCCGCTGTGGCTCCCAGCCAACTTGATAGCTGTCCGTCAATCCCGTTCGCACCCCGGTTCGCAAAAACGCGCGCATACGGCGTCTCCCTCTGACCATACTCATTCCACTCTCGAATCGGCAAACTGTTGCCTATAAAAAGACTCTCTCCCGTTGTGGCATACACCGAGAGCAGATTCACCAATCCCGGCTCGCTGTCTGGAAACGATTCCAGTCTCTCGTCAGTCTGGGAAAAGATCGGCCGCCCTCTGGGAAAATCATCGCGTATGTCTCCAATAAAATCCGCCTCACCCAATCCTCGAATCACCCTGCCAACCTCGCCACGAATCACCATCGATTTTCTCGCCAATCCCGGCAGGCCGTTCCGGCAAATCGAAAGAACCGAGGTCGCGGGATTCGCCTCAAGGTCACGCCAGAGTCTTCCCACCGGAACTTCACCCAATCGTAAAACCCGTCCGGGCAAATTCCCTGAAAACGTTTTTTCAGAAACCAAAAGATCCTGAAGCAATTCCCGAATCCCGCTATTCACATCCGCCACTACCGGAATCCCGAGATCTTTTAAGAAGTAGAAAACATCCTCCCGATCCTCAGGATCCAGCCCGCCCACCATGGCAACAATCCCCTTGAAGACTCCGTCGTCAAGAAAGTCGCGTAAGCTTCGTACTTCAAAAGAAATCCTTTGCGGGAGGAACCCTTCCACCTCAGCCTGCCAATCCGGACAATCAATGACTTCCTCCTCAAGCGGGACATTCAAATGAAGAGGCCCGTGACCGTTCCATCCGTCAAGAGATCTCACCGCATGGTTTCCAAAAATCCCTTCCTGATCAATCACCTGCGGAGCCCCCGATCCTCGGAATGTCTCGGGGCGGTCCGCGGACAACACCACCAACGGAAGACAACTATAGTGAGCCTCGATCACCGCCGGCAGACACTCGGCCACCGCCGTGCCGCTCGTGGTCACAACTGCACAAGGCCGCCCGGTATCCTTGGCACGTCCCATCGCAAAAAAAGCCGCCCCGCGCTCTTCGAAGTGCTTCCAGACCTGCAAGCCCTCCGCCGCCTCCAGCAAAGCAACCAGACCGGCATTCCGGGCACCTCCGCAAACCACGAAATCGCCGCAACCCGCCTTAAGAAGGCGATCGACAATATCTTGTTCCGGGGTCACCGCTTAAAACTTCTCTACCAGCAAGGAGGCATTGTGCCCGCCGAAGCCGAAGGAGTTGCTCAAAGCGGCCTTGATTTCAACTTCACGCGCGGTATTGGCGCAGTAGTCGAGATCGCACTCGGGATCTTGATCCTCCAGGTTAATGGTTGGCGGAATCACCCCGTCACGGATGGCATTGATGCAGGCCAGAATCTCCACCCCACCGGCAGCTCCGAGGAGGTGACCGGTCATCGACTTGGTCGAACTGACAACGAGCCCTTCCTTGCTCCAGTTTCCGAAGGACTTCTTGATCGCCTTGGTTTCACAAATATCTCCCTGTGGGGTCGAGGTGCCGTGGGCGTTCACGTATTGCACATCTTCCGGATTGAGCCCGGCGTGCTTCAGGGCCATGTCCATGCAACGGGCCGCGCCCAGACCCTCGGGATGAGGCGAAGTCAGGTGATAGGCATCGGCGCTGAGGCCATATCCGGTGAGCTCGGCGAGAATGGTCGCACCGCGTTTCTTGGCATGCTCAAGTTCCTCGATCACCACCACTCCGGCACCCTCGCCCATGACAAATCCATCACGGCCGGTGTCAAACGGACGTGATGCCGCGGTCGGATCGTCATTTCGGGTACTGAGAGCCTTCATGTTGCCAAAGCCAGCCAGACCCATTGGGAGGATGGCTGCTTCAGACCCTCCTGCCACGAAAGCATCGGCATCACCAAATTTGATCATTCTCCAGGCCTCTCCGATACTGTGGTTTGCGGTCGCACAGGCCGTCACAATCGCCATATTGGGGCCGCCAAATCCGTGCTCCATCGAGAAGACCCCGCTGGCGATATTGGAAATCATCATCGGAATGGTGAAGGGCGACACGCGGCTTGGGCTGCGTTTCATGAGCGCGGTGTGATTGGCCTCGAGCGTTCCGAGTCCCCCGATTCCACTTCCCAGCATCACGCCCACCCGGTCGCGATCGAGCTCCCCCTCGACAAGACCCGACTCGGTGAGAGCCATCTGGGCTGCCGCGATGGAAAGGTGGGCATAGCGGTCCATACGACGGGCATCCTTGGGATTGCTAAAATACCGGGTGTGATCAAAATCACGCACCTCACCCCCGATCTTCACCGGATACTCGCTGGTATCCATGGACTCGATCAGGCTGATCCCACTCCGCCCGGCTTTCATGCTTTCCCAAGTTGAGTTGGCATCATTTCCCAAGGGGCTCACGGCCCCGATCCCTGTCACTACGACGCGTCGGTTTTCCATTGCTGCTAGAAGGTTTCGTTGTGGTTAGCCCGTGTTCTTTTGAAAAGCAAGGCCTGTAATTGACAGGATTCACCCCAACTTGCGGTGGCCACCCCGGACATTGCGTGCAGAACACTTGGGACAGGTGGAGAGCTTCACCCGCTTTTCTTCAGAATAACGCTTGCCGCAAAGGTGACATTCCCTCGTCGAAGAGCGGAGACGGCGCTCCTCCCGTCGCTCGGCAATAAAGGAAAACGCCCAATCCACCGCGATCCAAACGAACGCAAGCATGACGATCACCACGAGAAGATCAGAAAATGAAATAATCATTGGTTGGCAGGTCGGTTGACAAGCTCCGCTTCAAGCCTCCAGACCCGCAATGGTCCCATTTTAGGCAACGGCTCGATCCTTTCGCTTCGAAGTCTGTTTAAAATGGGACCGGTCCGGACATCATTGGCCTTCTCCCACCAAGCCTCAACCGCGACGACACGTCCGCGCCAATCCGCAGTCAGGACGATGGACCAAATTTCTCCCTCGCTCATTAAATTTGGATCCTGGGACCACTCGAAGGGAAAATCCAAGGACTTCAGGCCCGCCGGACCGTCGACCACCTTGACCTTGATCCACCAATTCGGCTCTTCGCTCGCATACGTTACCGATGCCACTGCATCCGGTTCGGGCAGCGCATCCGGCCCCATCCCAGGCAGATTTGCCAACTTCACCTCCGGCTCCGGAAGTGAGATCTGACGCAAGGTCGGCTCATAGACGCGCGGAGTGGTTGCGGCGAGGATCTCCGCGACCACCTGATCAATGACATTGGAATTGCTGACATTCCAACGCTGCTGAAAAAGTGTTTTCCGATCGACGACCTCGGCCAATCCACGATACTCATCAGCCTCAAGATCCACCATCGCGACATCAATTTCATTCTGCGCCAGCTCCACCGGTTGGACTTCACGCACCTGCACAAACCGATAAATCCCTCCCCAAAAAGCACCCGAAACTACAAAGGCGATCAACAAGCGGTAGGAAGAACCATGTCCCCGGCGCCAATCGAAAACCATTCCGGCAGCCCGGTCACGAAGAACTTTCCGATGACGCCAAAACATCTCTCAGGGCAACTTGTTGGAATCATCCACCCGCTCATAGCCCTCAAAAATACGGATCCCGTTGAGCCTGCCAATCGAATCGATCAAGACCTGACGCTCCGCCATCGTCGCTCCGGAATCCACTTTGAGCGCTACCACCTTGGTTCCCAGCTTCTCGGCGGACTCGAACACAACGTTCCCAAGAGAGTCCTCGGGCACCTCGACCCCTTCCACATAATAAACCGGCCCGGCAGTCGTGCTCTTCAACATCACCACCACCGGATTCTCATCACCCAAACGCTCTCCCCGAAATTCCGAGCGCGGGAGCTTGATCTCGACATAACTTTCTTTCGCAACCACCCCCGTGAGCATCACCAGAGCGAGTAACAGCGCAATGAAATCGAAGCCTGGAATCACGAAAATCCATCCGGGACGCTCGGGCAATGACATCTTGAGCTTCATCGTTCAGGAGTCCTTCTTGTCGGACATTTTTGATCTCATCGAGGAGTTTTTGGACTTCGGTTCCGGGTTCTGGGCCTGGCGCTCCACGCTATCCCGAAAAGAAACGATACGGTCATGTTCGCGGCTGTCGCACACGATGTTCACAGTCTCAATTCCAGCTCTCTCAAGACGGTGCAGCATTCGCTGGGCCTTTCCGTAAAGGTAGAGATAGACAAGATAGGAAGGAATCGCGAGCGCCAGCCCGACCGCAGTCGAGACCAGGCTTTGGAACATTCCACTTGCCAGGGCAGCCTGGGCCACCGCCGAATCAGCCGCACCCACCTTCATGAAAACTTCAATCAAGCCAAGAACCGTTCCGAACATTCCCAGCATGGGAGCCAGCATCGCAACTCCGAGAAGCACCCGCAGGTAGCGCTCGATCCGTGGAACTTCCAACTGCCCCGCCTCCTGCGCAATTTCACGCAAATTGGTCCGGTCCAGATGGTGGCGCATCAAAACCGAATGAATCACCCTCGCCTCCGGCCCCCGGGCGCGCGAGGCCTCGTGCAGAGCCTCTGCATAAGCCTTCTTGCGGACATGATTCGTGACTCCTAAAAGCAAATCAGCCACCTTGGTGCGGGCATGCTGGAAAAACACCATGCGCTCCACCATGACCAACAGGCCCACAAAACCGAGAACGACCTGTAACCACAGGATCACCCCGCCTGCCTCATTCGGAAAGTTCACAAAGGCAAAATACCAGACAATACCCGGAAGGACCAGCGATTACGCGCCAAGGCTGACATTCTTCCGGTCCGGCGAAATAAATTCCTGCCAAACCTGCTCGCTCGCCTGCTTTCGAAAGCCAAAAAGCGGCCGCCATTTCGGCGCGCGCGGCTCATTGAGAAGTCGCATGCCAATTTCGCACGGCAAACGGTTCGCCTTGCGGGTGTTGCACGGAATACAAGAAGTCACGATATTCTCCCAGGTTGTTTTCCCGCCCTTGTCCCGGGGAACAACGTGATCGAGATTCAACTTCGCCTCGGGAAAAATCTCGGTGCAATACTGGCAGGTGTGCTTGTCCCGAAGGAAGACATTCTGCCGCGTGAACTTCACTTCCTTTCGCGGAATGCGATCATAAAGAGCCAAAACAATAATCTTGGGAACCCGCAGGGCCACCTTGACCGAATGCACCAATTCGGCAGCCGCCGACTCCCTTTCCCCGCCTGAATACTCGACCCAGGACCCGATGTCATGGGTTTGATATCGACACTCCCCCTCCGTCTGTACCACCTGGGCATGACCGAGGCAGAGAAGTTTCAACGCCCGCTTTACCGAGCAAGTGTGCACCGGCTGCCAGAGCCGATTAAGGACAAGGACCGGACGCTCAAGCAATACTTCCATGGAGAAATAACAGTTACCGACGCAAATACAGATTCCTTGAAGATGAGGCAATCTTAAACTGCCCTTCAAACCCATCCCCGGCCAAGGCACCGCGGGAATCACCGGGAAATTCCTCGAACCTTCTTTTGACTCGCCCCCGCAGAGGGACATGGTACTTCATGTCCATGTCCTTTTTGAAACGCTCGATCATTTCCACACTCATTGTCTGCCAAATCGCCCGGGCCGATGAGTTGGGTGAAACTCTCGATGAGCTCGCCGCCCGACACGGCAAACTCGAGGGATACCAGGCCACCTACGCCGCCGAAACGAGCACTGGCCGAACCGGCACCATCGAGATGGGCGTCGATTTCAAATCGGGGTGGTCCTATCTCATCTCAGAACTCAAGGACGAAAGGGGCAATGTGATGCAGCAAGGCCAGCAATGGACCACCGCGGACGGGAACTATCTCCTTCAGTCCGGCGACCAAAAAGTTGTATTTGAGGGATTTGGCGCCTTGGGCAACCGATTCAGCGACCTCGTTGAGATCATCGAACGAGAAAAAGAAGACAAAATCCCCGCGCGCATCAAACCCGACTCCTACCTGGACAAGACAGGCGTCAACATGGGCATCTCATACACCACCGGAGGAGCCGGACTTTTGGTAAAAGCGGAAAAACTCGTCAGCAAATCCGATAACGAAGTCGTTCTGGACCTCGGGGAACTTGGCACAGTCACCGTCGACGCCAAAACCGGCGTGATCACCTCACAAGTGGTCACATCCGGAGACCAGATACGATCGTTCAAGCGAACATTCTGGAAGGCAAACCCCGGCAAAGAAGCCATCTCCGCCAAATTCAAATTCGATTTGGAAAACGCCCGGCGTGAAAACCTCACCGCCTCCGGAATGAGCCAAAAATTCACCAGGCAGGTTCTGCAAAACCTCATCAATGAAGCTTCCCGAGACAAAAAGCTTGCTGATTCACTGCGAACCTACCTGGTGTCCATCGAAGATCGATTCATCGACTTCCTGAGCCAGGAGCCGCTCAACAAATCAGGATTCATCAACAACGAGTTCTTCTTCAAATTTCTCGATCAAGCCATGGCGAAGACTGCCAAACGACTGAAGCAAGACGGAAATCAAATCGGTGCAGCCGAAATCCTCACAACTCCTGAATCACGCAATGCTTTCATCGAGAACCTCGTCAGATCATTTCGCCAGCAAGCTCCCCCGGCCAAGAAGCAGGAATACCTCGCCGAGGTGCTCAACGGGAAATTGGAAGGTTCAAAAGGACAGGCCCTCGTCTCCCGAATTCTTGTCGAAGATTTTGTGGAAAACGCCTACTACCGCGTTCGGATTGGCCGCGCCATCGACGCCTATGTCGAAAAATTGAAAGCCGAATAATTCACTCCCGTTCAACATGATCCTCTCGATAGAATTCTCCCTTCCCGAACTCTTCGAAAAAGGCGGTGGCTTCATGTGGCCCCTCCTCATTCTCGCTTTCATCACGGTCCTCATCGTTCTGGAACGCCTGATCTACTACACACTTCGGCAATATCGGCTCTCACGCAGCATCAGAGACTTGCAACAGGGCGTCACCTCCTCGTCCAACCCTCTCACCCAAGTCGGATCGGTCTTTGTGAACGCCACTTCCGATGGCGAAGAGCACACTCTCAACGTCACCGAGCGCGAAGCCTCCCGCGTCATTCGCCAACACGAACGCGGCCTCCGTATTCTCGCTCTCATCGCTGCCATCTCTCCTCTCATCGGACTGCTCGGCACTGTCTGGGGTATGGTCATCGCCTTCTCAAAAATCGCCAAACTTGGCGAAACCGTCACTCCTGCCGACTTCGCCGACGGCATCTGGACCGGTCTTCTCACCACCGTCGCCGGCCTCCTCGTCGCCATCCCCGCCATGGCGATGACCAGGATCTTCGAAGCCCGCGTCGACAGGCTTGTGCACGACCTCAACGAACTGACCTCACACCTTCGTGAACGATTTTTTTCCAGGTCCTAAACCTTCATCCCGAAGCCTTAAAAAATGCTCATCACCAGAAAACGCCGCATTGATGCCGGGATTGACATGACCCCGCTTATCGACGTCGTTTTCCAACTCCTCATCTTTCTCATGGTGAGCAGCCAGTTCATCAAGCCCGACCGCCGCGTCGAGCTCCCCGCCGGGCCCATGGAATCCGCCACCGCCAACCCCGACGACCAACACCTCACCCTCGTCATCACGGCTGAGAACACCATCCTTCTCGAAGGAGCGGAAATCGCCAAAGAAGACCTCGACAGCAAACTCCGCGACGCCATCCAACACAGCGGGATTGACGCCCTCATCCTCCGGGTCGACAAAGCCGCCCAAGCCGAAATCATCTTTCCCGTGATGGAAATTGCGCGGGAAAGCGGTATTATCAATCTCGCTTACGACAAGCAGAATGAACTCACGAAGTAGTCAGCCCCTGACCTGGATCTTCGTCGCCGTCTTCACGGCGGCGCTCTTTGCGGGCGCCCTGAAGTGGGGGAAAATCACCATCGAGCTACCCGACACCCCACCGGAACAAACTGCCTTCATCGACCTCAGCTTCGTCGAATTTCAGGAACCAGCGCCAAAGCCTGCTCCCGAACCTCTCGTGACCCCGGACCCGCCGGCTCCCAACCCCGAACCGGAGCACATGCCCGAGCCGGAGCCCATTGCCCAAGCCGAACCGGAACCCGCCCCTCCGGAGGTCGAGCCCACGCCTCCGCCAAAACCCGAGCCTCCAAAAATTGATCCCGCCATCCTGAAAAAGGAACAAGAAGCCCAGGCCGCACGCGAACGCGAACTGGCACGGCAACGCGAACTCGCCCGCAAACAGCTCGAAGAAAAGCGCAGACAAAAGCTCGCCGCCCAAAAAGTCGAAGCCGCGCGCCGCAAAGCAGCAGCCGCCCGCGCCGCGGCAAAAAAACGAATCGTCAGCAAACCCTCCGGCATCAACCAACCCAAACCCAAATACCCCTCCGCCGCCCGCCGCGCCGGCCAGCAAGGCACCGTCACCCTTTCCTTTACCGTCGGAACCTCCGGAACCGTCACCTCCGTTCGCGTCGCCAAATCCAGCGGACACTCCCTTCTCGACAACGCCGCCCTCGCCGCCATCCGTCGCTGGCGTTTTAAACCCGCCCGCAACGCCCTCGGCGAAGCCATCAGCTACAGTTACACCCTGCCCGTGCCATTTCGACTGCGATGAGCGAGGATCCGTATGAACCACCAAACTCTCAGGCCGCCCAGACCAGTAAAAAATCAAACTGGCGAAAAACTAGAAACATATCCGGCCTTGTCTTTATCAGCACCCTAATTGGAGGAAGGATTTGGAGTAAAATCATCACGATCAAATATAGGAATGCCACCTCCATCGAAGAGGCCGAACAATTGAGCTATTCATCATTATGGATCGGTGCCGCAGTTGGGTTGGTCGTTATCGCATCCGGCCTACTTGCGTTAATCTCAACTCTTATCGCAGGCTTCCGAAGAAGATCATGAGCGATCCCCGTTACGCCCCACCAGCAGAAGAAGCCGAAACTCAGATCACGCCAGTAAATCGCGAGACCATGAAGTGGCAGAGAATCTACACCTTCACTGCCATTCCCATCAACACCCTCCCCGCCACCCTTCCCATCATCGCCATCTTCTCGCTTGCCACAAATGGCTTCGAAAGGATTACCACGCCCGTTGCCATTCTCATAATCATCATCGGCCTGACTCTCGTTGCGAGTTGGATCTATGCCGGGTGCCGCTTGTCGAAGCTAAGACGAGAACAGCTTCAGCACCACGGCGACCGGGAAATCCCGCAATAATCACTGGCTGAATTTCAAACTTCACTCCTTACTCTTCAACCTTCACTATGGCCCGTATGAGTTCACTCAAAGTTCACAACGCCATGTGGCCCGGTCTCGTCGGAAAAGAAGAAGGCACCGACCACCCGCCCATTTCTCTCGAGCGCATGCTCGAACTCACCACCACTGCCGAAGTCAACGGGCAGAAATTCGACGGCATCGACTACTTTCTCTTTCACCCCCACACCGATCCCGATGCCTCCGAGGATGAGTTGAAAAAAATCGCCGACCTCATCGCCTCCAAAGACCTCAAAGTCGGCACCCTTGTCGCACCCGTCTGGGAAGGCACCGTCGGCGGCTCCGCCTTCGGCTCGCAAACCGACCGGGACAACTTCGTCCTCGCGGTCGAAAAAGCCTGTCGCGTCGCCAACATCTTTAAAGCGCACGGCGTCCGCGAATACGGAGCCATCCGCATAGACACCGCCGGAGGAGTGGAGGACTGGGCCAAGGACCCCGCCGCCAACACCGCCCTGGCTGCCGACACCATCAAACGCGCTGCAAAGGTCGCTGCCGACAACGGAGAGCGCCTCGCCATGGAAGGCGAAATCTGCTGGGGTGGCATTCATTCCTGGAAAGACACCCTCGATCTCCTCGAAGCCATCGGCATGCCTGAAACAGTTGGATTCCAATCCGACCTCGCCCACACCTATCTTTACCTCCTCGGCTACAACGCCCCCGAGCACGCCCTCGTCAAACCAGACCACACCGAGGAAGAATTTTGGGCCGCCTATCGCCCCATGGTCGACAAGCTCCGCCCCTGGACCATCGACTTCCACGTCGCCCAAAACGACGGCACCGTCCACGGCACCGGCGCTCACGACAAAACCGGCCGCCATTGCCCTGCCGATGATCCAAACGGCAAACTCGATATCGTCGCTTGCTCCTCCGAGTGGCTCAAAGACCACGCCGACCGCAAGATCGAGCACATCTGCTGGGACGGCTGCATGTTCTCCAATGAACTCCTCGAAGAGCAGGGAACCTGGAACACCATCCTCGACACCATGCTCAAAGTCCGCGACGCCCAGTGAGGCAAGCTGGCGTCACGTCCAGTGCCGGCCCAAACCACGCGTCATAGATCATAGCGCCCATGCCTGCCCTGCACCCCGCCGATTGGATCATCCTGATCCTCTACTTCGGAGGAACCATGGCCATGGGCTTCTACTTCTACCGACGCACCCGCTCGGTGGAAGGTTACACCGCCGGTAACCGCTCAATCCCCGGCTGGGTCTGCGGCCTCTCTATCCTAGCCACTTACGTCAGCTCCATCAGCTACCTCGCCCTCCCCGGTAAATCCTTCGCGGGCAACTGGAACGCCTTCGCCTTCTCTCTCTCCATCCCCTTTGTCGCGATCATCGCGGTGAAATACTTCCTCCCCTACTACCGGAAAAGCGGAGCCGTCTCAGCCTACCAACTTCTCGAGGAGCGCTTTGGTCCCTGGGCCCGCATCTTCGCCAGCTCCTTTTACCTCCTCTTCCACATCTCCCGCATCGCGGTGGTTCTCTATCTCATGGCCCTCCCCATGCAGATCATTTTTGGATGGGACATCTACGCCGTCCTCCTCGTCACCGGGCTCTGCGTCACCATCTACTCCCTCGCCGGCGGACTCCCCGCCGTCATCTGGACCGATGCGATCCAGGCCCTCGTCCTCCTTGGAGGCGCGCTCATCTGCCTCATCGTCCTCCTCAATGGCGCCCCCGGTGGCCCCTCCGGTGTCATCGAAACGGCAGTAGCCAACGACAAATTCTCCCTTGGATCCTTCTCCCTCACCGAATTCGCCTCCACCACCTTCTGGGTCATCTTCCTATTCGGTCTCGTTGATAACCTCCGCAACTTCGGCATCGATCAATCCTACATCCAGCGCTACATCGCCTCCAAATCCGACGCCGAAGCACGCCGCTCGGTCTGGATGGGCAGTCTCCTTTACATTCCCGTCAGCGCCCTCTTTTTCCTCATCGGCACCACCCTTTTCTCCTACTACGGAGCCAACCAAACGCTCGCTGATGACCCTGGTGTCATCGAAGCTCCGGGGCAACTCGATGAGGTCAAACTGATCGCAGCTCAACAAAAAATTTCGCAAAAGGGCATCACTTCCGACGCCAACGAAGCCGCTAATGAAATTGCAATGGATCTCTCCCTCGCCGACGTCGGCGACCGCGTCTTCCCCCATTTCATATCCACCCACCTCCCTCCCGGCCTCACCGGACTCCTCATCGCCGCCATCTTCGCCGCCGCCATGAGCACCGTCTCCACGAGCTTGAACTCATCCGCCACTCTCATCATGAATGATTTTTACAAGCGTTTCTTCAACCCGGAAGCCACCGGAAAATCGGCCATGAGATCCCTCTACCTCGGCACCATTCTCTGGGGTATCCTCGGCACCTCGCTCAGCCTTTACCTCGTTAAGGTCACCAATAGCGCCCTCGATATCTGGTGGACCCTTTCCGGAATCATCGGTGGAGCCATGACCGGACTTTTCCTCCTCGGAATGATCAACAAATTTGCCACCAACCGCTCCGCCGTCTTTGCCACTCTTGCCGGGGTCATTGCCATCATCTCGGTCACTTCAACCTCAATTCTCCACGCACAAATGGCTCCCGTCATTGGCGTCCTCACCACCCTCATCGCCGGAACTCTTTGCACCACCTTCCTCAAACAAAAGTGATTCTCAAAAGAAGCCCTTTTGTTACAGCGGTGCCACGCCAATAGGCTTTACCTTCGGCCTTAGACCATTTGCCAGAAGTGATTGCGGGAAAAGCCCGACACTGTGGGAATTGAGTGCAAGGCGCGAGGAAGGGGCATATGAACATACGCAACTGACGAGCAACGCCGCAATCGGCTCCCACGGGCCGGAAGTCTGTCAGCCCTCCCGCGCAGCGGCTGATCCTCTCGACACCACAATCCCCGTTTTCACGTAAGGACTTTTGGCAGATGGTCTAAACGGAAGAGATCCCAGATTTCCAGTCTTCCCAATTCGCCTCACAGAATTCAAGATCAGGGTCACACCTACTCTGAAAATGCCCCAAAGATCCCATCGCCGTCGCAGGACCTGGCTCATCCTTGCTGCCCTCGCCCTTCTCGCTCTGATCCCGTTCGCAATTCATCACTCGCGACAAGTCGAAGCATCAATCACTGGCTCCAGCCTTAGAACAATCACCCCCCCGGGCAAAAATCCCTCCACCAGGTTATCCCGCCAAGGTAGGCAAAGATCATCAACTCAGGACCAGCCAACGAGTCATGCCACCGAGGATCTTGATACCTTCTTTCTTCCGCCCACCGACTTATCCCAGGTCTCCATGGAAGAAGCAATGAACACCCTGCTTTCCCACTACCGAAACATCTGTCGCGAAACCGCCGAGGGCCCGATTCAATTTCACTACACCATTCACGGGGAGCCCGACCCCATCTTCTATCTCAAATTGGGTGGCAATTTCATCTCGAACTGTAAGTTCATCGCCGCCATGGCCGGGATGACTTTGGAGATCGAGAACGATCAACTCACCTTCACCGAAGTGGAGGATGGCCCACCCTCCCAGCGACGATGGACGGTGCCTCCCGACTTTCCCTCATTTCTCCCTGACCTCACCGAACTAGGAATCCCGATCGACCCTTTCGAAGACCCCTTTTATTCGCGGCCTGATATCAGACAACTTCTTCTGGGGCTCGGAGTGATCAAAGAGAACGACCCAGTTTCCTTTCTCCCTTCGTCATCAACACTCATCCTAAGAACCGGCGCAAAAAATATCGTCAAAATTGACGGTCTCGTCAGCAAAGCCATCTCCGACACCCCCTATCAAACCCGAATTCGCTTTCCCGACGACTCCACTCCGAACCTGGGAATGCTCGTTCCACCCGGCGGCCTTGGACTCCTTCAAAAAAGCGGAGCCAGCATTGGCAGCACTTCCGACATTCAGTTTCTTGTCGTCTCCTTCGAACGAGGCTTCGGAAGAGAAATCAAAGCCGTGTCATTCACTGGTGATCTCCCGACTGATGAAGCTCAAGCGCTCTTTCTCGAAACTGGAAACGCCGCTGATCTCGGTCTCGGCGAACTCCTCTCCCACGCCACCTTCAACATCACCCGGCAATCCTATGAACAAAACACCCATGCCTTCACCTTTAAGGGAAAAGATGGCTCGAAATTTCAAATGCCCTTCCTGTCGGAACGCATCGACGCCATTGGCCGAAAAATAGAAATCCCTCCTCTCAAGGCAGAATAGAACGCTTCTGCCTTGCCCCCGCCGTTCCCTTTTCTAATCTGTCACACAGATGAGCAAAAAACCTGTCCGCATTGGCGTCGTTGGCTACGGATTCATGGGGCGCACCCATTCGAATGCCTACTCCCAACTTGAGCACTTTTTCGAAACCGACCACGTTCCCGTCAAGCAGGTCATCTGCGGCCGCTCCGAGGACAAGGTGAAAGCCTTCGCTGAAAAGTGGGGCTACGCCGATACCGAGACCGATTGGCGGGAGTTGGTCAAACGCGACGATGTCGACGCCATCGACATCTGCACGCCCAACAACTCCCACTACGACATCGCGATGGCCGCGATTGAGAACGGCAAGATGATCCTTTGCGAGAAGCCCCTCGCCCTCAACGGCGAACAAGGCCTCAAGATGGTCGAAGCCATCGAAGCCGCCGGACTCCCAAACCTCGTTTGGTACAACTACCGCTTCCTCCCCGCTGTCACCCTCGCCAAGCAAATCGTAGACCGTGGTGACCTCGGGCGCATCTATCACTACCGCGCCAACTTCCTTCAGGACTGGACCATGTCCGAGGAACTCCCGCAAGGCGGAGAAGCTCTCTGGCGACTCGACGCAGCGGCAGCCGGCTCCGGTGTCACCGGTGACCTCCTCGCCCACAACATTGACTGCGCCCGCTGGATCAATGGCGACATCGTCAGCGTCTCCGCCATGACCGAAACCTTCATCAAGGAACGCATTCACCAGGAAACCGGCGAGAGGCACCCCGTCACCATCGACGACGCCTGCGCCTTCCTCGCCCGTTTCGAAAACGGCTCCACCGCCATCTTCGAATCCACCCGCTACGCCCGCGGTCACAAGGCACTCAAGACTTTTGAAATCAATGGTCATGACAAATCAATCTCCTGGGACCTCCACGATCTCAACCGGCTCTCGTACTTCGATCATGACGTCCCCGGTGAAACCCGTGGCTGGTCCAGCATCCACGTCTCCGATGGCGACCACCCTTACACCGGAAACTGGTGGGTCCCCGGCCTTTGCCTTGGTTACGAACATTCCTTCGTTCACGGTGCTGTCGAGTTCATGAAGCACCTCGATGATCCGAGTGCCACCAAGGCCTTTCCCGATTTTCGAAACGCCCTCGGCACACAATACGTTTGCGACGCCGTCCTCGAGTCCGCCAGAACCGGACAGTGGGTCGACGTGAAACGCGCCTAGGAGACGCACACGTTAGCGCTCTTACTCCTTTTCACGCCCGATGCCCCGGCATCGGGCTTTTCTTATTTTGATGATAGCTCAATGGACTTCAGCCCGTCCCTGTTTTGAATGAAGCGCTCAGTATTACTTGTTTTTCTCCTCTTGGACTCCTGTTGCGAAAAACCCGAAGAGCAAGCAGAGGAGCACCTCTTCTCCTTCACCGTAGTTGAGGGCACTCTTCCGGATCCGCCTCAAAGATTCCGTGAGGTGAGCGAAAAAATTTACCGACTTATCGACCACAGTGAAAATCCCCGATTCCTAAAATACACCGAAACGATGCCTCTCGCCGGCAACGCGACCTTCGAGATGATCCCGATCCAAGGAGGTCAATTTTTGATGGGATCCTCCCATGAGGAACCGGATCCTCAATCCGACGAACATCCCGCCCACCCCGTCCACGTCGACTCATTTTGGATGGCCTCCACCGAGACCACTTGGTTAATGTATCAGGCTTTCATCAATCAATTTCGCAAGGACGGCAGATACATCCTGCGGGACGAATTTGGGTTCCCCGAAGAACACCGCGACCAGCTCGAGAACCTCGAACCCGTCGACATGATCAGCAGTCCCTCGGCACCCTATTCTCCAGAGCAAGCCGGCCCGGTAACAGCCCGTTCATCAGAAGCAGCCTCGACCAGCTTGAAGAAGCCCGCGGTTGGAATGACCCGCCACAGCGCCCTGAAATTTTGCCAGTGGCTCACTGCGCAAACCGGACACTATTATCGCCTCCCCACCGAAGCCGAATGGGAATACGCCTGCCGGGCCGGAACGAGTTCACGATACTCATTCGACGACCGGGAGAATGACCTCCGGAAATTTGCATGGTATTTTCACGAAGAAAACGACGAGTACATTCCCCGCCAGGTCGGGCTTCTCAAACCAAACCCTTGGGGTCTTTACGACATGCACGGAAACGTCGCCGAGTGGACCCTCGACTCCCATCGACGCTACCGCGCTTCAAAACACGTCGTCAAAAATCCCATCTCATTCGCAGCCAAACTCCATCGTGGCGTAGTTCGAGGCGGCCACTTTGACAGCGATCCTCACCAGTTGCGATCCGCCGCACGACTGCCAGCCAGCCCCAGATGGAATGACAGCGACCCTCAGGCCCCCCGGTCGATCTGGTATAATTCGAGCGTCATCGAAATTGGTTTTCGAATCGTGCGCCCGCGCAGGATTCCTTCGCTCACAGAAGCCCACCTCATTTGGAACATCGACTCCGGAAAATTCTGGAACTGGTAGAATTACCTTTCACCCTCCCTGCCCTCTTCTTAGCGTCGGCCCTCAACATGAAACCTTTCTTGTTTGCCTTGTTTCTGACATCCGTTGCCAACCTGCTGGCAGCTGCTGACAAGCCCAATATCATCCTCATTTACACCGATGACCACGGCTGGCCCGATGTCGGTCCCGCCGGAATTCACAAGGATCTGAAAACTCCCCACCTTGATGCCCTCGCCGCCTCCGGGGTCCGCTGCACTGATGGCTACTCCTCCGCTCCCCAGTGTGTCCCCTCCCGCGCCGGACTCATGACCGGCAAGTATCAAAACCGCATCAATGTTCCCGCAAACGGTTCCGACCTGACCACTTTCAACAAAGAACTCACGGTCGCTGAACACCTCAAGAAAGCCGGTTACGTCACCGGTCAGATTGGCAAATGGCACCTCGGCCCTGGTAATGAAATCGGAAGCCATGGATTCGACTTCTTTTACAACAAGAACGCCAACCGACCCTGCTGGGGCAACTTTGACCTAAACGGAGAAAAATCGAAACCTAAGATCAAGCCTCACAAAGAGTATCACCTTGATGACTGTTCCGCCCACGCCCTCAGCTTCATTCGCGCACAAAAGGACAAGCCCTTCTTCCTCTACCTGGCTTACCGGGCACCACACGTCCCGCTCGATGCGCCCAAGAAGCACCTCGCTCGCTTTCCCGGCGAGATGCCCGAACGACGACGTCAGGCGCTTGCCATGATTGCTGCGATGGATGACGGGGTCGGAGCGATCACGGCTGAGCTCGCCAATTTCAAGCTCACTCAAAAAACAATCATCTTTTACATCGGCGACAACGGAGCTCCCCTCAAAATTCACAAGATCGACGCCCCGGGAGGAGGCCCCGGATGGGATGGCTCGCTCAACGAACCACTCAATGGTGAAAAAGGAATGCTCACCGAAGGCGGCATTCGAGTTCCCTTTCTCGTCTCCTGGCCCGGCACCATCCCGGCCGGGCAAGTCTACAAACGCCCGGTTATCGCGCTCGACGCCACCGTCACCGCGCTCGAACTTGCAGGCCTGAAAGTCCCTGATCTCGACGGACGCAACATCCTCCCTCAACTCAAAGGCGAGTCCGATTCTGACGCACATTCCGCACTCTACTGGCGCTGGGTCGGCCAAGCGGTCGTGCGCCAGGGCGACTGGAAGCTCCTCCGCCTCGGCTCGCGCGCCTACCTCTTCGACCTCGCAACCGACAAAGAAGAAAAGAAAAACCTCATCAAAGAAAGGCCACAAATCGCCGCGAAATTGGCAGCCCTCCTCGACACCTGGGAGGCATCGCTCCCCGAATCCTCCGACTTCGGATCAGGTATCACGCTGCAAGGGAATCGGTATTTCGATCACTACCTCGATGGCAAAATGCAACCACGACCACAGCCAAAGAAGGCCTCCGCCATTCCGGACGATAAAATTTTTCAGGCCCGCGACAAAAATAAAGACGGCAAAGTCACCCTCGAGGAATTTATCGCAAGCCGCACGGGCAGGAAAGTCCCCGAAATCCTGCGGCATTTTAAACGGCGTGATCTCAATAAAAACGGCATTTGGGAGAAGAGCGAAATCCGCTAGCATGACGGTAACCATTTCTTCCGCAGGAGCGTAATCCGATTGATATGAAAATCCTCCAAACTTTCCTGCTCGTCATCGGATTCATTGCACTCCCTGTTGCAGCGAAAGACGAAAAAGCAAAAAAAGATCCCATCGAGCAGGGTTTGCGCGAGGCTTTTAGCGCCTATCAAAAGGAAGATCTTGAGGCCGTCACCGCGAAGCTTCAGGAAGTCCTGAAAGCCATCGATGAAAGGAAAGCAGCGAAGGTTGGTGCCGTCCTGCCCGATGAGCTTGGCGACTGGAAAGCCGGAGAATTGGAACGCGAGGATCTCGCTGCCATCGGCGGAGGGATTTCCGTGAAGCGAACCTACAAGCTCGAGGAAAAAAGCATCACCGCCAAGCTCGTGAAAGACTCACCCATGGTCGACAAGTGGCTTAAAATTCTCTCCAACCGGGACGCCTTGAAGTTTACCGGCAAGAAAGTCCACACCATCGATGGCGAAGCAGCTCTCGTGGACAGCGAACGCAAAATTCTCATTGGAATTGAGAGCGAAGTGCTCCTCGAACTTGAAGGTGACAATGACTGCGAAGCCAAAGACATTCTCGCTTTCGCACGTAAACTCGACCTTAAGACAATGAAGGCACTTGAGTGACCAAGTTCGCCTCTATCGGAGGAGAATAAAATCGTCTATGGTTCGCTGTGTCCCAACCTCCACCCCTCGATCCGGCCGGAAAGAAATCCGCTCTTTCCGGGAAAGTGGCCTTCATTCTGGATGATCTCATTCCCATTCCGGGAACTCAAAAACGAATTGGGCTGGACCCCTTGATTGGCCTGATTCCCGGCTTCGGCGACTTTGCCACTTCAGCAGCCGGAGCCGCCTTGTTGGTGGCGGGCATAAAAAAGGGAATCCCTAAAAACGTTTACCTCCGCATGATTTCCAATTGGACACTCAATGCGCTTGTCGGAGCGATCCCCTTCCTTGGTGACCTCTTTTCATTTTGGTTCAAGTCCAACCGCAGAAACCAAGAACTGATCGAGGCCCATGTCGCCGAGCATGGCGACGAAAAGGTGAAAAACGGCGGATGGTGGCCCCTCCTGATCCTCATCGCGATGATCTTGCTTGTCTTTTCTGCCATCGGATTGGTTATTTGGCTGACGGCACGTTTGCTTGTGGGATAAAAGGAAGCCGCTCCCAATCCAAACTCTTTATTCGTGCCTCCTTCAGAAACTTTCCTCTTAATCCTAATCCCGGTTCTCTTCATCGGGTTTTGGTGCCTGGTCCTAAAAATCATCTCATTCTCCGGGTGGAGTCGTTTGGCCAAACGCTATTCGGCCTTTGCCCGTCCGGAAGGAACCTCCTATCACTGGCAAAGCATGAGGCTTGGCCTTCTCACAAGATACAATCGCTGTATTTCCTTCCATCTCGGCAAAAACGGCCTCTGTATTGCGGTCTTCCCGCTTTTTTCATTTGGCCACCCACCCCTTTATTTTCCGTGGCCGCAAATCCGATTTCGAAAAGAAGAGGCAGGTCTCTTCGGAAAGGTCTATTTATACGATCTCGGAACTCCTCACGGCGGCCGAATGGCAGTCGGGCCCCGGATACATCAGGCGATCCTCCGTGAAACGCAAAATGCCTGACCGGTTCGAAAACCAGCCAGGCAAACACACAAAACGCCATTAGTCTGGCGTGAACCACTCGATTACTTCGTAAGGAGACGCTCGGCCTCCAACCAATCACCCTCAGGAGTTCCGGGAGTCCCGGTTTCCTGACGTTTGAGGAAAAGCAGGTAAGCTGCCTGACCAATATCGTCGGTGGTAATCACTTTCGTCGCAGCTTTCTTCACGGCAGCCTTTTTGGCAGCCGCTTTGACCGCCTTCTTGGCGACCTTTTTGACAGCTTTTTTCGCCGCCTTTTTGACAGCGCTTTTTTTAGCAGCCTTTTTGGCCACGGTTTTCTTCACGGCTTTCTTTGCCACCTTCTTGGCAGCAACTTTCTTGGGGGGAGCCGCCTTCTTGGCAGCTTTCTTTTTCGCAGGCACGGCGTCCGGTTAGCAGGGAAAATACCAAGAGCAATCGAGAATGCGAAAGAACTCTAAAATAAATTTCCGCTCAAAATGAAATAGGTTCATCCGGCAAAGTTTCCCGCTAAAGAGAACCGAAAACCCCGCGAAGGCGAATTTCAAGAACATCACCACCGGGAGAATTTTGTGTTCCCGCTAAAATCCGGCCCACAAATTGATCAATCACCATGGAGACTCGCTCCTGAAGGTGATCGCGACGCATCTCAGACTCCGCGAGGAGCATCCCACAAGCCAAGACGCGCTTTTGATTCACATGACCGTTTTGCGGATTCGAGTATTCCTCTAATTTCGCACGAACCATTCCACACTTTCGGTCGGCCATGACTAAATCTTCCTTCAAACGACTAAATTCCCAGAGTTCTTCCTCTAGAAACACTCTTACTTTAGTCCAACATCCGGAATCCTCACTCGCCGATTGTAACATTTCACGGCACTTTGTGATCACAAACGTAATGGTTTTTGCCGAAAACTCATCTTTAAGACTCAGTTCGCCCTCTTCGGGTTCTTGAAAACAATTTGCTAAAACCTTGCTAATTTCCTCAACCTTTCCACCCTCAACGGAGCTTTCCTGACTAAAAAGAAACTCTCCCCTCATTGCAAATTCGGCGAGAGATTGATTGGTTTCGAAGGAGTTCTGGGGGAGCCGCTTGGATTTCATGGGATTGGGAGATTTCTTGTCAAAGAACTTCGACAGCCCCGAAACTATCAAAAAACTCTTACGAGTCCAGAATTTTGGAGTTTTACCCTAATTTACTTGGATTTTTTATTTCAGATAAGCGAAATATCTTGCATTTCGCTAATTTTTTTTCTAATTCCATCCCATGGACGACTCCTCGGCCCTAAAAAAAATTGCAGAATTAGCGTGGTCTCTCGAACTCGACGGAGCCAAGGCAGCCTGTGACGTCGTCCAAAAGATCATCGAGGCCAAAGAGGCTGTCGAAGGCGGCACTGAGAAGATCGGCATCCGGCAGGATCAACAAACGTCGGACGAACTCCGCGAGGTCCGCCGCTTTCTCGATAACGGCAACCTTGATCTGAACGGCCCGGAGTGCGTCCTCCTCGGCAGCTTCTTTAAACACCGTGAAAACGTTGATCTCCTCGACACCCGCTCCCTGAACGTCACTCTCGACAGTTACGGACGAAAGCCTTCCAACACCACCAGCACCGTCGAGAATCTGGAAAAGAAGGGCCTGATGGAATTTGTGGCCGGCGAAAACCCCAACGCCCACAAAACCTTTCGGCTGACCAGCCAGGGATTTGCCGAAGTCCGCGACTTGATGGGCAGACTGGCCCGCAAGAATTTCTCCGCGGTCGGTTAGACCACTTCGGTCTCTTGCAGATACGCGGAATTGTCTTTTATTAACTCCGCTTGCTCTGCTATTTCTCCCCGCGTCGCGGGAGGCGACAAACTTCCACTCATCTAAATTTTCCAAGACCATGCCGATCAACATTGAAATGCCCAAACTCTCCGACACCATGACCGAAGGAACCGTGGTGCGCTGGCTCAAGAAGGAGGGTGAGGAAGTTGAAATTGGCGACATCATTGCCGAAATCGAAACCGACAAGGCAACCATGGAAATGGAAGCCTTTGATGAAGGCATCCTTTCCAAGATTTCCGTTCCCGAAGGCGGCAAGGCTCCTGTGGGGTCGGCGATTGCCGTCCTCCTCGAAGATGGTGAAAGCGACGACGACGAGGACGATTCGGCACCCGCCGAGGAAAGCGCTCCAGCTGCTTCATCCAGCGCCCCTCCAGGAGTGGCCAAGGCTCTCGAATCAGCCGCCGCCACTGTCAACAAATCGCAAACCGCCACCCCGGCTCCTGCGGCCACTCCCGTCAGCGGTGAGCGCATCAAAGCCTCTCCACTCGCGAGGAAGATCGCCGAAGCCGAAGGGGTCGATCTTTCCAGCGTGACCGGAACCGGACCCGGAGGTCGCATCGTGAAAGCAGACGTTGTGGCAGCCCCCGCGGCTCCTGCAACTGCCGCGCCGGCTCCTTCGCCCTCCCCGGCAGCCACTCCCGCTCCTGCTGCAATTTCGCCCGTGGCCGGAGGCGAGGACCAAATCGTCGAACTCTCCAGCATGCGCAAGATCATTGCCGAGAGACTTCTTACTTCCAAGGTTACCATCCCGCATTTTTACCTTCACCTTGAGGTCGACGCCGCGCCGCTCATGGCCCTCCGCAAACAGATCAACGCGCAAGCCGAAGCAACTCACGGAAACAAATATTCCGTGAACGATTTTGTTGTGAAAGCCCTCATCAACGCCTCGGTGGCCGTGCCCGAAGTGAACGCCTCCTTCAACGGCGACCACATCGTCCAGTTCGCTCACGTTGGCATCTCGGTGGCCATCGCGGTTGATGACGGCCTCGTCACTCCCGTTGTCAAAAACGCCGAGCAAAAATCCCTCCTCGCCATCTCCAAGGAGATCAAAGAGATGGCCGTTCGTGCTCGCGACAAGAAGCTCGCTCCGAACGAATTCGATGGTGGCACCGTCACCATCTCCAATCTCGGGGCTTGGGGCGTCGAATCCTTTGATGCCATCATCAACCCTCCCCAGGCTGCCATTCTCAGCGTGGGGGGCATCATCGAAAAGCCCGTCGTCAAGGACGGAGCAATCGTTCCGGGCCTCCGCATGAATCTCGGCCTCAGCTGCGACCACCGTGTTGTCGATGGAGCTGTCGGGGCCAAGTTCCTCGGGGAGATCAAGCGCCTCCTCGAGAACCCCGCCCTCATGCTCGTTTGATCATCTTAGCCTAAGATTTCGAAACGCAGAGTATCCGGACGGTCCAGACCTCCGAAACTCTGCGTTTTTGTTTCAGCTCCCTGCCAGCCGATGCTCATTGCCTTCAACAAACCCTACGGTGTTCTAAGCCAGTTTAATGCCAACCCCGGGGACGAAGGGCAGCGCACTTTGAAGGAATTCGACTTCCCGCCGCGGTGCCTTCCCCTAGGACGACTCGACATGGACTCCGAAGGGCTCCTTCTTTTCACAGACGAAAAATCTCTCGAAGATCGCCTTCTCAATCCCCGCTACGCCCACCGCCGCCGCTACCTCGTCCTTGTGGAGGGAGAGCCCGATGAAGCCGCTCTCACCAAACTCCGCAGCGGCACTCTCGTCATCAAAGGTCACAAGTGCCTCCCCTGCCGGGCCAAATCCCTTAAGCAGGCCCCACCCATTCCCGATCGTGATCCGCCGGTCCGATATCGAAAAAACATCATCGATACCTGGCTTCGCCTGGAACTCCGCGAAGGCAAGAACCGCCAGGTGCGCCGCATGACCGCTGCCGTCGGCCACCCCACTCTCCGCCTCCTCCGCGAAGGCATTGGCGCCTTCCCCCTCGGCGACCTGCCCGTTGGCGAATGGAAAGAACTCACCCCGGAAGAACGCGCCGCCGTCTTTTCCCGTTGAGACAAATCACCTAAAAGGCCGGGGTCCTCTAAAAATCCCCATGGAGGAAAATCATCTAACATATCTAAAATTCATTTCATCTTCCCTAATTCCCGATTAGTGTTCAAGTGAACGATGGAACTGCAAAAAAAACTCGAGATCCTTGCGGACGCCGCCAAATACGATGCTTCGTGCGCCAGCTCCGGTGCCACCCGCAAAAATTCCTCCGGCGGCAAGGGAGTCGGCTCCACCGGCGGAGCAGGCATTTGCCATTCCTACGCCCCCGACGGCCGCTGCATCTCCCTTCTCAAAGTCCTCCTCACCAACCGCTGCCTCTACGACTGCCACTACTGCATCAACCGCCGCTCGTCCAACGTCCAACGCGCCGCATTCACCTCCGATGAAGTCGTCAAGCTGACCCTCGACTTTTATAAGCGGAACTACATCGAAGGCCTCTTCCTCTCTTCCGGCATCATTCGTAACGCCGACTATACCATGGAAATGGTCATCGAGGTCGCCCGCTCACTCCGCGAAGACCACGACTTTCGAGGCTACATTCATCTTAAAACAATCCCCGAAGCCTCGGTCGAACTCATCGAGAAGGCCGGTCAGTTTGCCGACCGAATCTCCATCAATATCGAACTCCCCGATGAAGAAAGCCTGAAAACCTTCGCCCCCGAAAAATCACTCAAGAGAACCCGGATCGCGATGGGGAAAATCCGCCACCGTGTCGAAAACGCCAAGGAAGTTCGCCGCGAAAAAGGAGGAAAACGTTCCCCGGACTCCCGCTTCGCCACCGGTCAAAGTACGCAAGTTATCGTAGGTGCCGATAGCTCCACCGACCAAACCTTTCTCAAACGCTCCACCGACCTTTACTCGAACTATCGTCTCCGCCGGGTCTACTACTCCGCTTTCAGCCCCATCCCGGAGCCCTCCTCGATTCTCCCGCTCAAGTCGCCCCCGCTCGTTCGCGAGCACCGGCTTTACCAGGCCGATTGGCTCATGCGCTTCTACGGTTTTGATGCCACCGAAATTGTTTCGGACGATCTTCCAAATCTCGACCTTGATCTCGACCCCAAGCTCTCCTGGGCTCTCCGTAATCGCCACCTCTTCCCCATCGATCTCAATCGCGCCGACAAGCTCATGCTTTACCGCGTTCCCGGCCTCGGCATTCGTAATGCCGACCGCATCCTCGGCATCCGGCGCTATGGAGCCATCAAAATCCAGGATCTCATCCGCCTGCGGGTCTCCCTCAAGAAAGTCCTCCCCTTTATCATCGCCGCCGATCACACCCCAAACACCCGCGAACTTGACCACGAAACCCTCCGCTCCAGATTCGCGCCCCCTCCCGAACAAATGGAACTCGCGCTCTCTCCCTCCGATCAAGGATCTCCCCTTGGGAAAGTCATCGATTGAGCCATGCTCACCCTCACTGTCGAGAACGACTTTGAAGACTGGCGGGAGAAAGCCCGTGCTCTTCTGCTTGCTGGCATTTCACCGGCCGGAATCATCTGGGAAGAGCCGGGCCAGCGCGGACTTTTTGAGACCGACAGGCCCCTTCCGCCACCGACGACTGCTCCGGCACCCAGGGTGTCGCGCGAGTTCCTGTCGCTTGCCGAAACAATCGCCCACCACTGCTCTGCCGGGCGCTGGGCGCTGCTCTACCGAACCCTTTGGCGACTCACCTTGGGCGGCGAAAGCAATCTTCTCAAAAGAACGACAGACCCTGACGTCTCACGCCTGTTTCGTATGCGTAAGGAAATCTCGCGCGACATTCATAAGATGCACGCCTTCGTGCGCTTCAAAAAAACCGGTGAAAATCCTGAGACCGGCCGCGAGCGCTTCATGGCGTGGTTCGAACCGGACCACCGTATCATGCCCCTGACCGCGAAATTCTTCCAAAAGCGTTTCACCGGGATGGACTGGGCCATCTTCACCCCGACCGGTTCCGCTTCCTGGGATGGAAAGGAGCTTCGCCACGGCCCGGGCGTTGATAAGGTCGAGGTCCCTGAAGAGAAACTCGATGAACTCTGGCGGGGTTACTACAAGAGCATCTTCAATCCCGCCCGCCTCAAGGTGAAAGCGATGCAGGCCGAAATGCCCAAGAAATATTGGCACAACCTTCCCGAATCCGATCTCATTGAATCGCTCATCTCCGGGAGCCGGCACCGCGTTCAGGGCATGCACAAAGAGCACCTCCGCCCGACTACCAGCGGAGGAAAAAACCCCTACCTCAAACATCTTCGCAAGCTCACCTCGCAAGATAACAACAGCGTTTTTATCCCCGACGATCACATCGGCAAACCTCTTGATGACCTTCGTGAACTGGCCACTTGCTGCCAGGCCTGTCCGCTTCATCAAGCCGCCACCGGAACAGTTTTTGGAGAAGGTCCGGACGATGCCGAAATCATGCTCGTGGGAGAGCAACCCGGCGATCAGGAAGATCTTCTCGGCCGTCCCTTCGTCGGTCCGGCCGGACAACTTCTCGATCGTTTCCTCGCCGAGGCCGGAATCGATCGAAAGACGTGCTATGTCACCAACGCCGTGAAGCACTTTAAATTCACCCCGCGCGGAAAAGAACGACTTCACCAAAGCCCAAATCCGGACGAAATTTCCCGTTGCAAACCGTGGCTCGTTGGCGAACTTCTCGAAGTCAAACCCCGCACCCTCATCCTTTTTGGTTCAACGGCCGCCCGCTCGCTAATCGATCCAAATTTCAAAATCACCAGACTACGCGGCATTGTCCCGGACACCGGCCTTGCCGAAAAAGTGATCGCTACCGTTCATCCCTCCTATCTGCTCCGACTCCGGGACACTCCGCAGCGAGAAGTCGAAGAGGCGCTTTTTCTAAAAGATCTCCAACTCGCAAGGTAGCCGAATGCTCCCACTTCTGGTCACCGGGCCGGAACGTCTGAAAGCTGGAGCTTCCGGCTACTTTCTCCCAGCAAACCGGGTAAGAAATCAGCTCGCCTCGACTTTGCTCTCTTCCTCTTCCTCGAATTCCTCGGGGAGCTTTACAAATCGCAATTGCTCGATCCGACGCCCGTCGGTGCTGGTCACGCTCGCCTCAAACCCTTCGACCTCAATCGTCTCGCCGGGATCCGGCAGGTGCCCAAGTTGCTGCACGATGTATCCTCCGATCGTACTCACCTCGCCACTTTCCAAATCAATGGCGGGCTCGTGGTCGGAAAGCTCATTGAGGCTCAAGCCGCCCTCGACAACAAACTCCTCTTCGTTGATGCGGAGGAAATCGGTTTCTTCGTCCTCATCAAATTCGTCGTGAATATCGCCGACCAACTCCGCCATGATATTGTCCATAAAGACCAATCCCGAGGCATCACCAAACTCATCGACGACCAAAGCCAGTTGCGCTCGTTCCTTAAGGAAATACTGAAGCAAGTCATCCAACCTCATCGTAGCCGGAACCATCTTGAGCTCGCGACGAATCTCCATGAGATCGGGCTCTTCGTTCTTCATCAGGCTCACCACATCCTTGATGTGGATCAAGCCCTCGGTCTCATCAAGGTGCCCCGTCACGAGAGGAAAGCGGGTGTGTTTGGACTTAATGGCAAGTTCCAGATTCTCTTGAAAACTCAATTCCAGATCCAGAACCACGACCTCGCTGCGCGGAGTCATGACGTCCTTCACCGAGACATCGTTCAACTCGAGAGCATTAATAAGGATCTCGCGTTCGGTCTCGGTCACCTCCTGCTGGCGCTCGGACTCCTCGACAAGAAGAGCCAGCTCTTCCGAGCTGTGAACCGCTTCACCTTCTGACACCGGGTCAATTTTGAAAACCTTCTTGAGCAGCCAATTTGCGGTACCGTTCAGGATAAAAATAAAGGGACGGAAAATGGCATAGAAAAGGTGAAGCGGCCGTGCAATCACCAGCGTGGTAGCGAGCGACTTCCGGATCGCGATTGACTTCGGCAGCAGTTCTCCGATCACCACGTGGAGAAAGGTGAACGAGAGCATCGCGACAAGAAAAGTGATGATCTTGATCCATTCTTTCGCCATCCCCGTCTTGAGGAGACTTGGCCCAATCAGCTTTTCGATGAATGGCTCACCAAGAAAAGCGAGTGCCAGGGAAGCAATGGTGATTCCCAGCTGGTTCGCGGATAGGTAACCATCGAGGTTGCTCACCACGTGCTTGGAGATTCCTGCACGCCGCGGCTTTTTCTCCAATTCGCCCTCGATCTGGCTCGGGCGGACTTTGACGATAGCGAACTCCGACGCCACGAAGAAGGCGTTCAGGAGAAGAAAGAAAATAATCCCAAGGAGATACCAGGCGGCTTCGGCCCAAGTGGGATACTCGGTTGGGACTTCTCCCGATGCACTTGCCAGATAAAATAGCGAATCAATCATTTCGGTAAGTCGCTAGACCTTGTCATAGCCACCATCGCAGTTCTTCTTGAGAACGTTGAATCCGGCGGCTTTAGCCTCGGAGTCGGAATACTCCTTGGTGGCAACCTTGGTGTTGACCCGGCTGATTAACTTCCTCACCGGGCGGCGGCAGAGGGGACACTTTTCCAGCGCCTCCCGTCCTATCGGGCGTTGCAGCTCAAATCCTTTTGCGCAGACGCTACAACTCCCCTCCGGATCATCCGGATTTTCAGATTGATATTCGTAAATTGGCATGGTCGTAACCCAGAAAAGGGTGCCGGCCAGAAAACCGCACCCTCAAAACTTCTGACTGAGGCACCTTACCTACCAGGAGGACTTTGTCACTCCCGGAATCATGCCGTGGGAAGCCATCTCGCGGAAGGTGATCCGGGAAAGGCGGAAACGGCGGAGGAAGGCACGACGACGGCCGGTCACTTCACAACGGTTCACAAGCCGGGTCGGGCTTGCGTCACGAGGGAGCATTGTCAAACCAACGTAGTCCTTCTCCTTCTTCAACTGGTGACGAAGGTCAGCGTATTTTGCTACAGTCTTTGCTTTGCGCTTGTTGCGCTCAATCCAGCATTTTCTTGCCATGGGAGCGCTGAGATAGGGGAAATCCCCGCTCAGGCAAGGTTTTTTTAGACAATTGCAAAGTATTTTTTACGAAATGCCCTCCGGGCGTCGTGTTGGTTAAAATAACTTAAAGACCCCGCCCCAAGATCAATTCAACTTGCCTTCAAGCTCCAGGGAAACTAATTCCGCGCATGGACCGACCTGATGGACGCGCAATTCCCGATCTTCGCCCGATCTCCTTTATCCCGAACGTTGCCCCGAACGCCACGGGCTCGGTGCTGGTCTCTTTCGGGAACACCCGCGTGATTTGCGCAGCCACCGTGGAAGAAAACGTCCCCCGTTGGATGAAATTCCAGAATGTCGACGGCGGCTGGGTAAGCGCGGAATATTCCATGCTGCCTTATTCCACCCACGACCGGAAACAGCGCGACGTCAATCGCGGCAAGCTCGATGGCCGCTCCTCTGAGATCCAGCGCCTTATCGGCCGCTCACTCCGCGCCGTCATTGATCTCAAAATGCTCGGAAAACGCACGATCTGGATCGATTGCGATGTGCTTCAGGCCGACGGAGGCACCCGCACCGCGTCCATCACCGGGGGCTGTGTCGCCGCCGCCATCGCCATCAATCGCCTGATGTCGCAGGGGAAACTCAAGGATTTCCCTCTCAAAAAACTCGTCGCCGCAGTGAGCGCAGGAATTTACCAGGGCGAGGCCATTCTTGACCTCAACTACCCCGAGGACCGCGATGCCGCCGTCGATTTCAACGTGGTCATGACCGAAAGCGGTGAATACGTCGAATTGCAAGGCAGCGGAGAGGAGGATGTCTTCACCAGCGAGCAAATGACGGCGATGCTCGATCTCTCGCGGGACGGCATCGCCAAATTGATCGAATTGCAGAAGGAAGCCATCATCGCCGCTGACAAGGCGACCGGTGCTGATCTCGAGGGATTGGCGGCGGCCTTCAAATAAAGACCATAAGAGCCTGCTGAATTGTCTTGCGGCGACTTGTGGGTGGATTACATTTGTTTTGCGGAAATGTCTTTCGAGAAGTTCCCGCAAATAAAAACCGGAGGGTCACCTCCAAACCATAAACAAAATAATGAAACTGAAAAAAACACAGAAAATGAAGGGCTTCACCTTGGTGGAGCTGCTCGTGGTGATCGCGATCATCGCTGTTCTTGCCGGAATCGCGACTCCGCTCATCCTCAAGGCCCAAAAAGCGGGTGACCGGACCAAGGCACTCGCCAACGCCAAATCGGTTGTTGGTGGCTTGCTGAGCTTCAAGAGTGACAAAGGGGCCTACCCCTGCCAGTCCACTCGCGAACTCCTCGAGGACGAGGGCATTGACTTTCTTCCTCCCGGGAATGATGCCAATGCTTACCTCGCCCAGTTGGTCGCAACCGACAACATCGATACCGAGAAAGCGTTCTTCGCTCCCGGTGTCATTGGAGCCAAGGAAGGTGACAACATCAAAGGAAGCGCCGACAAACTCCTCGCTCGTGGCGAGAACAGCTTTGCCTACATCATGGCTGAAAACGAGGCTCCCCTCACCGACACCAAGAGTTACACTCCTCTCGTGATCGCTCCGATCAAGAGCGGCGGCGATAACCCAAAGTTTGACGGTGGTCCATACGGAGACAAGTTCGTTTACGGACTCGTCGACGGATCATCCACTGCCGGTGACATTGCCGAAGACGGAAGCGCCGTCTCCAAAGGACGTGACAGCTTCTTCGAAACCGGCCGCGACTCACTCTTCGGGAACGACACTCCAGTCGTGAAACTCCCAACCGGCATCCAGTAGGTCCCGGTTGATTAAACTGAAAATCATCTTTCAGAAGCGGGCCTCTCACGAGGCCCGCTTTTTTTTGGTGACCTCAAATTCCAATGACTTCACCCCATGAAATCATACTCGCTTCAAAAGGGCCTCGGCTGGCCCGACGTCCTCTTTGGCTTGCTCGTCTTTGTCGCTGCCATCCTAATCTTCCTACCTCTGATCTTTCGCTCCTCGCCAGGAGGAGAACGCACCAAGGCCCTTGCTAATGCCAAATCCGTCGTGGGTGGATTACTAGCCTTCAAATCAGAATACGGGGCCTATCCCTGTGACGCGACACGTGCGATCCTCGAGGAAGATCCCAATGATCAAACTTTGGAAGATTTTCATCTCACGAGAGTCGGACCTGACGTGCTTCCATCGGGAACCAGTGCCAATGCTTACCTCGCCCAGTTGATTGCGAGTGATACGATAGACACCGAAAAAGTCTTCTTCGCTCCCGACGTTCCGGGAACCAGGGAAGGTGACGGTATCATGGGCAGCGCCGACAAACTCCTTGCTCCCGGTGAGAACGGCTTCGCTTATATCATGGCACCCAACGGAATGCCTCTCACTGATACAAAAAGTTACACGCCGCTTGTGCTGGCTCCCGTGAAGGGCCCGGGCGAACACGAACCGGTTTTTGATCCAAAAGTTTATGGTGGCAAACTTGTCTATGGCCTCGTCGACGGATCCAGCTCGGTTGTCGACATTGACGAAGACGGCAAAGCCATTTCCCTGGGCCGAAAATCGTTCTTCCAAAGGGGCAGAGACTCCCTCTTCGGGACTGATACTCCCGTTGTGAAATATCCACTCATCCCAACACCATGAACTCCTACTCACTCAAAAAGGGCTTCAGTTGGCTCAATGTCATTGTCACTTCGGCAATAGTAGGAACTCTCTTTCTCTTGTTCGTGGCGCATCTATCCAGTCGTCCCTATTATGCAGATCGGACCAAAGCCCTCGCCAACGCCAAGTCGATTGTGGGTGGACTGCTCGCGTTCAAAAGTGACAAGGGAGCTTACCCTTGCCAGGCCACTCGTGAACTCCTCGAAGCCGAGGGCATTGACTACCTGCCCCCCGGCAATAACGCCAACGCCTACTTCGCCCAGTTGGTCGTCACTGACAATATCGACACCGAGAAAGTCTTCTTCGCCCCCGGCTTCATTGGAGGCAAGGAAGGCGACAACATCAAAGACAGTCCCGACAAGCTGCTCTCGAGGGGTGAAAATTGCTTCGCATACATCATGACTCCTGAAGGAAAGCCACTCACCGACACCAAAGCTGAAACTCCGCTCGTCCTCGCCCCCGTCAAGGAACAGGGTGACAGTGAACCAGTTTTTGATCAGAATCCCTATCACAGCACATTTGTCATGGGCCTTGCCGACGGCTCATCTATCGCAGGTGACCTCGACAAAAACGGCCACGCCTTGTCACCCGACGGCGGCAGCCTTTTCCAAACCGGCGCTAACTCTCGTTTTGGCAAAGACACACCCGTCGTGAAATACCCACTTTTCCCCAGGCGATGAGTTCCTACTCACTCAAAAAGGGCTTCAACTGGGGAAACGCCTTGTTCCTTATCATTGCTCTGATCCTCCTTGCCGGAATCTTCACTCCTGTCGTTTTGAGATCAGCCTACGACCAGGACAAAGCAAAGCTCCTCGCAAACACCAAGTCAATCGCAGGTGCCCTTGCAAATTTCAAATCTGATTTGGGCTCCTACCCTTGCGATGCCACTCGCGAAAAATTGGCAAAAGATGGAATCAAATATCTCCCGTCCGGAACCGGCGCCAACGAATACCTCGCTCAACTACTTGTCAGTGAATACCTGGAGACAGAAAAAGCATTCTTCGCTCCAGGAATGGTGGGCATGGTGGTAGGCGACAACATCAAGGGAAGCTCCGAAACGCTTCTCTCTCGTGGCGAAAATAGCTTCGCCTATGTCATGGCTCCTGAAGGAAAGCCTCTGACTGACACAAATGACTTTACTCCTGTCATTCTTGCACCGGTCAAAGAAATTAGAGATGGAGAACCTATCTTTGACGGAGGCCCCTATGCGGACAAGTTCGTGATGGGGCTCGCCGACGGATCAGCAAGTGCTGGAGGCATCGACGGAAACGGTCAGGCCATTTCCAATTGCCGCGAATCCCTTATCCAAACCGGACCCAACTCACTTTTCGGCAATGACACCCCCGTCGTGAAACTTCCGCTCATACGTTGACCCCATGAACTCATACTCCTACCAAAAAGGATTCACCTGGCTCCACGGCCTTCTTCTTGTCGCCATTCTCATTGCGTTGGCAGGCCTTATTTCACCATTGACCCTCAAAAAAGCCAAAGCAGGCGACCGGACCAAAGCTCTCGCCAATGCCAAATCCGTTGTTGGAGCTCTTCTTTCCTTCAAAGCGGATAAGGGCGCGTATCCTTGCGACGCGACACGCGAAGTTCTCGCTCAAGATGGGTTCACCAACATTCCAACTGGCAACAGCGCCAACGCTTATCTGACTCAGCTCCTCGTCGCAGACGCCATCGACACCACGGCCCCCTTCTCCGTTGCCGGAACGCAATTCACCAAACAAAATCGTTGGTCAAAAAATGATCTCGCCGAGGGCACCAATGGCTTCGCTTACCTCATGGCTCCAAATGGGGCACCGCTGACCGACACGAGAAGCTTCACTCCGCTCATCCTCGCCGGGATCGTGGCCCAAGGCTCCGAGCCCGTCTTCGACAAGAAAGTCTTTGGCGGCAAGTTTGTTTTCGGCCGGGTGGACGGATCGTCCGCCGCAGGTGATCTCGATGAAAACGGCCACGCTGTCTCGGAAGCCCGCGAATCATTTTTCCAAACCGGACCCGACTCACTCTTCGGAAAAGACACCCCGGTTTTGAAATACCCTTTGGGACTCGAATAGGCCTTCTTGCTAGCAATCCATAAAATTGATATGGAAAACCTATGAAGCGAAAAAACTCCCCCACCCATCATCAACCCCTGTCATGGCCTTCCGTCATTCTCGGGGCTGTCCTTCTCTTCCTCTCGGCGCAAGTCATCTCCGCCCAACTCTTTTTCAACGGCGGAGCCCAAAGAAGAACCAAAGCTCTCGCGAATGCCAAATCGATCGCAGGCGGGCTGCTTGTGTTTAAATCTGACATGGGCGCGTATCCTTGCGACGCAACTCGCAAGGTGATGGAAGAGGACGGCATCAAAAACCTTCCGGTCGGCAAAAGCGCAAACGCCTATCTGGCTCAACTGATTTCATCTGAAGCCATCGACAGTGAAAAAGCTTTTCACACGCCAGAGAAAGGTTTGAAGAAGGGCGACGACGATACAAGGACCTCCAAAACACTCCTTGCACCCGGTGAAAATGGTTTCGCATACATCATGGCCAAAGGCGGCAAGCCACTCACGGACACCAGATCCTTTACTCCCATCATCCTCGCCACGATTGGCAAAAAAGGAGAAGGCGAGCCTGTCTTCAATGCCGATATCTACGGTGGCAAATTTGTCATGGCACTCGTTGACGGATCAGCCAGAACGGGCGATCTCAACGAAAAAGGGCATATTAGATCGTTAGGCCGGGAAAGCTTTTTCCAAACCGGCCGGGATTCCCTCTTCGGAGAAGACATCCCGGAGATCGCCTACCCACTCCGTCCGGCTAAGAAATAGCCAAGTCCTCATCGTTCCAAAATACCGCATCTCAAGCCGTCAGCTTTACCACTACTCGAATCTAATGAAATCTCAGGTCCGCCCCAATTGGTTTAACTTGATCCTAGCCGCTTCCTTGATCGTGACCCTGATTGGGATGGTTCCCCACCTTTATCAAAAACACGCGGCAAAGAACGCCCGGACCATCGCCCTCTCAAACGCGAAGAATATCGCAGGTGGTTTAATGTCGTTCCGATCAGAACGAGGAGCCTACCCTTGCGACGCAACCCGTGTGCTCCTTGAAGACAATGGTGTCGATTTTCTCCCCGATGGAAAAAGCTCAAATGCCTATCTGGCACAGCTTATTGCAACCAAAGCAATCGATGGCGAAAAAGCATTCCACACTCCCGGAATGAGAGTTTTCCACGAAGGGGATAATGTCACTGGGATCGCGAGCAAGCTCCTCTCGGCTGGCGAGAACGGATTCACCTACATCATGGCCGCAAACGGTGCCTCACTTCATGACATCAGGTCTTCGACTCCATTGGTCTTTGCCGGAGTGAAACACCCTGGAATCGTTCCCATTTTCGACCGACAGGTTTACGACGGGAAATACGTTGCGGGACTTGTCGACGGTGCCGGAATTGTTGGTGACTTAAACGAGCATGGCAATGCCCTGACCAAAGGACGCGTCCACACTTTCCAAACCGGCAATAATTCGCTCTTCGGGAAAGACATTCCGACCCCGACTTTCCCACTCAAGGGAACCGAGCTCTAAAACAAGCCCCAAGTCAGGCAAAATCCCGTTTGCCCATCTCCGGACCTCTGTCATGTTAGACCGCAATTATGGAAGAACTCACCACCGACACCATCGTAAACAAAGGCGCCTTCATGCCTTACCCGGTCTCGACCCTGAGTCCCAAAATCGTTCCCAACGATCTCTCCACTTTCAAGTCCCGCGGCATCAGCCAGGTCGAACGCGAGCTTCAGCAAAAACTCGTCCAGATGCGCGAGGAATACATCGCCACCATCGAGCACTTCAACTGGAACAAGCTCGTTTATGAAGCCGATATCAACTTTGAGCCTGTTGTCGGAGAGATCTACCACCTCTATCGTATTCGTGGAAAAAACACCCTTTCCATGATCGCACCCGACCAGTGGCCCCACTCGCACCTCGCCAGCTTCCGGCTCAATGTCGACCGTCAATGGGAGCTGACCGAAGCCAGCGTGGAAGGACGCTCGCTTTTCACTGACGAAGAGGTTAGAGATCTCTGAACGTCAGCATGATCCATCCCACCGCTATCGTCTCGCCGGACGCACAGATAGGCACCGACACCGAAATCGGCCCCTATTGCGTCATCGAAGCCAACGTCCGCCTGGGCGACCGCTGCAAGCTCCACTCCCACGTCGTCATTCACGGCCACAGTGAGATCGGCGACGAAAACGAATTTTTCCCCTTCGCGGCCATCGGAATCAAATCGCAAGACCTCAAGTATGCCGGCGAACCCACCACCCTCATCGTAGGTGACCGCAATGTTTTTCGAGAAAACACCACCGTCCATCGCGGCACCGTAGAAGCCACCCCCACCCGCGTCGGTTCGGATAACCTTTGCCTCTCTTACTCGCACATCGCGCACGACTGCCAGGTCGGAAACCACATCATTCTTTCCAACAACGGCACGCTCGCCGGTCATGTCCAGGTGGCCGACTACGCCATCATCTCCGGCCTCACCGCCGTCCACCAATTCTGCCGGGTCGGAGCCCATTCCATCACCGGAGGCATTTCCAAAATCGTGCAGGACATCCCGCCCTTCACCATCGTCGATGGCAATCCTTCCACCGTCCGTGGAATCAATCAGGTCGGCCTCCAACGTCGGGGCTTCACCAATGAAGACATCCGCGCCTTGCGGACAGCTTACAAAAAACTCTTCCTCAAGAAAGACACCAATCTCGCCGAAGCCGTCAAGGCGCTCGATCCGGCACTTGCCGGGAACGTCAAGGTTGCCGAGCTGCTCCACTTTATTGGAACCTCGGAACGTGGCGTCATCCGCTAGCAACTCAATCCGCGGACCAAATCAAGCAGACTCGACTCGCACTCGTGCTTGGTATCAGCGATTTGGTGGATTGACGAACTACCAAATCGACCATTCCTGAAGGTCACCACGCGATTGGTATCGCCCGCCAAGAGGTGATCGACAGCAGCCACCGCAAATTTGTAGGCCATGATCCGGTCATAAACCGTGGGTGATCCCCCCCGCTGAACGTGTCCCAAAACAGTGAGCCGGGCATCCATTTTTAAAACGTCGCCCATCCACCGCGTCAGTGGCTCCGCCATTCCGGTTCCTTCCGCGACAATGCCCAAAACATAGCGTTTTCCGGCTTCGCGCTGTTCACGCAAGCGTTCGCCGACCGCATTGAGATCATACTCGATCTCGGGGACAAGGCAGACTTCCGCCCCGTTTGCAAGCGCACTCACCATGGCAAGATACCCGCAATCCCGACCCATCGTCTCGATGACGAATGCCCTCGAAAATGAAGAAGCCGTGTCACGAATACTATCCACGCTTGAGCGAATCATATTGAGGGCGGTATCGACCCCGAGACAGTAATCAGTCCCCGAAATATCGTTATCAATCGTTGCCGGAATCCCCGCAAATGGCACCTCAAAATCCACATAGAACTGGTTCAGCGCTTTGAAGGAACCGTCTCCGCCAATGATAATCAGCTTCGAAATCCCCAGCTTTTGCAGATTTTCAAAAGCCTGCTTGCGGAATTCGTAGTCGTAAAACCTCTTCGATCTTGAGGAGCCGAGCGCAGTGCCTCCGCGGTAAAGCATACCATCCAACCGCTCGTGTGTCGCCTCCTTGATCCAACCTTCGATCAGACCTCTCAACCCCCATTCCACCACATAGGGAACCATACCTTTCTGGCGGGAATAATCGGCGGCTGATTTCACCGCAGGATTCATTCCGGCAGCATCTCCGCCGGAAGTCAGGATCGCAACTTTCTCATTCAAGATGGACGTGCAATATCACAGATATCAGCGATCTCAAGTCCGGTGCCCGAAATCGACCCCCAGAATGCAGAGATCATCCTCAAACCCTTCGTGGGAGGCGAAGTCGACGGCAGCCTTCACCATCCGGTCAATGGCCTCCATCCCTCCGCCCCCGCTCTGAAGCGCCTCACACATCCTGGTCTGGCCAAATTCCTCCCCATCCGCGCCCAGCACTTCAAAGACTCCGTCTGTAAAACTCCAGATTCCTTCCAAAGAGTCGATCGACAGACTCAATTCAGGAAATTCATAGTCAGGAACCATTCCCAAACCCGGCCCCTGGGCCACGGCCTCCAATTCCAAAATTTCAGCCACGCCTTTCCGCCTCACAATGGGATCCGGGTGACCGGCGGAAGCAATCTTCAACTCGCCCCGCTCCAGATCCACGTATCCATAAATGGCGGTCGCAAAAATCAATTGGCTCGTTCGCTCGAGCAAGTGGCTCAGGCCGTCGTTCAAGCCCGTTAAAAAAGCTCCCGGTTGACCACCAAGAGTCTCACCCTGCTTTTCAATCAATCCACGCAACATCGAAACGATCAGGGCCGATCGCACGCCGTGTCCCATGACGTCGCAGACAAAAAAACCCGCCTTGCCTTCACCCAGTGGAATCACCTCGAAAAAGTCACCCGCCAGATGAGAGGCGGGCTGATATCGATGGTGAAAATCTGCCGTTCGCCCACTCCCAGCAGAAGCGATGGATGGAATGACACTGGGCAGCGCCGCTTGCTGAATCTCACGCGCCAGCCCCAGCTGCTCCTCCAGGGCATCATTTTGACGCCCCAGAATCTTCGCGATTTTTTCAAGCTGTTGCTTCGTTTCCACCAGTCTCGTCACCTCCGAAGAGATCCCAAAAGTTCCGCGCAAGGTCCCGTCCGGCAAATACCACGGATACTTCGAGGAGACTGCCCAGGAAACATGACCATCCTTCCAACGAATCTCCTCCAGCTTCTTCACCACCGGTTCACCGGTGGCCATAATCTCCCGCTCATCACGGGACGACTCCTGAACCAACTTTTCACTAAAAAAGTCCCGGTCATTCTTGCCGACCACCGCTTCCGGAGAGTCAGCCCCCACCAGGTCAGACATCCGCCGGTTCACCAGCACGAAGTTTGAACCCACATCCTTGAAGTAAACAAACACCGGCATGTTGTCGATGACCAGTCGCAGGAGGTGACGCTCTTCACTGATTTCCCGATTCACCACCTTCAGCTCATCCGCAATCTGCTCAAGATTCCGCTCTGTTTCGATCAACTCGGTCACATCGTGGGTAAGGCCAAAGGTTCCGAGTAATTCTCCATCCAATCCCCGCCATACCTTCTTGGTCACCAAACTCCACGAATCGTGACCGTCCCCCCAGATCTCATGCTCCAGCTTCTCTTCCTGGCCAATCCCGGTCTTCATGATTTCGAGCTCCCGGGCCCGCGACAAATCGGCATGCTCCTTCTCAAAAAAATCGTGATCCGTCTTCCCCACCAAATTCGCCACCGTTCCTGCCCCCATCCGTTGTGCGGTGGAGAGGTTCGCCCGCTGAAACCGGCACTCCTTGTCTTTGAAATAAACATTGATCGGCACCCGGTCCAAGACAAGATCGATCATCCTCCGCTCCTCCGCCAAGGCATCCTCGGCAAATCTTCGCTTGGAAATATCAATCAAGCTCCCCACCAATCGCTGCAAACTCCCATCATCGCCGCGCAAAGGTAATGCCCGCGCCCGAAACCATTTCCACTCGCCCTCGTTTGTCCGAATTCTAGCTTCGTCCGCAAACAACTTCCCCTCACGGTATAAGACCCGGTTCAGCTTGCGGGTAAACCTCGCCAAATCATCGGGATGCACATGCTTCTCCGGCTCCTCCAAAATATTTGGCGCCCCAAATCGTCCGTATCCCAAAAAACCCAGCAAACGATTGGAGTAATAAATTTCTCCTGTCTTGAGATCCCAATCCAAAATCCCCTCATTCGAGGCCTTGAGAGCCAGATCAAGCCTCTCCTCTTCCAAAGTCATCTCGTGATCTCCCATCCCAACAAACAAATCGCATTTTCGAATTTCCGATCCCCGCTAAAGACCTTTACCGCCTCGGCAAGCCTCTCCATGACGCGCTCCAAATCACCGCCCCGCTCGATCTCTTCCAACATCCGTGTCACTCCGAACTTCTCGCCCTCCGCATTACACGCATTCTGGAATCCCTCGGTGAAACAAATCAACCTTCGCAAGCCTTGCAACGGTGCGGTCACCGTTCCATAGCGGCTTCTCTCGGCAGCCCCCAAAGCCGACCCGCGGGCATGATCCGGCGGCACCAATTGACGAACGCCGTCCACGAAGACCGCAATTGGATTCACGTGCCCCGCCACCGAGAGCTGAATCTCGGCCTTCGTCAAATCCACCACCCCATAAAACGCCGTCGCTTTAACCTCATGCCCCGATTCCACCAACAAGTGGGCCAGCCCTACGTTGATTCCGGTCAAAAAAGCCCCCGCATCTCCTGCCGAAGCCATCTCCTTCTCGATCAACCCCCGCAACATCGAAACAATCAAAGCGGAGCGCACCCCCTTGTCAAAGACCTCACCCATTAAAAAACCAACCCGGTCCGAACCCAGCGGAACGACCTCAAAAAACTCCCCCGTTAGAAGACGGGCCGGTTCATACAGACGGCAAAAATCCATCGTCGAACCTCCACCCGAAATCGTCGGAAATTCATCGGGTAAAAGCGCCTGCTGCACCTCACGCGCCAGCTGCAGCTCCTCGGCCATTTCACGGTTTTTCTTCTCGTAGGTCGCTGCCAGTTTACGGAGGTTGGACTGTGCCACCATCAAATCGGAAATATCGCTCGAGACTCCGAACGTCCCGACAATGTTCCCCCCACTGTCGCGCCAGGGATATTTCGAGGTCATCACCCAGGTGTCCTTCTTGCCCCCCCAAACCTCCTTCTCGATCGTCCCCACGATCGCCTCTCCCGACTCCATGATTTGTTTCTCGTCGGCCTCCGTTTTCCTCCAGTGTTCCTCGGAGAAAATATCCCGATCCGACTTATCATAAAGGCTTTCAGGACCGCCGAACCCGAACCACTCCGCGATCGCCTGGTTCGCGATCACAAATTCATGGTCCCGATTCTTGAAGTAGACATGAAGTGGCACACTGTCGATGACCAGACGCAGCCTTTCCCGCTCCTCCTCGATGAGCTGATTCTGCGCATTGAGCTGCGAAGTCACCTTTTCCTGGGCTTCCCGCGTCCGCATCAATTCGGAAATATCAATGGTCACCCCGAAGGTCCCCCGCACCTTGCCATCGTGACCAATCCACGCATGCTTCGTGCTTTTCACCCAGGTATCTTCACGGTCCTCCCACTTCTCATGCTCGGTCAAGTCCTCCACCCCACCGCCCGAAGCCATAATCTCCTTCTCCACCATTCGCGCGTGACTGGCATGCTCCTCACTGAAGAAATCAGCATCGGATTTCCCGACCAACTGATTGACGGAACTCAAGCCCATCTTTCGCGCTGTCGGCAGGTTCGCCATCACAAAGCGCGACTCCTCATCCTTAAAATAGACATTCATGGGAATGTTATCCAAAAGGGTTTCGATGAGATGACGCTCCTCGGCCAACTGACGCTCCGCCTCCTTGCGCTTTGAGATATCGATCAAGCTACCCGCAATCCGGGTCACCCCGCCAAGCCCGTCCCGCACCGGAGTGCCCCGCACCCGGAAAGATCTCCAGTCACCCCGGTTTGTCTTCACTCTGGGCTCCACCGCAAACAAGTCCTCACCCTCCTGTAAAACACGCCGCAGGGCTTCATTCACAGCCGCCACCGAGGCCTCGTCCATATGCTCACTGCGATCCTGAAAAAAGTTCGGCATCTCATCCTTGCGATACCCCATAAACCGGCAAACCCGCGGCGAAAAATAGATGGTCCCCTTCACCAGGTCCCAATCCCAGATTCCCTCTCTCGAGGCTTGGAGCACCAACTGCAGCCGGTCTTCTTTCCAACTCGCCATCTTTAGGCACTAAACAAACACCACTTGCCCTCCGTCCTCAACGCAAAAGACAACAATCTCAAAATCAATCCAAAAACTTGCCGGGGTTCAAAATCCGATTGGGGTCGAAGGCCTCCTTCACCGTCAGGTGGGCCGTAAAACCAGCCTCGCCAAGCGCCTCCTTAATCCACCGTTTTTTCGCCAATCCCACTCCGTGCTCCCCCGTGATCACCCCCCCGTTCTCAAGCACCCAGGTGAAAAGAACATCCAGGGCCGCATCGGCTTGTTCGCGAACGTCCGGATCATCGTAGTCCTCCACCATCAAGTTTGTGTGAATATTGCCGTCGCCCGCATGGCCGAAACAGGCCACCGGAATCCCGGTCCGTTCCTCAAGCCCCGCAGCAAAGTTGGCCAGCTCCACCAACTTGGAGCGCGGTACCACAATGTCTTCGTTCAACTTCGTCAGACCGGTCGCCCGTAACGAATAAGAGAAATCCCGGCGCAACTGCCACACCTTCTCACAAGCCTCCTCATCACCATGCAACTCGCTCGACAAGGCCCCCGCCCCATTCAGCACTTCTTGCAGCTCCTCCAGCTCACCCGCCACCGCCTTCGCCCGACCATCGATCTCGACAATCAAATGCGCCTTTCCCGGCGGCAAGGAATCCTCCCCCAAATATGCCCGCGCCGCCTTCAAAGTGAACTCATCCGTAATCTCAAGCGCCGACGGTAAATGCCCCGCATTAAGAATCGCCTGTACCGCTCCCGCAGCATCGACGAACTCCGGAAACGTCGCCGTCAACATCGCCCGCGTCTGCGGATGCGGAATGATGCGCAAGGTCGCCTCGGTGATCACTCCCAGCATCCCCTCACTCCCAACAAAGAGATGGAGCAAATCAAAGCCCGTCTTGTTCTTGTGACACCGCCCTCCGACATGAAGAACCTCGCCGCTCGCCAAAACCACCTCCAGACCCAAAACGTAATTCTTCGTCACCCCGTATTTCAAGCACCGGGGACCTCCCGCATTGGTCGCCAAATTCCCACCGATCGAACACTCCTTTAATGAAGCCGGATCCGGCGGATAATACCAACCAAGTTCGCTCACCGCGTCCTGTAGATCCTTCAAAATCACTCCCGGCTGGGTCACCACCACACCATCCTCCGGCGCAATCTCCACCAGCGACTTCATCCGCGCCACCGACAGTGCAATCCCGCCCTCAACCGGGACACAGCCGCCCACATAACCCACCCCCGCGCCCCGGGTCGTTACCGGGATCAGCCGTTCATTGGCAAACTTCATCACCGCCACCACATCATCCCGACATTCCGCAAACACCACCACCTCCGGCAGATGAGAAAAATTCCACCGGTCGGTGCCATGCTCCTCAAGCACCTCCGCCATCGTTGAAACCTTGCCGTCCCCCAAAAGCTCACGCAGTTCGTCAATCACAGGTCCTACTTGCCAAAATACCCCAAAAACACAAACGCGAACTACGGAGCCCTCAATTTGACAGAGTCCAATGACTGCCTCATCTTTCTAGGATGGACCGTTGGCCGGAGAGAATGCTGATTCAGATCTCGATCTGTCTCGCCATCATCGTCGGCCTGTCATTTCTCAAACCCTCATTCGCTCATGACCGGCGCCCGGCCAACGCGAAGCAAGGAGCCGAAAGTCTCGCGAAAGCCTGCGATGCTTTTTACGAGGAATATCAATCTCTCCCACTGGCGAACAGGACGGCAGCCGATGCCGTCCAAATCACGACCGGCAAAGCGAACAACATCATGACTTTGCTTTGCAATCCCATTCCCCTGACCGAAGGCCCCAAATACCAGAACTTTTTCGGATATCGGGAAGCCCGCGAAAAGAAAGACGGCCTGCTCAGAAACGAGGCGGGAACCTACGTCGAATTCTTCGATCCCTGGGGAAATCCTTACTACGTTCTCTTCGACTACGATTACTCCGGCAGCCTGAAACATCCCTCAACCGGGGAGACCCTCGAGAAAATCCGGATCTTGGTCTGGTCACCCGGACCAGATGGAAAGACCGGCACAACTGGCTTTGATAAGGATAACATTTACGCAAGACGTCGATAACCGACAGACCCCATCGGAATGACACAAGTCAAGATCACCCTCCTCGTTCTATTCATCGTGACCGGAGGTATTTTATTCTTTTTTCTCAGAACGACTTGCACCACGAATCCCAACTTCCGTCACGAAACCGATATGCCTGCGATATGGATCGGAATTGAAAATCACATCGATAAACACCACGAACTCCCTCTTGGCAGAGGCCAAACCAAGGATGCCGTCATCTCGACACTTGGGGTCCGAGGCAAAAAACTTTTACAAACCCTGAATGTCTTCGGAGATCACCCCGACCACCCATTTGAAGTCCTCGATTCGTGGGGCACCCCCTACGAGATTATCTTCGATTATGATCAGGACGGCAAAGTCTGCTTTCCCGACGAAACCCAAACTTTTAAAGAAAGCTTTAAAATCCGCTCCTTGGGCCCTGACGGAAAGACCGGCAGCCCAGGCACATCTGAAGTAAGCGTCACGTGGAGTGCCGTTGGTTTTTCATTGAGCTGCGGATACGATCAGCCGTAGCAGAGGAACTCTGACTGATGTGGTCTGCTATGCTCCCACTTTTCTTCGCTGGAGTTGCCTCTCTTTC
>JAUIGV010000005.1 GCA_030432565.1 Verrucomicrobiia bacterium | reverse complement strand
CCCTGAGTTCTTCCAGGATGCGGACCTTCTGTTCTTCGCTAAAGCGACTTCTCTTCATTTTTTCGATTTGCTTCTACCACCAAATCTACATTTTTGAATTGTCCAATTTTCCGGGGTCAGGCCACCAGAAGAGACCTTGGTGATCCGCATTGGTCACCCCTTTGTCCTCATCACCATTGTCACCGATGAAGGCCACAGTCATGACTCCCCAGCGATGGGTCACGACTTCTGAACGCAGGGAAAGCGCCCACTCGCAGGTCCATTGGTTTTCGTCGTTGAGGCCAGACGCTTATGGCCCGGATCCTTCCGGAACCGGGCCATTCGAAAATCGTGTTGGAAGTCCCAATGTTTAGCGATAGCGACTAAAAATAGGTTCGCAGTCCAAACTGCAAGCTTCTGGTTTCGATTTCGGTGTTTGTTCCGAAGAGGTCACCCCAAGCATGCTCATAGCCACACATCAATTTGAGGTTTTCTCCGCAAAGGAAATACTGAAATCCAGCGTAAACCGAGTGGTAGTTTTCAACATTAAAACGTGCATTCCTATCCCCGCCGCCGTCGTTTCCAAATCGCTGAGTGCGTTGTTCGCGACCTGAATCCATGTATTGGTAGCGAAATACACCTTCGAGTTTTTCAGTGATTTTATAGGAAGGCATCACGTAAAATCCCCACGTATCATTTCCAGCTGGAATTTCTTTAGACCCCCGATAGGCACCCGATCGTTCGCGGTTGGCGCCGTAGATGAAGTCGGAAATGAGTTTGAACCGGTCTTTTTCGTAGTCGATTCCCAAGGCAAATGCATGCTCGTAAGCTGACCCGAAGGTGCCGACTTCAGCGTTTCCCCGTGCACGCTCACGACCACCGTCGTTGTCGACGTAATTCCAGTCGAAGTGGAAGTCGAGGTTTTCATTCACTGGAACGGTTAGGTTGTAGGAGGCTCCTTTATTGGCACGAAAGTCGACCCACTCCGGACCTTGATCATAGGCACCATAAACCCAAGCACCAAAGCGTTGTTCAATCCCATTGATGACGAACCCTACCTGAGCTCCCCATGGACGTTGCTGCCCGATTTCGTTTACGATGGGGGCACGCTCGATGGTTTTAATAAACCTCGAGGATTGAATGTCCTCACGGGTAATGTCCTGCTTATCTTTACCGATAATCACGTAGAAATCATCGGAAGGCTGCCATTGGACGTTGATGGTCTGGAAATTATTAATGAAAGTATCGCCATTTTTCACTAGATCTGTGCTGGAACCATCGCCATCTGAAAAGTTGGCGTCGAACCCAAATGATAGATTGTTTGCAAAATCGAAGCTCATTTGGATTCGAGCCCGGCGGTGTTGAATTTGATCAAATTCATTATCCCGGACACCGTCAATATACTCAACCTGACTGATATACTGGCTATGATATCGGCCCTGTAGTTTAATCTTTCTTATAAATCCGCTATCACTTGCATATAAGGTGTTCTTGTCAAAAACGTCACATTTATTGAAGTCCGTCACCATGGGATTGATGTCATCCAATACCGACCCGGCGTTACCGGCAGTGACGAGTTGTGCGCTAAGCAAGCCCGTGCAGACTAACGTAGCATGGCTTTTTAAGCAGTTCTGTTTGTTCATTTTGTTTTTATCATTTCGGTTTTTTGTTCGTAGCGGTTTAGCTGCTAGATAGGTATTTTGGTGGGATAGGCTTGAAGGGGTTTTGGACCGGAGCAGATAGGGGAGAAAGGAGGGTGGGTTACTTCCTGTTTGGGGTTGCGGTTGGCCTTACCAACCAATATTTGCCGTTCCTGGAAGAAGTTTTGAGAATGCCTGGGAAGATTCTTCGGCTGCGATTTCAAATTCGGTTTTGTTTCCAGCGGCCACGCAGGCTTTCTTGAGTTGAGAAACCATTTTGGGGCCAGGAGTGTCTGAACCCATGATCACAAGCGTCCCGGCATAGGTCGCAGTGGTGGTCCCAGCGGACGACGACAAGGTTCTTAAATCGCAGAAGTCAGCGGTAGCGTTGCTGGAGGGAATACCGCCCAAATCGGTAGATCCGGGCCTATCGCTACCAAATACCGGCATCCAAAAAGCTGAAGCCAGTGCAGATTGGGCGAGGAGTTTGTTTCTTACCTTGTTCATGATGTGTCGTCACCGTCATCCTTTGGGAGGAATTCAGCATGGTTGCTGACTTGTTCAAAATGAGGGTGTCTGTGACGGATTCGTTACGAAGGAACGGAAATTGTGACAGAAATGTTGGAATCTAAAAAACCTTTTTGTCACAGAAATGTCACAAACGGGATTCCCGGATCAATTTCGGGCCCCTAAAAGCACGATTTCTACTGCATTCATCGGGTATGGCATGGTTGTCGTTAGGGTGGGGAGATTCCTTAGACAAACTTGCTCAAAATGAATGTGACAGGAATGACACAAAAAAATCCTGACATCTCCCGCGAGATTGAGTTTGATCGTCTTCGAGTCCCGCAAAGGAGACGAAACTACACAATCGATGAGCACAATATTGCAGATTCTAGGAGCGCTGGGCATTTTCTTATTCGGCATGAAAGTCATGTCAGAAGGAGTGCAAAAATTCGCTGGCGCCAAGATGCGCGCGGCTCTTTCTTCCATCACGGGAAACCGCTTTAAGGGCGTCCTGACCGGCCTGGTGACCACCGGGTTGGTCCAGTCTTCCTCAGCCACGACAGTGCTCGTTGTCTCCTTTGTCAACGTTGGGCTCCTGACTCTGGTTGAATCGATCGGAGTGATTATGGGGGCAAACCTCGGAACGACTCTGACTGCGTGGATTATCGCGGCAGTGGGTAAGTTCAGCGTCGCCAAGATCGCAGTTCCAATTATCGGAGTGGGTTTCCCTCTGTTTTTCGTTGGAAAGGGAAAGTGGAAATCCTTTGGAGAGTTTGTTCTGGGATTTGGACTGCTCTTTCTTGGCCTGGGTGAATTGAAGGACGCAGTGCCTGATCTCAAGTCAGGTGTTAAGAGTGATCAGGGTGTGATCGACATGATCACTTACTGGATTGGTCTTCTTAGCGACAAAGGGTATCTCACTTATGTCCTCTTCATGATCGCGGGAGTTGTGCTGACCCTGGTTGTGCAATCCTCATCTGCGGCGATGGCCATCACCATCACATGTGCTTCCGCAGGCTGGTTTGGGTCAGATCCCTATGAAGCGTTTAAGATTTCGGCTGCAGTTGTTCTCGGTGAGAACATCGGAACAACGGTGACCGCTTGGTTGGCCTCGCTGGGGGCCACCACTGATGCGAAGAGAGCCGCGAGAGCACACTTCTTGTTCAATATGATCGGAACGGTCTGGATGCTCGTGGTCTTCCTTGGTTTTACCGCCATTGTTTGGAATGTCGCCGAGAGTTTGCCCGATAGTTTCAAGGAGGCGAAAAAGGAATGGAAAGAAGGAGGCGATGCCGTATTTCCATCGGCAAAAGTGGCCTTTGCCACCGCGATTTTCCACACTTCGTTTAACCTGATCAACATCGCAATTCTGGTTTGGTTTGTTCCGCAGATCGCCCGGACGGTTGAGAAGTGGGTGAAGCCCAACAAGGATGCTCCGAAAGACGAGAAGCGTCTGCGCTACATCTCTCAAAACCTCGTTGATCTTGGCGAGCTGAACCTTGCCGAGGCTGAAGATTCGGTCCGCAAGATGGCGACCCACACCAACGAGATGTTCGAAGGGTTTACCAAGATCTTTGATCAACCCGCTGCCGATCTCTCCTCAGAGGTTTCCCGCCTCAAGAAGATGGAGGACGAGGCTGATCTCATGATGGAGGATATCACGGAGTATCTTGTGAAGTGTGTTGCTCGAGACATGGATGAGGAAAACGCCTACCGCGTCACCGCCATGATTCGCATCGTCACCGAACTCGAAGAGGCGACCGACTGTATCTACCGCCTTGTGAAACTGACCGAGCGTAAATATAACAAGGGATATCAGTTCACCGATCATCACGTTGAGAAGATCGGGCAAATCACCACGGTGGTGGGACAGGCGCTCCGAACCGTGGAAAACTACCTGCTTCGGAAGACTCCAGCCGATGTGATTTCGGCGGTTGAGTCACTTGAGCAGCAGTCGAAGAGCATGCGGAAAACCTTTAACAAGCAGGCTGTCAGACGAATGAATGAAGGTGATATCCGAATCGAGATGCTCTACACCGACATCAACACCCAGTTGAAGACTCTTGCAAATCACGCCCGCGGCGTGATGGATGCAAGTGATTCGGTGGTTCCCGACTAGGTCGTCGGACTGATCTCCCCGGAACCCGGTTGCGCAGTGTCGCAACCGGGTTCTTTTTTGGTCTGCCCTTGCCATGATTCGGTTGTTGAGCGATGTAGGAGAAATGAAGCCGATCGTGATTGTGGGAGCCGGGCTTTCCGGGCTGGCCTGTGCTGTGACCTTGCACCGAAGCGGCCGAGAGGTGGTGGTTCTTGAAGCTTCCGACGGGGTGGGTGGCCGTGTGCGAACCGATGAGATCGATGGCTTCCTTCTCGACCGGGGATTTCAGGTTTATCTCGATGCCTATCCGGAGGCCGGAGAGATGCTCGATTTGGACGCGCTGGACCTCAAATCTTTTGAGCCGGGAGCGGTGGTTTTTAATGGTTCGAAGCTTTGCCGGGTCATGGATGTGTTTCGTCGGCCAAGGGATCTGGTGGCTTCTGCCTTGGCTCCGATCGGGACGGTCTTCGACAAGCTTAGAGTGGCGGTTTTGCGCCAGAAGGTTTTGGATCTTGAAAAGAGTGAGATTTTCGGGCGCCCGGATCAAGCGACAGAGTCTTACCTTCGGGAATTTGGCTTCTCAGCCAAGATGATCGATATCTTCTTCCGTAGTTTTTACGGGGGGATTTTTCTGGAGCGAGAGCTTCAGACTTCCAGCCGGATGTTTGAGTTTACCTTTAGAATGTTTAGCGAGGGGAGCGCTACTGTTCCGGCCAAAGGGATGGGGGAGATCCCCAGGCAATTGGCAGACCGTTTACCGGCTGCCTCGATTCGCCTGAACTCTCCGGTCTCATCTGTGGGTGCGGGTGGTGTTGTTTTGGAAAATGGCGGGGAGATCGAAGCAAGCCAGGTGATTGTTGCCACAAATGCTTCGGCAGCAGCCCGTCTCGTGGATGGTTTTAGGGCGTTCGAGCCCCAATGGCGCGCAGTGACCAATCTTTATTTTCGAGCGGGGAAATCGCCGCTTGGTGAAGGCATTATCGCGCTCAATGGAACCCAAGATGGGGTGGTGAACAATGTCGCGGTGATGAGTGATGTTGCTCCGGCTTACGCCCCTCCGGACAAGGCTTTAATTTCAGTCTCCGTTCTCGGTGAAGATCGCAGAAACAACTTGATTGAGGTCGTGCAAAAGGAGCTGAGGGGGTGGTTCGGAGAGGAAGTCTTCGCTTGGAAACATCTCAGGACGGACCTGATCAAAGAGGCCCTTCCGACGCAGACGGAAACGAATCCGGTAGGAGTTCGCGAAATCGACGGAATCCTGATTTGTGGAGATCACGCGGTGAGTGCCTCGATCGAGGGCGCAATCAGTTCGGGGAAATCTGCTGCTGCAGCCGTTTTGGCTACTTCTTGATCGGAGGCAGCGGGGGAAGCTTCATGGCCTCGGGCGAAGGACCGCCGGGTTTCCGTTCGAAGGGAGTTCCAAACCTGGTGTAACCCTCCACGAAGCCGCCCTGTGAGAGAAAGAACTCATTCGCTTTGGTCAGGCCCATATAGCGATCGAGGCGGTCGGCTTTACCGGTACCGTCGTGGCTGAATTTTGCGGTGGTGATTTCTTTCCACTTCCCGGTCGCGGTGCGAATCCATTGATTTCCATAGCTGGCTTTCCGGAGAAGGTTTCCGTTTTTTCCGGCGAAGTTTTCAGAGAACGAGTACAGCCCGCGAAGCCGCTTCCCTTCCTTCGGGGCCTTCCAGCTTGAGATCAACATCCAATCTTTTTTGTCGGGATGAAAATAGTAGCCGGCAAAGATCGTGTGAGTGGCGTCGACCGGTTCTGCGGTCACCAGAAAGCGCTGTTTCTCGCCGGTTTTCCAAGGATACTTGAGGTGACTATGTCCGCCGGTGCCTTCGTTACCGAAGCTTCCGCTGTTCACCTTTGCTCCTTTGGCGACCAAGGTGACGCGGTCTTCCTGTCCGACCTTGTCTCGATCGACAGCCTCGCCGCCGCTGTCCCAGACGCTGAAAATGATGCGTCGTTCGGTGGGGCTGTTGACCTGCATTCCGAAATATCCCCGATGCCATCCGCATGCCATGTAGTAGGTCCACAGGGGATCCTCAATGCCTGTCATTTCGCAGTAAAAAGCCGAGACTTCTTCGCCACTTTCAATGGAGTAGGACAGATGAACCGAGGCCGCGTTGCGCCGGGGTTTCAAGTTAAAGTGAGCGTCTTTGGTGGGAGATCCATCGAGGATGAGCTCTTCGATTTTCCCGCGCGGGGCTGGTGAACTAAGCGCGAAGGTGTGATAGCCGGTTTTCGTCACCGGAAACTTGCCGAAGTCAGCCAGCATGGAGGATCCGGTTCCGGTGAGAGTGAGTTTTTTGGAGTGATCTCCAAGGTTCAGGCCGAGATCCAACTTCTCGTTTTTTTTCAAAGTAAGGCGAACCTGCGCCGAGAGTTTGCCGGTGTTTTTAAGCTGACCATACCACTTGATCTGGTTGGCTCCCTTGTTCCAGCGGGTGATTCCCTCATCTTTTGAGACCCGGGCCCCGTTTGGATCGGGATCAAGATAGGCCGTGAAAGCCGGAATCTTCAGTGGTGCACCCAACGCGAATTGAAGGAGGCAGGGAATGGCGAGGACTGCTTTCATGGTGGGATAGAATTGTGTGGTTGGGTGAAGTCACTCACACTTCCCGGCGGTCGAGAAGGGCGGCGCGGCGAGGATCCGAGGCCTGCAAGTGCGCCAGCGCAATGGCCATGGCATCGGCAGCATCGGACGGCGGGGTTTCGGCGAGCCCGAGTAGGGCACGGATCATGAAAGCGACCTGGTTTTTGTCGGCGGTTCCTTTGCCGACGATGGCTTTCTTCACCTTTTTAGGGGAATATTCGTAAACCTTGAGTCCATAGCTGGCGGCCGCGATGAGGGGGGCGGCGCGGGCAGCTCCCATGGAGATGGCGGTGCGGTGCGATTGCACGTAAATGATCCCTTCGATGGCAACTTCATCGGGTTTCCATTTTTCGATGAGATTGCGAACGCCTGTGCAGACCGCCTCCAGTGCGCAGGATTGTTTGATCCTTTGAGGGATGGAGATGACACCGTAGTCGAGCGCCTTCGCCGAGGCGTGATCGCCTTCAAGGATGGCATACCCGGTATTCCGGATGGCGGGGTCAATTCCAAGAGTTCGCACGGCTTAAATGGTGCAGGTCTCCGAGTGGAGGCCCGTCTTAGCGGCGTCGGCGCTTGCCGCCTCCACGGCGAGGTTTTTTGATCGGTTTCCGCTTCTCGGTGTCGAGAAGAGCGGTGTATTGGTAGTCGAAACCTTCCAGCTGTTTGCGCTCGATTTTCTTGCTGATGAAACCTTCGACGGCGTCGGCGAACTCAAGTTCGTCGGCGGTCAGGATGGTGAAAGCATCACCTTCTTTTTCGGCGCGACCGGTCCGGCCAATCCGGTGAACGTAGTCTTCGGCGTTTTCAGGGACGCGGTAGTTGATGACGTGGGTGACGTCGGAGATATCGATTCCGCGGGCAGCGACATCGGTCGCGACGAGGATTTTGTAGGTCCCATCCTTGAATCCTTTGAGAGCCTTCATGCGGTCATTTTGGCGGATGTCGGAGTGCATCGCGACCACCTTGTCCCCGATCGCTTCCTGCTGCTGAAGGAGATTGGTGATGACGTCGGCCTCCTTGCGGGTCCGGGTGAAGATCATGAGCGAGTCGTAGTTCGTTTTCTCAAGGAGCCCGAGAAGAAGCTCGTCGCGCTGGGTCATGGCGACGGGGAAGAAGGCGTGCGAGACGGTGGCGGCGACTTCGCGACGAGCGATTTCAACCGTCTCCGGATCAGTGAGGCACCATTCGGCAAAACCGGCAATGACAGGAGGCATGGTGGCCGAGAAGAAAAGAGTCTGGCGTGTTTGTTCGTCGTTGTTCCACGGGCAGATGTTAATGATTTTGCGAACCTGGGGAAGGAAGCCCATGTCGAGCATGCGATCGACTTCATCGAGGATGAGGATTTTGATCTCCTTGAACTTCATCGTGCCGCGATAGAAGTGATCGACAAGGCGGCCGGGAGTCGCAACAACGATATCGGCACCGGCCTTGAGTTGTTCATCCTGTTTTCCGTGGCCGACGCCACCGTAAAGCAGGGCGACTTTGCAGCCTGTCTTGTTCCCGTAGTGGAGGAATTGGTCGGCGACCTGATCGGCGAGTTCGCGAGTCGGTTCGAGGACTAAAATCTGTGGTTTCCCGATGGGCTCGATTTTGGAAAGCGATGGCAGGGCAAAGGCTGCGGTCTTTCCGGTGCCGGTTTGAGAAGCGCCAATGACGTCCTTTCCATCCAAAATGAGAGGGATGGCCTGGGCCTGAATCGGGGTGGGGGTCTCGTAGCCGGACTCGGTCACGGCCTCGAGGACGGTCTCTTTCAGACCAAGTTCGTCAAAACGCATGGATGGGGCTTAATGAAAGTCGCGCGGAAATCAAGGTTTACTATTGTTTGGAGGCTTTCAAGGGGGCCTTTTTAAAAGTCGTTTTAGGAAAGCTGGCGGAATAATTTGATTATGTTAGCTTCCAACCAGTAAGCAATACCCCCATGCGATTACTGATTTTCCTCATTTTCACATTTCCCGCAGTTCTGCTGGCTGAAGTTGATGCCCCGAAAAGAGGGGATGATGGCCTGCGTATTCAGATCTACCTCGATCAAAAGTGCTTTGGTCCCGGTTTTCTCGACGGAAAACCCGGCAATTTCACCCTGCGGGCGGTCTATTCCTACAATCGCTTCCGCGGACGTCCTCCGGGTGCATGGGATATTTTGCTGAAGGAGGCCGAGGAAGAGGTCAAAGTTCTGTATGCGACGGCTGTCGTTCCTTCCCTGGCGAAAGACTTCATTAATCCCGGGCTTCCGCGGAAGTATGAGGATGTGGGTGGGATCAAGCTGATGGCTTACCGGAGTTACCTTGAATTTATGGCCGAGCGCTATCACACCTCCGAAAGCTTTCTGATTGAATTGAACGGGAAGGCCAAAGCATATGGTTTGCGGCCGGGGTCCATGCTCAAGGTTCCAAACATCGAGCCATTCCGCATTGAAAATCTGGCAGTGGGCCGGATGCACAAGGAGGATGAGAAGCTCAGCAAGCACAACATCGTCATCGATACCAAGAACAAGCAGCTCTTTGTTTACGATCCATCCCAGCCAACGATCGTAATTCCAGGTACCGCGATGATCGTTTCCGAGGAGGAGCAGGAGCCTCTTGGTAAGATGATTGCGATGTTTCCAACGACCCCGGGTCGTGAGCAGTTCATTCACCGGGGCACCTGGAAAGTCGTTAACTGCGTCGAGTTTCCCTCGTGGAGATATGACAAGCAGCTTTTAAAGACGGGGAAGAGGAGTAAGAATGCAATTCAGGTGGCTCATGGTCCGAACAATCCGGTCGGGATTCTTTGGTGCGGGTTGTCCAAATCAGGGATTGGGATTCATGGAACTTCAAGCCCCCGAACGATCGGGCGCTCACAGAGTGCCGGTTGCTATCGACTCTCGAATTGGGATGCCGCGCGCTTTCCGCAGTATGTCCGTCCCGGTGCCAAGGTAATCGTGCGATGAAGGATGTTGCCAAGTTGATGGCGATCCGCTTTGGCGTGTATGGCGTCCTGGTGGCCTATTTGGCGTGCGATCTCTTCGTGTTTCAGGGGCCGGTTTACAAGTCACTCAACGAGCCACGGAAAGACGAGAAGACGGAGCTTGCCGAGGCCAAGGCCTCGGGTGTCGTCGCCCGTGTTTACTATCGTCCCATTTTCCGGGCACAGGTTGAGGAGGCGATGAAGGAATATCTTTGGCGCCGTGGTCGCTCGATCGAAGATGCCACGGCGGGCGAGCGCAGGCTCCTTCGGCGGGTCATAGTGAACGAACTCATCGATGACGAACTGGTGAAGCTGCAGATTAAGGTTTCGACAAGCAAGGAAGTGAATGTTCCCGGTGAGCAAATTGACCGGGCACTCGCAGCTGAGATGAAACGTTACCCCGGCGAGGAAGTTTTTGAGGCTCTGGCGGACCGGGCCGGCTGGTCAGGCGAAAAAGAACGCCGGATGCGATTGGCGGCCCGTATTCAGAGGGCGGAACACTTGGAGAGAATGGTGGACGTTGCTGTGAGCGAGGAGGAGGCAAAAGCCTGGTTTGAAAGAAACCAGGACGATTTCCCCGGAGGTTTTGAAGATCATCGGGAAGCCATTACCGATGCTCTTCTCATTGAGAAACGCGACCGCGGCTGGAAGAAATTCCGGGTGGAGAAACTCCACCGCTATGCCGCAGGGAAAGTTGATCTCTTTGAAGAAGTCCTCTTTGAAGAAGAAGGGGAGTGATCCTCGATCAACCTCGATGGGCGGCCCAAAGGTTCCTGAGCCTTTGGTGAAGTTGCGGTGGGATGGAACCTGAAAAGGACAGGGAGATCGTTCCTCTCTTTTTGACTCCACAGATTCTGGCGCGTCGTACTCCTGACTCTCTTAAAAGGTCTCCGGCTTCCCGAACAAAGGCCCGGGACACCGGTCCTTTCACGCGTGATGGCTTGCTCTCATCAAATCCAAAGAGCCATTCCGAGGGATGGAAAAAATCGATAAGCTTTTCTAACACGGAAACCCTTTGCCTAGAGTTTGATTTCAAATCCCAGCGATTTGGCGAGGAAGGAATACTTGTCGACGATGGCCTCGATTCGTTTGGAAGTTGGGGTGCCGGCTCCGTGACCGGCTTTGCTCTCGATGCGGATCAAGGTGGGAGCCGGACCGTTTTGCGCGGACTGAAGGGCCGCGGCGAATTTATAGGAATGCGATGGCACCACCCGGTCATCGTGATCGGATGTGATCACCATTGTCGCCGGATAATTGGCGGATTTCAGATTGTGATAGGGCGAATACTTGAGAAGGTTTTTGAAATCGGTGGGATCGTCGGGTTTGCCATATTCAGCCTGCCAGGCCCAGCCGATGGTGAACTTGTGGAAGCGTAACATGTCCATCACGCCCACCGCCGGGAGGCAGGCTCCGTAAAGTTCGGGGCGCTGGACCATGCAGGCCCCGACCAGCAGTCCTCCATTTGAGCCGCCGGCGATTGAGAGCTTTTTCGACGAGGTGTATTTTTTCGAAACGAGGTGCTCGGCACAGGCAATAAAGTCGTCAAAAACATTCTGCTTCTTGAGTTTCATTCCAGCCTCATGCCATTCTTCGCCGTACTCCCCGCCACCCCGGAGATTGGCCATGACGTAGATCCCACCCAGGTCCATCCACGCGATGGTAGCGGGGGAGTAAGAAGGGCGAAGGGAGATGTTAAAGCCACCATAGGCATAGAGAAGGGTGGGATTGCTTCCGTCGAGCTTCAGTCCTTTTTTATGAACGATAAACATGGGAACCCTGGTGCCGTCCTTGGACGTTGCGAAAATCTGACGTGATTCGTAGTCGTCCGGATCAAACTGGGTTTTTGGTGCCTTGAAAAGAGTCGAGGTGTTCGAGGCGATATCGTATCGATAGACCGCCCCCGGGCTGGTGAAGGAAGTGAAGTAGTAAAAGGTTTCGTTTTGGTCGGGCTTTCCTCCAAAACCCGAGGCGGTTCCCAGGCCGGGAAGTTTGACCGGGGGAAGAGAGGTGCCATCCGTCTTGAAGCGCCGAATTTCCGTTCGGGCATCCTTGAGGTAGTTTGCGATGAAAAGACCGCCCACGTGGGAAACCGAACGAAGGGTCTCCCTGCTCTCCGGTATGATTGTTTTCCATTGCTTCCGCCCGGGGGTGTTCAGATCAATTGCAATGACCTTCTGTTTTGGGGCATCGAGGTCGGTGCGAATGATGAATTTTGAACCCAGGTTCGTGATGAAATCATAGGATGCGTCGAAGTCGGGAAGAAGCTCGATGACCTTGGAGTCAGGCTGGGAGAGATCCTTGTAGAAAAGTCCGTTTTTGGTGTCGGTGCCCTGGCTGACTTGAATGAGGAGATATTTCCCGTCCTCGGTGACCCAGGCATAGAGCCCTTGTTTCGGATGTTCGGGCCTCTCGTAAACGAGTCGATCTTCGTTCTGTGGCTTTCCGAGCTCGTGGAAGAAGATCTTTTTGTGAATATTCTGAGCCATCATTTCCTCCCCATCCTTGGGAGCAGGGAAGCGACCGTAGTAGAAGCCTTTACTGTTTTTGGCCCAGGAAGCTCCGGAAAACTTGGACCACTTCAGGTGATCGGGCAGATCTTTTCCGGAGGAGATTTCCCTGATGCGCCATTCGACCCAGTCCGAGCCGGATGCCGAGGTGGAGTATGCGAGATACCTGCCGTCCGGCGAAACTTCGTAGGAACTCAGTGCGACCGTGCCATCGCTGGAGAGGGTGTTTGGATCCAGAAGTATCGCGGGGGCTGTATCGAGAGACTTGGTGGAGTACAAGACCGACTGGTTCTGAAGTCCGTCGTTCTTGCTGAAGAAGTAGCGCCCTCCCTCGAAGAAGGGGACTCCAAACCGTTCAACATTCCAGAGCTTGGTGAGGTGGGCCTCGAGAGCTTTTCGGCCCGGAATGGCTTCCAGATAGGCGTCGGTGAGGCTGCTTTGAGCCTTAACCCAGTCTGCGGTTTGATCTGAGTTCAGATCTTCGAGCCAGCGATAGGGATCGGGGACCTCCACACCGTGCAGGGTTTCCACCGTCCTGCCAGGTTTGGAATCAGGATAGGAGAGTGGAGGTTCTTGTGCAGAGAGTGAGCCGATGGTCATGGCTAGAAAAACGGTCTTTCGCATAAGGCGAGTGTAGTTGTCTTGCGGATCGATGCAATGAAGACGGCGCAATCTTATTTCTGCACGCTAGACATTTTGGAAGAGAACCATCACAAGCCTTGGCATGAAGAAGGTTTTTCCACTGGTGTCGGAGCGGCACAAACCCGCGAGGTTGGCCGAGCAAATCAAGGGCGAGGTTAAGAAATACCTCAAGCGTGAGCGCAACAAGTCATTACCGGATGATCACGATTACTGGGGCTTTAATTGTCGGTCAGGCGAGAATCCGGGGGCTGCAGAGGCCTGCCACGAAAAAGAGATTGGCAAATCGCTTGATCAGGCTCTCGCCGCTGGTTGGTCGACGTTCTACCTGGAGATCCTCGCGGAACCGAGAAAGCGGGCCTCCAAATAAGGTTCGAGGCTACCAGTCCGACGAGGAACCGTAACGGGCGGTGTCAAGTTCGGGGCGCCAGATGTTGAACTCGATTCGCGAGAAGGCGTTGATGTCGAATTCGGCGTCTCCCCACACCTGGGAATAGCCCTTCAAGGTTTTCTCGTCGAGTGATTTGAGTTTGACCGTGATGTAGCCGCCTTCATGGAACCAACAACGGACGTCATTGGTTTCCATTCTAACTTCATCGATCTTGTTGGAAAGAGCGACGCTTCTCATGAGCTTGATGGGGACGCCAACGTCGCCAAAAGAGGTTGAAAGGGAGACCTGACCTTCATCAATCGATTTGACGGTCCCGATCACAACATCACCATTCGCGAGCCGGATTTCCTGACCTTCGAGTTGGTCTTCAGTGTCGACCTCTTCTTCCTCCTCAGGTTTCGCGGGGAGAATGCCATCCCACTGGGCCACCGAGATGCCGCTGAATTTAATGGGGCTGGTATTTTGGGGGACGAAGTGGATCCACTTCCCTTTAAACTTGGTATCATCAACTCCGGTCCAGGTTCCGATTTCCTTATCGTCAATGTAAATGGCATTCGTTCCATCTTTGCTGCGATCCAGGTAAATGGTAAACTCAGCGGTTTCAGCTTCGAGCAGATTACGGATGGATTCGCTGATGATATCGTTATTGCGGTCATTCGGAGCATTCCGGTAAACACTCATGTAAGTTCGCTGCACATTGAGTGAGTATCCGGTTCCGGGATAATCATCGCTGCCATCATCGGAGAAGAACAGGAGCCGAAAATAGGGGGATGATTTCCAGTTGGCGGTGAAACTGATCTTGGCCTTGTCAGGAATCTCGACCTCACGGGCAATGCCGCTGCGGGCCTTGGAAATCATGGTCCGGTTTTTAAAGGTCCAGTATTTGTCAATATCACCTCCGGCCGAAACCCAGCCCTCGGGGCCGTCCGGTCCGTTGTAAAAGGATGGCGATTGATTGAAGATATCGAGCGAGTGGACGAGCGAGCGACGAAGGGTCAACTTGCCGGCATACCAGGTTTCGAGAGTGATGGTTTCATCATCGAGGTCGGTCAGGCGGCCCCGGATGGTGTCCCGGTGTGAATCGCGGAAGTGGCCCTTGATTGTCGCAAGAGCGTAGTGATCGGCCTCAATTTCTTCAGGTTTTCCGTGGAGGGTCATCTCTAGCAGCTTCCCGGTATTCAGGGTGGTCTGGCCTTCGAGAGAAGGAGAATCCAGGATGATTTGCTTTTTTTCAGCTTCGACAGACTTGGGGATTCCGCTGATCCGGCTTTTGTCCGAGAAGGTCAGGATGGAAGGTCGTTCCTTTTTAGTACCGTCGTCTTCCGCCAGAGAGGGGAGACCGGCGATGAGAAAAAGAGCAGGAGCAAGGAGAAGTTTTTTCACGATATTAAAGGGGTTGAATTCTTCTGCGTTTATTTTCCTTTGCTAATCGACTGCATCACGCGTCGATCGATTTCGAGCTTTCCGAGCCAAGGATGATTTGCCTTGAGCTTTTCGGCTCCAAGCTGGATGCCCGAGAGAGTGAGCTTCCCCCCGGTGCGAAGGGCGAGGTTATACTGGCCCGTTGACTTCCGGCTGTTCTCTCCTTTCGTGAAATACATCACGGCACAGTTTTCGAGGGGGATGGAGATTGGGTCAGGGCTCAGAGGAGTTTTCACGGTGAAAGGTTTGGTTGGTAAGGTCGGATCATAAGAAATGATCTTTCCGCTGAAGCGATCACCGTCGTCCACGGAAAGGGTATCGAGTTCATCTTCGGCTCGCGGCTCGCGGCGAAGAAGCTGGGTGGTAGTGTCCCACTCATGAACCATGATGTTGCTGACATTGTTGTCCGAGCTCCCCGAGCTCAAGCTCTCGAGAAGCAGGGAGGAGCCTTCGGGAGATTCGGTGGGATCAACGCCTTGTCCTAACTTTTCGCCATCAAGGTAGAGCTGGAGAATCTTCGTGGTGCGGTCCACGCGAAGCTCGATCTGGCAGGATTTTGAGCTCATGTTTTGGAGGTTCTGGCTCGAGGTGATCAGTGTCTGGAACTTCGGCCCCCTCACTCCGGCAGGCATGACACGCTTCACCTGAATCCCGCCGGAATTCAGGTTTAGAAGATAGGAGTTGCTGGTGCCATCGTCCTGGGGCTCCGGGTCTTCAGTGCAAAGATGAATCCGGATGTTGGGAGATGATTCCCAGCTGATTTCAGTGCTAAAAATGAAGTTTTTGGGAAGTTGCAGATCTCTCCCGATGAATCCTTTGTCGCGGGAGGTCAAGGTGCCATCCTCGTAGCGCCAACGTCCGTTGTTTCCCTGGGACCAGCCCTCGATTCCAACGGGGCCCCGGAAGACGTTGCGCTGCGGAGTGACACCAAAAAAGACAGAATCAATTTGCTCCCGTGGAATCTCCAAAAGACCGGTGAACCAGGTTTGGAAGGAAAGGTGAGTGGAGGTCAAACCAACGACTTCTCCGGGGATGCTGTCTCCGTTTCTCAGGAAAAGCTCCTGGGAATTTTTCGGGAGCTCCTCGGTGGCCTTGCTTTCAGCGTTTGCACCCGAGAAGCTGAGTCGGATCAAATCTTCATTGACGATCTTGAGAGGAGACTCGCTGTGAGGGGTCTGGAGTTCGATGAGCCCGCCTGTAAGTGCGATGACTTTCCCGAAGAAAAGGTCTCCATTTTTTAGGCTGACCTGGTCGTTCGCCCGGGTGGCGGTCAGGGAGGCCATGGTGAGGCCGGCGATAAGGGAAGTGCGCATAAAATCAGAAATTGAATTTTAAAGATCGTCGAACCAATCGGTCAAGTCGGGTGATCCTTCGGCGAAGCGAAGCATGGCGGCGGAAGATAAATCCACGGAGATTTCCCCAAGGAAGGGCGAGTTGCCGGTCAGGAGCTTGTTCGTGGCGGAAACCGGGTTGAGTTTGATCTTTCCGAAGGGTTTGTAAACGACCGTGATGGGGTCCTCTTCCCACGTGAGTTCTTTCGACAGCAAATCGGACTCCAGGTCGGTTGTGGCTGATTTTTTGAGGACGATTTTTGAGAGGTCTTTGACTGGGATTTTGGCATTTACATATGCGGAACTTAGGTGGGCGATGCCATCCTTGATCGCGGTAATCTGTCCCGAAAAGCGGTCGGTTCCGTTGGCAAGGAGGACGAGGTCCCGGTCGGGATGTGCCATACTGTTGGCGCTATCGGTCATGCCGTTCCACGAGGTGATCATGACTTCGGATACCCGGATTCGGGCGTTGCTGGTGTTGTTGACAATTCCGAACCCGGTGCCGTCACCGGGAAACCCGCCGAGATCATTCCACTGGGCGGCATAATTCCCGTTGATGAAAAGAATCATGAGCGACTCCTTGCGGTTGTAGCGGATTTCGATCTCAGCTTCACCTCCTTCGGAAAGCGAGATGTTGCTGCGCACACTGGCCATTCTTTGGGTCCGGGCAACGCCGGTCTCGCTGAAGTAGTTCCGCGAAAGGTTCGGGTAGCTCGAATAAAGGGTCATGGTGTAGCCGGTGCCAAACATATCGGCGTGGGTGCGTTTCGAAGGGTTGATCCAAGGAATACTTTGAAATCCGTTTCCTTGGCGAAGATCGACCAGCTTTTCTTTCCTGAGCGGAGCGGGCTCGGCTTCTTCGGCTTCTTCGACTTCTTTAGCGTCCCCGGGGTTCTCTTCGGCGTCTTCTTTTTGTGCGCCTTCCTCATTCTCCTCAGCTTTCTTTTCTTCGGGTTCCTCCTTCTTCTCAGGGGGCAGGACCCGGGCGAAGTCGGAATGAAGGGCGAGGGTAAGATTCAATCGTCCTTTCCATTCTGCCTTGAACTTCAGGCGACCAATGTCCGGCATGTTGGCATCGGGGTAAACCAGAGCGCGATTATCAAGGCTGTAAAATGAGGCGCCGGAATGGATCCAGGCTGAGGATTTTTCCTCTTCTTTTACAGCCTCTTTTTCATCATCGCCCTTGCCTTCTTCTTCTGCCTTTTCCTCGGCAGCCTTTGCTTCTTTTTTCTTTTGTTCCTCGGTCTTGCGGTCATCGAGGATCATCCAGCCGTTGCTGTTATACGGACCACTGTAAAATAGCTCGCCATCAAAGGGATTGGGGGAGAGGGATTCGATATGCTCCCTCGGAATCGTGATGTTGCCCACCACCGAACTTTTCACAACGAGAGACGTTTCATCCAGCGAGACAATCTCGCCTGGAATGCGATCACCACTCACCAAAGTGATAAACGAGGTCTCTTTTTCCATGACCACGCCGGTGTTTCCCTGAAAGACGATCTGGCGGACGCCGGGAATGGGGAATTTGATTGGCCGCGGGATATCTTTTCTCTCCCAGAGTAATCCGTCCTCAATTCCCCCAAAGATCCCGTGCATGATATCGCCGTTTTGAAACAGAATGATATCGTCGCCGGCGGGATCAGGCTTTGAAACCTCGGGCTTGCCGGTGGTGATCTGGCTTTGGGACAGACTATCGTCCAAAAGAATTCCGCCGCCACGGACGATTATCTCGGAGAAGGAAAGGGTCGGCAGAGATGCCAGAAGGAATGGGTAAAATGCGGGCTTCATTTTTCGTAGATGGGAAGGAAACGGTAGTTCAAGGCGAGTGACAGGAGGGCGCCGGAAGTGTTGAAGGACTTTCCGCGGCTTCCCGGGAATGATCCGTCGGGTCCCTGAAGCGCTCCAAGGTATCGGGTGTTCTTGGCGTTCCATTCCTGCCATGTTTCCTCGTTCGAGTGAAAAAGGGCCTGGGCCATGTAGTATTCGAAGTAATAGGCGTAATGGCTCTCGCGATGGTTGAGCTTCTTCGCGAGATACTTGGCACTGGCCTCGTAAAGCTTTGTTTTGTGCTGCTTGGCGAGTGACTCGCAGAGAACACCGATGGCGGTCAGGGTGGGGCGGTCGCCCATGGCATTTTGGTAACCGTAGCCACCGTCGCTGCCGCGACACTTGCGCATGAACTTCATTCCCTTTTCCAGGGCGACATCCGGAACGGGAATGCCGGCATTGCGGGCCGCATAGAGAGCGACGATTTGGCATCCGGCGATGGAGCTATCGGAAGTGGTGGCATCGGGGCTGTAACGCCAGCCGCCCCTCGGATTGCGCTTTTGTGCGCTGAGAATCAGCTCGACGGCTTTTTTCAAGGCCCCGGCGATCTTGTCGTCGCGATACATTCCATAACACTCGGCGAGGGCGAGGGTGGCGAAGCCGTGCGTGTACATCGAGCTTCCAATGTATCCGTTTCCGGAGTCTTGCGCGGCAAGAATGTAGGTGATTCCGCGTTTGATATTCTCCGCATATTCGCCGTGGTTTGGGTCCTCGCCGTGGGCAAGGAAGGCCATGACCGCGAGTCCGACCACGCCGGGTTCGCTGCCGACACCATCGGCCCACGATCCGTCTTCCTTTTGGGTTTTGGAAAGATACCGGAGTCCCCGGGTATAGATGTTTTCAACGGCGGCCGGAATGGGGTCTTCGTCTCGCTGAAGTGGATTCTGGCCGGGAGCCGGGAGGGCCAGGGTCAGAGCTAGCATTGAAATCAAAATACGCATGGGATCGGTGTGAAAGCGGTGTTGGAGAGTGAAAAGAAGAACCGACCTCCGGAGCTTTAACGCTCCGAAGGCCGGATTTCTTGTGGATTATTTTTTGGCCTTTGCGGCCTTGTTGTAGCCATCGAGTGCCTTTTGGAACTCAGGTGGCAGGGTGTTTCCGGATTTTCCGGCAGCGCGGGGAACGCGTCGTTCCACGCCCTTGTCTCCTTTGGCGATGCCGTTGTTATCGGTGTTCGCGGAATCGGATTCGCCGGTGGATCCTTCACCACCTTGGTTTGATTCTTTGTCCTGATTCTCACCAGGCTTTTTGCCCATCATTTGGCCCATCATTTCGAGCATGGCACCCATGCTCGGACTTTGACTACAGGACGGTCATTGGGATTTTTCTTTAGCGGCTTCGTAGATCTTTTCGATGATCTCCGTCTGCATGGCGATTGTGTCGCCACTGGTATTACCGTCTTCCAATTCGTCCGTGGCCTTGGCCATGAGGGTCTCAACCTCGGTGAGGAGGGCGATGACCTTTGGGTTGGTCTGCTCAAGAAGGAGTTCCTGGGCATTGGCCGTCTGCTTGTCCTGATCAATTGAGACCTTTTCGGATCCCTCCTGGTGTTCGACAAGTGCCTTGGCCTTTTCGGCCTCGGTGGGTTGTTTCGCGCTGTCCTCCTTGACGGGGTCGGCAAAGCCGGTCGCCAGCAGGCCCGCCGAAGCGAGCGCGGTGATTAGTGTTGCTTTCATGGATTATTTTTGGGGTTGATGATTTAGGTTTACTTCTCGGAAAGTTTGAGGGAACGGAGCATCTGCTCGAGTGAACGGGTGCGGCCCCGGATATCTTGCTCGGCCTGCACCATTCGCATGACTTTAAGCATGAATTCGAAATCTTTTTCTTCTCCGCCACCGCCACCGCCACCACCGTCGCCGCCGCCACCGTCGTCCTTGGGGCCCTCAAGTTTCTCGGCCCATTCCATGAGCCGGTCGGACCAATCTTTGGCCAGCTTGCGGGAGGTGAAGGTGTGGTTCTTCTGGATCTTCTCGCGGAGTCTCTCTAGTTTCTCGTCGATAAGAGACTTGGCCATATCTTCGTAAACCTCCTTGTGAATGGGCTTTTGGGTCCGGGCATAGAATCGCTCCAGATCTTCCTGAATCCAGCGGACATCATTGGTGATGGAACGTTGCTGTCCGGAGAGTTCACCCAGAAGTCGCTGGTTGACCGGGTCGATGTCGTCGCTGTTGGGGGAGGCCCCGACAATCGCCAGTTTTCCGGTGAGGGCTGAGTTGAGCGAGTTGCCAATCGAGCCTTCGTCGGCCGAAGATTTCTTGAGACGATTCACAAAGGTCGAGGCTTCGAAGTTCTCGTTGGCCTGATTGGCCTTCTCGATCGTTTCCTGCATCTTTTTGAGAGCTTCCTTCTGCTTCTTGATCGCTTCCTTGAGATCTTTTTCGGTCTTTTCCGGAGTGGATTTTTGATCCTGGGCTTCTCCCAGCTTCTTCTCGACCTCGGGCATGTCCTGCTCTCCGAGTTCCTTCATATTCTGAAGGGCGTCGGCCATCTCCTTCATGGTCTTCTGGTCGAGTTCGCCATTGCGGGCGGCGTCCTTGAAAATCTCTTCCATCTTCTTGGCGATCTCCTTCATCTTCTCGGCGTTTTCCGCCTCCTTTTGCTCGCTTTCGGCAAGCTTCTCTTTGGATTCCTCGCTTTGAAGTTCCTCGGCGGTGTTGTTCTTATCGAGTCGCTCGTTCTCGTCGAGGTTGTTCAGTTCCTTGCGGGCGGCGTCCTCAAGTTCACTGATCACCCGATCAAAGCGTTTCTTGATGACCTGGGCGTGCTCGTCGCGGGTGAGGATATAAATCGTGAGGGGCTCGGAATAAATCCGGCCGCGTCCCGGTTTGTAGTCTTCGGTGTAGGCTGAAAGGATGAGGGTCTGGGGTTCGATTCCGTAGGTTTGAGGCGAGAAGATGGCGCGCTCGCTCAGGCGATTTGAGGAAGGCGACCCTTTCTTCAAGGCGATCGATCCGCTGGCTGGCTCGCCATCCGTTGGCTTGTTGAAGGATCCAACCCATGACAACCCGATCTCTTTCAGGCCGAAGTCATCCTCGCTGATGATATCGAACTCAAGGGTTTCCTCGGCAAGAATTACGATGTTGCGTTCGATGCCTTGAATATAGGAGGTGGGGACCTGATCTTCCGTCGTCTTGATCTCGACTTTGAACGATCCGGCTCCGTCGAGTCCTTTGACATCGGTCCAAGTGAAGGGAACGCTAGCGTGGAAACGCCCTAAATCGATGGGCTCGCTGGAAATTGTCGCGCCATCCATGGTGAGTTTGAGGTCGCGGGGCTCGGGCATTTTGACGAGCTTTTTGGCTTCCGCTTCCTTCTCCTTCTTTTCAGCCTCGGCTTGGGCCGATTCCAGATCTGAAGGAGATTCGACTTCAATTGCGCTGCCACCTTCGCTGACGGCATCCTCTTCGAGGGGTTGAGGGTTTAGCCGGGCGTTGGCATTCGAGATTTCGCGGGAGAATGATCCTTTGAGCACGACCTTGCTGCCTTCAAGAGCCGTCAAGGCACCGGTGCGGATGTCCATAACACGCGGATCGAGTTGCAGGTAGTCGGGCAGGGTGACCAAGGCCTCGAAGCCTGAAACCTCGGGGCGGACTTCGGGCTCAACACGGACACGGTGCCTGGCATCGCCCGCTTCGACGGTGATCTGGTCCTGTACTTCCTGGCCGGTGAACTCGAATTGATAGGCGCCGTCATCACCGAGCTCGGCTTCGACCCAATCCTGTTGACCGTATCGTGCGCGGGCGGTGGCGGGTTTTTCGTCGCTGTCTTCCTTGAGGGGTGCCTTGAAGCTGAAAGCTTCACCGAGAGGGACCACCAGAGGATCGGGCATCTTGTCGGTGTCAAATTGGGTGAAGGTGTAGTGCTCGGTATCCGATAGCGGCATCAACCAGCGCTTGAGCGCGTTTCCTCCGGCCTTGGGCGCAATGGAAAATCCAAAAGCGATGGCTGCGGCTCCCATGAGAACTCCCAGCGCCAGTTTTTTGTGCCTCGAGTAGGGGAGGGCGTCGTTCATATCCCGTTTGGCGGCCTGATTTGCCACATGAATCATGGCGGCTGCGCGGAGTTCGGGAGAAAGAGCTTCCTGGGCTTCCTTTTGATCCTGGAGTTCGACGATTCCGAGGAGCCGGTCACCCAATTTTGGGAATTTACGCGAAATCAGGCGGGCGAGTTGTTCTTCCCGACGGTGTCCGTAGACCCAGCGACGGACCCAGTAGGGGGCAAAAACGGCCGCCAGCGATGTTCCAGCAATTAAAATCGCAAGACGTGCCAGAGCAGGAATGGGGAAAAGACGCTCGAGCGCAAAGACGAGCAAGAAAGATATGATCAGCCCAAAGATCCCTGCGAGGATGGCTTCGGTGATCTTGATACGCCAAAGAGACTTCTGAAAATCAGCGAGTTGCTTGCTGAGTTCCGCCGGGATGGGCGTGGACTGGTGGGGTGACGAGGGAGAGGATGGTTCAGGCATCTTAGAATGAGACTCGAGGACTCGGACTAAAGGTTTCAGGAGACTCGCAGACAAATGGTGGTCCTGCCAGCGGGAAATTCCGGTTTTCTTTCATGTTATAACGATGCGTGAGCGTGTTTTTTGTTGGGTTTTTAGCTGGTGACTCATGCCCAATATTGGTAAAGATCCGTTAAATATCTTGAAACGATGATTGAATACCCCCGCAACCGCCAGCAAACCATCCCCGAAAGCTCAGTAAAAATTGTCGGCCTCGGTGGGGCGGGTTCGAATATGCTCGACCGGGTGGCCTTGGACGGCATCGAGGGGGCGGAGCTTCTTTCCATGAATACCGACGTCAGAACTCTGACTGGAACCGTGGCCGGTGAAAAGATTCAATTGGGGCGCAATTTGACCAAGGGGCTGGGAACGGGAGGTGATCCGGAGCTTGGCGAAAAGGCGATTCAAGAGGCTGAGGATGAAATTCGTGATTCACTCAGAGATCGTCAGATCGTTTTTCTTTGTGTGGGCCTTGGGGGGGGGACTGGTTCGGGCGCGGCTCCGATTTTGGTGAGGTTGGCGCGTGAGGCTGGAGCATTTGTGGTGGTTTTTGCCACGATGCCATTTGCGTTTGAGGGGCGTCGCCGGCGGACTCAGGCGGAGGAGTCTCTGAACCAGCTGGCGGTTCTTTCCAATGCGCTGGTCACTTTCGATAACGGCCGGATGGGCGAGTTGGTCCTGCCCAAACAAGGGGTCCATGAGGCATTTTCGGCTGCGGATCGTATGATCTCCGACAGTATTACGGCGGTCGCCCGTCTCGTTCTTCGTCCGGGGCTGATCAATGTGGGTCTTGATGAGCTGATGTCGGCTTTGAAGACCACTCGCTCGCGTTGCCTCTTTGGTTCCGGACTTGGCCGCGGCGAAAACCGGGCCCAGTCCGCGCTGAAAGCAGCTCTCAACAGCCCGCTCCTCGACCGGGGATCTTTGCTCGAAGATGCCACGACGGTGCTCGTGCATATTTGCGGCGGGGACGATATGACCCTCTATGAAGTTGAGCTCCTAATGCAGGGCCTGACCAAATTTATTCCGGAAAACGCCCATCTCCTTTTTGGGGCGGCGACCGACAAGCAAATGAAGGACGCGCTAAGCGTCACGATCATCAGTGCGCTTCCTGAAGAGCGGCTTCAGGCGGTTCCCTACGTCGAGGAGATCGCGGAGCCCGATGAACCTGTTGCTGAAGAAGAGATTCAGGAGGAGGAAGCTCCGGCCAGTAAAGCCGGGGCCGATGTTGAGGAGGAGATTCGGTCTGAGGCGAAAGATCCGGTCCTAAGTCTTGTCGAAGAGGAGCCGGAAGGTTTGGAAGACGAAGAGTCCGGAGAGGAGATCGAAGACGACGAGGCCGGGGAAGAGTCGATCGTGGCTGAGGAGGATATTGAGTTCGAACCGGATGAATTGGATGATTTTGCGGCGCCGGGATTAAAGGTGATTTCCGATAAGGAAGAACCGGAGCCGGAAGCGGTCGCTGACCCCGAGCCTGTTCAGGATCCCGAGCCGGAAATCGAAGAGTTTGTGGCAACCAAGTCGACAGACAACCAGGGGGAGCTTCTCTTGGAGGGGGCACCGAAGGGGCGTTTTGATGGCGAGTCCCCAAACGTCGTCAAAGATGGCGAAGACCTCGATATTCCGCCCTACCTGCGCAAGCGAAGTCGACGGCGTTAGAGGCTAGTGGGTTGACACAAACCGAGACCCTCCGTTCATTGCGGCGTGCAAGTTTTCCATGGACTCGAAGAACTCTCGGAGTTTGGCAAACCCTTTGGCCTGGCGCTGGGAGTCTTCGATGGCGTTCACATCGGCCATCAAGCTGTGATCGATGCCGCAAGGGGAGCCGGGGCTCTCGGAGTTTTGACCTTCGATCCTCACCCGGTGCAGGTTTTGGCGCCGGATCGTGCTCCGCGCCGCATTCTTTCGAATTTGGATCACAAGGGCCGCATCCTGTCCAAACTCGGAGTCGACTTTATGGTCGTGATTCAATTTTCCCCTGAATTCGCAGCGAGGGAGGCCCGCGAATTTGCCAATGAACTCTTTGCCACCGGGGTTCGGAAACTCTCAGCCGGGGATGATTGGAGTTTTGGACGCGGGCGCGAAGGGAACATGTCGCGTCTCCGGGAGTGGGGGCGCGAGTCAGGCGTCGAAGTGCATGAAGTGGCTGCAGTCATGCAGGATGGCATCCGGATCAGCAGTACTCGAATCCGCAAGGGCCTGCAGGAAGAGGATCTCGATTCTGTCGCGGCCATGTTGGGAAGACCCTACTCGGTCTTTGGTGAAGTCGTACGCGGAAGGCAGTTGGGGCGAACGATTGGATTTCCAACCGCAAACGTCGCGGTTTCGGATGAGGTTCTACCGCCCAACGGAGTTTATGTCGTGAAAGGAAACGGCATTCCCGGTGTCGCCAATATCGGAACACGGCCGACGCTGGATGACCATCGGGGACGTAGTTTGGAGGTTCATTTGTTCTCTGATGATCTCCCGATGGAGTATGGCTGGGAATTGGAAGTTGGCTTCGTGAGAAAAATCCGCGATGAGAAAAAATTTGGGTCGCTCGAGGAGCTGCAAAAACAGATCGGCCGCGACGTTCAAGCGGCCAAGTTCGGCTAAGGTTGTCGCACAGATTGCGTTTGCCTTTTCCGCCTCTCGTCGCTAAGGGCTGGGAATCCGCCGATCGTGCGGACTACTGCCATGGAAAAGAAAAGTGATTTCGGACTGATTGGTTTGGCCGTAATGGGTCAAAACCTCGTGCTCAATGTGGAAAGCCGCGGCTTTCAGGTTTCTGTTTACAACCGGACGACCTCCAAGATGACCGAGTTCATCGAAGAGAATCCCGGCAAGGCCCTCGTGGGCTGTGAGACTTTGGAAGAATTTGTCGAGTCTCTCGCCACGCCGCGTAAAATTCAGATCATGGTGCAAGCCGGCCGCCCGGTCGATGCCGTCATCGAATCTCTCATGCCTCTCCTCGATCCCGATGATATTATTATCGATGGCGGCAACTCTCTCTACACCGACACCGAACGCCGCGACAAGTATGTCGGCGAGGCTGGTTTCCGTTTCATCGGAGCAGGTGTTTCCGGCGGAGAAGAAGGCGCTCTCAAAGGTCCTTCCATCATGCCCGGCGGTCCTGCTTCCACCTGGGAAGTGATGAAGCCCATTTTCGAAAGCATCTCTGCGAAAGTCGACGGCGTGCCTTGCGTGGTTCATATCGGGGAAGGTGGCGCCGGTCATTTCGTGAAGATGGTTCACAACGGCATCGAATACGGTGACATGCAACTCATCTGCGAAGCCTACAATATCTTTAAAGCCGCTGGATTCTCCAACGAGGAACTGGCAGATATTTTTGCCGACTGGAATGAAGGCGACCTCGAGTCTTTCCTGATTGAAATCACCGCAAATATTTTCAAACAAAAGGATCCTGAGACCGGAAAAGATATTGTTGATCTCATCGTCGACAAGGCCGGTCAAAAAGGTACCGGTCGTTGGACTGTCATGGGATCGGTTGAGCAGGCGGTTCCCTTCAGCACGATCGCCGGATCTGTGGAGGCGCGCATTCTTTCCTCCATGCGTGACCAGCGCAAGGTTGCTTCCGGAATCCTTGAGGGACCGAGCAACTGGGACTTCAATCTCGAGATGAGCAAGGAAGACCTCGTGAAGAAAGTGCGTAACGCGCTCTATGCTTCCAAGATCGTTTCCTATGCCCAGGGGCTGGACCTCATCACCAAGGTGGGCGAGGACAAGGGCTGGAATTTGAACCTCGGCGAGATCGCCAAAATCTGGCGTGGCGGATGTATCATTCGCGCCCGTTTCCTCAACCGGATCACCGAGGCCTACACCGCGGAAACTCCTCCGACCAACCTGATGCTTGCTGACTTCTTTACGAAGATCCTCAACGAGGGGCAGCAGGACTGGCGTGAGGTGGTGGCCCTCGCTGCGATCAATGGAATCCCGGTTCCAAGTTTCGGCGGATCGCTGGCTTACTACGACGCCTACCGCGCCGAGCGCCTTCCCGCCAATTTGCTGCAAGCGCAGCGTGACTTCTTCGGCGCGCACACCTACGAGCGTGTCGACAAGCCCGAGGGCGAATTCTTCCACACCGAAGACTGGCCTGATCTTATCAGCTAGAACTGACATAGCTTATTTTGCAAAGCGGCGTTCCCCGAATCGGGGAACGCCGTTTTTTGTCTCGATTGTTTCTTTATCGGTTTTGATCTAGTCTTGGCAAATGGATCGCTTCTGGAAGTCACCTGTGCACATCTGTCTCGTGGGGGCACTGGTGCTATCAGCCGGGGTTCACTCGCTGGTCGAAATGACAAGTGGGTGGATCCAAGGGAACGGGACTCTCGATCTTGGAGTTCTCTTGGTTTTTATCGGCCTCGGCTTACTGAGGGGATCTAATCTTCAGCGGAGTTTGTTTGGAGGTCTGCTTGCACTCGCTCTGGTTGCTTCATTCATCATTATGGTGGTTTCGTTCTTTTCCGGGTCGATATCCGGTCAGGGATCGGGGGTTTACTTGATACTCAGTGTGGTCTTTTTCTTTCTTCTCTTGGCCTATCTTTTTGGCGTTCTGTGGAGTGCACGAGGTGACGAATGGTTTGCGCAAAAATACAGCGGCAAGGCTCCACCTTACGTCATTCCGGTGACTGTTGTAATTAGCTTGTTTTCCTCAGTGGGAGGTGAAATGGAGGGCTATAATCGCCGTGTTGCTTTGGCGAAAGTCTTCCGATACGAGGTGGAACTTCTTGCGGTTGACGCCAACACTGGTGAATTTATCGAGTATGGTTCAATCTCTTCGGGTAGGAGAAGTATTGTGGATCTTGAGCTTCCCGAGCCTATGCAAACAGGTGGTTCTTCATACCGTGGAGGCGACGTGGGCTGGCTCCTTGAAGGTTTTGCCGATGAGCCTTTTGAAGTTAATTTGAGTTACGATGGTTACCAAAGTCAGTCGGTGAAGATTGATCGTTCGACGGGCAATCGCGTTGAGGTAAGGATGTTCCCTCTTAAAAAGAAATGAGATGAAGTGGTTTCTCTGGATTATCGTAAGCTTGGTCCTCTCAGGGTGCGGGCGATACGAGGGTGCCTCGAAGCGAAAATTAACCTGGGCCAATGCTGTCAACGTTCCCGGCGTAGAAAATGCCTACCGGGTTTCCCCGGCGCTTTATCGAGGGGAACAACCGACTTCGCTTGGAATGAAGAACCTCGAGAGACTTGGGATTAAGACCGTGGTGAGTCTGAGGGCATTTCATTCAGATCGAGACCTGATCGAAGGGACCGGGTTGAATTACGAGCGAATCACTTTTCAGACATGGGATCCCGAAGAGGATGAGTTGATCCGCTTTTTAGAAATCGTGACCAATCCTGAAATGACTCCAGCGCTTGTGCATTGTCTGCATGGCTCGGATCGGACAGGCGCGATGTGTGCCGCGTATCGGATCGTAGTGGAAGGGTGGAGCAAAGAGGAAGCGATCCGTGAAATGAAAAGCGGTGGTTACGGGCACCATAAGATTTGGATTCACCTCGAAAGCTGGATCGATGAACTGGATGTCGATGCCCTTAAGGCGGCAGTCGCGAACTAAGTGCCGGTTGCCGTGATTGATTTTACAATCCGTTGCTTAACGTAAGGAAACGATCTTGCGGTCGCGAGGAGAGAGTCGATCTCCCCAGGTTTTTGCTTCGTTCAGATCCCAAGTCGTCCAGTATCGGAAAGCTTTCTGGATGCAGGCATCGCGAACTTTTCCATGGGGGAGAGCCTCGGCCCATTTTGTTGCGCGAGCAGGTTCGTCTTTGGCCCACGAAATGATCATCCTTTGGGCTGAGTCCCTTAGAATGTAGTCGTTGCGGTTTGATTCCGATTTGAGTGCGTTTTCTATGAGTGCTTTTTGAATTTCAACCAAGAGTTCATGGAACTCGTAGAAGCCAGAGTAAGGGGGGCCGTCGTCCTTGATCAGTTCAACGCATTGGTTTGATGGGAGTCGACTGATGCCGTCGAGAATTTCATCATAGTCCTGCAGGGGGCGGTTGCGGTATTCGAGAAAACAGCGATCGGCTGAGGTGATTTTCAGGGCCTTCAGAATGGGGGATGTGTTGATCTCTTTTTGGGGTTTGGTTGCCAACTCTTTTTTACGTTCCTCGAGGCGCTGACGTGCCTGCTTGCTGAATTTGTCCGGAATTTTTTCGAGCCATTTCTCGGCCCGCTTCAATTCACGAATATCGTGCGACTCAATAACCCGAACTGCAATTTCGCTTCGAATTTGAGCCTCAATAAAATGACATTTTCCGATGACTTCCGCGGCCTTCGCAAAGTCTTTGGGTTGATACCAGTAGCGCCATGAGGATTGTTTGGACCGGAGTTTGTCGAGCGATTCTTCATCAATTTTTGTCGGAGGAGGCTCGAGCAGCCAATCCAAATCGAAAAGCATATCGTGTTCTCCGATTTGTAAGATCCGTTTTCTCAACTTTGATGGGAGGGCGTCGAAATTCCGCATCAGAGGCATTCCTTCCAAGTCCGAATCCCTGAGATCCGAGATGAGGTATTCTTTGTTCCAATCGGCGCATTTGGCGAGGCACCATGGAAGATCCTCTTCTTTCCAAACTTCAATGGCGGCAGCCTGCGCTCCGATATTCCAGCCTACGTGGGAAGAGGCGCTCGTTAGAAGAGCCTCCCGATCGTGGCGGGCAAGTCTTCGCAATACTTCTTGATACTCATAAACGCTGACGCCCTTCACGTATTTCGGTGGTGAGGCTAGAAGTGCAAGGGCTTGTCCCATGTCTCTTCTGCTCGTGGCTTCGATGATGGTTTTGAAAAACACTTCTGCCTGTTGGTCTTTCCTGGCGGTCAAAAACTCCAGTTTTCGGAACGCACCATCTTGGTCGATCTCAAGCCATCTCGCAATGCAGTCGACGTTTCGAAAGCCAAAAATGTCGGCATATCCCATCGGGTTGTAGTCGATCCAACGTTCCCGGATCACCGAGATTAGAAAAGATTTTCTAGCCTCGCCCAGGTCATTGAACTGAGAGCCCCGCATCAGATCCGGCCATTCATCAGAGAAGGAAGAAGTCGCCAAGTTTAAGGCTGTAAGGAGGCTGGTCGGGTTTCGGTTCGATCCGGTTTGGCTTGGATGATATTCGGCCCTCTCTTTTTTCTCTCTCGAAATCCCCAGCCCGTTCTGGAATGCCTTTTTTGTGGCGCCGGTTGGTAATTGATCGATCGCGTTCCTTATGAGTTGAGGTTTCGATCGAGCAATTTCACTTATTAGAAAGGAAAGGTGCCAATGAAGATCTTGGTTCTGCCAAACCCAGTCAAAAGCTTTGTCCGGAGACTGCCGGGCCCACTTGGCCAAATTTTCAGAATAATCGAAGGATCGATCCCCTGGCTCATCATAATGGGGAAACCCTTTACTGATCTCGAAATCCAAGGCTTTGGTGGGATCGGTCTTGGCAAGGCCGTCGAGGATGCCGCTCAATATTGCCCCGCTTGAGAGGCGCGGGTTTTGCTCGATCAACTTAATGACAAATTGAGGATCGGACTTCGCAATTCCTGCAAGAAGGGATTCGCTCTGTCCCCACTTCAATGGCCCTCTTTCTTTCCACGCTTCTGCGCCTTTCTGTTCTCCAAAGAGCCGCCACGAATAAAGATCCAAGTGGGTCTCTGCCGATTTTTCGAGGGCTCCTGACGGGTCACTGGAAATCCATTGTTCGAGCACGATGGTTTCTAAATCCGGATTGTTCTCGCACGCTTCCCAAAGGGATGGGAAGTCCGGTTCCTCTTCGGTGGCGATCCGAGTGACGAGTCCCACTTTTGCCTCGGTCTTGAGCGGCAAGGCTGGGCAGGCATTCGCCCTTCGCTCGATCTCTGACAGGTAGTCAGGATTTTCGGAAATGCCCTCGACGGAAGCGGGATCTGGATATCGCAAATTGAGCCAGAAGAGAAAGACGTAGGCCAAGGCGACGGAAGCCCGGGCAAAGGTCGAGGCAAGCAATCCCCGGTTGAAGAGGATGATCGGATGGAGGTAAAGGTTCAAAGTTCGATAAGCTGGGGTAATGTTTGGTATTAAAGCATAAGGGGAAGTTGTTGACGGCTCGTTCTTCGAGGAGTAATCGTTCTGAGATCAGAGCACCAAAGCTCTGCTAGCTAATACTTCAATATGATGAATCGTTCAAGAAACAGCGCCCCCGTGGCCAAGCCGACTTCTTCCTCCTTCTCAATCCGATCAATTTTCTCACTGAGCTGCCTGGTGGCACTCGGGACTGGAAGTCTTTTCGGACAAGCCTCCCATGCTCCCGGTGGGGATATCACGAAGTGCCCGGTGATGGGGCCGCAGGCTGCGCCATCAGCCCGTCACACCGCCGCCTCGGCTTATGGCAACCGTGATTGGTGGCCCAATCAACTAAATCTCAACATCCTCCACCAGAATTCGGCCAAGGGAAATCCGGTTGGAGCTGACTTCGATTATGCCGAGGAATTCAAGAAGCTTGATTTGGCAGCCCTGAAAAAAGATCTCACCGCGCTGATGACCGATTCGCAGGATTGGTGGCCCGCTGACTATGGCCATTACGGCCCTCTCTTCATCCGTCTGGCTTGGCATAGTGCTGGAACTTACCGGACCTATGACGGTCGTGGCGGAGCCTCGGATGGCACCCAGCGTTTTGCACCGCTGAACAGCTGGCCCGACAACGGAAACCTCGACAAGGCCCGCCGGCTTCTCTGGCCAATCAAACAGAAGTATGGCCAGAAGATTTCATGGGCCGATCTCATGATTCTGAGCGGTAACGTTGCTCTCGAGTCCATGGGCTTCAAGACCTTCGGATTTGGCGGGGGACGTGCTGATGTTTGGGAGCCTCAGGAGGACATTTACTGGGGCCCCGAGAGCAAGTGGCTCGGCAAGGAGCGTTACAAGAAAGACGAGCTTGATGATCCGCTTGCCGCAGTGCAGATGGGCTTGATCTACGTGAACCCGCAGGGTCCCGATGGCAATTGTGATCCACTCGCTTCGGCGAAACAAATTCGTGAGACCTTTGGTCGTATGGCGATGAATGACGAGGAGACCGTCGCTCTCATCGCCGGGGGACACACCTTTGGAAAAGGCCACGGTGCGGGCAACCCCGAGAAATATGTCGGCCCTGAGCCAGAGGCTGCCCCTCTGGAAGAGCAGGGCTTTGGTTGGAAGAACAGCAAGGGAACCGGCAACGGAGCCGACACCATCACGAGCGGCCTCGAAGGGGCTTGGACCAGCACGCCAGCCCGGTGGTCACACAGTTACTTCGTCAACATGTTCGCTTACGACTGGGAACTCACGACCGTTCCTTCCGGAGCGAAGTTGTGGATTCCCAAGGGAGGAGCCGCTGCCGGCACAGTCCCTGATGCCCATGATGCCGACAAGCGTCACGCTCCGGTCATGTTTACCTCCGATTTGGCGCTCAAGCTCGACCCGATCTATGGACCGATCTCCAAGCGTTTCCTCGAGAACCCGGACCAGTTTGCCGAGGCTTTTGCCAAGGCGTGGTACAAGCTGACCCACCGCGACATGGGGCCGGTATCAACCTACTTGGGCGATGAAATCCCCGAGGTCCAGCTCTGGCAGGACCCGGTCCCGGAAGTTGACCATGCTCTCATTGGTGACGCCGAAATCAAGGTGCTTAAAGGCAAGCTGCTCGCTTCAGGTCTGACGCCTTCCCAGCTCGTCTCAACTGCCTGGTCTTCAGCTTCCACCTTTCGTGGCAGCGACAATCGTGGTGGCGCCAATGGTGCCCGCATCCGGCTTGCTCCTCAAAAAGACTGGGCTGTGAATCAGCCTGAGCAACTCGCCAAGATTCTTCCGATCCTTGAGAAGGTGCAGAAGGAATTCAACGACTCCGCGAAAGGCGGGATGAAGGTTTCATTGGCCGACCTGATCGTTCTTGGCGGTTCGGCCGGGATTGAAGCGGCTGCCAGGAAGGCCGGTCACGAAATCACGGTTCCATTCGCACCAGGCCGCACCGATGCATCCCAAGAGATGACCGACGTTGAGTCCTTCGCGGTTCTTGAGCCCAAACAGGATCCCTTCCGGAATTTTCTCGGAAGAACGCTGGATCGTCCTGCACCGGAAACTCTTGTTGATCGCGCCCAGCTTCTCACGCTCACTGCCCCAGAGATGACCGTATTGGTTGGCGGACTCCGTGTCCTCGATACCAATGTCGGCTTCCCCGGCATGGGGATGTTTACCGACGAGCCCGGAGCTTTGACGAACGACTTCTTCGTCAATCTCCTCGACATGGGAACCGAATGGAAAGTGTCACCGATGTGTGAGCACTTTTATGAGGGTAAAGACCGGAAAACCGGCAAGACAAAGTGGACTGCGTCATCGGTTGACCTGGTCTTTGGTTCAAACTCGCAGCTGCGCGCCATTGCTGAAGTCTATGGCAGCATGGACGGCGAGAAGAAGTTTGTGAACGACTTCGTGCAAGCCTGGACCAAGGTCATGAATCTCGACCGCTTCGATCTGGAAAAGTAAACGCCACCAACGTTCCAAATTTACCAAGCCCGGAGGAAAATCCTCCGGGCTTTTTCGTTGGAGAATTACGACTCGATTGTAATGGTGGTCATCAGGACCGTAAGGTTGGATTGGCTTTCAGAATGAAAGAGTTATTGGTGTCGGTTTGGTGGAATCTTCGCGAGTGGAAGGGACTCTTTGGTGCCATTCTTTTTGCTGTGCTGGTTTTTCTTCTGATTCGAGCTGGTCTCGGATTTTTGGAGGATAGGATAGAAGAGAGAAGGGAGGCCTTGCGACAATGGCCTCTGGTGGAAGCCATTGTGATCGACTCCAAGATCGTATTCCGTGACAGATCCTCGGAAAGCGGAGTCAGGGGCGACTACTACGTCACGCTTAAGGTCGAATACGAATTTGAGGGAAAGCAGGTGGATGCCGAGGTTCGTGGTCGTTGGATCGGATCCCAATCGCTGGGAGAAAATGATCGCTCACTGGAAATCGGGAGTGTCATTCCACTTCGAGTGGATCCTGATCAACCAGACTTTGCCTCACTCATCGAGCTGACCGGCAATCCCTGATCTATTACCAACCCGAGCGCCCGGCGCCTGAACTCGAGCTGAATGAGCTGCGACCTGCGCTGGAGCTGCCGCGCGATGAAGAGCTAAAGCTGCTTCCGCCCGAACGACTGGATCTTCCAAAGCTGCTTGAGCTACTAAACGAGGAACGTCTGGCGGCTTGCCTCCGCCGGCGTTTGGCTGCCTCGGCGGCTCGTCTTTTGGCCGCTTCGCGGGCCTCGGCACTTGCGATGGCCTGGTGGGCTCGTGTTCTGGCTTGTCCGGCCATGGAGAGTGCTTCCTGATAGAGTCCATGTTGCATGACGTCGTTCGCGGCAGCGAGTGACCTGCTGCCATAGTTGCCGGTGATTCGAACTCCGTAAGATCCCGACCATCGGGATGCTTTACGAACTTCCCGCGTAGCAGCTTCAATGGCTCGAACCGATTCGCGCGCCAAGGTGAGTTCGCGCTTCAAGCTCAGGACTGATTCGCTGAGCCTGAGGTGGATGTTTCGCAGATCGTTTTGCAATTCGCGCCAATCCGAGTGATCGATTTGCAGTTGTTTTTCGCAGTCCCCAAGCTCGGCGTAACATTTTTCGATTCCGGCCATCGACTTGTTGGTTTCCGGACTATTGGGGATACGATCGTTGTCCGCGGTATGCCAAAGCTTGGTCGCCTCATCTTGATTACGTTTTACGGTTTCAAGAAGAGTCAGTGCTCTTGAATGCTCCTCAAGATCCTCGGTGATGGCTTTGCGGAGGATCGGAAGACGTTCACTGAGATTGTCCAGTGATTCGTCAACGAGATAGGGATCGCGTTTGCCGTCGCCTGCCTCAATTTCGCGGAGCGCCTCTGCAAGTTTTTGTCCGATCACGGCATGAAGGTCCAAGGTCTCCCGAGTGACTCTGCGATCTTTGACCGTTTGTTTAAGATCCTCATGGGCCCGTTGCTGGCTGTCGTGGGTTTCGGCGTTTCCATCTTCCATGCCCATGAGAAGCTTCGAACGTGCCTTCACTTCGGCGCAGATTTCTTCTCCTTCCAGCGCCAAGGATTGACCGTGTGTCAGGAGGTGCCACGACTCCAGGAGGCCTGCCTCCTGAAAGCGCTTCTTGGCCTGATCCAAGCTGGAGGTGATTTCCTTGAGGCGGCTCTCCAGTTCATTGGGGGAGTCGGCGTAGGTCCCTTCGCCCGGTTGGTCGGGGTCGATGAAAAGAGCACGTGGAGCATAGCGGACCCTCATCGCCTCTACCTCCTTGATCATGGTTTCGCCAAGTTCTTCAAGATTACCGCGGCGCGTCCAGAGAGCCTCGCTGGTGTCTGCGTAGTCAGCCACGATTTGTCGGGAGCGCTTGACCAACTCATTGGCAAAGGCTGTCAGTTCTTCGGTTTCTCTGACGAACTCTTCTGCGCTTCGGACTTCTCCCAGATCGAGGGCGGCCAAGGTGGCGTCGTGTTGGAGTTTGGCCCTGTGAAGGAAGTCGGTTGGGTTGGAGTTTTCCTCGATCAGAATGTCGTGTGGTGCGAGATCAAGCGCGATGGCGATCTCGCGCCGGGCCGTCCCCACGGTTGCCGTCGCCGTTTTGATGGCGGGGAGAGCCCTGTCATCGGCTCGCTCGATGAGTTCCGCTGCTTGGTCGGCGCGTGTGGTGAGATTGGAAAGGTCGGCCTTAAATGTTTCGAGGAGTCCGGTGGTCGGATTATCCGGGCTTTCCGAGGCGATGGTTTCGGCATCTTTACCAAGTTGAAGAAGAGCGTTATCGATCCAAACGGTGGCTCTTTTCCGCTGGTCCAGAATGGCCTCTTTTGCTTCGAGGTTTTCCCAGTGGTTGGTTCGGAAGCTGGAGATATTGTCGAGCAATTGCCTGGCCTCGTTTGCCATTCGGTCGCCTTCAGCCATGTCGCCTTCAAGTGCGCGAACGGGGTCGGTCTTTCCGGTTTCGGTGGCCCGCCCGCAGGTTTTGGCCATAGCTGGAATCCATTCATCGAAGGTTCCTTCACAGCGGAGCCATTCGTCAACCTGGATTTCGGTTTCCCGCCCTTCAAGGATCTTGATTTGTTCTTTCAGTTCCTCGCTGCGGGCCACAATGGTGGACCAAGCGGTTTCAACCTGGTCGAGACACCGGCCTGCTCCGTCGAGGGCCTTGCTGGTGCGTTCCTGCCACGCGTCTATGGGAAGTGAAAAAGTGTCGTCGATTTCCTCGCCTGGCCGGGCTCTTTCTTTCAGCGTGGGGACATCTTTCAGGCCGACATTCAGTTCGGCATCGAGCAGATCAACGGCGTTTTCATACCGGCCTCCGTTGATGAGATTACGGAAACGTGAAAGTGGGTTGGACGGCTGAATCAGGCCCTCGGCTTCTTCGATGATTTTTTGGACGTTTGATGAGAGGACGAAAGCTTCGTCGATATGCTTCAAGGACTGTCTGGAAAGAGCAAGGGTATCTCCGGTGTAGCCTCGCTCCGCGAGCTTGTTGAACGGACCGACAATGACGGCAGAGCGGTCCATCAGTTCGAAGAGGCGGTCTTCGGTTTCCTGCATTTCCAGCTTTCGTGAGGCAAGGAGTTCTTCGGCCTGGGTCTTGATTCGTCTCCGCCTCCGGTTGCCGGCCACACCCAGAAGTCCAAGAAAGCACGCACCGGTGGCACCACCAATTTTGAGTGTGAGTGTCCGTTTCTCTGCTTCGCGAAGGGTTGCTTGTTTTTTTGCTTCCTTCCTTGCGGCGAGGAGCTCCTCCTTGCGGCGTGTATCCCGATCAAGCGCAGCGATTGACGAGACGATGTTGAGTGAGTCCGAGAGAGATTGTTGGTAGGAGAAATTGCCCAGCTGGTGTTGTTGAATGGCGTTTTCCAGTTTGCTCTGTGCACGCTTCAAAGCCGTTTGGGCGGAGTCACTTTCAGCCTTGGTGTCCTGCAAGGCCTGCTGCTGTTTCTCAAATTCCTTTGGGGCGGTTTGGAACTGATCAAGGAGTCGTGACCATTGATTGGCGGTCGAAAGAAGTCGGTCGAGATCGTGGGTTCCCGGTGAGTTCTTCAGGGAATCTGCTCTCTGCTTGAGTTCGCTGATTTGAAGCCGGCCAATATCTCCTCCGTCGCCGTCAATTTTCGAGAGGGCCCACGCCCGTTTCTCGGCGATCTCGGTGATACGTTGGTTCAGGGATGCGAGATCTTTTTTTGCTTTCTCCAACTGAGCGGCCCGCCGGGCTTTCCGGGTCGATATGGTGGACTTCACTCTTTGATCGATCGAAGTTACGGTGTTCTTGACGGCGTCGACGATCCGTCCTCCACTACGCATGGCCTTCTTGGCTTCCGAATCGAGCCCATTTGCCCACTGGCTGGGAGGGGCGCCATTACTGGCATAGTGGTCGGACCCGTAGTATGAAAACTGCCGTTCCTTCAGGTAGATAATGAAAAGTGCTCCATTGAGCTGATTGGTTTCGGAATCGCGCAGTTCTCCGAATTTGGTCCTGGCCTGAAGACCTTTAACCAAGGCGTGCTCGACAGCGTCAACCCGGCGATAGTTGATGCCCGATGCATCACGGTAGACTTCATCGCCTGAGTTTTGGGTGAGAAGAACCGTCCAGTTCCTTCCGTTTTCATCAAGCCATTGTTCGAGGCGATCAAGGGTCTCCGCAGGAACGCCAAGATCGCCGCGAACGTAGAGATGTTGGTTTGGGGCCCAGGTCTCCACGACCGAGACTCCGGTGGACACCCTGGCCGCCTGTTCTGAAGAAAGGGCGGAGGAGATCAGGAGCAAGAAGGGGAGAAAAAGGCACGTGGTGGTCGCCCTCGGCATTAATGTCATCTCCGCGAGAATAGGGAATCAGCGCCGTGCCGCAAGCATGCTCCGGGTCCGTGTTAGGGGTTATTTCGGATGACTCTGACCCTGATATATTGTGATTCCCTGGTTGAGACCGGGAGGATCGACCGGTAGGTGAGCTCCCTGATTCCATTTCCTTGGTCGATATTGCTTGTCGGGATGAGATGGGCGGTTCCTTCATCCCATCTTGCAAGATTGCCTGAGATTTGGGGTTGATAGAAAAGATCATCCACGGGATCGCGAGCCGGGAAGGTGATGGTGAGATAGGTTTCCGGGCCTATGGAAGTCGTGCCCGCCTGGATAAAATCTCCAGGACGATTCGGGCTCAGAGGGGCGGCAAGAAAGGCGTATTCAAGGAGATTGACGATTCCATCTTGGTCCGGGTCGGCATTAGGGCCTGAGATCAAAACGTCGGCGAGTTGGGCCGGAGTAAATTGGTCTTGCTGCCAGCTGGCGAAGCTTGGCGCGGGTGGCGCAAGAGTACCGGGTGTTCCGTTGATGCGGCTTCCTGCGGCCCAATTAGCGGCGATGGCGTGATCGGGCGCAGTTTCCGGCGCGATCAAAACCAACGGGAAGCCATCTCCATCAGGGGAAGTTGGCCATGGAGGTTGGTCATCATAGGTGAAGTCGAGGATTGGAGTGTTAATCGCGAATGAGAGCACGATTTGCTCTCCACCATTGGAAAGGGAGTTGGGATAGGTCCCGGCGATTGGAATGTCGGTGCCGTAGCGGGCTTCGAAGGCGGCCTGGTTTTTGACGAGAACCAGACTTTGCCCGGGGGGCAGGGTGGTTGTGCTAGCGCTTGCAAAGTCAAAGGTGATCCCCGCATTGAAGCCAAGCTGGCCCAGATCAAGCGTGATTGAATCAGAAATATTGGTGAGCTCGATGAACTCAAAATCATCGTTGTCGATTGAGATGAGTGCTTCGCTGGCATTTGGATCGGCAGGATTGTACATGATCTCACTGATGACGAGATTGTTCTTCCAAAGCTCGATGCTTGGGATGCCCGCCACGAACTCGATGGGATCTGACCAATGGCTGGTGCGGCCGCTTGTGTCTTCATGTTGCACGCGGACGCGATAGGTCGTTCCGGGCTCGGCGACCGAAGCGGGAAAGGTGTAACTGTTGGCAAAGGTCATGAAGTCGGGCGAAGTCGCCACTGTTTCAACTTCGTAGGTTCGGGGGGTATTGGTTTCATATCCGGTGACTCCGGGAGCAGCGATCTTCGCAATTCGCCAGCGCATTTTGCCAAAGGTTCCGTTGCCATTGGGATCGGAAAACAAACCACTTCCGAAGGTCAGTTGGTTCGCGGGAAACCCAGCCGGACCGGAGTAAGTGAGAGTGGGCTGGTCTGGGATGTTGGAGTCATTTGATTCAAACTTGAGGTATTCGTATCCGTAACCGGCGGGGATCCCGTTTCCAGGCGACCACGAGGTCCCGGTAAAAGAATCGGTAGCGTAGTCCAGGATGTGTTTGACCTGACCTTCGTGGTCCGCAGAGTCGAGGATTCTGACATAGCTTCCTCCGATCCGGCTATCAGTGTATGGGGTCCGGAAGAAGTTGTTTTTGTGACTGCTTTGACCTGATGTGCTGGAAGGGTTTCCTCTCGTTCGTGGATGATAGTTCCACATGAAGGCATCAATGTCCGACCAGGTCAGCGGGGCTCCGGTGGGGTTCATCATTTGAGAATATTCGTCAATTAACTGTCCGATCTGACCTCCGGTTGCCGATGAATCTGAGGCGACAAGATCAAGAAGTTCCCGGCCACGGTTGCGAAACTCAATGGCAAGCCGGGAGTGGTTGTTGATTGAATTTTGCTGTCGAATCACACCGGCCTGATGGGTTTCGGCAATCCACATCATATCGAGATCCCAGGGAATCACCTTCCATTGGTCCCGGGTTGGTTCGTGGTAGAAGTAGTGATTGTATCCGAACCGGATATCGACGTTTCCCAGCAGCCGGTTGAGCGAGCGCATGGTGTAGTAGCCCGGCATGTCCATATTGTCCCGCCACCATTGCTCGGTTTGTGCGCTGTTTGAGGCGGAGTAGAATGCGTTCCAGTCGGATGAAGACACCGACTGTGTGTCGCCTTGTTCCTTCTTGTCTCCGGCGCCTCCTTCGATTTTGTAGACATTGCCATCGGCAAGGTCCCGATCGTTGAGGAAAGAGCCGTTAGGTTGCTCCATCGCGAGGTAGAGACCCCAGACATCGCCTTCGTATTGGTCGGAGGGATCGGATTCCGCCGTATCATCAATGACCCGGAATCCAAAGTAATGGGTTCGTGGACTTGGGACACCGGCAAGTTCGTAGAGTCGCATCGTTGGTGCTTCGTCGAGCCCGGCCATGCCACGGTTCATCGCGGCCCAGGGGCTGGAGATGGACTGCAGGTTGAGACGGGTCCAGGTGCTGTCATAGAGGTTGCCCCAGTTGTCTCGCGGACGGAAACGCCGGGCTCGGTTGAAGTGAAAGCGCCACTTGTTTTTGCCGGAGACGTAAGTGGAGGCCTCTCCACGGTTTTCAAATTCAATATGGTCGTATACGCGTCCGTCATAGACCAAGGTTCCGGGCTGGTGCACACCATCGGACCCGCCGTTGTATTGCGAATTGATCACATCGGTATTGTTCGCGATGAGATGGTAGGTCGGGAGTTCTCCGAAGAGGGGGCCGGGAAATGTTTCGCGGGCTCCTTCGGGAGTAAAGGACCCGCTCCACGATGGCAGGCCATCATACACGAAGTAGGCGAAGTTTGGTTGCTCATCGTCCGGATAAGGTGCCTGTGCCTCAGCGCCAGCGGTATCCTCAAAGTTGATTCGGTAGCGGATCAGTCTTCGATGTTGTTGAATCGAAGCGGGCAGGACCACGGTATAGATCGAGTCATTGGCGAAGGCATCCCCGGCATTACCATCGTCACCCATTTGAATCGTAGTCCAACTTGTTTGGTAGGCGGGGTCCGTGATTCTAATATAGGAACCTGGATTAACGATTTGGTAGTCCAGCGTGACTGCTCCCATGCCCTGTGGATCGGTGAGCTTTGCGGTGATGGTGACTGGCTCTGAGGAGCCCGGCTCTTGTGGAGTATGGTCGACCTGGCGGATGGCAGGAGGGATGACATTTGTGGTTGTACCGTTGGCTTGTCCGGGAGTGGGTGAGCCGCCATTGGCGCTTGCGGTGGTGGATGAGAGGGTGGCATCGAGAGAGAAGTCAGAGGAGCCGAGAGTTCCATTGAAGCCTTGAATTGCGATTATATTTGAACCTCCAACCAGGTAGTTTGAGGCACCGCTTAAAATAAATTCCTCCCACTCGGCCTCGTGGTTTGAGCCGGTGGCATTGAAGGCCAGTTGTCCCGTTCCGACGTGGGCCCGCTGAACCTCCCGGCCATTGATCCAAACGATTGCGCCGTCATCGACGTAGAGACGTAGTCGGAGATTTTCGGGGATCTCAAGAGGATTAATGATGAATTCTTTCCTCATAAAAACAGATGAATAGTTGCCCCGCATGTCACCCAGAATGGTGTTGTCATCACCGTCGGAATAACCAATCGGAGTCTGGCCGGTTGACCAGCTCCCATCCTCGGGGAAGACGATTTGCCGCCAGGCATCAACCGGACTTGAGGCCTCCGAGGTGCCTTTTCGGTAGCGCCATTGAGAGTCGGCTGCCGAGATGTAATCTGTCTCCGGAATGGGGTCGACTTGTGACCCGGCGGTCCGCCATGAGGCACCAAGATCGTTGTCGAGGGCTGGATTGAGAAGTTCGATTGATCCGCCACCACCTCGCGCTCCGCTGGGCCATGGGAAGCCGGAACCGTAATCAACTTGATCCATGATGTTTCCGGCGCTGTCGCGAAGATCGATTTCTTCTCCATCATTATTCAGGCCCCCATCCCACGGACCAATGGCAGCTACGCCGTAGACACTCGTGATGGTGGCAGGGTCTTCAGCGATCACAAGATAGTCGTTGGCTCCAAGAATCGTTCCCGCGGGAAAGGTGAAGCGAACAGCATCGGTAAGTTCCCAATTTGAGAGATCAATGGCGTTGGCTCCGGGATTATGGAGTTCAATGAACTCCTGGGCACTGGTTTCGTCGGTGGGATCATAGTAAATTTCATTGATGACGACCTGGCTGGGAAGGGCTGCCGGAGTGTCAAAGGTCTCACTTGATGGCGCCCAGCTGGTCCCTGCCGAATTGCTGGCTCGTGAGGTGTAGAAATAAGTCGTTTCCGGAAGAAGTCCTGAGATGAAACGGCTGAAATTGCCTGATTCGATGCCGACCGATATCGAGGAATCCCATGCATTTAAGTCGTTCAGACCATCGCTTGTTCCGAAGAATATGGTGACATTTGGCGGGGAGGATCCGGTGTCCGTCACTTCGCCGCGCAGATTGGCGGAGGTGGCAGTAACGCCGCCAGCGCTGCGATTCCCGACAATGGGTGCGGTCACCGCGGTGGTTGAGAACGTTCCGGTGGCGGGAGCCCAGGCAATGCCGCCTGAGTTTACGGCAGCCGCTCTGAAAAAATATGAAGTTGTTGAGGTGAGGCTGTTGATTTCAATGGAGGAAGTCCCGTTGACGACTCCCAGAGGGATCGAATTGCTCCAGTTTGCAGGATTGGTTCCTCCGTCGCTCGTTCCATAATAAAAAGTCAGGGTTGCGTTATCTCCACCATTGTCGTTGATCGTTCCGGTCAGACGGGCAGAGATGGCGGTGACTTCCGAAGCCTGTGATTGCGAGACGGTTGGAGGAAAAGGGAGCGTTTCGAAATCAAGTGATGGAACGGCCCATGAAACTCCCGCCGAATTTGTAGCACGTGCTGTGAAGAAGTAACTTTGTGCAGGTAACAGCCCTGAGATGGAATCGGCAAAGTTTCCGTTGCGCACCCCTAAAGTCACGGATGAATCCCATGCTTCGGGCACTGTTCCACCATCGGATATGCCATAGAAGAGGGTGATGGAAGGTGAGTTGTCCCCGATGTCGGTGACAGTTCCATTGAGCGTTGCGGTTGATTGCCCGATCCCTGTGGCCGCAGCGTTCGAGAGATCTGCGGTGCCGTCAGGTTCGATTTCGGTGGCATCGAGGCGGATATTGTCGAAATGACTTCTTCCCCCTCCGCCGGCCAGAAGGTGGATGCGGATGGTTTGACCGACTGCGGCCGGAGTGATGGAAGTGTCCAGAGTCAAAGGCGTGCTGTCGGCAAAAGATCCGCCCGAGATCAGAAAAGAATTTTCGGAACCCAGGGCGAAAATGGTATTGTTCGGAGCTCGAAGCGAGAAAGTGCTTTGATTTGAGGCTCCGGTTGACCCCGAGCGGTGCCCGTGGGCGACTGTCAGGGTGTAAATGGTATTGGCCCGATAGGTTTCATCAAGGTCCTGCCAAACGTTTTGACCGGCGTTCATTCCAAGGTGATCGGTCCCTTGTGAGGAGAACCCCACGATATACTCTTCGAAGGCGTTGCCATTATTGGGGCCGCCTGACTCGGACCACTCGGGCGAGAGGTTGTTGCTCCAGCTTCCGGCTGCCAGAGAGTTGGTTTCGAATGACGGATCACCAATCGCGACTGGCGCTGATTGAGCTGCTCCGCAAATCAAAATGGACAAGGCAAGCGCGCTACGAAGTCGTTTAAAATCAGTCATAAATGCGGATCGGTTCGAGTTGCTACGATAGGATCTCAGTTTCAAAGATCCACTTTGAATGTGGGGGAAATCACAAGGGCGGGACATCGGTGATGAGCGCGAGAGAGGATTGCCGGCAGGGAACCTGTCGCTTTTCATCGACTTTCAGCCGAAGAGTCATTTATCTCGCCCACATGCACGAGGATATTGAAAAGGTGCTCATCGCTGAAGAGGTGATCGAGAAAAGGCTCGACGTGATTGCGCGAAAAATCCACGAGGATTTTTCTGATGAGAATTCACTGCAGGTTGTAGCAATTTTGAAAGGTGCCCTCGTCTTTATGGCTGATTTGTTGAGAAGGGTTCCTTTGGCGCTCGAGATCGAGTGCCTGAATGTGGCGAGTTATCATGGTGGCACCGAGAGTTCGGGCCAGGTTGACTTCCTTGACAGGAAACTTCCGGATGTGAGCGGGCGCTGTGTTCTTTTAATTGATGATATTCTTGATACCGGTCGTACTTTGGCAGCGGTCTCAGAGAAGCTCCGGGAGATGGGAGCGAGAGAAGTGAAAACATGTGTCTTGCTCACGAAGGACAAGGAACGTGCGGCCGCAGTGGAGGCAGATTATTCAGCCTTTGAAATAGCGGATGAGTTTGTCGTTGGATACGGTCTCGACTTCGACGGCAAGTATCGGAATTTGCCCTACGTGGGAGTTCTTAACCCCTCGGTGATTTCCTCATGAATTGTTCCATCGTTCGTGAAATTGATTCCCTGGATCGTCTCGTGCGATCAGGGGCGAATTTGAATTGCACCGTCATTCAGGGGCTGGATTTGCGCGAGGCGAATCTCCCGTGGAAAGCACTAAACTGCAACGGGGCGGTTTTCCTGGGGTGTCGGTTTCCGGCAGAAGTTTCAGTCTGTGATTTAATCGATAAGGGAGCTCTTATTTTCCCAAATTTCGGCGATCTTCCATATAACCCTTATCGACCCGAACTCTACTCCCGGGAGGAGCTCATGAATGGATGGACACCGGACGATGATCAGAGTGTGGATAGGAAAATCTATGATCACTTTGTGAAACACGGGAAAAAAGATCCCGATATCGTCGAGGCACTGGCCGAGCGCCTTCACGATCATGCCATCGATGACGGCTTGACCGATCTTCTTGAAGGGCGTGTGGAGCAAGACGGTGTGAAGAAGGTGGTCGCGATCATGGGGGGGCACAGCACGGGACGTGATGATCCTTCTTTTAGAAAAGTTGCCCACCTTGCCCGGGCGCTTACTGAGGCCGGTTACTTTATCGCGAGTGGCGGCGGTCCGGGAATAATGGAGGCGGCCAATCTCGGAGCCTATCTTGCGGACGCGGACGAGTCGGAATTGGACGTGATTCTTGATGACCTTGCGACAGCTCCAAATTACACCGATGAAGGATACATCGAAGCAGCCAATCGCGTCATTGACAGATATCCCACCGGCCATTCCAGTCTCGCGATTCCGACTTGGTTTTATGGCCACGAACCCACCAACATGTTTGCGAACCATGTTGCCAAGTACTTTTCAAACAGCATTCGTGAGGACGGTCTTCTCGCCATCGCAAGATATGGAATCATCTTTGCACCCGGTCGGGCGGGAACGACCCAGGAGATTTTCCAGGACGCTTGTCAAAACCACTACGCCAGCTACCAAGAAGTGAGTCCCATGGTCTTCCTGGGGACCGAGCGCTACACCAGGGAAACGCCGTTGTGGGATACCATCCGGAGTGTTTCGGAAGGACGGCATTACCACGAGATGCTTCTCTTGAGTGATGATGTCAAAGAGGTGGTCTCCTTCATCCGGGACCATCCTCCGGAGCCCAGTGACGGGGTCGGTTCGACGGCAAATTCCAGTTAGATCTTCCGGGGGACTGGGTGGCTACGGGTCGAAGGGGTCAGTGCGGAAAGGGTAGGCCGGTTGTTCGGAAGCGTTGACCAAATTGACCGTGGGTTTGCCGGAGAAGGCATAACGGACGTAGAGTGGTTTTCTTAATTCGGGTGAGCCCAGGATAACCGTTTGTTTGCTTAATCTTGTGTTTGCCTTGGTCCAGTTTTGGGAATCGTCAGCGATCCAGAAGCCAGCGGGTTCTTTTCCATCAAGTGTCTTAAGCCCTTCGGCATGATCGAAATGAATCACCAGTCTGTCGCCTTTTGCTTCCACCTTCTTAAACACCGGTCCCTCCGCCTTGATGTCTTTCCCAAGGGTGTCGCGGCTGGCAAATAGGGCGAGTCGCTTCCCAATGGGAAGTTTGTCGTTCGGATGGATATTGTTGATTTCGCCAAGGTCGATGGTGTTGATGACGGCGGCATGGGGAAGTTCGAGTGCCTTAAGTTGGGACTCTCGCATCCAGGCCCATGATTCGGTGTCGGGATTCTCCGGGCCTCCTTTGATGCCCTTCGCATAGCCTGGAAGCATCACGATGAGGAATTGGAAGTCATCCCTCTGCCATTCCTTGCGATATTGTCGCATCCAGGCCTTAAGGGTATTGCCGTATTTCAACATGCCGGAATTGCGGGAATACCAAGGTTCCTTTTTCATCCCGTGCATCGATTGCGTGTTTCGTTCGCCTTGATACCATACCAGTCCACGGCATCCATAGGGAATGAGTGGATGGATCATGGCGTTGTAGAGAATGTTGGTCTGGCGGCGGAGAAAGATGTCGTCTTGTCTGTTCCACGGCTTTGGTCCGTTCAGGATCGTTTCAATTTTCTTGCGGGTTTCGAAGTCGGCATCGAACTCCGCCATCATTGTTTCGAAATGGGGAACGGTCTTTGTCAATTCACGGGGCATCCATGCCTCGAGCGATGAGCTACCCCATGAGGCTTGGATGATCCCGACCGGAGCACCTGCTGACTTTTCCAGAAAGTAGGCGAAAGAAAATGCCACGGCACTATCGGGTGGGCTCTCCAGCCATTTCCCTTCACAACGATCCTGTTCGGTGAAAGAGACGGTGTTCTCTACTTTGAAAGTTCTTAGGTTTCCGAGAGAAGAGGTCAGGGCCTTGATTTCGGGAATCCGGCTGTAGCCCATTTGCATATTTGACTGGCCGGAGCAAATCCAGACCTCACCCACTACAATATTGCTGAGTTCAATCTGATCATTATTTCCGCCGCTAATGGTAAGTGTTCGCGGGTCGTGGGACGCGGGCATGGGATCAAGTTCCAGCTTCCATTTGCCGCTGGCCTCGACCTTGGTTGACTTCGATTGCGTTGCAAATTTCACGGTGATGATTGTTCCTTCATCGGAAGTTCCCCAAACGGGAATGGCTTGACCACTTTGCAAGACCGCGTTCCCGGTGAATGGCGAAGCCACAGTGAGTTCCGCGATGAGTAATCCGGGGAAGAATGGTGAGAGCAATGTGAGAGTTTTCATTTACTTCGATTTTTTTCCACGATGACCGGTGGTTTTCAGAGTTTCGTCTTCCCAAACGTGGGAGTCTTCCACGAGTGAGGCATACTCCGTTTCGAGAAGTTTTTTGAGTTCCGCAAATTTTCCAGGTTCGATTGCGGAGAGGTCCTTTGATTCGTGGAGGTCTGTTGAGACCTTGAAGAGCTGGAAGTCGGAGAGAGTGGCGTTTTTGACTTTCCCGGAGTTGGCTGAATTAACTGCGATGTAGGTGGGAAGGTTGAGGCGGGCGAGGATTTTGTAATCTCCGTGCCGCATGGCAACACGGCGCTCGTTGAGTGCATTGTAGAAGATCCAAAGAAGCGGCTTCTCCCGCGAAACGTTCTTTCCTCCGAGGAGGAGCGGGAGGACGTTGGTTCCATCAAGGAGGAGGTCGGACGGCGGAGTGGTGTCGGCGAGTTGGCAAAAAGTCGGTAGGAAATCGAGGCTCGAAACGGGTTGGCCTGACGTTTGTCCGGGGGCGATGGTGCCGGGCCAACTGACAATGCCGGGGACGCGAAAGCCGGCCTCGGTGGTCCAGAGCTTCATGCCACGAAGAGGAGCGGCCGAGCCGAAGGAGTTTTTGGCCCGGTTGTATCGCCTGAGGGTTTCGGGGCCATTGTCCGAGGTGAAAATGATGATTGTCTCTTTTTCCAGCTGGAGCTCTTTGAGAGCCGCGTTGAGTTTTCCAACCGCGGCATCAAGGTTGGCGACGTTGGCAAAGTATTGAGCTTCCTCTTCCTGGCGGGCAGACTCGCGGTATTCCTCGACAAGCGCTTCGGGCGAAGCCACGGGCTCGTGAGGTTCATGGAAGGCAAGGTAGAGAAAGAAGGGCTTTTCGGGTTTTTTTTCTCTGAGCGACTTGATCCAACCAATTGCTTCGTCTGTTGCAATTCCGCAGGAAAAGCCTTCGAGGCGACCGACCTTTTCGCCATTGCGAACGTAGTTGGTTGGATTGGCGTGTGATGGGCTTGCGTTGTTTTGCGTCGCGAACCAATGATCAAATCCAGCCGCATCTGGCTGGGGTTGGGCAGGAGAGTTGAACTTACCATTGCAGTGCCATTTCCCGGAAAGACAGGTGGCATAACCCGCCTTTTTGAGAAGTTGGGGAATGGTTGTTTCCGAGGTTCGCATGAAGATGCCACGATTTCCCGGAATGTAGTCGTAGATCCCGGCGCGATTTGGGCTGCGACCAGTCATGAGGCCGACGCGGGAAGGAGAGCACACCGGCGCGGCGGAATAAAAATCAGTGAAGCGGATCCCGCCTTTCGCCAAGGCATTTAAGTGGGGCGTCTTAATGTGCGGGTGGCCGTAGCATTCGAGATCCCCATACCCGAGGTCATCGGCAAGGATCACAACGATGTTGGGCTTTCTTTGAGATGAGGCTGCGAGCAAGGGAAGAGCGAGCAGGCTGAGAATCGTAATGAACTTCATAAGAAGAGTGCTTAGAGAAGTAAAAATCGAGGATGACACCAACCTAAAAGACACCAACCCCGAGCTTTCCTGATAGCGCAACCACTCTCAGTGGCGTATCTTGATCGTCACATGAGCTATTCGCGTCGTCATTTACTACAGGGAAGTTTGGCCGGGGGTGCCGCCGGTATTTTGTCTGGTCTGGTCAAAGGGCAGGAGGGGGGTGGAGCGGACACGATTCGCAAGAAGCCCCGCGGCATCATTTTTTGTGTCTCGGATGGAATGAGTCAGGGCGTTCTTTCCATGACCGAGGCATTTTCCAATCAGCTGAGAGGGAAAGGAACAACGTGGTGGGAGTTATTGGCAGGAGGTCAGGCTGTGCTCGGACTCATGGACACAGCCTCATCGAGTTCCATGGTCACAGATTCGGCGGCAGCCTCTTCGGCCTGGAGTTCTGGAAAACGCGTCCCAAACGGCCAGATCAACTTTGATGCCAATGGCAGGAGGCTGGAGTCAATTGGTGAGACCCTGGAGAAGAAACGGGTGAGGCTCGGTTTGGTTTCGACGGCAAGTATTACCCACGCAACCCCGGCGGGTTTTGCCTCCTCGGTCATTCAAAGAGGTCAGGAAGATCTTATCGCTCCGCAATACCTGAATCGCGTGGATGTCATTCTGGGAGGAGGGTCCAGGTTCTTTGATCCCAAGGTTCGAAGGGACAAGAAGGATCTTTTTGGGAGCTTTGCGCGTGAAAAATATGATGTGGTGCGCTCCCGGGATGGGCTCTTAAAATCAAAGTCACGAAAAATTCTAGGGACTTTTTCACCGGGCTACATTCCCTACACCATTGATCGCGACCAGGACAAAGAGATGCAGAAGATGGTGCCGACTCTTGCCGAGATGAGCGGAGCGGCTGTGTCCCGCTTTCTTGATGATGATGCTCCTTTCCTGCTTCAGATCGAGGGCGCCAGGATTGATCATGCCGCGCACAAGAATGACATTGGTGCGATCTTGCACGAGCAGATGGCCTTCGATGATGCGGTGGCAAAAGTCCTCGCCATGACCAAAGGTCACGATGATATTCTCGTTATCCTGACAAGTGATCACGGAAATGCCAACCCGGGGTTGAATGGGACTGGAGCGGGCTATCGCCAAACCAATGATCACTTTGCAAAAATCGCACAGATCAAGGGGTCCGCTGAATTCTTCCTCCAGCGCTGGAATCAGACCCAATCAAAATCGGCCGCTAAGCTGAATCAGCTCATGGAGGCGACGTATGGATTCAAACCTTCACCACAGGAGTTGGAGGCTCTCATGGACCGGTGCGCGGGGAAGAAGGTCACGGAATGGAGTCATCAACTCTCAAATCCAGTAGGGTTGTTGGGGCAGATTGTTGGCAACGTGACAGGCGTTGGATGGACCGGGATTTGTCACACTTCCGATCCGACCCAGCTCACCTCCATCGGCCCGGGAGCAGGAGAGTTTTCAGGTCTGGTGAGAAATGATTCAATCCGCGAGCGTCTTCTGGGGCTTCTTCTGGGGTAGATGGCGTTTTCCCTCCTTGCACTTCGCGAGGGGCTTCTCCAGTGTCGTCGGAAGTCTTTTTATAACCATGATCAACAAACGTCGTCACTTCCTTAAATCCACTCTTGCCGCTGGTATTGGCCCTTTCATTTCCGGTGGAATCGCCGGGGCCCAAATCATCGGCGCCAACAACCGCCTTCGCCTCGCGGTCGCCGGGCTGAATGGCCGTGGGAAAAGCCACATTGACGGATTTCTTGGGCAAAAGGGAGTCGAGATTGCCTACTTGATTGATCCCGACAAAAAGGTTCTCGCCAGGCGCATGGCCGACCTTCGCAAAAAAGTCGAAGGCAAAGGGTTGCCCTTCACCACGAAAGGGATTTCCGATGTCCGGGAAGCACTGGGTGACAAGAATCTCGATGCTCTTTCTATCGCCACTCCCAATCACTGGCACTCCCTCATGACAATTTGGGCGGCCCAGGCCGGGAAGCACGTTTATGTTGAAAAACCGATGAGCCACGATGTCTCAGAAGGGCGGATCTGTGTCGAAGCCCAGCAAAAATACGGGATCGTCATTCAACATGGGACGCAGCGTCGCTCGGATGCCGGGATCGCCGGATTGAGTGAAGCGATCCGTGCCGGGAAGTTCGGTCGCCTCAAAATTTCCTACGGATACTGCTGCAAGCCCCGCAGCGGAATCGGCTTTGAAAAAACCTCCGTGCCTCCCGGGGACCTTGATTGGAATCTTTGGCGTGGTCCCGCCCGGATCGATCACTATCACGCCAACTACGCCCACTACGACTGGCACTGGTTTTGGAAAACCGGTAACGGAGACATGAACAACCAGGGCACCCATCAACTCGATGTCGCGGCGTGGGCTCTTGATGCAGATCAAACGAATCCCTCGCGGGTCATGTCTTTGGGTGGTCGTTTTCAATGGAACGACCAGGGCGAAACTCCGAACACCATGATGGGTATGGCGGAGTATCCAAACGGACAATGGGCCTTCTTTAATGTCCGCAATGTGAACTACAAGGGCTACGAACGTCAGGTTGAGAACGAATATTATTTTGAAGACGGCGGCCGCATCATTCGCAACAAATACTACGCGCCGGGCTCCGATAAAGGTGAGCCGGTTAAAGTTCCCAAAGGTGATGTCACTCCGGGCGGAAACTGGGGGAGCTTCATTGCCGCCTGCCGGGAAGGAAAACCGGAGATGGCGAACGGGAACGTTCTTGAGGCGCACTACGGTTGCGTTCTGGGGCACCTCATGAACAATTCATATCGTCTTGGCGAGAAGGTTCCGTTTAATGCCAAAGCGGGACGTTTCGGCGATAACGCGGCGGCGGCCGAGCACTTTGGGAAACTTCACAATATTATGTCGGAAGGAGTCGGAGTTCCCGAGAATGAGGCTGAATATGTAGTCGGGCCCTGGCTTGCTTTTGATCCCAAAACCGAGAAGCACATTGGCGAAGGTGCTGCAGCTGCCAATGCCCTTCTTAAGGATCCAAACCGCAAAGGCTTCGAGATTCCTGTTTCCGGAAAGGTGTAAGAGTCAGACGCGGTCTTGTCGTTGAAGAGTTCAGGCTGATCCGTAACGAGCAAGGCCGCGAACCTACTGTATTTTAAACAGCCCGACCTTTGAAAGGTCGATGGGAACGATTCCCATCTTGAATGCGGGGGAGTTTGTCTGGAACCGAAAATCACCGTTTGCGGGGTCAACGAAGAGTGGGTCTTTGGCAATGCTGTCCTCGTCCACCCCTTCTCTTTGCTTCTGCGCCAGAAAAGCTTTTCCGAGGGCGGGGTTGCCTGCACAGAAGTAGATGTTGTGGTTGGTGTCGGCATCTTTGGCAAATGCTCCCACCGGGGTACGGAAGTTCTTTGTTTCCTGATAGAAGATGACTTCCTTGCCAGGGTGGAAGAAAATGTTGCGCAGGTAGGCTCCTCCGGTGAGTGGCCCTTCATAGAGTTTGAGAAACATGGGAGTGCGCTCCTCACCCTTGTGGGTGCCGGGTCGAATGTCGGCGATGATGTTGTTGATCGCCTTGTTGTTCAACTTAATCTGCATCCCTTGGGCGACACAACGGTAGACGAGGTTTTCAGTGATGAGGGTGTCACGTTGACCGCCGTCGGTTCTGATCGAGGATTGCATCACGGTGGGGGCCAGGAGATCGTGAATGTAGTTGCGACGGATAATGTTTCCGGCACCGGCTCCGCGGATGTAAATGCCGTTGCCATCGTTAAGCTGCTGCATGACGTGGTGGATCTCGTTGTATTCAATGACGTTGTCATGGGTGTGCAGAAACGGACGAATTTCTTCGAGTGTGGCCTTTTTTGGGGAGCCGACTTCGTGACGACGAATAGTCCTTACCAGTTCACGGGAGTTCCCTTTTTTCGCAAAAAACTGGGTCATGACACCGGAGATGATTATGCCGGAGTATGGGGTGTTGTGAATGAGGTTGTGGGAGACAAGGTTTTCGCCGGTTTGCCAAAGGAAGATGCCCGGCGAGTGGGCATGGATCCGTCCGGTGTGATGGATATGGTTGTTCTCAATCAGGTTTTGGTGGCTGAGGTCTTTGGTGCCCGGACCGTATCCACAGATCAGGATGCCGGTGCCGCCAATGTGTTCGATATGATTGGATCGGATAAGGTTTTTCTGGCCGTGTAGATCGACCCGAATCGCGGTGCCACCGCTTTGCAAGAAGCGGCAGTTTTCGATCGAGCAGTTTTCGGTGCCACGAAATCGAATAAGCGCATTGCCTTTGTCGTGGAATTGCCAGTCATGTTGAAGCCCCTTATCGTCAGCGGCCATCCGATCAGCTTCACCTCGGGTAAAAGTCAGCCCCCTAAAGTGGAGGTTGCGGACCGGCGTGTCGGTTGGGCCTTTGAGATCAGATTGACCTTCAATGCGGATGTATTCCCTGAGGCGGGGAATGCGTATATCTTTTGGCGGTCCATCTGTCCGGGGCCAAAGGTAAATCTTTCCCTCCTTGGTGTTGAGCACCCACTCTCCGGGCTCGTCGAGGGCGTCGATCACATTTTCCACCCACGCAGATTTTGTCTTCGGGAGGAAATGAAGAGAACTCATCGCATAGGTGGCGGGGACGGAGGTGGTGGCGATTTGTTTTTTTGGATCGAGTGACTTAATCTGGAGAATGTTGACGATCCAGGCGTGGTGCGGGCGGACGACGAGTTCCGCATCATTGAGGTTTGGCCATGCGCGCATGGTCCCTTTCGGATAGGGGAAGTTGTATCTGGAAGCTCCGTTTGATTCGACTGGAATGAAGCCAGCGGAACGGGCTCTTGGGAGGAGGCCTTGGGAATCGTAGAGGGTGTAGAATCGCTCGGGGGAGGATTTAGGAATGTCGGCGACCCAGACTTTTTCGTGGGCGTTCTTGGGAAGGAAGGGAAGTGGGCGATCCAGTTTCTTCCACCCCGCGAGACTTAAGTCGGAATTGAAGACGGGAGTTTCTCCGGGGAAGGCTTCGTAGGTGATGGTGGAGTTCTTACCGGAGTCAGCCAGGTCGAAGACGACGGTTTTTCCCAGCCGGTATTCTCCGCCGCGAATCTGGACGACAATGTTCTTTTGTGTCCGTGCCTTGAGTGTCCGCACTGCGTCGCGGGCTCGCTCCAGAGTGGCAAAGGGATCCTCCAAGGTTCCTGAGCCGAGGTCATTCCCTTGTGGAGAGAGGTGGAAGTCGGCGGCGCTCGTTGGGATTAGGAGGAGAAGACTAAGAGAGAGGAGTTTCATCGGGTGGGGGGCAGGGAAAGATGGGACTATTTTGAAAGCGTCCAGATGATGTTTGCAGTTTCCTTATCGATATCGATGGTGACCTCGGCCTTCTCAAAGGAACGTTGGTAAAGATAGCCGTTTTGGGTTGCCGGGCCTTTGGGTGGGCCGAGTGGTTTGGAGTATTCCGGGAGGTCGTTCATCCAGAGTTCGTTTTGGTTTCCATCGACTCCGTAGCCATCGCTGAACATGAAGTAACTGTGTTTTTCGGCACAGATGAGGAAGAGAGCGAGGGCGTAATCGAAGCGGTCCTGGAAGCTTCGCGGGGCGCGTTTGGTTTTGTTTTTCTCTGCGTCCATTTCGGTGTCTGCGTAGCCATTCGCGCCGATGGTGAAAGCGATGATCTTGCCGGAGCGGGCGGCTTTCTGAATGGCGGAGATCCCTTTGGCAACGTAGTCCTTTCTGGAGATCCCTTTGACGGGGTGCTCGAATCCTTCGATGTAGGATCCATCAAAATATCCGAGGTGCTCGAGGCCTGCTTGTGGAAAGCGGGCACGAATGGTGTTGCCGATGATGAGCTCGTTTTCGCCGAGAGTCTCCGGGAGACGAGTCATCATTTGGTGGTAGGACTTAATGATTTCCTCGCGCTTGGCGGTTCCGATCTTGCCGCGAAGGTAATTCTTTTCGAGGGCCTTGATATTGCCATCGATGAAGAGGCCGTCGATATTGTCGGAGGCACAGACAGCCTGGGCGCTTGCGAGCCACCAATCTTGAAGGTCTGTGTTTGAGAGATCGTAGGCGGGGACTCTGTTTCGGATGAGTTTGGTATTGCCTTTGGTGTCAGCGAGAAAGGGGGCTTCGATGAGCTTGAGCTGCTCGTCTGCGGCGTAGCAGTCGTAGTGAACGAAGATGTTGCGGTAGTAGAGAATTTTTGAGTCAGGATTGATTTGCTTCACGGCTTTGGCGGCCATCTCAGTTCCTCGTTCGGTGCTCCCGAATTCTTTGACGCCGGTGGTTTTTTCAAAGGTGATGAGAGGGAAGGTTGCGAGGTGTTTGATCTCGTCGGGGGTAAAAGCGGTGGTTTTGCGGACGTGCATGTATCTGGGAATGGTGTCCCAACTGAAATCTGGAAGCGTCTTGGCGTCTGTTTGGCCGGCGATACGCTTGGGCTCTGGATCGAAAAAGCGGGCATTCTTGCCGAGGCGGTTGTAATCCCCGATGTCGTTACGGGCCCATTCGGCAAGTTTGAGGAGCTCGGCGACTTGATCCGGGTGTTTTTTCGCGAGGTTGGTGGTTTCTCCAACGTCCTCTTTGAGGTTGAAAAGTTGGTGGGAGTCGAGTGGTTTTGAGTCCTTGGCGGCGACGTGATTTCTCCATTTGGCGGTGAAGCTTTTGGGGCCTTCGTCGTGCTTGAGCATGAGCTTCCAATCGCCTTTGCGGACGCCACGAAGATAAAAATGTTGGTAGTAGAAGTAGGGGCGATCAAGTTCATGTTGAGTGCCGTGCCACACCTTTGAAATGTCGATCCCGTCGAGGACGCGGTCGGTCGGTAATTTGGCACCTGCAAGTTTTGCGATGGTCGGCATGAGGTCGATGGTGGCGGTGAGGAGATCGTTGGTTTTACCGGCGGGGATTTTTCCGGGAGCACGAATGACAAAGGGGACACGAAGACCGCCTTCCCAACAGGTGGTTTTACCAGAACGGAGGGGGAGGGCGTTTCCGCCGTGGGCTTTGCGGAGGAGCCAGGGTCCGTTGTCACTGGTAAAGATCACGTAGGTGTTGTCGTCCAAGCCAAGATCCTTGATTGTTTTAAGGACGCGGCCGGTGTTGTGGTCGATCTCCTCAATGACATCTCCGTAGAATCCGCCCTTGGACCTGCCTTTGAATTCCTTCGAGACGGCAAGTTTTGTGTGGGGCATGGTGTGGGCGAGGTAGACAAAGAATGGGTTGTCTTTGTTATGCTCGATAAATTTGAGGGCCTCGTCGGTATACCGTTGGGTGAGGGTGGACATGTCGGCCTTTCGTTCGATGACCTCTTCGTTGCGAAGAAGGTGGACGACGCTGTCGTTGCTGGTGGGAGTGCCAAAGAAGTAGTCGAAGCCCTGGCCACGCGGCAGCAGCTCGTCGATCCAGTTTTTCTGCGAATGGGTAGCGAGATCCCACTTTCCAAAGACGGCTGATTTGTAGCCTTGGGGTTTAAGGACTTCGGCGATGGTGATCTCCTTGGAGTGAACGACGGGGTGGATTTCGCAGCGGTTCTTGTCCTGGGCGACCCGCAGGGGATACGACGAAGTCATCAAGGCCGTTCGCGAGGGACCGCAGATTGTCTGCGCATAGAAGGAGGTGAAACGGGTGCCTTCGGCGGCCATGCGATCGATATTTGGGGTGGAGATGTCGGGGGAACCGAAACAGCCGAGGTCCTGGTAGCCTTGATCGTCGGTGAAAATGATGACGAAGTTGGGCTTCCTGGCGGCGGCCAATGAGAGCATCGATCCAAGCAGGATGGTGAAGGTGATTTTTGGAAAGGTCATTTTTTCTTTAATCGGAATTTCTTGTGATCGCTGGGGCGGGCTGGTTGTTCTTTGGGGATGAGTTTTGCCGTTTCTGGTGGAATGTTTACCCAGTCCGTTTCCTGTATGATGTCGCTACGGACGGCTCCTTTGGAGGAGCCTCTGAAGAGCTTGCCCGCCTGGCAAGGGGGATGGGGATCATTGTGAGTGCAGGAGAGAAAGAAGGGTTCCTTTTTTGCGAGCTGTCCACGGCCTCGGCCGATATTATAAAATTAGGGCGGCCAGGATACTGGCCGCCCTGAGAAATGGACTGAGAAGGATCCCCTTCGTCATTCCTTCAGCTGATTACTTGAGCGGATGTTGTTTCAGCAATTCATCGGGGCTGTAAAGTCCGACCTTGCCTTTGATTTCAGCGCGCACTTTTTTCACGTCTCCGGGGCGGATTGGAGAGGCCTTGTTCCCGAAGGAGTTGCGAACATAGGTCAGGACGGAAGCAATCTCATCATCATTGAGAAGAGACTCGAAGGGAGTCATGGGAACCTGACCGGGGTATTTTTTGCCGGCGACTTCGATGGGGCCCATCAGGCCTTTCAAGGTCAGCTTGATAAGGCGATTGGAATCTCCCTGGGCCCATTCTGTGCCGTTTAGCGGAGGAAAGCCGGAGTCAGGAAGTCCCTTGCCATCGGGTTGGTGACAGGTGATGCAATGAGCCTCGCGACCGTAAATCTCAGCTCCTTTGACGAAGCGGACGGCGTCGGCTTTTTGAAGGTGCTTGGGAGCGATGACCTTTTTGGCGACTTCGCCTTTGACGGCCTTGCCGGAGAAGACATTTTGGGCGAATTCGAAGCTTTGCTTCATCGTGGAATCGATGCCCTTGGCCTCGGCGATGGCAAGGACGGCGAGACCTTGATCGGCGGGCAGGTAGGATGCGGCGGCGATGGCTTCGAGACGGACGCGACCATGTTCGTCGTTTGCTGCTTTGGAGAGAATCTCCGTCAGGTTGGCCAGCTTGTGCTCGTTGAAGCGGGCGACCCGGACTGCGGCTGCGCGGATGCGATGGTCCTTGGAGTTGGAAAGCTCGGTGAGGAGTTTGGCATCGATCTGGTCGGCTCCCCAAGTCACCCAAAGTGCCTCGAGCTTGAGTCGATCGTCGCTCTGTTTGGCAGCCCAGGCGCTGGCGGCTTTGGACACTTCCATGGCATCGCGGCCACGTAGTTCGCGACGGGTGCGATAGCGGGTGCGATACTCGGGAAGAGCCAGGTTGGCGAGAAGTTCATCGATGGATGCTCCGTCAACTTTGGCCGGCTTGACGAGGGGGCGTGATGGATAGGTCACCCGGTAGATGCGGCCGTGCTCGTGGTCGCGAAGGGGGTCACGCGCGCTATGCTGCATGTGGCCGATGAGGGCATTTTGCCAGTCGGCGACGTAGAGTGAACCATCCGGGGCGAACTCAAGATCGACCGGACGGAAATTGAGGTCTTTCGACACGTAGAGGTCCTGAACGTATTCGGTGGTGAAGCCAGTGTCATTTTCGATGAGCTTGTGCTGTTTTGCTCCGAGATAGCCGATATTGTTGTTGATGAGGATATCTCCCTGGGCCTCTTCAGGGAAGTGACGGCTGGAGACGATCTCAATACCCGAAGTGGGGCGGACGCGATTGCTCGTGAGAAGATCGGGTGCTTTGAAGTTTGCGCCATAGCGGGCATTCACGGTTCCGGGAAGCATCCAGGTCATGGAAGGACCCGAGGTGTGCAGGAAGAAGTCCTGGCCATAGTCGTCAAAGGCGACACCCCAAGGGTTTGGGATGCTATATTGCGCATAACGGAGGATGTTTTTGCGTTGCGGGCTATAGCGCCAGAAGCCTCCGTTGGTTCCGCGCTCGGGACCATAGACGCTCTCGGTATTGGAGTGAAGGAAGACTCCTTCGCACATGACGAAGGCACCGCTGGGGTCGGCGCAAAAGGCTGAGATCGCGTGGTGGGTGTCGTGATCGTCAAAGCCACTCAAGAGCAACTCGGAAACGTCGTATTTGTCATCTCCGTCAGTATCTTGCAAGCGAACAAGGCTGCCGCTTTGGGAAACATATACTCCATCGTGTGAGATCTCGAAACCGATTGGGATGTGCAGGTCGTCGGCGAATACGATTTGCTTGTCGGCCACGCCGTCATTGTCGGTGTCCTCAAAGATGAGAAGCTTATCCTTCGGCCGGGGATCGCCAACGCGGTAGTGCGGATAGCTTTCCATGGTGGCGACCCAAAGGCGGCCCTTGTTATCAAAGGCAATCTGCACCGGGTTTTTGAGATCAGGGAAGGTTTTCTCGGACGCGAAGAGTTCGATCTTATAGCCCTCTGGTGTCGTGATTTTTGTCTCCGCGATCTCGCCGGGGAGATACTCGACCGTGCCGTTTTTGGCGCTTGGCTTGTAGTTTGATTGAACGGGCGGCAGCTCGATGGTTTTGGCATCAGCCGCGACAAGATCGAAGGGCTTGCCTTGCAAGGTGGCCCAGATCGCCTGATCGCGATTTGCGGTCATCTGGCGGGTCTTCTTCAGTTCGAAGGGATAGTTGTCGGGGCCGAAGGGATTGTAGCGGCGGCCATAAACGTGAACTCCGTTGGGGACTTTAAAATCGTTGAGCCACATGAAGTTCTTTTCAACGACGGCAGTGTGGACCGAGGGTCGCTTGTTTTCATCGATCCTGCCTTTGCCGAAGAGTCCATCGGCGAGCACCGGGGCCAGTTTTTCGTATCCGGCCTCGTTGAGAAGGGCACCGTCCACGGTGAGTTCTCCGGACCAGTCCTTGCTGGCGGAGAAGGTATCCACGAAAAGAGCGCCATTGGCTTCGGCGACCTCTTTGCTGGCCTTGGTGTAGAGCTCGAGGTTTTTGTTGATGGCCGAGCTATCGGGAACGCTGAATTGATCCGAAAGGTCCTGCACAGCCGTGGGGGAGACCAAGGCAAGCTGTGGAATCGATTTGCCGTTGTATTTTTGTGAGAGAGTGTGCCTGATGAAGGCTTGTAACTCTTGTTTATAACGATCGAGGTCCTCAGGGCCTGCGAAGGAAGAATTGTATCCGAAAAAGGCAATAATGGTGTCTGCTCCGAGACGAGTGAGCCATTGGTCCGGTGTTTCAAAGTGACCTTGTGGTCTTGAGGATGCCTGCAATTCGATTGGCAGGAGTTCCTTGGCGCCCGGAAAGGCATATTGCTTGTCCTGATTTCGGCCGGGGTGGGGGCGGAAGCCGGGAGTATTTCCCTCGTCGCCCATGTTGCGGATGGTGATGTTTTTGTCGGGGAAGCGGAGGAAGAGCTCGGTTTCGAAATGGGGGAAGTGGTTCATCCGGGAAGCCATTCCTGATCCAATGATCACGACGCTGTCGCCTTCCTTGAGGGTGAGCTTTTCGGGTGCCGGTTTGAGTTCGAAAGGAACGCTTTCGGGATTCATGGGAGGCAGGACGCCGCGAGCGAGTTTCGTGTCGGAAGAAGCGGCCTGCTTCTTTTTCCTCGCTGCTTTTTTAGGGGTTGCCTGACTGTTTTTCTTGTCCTGCGGAGCGGCGACCGGCGTGGGTGCGCTGAAATCGAGTGGTGGTTTGGCCTCCAAAGGAACGAGCGCGCCGGCGGAGGTAAGGAGAGTTAATCTTGTCAGGATTTGTTTTTTCATAGGTCAATTTTGAGATTCTTGGGATTGCAAAGCAGGTCGTCCGGTCCGGGTCGTTTGGCTTGAAGTTTTTTGTCGTTCATTCAACCACCGTTCGCAGGGGCCTTGTTTTTGATGCCTTTCGAGATTTTGGGAAGGGCTTTTTACGTTTTCCCGGCCTTTCCAGAGATTTTTACGGAGAGGCCGTTTTCGTCCTTCCAGTCTTTATGCAGAGAGATTTCTCCGAAACGCTCATTTTGTTCTTTTGTAAGTGGCCTTTTTGCGAGTCCAGGCGCGGGGCATCATTCCCGGGGACCGGTTTTCTCGATCGACGTTTCGGAGCGGGCTGGAAGGGAGTGGCTCCCGCCCAACCATTCGACGTCAGTGAAGTAAGCTCCTCCAGCCTTGCCTTGTTGGTCGTAGAGGTAGGTCAGGAGTTCAGTCGGGCCGGTTGGAAGATCGATTTCAGCAACGATCGCTTTGCACCCGGAGGTCACCAATCCTTTCCACGTCTGTCCGGCAATGGTAATTTTAGCGCGTTCGGCGATGACAGGTTTGTTGGCTTCCGCAGGCCATTGGCGGAGACTAAAGCGATAGCGCCCGGCGCGTTTCACATCAACCAACCATGGCGCGTTGACCTTCGGGAGCTTTCTGATGGAAGTGAAATTCCACGGTGGATTTCCTTTTGGCATGTGCCAGTCCTGCGAGCAAAGGCGGGTTTTAGGTTCTCCTGGATTTCCGAGGTCAATCCGGACAGGGGTGAGGCGCGGTGAAACTTTTTGCCAAAATACGTCATACTGTGATCGCAGTTGGGCCACGATATCCGGATGTTGGGCCGCGAGGTTCCTTCGTTGCGCGGGGTCTTGTCCGATATCGAAGAGGGCTTGTCCGTCTGAGTTTACCAAGCGCCAGCGTTTGGTGAGCACGACCGAGTAGGCAAGGGGACCCGGGGGCATGGCTTTGCCATAGGCGCCCCCGTGATATTGGATGGTGTGATGGGTTCGGGGCCATCGCGCGGGTGGTCCGTTGAGGAGAGGTTTGAGAGAGAGGCCATCAGACTGGAAATCTTTACCGGGAGAAATGCCGCAAAGATCTGCAAGAGTCGGGAGGACATCGATGTGTGCTCCAAGGGTTTCGATATCACGCCCGCCAACGAGGCCGCCTCCCGGCCAATGCATGAAGAAGGGAACCCGGTGGCCGCCATCGTAAACTGATGACTTCTTCCCCCGCATGCCGGCGTTGAAGCCCCGCAATGCTTCGGAATCCAATCCTCTAAATTTGGCTCCGGCGGAAGTGCCATTGTCGGTCATGAAGATGAGGATGGTCTTGTCGGTGAGGCCCAGTTCTTTCAGGCGACCTCGCAGGAGCCCCATATTGTGATCGATATTCGCAATCATCCCGTAGAAGTTGGGATTGGCGACATCCTTGTTTCCCTGATAGGGCGCGGCCCATTCGGGGGGGACCCGGTAGGGGCCGTGGGGTGCATTGAGGGCGAGATAGAGAAAGAAGGGCTTGTTCTGATTATCTTCGACAAAACGAATGCCCTCCCTAAAAAAGACATCGGTACAATATCCTTTGAAGGCTTCGAAGGTTCCTTTTCGACTCCCTGGTTTGACGCGTTCATAGGTGTCGTCAAAATAGTCGTTGCCCCAATAGTCGGAGGCCTGGCCGATCCCGCCGCAGCGATGCCAGACCACGTCTTGAAAACCCCGGTCCTGAGGACGGTGGGGAGCGTTGTCTCCAAGGTGCCATTTGCCCACCATTCCGGTGGTGTAGCCCGCTTCTGCAAAAAGATGAGCGATGGTTTTCTCATCCGGATGCATCATTGAGCGCCCCGCGCTGGTGCGGTAGGCTCCGGTGAATCCAGGATGGTTTCCTGTCATCAAAGCTGCCCGGGTAGGCGTGCAAAATGGGCTGACGTGGAAGTCAGTGAAACGAACCGACTCCGCGTGCAATTGATCGAGATTGGGTGTCTTTAAGATCTGGTTTCCATGGCAGCCCAAGTCACCATATCCTTGGTCGTCCGTCATGACGATGATGACATTGGGGCGTTCGGTGGCCTGCGATGAGACCAAGGCCGCTGCGATGGTATGGATGAGGAGGTGAAATGATTTCATTTTGCTAGAGTTCCTGATGCGTGCACTTTTTGGATTGTCCTGGTGATCTTGATGAACGACCTGGCAGGAGGTAAGTTCTGGAGGATCGAATTCATCACGCCGACCTCTTTAGTTTCTGGCGGGAGCGCAGCGCTCTCCACCAAGGTAACGTTGCAAGAGCTTGTTCATGGCGATGATCTTTTCGGGATGATGCCGGTAGAGGTTCGTTGACTGCCGGGGGTCTTTCTTCAGATTGAATAGCAGGCCCGGAGTGTCCTTGGGATAGGTTTTGAGATTGAAGTGCTCGAGGTATTCTTTTTTCTCACGTTGCGCTGCGCCGGAGGATGTGTTGATGAAGACCCAGTCGCCCTGGCGGATTGCATATTTGTCCTTGGCAGTATTTTGCACCGTGGCAACCCGGAGAGGCTTCGGATAGTCTTTGGAGGTGAGAGCAGGCAGGAGGTTGTAGCTGTCGATGGCCTCGTTGTTGTTGAGCTTGTATCCGGCGATCGTGGCAAAGGTAGCGGCAAAATCAACCTGGCTGACGACTTCATCCGATTTCGAGCCTGCTTTGATTTTTCCCGGCCAGCTTACGATGAAGGGGACGCGGTGACCACCTTCGTAAATGTCCCGTTTGAGGCCGCGGAATTTACCCGAACTCCAATGGTTGAATTTTTCGAGTCGCTCGAAGCCCAGATTCTCCGCTCCGTTGTCGGCGGTGAAAATGATGAGGGTGTTTTCGGCGAGTCCGTTTTTTTCCAAGGCGGTCATTACTCGTCCGACCATGGCATCGGTCTCTATTATGAAGTCACCGTAGTAGCCCGCTTTCGATTTCCCGTGGAATTCCTTGTTGGGCACAATGGGGTAGTGGGGAGAGTTGAAAGCGAGGTAAGTGAAGAAAGGTTGGTCGGCCTTTTGCTCACTGATCCATTCCACCGTTTTCCTGGTGATGGTGGGAAGGATGTCATAGGGATTCCAGCTCTCGGCCATTGGTCCGGGACGGAAGTTCCCCCCACCGGCGAGTGGTTTTGATTTGATGACGGGCCGGGTGGGGATGGTGAGGAAACGGTCGTTGTCGATCCAGCAGTAGGGTGGGAAATTGATGGTGCCGTCTCCGAAGTAGCGGTCAAATCCCTGGTCAAGCGGCCCGCCGGGGAATCGCCCGGTCCAGTCGTAGGATTCCGCGGCGATTTGCTTTTTCCCGGCCTCGCCCGGTTTGCGAATGGCCTCGAAATCCCAACCGAGATGCCACTTGCCGAAGCAGCCGGTGCGATATCCCTGCTTCTTCAGCATCCTGGCGATGGTGAAGTCGTCAGGCTTAAAAACCGATTTGCCAAAGGCTCCGACGATCCCGTGAAACCGACGCCAATGGTGCTGGCCGGTGAGAAGGGCAAAACGGCTGGGGGTGCAGATTCCCGAGGAGCTGTGGCCATCGGAAAAGGTCATGCCCCTGCGGGCGAGGCGATCAATGTTGGGAGTTTGAATCCTGGCCTTTGGGTCCCCATAAGAGACATCGGCCACGCCCATGTCGTCGGCATAGAGAATGACGATGTTGGGAGGTCTTGCTTGTTCTGCCTGGAGCGGAATGAGACTTGAAAGGAGAGAGAGGACAAAAAATGGCTTTTTCATGATGTCGCCTTTTACTCCTTCGGGGGGTGACCTTCGACGGAAAAGTCATCGAAATCGAGTCGGATGTTTCAGGTCTTGAGGCGTATCAATTCCCTTCGAGTATGACTGGAACCGGTCTCGCTGAAATAATGCGGTAGGAATAGTGATACCGACGGGATTACTACTTTCTGCCGCGAGACGCCCCGGATCTGGCTAAATGAAGTCCGGGATTGCCGCCGTGGAAGTGCGGTCTCTCTGCTCGTCGATTTTTAAGTGCTTTTAGCTGGCAGGCCCGCAGGGAGTCGAACCCCGATCTATGGTACCGGAAACCATTGTTCTATCCATTGAACTACAGGCCCTCCAAAAAGGTGCCGGAGGCTAGTCGAGCGTGATGCGAAGTCAAAGCGCAAATTTACCTGATGATCAACCTTGCGAAATTCCGGATCTGCATGAGCCTGCCACGATGCAGGATCAGGAGGGAATGTCAGGTCGCTTGAAGTCCGCGATGAGAGAGGCGGGTCGGGCCGATCTGTCGTCGATGTTTCGGTTGGCTTACGTGAGCGAAGCCTCGGATTGCTTTGGGCCGGATGATTTGAGCGAGATTGGGCGTAAGTCGGCCGAGCGAAACGCGGAGGCGGATATCACCGGTCTTTTAATTATGGACGAGGGGAAGATTCTGCAGGTCCTCGAGGGTGAGAAAAACTCGGTGGAAAGCCTGTTCGCGAAAATTTCGGGAGATCCTCGTCATACCGGTGTTCGTCAGGTGTCGGGGAGCGAACAGGGGACTCGCCTCCTTTCGTGCTGGAGCCTGGTTAGCGGTGCTGGTTCGACTGCTCCCGAATCGCTCATGCAGGAATTCCACGCCATGCATGCAAGAATGTCGGCGGGCGAGGGGCTTACAGATATTACCAAAGAGGAAGTTGAGCTTCTCAAGGTGATCGCACTTTTCCGTTCGGTTCCCCTGTAGCTTTAGTTGCCGATGAGCGCAGGAAGTGTCATTTCAAACTCACTTTCCGAGGGTCAGATTAATCAGGATAATCTGATAGTCAGGGATTTTTAATCAAAAAGGTGGGTTGGACATTGAAAAGGGGGAGCGTTGTGGCCAAAAGGGCATGAAAAAAAAGGCGCCAGCGCTGCGAATGCCGCTTGAGATGGGGAATTGATCTCATTGTGAAAGACTTCGTCAAAATTTTGTAAAACGTTAGAGAAGATGAAAGAAATATTTGGGTGGCGACGTTTATTATTTTTTTGTGGCCAAATGGGAAATTGAAGGCAATCTGTCGCCGCAATGCCAGCCACTGAAACGGAAAACCGGATCATTTTACCCACTCGCCGCAACTTCCTTGCGGCCACTGCAGCAGCCGCGACCGGCCTCGTTGCCACGACCCAGACCTCACACGGATTCTTATTCCGGCAGTCGCCACCGCTCGATCTAAGCTCTCTTCCGAAGTCCTGGGTTTCACGGCAGGGGGAGAAGCAGATTCAGAGCTACGCCAAGTATCTTGAAGGACTTCGCTTGAAGTATGTCAGCCCTATTCAGGTCATTAAGGCTCACGCCAAGATCAAGGGAAGTCTTTGGAATAGCCTTCCTCCACGTAACATGTGGCGATCGATGGGAGGAACCTTAAAGGCTGCCGACCGTGTCGCCGCGACCATCGGGCAACCGGTGAAAGAGGTGACCTCGGCCTACCGCAGTCCCGCCTACAACCGCCGCTGTCCGGGTGCCAAGTCCCGTTCATGGCACATGCAGAACTTTGCGCTCGACTTGAAGTTCAACGCTTCGCCAAGTACGGTGGCCCGTGCCGCCCGAGCCGTCCGCTCGAAGGGTTTCTTCAAAGGGGGCATCGGTCGCTACTCCAGCTTTACCCACATCGATACCCGCGGTCAGAACGTGGATTGGTAGAAGAAGGTCACTTTAACTGATGCAAAAGAGACCACCTGAATGAAGGCGGTCTTTTTTTCGTTCAACGAGGAATGTCTTTGGAAGATTTCCTTTATTCGCTGGCTTCGACAGCCCGTGCGCATCGGAGGATTTCCTTTTCGCCAAGGTAGGGGCCGAGGATCTGGAGCCCGACTGGCTTTCCGTCGATGGGCTCAAGAGGAACCGAGATTCCGCAGTTGCCGGCGAGGTTTGCCGAAATGGTAAAGATGTCGGCGAGGTAGTGCTTGAGCGGATCGCCGGTGGCATCGCCCATTTTAGGGGCGGTTTCCGGAGCGACGGGAGTGAGGATGGCGTCGACCTTTTCGAAAGCTTGCTCGAAATCGCGTCGGATCAAGGTACGGACTTTTTGGGCGCGGAGGTAGTAGGCGTCGTAGTATCCCGAGGAGAGAACGTAGGTGCCCAGGATAATCCGGCGTTTGACTTCGGGGCCGAACCCGGCTTCGCGACTGTCTTTGTAAAGTGAGAGCATGTCTTCGGGATTCCCGGTGCGATTTCCGTAGCGGACTCCGTCGAAGCGGGAAAGGTTTGAAGAGGCTTCGGCCGGGGCAATGATGTAATAAGTTGCGACGGCATACTCGGTGTTAGGGAGAGAGATTTCCACGATCTCAGCTCCCTGGGATTCCAGACTTTTAGCGGCTGTTTCCACGCGCTCGCGGACTTGTGGTGAAATTCCGTCGGTGAAATATTCCCTGGGCAGGCCCAGCTTCATTCCGGCGACTCCTTGATCGAGGCCCTCGGTATAGTCGGGCACCGGCTCGTGCAGCGAGGTGGAATCGCGCGGGTCTTCTCCGGCGATGGCATTGAGCAAAAGTGCTGAATCTTGGACCGTGTGGGTGAGTGGGCCGATTTGGTCCAGCGAAGATCCGAAGGCGACGAGACCAAATCGAGAGACTCTCCCGTAGGAGGGTTTCAAGCCCACCACTCCGCAGTGGCTGGCCGGTTGCCGGATTGAACCTCCGGTATCGGAGCCAAGGGTGGCCGGGATGAGTTTGCCGGCCACGGCTGCCGCGGATCCGCCCGAGGATCCGCCGGGGATGTGACCGGGGGCGGATGGATTGTGGGTCGTTTGGAGTCCCGAGTTTTCGGTGGATGATCCCATCGCGAATTCATCGAGATTGGTCCGCCCAAATGGAATGGCGCCGGCGGCCTTGAGTCTGGCAATAGCAGTGGCGTCGTAGGGGGCGGTGTAAGCTCCCTTGAGAAACTTGGAGGCACAGGTGCAAGGTTGGCCTTCGACGTTGATGTTGTCCTTGATCCCGATGGGGAGCCCACCTAGAGGGAGTGACAAATCGGCTTGGTCAGCTGCGGAGAGAGCGGAATCCGGATCAAAGGAGAGAAAAGCGCCGATCTCCTGATCGCGTGATGAAATTTGATCGATCACGTCCTGGACAATATCACGGGAGGTAATTTCCCCGGCGACGAGCTTTTGCCGCAGGGAGCTGAGGGATGAGGAAGCGAGAGACATGTTGGGAAAAGCTTAGGCGTCGACGACCTTGGGAACCCGAAGTTGGCCATTGGACTGGTCCGGGGTGTTTTGGAGAAATCCTTCGGCGGGCAGGCTGGAAACCGGCTCGTCTTTGCGGACACGATTCGACATTTCGATGGGGTGGGCGCTGGGTTCGACTCCCTCAACATCCACTTCGCCGAGCTTCTCGATGTAGCCCACGATATCTTCGAGCTGTGAGCTGTAGCGGGCCACTTCCTCGTCGCTCAAATTGATCCGGGCGAGGTTTGCAACATAGCGGACATCAATGTGGGGCTCAGCCATGGGCGGAGGATGTACCGGAGAGGCGGGAGTGGCAATTGGTTTTGGATTGAATCGCGGAATCGACTGGCGGCTCGGGCGCGGAGAGTTGATCTGGAATGCGGAAGACCGGGTGTTTGGGAAAGTGGGCGGCGTGGAGAGGAGTTTTCAACTGGCGATGGCAAATTCGTCGCGTTCCAGTACGGAGAGGCGCGATTTATCGGAGCGAAACTCAAGCGTCTGTGATCGTACGAACCGGGTGATCGATGAGTCGGCCGGGAAAGATTGAGGCAACCTACGAGAGGACGCCGTTGCGCACCAGCTCGCTGTAAATCCACCAGCAGAGAGATGCGGTGGCGGCGAGAAGCAGGACGAAGAGAACCGTATTTCTGGTCCGGTAGCGTCGTTCGTTGATGAGCTGGCCCCGGGTCATTTGGGCGTAAAATCTCTTTTCGCGTTGGCGTTGCTCGCGATCGTCGAGGGCCGGAATGGTGGTCCGTTCCCGCTCTTTTTGCTCAAGGAGCTTCAGAGGGGCGTTCTCAATGAGGGCCTCGTATTTTTCAATCTCCGAGTCCAAAATAGAAAGCTCGTCGAGAGAGGGAGGGCCCGGCTGGCGCTTCATTTTTCGAAAGAACATGGCTTTATCGGTTTATTTGAAGAGGTAGATGAGAAGGGCGAGGGAGCCCAGAACGATGACAGGGAGATTGAAGGCAAGGCCATTGCGAAGCATGGTCTGGAAGTCGCCCTGGGTGGAGATCCCACGAACAGATCCCGAAGGACCGCCGAAGATGCTGCTCTTGCGGGTTCCGGCGAAGTAGGAGACCGCTTGCTCGAACTCCTCGTCGGCCTTGTCGAGAATGACGAGGGCTTTCTGGAGCTCGGTGCTGAGGGATTCTTTGGGCCAGGCCTCGGGATTCAAGGATTCGATTCGGTTGAGGTGATTGACGAAGGCAGCCCGGGTTTGGTCGAGGTCGTCGATTTCCTGTTTTGATTCGAAAAGCTCACGCTCAATGGTCGTGATGGCGGTGGCAAATTTTTCAGTCAGGTCGAGCTGACCGTTTAGGAATTCCTGCTTACGCTGGTTTAGATCCTGTAGCGCAACCTTCTGCCGCTCGAGTTCGGCCCGTTGGGTCTGAAGCATTTCGAGCTGGGTCTGGGCATCCGCCAATTTACCTTCAAAGTCTTCGGTGAAAGCGGCTTTTTCAGCGGAAATTTCCATCTGGGTTTCGCGAACTTTGATGTGCTGTTTTCGATCGAAGGTGGTAGACATGGGGCTTGAGCGTTGGGGAATGCTCGGGAACGCTACCATGTGGAGACCAACCGGACGAGAATTTAATTAAGGAAAGTTAGATTTCCTTGGTCGCTGATATTTCAGGCTCCTCTTCGTCCTTAAAGGGCTTGGCATACCACCGCCATAGTGGCCGGAAGAGTGCCTTGAGATCCTCCAGCGCCAGATAGGCGGTCGGGATGAGGAACAAAGTGATGATGGTGGCAAAGAGAATTCCGAAACCCAGTGAAACTGCCATGGGTTTCAGAAATTGCGCGTGGATGGCGCGGTCGAACATTAGAGGCATGAGGCCTGCAAAGGTGGTGATTGAAGTAAGGAAGATGGGGCGGAAACGTCGCACGCCGGAGATCCGAACAGCTTCGTGAAGGTCCATGCCCTCGCGTCTCTTTTGGTTGATAAAGTCGACAAGAACCAGTGAATCATTCACGACAACTCCGGTCAGGGCCATGATGCCGAAGACCGAGAGGTAGGACGGGGTAATGTCGAGCAGGATGTGACCGGCGTAGGCTCCAATCACTCCGAAAGGCACTGCGAGAAGAACGATAAAGGGCTGGAGGAGGGATTTGAAAGGAATCGCGAGAAGTCCGTAGAGGGTCAGAATCAAGAGTCCATAAAGCCAAGTGTATCGGCTGCTGGTCTCCCTTTGCTCTTTGATGTAGCCGGCCCAAATCCAACTGAGATCCGAGCTTTTGGCGACGATTTCGGAAATTTGGGGGCTGAGCCTTTCGGCCATTTCCATAATTTTGACTTCCTGGTTTTTCGGTTGCGCATTGATGTAGGAAACCTGCGCGCCGTTGAGGCTTTCGATGGTTCCCGGCGCCTCTTGGAGGCTGGCGGTCGCCACGGTTGAGAAGGGGATGATCGATCCATTTGGCGCCTGGATGGTGAGATTCTCAAAAGTGAACATTGATTCCCGTTTTTCCTTGGGGAGTCGAACCATGACACGGATTTCCTCGCCATCACGCTGGAGGCGCTGGGCTTCCTCTCCATAAAATGCCTGACGGATTTGCTGGGCGAGCGCTCTCTGTGTGATTCCCAACTCAAGTGCCCTTGGCTTCAGGGTGATTGCGAACTCCTCGCGCTGGCGTTGGTTGTCGGCATGAGCTCCCTGGATGCCCTCTTGCGCTTCAAACAAGAGTTCGATTTCTTCGGCGATTGCCCGCTTTTCTTCACTGTCTTCCCCCCGGAGTTCCACACTCAGGCTGTTGAGTTCCTCCTGACCACGGCTCCGGCTGCCCCATTCGCCGGAGACTCTGAGGTAACGAACGTTTTCAATCTCACCAATCTTTTCCTCCCACATCTTTGCAATTTCAGCGTTGGTTGGGCCAGGTTCACTTCGCTCGCTCGGAGGCATGATTTCAAGGGACGCAAATCCTTGCTCGGGATCACCCGCGCCACCCCAGCGCGAGGCTCCGGTGCTGGTCATGATGTTGCGAACGAGGGATTCTCCGGTGCCCGGATCAATCAATTCTCTTTTCATTTCCTCAGCGCAAGCCGCGATGTGAGAGATCTGCCTGTCGGTCTCCTCAAACGGGGTGTTGTCGATCATGCTGAGGTAGGCAGAAATTCGATAACGCTCGACTTTGGGCATATCGACAAATCCGATTTCCCCGCTTTTGTGGTAGCCGAATCCGGCCATGGCGAGGGCAAAGAAAAGAGCGATCGTGGTGTAGCGGTATTTCGAGGCAAGAGCTAGAACCGGGCGGTAGAATTTCTCGATGGCTCGCTCCAAGGAATCTGCCACCCATTTTTGGAACCGGGCAAAGCCGCCCATTTTCCGGCGATTTGTGCTGAGGTGCTTGAGGTGCGAGGGAAGAATGAGTTTTGACTCGATGAGCGAGAAGACCAGGACCGAGGCGACAATGGGGGGGATTTGACTGGTCCAGGCCGACCAGAAGCCCGGGAAGTAGGAAAGAGGGATAAAGGCTACGATGGTGGTTATGGCACCGAAGGTGACCGGGGTTGCAACCTCCTTCGTTCCAATGACGGCGGCGTCGAGCGGCGTGAGGTTTTCCCTGAGTTTCGTGTAGATGTTTTCCCCGGTCACGATGGCGTCGTCCACGACGATTCCGAGGACGATGATGAAGGCGAAGATGCTCATCGTATTGGCGGTCATGCCAAAGTAGGGCATCAGGAGAACACCGCCTGCGAAGCTAATCGGAATGCCAAGGACCACCCAGAAAGCAAGCATGGGTCGAAGGAAAAGTCCGAGGACGAGGAGGACAAGGCCGGCACCCATGATCAGGGAATTCCCGAGAGTTGAAAGCCGGCCACGAATGCGGATTGATTCGTCATCCCAAGCGGAGAGGCTGACGCCGTTTGGCAAAAGTGGAGAGGTGTTCTCAATATATCGTTGAACTGCGTCGGAGATCTCGATCGCGTTTTCATCGGCCGCTCTCAGAATGTCGATCATGATGGCAGGCTCTCCGTTGAAACGGGTCATCATTTGGGCGTCCTCAAAACCATCCTTGATGTAGGCAAGATCGCCCACCCGGATCTGGGCACCATCCTGGGCCGTGACCACGATGTTGGCGAAGTCTTCCTGGGTGTAGGCCTGACCATCGGTGCGGATCATGATGGAACCCACCGGAGTCCGGAGCGAGCCGGCGGAGAGGGCCAGGGAGGACCTGCGGATGGCGTTGACGAGATCCTCAAAGGAGAGGCCGTAGTCGCGCAGTTTTTGATCGTCGGCCTCGATACTGATTTCGAGTGGTTGGGTGCCGCGCATGTCGGTCCGGGAAATTTCGGGCAGATCAAGAAGCTCGTTTTCGACTCGTCGGGCTGTTTTGTAGAGGTCGTTTTCGCTGAGTTCCCCGGTGATCGCAATGGTGAGAACCTCCCTGTAATTCGACATGTTGGGAATATGAATTTCGGGTCGCTCGGTCTCTCCGGGAAATGTGTTGATCGCGCCGACGCGGGCTTCGACTTCGTCGCGCAGCTCCCGAAGGTCCACTCCATCCTCCGCCTCCACATCGATATTTGCAGACCCGCTCCTTGCTTTGGAATCGATCAATTTGACCCCGGGAAGGTCTCGAAGAGCCCGCTCAATCGGCTTGACGATATGTTCCTGAACGTCCTGCGGGCTCGCGCCCCGGAAGCGCATGTTGATTTCAACTTCCCCGATGTCATAGCTGGGTTGAACTTCAAGCGGGATTTTATTGAAGGCGGTGTATAGCCCGGCGAGGACGATTGCCAACATCAGAAGATTGGAGGCAATGTCATTCTTGGCAAACCAGCGGATCATATCTTGGCCAGTATAACGGCAGATTCGGGTCTGTCCTGTCGTTTTCTTGAGTTTTGCATGCAAGGAATCGGCCTGCGATTCCCGATCCCGGCCCTATCCAAAGTTCCGGAGTCGGGGTGGGGTTGCTTTTTTAGCGGACGCGTTTTGCATCAAGTATCATGGGGCGGGCGGTCTGCGCTGAATTTTTCCGGTCGGCGGGGCTTCGGTAGCGGGGCCCGGACTATTCAAAAGCTAAAGGCGGCCAAGGTTATGCCAGCAACCACCCTCAGCAGGGGAAGCGCAGGAATGTTAGCTGCTTGAACGATTCGATTGCGATATCGTCTGGGAGTGATCTATCGACTGATCACCCTGAGGCGGGCAAACTGTGCCGGGTGGACCGAAGCCATGAAAGGGGTGGTGTAAGTGATCAAAGAAGTCCCGTTTCCTTGATTAATTCGTGATCGAAGGTGGTCGGATGAAAGCGGAATCCAATTTTCCAGATCAGTGGAGTATTCGGCTACGATGATGGCATCATCGGCATTCAAATTCTGAAGAAACGTGAACGAAAAGCGATCTGCGCTGATTGAACCTTGCGGCGTTGAAGCGATGGCGTAAGCAATGATCTCGTCGCTGGTCCCAAAGAAGGGCTGTCCATCATCGTCTCCGGGAGTGCCCCCGGCCGTGAGGCTTGTTCTCCAGTCGAGAGGTAAATTGGGATCAGCGCCGGAGAAGACCAAACTATAGCCGCCTCCATCGGCACTTTCCGGCCACGGGTTGCCATCTTCATAAGTGAAGTCGGCGATCGCAGAGGTGTCGCTCGCTTCGAAGCGAATGTGCTCGCCGCTGTTTCTGAGTTGGCCCGAAAACTCTCCGGCGATGGTTGCAACGCCCTGACCATAACGGAATGCGAACGCCGACTGTTTTGAAACGATGACGAGTCTTTCGCCAGGTGCCAGCGTAGTCCCTTGCGGAAAGGTGAAGGCCACACCGTCGGTGAAGCTTGCGCCGCTCAGGTCAACTTCGATGGTCTCGCTGATGTTGAGAATTTCGAGAAACTCAAAGAGATCACTGTCATTATGGCCGGCTGTGATTTCGTCTGGAGTTGGATCGGAGGGATTGTAGTGAAGTTCGCTAATGATGGTGTTCCTTGAGCTGGCGAGGTCGATGGCGCTGGTGTTGGTCACCGTGATGCTGTCGCTTCCGACTTCAAGTCCCTGACGGTTGTAAGCTTTGAGTTCGAGAAGGTTTGCTCCCACCCCGATTGGAATTGTGACCTGCCAGGAATCAGAATCGGCCCAGGTGATTTCAGTGGGAATATCGTTGATCCGGATTGAGGCAATGTCGATCCACCCCGTGCCAGCGAGATCGACGGCGCTGTCTGCTTCGGAGAAGTCGTTGCCGTTATTGGTCGTGATGGTGAAGGGAACCTGGGAAGGCAGGGAGTTTGCGGCATGGCCGGCCCGTCCGCTAATATAGCCGGGGATTCCGTTGAGATTGTCGCCAGTCAGAGTCGTGAGGTGGGAGGCGAGGGGAGTGGCGTAAGTGGAATTAAAGGTTGTGACGGTGAGGTCGTTGAGATGTCCGTCGAAAAGTCGGCGATACTGCGGGATGCTAAAAAGTTTAACGACACTATTTCGGCTGGGAATGACGGACGAGGTGGTTCCAAGTTGGAATGAACGGTCAAGGTCCCACTGGAAGATGATGATCTTGTTGTCGGTGGGGCGAACATAGTAGCGGAAGTTATGTTCCCAAATCCGGCTGTAAATATCGTCTGTTCCGTTGAGTGACATCATGGCGAAGGTCCGCATCCATTGATCGACATCGATGAGCTCATCGAGGGCTGCTTTTAGCGAGGTGCCGCTGAGGTCCATGGCCTGGTTGAGAGCGACGAGCTGGGAGTAGTCGTCACGACCCCGGGAAGAGCGGATCTGAAAGCCCCAGCGGTAGGGCTCCTTATCTGAGCCACGGTCTTCGAGATCATAGCGGCCACCGGTGTGGTTATAGGGATTGCCTATTTTCAGCCCTTCCGCACCGCCGGTGGTGCCGTTGGGGTTGTAGAGAAGCTCGTGGTTAAAGAGGGTGCCGGGGTGATCTGCGTCAGGAAACAAGCCATCGAAAAAGGTGGAGGTTTGTCGGCTCATGGAGAGGAGGCCAATGCCGCGGTCTCCGGTGGTTGGCGTGATGATGTGAGCGACGTCATCGTAGAATGACCAGTAGCCGCCGCCTGCGCGGTTCATGAGATTTTTTGCCAGAAGTTCCTTGAGATTGGGGCTGCGCTCAATGGAAATGCTTTGATGAATTCCCCGAAAGAGATTGTCGGGTTGAAAGCGAATATTGAATCCATAGTGTCCGCTGTTGAAACGACCGAAGCCACTGGCCTTAAGGCGGAGCCCGACATTGTAATAGACCTTTTCCTCATCCTCAATGACGGTGGCCGGGAAGCGATCGTTACTCATGCGGTTGGTATTTAGAAACAGAAACGAACGATCGCTGTCCGACATGATAATGCGGAAGTTGTGGCGGAGTCCGGAGTTGTCGGCGAGTCCATCTTGAACCTTATAGAAGGCTCCACCTTCATCAGCGTCGACAGGGAAGAAGGAGTCATTGGAAGAGGCATCGCGTCCGCGAACATAGAAGCGGATGATGCGGCTTGCGCTTTGTCCGGGAATGCTTCCTTGGAACGAGTCATTTGATGCAAGGGTCATCGGCACGCTGTTGAAGCTCCCGCCGTTGACGGAGTAGAAGAGAGCAAGGTCGCTGATGCCATCCGGGTCGGTGGCATCGATGGAAACTGTGACAGCCTGTCCGGCATTGGGAACGGCGGGTGAGTGGGAGAGGCCGCTGAGCGCGGGGCCGGCGTTTGAGAGGGCCGTCGAGTTTGCTGACCCGGGAGTTCCCCAGCTTTCGGGGACGTCGAGAAGCTGGGTCTTTTGCAGGTAGTTAAAGTAAAGGCGGGAATTGACCTGGTTCGAGCCGGAGAGCCATTTGGCACGGAATGAAATGGTATATTCACGACCGATGACGACGCGTTCGGAGTTGGCGAAGGTTGTTTCGAGTTTGTTGTGCTTGTCCTCGGTGGGTCCGGTGGCGACAACGTGGAGGCATTGGTTGCCCGGGTCATCGGGATCTGTGACGACGACTGTCCGGCTGTGACTGCCATGAGTGCCGACGGCCCGCCATTTGTCCGCAGGGCGGCCGGGAGTGTCGGATTCAAAATCTCCGTTTTGGATAAATTCGATACTGCCGCTTTCGATGACACTGACGTCGTCGAGGAGGAATTCCCCGGAGTCGAGGAGAGCGATGAGAAACTCGTGGTAGACATTATTGCCAATACCATCGTTGATGGCGGTGCCGGTGTAGGTGAAGGATTGCCACTCGCCGGATTCGATGGAGGGAGCCCATGAACCGGCGGCGTTATTGTCGGTTTTGGGATCGCGGAGTTCTAGGCTTGAGCCGTTTCCATCGGCCTTTGAATGCCACTTGCCGGAATCGTAATAGCGGACTTCGTCGGCAGGGTTTCCATTGGCATCGATGAGGCGGATGGTTTCACCGCCGTTGGCGAGTTGGCCGGAGTAGTCTCCGATGATGGTGGCGGTGGAATGCTTTTCTGATAGAGCGGTGGCGTCTTTTGCAATGACGAGATACGAGCCGGGTGCAATCGAGGTGGAAGGGAAACTGAAGCTAATGCCGCCCCCGATTTTCCATCCGGTGAGGTCGATGGGGGTTTCTGATCGATTATAGAGTTCGATCCATTCTTCGTCGCGTTCCGTGTAGGTTGAGGCTGGGTTCCCGCCACCTCCGGCTGGTGCTTCCAGTATCACTTCCAGCCCCATGACAAGATCGCTGCTGTTGGTGTTGGCCTGATGGACTTCGACAGAGAGGCGGTTGCTTCCGGCGAGCACGTTGGGATTGTTGATGGTGAGGGTGGCGGGAGCGGCATTGCCAACTCCGGGGGAGGCTGCAGTGGTGGGGGTGATTATGCCGACGGGCATGCCGATACGGTCGATCTCGATGCCGTTGAGAAAGACGACGGCACCATCGTCGATGTAGTGATTGAGGATCATCTTGCTGACGGGGCCATCGCCGGAGTAAGTGAACTCGGTCTCAAAATAGTAAGTGATCTTGGAAGAGAGCGTGATTTCGGTGCCGATTGGTTCGCCTAGGATCGTATTTTCCCGGCCAAGAAGTCCGGGGCCCTGGGCCCAGCTTGTGTTGTCTGCGGGGTGCTCGGTGGTCGCCCAGTTTGAGGGAAGGCCGGTGGGTCCGGCGTCGAGGTTATATCTCCAAACTGAATCGAAATTGAGAACAGTTGTTGTGGTGGTGGGTGCGGGAGAGCCGGGGGTGCCCCGGTCGGGATAGGCGTGGTAGAAGATTTCGTTGATTACGAGTCTGTCTTCGAGCGTGATGAGATTTTCCGACCCGAAGGTGGGAGAGTCGGGGCGCATCCATTCGCCAGTGGCATCGGGAAAGCGGGCCTGTGGACGGTCGTCAATGCGGACGGCGTCGAGGATGTTGTTTTTTTCGGGTGAGTAAAAGAAGAGGCGATCGTTGTCGCCTGGAGTAAAGCCAAGAGTAGCTGCTTCAATGGTCAGGAATTTTCCCGGGCCGAGAACGCCTGCAGGGAGAACGTAGTCGGAATGAAGCGGGTCCGAAGAGGTGATGATAAAACCGGTGAAATCGATTGGAGAGGAGGTGGAGTTGATGATTTCAACTTGAAAAGTGGTATTGAGTTCCCCGGCGACTTCGTTGAAGAGGAGAGACGAGGAAGAAGCGGTGGTGTTGGGGGAACCGGGTGAACCGTGGGGGGAGTTGCTGATGCTCCAGTTGGTTGCTTCCCGGGTTCCGGATGCGGGGTTGATTTTGGAGAGAGTGAAGCCCGAGCCATCGGGTGCGATGGGCCAGGGTGAGGTATCGGAATAACTTAATTCGTCCATGATGCGGCGCTTGTCGAGGGAGTTGGTGGGGACTCCTCCAGTGGTCGTCCCACCGCCACCGCCGTCACCTTCGGAGGGAATGAAGAGTTGGAAACCACTCCAGTTTCCCTCGCTGACACTCCCGGATTCAACTCTTCCGAGAATGAGGGGATTAGCTCCGGGGAAGGGAGTGATGCTCTCGATGGCGACGCCTGCGTTTGCCGGAGCGATGACGGGAGTTTCGTCTGTGAGACTACCATCTCCGTCAGTATCGACGGTAATGGTCGCATCACGGCCGACGCCCCCATAGGCGATGAGGGTATAGGTTTTGCCGGAGTCGAGCCCGGTGATTTGCCAATCGAGATTCCTGTCGGAATTACCGGCGTTCACGAAGAGGTAGTCGGAAAAGAGGGCGTCGCCGCTTTGGCTCCATCCGCTGACGGTGCCGTTGATGGTGAAGGTGACCTGGGATGCGGAGCCATCGCTCTCGACGAGGTTGAGCGAGGGATTGCTGCTTGTGGTGGAATGACCGCCGACTGTGAAGTGATTCCAGGTGCCGCCAAGTCCGTTAATAGTGCCTGACATATTGCCGGGCGGGGAGAGTTGGCCCGCAAATCCTCCATTGCCATTTCCCTGAATGTCGACATTCCAAAGAGTCTCCGCGCGAAAGGCGGGCGGTGCCGAGTTGGAGACGATGAACGAACGGTTGTTGTTGTAGAGGCGAAGGGTGTTGCCCGAGTTGGAGAGGAAGTTTTCGTAAGGTCCGAGGGCTCCGGAAAATCCGGTAGCGGCTTGAAGTGCTGCGGGGTCCCGAGCAATGACGAGGTAGCTTTGGGCGGGGATGGTGGTTCCTTCGGGAAAGTCAAATTGGACGTCACCATCGAGTCGCCAATTTGAGATATCAGTGTCGATGGCGAGCTGGTTGTAGAGTTCGATGAACTCGAGCGAGGAATTGTTTCCCGCCGGGTGGTAGTGGATCTCGTTGAATACGACAACGCTGTCTTGTGCACTCAGAATTTGAGTGACAAAGAGGGTAGCGAGGATGGCTTTTTTCATAGGGATGAGGGTGTGAAAAAGGGGATACGGTCCGGAGACCGTTCCCCTTAAAGACTCAATGGCAGGACTCTACTGTTCAACAACCCGGTAAAACTTCGCAGCGTCAAACGTGGTGTCAACAATCTGGCTGGTGGTGGTGGCCGGGCCGGCAGCGGCGTTGATACCAATGGAGATGGGAGACCAGTCGCTCAGATTACTGCTGGCCTCGATGTTGTAAGTTGCACCCGGGATACTGGTCCAGGTGAGAGTCACGTCTTCACCATCGTAGGTGATCGCCTCGATATTCAATTCTGCGCCGGAAGCCCCTGGCAGATTTCCCACCAGTTCAAATCCGCCCCAATTTGCTTCGCCCGAGTTGCCGGGAGTGATGGTTCCGATAATTTGACCGCTGGCGTCGGAAGTGACGGCAAATTCGACACCGCCTGTTGGTGGAACCCGCGTGGGTGTTTCGTCGCTAAGATCGCCGTCCCCGTTGGTGTCAACGGTCATCGTGTGGTCCCGTGCCACGCCACCATAGGGGAAGAATCTGTAAGTGCTTGCGGGACGAAGCCCTGCAATGTTCCAGGCGATATTTGGATCGGCATTGCCAGCATTGACGAAGAGGTAGTCGTCAAAAATTGGTCTTTCGTTTTGGGGATTGGTCCAAGCAGAAACAACCCCGGTGATGTTGACACTGACGGAGGTCGGGTTGCCCAGGGCGTTTACCAGGTCGGTCCAGGATGGATCGATGTCGGTGCCATCGTGGCCCGTGACATCAAGTGCGTTCCAGATTCCGGAAAGGTATTCAGACTGCGGGCTGCCACCTTCCATGAGAACGGGCTCATTGGTGAATGCTCCTCCGGGGATTCCTTGAAAGTCTGCACTCAGAACATTAGGTGACGGACCAGGGGTGCTTGCAGAATTGGTAGGATCGGTGCCGTTTTCGATTTCAAGGCGATCGCTGACTCCGTCGCTGTCACTGTCCCGGAGATTGGGATCTGTCCCGGGTTGGGTCGTGGGGTTTCCGGCATCAAAGGCAAGGTCGGGATTTTCCACACCGTCCACGAGCCCGTCTCCATCGGTGTCAGGGTTGAGTGGATCGGAGCCTGTTGCGGAGGCATCGAACCAGACGCCGCTTAGATTTTCGACAGCATCATTGTAGCCGTCGTCATCGGTGTCCTCCTCGTTGGGATTTGTTCCCAAACCAAATTCGGTGATGTTGTCCAGAGTGTCCATATCCGGATCGCCACTTGCTCCATCATCACCGGTGTCGAGATTGGGATCGAAGTTGTTGGCAACTTCATAACCGTCCGGAAGGCCATCGGAGTCGGAATCGTTGGAGGTGGGGTCAGTATTTCGGGTATTGATTTCATCACCGTCAGTGAGCCCGTCGCCATCGGTGTCAGGTTGGTTCGGATTGGATGAGGCATTCCATTCCTGCAAATCGGTGGCGCCGTCAGTGTCGTTATCACCGGTGCCGTCACTGGTGGTGAGGTCGCCGAAGTAGAAGGTTTCCCAGTTGTCGCCCATGGTGTCGTTATCACTATCTGTCGGGTCGGTGAGGTCTGAAGTGACGAGAATGTCCCAGGTTACGATTTGGTGAGTCGCGAAGTTTCCCGAGCCCGAATCGCCAAAGACTTCGAATTGATCTCCCGCCAAAACTCCGGTGACGTCGAAAAAGACCATGTCGAGAGTGTTGTTCACCGAGGTCAGGGTGTGCTCGGCTGACGATCCGGCGACTTGTCGAAGTCCGATGGAAGCGGGTGAAAACTGAGCCCCGTTCAATCCGTCGGTGGCGATCCCGATCCGCACGTTCCCGGGGGAACCCTCCAGAGCGGTGAAGGTGAACATGACGTCATCCGCCAGGCCGGCTGCATCATTGGTAGTGGTGCGAACCTGGGTGTCGGGAGAGACTCCGTCGGGGTGGTCCACGACGGCATATCCCCCAAAAGGCCCCACTTGTCTATCGGAGCTATTAAAGGTGTAGAGGGTGTTTTGCCCCTTGAATTCGATGCGGTAGAAGAGATGGGCGAGGGTCCCGTAGATATTGTCGCCGTCGCCATCGAGGGATTTGACAGTTGATGCGGTTTTCCACTCCGAAATCTCGGAGCCGCTGTCGTCATTGACAACCCCGGAGAAGCTAACCTGCGCCGATTGGGCTGCCATTGGCAAAGCGAGCAGGGAGCCGATGATTTTTAGTTTCATGATTCCGTTAGTTTAATTTGTTCCAAAGAGGATGAAGTGGAAAATAGCGCGCGGTGACTAGCGCCTCCTTTTGATGGAAATCAGGAGGAAGGAAAGCGAGAGGAGTAGGCAGCTCCCCGGTTCCGGGATGGTCAGGGTGTCCCAGGTGACGATTTGGTGAGTCGCGAAGTTTCCGGAGCCCGAATCGCCGAAGACTTCGAACTGATCTCCCGCCAAAACTCCGGTGACGTCGAAAAAGACCATGTCGAGAGTGCTGTTCACCGAGGTCAGGGTGTGCTCGGCTGACGATCCGGCGACTTGTCGAAGTCCGATGGAAGCGGGTGAAAACTGATTCCCGTTCAATCCGTCGGTGGCGATCCCGATCCGCACGTCCCCGGGGGAGCCCGCCAGAGCGGTGAAGGTGAACATGACGTCATCCGCCAGGCCGGCTGCATCATTGGTGGTGGTGCGAACCTGGGTGTCGGGAGAGACCCCGTCGGGGTGGTCTACGACGGCATATCCCGCAAAAGGCCCCACCTGTCTATCGGAGCTATTAAAGGTGTAGAGGGTGTTTTGCCCCTTGAATTCGATGCGGTAGAAGAGATGGGCGAGGGTGCCGTAGACATTGTCGCCGTCGCCATCGAGGGATTTGACAGTTGATGCGGTTTTCCACTCCGAAATCTCGGAGCCGCTGTCGTCATTGACAACTCCGGCGAAGGTGATGGTGGCTGCTTGAATTCCTGCTGGCAGGAAAATTACGGGGATGATTGCGAGTTTGAAGTTCATTTGTTGATTGAAAAAGTTTTCCGGCACCTCTCAAGGTGTCAAACCGCCATCGCATTGAAAGAAAAAAAAGGTTCCTTCTGTCTTGGTGAGACCCAGGATGAGAAGGATCCCAATTAACTGGCCGGGTTGAAGGATCACTCTCTTGATCCTCTCCTTCACGCTTCTCGGTGTTGCCGTCTTTGGGCTCCGCTGTTTTTTCCGGCCTGAATAACCTTTTAGTTAAGGCTGGAGAACCCTGACGAGTCGGTTGTTGAAAGAGTCAGCAATCCAGAGCGATCCGTCGGGAGCGTAGCGGGCTCCATGGGGGCGGTTTAGTTCAGTGGCAGCGTTACCCTTTTTGCCCGGGGTTCCGTAAAGGAGGTGGAGAGTTTTGCTTTCATGTTTGTAGAGGCGCAGGATGTGGTTGTTGTCATCGCTGATGACGAGGTTGCCTTCAGGATCGAGTGCCAGATGCTTTGGGCCGTTGAGGCGGGCTTTGATGGCGGGGCCATCGTCGCCGGCAGAGCCTTTCTTGCCAGCAAGATTGACAATGGTTTTTAGGGTGCCTTCGGGGGTGACCTGGCGAATGGCATGGCCTTCGCGGGAGGCGAGGAAGATGGATCCGTCCTTTCCGTAGATCGCGGCCCGGGGAGCGAGGAGGGGTGATTTAGTGGCGGGTGAGTCTTCGATAGGCTTGCCTTTTTTTCCGTTTCCGGCGCGGGGTTTGGCGGTGAGGGTTTTGAGGTTGATTTCGAGAACCTGGCGTTTCTCGAGATCAGCAACGAGTAGGTGCTTTCCATCGGGGTGGAGGTCGACAGTGTAGGGAGATTGAAATTTCAGGTGTTGATCACCCAGGGTGGAGATGGTGTTTGTTTTGAGGTCGAGGACACGAATGCGTTGATTGAAGGTGTCGGCGATGAAAAGTCGGCCATCGGGGTGAAGCGCGAGATCATGCATGCCATTGAAGCGGGCTTTTCCGGCGTTGCCGCCATCGCCTGCGGCAACGTCGCCGAGTTTTTTGCCGCCCGGGGTTTTGGAGCCGGCAATGAAGGAGAGTTGGTCGTCTTTGAGACGGAAGATACGGTTGCCATTTTCATATTCCACGCCGTAGATGGTACCTTGTTGGTCGAAGACGATGGAGAAGGGTTGGATGATGCCGGTGACGATTTGCGGGGCCGATTCTGCGATGAGGGTGAGAAGGGTAATCGTGAGGCTGACGAGAAATGTTTTCATTGTGGTTGAGAGATTCCAGTGGGCGATTTCGTTTTTATCTTCCACCGACATCCGTCTGTGGTGTTGTTTAAAGCCTGTGAATTGCCTACTCCGATTTCTTCTGGGATTTTTCACCGTGATGGTGGGAAGCGGTCGTGAGTTCACTGAAAAAGAAAAAGCCTGGTGGGTGGTGCAGCCAGTGAGGAAAGTGGTGGTGCCGAAGGTCGGGCATGCGGTGGATTTTTTTGTGGAAAGGAAGTTGGGGCAGGCCGGATTGATGATGTCGGAGGAGGCTTCAGCGGAGGAATTCGTGAGGCGGGCCTACTTTGATTTGCACGGTTTGCCTCCGGCGGTCGGGCAAGTGGAAGAGTTTTTAACGGCGTGGGAAAAGGATCGTGATGTGGCCGTGAATGAGCTGATTGATGAACTTTTGGCGAGCCCAAGGTATGGAGAACGATGGGGGCAGCATTGGCTGGATGTGGTTCGCTATGCCGATAGTGATGGTTATCGGGCGGATGATTTTCGTCCGGCGGCGTTTCGTTATCGGGATTATGTCATTCGGGCCTTCAACGAGGACAAACCTTACGACGAGTTTGTGAAGGAGCAGTTGGCGGGTGATGAAATTGCGGCGAGTGATCCGGAGCGAGTGGTGGCGACAGGTTTTTTGCGCAACGGGGTTTACGAGTGGAACCAGCGCAACGCGGAGATGCAGCGGGAGATCATGATCAATGAGATCACGGACGTAACGGCTGAGGTGTTTTTAGGAATGGGAATCGGCTGTGCCCAGTGCCATGACCACAAGTTTGATCCCATCTTGCAGAAGGACTATTTCGCGCTGCAGGCCTTTCTATCGTCGGTCTATTGGCCGGACGACAGGTCTTTCGCGACTCCCGAAGAGCTTGCCGGGTATCAGAAGCGGTATCGGGCATGGGAAGAGGCGACGGCGGAGATCAGGGCGGAGATGGCCTTGTTGGTTGAGGCCGGGCAGAGAGCAAAATACAATTCTCACGTGAAGACGTTTCCGCCGGAGGTGCAGGAGATGTTTGCCAAGCCGCGGGAGAAGCAGAGTTCGTATGAGCGCCAGATTTCTTTTCTGGTGGAACGTCAGGCGATTCGGGAGGTGGAGACGCGGGCCAAGCCGGAGCAGGTTTTAAAGAAGGGCAGTCCCGGGCGTTTGCGCTATGAAGAACTGGAGACGCAACTGAGTGCTTTTGACCGGCTCAAGCCCGAGCCACTGCCGAAGTCCTTCATGAGCACGGATACGGGAAGCGAGGCTGCGGTTGTTCAACTGAACTCGGAAGAAGTGATGCCGGGATTTTTAACATTGCTGGGGGAGGCCGCTCCGGCAATTGAGAGGCGGGAGACAACCACCGGGCGTCGTTCGGCTTTGGCGGATTGGATTGTGGCGAGTGAGAATCCGTTTACGGCACGAGTGATGGTGAATCGGATCTGGCAGCATCATTTTGGGCGCGGGATTGCGGCCTCTCCGAATGATTTTGGCATGCTGGGAGAGGAGCCGACTCATCCGGAGTTGTTGGACTGGCTGGCTGGTGAGTTTATGAGTGGCGGGTGGAAGGTAAAACGGATGCACAAGTTGATCATGACAAGTGCGGCTTACCGTCAGACGGCAAGATTTGAGCCCAGCAATGCTCAGGTTCAAACGGATCCGGGGAATAAGTTGCTCTGGAGATTTCCGCCGCGGAGACTCGGCGCGGAACAGATCAGGGATGCCATGCTGGCTTTGTCTGGCGAATTGAAGCATTTGGAAGGAGGGGTGGCCCAAGGTGGTTCTTCGCCGGTGCGGTCCATTTATTTAAGGAAGATGCGAAACACTCCGGAGCGAGTTTTGCAGTGTTTTGACAGCCCGGCGGGATTTGCTTCCGAGCCGGAGCGGTTGAATACGACGACTCCGACACAGTCCTTGCTATTGGCCAACAGCGAGTGGCCTTTGGCCAGGGCCCGGGCCTTGGCTGGCCGGATTCTGGGAGCGAAGGGAAGCGCGGAAGGCGGGGATGTGAGGGAGGCTTATCGAATGGTTTGGGGGCGTGAGGCAAAAGAGAAGGAGGTGAAAGCTGCGATGGAATTCTTGTCCTCGCAAAGCAAGAACACCGAAAAGGATCAGCGGGCCGGGGGCGCTTCGGATCAGAAGGGATTGGTTGCTTTGAAGAGTTTTTTCAAGGGTGCGGAGTCCTATCTGGCCAGAGGTGCCAGGGGGGCTTTTTCCCTAAAGCCCGGAAGCAAGTGGGAGTATTTGGAATTGCCCGGAGTTCAACTCCCGGAAGATCAATTTTCGGCTTCCGCGGTGGTCCGGCTCGACGAAGTTCACGATGATGCGCGTGTGAACACATTGTTGTCACAATGGAATGGCAACCATCAAAGCCAGGGCTGGTCCATCGGGGTGACGAGCGAAAAGAGCCGCTACGGACCAAGGAATTTAATTGTGCAATTAGTGGGATTAAATCCGGGTGGTGACCTTGAGTATGAGGTCGTGGCTTCGAATCTCAGGGTTCCGTTGAAGGTTCCGGTTTTCGTGGCGGTGGTTGTCAATGCGCGAGGCGAAGGGCAGGGCAGGGTGACCTTTTATTTGAAGGATTTGTCGAGGTCGGACGGGGAAATGCAGCGGGTCGAGGTGGGGCACAAGGTCGTGGGGGGCATTCAGCGGAAGAGTGGAAAGGTTTTCTTGGGCGCGCGTAGTGGCGGCGGGCATTTGTGGCGAGGAGAAGTGGCGAGGTTGAGACTGACACGAAAATTACTGCACGAGCGGGACTTGCCGGAATTTCCAGATCCTGTCATTGATCTGAACGTCGTCGACCTTGCCGGGCTTCCTTCGGGCGCCAAGTGGGGTGGTCACGAAAAGTTCTCTGCAGCGAGCTCTCCGGAAAGAGAGGCTTTTGAAGATTTCTGTCACGCATTACTAAGCTCCAACGAGTTCCTGTACCTTCACTGATTGAGTCATGTCTTGTCGTCGAATCATAATGCCGCACTCGCGCCGGCAATTTCTGATGAACTCGGGAGCCGGGTTTGGCGGCGTTGTTTTGTCGGCGCTAACGGGAGAGAGGCTTTATGGAAGTGAATTAAGGACGAGGAATCCCGTAGCAGAGAAGATCCCGCATCATTTGGGGAAAGCAAAGAGTGTGATCTTTCTCTTTATGGAGGGAGGGCCGAGCCATCTTGATCTTTTTGATCCCAAGCCTTTGTTAAACAAGTTGGCGGGGAGCCCCCTGCCGGAGAGTTTTGAGCGGCCGGTAACAGCGATGGGAGAAGCGGGTTCGCCTTTGCTTGAATCAAAGCGGGAATGGAAGCAGCACGGAGAGAGTGGGCTTTGGATATCCGACTGGTTGCCCCGGCATTCGAGCATTGCGGATGATTTGTGTGTGATTAGATCGTGTGTCTCAGACGGGATTAATCATGCGGGTGGGGTTTCCCAGATGAATACGGGTTCGGTGTTTGGGGGACGACCTTCCTTGGGGGCGTGGGTGAACTACGGGTTGGGATCAGTGAGTGATAATTTGCCGGCGTTTACGGTGATCAAGGACAGTAATGCGATGGTCGTGAACGGTTCCCGCTGCTGGGGGTCGGGCTTTATGCCGGCGAGTTATCAAGGGACGCTTTTTGAATCGGGTCACGAGCCGGTGGCAAACTTGAATTTGCCCGAGGGGGTGACGGAGAAGCGGCAGCGGGGGAAGTTGTCTTTTCTCAATCGGCTGAACGAGGAACACCTGATGGGCAGGCAATCGAACACCGAGCTTGAAGCGAGGATTCGGAGCTACGAGCTGGCGTATCGGATGCAAGCGGAAGCGCCGGAGGCGATAGATCTGGAAAGTGAACAGGCTGCCGTCAAAAGAATGTATGGGCTTGAAAACGAGCAGACCAGGGTGTTTGGACGTCAGTGCCTGATGGCGCGGCGGTTGGTGGAGCGCGGGGTGCGATTTGTGCAGTTGTATCATGGTGCGGGGAGCAAGTGGGACAGCCACAGCGGGATGGAAAAAAACCATGCCCGGCTTTGCGGGAACGTTGATCAACCGATTGTGGGCTTGATTCAGGATTTAAAACAGCGGGGGTTGCTCGATGAAACACTGGTGATTTGGGGAGGGGAATTTGGCCGGACCCCGATGAGTGAAAAGGGCGATGGTCGTGATCACAATCCGACCGGGTTCACGATGTGGATGGCGGGTGGCGGGGTGAAAGGTGGCCAGACGATCGGGGCGACGGATGACCTGGGCTTGTATGCGACCGAGGACAAGCTGCATGTTCACGATCTTCATGCGACAGTGCTCGATTTGCTGGGGCTTGATCACAACAAGGTGATCTACCAGCACAAGGGAAGGCCGGAGAGGGTGGATCTGAATGAAGGTGAAAGCGCTGCCGGGGAGATTTTGGGTTGAAGAATACTGCAAAGAAAAAACCGAAGCCCGGTGAGGCTTCGGTTTTGGGAAGTGATTTCAAGAGACACAGGCTGGAAGCCCGTATTACTTATGATTCACGCGGGCGAACTGTTTTAGGCGGAGCCCGTTGAGCGCGATAAAGCCGGAGGCGTCGTTTTGGTTGTAGGCTTCTTCCTGGCCGCCTTCCATTGTGGCGATATCCTCGTCGTAGAGGCTGTTTGGAGAACGGCGGCCGGCGTTGATAATGTTGCCCTTGTAGAGCTTGAGTCGTACTTCGCCGTTGACTGTTTTTTGGGTCTCGGAGACGAGGGCTTGAATGGCCTCGCGTTCGGGAGCAAACCAGAACCCGTTATAAACGAGTTGGGCATATTTCGGGATCAGGGAGTCGCGAACGTGTTGGGCCTCACGGTCGATGGTAAGAGTTTCGAGATCCTGGTGGGCTGCGAGAAGAATGGTGCCTCCGGGAGTCTCGTAAATGCCTCGGGATTTCATGCCGACGAAGCGGTTTTCGACGATGTCGATGCGGCCGATGCCGTGCTTGCCACCGAGGTGGTTGAGAACGCGCATCACCCCGTAAGGAGTAAGAAGGGTGTAGCCGTCCTTTTCGCCTTTGACCTCGAAGTCGGATAGTTCGGAGATATACCCCGCAAGGTTGTCATTTTTAAGGCCGACCAGGTTCCCGTTTTCGAAGAGGCACTGGACATATTCAGGAGTATCGGGAGCATCCTCCGGGGAGACGGAGAGGACATACATGTCTTTATCGGTTTCGGTTGAACCGTCATACCAGGTATCTTCGAGGGCACCGGCTTCAAAGGAAATGTGAAGGAGGTTTCGGTCCATGGAGTAGGGCTTCTTGTTTGAAGCCTGAACCTTGATGCCGTTCTCTTCACAATAGGCAATCATTTCGGCGCGGCCGGGGAATTGCTCGCGGAAGGAATGATCGCGCCAGGGAGCGATCATTTTAATGTCGGGAGCGAGGGCGTTCAAAGAGAGTTCGAAGCGAACCTGGTCGTTTCCTTTTCCGGTGGCACCATGGGCGATGGCATCGGCCCCTTCGGCACGGGCGACCTCGAGCATGCCCTTGATAATGCAGGGGCGGGCGATGGAGGTGCCGAGAAGGTAGCGGCCTTCGTAAACAGCGTTGGCCTGGAACATCGGATAGATGTAGTCCGCGGCAAATTCCTCTTTAAGATCACCGATATAGCACTTGGAGGCGCCGGTGCTGAGAGCTTTTTCTTCAAGCCCGTCGAGTTCCTCCGCTTGTCCGACATCAGCGCAATAGGCGATGATTTCGGCATTGTATTTCTCTTTGAGCCAGAGGAGGAGGACGGAGGTGTCAAGACCACCAGAGTATGCGACCACAATTTTCATCGCCGCTGGGATAAGGCAGAGTGGCGGACTTTGCGAAAGTTTTTTTTCGCTATGGAGCCTCGACGTAGAATGGCTGGCTGAGGATCCTGAAAAAGCCCCTGTTTGTCATGGGGACATTGGTCGACGATTCCCCGACAATTTCGAAGGGACTCCCCACATTTGTCCAGCTGTTTGCCCGGAGGTTGCTTGAGGTTTGGATGGTGTATTCCATGCCTTCGATTCCGGTGAATGTGATCTTGGCGGAGGGGGGGTGAGTCGAAACAGCGACTTCCGGGGCGGTGAGGTCCGGCAGGAGGGTGAAATTGTCGAGGGCTACGACCCTGCCATCACCCGGGAATATCTGGTTCCCGTCGCCATCGAGAATCGGATTTCCCTCTTCATCCGTCAGTCCCAGAACGGGGTAGAAATTGAGACCGATTTCGGAGACGTCGGAGAGAATGGCAGGGGTCAGATCCACTTCGATAAATTCCCGATCATCGTCGTCGTAAAAATACCACTGGTCTTTCGAGAATGAATTTTGGAGGCCAACCCAGCCAGATTGTTCAATGACGTAGAAATCGCTGTAGTAGAAGGTGCCTCCGGCAAGAATATAGAATTCGACATCTGAGAAACTGTTGATGTCCTCAATGAAGACATCGCAAATGATGGTGTTAATCCCGGCATCGGCGTAGCTTCCGACAAAGAAGCCGTTGGATGACATGATATTGGCGAAGAGGGAGACGCCGAAGTCCAGGGTGAAGGGAGCATAGATTTCGGGGTCTCCGGAATTTGAAAAGTTCCACGGAGCATCAATCGCCTCTTCGTTCGCGTAGTCATAGAAGATCCAGCTTTCACCATTATCTTGTTGGGTGAATGGTTCGAAGCCGCCAAGGGTTTGGCCTCCAAGCGGGGCAATGAGTAAGAGAAAGAAGAGGGGTTTCATGAGAGGTTAGACGGAGGGACCTGCTTTTTCCAGAAACTGAATTAAAAAATCGATTCGTTTTCGAACTTCGGGGGTTTCAAGCAGGCGTTGACGGTCATTTGGGTCGTGAATAAATTGCTGCGCGACAGCATCGGAGCAGGTCGCGGAGTCCCCGGCTTTATCGAGCGTAGTGTTGATTTGCTCGTTCACCTCCGAGGGAAATCCGGAGAGAGTTCGATTGATGGTGCGACGGAGTCTTCCGAGATATTCCGCTTCTTCGTCAGCGGCGAGCGTGGTGTCGAGAATGGGCCTGATCCTGGCGTATGGGTAGGGTTTGTCCTCGAGCCATTCCTCGAAATAGACGCGGAAAACTCCGTGGAGGAGGAGGTTTGAAGTGCCGTTGTCAGCTTCCCGCGAGGCGCGGATCAGGCCGATGGTTCCAACGGGAGCGGCGCAGCGGTCGGGGTCCGAGCTATCGTCGCCGAGGAGGTTGCCCACGCAAAACATGCAGTTCCCCTCCAAGGCGTCATTGATCATTTGCCGATAACGCGGCTCAAAAATATGGAGGGGCATTCCGCCGTGTGGAAAGAGCACGGTGTCTGGGAGGAGGATGACACCGCAGGTTTTTGGAATTTCTAATGAGTCCATTTTTTGAGTCGAGGAGTTTTGACCACAGAGGTCGCCAATTATTTGAGCATCGTGAAGTGGAGAAAACGAGTCGCCTAAGTGTGCGGGTGTTTTTCTGGTTCGCCTGGAATTCTCGTCTCAAGCCTCTGCTTTCTCCGTGTTCTCTGTGGTCAACGATTTACGCTTGGGCAAGGGCTTGGTCGAGGTCGGCGAGGATATCGTCGATGTGCTCGATGCCGACGGAGAGGCGGACAAGTTCGGGGCGGATGCCACCGGCGAGTTGTTGCTCGGAGGTGAGCTGCGAATGGGTCGTGGTGGCCGGGTGAATCGCCAGCGACTTGGCGTCACCAAGGTTGGCAACGTGGGAGAACAATTGGAGCGAGTTGATGAACTTTGCTCCCGCTTCTGCTCCACCTTTAATTCCAAAGACAACAACGCTTCCACCTTTACCGCGGAGGTATTTTTGGTTTTTGGCGAATTCAGGATCGTCCTCGAGCCCGGGGAAGCGGACCCATTCGACGCCGGGGTGACCCTTGAGATGTTTGGCGACTGCGAGGGAGTTTTCGCAGTGGCGTTCCATGCGGAGAGGCAGGGTTTCGATGCCCTGGAGAAATTGCCAGGAATTGTCGGGCGCGATGCAGGCTCCGAGGTTGCGGAGGGGGACAGTGCGCATGCGTAGAATGTAGGCCAGCGGTGCGAGCATGTCGGGGAGGTCATGGCCCCAGCGGAGGCCGTGGTAGGAGTTATCGGGATTGTCGAAGAGAGGGTGCTTGCCGCCGCCCCAGTTGAAGCGGCCGGAATCGATGACAATGCCACCAAGGCCGGTGCCGTGTCCACCAAGCCACTTGGTGAGGGAGTGGACGACGATGTCGGCACCGTGATTGAGGGGATTGGTGAGGTATGGAGTCGAGCAGGTCGCATCGACGATGAGGGGAATGCCGTTTTCCTTGGCGATGGCTCCGACGGCATCAAGGTCGGTAATTTCGAGGGCGGGATTGGAAACGGTTTCACAAAAGAGGGCGCGAGTCTTGTCGTCAATGGCGTCGGCGAATTGGCGGGGATCCTGCGAGTCGACAAAGCGGACCTCGATCCCAAGCGCGGGAAGGATGTCGTTGAACTGGGTGTAGCTGCCGCCATAAAGATTGCGGGCGGAGACAATGTTGTCGCCAGCCTGGGCGAGGTTGATGATGGAATTAAAAATCGCGGCGGTGCCGGAGGAGTGAGCGAGGCCGGCGAGTTCGTGGGCCCCTTCAAGCAGGCAAATGCGCTTTTCCAGGACATCGGTGGTGGGATTCATCAACCGGGTGTAAATGTTCCCCAGCTCTTTGAGGGCAAAGAGGTTGGCGGCGTGTTCGGTGTCCTTGAAAGTGAATGCGGTGCTCTTATAGATGGGAACGGCGCGGGAGTGGGTGTCGGAATCAGGCTGGTGACCACCGTGGAGGCAAAGTGTTTCGTGTTTCATGCTCGACAAGAGTTAGCATGGATTTTGGAGATGGGAAACACTGGTGTGAGGTCTTGCGCAGGGGCCTTCGGGGAGCTGCTAAAGATGCCCTTTTAGTTCAAGTGCTTCCATGATTTTGAGCGCCGCGTAGGCATCATTGGCGGCGTAGGTCAGTTGCCGCGGGCTGAGGTCAGGGCGGGCCCAGTTGCTGGTGGTGGTCGATTTTGATTTCTTGAAGCATTGTTTCAAGAGCACGCCCATGGCACCCCGAACGCCAATCTGTCCGCGATATCCCATCTTGCGGAAGGTTTGATCAAGGTCGAGGACGTGATTGAGGTCGATTCCCAGTCGGTGGCGGATTTGGCCGCGGTCGTTTTGCAATCCGAATCCCACTTTTAGCACTTCGGTCGAGGCAATAAGCTCCGAGGTGGCTTTCTCGCACTCGTGATGATGGAGTTGGAAAATGAAGGCTTTGTCGGTGAGGGAGAACTGCACGACGTGGGGGCCGCCGCTTTTTTGTCCGGCGCGGAAGGTGGGTTTGGCCTCGGTATCGAAGCCTCCGATTCCTGCGGCGAGGATTTCATCGACGGCATCGTGGCACTCTGACCGCGATGAGGGGATGTGGATCTGTTCGAGGGAGAGCCCGGTGAATGGTGGCAGGAGAGCGGTCTCTGTTTTTGAGGGGCCCGTCAGACCGGGTGGCTTTGCGGCTTTTTTCTGTGGAACAGGAGAGTCCCGGTCTGGGGTGCCAGTTGTTGCAGAGGGCGAACTCCGGCGACGTCGTCTGCGACGGTTTCTTTTGGGCGGGGTTTCCTCCGGATCGCTCATTTTGTGTTGGTTACGGCGTAGTCTGGGGGATTTACGAAAGACCTGCAAACTCTCCTTGATTGAAAATTGCTCTACTTGAACCATGCGGACGCCTTGGTTGCGAGATCCGGGCTTGAGGCAAAGAGGACGCCGTTGCGATTCATAAAGGTATCGCCGGCGGGATTGAGCTGAAGAGGGCGTCCATGAATGTCGCTGGCGGGCAGACCGAGTTCATTGAAGAGGCAGGCGGTGGCGGTAAAATCCCAGAGTGAACCTCCGCCGGGATCGGATTTTGGGAGTTTGAAGTAGAGAGAAGGCGCGTGTTCGGCGACCCCGCAGGCATTGAGGACGGCTCCAGCGTGAGCGATAATTTCAGTGCCGTGGAGTCCGCACTGTGATGTAAAAGCGGCGAGCTTTCTCCGGAAGGCAGGGGCGTTGGCCCGGGCGATAAAGCTGTCGTCGATCATCAAGGTAAGCGGGGCGTCCACCGGAGGCGGCGGGAGTTTCCAGAGGTCGCCATTTTTGCGGGCACCTTTTTGATCAACGGCATGGTAGAGAGTCGAGGTGACAGGATCGAAAATGATTCCGATCCGCGGTTGGCCCTCCCGGGAAACAAGACTGATCGACACCGAGTATCCGGGGGTGCCTTTGGTGAAAGCGAGAGTTCCATCGAGCGGGTCGATGCACCAAAAATGGTCGTGTTGATGGCGGCTGGAGTCGTCGGGGCTTTCTTCGGTGAGGAGACCGAGTTCATACCGATCCAAAGTGTCTTCGATGGTTTCGAGAATGAGGCGTTGACTTTCGAGGTCGATCGCGGTGACGACCCGCGACGCTTGGGAATTGCCACCTTCTTTATGTTGGACCTCATGATCGCCGGGCGTCTTGGACCGAATCATTTTGCCGGCACGGAGGGCCGCTTCAATGGCAATTGATTCGAGGTCGGTAAGATGTTCGAGTGTGAGTTGCATGGGTGTTTTTTTAAAGGGAAGCGAGGACTTCGCGTGCGAGGCGTTCGCTGTAGGAATTGATTTTCCAATGCCCCGGGCTCCATCCTTTCAGGAAGCGGTGAAAGTCAGTCCAGGCGACAGGGAAGAGCGCGCGCCATTCGGATTCGACCGCTTTGGCATCGAGGTGCGGATGTTTGATTGCGAGAGCGCTGGAGAGCGTCGCGAAGTAGTGATTGAGGAGTTCGGATTCTCTTTCCTCGCAGACTAATTCGTCAAGGCAGGAGCCCATGAAATAAGCGAGGTCTTTCATTCCGCAACCTCCGCCGACGTATTGGAAATCGACCGCAGCGACCTGGTCTCCTGATTTTGAAAAACAAAAGTTGGCAAGTTTGGCGTCGCCATGGACGAATGTTTGGAAGCGTGCTTGGGAAAGGATTTGGTCGAGGGCCGGTGCGGCACTTTGAAGAGGCAGATCGTCGAGGGCTTTGAGTTCTTCACTGCGGGTTGCGAGGTGCCAGTAGGTTCCTGTTTCCCAGAGCTTGTCAGGTGCCGCCCCCATAAAGGTGGCGTGGAAATTTGCCAGCCAATCGAGGCAAGCTTGTAGTTCTGTTAGAGTGACAGAGCGAAGGCGGACCGGGTATCCCGAGGCATCAAGATTTTCGAGGGCGAGGAGGATTTCGCCGTCCAGTTCGTCAAAGGTGACCAGTTTTGGAATTCGAGCATCTGATCTGCAGTGCCTGCTCCAATCACGATACCAGGATGTTTCGACCTGATAGGATTTGAGTTTGCGTTGATGGGAGAGGTTTGAATTCCAGCCACGCGGATGAGATCCTGCAGGCTTCATTTGGATGTGCTTCACAATGACGCTTGAAGATCCGTCGAGCCTGACTCGCAGGATGTGGCCGTATCCGCTCCAGAGTTCCTGCAGGACCTCTTCAACCTCGAGTGATGACGCACCGGTTGCGGAAAGGATGCTTTCCTGGAAGCGGAGGTTTAGATCGGGGGGCATGCGATGGTCCGGAGTAGAATCGCCGGATATTCGGCTTTTGACTTGGCGAGGTCAACCTAGGGTTGTGAATCCGGCATGGTAATGTCGCGTCCAAATCGAGATGTCTATTTCTTCAATACAAAAATTTACGGTGTCGATTTCCGGACGCGTGCGAAGCAAGTGCTGCTCCTTGGGCAAGTGGTTGCGTGGCAGCCCCAAGCTCAAGAAGTGGTTTTATCCGCCCGAGAAGGTCGTGACTCCGGCGGAGAAATACCGGGAGGTGAATGTAAACTACTTCTCCGACCTGCACACCCAGGAGCGGATGCTGGCGGATCAACAACGCATGGCCTTTTACCATGAAGCGATCAGGCGAAAGATTAAGCCGGGTGACCGGGTGATTGATTTGGGGACGGGAACGGGAATACTGGCGGCCTTTGCTTCGCGGCAGGGAGCGGGGAAGGTGTATGCGGTTGATCACTCCTCGATCATCGAGCATGCCAAGATGTTGGCGGCGGAGAATGGCATTGAGAATGTGGACTTCGAGGATGTGCACAGCTCGAAATTATATCTCGATGAGAAGGTGGATGTAATTCTTCACGAACAGATCGGTGACTTCCTTTTTGACGAAGCAATGGTGCCAAACGTGTGTGATCTGCGGGATCGATTGTTGAAGCCGGGAGGGTTGATTTTACCGAGTGATTTCGAATTCTACTGCGAGCCCATGACAATGCACGATGATCGTCGTGAGCCCTACATTTGGGAACTCAATGATGTTTACGGTTTCGATTTTTCCAGCATGGAGGCGAGTCGTCCCTATGATGCGGAATACAATGGCCTTGTGAGCTGCGACCTCGGTGTGGTGAAGCAGTTCTTGGGGGAAGCGGAGCCGCTACTTGAAGTTGATTTGAACACCATCACCGAATCGAGCCTGCCCCAGAACGTGAACTTCAAGCGGAAGGTGATCAACCCGGGAATCCTCGATGGCCTGGTTGTCTTTATGAAGGCAAAAGTCGATGATGATCTGGAGCTGAGTTCGAGTCCATTGGATCCAAATCGAGCCCCGCACTGGGGATTCCGGATCCTACGTTTGGATCAAGTTCAGGCCGAAGAAGGAGATGAACTTGAGATTACTCTGAGTGTGAAGGACTGGACAGACCCCGAAACGTGGCGATGGGCTTGTGGGGTCTGGAGCGGAGGAAGTCCTAGCGAGTAGAGGCGGTCTCTGTATCCATTTGCTTTTTCTGCAGTTTTTCGAGCCTTGAAAATCGGCTCTCGATTTGATCTGCGATCAAAGTTTTGGCTCGAGCCATTCCACCGGCAGAGTAGCGGCCGAGATTAAGCGCTGCTAGTTTTTCGCTGGCGATTTTATCATCCATACCGTTGATGGGATCGAGGATGCTGGAGAGTATTTGTTCCTGGGCTTTGTTGAACAGCTCGAGGCGCGCTACGAAGACCCTTTCAACTTTGGCAGGTTTTGGAGAGATCTTAAGGGGAACCATTTCATCGGCATAACTCTGAGGCAGGATTGCGAGGACACGGGTGCCGGGGTCGGTGAACCAGAGATCGTCCCACGTGGCGACCATCGCTTTGGCTTCGTCTTTGGTGAGGCCTTCGGAGTGAAGAGCCGCTACCATTGCGTGTCGAAGTTCACTGGCAACCTCCTTGGTCGACTTGGTGGCCTCGGGGAAGATGATTTCTTTTTGGTTGAGGGTCTTCTTTTCCTTTTTGTCGTAGTCGATGCGAGCGAGTTGATCGATGGCGACCCAGCTGCTCTTTCCGTCGACGACGCGAAGGGCGAAGAGTTTAGGGATCGTTTGATGGTATTGGGAGTGCAGCAGGTAGGTTCCCGGAGTGTCCTGCTCAACGGCCCGAATGGGGAAATTCCCGGCATTACCCGCACCGCGATAGAAGATGAAGTGGTCGATGGGGGCGGGAGGGAGGGGGAATGGGGTGTCGGATTTAGCCTTGGCCTTTTTGGCGGCTTCCAGAGCAGCTTCGGTGCGAGGGGTGATTTGGCTGTAAAGCCAGGCATCTGGAACCGCGCGAGCTGCGGCATAGTGGCGGCCATTTTGTCCGGTGGCTTCGGGGATGCGGCTTTTTTCAGGAGCATTTGGCGGGAGGAGAGTGCCGCGCCAGAGGGTATTGGTTGTTGGGAGAATGCTGAATTGATAGGCAACCGGAGGGAAGACCTCGGTGATCCGGCCTTTGGGGAAGCTGGCTGAAATGCGGACATCCATGGCTTTCTCCGGGTAGAAATAGAGAACAGGAGTCTCCATCCGCATAGAGTCGAGGTCATTCGCAAAGTTGAAGGGCATGGATTTTGAGAATGCCCCTGCTTGCTGTTGGACGAATGGGGGAAGATCGACAAGTTTCTCTGGAGCTTGATACCAGGGGATGGGGTTGCCGTCGGATCCTTGCAGAATGGTGAAGGTTCCCCATTCGTGGACTTCGAGTTTCCCTTCGAGGTGTTTTTCGGCGGTGCCCATTTGTGATGCCTGCTCGGGATAGGCGGAAGTTGGATGCCAGTGATTGACGAAGTAGGCTCCATCAAGATCGCTCCACTGCTCGATCCGGTTATCTTCATATCTGACCATGATTTTACCGTCGGTGACTTTGACCGTTCCGGTTGCCGTCCGTCCGTCCTGGGTGACCTTCACTGTGGCGTCTTCGAAAAATTCGCATTTTTGAAATACGCCGTTGGAAAATGTGACTTCAAATCCTCCAGTGGGGAGTTTGATCTCCGGTTTGGCTTTGGTGCTTCCGGGGGAGGTAAGAGTCAGCACCGTAGCGGCAATGATGAGGAGGAGTTGAGGGTGGGCTAACTGTTTTAGTTTCATGACTTTCAAAGTGAGGGGCGAACCAAACTAGGGTAAATTAACATGGAAGTCAGGGACGATGTGTAAACGACATGTAAAGACTCAGCCAAGGCTGTGATGGGCAGCCGGTTTGGTCGGACTTGTTTGGTCATTTCCCTCCGGCACTGGTGGGTGGGTTACAATGGGCTCTTTTCGGTCGTCTTTTGCTCGTGTCTTTTCGCCGATGTCAAAGTGACCAGGTCGGGTGTTTGACGCTGGTCTCCCGGGGTGACCCGGGCGAAGATTTTGGGGCAATGACGACTGAGGAGATTCAGGAATACATCAATTCCGCCATTGGTGCGGGTTTTAAAGACTTCACTTCGGAATCCGGTGAGATGATGACGAGCGAGGGGGGAGATGGTCGCTTTCTAGGAAAGGTAATCGCGACCCGTTATTCCGGTCTTGCGGATGGAAGAGACCTTTTCCTCGCGATCGGGGCGACCGACAAAAAGGTACAGATTGTGAAACTGGGGAGATCGGAATGTCTCTCTCCCGGGAAGTCGGATTTGAATCTCTTGCTTCGAAAGGAACTTGGAATCGAGATCGAAGATCAGGACTGAGGGGCTTTCGGTTGCCAATAATCTGGAGAGATCTGGGTCTCGGGATATTTTTTTCGCCAGACTTGGGCCGCGGGAAGAATCTGCTCGGTTTTACGCGAGGGAGAAAGCTCCCAGGTAAAGGGCATTTCGGGTTTGAAATGCTTGAGAAGGTCGTCGTAGGGCAGCTCGCCGGTGAAGGGAACGCGGTGATCACGTTTTGGCCATTGGACGTCGTGAAGGTGGGCTCCAATCAGGTAGGGGGCCATTTTTCCCAGCCATTGGTCGTGGTCGAGGAGACCGAGGTTGTGTTTGAGTCCAACGTGACCAAAGTCGTGCCAGTAGCCGATTTGCGGGCAGTCTTTGAAATGTTCCTGAAGGCGGATCATCTCTCGTTCGTCGGGGACGTCTTCATATTTGGAGCGGGATTCGACTGCGAGTTTGACCCCGGCCTGCCTGGCGGGTTCGATGAGGCGTTCAAGGGTGTCGATGGCTCGCTTAAAATATTTGGGGCCCTGTTTTTCACGGCGCTTGACGCACTCGAGTTTGTCATCGGCATAGTCGTCGGTGAGTTGTTCTCCGGCGGCGAGTTTTTTGGTGAGAGCGCCGGTCCATTTTTTGTGGGGCATGGTGGCCACGGATCCCATGTGGAGGACGACGTAATAGGCCCCGAATTCGTGGGCGATCTCCAGCGTCTTCAAGGTTTCCCGGAAAGCCTTGTCGCGTTCGTTTTTGTTGTCTGAAGAAAATTCGTAGGCATCAGGCGCGTCAATCATGACCTCGGTGGGCGAGGGGAAGTAGTTGTGGACGCCGACGCACTTGAATTTGTTGGCGGCGAAAGCCTTTTTGATCCCGGGGAGTTTCGCAATGGTCATGCCATGGGAAAGCTCGAGCGTGTCGAAGCCGAGTTCGAGGATTTCATCGATCATCTCCTCGCCATCGGTGTGGCGGGAGTTGTTCCAACAGGTGGAGAATGCGAGCATTTCTGTGGATGAAAGGTTGTTTTGCTTAGGCCGGTGACACAGGCAGGATACTTGCGCTAGGGTTGTTTTTCGACGGTGACGTAGTAGGCGCCAATTTCCCCTTTATCGGTGAGGAAGACGGGCGAGAGCTGATGCGAACCTTTGGTAAGCTTGGCGGTGAAGGTGATTCTGGTGTCCTTCTCTCCCACGGGCTTCTGCTCCAGGTCCTCCCCGTTCAGGCGAAGGGTGGCTTGCGTGATCGGCAGTGTGGTACCGACGTTGGTTCGAAAAGCCTTGGAGGCTCCCGGCACGTTCTTCCCGGCAGGCAGTCCGGAGGTAATTGGGTGGTTTGCTTCAGGTGCCCATCGATAGGCGCTGATCTTATAGGTGCCATCGGCGATGACCTTCACGGCCCAATAGCCTTTATGCTCTTTTTGTTTTTTGTGGTTCACATTCCCGTATGCGTTGGCTTTGCGAATGTGACCTTGATTCCAAGGTGGGCCGGTATTGAGCCAGTCGTGAGCGGTGAGGGTTGAAACCGGGTCGTTGGGATGGCCGAGGTAGATCTCGGTGGTTTTGGAAAACGTTGGCTCAAGCTCGGTCCACCAGGCTTCATAGAACCGACGCATTTTTTCGACTTGGTCCGGATTGCTGCCGGCAATGTCCTTTTCCTGACCGGGATCGGCTTTGATGTCGTAGAGTTCCTTGCCGTTGATGAGGCGGTATTGCTGCGACATGACCGAAGACTGACGCCATTTGATGGGATCGATCACACGCTGTGAATCAGTGATGATGAAGCGGTCGGGCCACTGGACCTTGGTGTCGGGATCGATGAGGCTTTTAAGAGAAACTCCGTCGAATTTCACCTCGGCCGTGTTTGGAACCTCACAAACGTCCATGAGAGTGGGGACGAAGTCGATGGCGTGGGTGAGGGTGTCAATTTTGCGATGCTTGTTGAGTCCGGCGGCGGGCCAGTGAATGAACATGGGAACGCGGTGACCTCCGTCATAGGGGGAGCCTTTCTTCCCCTTCATACCGGCATTGAACACGTTTGCCCCGCTGGCGGTTCCATTGTCGGTGGTGAAGATGAAGATGGTGTTTTGGGCAATGCCGAGATCCGAGAGGAGCTTGCGTGTCCTGCCAACGTTGTCATCGATATTGGTAATCATCCCGAAGAAGGAGGCGATGTTTGCGTTCTGGTCTTTGTAGAGATCGAGGTATTTCTGAGGGCAGTGAATCGGGCCGTGGGGGGCGTTCAGCGAGATGTAGGCGAGGAATGGCTCATTTTTGGTCGCAGCCTTCCTGATGAAGTTGTTTGCCTGATCAAAGAAGACATCGGTGCAGAAACCTTTGGCTTTCTCGATTTGTCCGTTGTGAAAGTAGGCGCCATCGAAGTAGGCGTTATCCCAGACGTCCGGGGTTTGGCCAACACCGCCTCCGCCGTGACGATAGACTTCTTCAAAGCCGCGATCTTCGGGACGGTAGGGATAGTTGTCTCCCAGATGCCACTTCCCGAACATGGCGGTGGCGTAGTCTTTTTGGAAATGTTGTCCCAGGGTGACTTCGTTCTCGCGAATCATGGATCGGCCCATGATGGTGTGCCAGACCCCGGTGCGATTGGTCCAGTGACCGCTGAGAAGTGCGGCGCGGGTGGGTGAGCAGGTTGGGGCGACGTGGTAATCCGTGAGAACGGTGGACTCGGAGTAGAGTTTGTCGAGATTGGGAGTCTTGATAACGGGATTGCCGTGGCAGGCGAGATCGCCATAGCCCTGGTCATCGGTGATGACGATGACGACATTGGGGCGCGATTGGCCCGAGGCCATGGCAATGAGGGACAGGAAGCAACTGAGTAGTTTCATGAATCAAGTGAGATGACGATTGTGGTGATGATAACGAGAGTGGCGACACTAAAGTTTGTTGACCTTGAACAGCGGAATTGGGGGAAGATGATTTGGATGAGGCCTTGCGTCAGGATGAAAAAGCCAATCCAGCGAATGTGGGCTGTGGTTTCCTGATCAGGTCGCATAAAAAGAAACAGGACCAGATAGGTTGCTCCAAACACGTAGAGCCAGCGTCCGGTTTTCGTGGATGGGATTTCTTCCATGGGGTGGGGACATTCAAATGTGAGATTTGAAAATTGAAAGATGTGATTTCAGGAGAGACGTTTGCAGGACAATGAAATTGACTGAGGAAATGCTGATTGCCGTTCTTATGGGTGGACCCGGAGCCGAAAGGGAGGTTTCGATTGCTTCCGGAAAGGCCGTGGTGAAGGCGCTGGAGGAAAAGGGATATCGGGTGGTGGGAGTCGACGTGGTGGATACCGAGCCGACGTTGCCGGAGGGGACGGATTTGGCCTTCAACGTCATTCACGGGACTTTCGGGGAAGACGGAGGATTACAGCGATATCTGGAAGGGTTGGGGGTTCGTTACACTGGAGCGGGGGTGAAGAGCAGCGAGGTGGCTTTCGACAAAAATCTCAGCAAGGAGTGCTTTTTGAAACACGAAGTTCCGACTCCCGGTTCGGAAATCGTCGACTGCTCGGACGGGCCGAAGTTGCCCGGGATGCCGGTTCCTTTTGTGGTGAAGCCACCGCGCGAGGGATCAAGCGTGGGGATCCGGGTGGTGAAGGAGTCTTCCGAGGCGATGGCTGCGATGGAGCATGCAGCGGAATTCAGCTCTGATTTGCTGGTGGAAGAGTTTGTCGAGGGGCGGGAGCTCACGGTCGGTGTCCTGAATGGCAAAGTTTTTCCGGTGGTGGAAATCGCTCCCCCGGAGGGAGATTGGTATGATATGGAGACAAAATACCCTTGGTTGAGTGGAAAAGAAGTGGGCAGCCAATACACCTGTCCCGCCGATTTGACGTTCGAAGAGACGGCAATTGTGCAGTCTGCAGCAAAAAAAGCCTACGATGCGCTAGGAATTGAGGTTTACTCCAGGGTCGATGTGTTGTTGAATTCGTTTGGAGATCCTTACGTTTTAGAAGCCAATACTATTCCCGGGATGACCGAAACCAGTTTGTTGCCCATGGGCGCGGCTGAGGCCGGTTATTCATTTGGAGATCTTTGCGTGAAGATTGCCGAACTTTCTCTGGCCGCGAGGCCCTGACCGAATTATCCCATGTTTTCCCGCCGCACATCAGCTCGAACCCGTAAGTCGCGTCAGCGCATGCTCCACCTCAAGGTGAGCTCCCCGCGAATTATGTTCTTCGATTTCGTGAAGTTTTGTGCGCGCTTTATGAAGCTGGGAATTGCCATCCTTTTGATGGTAGGACTGGGAATTGGCCTGAGTTTTGGTTGGCAGAAGCTTTTTGTGGAGAACAGCGAGTTTGAAATTGCCGATGTAAAAATTCTGACTCCGGAGGGCGAGAATGCGCGCTTTTTGACTCACCATCGCTTCGTCTCGAAAACCGGGATTGATCTTGAGAAAACGATCTTTGCCATCGATACCGATGAACTCCAGACCGCGATCGAAGCGCTGCCGGAAATCAAGACCGCGAAGGTCAGTCGAAGACTTCCGGGCGTCCTCAAGATCGAAGTTGAGGAGAGGCATCCGGTCGCCTGGGTGGCGTGTCGGTCTTTGCAGATTAAAGAGCGTGATCGCGAAAGCGGCTTTCTTGTCGATGAAGACGGTACAGCCTTCCGGTGTGATTCCGGTGAACTCTGGAAGGTGGGAGAGAAGCTTCCTGTGGTCATGGTGCAGTCCGCCGAGCGTGGTCAGATCGAAGACGGGCGTTCAATTGAGCACGAAGGGCTGAATTTTGCGCTGGAGCTCGTCAAGCGCGCCAACGAAAAGTTCGAGGGGGTGGAGCGCCCGGCCTGGGTCGTGGTGAAAGATGAAATCATGCTCGAAATGAAAACTCTCAACGGCATTTTGGCCACCTTCTCCTACTACGATCAGGAGCGGCAAATGCATAATCTGGAAAGACTCGTTTCCCATGCCGAGCTGCAGGGGAAATCTCTCGCAAAAGTAAACCTTATCCCACGTCGCTTTGTTCCGATTCACTATCGTTGAAGCGTAATTTGATTCCATGGCACGTTCCAAGATTCACGTCGGTCTCGAGATCGGATCCACCAAGACCGTCATGGTGGTGGCAGAAATCAAGCCGGACGAATCGGCAAAGATTTTGGGGATGGGCGAGACCCGGTCGGCTGGAGTGAGGAAAGGGGAGATTGCCGATTACAAGCAGGTTCGCGCCTGTGTGAAGTCCGCCTTGCTTGAGGCGGAGGACGTGAGTGATGTCGTCATCAAGAGCGTTTTTCTTTCAGTCACGGGGGCCCACATCAAGGGCGTGAATAACACCGGGACATTTCGTCTTCCTGATGACGAGCAAGAGGTGGATCGACATCATCTTGAGGAGGTCAAGGAGATCGCCCGGGATATTGCCATTCCCAGCGAACACGTCTACCTTCACCATCTGGCGCGACACTTTACGCTGGACGGACAGGCCCACTCGACGGTGCCCTACGGACTTTTGGGGCGAAGTCTTGAAGCCGATTACCACATTGTTCATGGAGTGCGGACCCGTATTCAGAACAGTATCAAATGTGTTCGTGAAATCCCTTTGGATGTCGATGATGTTGTTTTTGCTCCGATTGCTTCCGCTCAGATTTGTCTGAACCGGGAACGCAAGGAGGATGGGGCTTTGGTGATTGATATTGGCGGAGAGACGACCGACTACGTTCTCTATATTGATGGTGCGATTGCTGCCTCGGGCTGCGTTCCCGTGGGGGGGAATCACGTTTCAAACGATATTCATCTGGTGACCCATATCCCGTTTTCGAAAGCGGAGAAGGTTAAGATTGCCGAGGGCAATGCCTCCGCCGATCCCGCGAGTTCAGTCGGAATTGTGAAGGTGGAGGATGAGAAAGGGTTTCCGCCGATTGAGATCAAGCGTCAGGTTTTGAATGATGTTATTCGGGGAAGGCTGGAAGAGGCCTTCGAACTTGTGATCGAAGGGCTTCCTTCGGGAGCACTGGAGCAGATTGGAACCGGCGTCTTTTTGACGGGCGGCACCAGTCAGATGCGTGGGATTGGTGAGCTGGCATGCGAAGTCTTTGATCTTCCGGTTTATAAACCGGAACAGCCGGATGTGAGCGGAGTGCATGCCTACTTTAAGGATCCCCAATATGCGACGGCATTGGGTCTCATCCGATACGCCCAAATTTTGGACGAGGAAAAACCTTCGATTGGGGCAGGAAAAATGAAGGAATTGATCAAGACCTTCTGGCCGTTCGGCTCTTAGAGGTCGTCTGAAATCTGCCCAACGGGTTTTTCAGATTCGATGTGATGAAGAGTTGCAGAGGCGTCGATTGATTAGAAAAGACAGCCTGTCGGTCCGCGAGACCTTTAAAATCAAGTGCGTGGCACCCCGGTCACTGGTCTCGACCAGCGTCCTCTTGGCGTCTTTTTTGGGATGAAATTCCTCCGCAGCACTCATTCGGCATTCTTCAGACGGCCTCTTAGTGGAACTTAAGGCCGCTTCCCGGTTGGTGAGGTTGTTGGGGTTGGGCAGGCTGCTGTGGTTGCCCCGGGAGCGGTTGCGGTTGAAGCCCCGGATTGGCAACAATAAGAGTAGTGCCGTCACCTGTGGACATGGTCACGACGACCAGGAGAATCGAAATTCCGAGAATACCAACGGTGATAAAGCAGCTGGGTTCAAAAGCAGTTGCATAGCGGTTGGAAGCTTTTGCTTTCGCTTTGGCCATTTCATTCTGCATTTGAGTTTTCTGTTTTTCCAGATCGGCCTCGGCTTTGGCTTGAGCCTCCTTGTCTTCCATTTCGCCAACCGCTTCAGCCGCTTTGTCGGTCAGACTTGTGACTGCATTGGTCAGTTCTTCCTGGGCTTCCACCGATTCGTCGATGGATTTCTGCATCTTTTCTTGAAGTTCAATGTAGGCTTTAATCATTGGAAACTTCTGGGCCATTTGAACGCCAATCAGGATCGCGGATGCTGCGAAGAGGATTTGGGCCATCATGGTCAGAACCTTTGCCTTATTGAGCAGGCCGATTAAAGCGAGGAAGACTCCGGTTCCAATCGCAATCAGGGCAATCAGGTTAAGCGTTGAACTTTTGTAATTTTCCTCCTCTTCATCGTTCTCCTTTTCACCATCGCCTTCGATATTCTTGCGAATTTCATCCTCGGATACACCAAACTGTTTGGCTTGCTCCGAGATGGCTTCGTCGGTGACCGTCTCGGTTTGCGTGATGGACTGGATGCCCGTTTGAGTGGCGAGCTTAATGATATTTTTTTCCGCTTTAAAAAAATTCATGTCCTGTGAGACCGAAACCCACGGGAAGAAGTAGAGAATCAGGGCGATGACCCCACTGGCGATCGTCACAATACTCAGCCAGGTTGGAGCTCCGGTTTTCGCAGGTGCTTGAGCAGGTGGGGCGCCCGGTGCTGCTCCAGCTGTGACCCCGGAAATCTGCGGGCTTAGATTGATGCCACCGGCGGCCACGGGCTGGGCCATCGGTGCGGCCGCGGCCACGGTGGGTGCAGGAGCAAGAGGAATGGCTTGCGGGACTTCCGGCAAGAGGCCTTCAACTTGTCCGGCTGGAACCCAAGCTTCAAGACCCTCGGTCCAGATCATGGTCTCATGCGTGATATTTCCCGAGGTGTAGTACGATTGCAGATCCTGAAACGAGTAGGGGCCTTGTTCATTACCCTCGCCGTCCAACACCCGCCACTCTTGATCGCTCATGGCCCGAAGCTAGAGATTGAGGTGAATTCGTCAAGTCAACCTCTGGAGCTGCAACAGTCAAACTGTTGTGACAGTTCGAGAATAAGAAGGCTTAGATCAAAGTCGCCTTTCAGGAAGAGATCGTTGTGTCCCGCGCCCGGAACGGGGATGAGTTTTTTGTCGGATGAGGGGGAAAGTTCAAACAGCTTTTTACCATTGGAGAATGGAATGACCTGATCGTCCTCTCCATGAATGACAAGGAGCGGGGAATCGACATTCCTAAGATGGCGGTAGTTGGGAAATCGATCACCCGGGAAAATAGGAATGCGGGTGATGGCCCGATAGGCGCTGAGAAAGGGTGAAATGAGAACGACGGAATTGTGTTTCTCGCGGTCCGCAAGCCAGCAGGTTGGGCCGGATCCGACCGACTGTCCCAACAAAATGATATCCTCCGGAGCAACTCCCTCCTCGTCGACAAGGTAGCGGTAGGTTTTTTCAATGGCCCGATAGCAGCCCTTTTCAGTGGGCTTTCCTCCACTCTCGCCGTAACCGGGATAGTCGTATGAGATAACCCCAAAACCCCTGATGTGAAATGACTCGAGAGCAGGTTTGAGTGATTCAAGGTTTTGTGCGTTCCCGTGTGACCAGAGAATGGTAGGCATTTTAGGGCCGGGTTTTAGATGTATAATCGCGATCGCCTCTTCGCCCTCGCCGAGGCTGGAAAATCCGGCCCTGTTCTCGGGGTAGGGGGTTCCGGGAGGTTGGAAAATGATACTGTCAGCCATGAAACAGCCGTAAAGAGCGAGAAGGATGTAGCACCAGAAAATCGTGTAGAGCGGGCGCTTCCACGACCACTTTCCGATGAGAATTCTTTTCCAGTCCATGAGTGAATATTGATCGGTGTTTGAAATAGGTCGAGTGAAGGATTGGACAAGGGGCGGACAATCCGTCATTCTAGGAAACGATGAATCGACGATCTTTTGTGTCCGGATCTGCAGCTTTCGCAGGGGCTCCCTTTTTAATGACTTCGAAATCCCACGCTGCGAGCTACGGCGGCTTTGGAGATTTCAAGAAGCGGGTCGCGCTGATCGGTTCGGGTTGGTATGGCAAGATCGACCTCTTAAGGCTGATCCAGGTGGCTCCGGTTGAGGTTGTGGGGCTCTGCGATGTCGATTCCAAAATGCTCGCCGGGGCTGCTGATATTGTTGGAACCCGCCAAGCGAACGGTCGGAAGCCGCCGACTTTTAAGAATTACCAGGAGCTTTTGGATCGGGAGAAGCCTGATCTCGTTTTGATTGACACTCCGGATCACTGGCATGCCCTTCCGGCGATGGCGGCGATTGAATCGGGTGCAGATTTATACCTTCAGAAACCGGTTTCGGTGGATATCGCCGAGGGGCAGGCCATTCTTGATGCAGCGCGCAAGAAGGGAAGGGTGGTTCAGGTTGGAACGCAACGTCGCTCCACTCCGCATTTGCGAGATGCCAAGAAGCAGGTGGTGGATGCGGGCTTGTTGGGAGAGATTGGCCACGCGGAAGTGTGTTGTTATTATCACATGAGGTCGCGCAAGACTCCGGAGAATGCGCTCGCTCCGGTGCCGGATTACCTCGATTGGGATTTATGGACGGGACCTGCGCCGATGCGTCCATTTAACACGGTGGTCCATCCGAGGGGGTGGCGGGGTTTTGAGGAATATGGAAATGGCATCGTGGGTGATATGTGTATTCACATGCTCGATGCAGTGCGTTGGATGCTGGGGCTGGGGGAGGTGAAGCGGGTCTCTTCGAGCGGGGGGATTTATGTCGATAAGAAGAGTATCGCGAATATTCCGGACACCCAGACCGCGACCTTTACTTTTGATGGGCTGGAAGTGGTCTGGAATCATCGTACTTGGGGTGATGCTCCGGACCCCGAATATCCGTGGGCCTTTTTTCTTTATGGTGACAAGGGCACGCTGAAGGCTGATGTTCACAAGTGGGAGTTTATTCCGCGGGGAAAAGGCAGGAAGCTGGCGGGTGAGGTTGTTTTTGAACTCGAAAAGTATCCGGAGGACCAGACCGAGGATGGAATTGAAAAACATGTCGCTCCGGCGGTCCGTGAACACATGCGGGATCTGCTTTTAAGAACGGCGGACCGCGGTCGTCCAATCGCGGACATTGAAGAAGGATATCGATCCACCTCGGCTTGTATCCTCGCGAACATGTCGCAAAAGCTGGGCCGGTCCCTCGAATGGGATGCGGCGGCCCGGACGGTCAAGAACGACGATGAAGCCAACAAGCATCTGGCAAGGCCTTATCGGGAAGGCTACAAGCATCCGTCTCTCGGCTAACAAAAAGCGGCAGTCCGGAGACTGCCGCTATTGAATTAGTCCCGAAGCGATCGGCCTAGCTTTCGCCTTCCTTCGGCTCGGGGAGTTCCTTTTTGTTCTCGAGGACCTTATCCACGAGACCATAGGCTACCGAATCTGCGGCCGACATATAGTTGTCGCGGTCCGCATCCTTCTCCACCTGCTCGGAGGATTTTCCGGTGTGGTAGGCGAGGATGTCATTCAAGCGACGTTTCAGGCTATACATGAACTCAACAGTCCGTTCGACGTCCGCCGCCGTTCCCTGGGCACCACCGCTGACCTGGTGGATCATGACATGTGAGTTGGGAAGGGCGAAGCGCTTGCCCTTGGTTCCGGCAGTGAGAAGAACGGATCCCATGGAGGCACAGATTCCAATGCAATAGGTGTTCACATCGCAGGTGAGGAACTGCATGGTATCGTAAATGGCGAGACCAGCAGTGACCGAGCCGCCCGGCGAGTTGATGTAGATGTGGATGTCTTTTTTAGGATCCTGCATCTGGAGGAAGAGCATCTGGGCGATGACCGAGTTGGCCACGCCATCATCGATGCCCGTTCCGATGAAGATGATGCGGTCCTTTAAAAGACGGGAGTAGATGTCAAAGGCCCGCTCACCCCGGCCGTCGGATTCGATGACGGTGGGAATGTAGTAGTTGTTTTGCGGAGTAGAGTCTCCGGAATGAGAGGTTGGGATCATGAATTATTTTTCTTCGGTTTCAGGTTCTACCTCTGTCACGTTCGCGTGCTCGACCAGAAAGTCAATGGCCTTACTGAAGAGCATATTCTGGCGAATATTTCCAAGCTGACCGGATTTTTGAAGTTCCTTCATGTATCCTTTAACGGGCTTTTTGGCCTGCTTGGCCATCATGGTGACGCGCTGGAGCATGTCACTGTTTTCAACTTTCAGTCCCTCGGCCTCGGCGATTTCGGTGAGAAGGAAGTTGGTCTTGAGGCTGTTCTTGGCCCGGACCTGGGCTTCTTCGAAGAGCCCTTCCTGGCGTTCCTGAACTTCCTCCTCGGACATTCCTGCCTCTATGCCTTCCTTGACCATGGCATCGGCCTGACCCTGGGTTTCGGACTGAAGGAAGTCTTCCGGAACGTCGAAGTCGACGAGTTCATTCAGCTTGGCGAGAACACTGTTGATTTTAATTTCTTCGAGCTGGCGCTTCTGTCGCATTTCAAGGTCATCGCGAATGAGTGCCTTGATATCATCGAGCGACTTGCCCTGTTCGATTTGGTTGGCGAAGTCGTCGTCCAATTCGGGAAGTTTTTCACTCTTGAGTCCGGTTACCGTGACGGCGAAGACGGCATCCATTCCACGGATCGCTTCGATCGGAAAATCGTCGGGGAGGGTGACGGTAATCTCCTTGTCTTCATTTGGCTTGAGACCGATGAGTCCGTCAGTGAAGCCGGGGAAGAAGGCTTCTTCGTCGATACGAATCCAGTAACCTTCGTTGGAGGCAAGTGGCTTGGCTTGCTCGCCGCCGACTTCATCGAGTGGCTTGCCATCGATGGTGGCGGTGTAGTTGACCACAGCGAGGTCGCCCTTTTCAGCGGCGCGTCCTTCGATGTCTTCATAGTCGGCAAATCGCTGGCGAAGTTGCTCGAGGTTTTCGGCAACAATTTCGTCGGTGACGTCTACCTTTGGAACATCGATAGCCAGCCCTTTGTATTCAGGCAGGGAGAACTCGGGCGATGTGATAAGCTCGGCATCGAAGGTGAAGCTGCCATCGGGTTGGTGCGTGACATTCTCGGGGTTTTTGACGTTGAGGACCTTAAGGTCTTCGTTTTCCTTGAGAGCCTCTTGGAAGCTGTTCTGGATGAGACGCGATTCAACTTCCCGGGAAATGTCCTCGCCGTGGGCTTTTTCGATCACGGCCTTGGGCGCCTTGCCCGGACGGAAGCCGGGAATACGGGCCTGGGTCACGAAGGCTTTTAAGACCTTGGCGCGCTCATCAGCGACGGTTTCAGCGGGGACCTCGATGCTGAGGGTGGCGAGGCACTTTTCTTTTTTCTCCAGGCGGATATTCATGACTACTTAAATTTTGCGCTATTCGCGGGGGCGAGAAGCTAGGGAGTAAGTGCGGAGAGGTCAAGGGAGGGAAAAGGGATTTCTTTCCTTCTTTTTTTGAACAAAGGTAACCAAGTTGAGGGGTCATTGACCTTGACTGGAAGGCTCGTGAGCGGCGTAATTGGTCTCATCAACGAAACATTTCACCTTATGCGATCATCTGTGACTCCGAAACAATCCCTCAGGGCCTTTACCTTGGGCAGTCTTTTATTTACCAGCCCGGTCATGGTGGGGTGTGCCACCGGGCAGGATTTTCTGAGCGAAGCCGCTCTCTTTGACGATAAGAAGATTACTGCGGTTGAGATTCGTTATCGCGGGGCGAAGACCGTGAACGAAGCTCGTCTGCGGACTCACATGGCAGTTGCGCCGGGGAAGACCTACTCCCAGACCATGCTCGATGGCGATATTAGGACTCTTTACGAAAGTGGTCTCGTCGATGATGTGGAGTTTTTTGCCGAAGATGTTGCCGGTGGCGTCAAGGTGATCGCCGAAGTGGTTACGCGCCCGTTGATCCGGGGCGTCGGATTTGACGGGAATGCGAAATTCTCCGACAAGAAATTGGCGGGAGAAACGAAAGTGACGGTAGGTCAAATCTTGAGCGATGCGGAGATTGTGAAAGCGCGCCAGAATATCGAAAAGTATTACGAAGGCTACGGCTATCCGGATGTCACCGTCAGTCACCGGCTTCAGTCGACGGGTAAGGACGGTTATGCTGATTTGGTGTTCTTGATCGGAGAAGGGGAGAAAAATGAAGTCTACAATATTCGTTTCGAGGGCAATCGCATCCTAAAGGACGCCGACCTGCGCAAGGAGATGTCGACCAAGGAAAAGGGATGGTTTTCCTTCTTGTCCAAATCAGGGCGGATTAATGCCCTGATCCTTGATGAGGATATCCAGAAGCTGGAGGATTTTTATAAGAGCAAGGGGTTTTGGCGTGCCCGAGTGGGCTCGCCGAAGCGGATTCCACGCAAGGGTGATGGCGTGGACCTCGTCATTCCGGTTGTCGAGGGACCCCGCTATACCGTCAATGCGATTGCCTTCCCCGAAATCAAGGTTTTCAAGAAGGAAGAGCTTATGCCTGCGTTGAGCCTCATCGGCAACATGCCCTATTCTTCAAAGAAAATGAGGGATGATATCCGGATGATTCGCAGTTATTACGGTTCACGCGGGTATGCCGATGTCTCGGTTGTTCCTGATGTTCGCGAGACCGAGGGAGCCAGGGTGAACATTTTTTACCGGATCACTCCTGGAACGCGGAAGCGTGTTGGGCGGGTCAACATTCAGGGGAATACCAAGAGTCAGGACCGCGTGATTCGCCGAGAGGTGCCCATGCGTCCGGGTGAAAATTACAATTCGGTGGATCTCGAGACCACGAAGCGCCGCCTTCAGAATCTGGGCTATTTCCAAGACGTCCAAGTGACGGGCTCGAACAGTTCGCAAGACGGTTACCGCGATGTGAACATTCTCGTTCAGGAGCAAAAGACCGGATCGATCAACTTTGGAGTCGGGTTTAGTTCCATCGATAGTGTGATTGGCCGGATTAACCTCGAGCAATCCAACTTTGATATCACGAACTGGGGGAGGTTTACCGGTGCTGGACAGCGTTTCAGCGTAAACCTGCAGATTGGTGCACAGCGCACGGATTTCCGGGTTTCGCTGGTGGAGCCCTGGTTCCTTGGGCAGAAGCTCTCGCTCGGAACCGATCTCTATTATCGCGACCTCATTTTCCTCAGCCCGGAGTTTGATCAAACCAATATTGGAGCCTCTGTTTTCCTCCGGAAGCCAGTTGGTCGCCGGAGTTATATTAAAGGAGAATACCGCATCGAAACAATAGAGATCGAAGCTGAGAGCGACACTTCACAGGCCTTCAAGGATGAGGAAGACAAATACCTCCGGAGTGCGATTTCCCTCAACTACGTTTACGATAGTCGTGACAGCAACCAATTGCCCCGCAAGGGACACAAGGTTGATCTCGGTGTGACCTACGCCGGTGGTTTCCTTGGTGGTGAAGTCGATACTTTCACGGTATCGGGATCCGGGACCAAGCACTGGGCTCTTCCCTTTGATACCATCCTGACGGCGAGGGGATCATTTGCGGTGGTTGATAGCCATGGTGACAACGATCAAATTCCTATCTTTGAACGTCAGTTTCTCGGTGGTGCCCGTGATCTGCGTGGATTCCAGTTCCGTGATATTGGTCCCCGTGACGATACCGGACCCAATGCCACCCAGGAAGTTCTTGGAGGTGCGACCAGTGTCTTCGGTTCCTTGGAGCTGACCTTCCCCGTGATTGGTTCGGTGAGAGGTGCGGTCTTTTATGATGCCGGATTTGTGAACTCGGATTCGTGGGACTTTGATACCAGTAATATGGCCAGTGATGTGGGACTTGGTGTTCGTCTCAATCTTCCGGGCATCGGACCGCTTGCTGTGGATTACGCGGTTCCCGTTGAGACGCCCGACGACCGGGCCGACGATGGCGCCCAGATCCAGTTCTACATGAACTATCAATTCTAAAAAAGAGGGGCCTTAGCAATCATTTCAAAGAACCGAGGCTCTTGGCGGAGACTCGGTTTTTTTTTGCTAGTAGGTGACTTTCAGGCGGAAGAAGTTTCGCGAGGTGGAACTAAAGGGAGTGTTGAGCCGGTAGGTGTGGCGGGGGATGCCATCGGGATCATTCACGGTGTTGACGAAGATCAAGGAAGCTCCGCCTCCAATCCACGTTCCGGTTGCCAAACCCGGTGATACTTCGATCGAGATCGAGGCATCGGTGGCATTGGGATCTTCCCGGAAGCTGAACGCGGGGTAAATGACTCCGTCGACATCAATGGTGGAGGTGTCGATGTGTTCTCCGGCTGAGAAGACCGTATCGGATAATCCCTGCGCATATTCGATGATCGCGACAAAACCATCGCCATCAAGATCAGCCAGAGGATCTCCAACGAAGGGGGTGCCGTCCGCCGCCCCGGGGCTTCCTCCGGAGGTGGGGCTGGAAGTCCAGCTTGTGGAAAGGTTTGGATCAAGATCTGAAGCGGGGGAAATTCGGACCAGAGATGGTCCGGTGCCGTCCGCGCTTTCCGGCCATGGTGAAATGTCATTGTAGCGGAAGCTATCGATGACGTTACCATCACGGTCTACCAGGGTGACCCACTCTCCGGTGTTTGAGAGGCGGCTCGAGTAGTCGCCGGCAATGGCCACTCCGGGATACCGCGCCGCAAAGGCCGTGGCGTTGGCTGCAATGACCAGTCGCTGACCGGGGGCGATCAGGGTGCCTTGGGGAAAGGTGAATTCCACCCCCTCGAGATTGTTGCCAACAGGAATGAGGACAAAGGCGGCGTCTCCGAGATCCACTGTCCTTGAGCCAATGTTTAAGATCTCAATGAACTCAAAGTCATCTTGGTCGAACGTGGGATCGACGGCAAGTTCGGCAGCGGTAGGTTCGGTTGGGTGGTAGTGAACTTCGCTGATGACAATATCAGTCGGTGTCGCTGGTTCAGCGGTTGAGAAGAAAGCCTGGTTCAGGGCGCTCCAGGTTCCCGAAATTGAGTTGTAGGTTCGCGACTTGATCCAGACCGGCTCATTGATGGTCTCGGGGAGGTTAAGGACGATTGTTTCTCCGTCTCCCTCCGGACGCCCGGTGAGAGAAAGATCGAAGCTAAGGTCGGAACTGGTGCCATTGCCCTGGTGAACTTCCACGGCGATTGTGTTTTGCCCGGCGGAGAATGCCGAAACAGGAATGGAAAGGCTGTCGATCGCGTTGTCGCCGACCGTATTTCCTGAATACAAATCAAAGGCAGGGTTGGCCGGCAGGCTGGCATGACGGGCAACTTCTGCTCCGTTTACATAGACGGCATAGGCATCGTCATAGGTAATTCTGAGCTGAAAATCGCCGAAGACCGAAGGGTCTGGAATGGTGACGTTTTTCCTGAAGTAGGTGGTCGCGAACTTTGCGTTGTTAGGCCCGGAAGCCACCATCGTTGTTTCGTCGCCGTCGCCGTATCCCAGTTCCGCATTACCCGAGGCCCACTGGCTATCGTTGAAGGCGGGATTCCGCCAGGCGGTCCCTTGATTACTCCCGTCATCGAGATACTTCCAGCTTTCACCATTGTTGATGTAGTCTGTTTCAACAACACCACCGCCACCGCCATTGATGGCCAACATCGAAGCGGCTGGATTGACGGAGCCGCCCAGCAGTCGGGGATCGAGGGCGTCCTGCCAATCGGTTTCATCGGGATCGCCCGTTCCGATCATGTAGTAGAAATGTGTTCCGGCAGTAGGAACAATAGCGTTGATGGAGGTTCCCGGGGTGACCTTGCCTCCATGTTGCGAATACCTTGGTGCTGCAAGGTCGGGGTAAAGATCGGCCAAGCGGAGGTGTCCGAGAAAGTCCTCGCTTCGGTTGTTGATGATTCCAATCAGGCTGTTTACGGCGTTGATCCAGTCTTGCTCATCAAGAGGATCGGTTCGCTTGGAGTCTCCCCAGCGGGCGGACTCTGCAATGATGACATCGGATACCGTCGATCGACGGGCGTCCATCAAGGCGAAGACCCGGTCTCTGGTCAGTTGCCCGCCATTAAAAAGAGCGAGGTGGGCGCGATCAGCAAAACGCAAGCGATACTCCTCGGTTCCTTCAGCGAGATCAAAGTGCAGGAAAGAAGGGTTGCTCTTGTTATATGAGGTACGGCTGCCGGCACCATTGGTGGTGTTGATACGGTCGTTGGCACCGTTCCATTTTCCTCCTGCCCCCATGGAGTGCTCGCCATCGTGGACGAAGAACTGGAAGCCAAAGCTGTCGCGCTCTCGATCCCGGACGGCATACCAGTTATTGGAAGCACCCACGAAGTCGGAAAGGGGCGCGTCGTAGTTTCCTGTGTAACCGATGATCATTTGGTAATCGATGAGGTTGTCGACGTCCAAATAAATGGGGAGAGAGGGGTTTCTTGATCCATCCGGGTTGAGTCCCTGCATCATCATGAAGTTCGCATCTGTAGGAGTCGTTTGCTGGTTTCTTGACATGCTCCAAAGGGTGTTCCAATCGCTTCCGGTGGCGAAGGAGCCATCGGTTGCCTCGGTGTTGTATCCTCCGCTGCTGCCAGCTGATTTAATGGTGTCGTAGTTCTGATCATCCCCGCCGAGATAAGCTTCCCCGTGGTTTGCCTCGGCCCGCTCCTGGGTCATGAAAAGTCCCCAGTAAACACCATTGAGGTAAAGGTGATAGTATCGGCTGCGGGTGTAGGGGCGCTCGAACGAGCGCTGTAAATCTCGTCCCAAGACTTCCCGGAGGAAGGTGTTGGAGGTGCTGTTCTGAAATGCCCATGAGTAGTTTTGGGAAGTCCTCAGGTCCAGCTTGTCGAATTGGTCAACACCCTCGGCTCCAAACATCGGGTAGTTGAGCTTTCCATCTCCGTATTCGTTTCTAAAGAAAATCCGGAAAGCGTGTTTGGGATTTGCGGTGCTCCGGCTGAAGCCTCCCCGAATGCGGATGCCACAGTTGCTCTGCAGGTTTCTGGTGGTGCCGTCAGGGTGAATCACCTCAAACGAGGCGGGGCGTTCCCAGCTCCTTCCCCGTGATCCCGGATTGACGTAGATCCCCTGACTTCCACCTCCGGTCAGGTTGGCTTGGTTTGTTGAGAGTGAGATCGAAGGGATTGCTGAGAGAGCGTCGATCATTTCCTGCGAAGAGTATCGATTGGTGATGTCAGGATCCATTCCGTAGTTGAAGACCTGTCCGTTCACCGGGCCGGTGGGCCAACCGCTTGGAGCTGCTCCGTTGGCATACTGGGTTCGCACGTCGTCGAGAAAGAAGTAGGTGTGGGTATCAACATTTGTTTCGAAAAATCCGGCCTTGAATGCTGCTGCGCGGATCGTCGTGGTTGAGCTGATATTGATCGGCCCGGAATAGATAATCCCGTTGGTCGCGGTCGGTTCGGAACCATCGGTAGTATAGCGAATTTGTGCATCCGGAGTAGCCGTGCTGATGGTGAGATTGAAAGGGGCTGTGTAGAATCCACGGTCGATATCAAAGGTGGTGTCGGCCACAAATCCTTGGGCCACTGCTCCGTTGGGGGCGTCGGGCGTTGGATTCTCAAGGAAGCCAAGAGTGAGGCCGTCCGGGGCGAAACCATAGGAAAAGCCCTCTTCCTGGGGCGGGTATGCTGGTGAGAATTCGCCGGCGACTGTGAATCCGCCGCTGCCGTCGTCACGAGTGAGAGCAAGATATTCTCCATTTGCCGATAACCTGAAATTGGTATGCAGTTCGTTTCCAGCAACTGCCCGATCTTTTCCGGAAGCGAAGATGATGAGATAAGTATCCGGCTGCATGACCACTGCGGGAATCGCCCACTTGCTGAGTGCGGTGATGTCATCCGTCAGATAAAAAGTGGAAAGGTCGGCGGCGTTGGGACCGGGATTATAAATCTCAATCCAGTCCTCGGTGTCTCCATCCTCATCGAGGAGGCCGTCGGCTGCAGTATCCGCTGAAAATTCGTTGATGCGGGGAGTCGACGGATCGACATCGACGAAAAGATTCGTGCTGCGTAGTGTGTCACCATCGACATTGGTTGCGGTGATCGTGTAAGTGGTGCTGATGGTCGGGGATACCGAGATGCTTCCGGCCCCGCTGCCATCGGTCTGAGCCAGAACGCTTCCGATACCATTGTCGATTGAGATTGCCGAAAATGGTGGGGAGATTTGCCAGGAGAGGGTGGCTGTTCCGCCGGAGGTGATAAAAATTGGGTTACTTTCAAACAGGGTGATCGAAGGGCCGGCGGAAAGATCAACTCCGCTGAGATCATTTCCGAGGGGAATAAAGGTGCCCGAACCGGTATCGGTGGGTTCATAACTCCATGTTTCATTTCCAATGGTGACAGCCCCCCGGTTGTCGTGGGCGTCGAGGATCTGAATGGCATCGCCCATAGGGTAGCCATAGATGGTGCCCAAATCGTGAATTGCCCTTGCTTGGGATGCGCTGAGCGGAGCGTCAAAAATTGCCACATCGTCGATTCCTCCGTTCCACCGGCGTCCCGTTGCCCCCGGGTTTTCCCCAATGAGGAGATTCAGCCCCTGGTCTGTGAGGCTGGGGGCCACGCCGGTGGCAACTTCTTGCCCGTCGACATACAAATATGTTCCTTCACCCGCTTCTGAGACCGCCATGACGTGATGCCAGTTGCCATCATTAACGGCTCCTCCGCCAATGTCGGCCGATCCGCCTGCGTAAGAGATCGCATTTTGATCGTTTGACTGGCGGGCGATCCGGTAGTTTGTGCCCTCTCCTTTGCTTAGAAGGGCCTGCCAACTTCTATCCCAGGTCCCGACCTGGCACCACACCGAGATGGTGAGGCTCCCGCCATTGCTAGCAATATCGCTGCTACTGGGGATGGAAATGTAGTTGCTGCCGTTGAATACGCCGGCCGCACCGAATTGGGCGTTGCTTGAACTATAAGAACTTCCGCCAATCCAAGATCCATTATCATTGGTTGCTCCCGAGGGGGCGGAGTCGGTGGTGTTGTTGTCGAGATTCCAGTAAGCCAGGAGGTCGTCCGATGGAGCAGCAAGGCAATTGGTGATCAGCAGACAGGCAAGAAAAATGGTTTGTTTTCGCATTGTGTGTTCGGACAACATACGCGAAGTTTTTCGCCCCTGCCAATGGAAAGATCAGGTTCCTCCGTTGTCTATTTTTCCGAACTTGCTGCGGTTTTTCTCGATGAAGTCCTTGATCCAACGTCCCAGGCCGGAATTGCGCGGAGTCTTGAGGTAGAGAAAGCCGGTGATCGCGGCGAAAAGTGCACCGATTGCATCCACGATCAAGTCCCACATTGTATCGACGAGTCCTGATTTTTGCATGTTCATGCCAAAGAGCTGGTCCATCGCAAACTCGAAGATTTCCCAGATGCTGCCAATTGCCATCGCGACACAAAAGCTGAGGAAGGAAATGGCGATCGGAGGCGCGGCGAAGCGGTCGCCCTCGAAAAGCATAAAGATAAGGATAAACCCGGTGAGCCCGAAGGCGACAGCGGAACCGGTGTGAAGGATAACATCCCACCACCAGAATCGCTCATAGAAGTCCTTGATCTCACCAAGAAACAGGGTTGCGAAAATGAAAACAACGATAGCAGTGGCGAATCGGCTCGGGATTTTAATATCGAAGCGATCCGCATACGCGATCGGCAGCCAGGTCAGAAAGAGGGTTCCGGATGAAATGAAGAGCACCGACCAGTTCTTTCCGTGGATCGCGCCAAAGATGGAGATGGCAAGTGCGGCCCAAATGAGCCAGACCAGAAGGGGGATTTTTTCATCTTTCACAACGCGAAATGAGGTGGCTTACCTGAACGAGTGATTTTCAGCCCCCTCAATGAACCGGGCATTGACTGATCTGGGTGAAGAAGTCGTTGCCCTTGTTATCAACCAGGATGAAAGCGGGGAAATTTTCTACTTTGATTTTCCAAACGGCCTCCATCCCTAGTTCGGGAAAGTCGACGACTTCCTGGCTCTTGATGTGTTCTTTGGCGAGTAAGGCGGCCGGGCCTCCAGCCGACCCAAGGTAGAAACCACCATGCTTTTTGCAGGCATCGGTGACTTGTTGGGAGCGGTTGCCTTTGGCCAGCATCACCATGGAGGCACCGTTTTCCTGGAAGAGGTCGACGTATGGATCCATGCGTCCGGCGGTGGTCGGGCCAAACGAGCCCGAGGCCATTCCTTCGGGAGTCTTCGCCGGTCCCGCGTAGTAAACCGGATACTTTTTAAAGTAGTCGGGGAAGTCACCTTTGGCTTCAAGGATTTCCTTGAGCTTTGCGTGCGCGATATCGCGAGCCACGATGATGTGGCCGGTCAGGGAAACGGCGGTGGTGACGGGATATTTGCCCAGGGTGGCGAGAGTGCTTTCCATGCCTTCGTCGAGATCGATCTCGACTCCTTTAAATTTCCAGTCGCGGAATTCATCGGGGATGAATTGGCCGGGGTTCTCCTCGAGTTTTTCGAGGAAGATTCCGTCCTTGGTGATCTTGGCTTTGGCCTGACGATCAGCAGAGCAGGACACGCCGAGGCCAACGGGGCACGACGCTCCGTGTCTTGGGAGGCGGATGACGCGGACATCGTGCGCGAAATACTTGCCGCCGAATTGGGCTCCGATACCGATCTTGCGGGCAGCTTCGAGGAGTTTGCCCTCGAGTTCGATATCACGGAAGGCCTGGCCGTGTTCGTTTCCGGAAGTCGGGAGTTCGTCGAGGTAGCGGGCCGAGGCGAGCTTGACGGTTTTGAGGCAGGCTTCCGCCGAGGTTCCTCCGATGACGAAGGCGAGGTGGTAGGGTGGGCAGGCGGAGGTGCCGATGCTGCGCATTTTTTCGATACAAAACTCCATGAGGCTCTCGGGATTGAGCAGCGACTTGGTTTGCTGGTATAGGAAGGACTTATTGGCCGAGCCGCCGCCCTTGGTCATGAAGAGAAATTTGTATTCCGATCCGGGAGCGGCGTAGAGATCGATCTGTGCGGGAAGATTGGTTTTGGTATTGATTTCCTCGAACATGCTTAGTGGCGACACTTGCGAGTAGCGGAGGTTTTCTTCCTGGTAGGTTTTGTGAATTCCGGCCGAGAGAGCCTCGGCATCATTGGCTTCGGTCCAGACGCCTTCGCCTTTCTTGCCCATCACGATGGCGGTGCCGGTGTCCTGACAGCCGGGGAGGATTCCGCGAGCGGCGATCTCGGCATTTTTGAGGAGCATGAGAGCGACCATGCGGTCGTTTTCGGTGGCCTCGGGATCGTCGAGAATGGAGGCGACCTGCTTCAAATGGGAAGTGCGGAGTTTAAAGGAAACGGCCTTGATGGCCTCGTTGGCAAGCAGGGTCAGAGCCTTTGGATCAACTTTAAGAATTTCTCGATCACCGATGGTTTCGGTAGTGACGAAGTCGGAAGTGATTTTCTGATACTCGGTGGGGTCGGGTCCGAGGGGAAACGGATCTTGGTAGTGGAAATCGGTCATGGATCTGGTTGGATTAAATGCTGCGTCCTTCGTCGACTTCAATGTAGTCCATGAAGGTGAGAATGTCCTCGCGATCGGTGCGGGGATCTTCTTTTTTTCGTTCGGCGAGGCGTTTGCTGAGATCATCGCGAAAGCCGCGGGTCTTTATGTAGGCAAGGAACCAAGCTTTTTCGTAATCGGGACGGGTGATGCCATTTTTGCGAGCCCAGACGAGGGCATCTTCATCGGTGGCTCCGGCGATGATTTGGGCTTTTAAGTCGTTGTAATCGACTCCGAGGAATTGGCAGGTCCAAAGGTCCATGCCGAGGCCGAGATTGGTGTGGAACTCGGGGTGCAGGGTTCCGGCGTAATGTTTGCGGACTTTGTCGCAAAGGCGGGGAAAGTAAACGATCCCGTCGAGTTCGTCGCGGGCGGAGCGGGGCATTTCGTAACCATCAGACATGTTGTCAATGAAGCGTTGAAGGGCCATTTCGGCCATCGAAAAACCCTGCAAATACTGCTGCGGCCTGAGAAGCCCTCCTAGAACCGGGTGACGAATACCCAAAGGGTGGCGGTGCAAAGCAAAAGCGCGAAAGTTTGGGCGAGGAGGTAAACGAATGTAAAGAGTGCGAGGGTTCCCCAATTGGCGCCTTGTCTGACGGTATGAATATGCGCGCTGAGCACGGAAACCCCGATGCTGGCGATGATTGCAAAAACCACACCGCTCAGGATGAGATGGTGGGTGAGTCGGCTTACAATCAAGGAAAGTGCGAGAGTAAAGGCCGGGAAAAAAAAGAGGGTGACCAATCTGGGGTTTGACCATTTTTCAAACCTTTGCCTGATATCCTGCGTTAATTCAGCCTCCTCCGGGGCCTGGTAGGGATTGCTGTCGGTTATCATCCGGAATGGAAACGAATTGAGGGGAGAGGGAATTAGAAAAATTCAGGAAAACATGAGCAGAACGATTGCTGCTCCAAAGAGGATGAAGGCGTGTTGCACAAAATGAATGCAAACCATGACGATCATCGTGCCGAAGTTGTTCTGGTCGCGTAAGCGATAGTAGTTTGCGGTATAAACTGAAGCGGGAAGGGCAAGCGCTCCGAAGATGACCCAGGTGGCGGGGAGGCTGACTCCGCTGACTTTGAGGCCGCTGAGGGTAAGGATGCCCCGCAGGGCCAGCGCTCCGGCGAGGTAAAGAGTCGTCGGTAGAAGGTAAACGATGCGAATGTGCCAATCGCTTTTTGGGACAAAGTCCCGGACCCCTCCGAACTCCGAATCATGCTCCGGAGGTTGATAGGGGTCGGATTCCGAAGACATTTAAGGGTGACTAGTTTTCCTCCCGCTCTTTCCTGATGAAGGAAATGGTCCCTACTACAAAGAGGAGAGCGAGGAAGCAGATTCCGATGGTTCCGGCGTGGAATGGTTTATCCTTGATCGCCCAGATGCTTCCGACTGTGGCCATGACAGTGGCGAAAATCATGAGGGTGTTCCAGATGATGCGCGCCTTTCCTTCCGGGCGTCGGTCTCCGAGGGTTTTCTTGGAATTCATCATGAGGAGGAAGGTGAAGTAAGCGATTGGAAGAAGGGCTCCCCCGATTACGGAAGTAGGAACTGCGAGAGCTGCTTTTGCATCGGCATTGTTCCAGATCAAAGGGAAAAGGCAGCCAACGAATCCCGAGACGGCGCAACCGAGGAAATACGGGCGCTTCTGGGACAGGGCGATGGACGAATCCTGTCCGGGGAGTTGCTTGCCGGCGAAGAGTTCCTGGAAGGCGAGACCGTTGATGAGCATCAGGATGATGATCGTGGAGACCGCCATGCCCAGGACACCGATACCGAAGATCTTTTGGGCGACGAAATCACCAGTGAAGGGAGCAAGGGTCTTGGCGAGCGATCCGGCGTCACGCTTCACGAGCATTGCTGCGATCTTGCGATCGTTCTCGTTTGCATTCTCAAGAGTGGCTTTCTGGAAGGCGGCCTTTTCATCGGGAGAGCCTTCAAAGTCATCGAGTGACTTCTCAATGGCTGGAACCGAGAGCATGGTTTTGTTGCCGATGGCCAGATTGTCCATGTCAACCTTGCCGTGGAAGGAAGAAGCGGCGGCGATTACGACGCAAGAGGTGGCGAGAAAGAAGGGGATAAACAATCCAATGGAGAGGTCCGTGATTGAGAGCCCGCGGTGCTTCGGGCCCCATTTTTTCTTAAGCAAAGTGTAGGGGAGAAGGAAGGTCATGTTGATGCCAACCGCGGTGCCGAAGGCGGTAAAAATGACGTCTTTCTGGGTTCCGAGAATTTTCTTTTCCCACCATTCCGGGTTGGACGAGGCCTCGACGAGGGGTTGATAGGCTTCGGCCGGGGTCGTCAGGAGAGAGAAATTCGGAAAGTAACCGGTGGTGATTTCACCCCAAGGCAGGGATCCGGCCAGACTAACGACAACGGCAATGAAAGAAAGGACGACAACCCCGACCATGACTTTGATAATCCGGTCGAAGAGTTTGGCGCCTTTTCCTCCGGACTGGTAGAGATAGTTTACGTAGAGACCGACGGCGAAAAGGACCAGGATGATGATCCACTGACTTGTTTTTTCAGCGCCTGAGCCCGCTTCCAGACCGAGGAGGTTTTGTTGAATGGCGGCGGTTCCCAGAGAAAACTGGGGCATGGTCCAAACAATGTTGGCCATAATGGTGGCGATGAGCCAGGAATAGCCAAGAAGCGGGTTGAGGTGCTCGTTGATCAATCCCAGGGGGCGTTCTTTGGTTGAGAGGGTGACATAGGCGATGGCGGAGAGCATGATGATGCCGCAAACCATTGCGAGGGGTTGGACCCAGAGGAGGCCATTGTTTGAGATGGTTCCCAGGTAAAGAGCCCCGATGAGAGAGCCGCCGCCCAGCGTGATGGCGCCTTGCAGCCAGCCGGGGCCGGAGATCTTGGCATATCCGAGGAATTTTCCGAGGGCTCCCTTGTCCTTCACTTCCTCGATGACATCCAGTTCGCGCTGGTATTGGTCTTTTTCGCTCATGTGTGGGGGATTCTTGTGAATGGATGGGCTGCCGAAAAGGAAAAATGGCAATTCCGGCACACTCGGGATTGCGGGAACGGGCGGACGGGGCCAGACTCGCGACGTTGCCAGCGATCGATGCCAAACCAGAGACTCCCAGTCTCGCCAAGGATTTGCAAGTTCTCACGAAGTTGCGTCTCAATACCTTTGTCCTGATTACCACCTTTTTTGGCTTCTATTTGGCAGCCAAAGGAGTGGGGGGGATGGCTGATAAGTGGTGGCTCCTCCTCCACACCCTGATCGGGACGGCTGCTTCGGCCTTCGGATCTGCGGCCTTTAACCAACTGATGGAGATCGAGGACGATGCCCGGATGCAGCGGACTTCGGATCGCCCGCTGCCTTCGCGACGAATGAGTGTGATGAAGGCCTTCGGCATCGGCTGGGGCCTGGCGGCGTTCGGGGTGATTCATCTGGCCGCAAAGGTAAATGCGGAAGCTGCTATTTTGGCGGCTGCAACGATCGCGATTTACGTCTTTGTCTATACTCCGATGAAGAAGTGGCATTCCACCAACACTCTGGTGGGGGCAATCCCCGGCGCGATTCCTCCGTTGATTGGCTGGGTGGGCGCGGGAGGCGATTGGATGGCGTGGGGCGGTTGGTTTCTTTTTTGGCTCCTGTTCTTCTGGCAATTGCCTCACTTTGTCGCGATCAGCTGGCTCTGCCGCGAGGAATATGAAGAAGCGGGCTACCAAATGTGGTCGAATGGCGATGTGACAGGGCGGAAGACTTCGGTGCTCTTTGTCGTTTTCTCGATTTGCCTGATGTCGCTGGTGATTGCAGGGAGCGCGACTGGGCTCTTTCCCTGGTGGGTAGCGGTCGCTCACACCGCTTTGGTGATCTACCTGATGCGTCCGATTTTGAGCTATCGGGCCTCGGGCGAACGTGCTCCCATGCGGAAGGCCTTCCTCGGGACTTTGCTCTACCTGCCTCTTGTGTTGGTCGGTCTTGCCTTTGCTTGGACTTAGGCTAGTTTTCGCCCGAAGTGGACGTCAGCCAATTAGAGCCCGCCGAGCGGGACCCGAAAAAACTACGAGCAACCGCGATCAAGCTCGTGATCTTCATGATCGTGAGCGGAGTGATTTTGACTTTTGCCTACAAACGTTACCAGGAGGAGACGTCGGACAGCCGGCGCCCTAGTTTTGAAACACGGATTACCGAACCCGAGGTCGAGCTTTTAACGGCGGACGGAAAAGAGCGGAATTTGCAGGACCTTCAGGGAAACGTCACTCTGGTGTTGACGCTTCCGAAGACTCCCAATCCAGAGTCCCAACCTTCCTTGGATGCTCTTCGTGAAGTGATGGATGCCTTCAAAGATGAAACGAAAAAACCCCGAATTCTCGTCTTTGTCCTCGATGGTTCCAACTCAGACCCAGGGGGGATGTCCGGAGTCCTTGCGGAGTATGGCAAGGAGCCCGAGGTCCTACGGGTGGTGGCCGACGATGATGGCAAGACATCATTGCGCTCATTCACCAAGACCAAGATGAGGTTCAATCGCGTCCCGACGGAAAAAGACGGCGTCTTTGATTACGACACGCGTTTGGTTTTGCTTGATCAAAATATGTTTGTCCGGGGAATCCCCGGTGTGACCGAAGGATGGGACTTCGAAACGGTCGCAGAGATGGAACGAAAGTATGAGGAAGCAAAAAAGGAATCACCTGAAGAGGAGCTGAATCCGCTTCCGATGACGACCCCAAAGCTGCGCGAAATTTTGATCGATTCGATCAAATACCTCTATGAAAACCCCGATGAGAAAGGACAGGAATGACTGATAGGAAAAAGATTACCCTCATCTATACGGGCGTTGCGCTGATCTGCGTTCTGGTGCTCGGGATGTCCTTCCTGTTGGTCGGGCTTAAAAAGGTGAAGAAGAATGATGAGCTTCCGGCGACAGGCGTCGGGAAGGAAGATTCCGGTGATTTGGTGGTTCTGAAATCTGATTTTGAATTGCAGCGGCAGGACGGGGCGGCGGTGAAGATCTCTGATTTGAACGACAAGGTTTGGTTGGCCGCGCAATTTTACGCGACCTGCCCGATGTGCGCCGAGCGGAACCAGTCCTCCTTGGTTGAGATTTATAATGAATTCAAGGATGAGGATGAGTTTCTGGTGGTCTGCTTTTCGGTCGATCCCGAGAATGATACCGAAGAGCTTCTTTCGAGCGTTCGCGATGGACTGCAGTTGAATAAAAACAATTGGTGGTTTCTTCGTGCCGAGCGCGAGAAACTTTGGGAGTTCATGACCAAGGAAATGTATTTCACAACGATCAAGGAGCGGACGGATCCGATCCACATCGCGCAAAAAGGACGTTGGGCCCACGACATGGGATATCAGCTTTATCGTGGAGACACTTTGGTCCACAAATGGGACCAGGGACTGCCTCTGGATCAATTGCGTGGCGAGATCAGGGCAGCCCTGGCTGAGATCAGGAAGCCCGCAGAATCGAACGAGAAAGAACCCGAATCATGAGCAAATCGAGCATCCTGGAGCAACCCGTCCAGACTGAAAAGGCGCGGAGGCTAAAAGTTGTGGTTTGGATCGTCAGTGCGGTGGTGCTGTTGCTGGTGGCGCTGATGAGGGCCCCCTACAAATTTGATGTTCCGCCCGAATACGAGACGGCCCACGACTTCATCAAGGCGCTTCCCGGAGTGATTGCGTTGCTGAACACTCTGGTTGCGGCGTGTCTCTTGGGTGGGATTTTAGCGATCCTCAAAAAGAAGCATAAATTCCACCAACGCTTGATGACGACGGCGCTGATTTTATCGTCGATCTTCCTCGTGTTTTACGTGGTGTATCACTTCACCACCTTTGAAACCAAGTTTGGTGATGCTGATGGCAACGGTGAACTGAGTGAGGGTGAGCTTGAGAAATTCGGAAATCTCCGGATCTTGTATCTTGGCGTTTTATTCACCCACATTATTGCAGCCGCGGTGAGCTTTCCGATGATTTTGATGACTTTCGTACATGCCTGGACCCGGGATTTTGAGAAGCATCGTAAATTGGCAAAGAAGACCTTTCCGCTTTGGCTCTATGTGGCGGTGACCGGCCCGTTTTGCTACTGGATGCTCAAGGCTTTTTATCAATAGTCCGCGAGGCTGCCGATCAAGCGGGAATGGGAGGCTGTGATTCTAGCAGGTCACTTTACCACCGCATCCACATCCCGCTTTCCCTGCCAATTTTTCGGCGATGCTGTTTGCGGTTGGCGTGATGGAAAGTCCACCCAGGTTGGTGCAGCGAAGTTCGCGCGGAATTTGATGGGCCACCTTGTTCATCGCGATAGTGACTTCATCAAAAGGGATGAGGTGGTTGTATCCGGCGAGGGCCATGTTGGCGCATGAAAGGGCATTGGTGGCCGCCATGACATTCTTGCCGAGACAAGGAGCCTCAACCCGGTTTGCGATGGGGTCGCAGACCAATCCAAAGGAGTTTTGCAGGGCCAGGGACGCGGCTGCCATCTGCTGATCATTGCTGCCTCCGGCGAGCCAGGTTAGGGCCGCGGCAGCCATTGAGGCTCCGGATCCGGTTTCGGCCATACACCCGCCTTCCTCGGCGGCGAAAGTGGCATCGAGGGTAATAAAGACGCCGATGAGTCCGGCGAGAAGGAGGGCTCCATTTTTCTCTTCGTTACTTTTGCCGAGGCCGTTTGCGACGGCCAGAACGGCTCCGGGCATGGCTCCACAGGAACCGGCGGTGGGCGCGGCGACAATCACACCCATCGAGGATTTGACTTCCATGATCGCAGTCACCGAACGGATGATGGCGTTGGAGATGTCTCCTGGGATGAGGCGGCCTTCTTTTTCGGCTAATTGGAATGCGGGAGACTGGGAGGGGAGAATACGATCCTCATACTCCGTGCCGGCGAGGCCGGTAGCGATGGCGGCTTCCATGATTGATCGAATGTGATCCATCTTGGCCATGACTTCCTCTTCGCTGATGCCACCGCGTTCTGCTTCGTAGCGCAGGGCCATTTTCCAGAGTGGGATTTCTTCGGCGTTGGCCGCTTCGAGCATTTCACCGGCCCGGGAGAAAGGGACCTTGATTTCCTTGCGGGCGAGGACCGGGAGAACGGCAGGCAGGTGTCGAACGCGGGTGGCATCGAACTGCTTTGCCAGCGCCTGAAGAGTCGCTTCATCAGGCTCTTCCCGGAGGCTGAGATTCACAAGGTGTCGACCGTCCCCGGATTGGTGGGTGGTGACAACTTCCGCCGGAAGGTCCGAATTGATTTCCGGCGCGCCATTGGACCACAGAAGCACGTGATGGTAGTCGCCGGCCGAGGAGAAGGGAATACCATCGATGGCAATGGTTTCGATCATGCCGCCGCCCGTCGAAATGGCGTCGAATGAATAGATCGTTCCCGACACGCCGTGCGCTTCGAGTCGATAAAAGTTGGGGTGGGGTGCGTCGTAGCTTTCGTATCGGAGATCGATTTCGATGTTCTGATCTTTCAGGACTTGCTCGTAAGTTGGCAGGCGCGGGTCGTCGGGAGTCCAGCCGAGGATGCCTCCATAAAGTCCGAGATCGCTCCCCTGTTCCTTGTGGGTGGTGACGAGCGAGCCATTGGGATCATAGCGAACCACCAGCTTGGCGATTCGTTCTTTGGCAAGAGCACGCATCAGCCGGCCGATCCGGTTGGCGGCGGCACTGTGTGAACTGCTGGGGCCTCGCATCACGGGGCCAAGGACGTCGTTGAAGATGCTGGGTGGAGTATTCATCGCCTTTGTTGAGGGGAGAATGACCCAGGATCTTTGCGTGCGACAGGTTGGATTTGCAAAAAAAATGACTCGAAGGGCATGAGCTTGATCGTGGGTGGATTCGGGCCTAGCGTTCGGCAAGTGACTGAAATTTGGTATAGTGCGACTATGGGGTGGGGGGTTCTCTTCATTGGTCTCTGTGTGGGTTCTTTCTTGAACGTGGCGATTCATCGCCTGCCACGAGGGCTTTCGGTGAATGATCCCAAGCGGTCGTTCTGTCCCCGTTGTAAGACGAGTCTTCCGGCGTGGCAGAACATCCCGGTCGTCACCTGGTTGATTCAACGAGGCCGGTGTCGAACATGTCAGGCCCCGATTGCGGTCAGGTATCTTTTGGTTGAGGTCCTGACAGGAGGTCTTTATTTGGCGGCTTGGCTGACCCTGCCAATGGTCAGCGCAATCCTCGCAATCGTTCTTTTGACTATTCTGGTGACGGTGACTTTTATTGATGCCGAGCATCAACTTATTCCCACGTCCTGGACGACCACTGGTTCGGTGATTGCTCTGGGCGGAAGTTTTATGGTGCCCAAGCTGTTGGATCTTCCGGGACAGGAGCTTGACTGGATCGAGGAGAGTGGTTGGGTCGGCTTGAAGGCTTCCGCAATCGGCTGGGTATCAGGATTTGGATCACTGTTGATGGTTGTTTTGCTGGGAAAGGTCATTTTTGGCCGCTTTAAATTAGACTTTAAAGATGCGGTTCATTGGAAGTTGCAGGAAGGTCACGAGAATAGTGAACAGCTTCACTTTGTCATCAATGGGGAAGCCCACTGCTGGGACGATTTGTTTTTCCGGCCTTCGGATCAGTTGATCATTGAGGGGCATGGATTTAAGATCGATGGGAAACGTCAACCGGCCAGGGAGATGCGGATCCGCTGTGACGACCTGGAGATCGATGGTCGGACCTGGAAGATCGCGGATCTTAAGTCTCTGGAGGGCAAGGCGACCAAAGTGGTTATCCCGCGCGAGGCCATGGGAATGGGAGATCCTCATCTTCTCGGAATGATCGGGGCGTTTTTGGGTTGGCCTGCCGTAATTTTCGTAATTTTCACGAGTTGCCTGTTTGCGATTGCGGCGGCTTTGGTGGCGAGAGTTGGGTTTGGGCAACCTTTACCTTACGGACCGTTCCTCGCTTTGGGGGCTTTGGTGTGGATTTTTGGAGGTTGGGAGGGCTGGGTTTGGTATTTTGAGGGGATTCAGGGCGGATTTTCCCGTTGAAATCCGCGCTTTGGGCGATGTTCTGTGTGAAAATCTCCTGATTTGACAGCACCTCCTCAATTTCCTAGTTTTTTCGCTAATCCTCCTAACAAACCCAATCACCAATACGTTCCCATTATGATGAAGAGTAAATTTCTTTGTGCTCTCCTTCTCGGCGGCATTGCCGCTCCGCTGGCTGCCCAGTCGACGAAGGACCTCAAAACGCCTGCCGCACTCAAGAAAGCGGCCTACAACGTCGACAAATTTGTCGCCGAGATTTTCCGCCGCAAGAAGCTTTCTGTGCCCAAGGTCGTTGACGATCCAACTTTCCTTCGCCGAAGCTTTCTGGTGGCGGCCGGCCGGATTCCAACACTGGAAGAAGCGTCAAGCTTTCTGGAGATCGACGATCCGGAAAAGCGCGAGATGCTGACCCAGTATCTTCTGCAAAGCGACGGCTACCGCAGCCACATGCAGAACTACACTTTCGATCTTTTGCGCGCGAAAGACAATAGCCGCAACGGTGCGGAATCTTATGCAGCTCCCTACATGCACTTCATTCAGCAGGCGGTTGCCAACAACACACCTTGGGACGAGTTCGTCCACAGTCTGGTGTCGGCGAAGGGAATCGCCTGGGAGGACGGCAATGGGGCCGTTGGTTACTACATCCGGGACAAGGGAATGCCTTTGGACAACCTCGCGATCACCATGCAAATCTTCACCGGTGAGCGTCTTGAGTGTGCCCAGTGCCACGATAGCCCGACGAACAAGTGGGAGCGCATGGACTTTTACGAGCTGGCCGCATTCACCCACGGTCAGCGCGAAATGAATGACGGCGTCTGGAACAAAGCGATGCGGAGCTACAATGACGAAGATTTCCGCCGGTCTGACATTGGACGTCTCTTCTATTGGCTCCGCGACAATATTCACTACGGCACCATCGCCGACCAGGGAGCCGGTCGAATCAAACTTCCAAGCGACTACCAGTATAAGGACGGAGATCCCGGTGAGATGATTGGTGGACGGACGCACTTTGGAAAAAAGATCCGTTCTTCCGACCGTCGTGACAGCGGGAAGTCCCGTGTTGAATTCGCTGATTGGATGACCAAAGACAATCCCAACTTTGATTATGTCGCAGTGAATCGAATGTGGGAGCGAGTCATGGGAAGCCCTCTGACCTACCCGGTGGATGCTTACGTCAAGCCTGAGAAGACTGCGTCACCGGCACTGACCAATTATCTGACCCGCCTCATGGTAGATCTTGATTACGACCTCAAGGCTTTCCAGAACGTCCTCTTCCTGACCAAGACCTTTCAGTTTGCGGCAAATCCCAAGGCTTTCGAAGCCGGAGTGCCCCAAGCCTTTAATGGTCGCCAGCTGGAGCGGATGAGCGCCGAACAAATGTGGGATTCGCTCGTGACTCTTGTCGCCGAGCATCCTGACAAGCTCGCCAAGCGAAAATTCAGCAACAACATCTACTACAACAATAAGCCAATTCTCGTTGGTAAAAAAACCATGTCGGATCTTGCGAAGGAAGTTGTCGCAATCGAAGACCCCAAGAAATATCGCGAGTATGCCGAGGCCTTGCTTGAAGAGATCAAGTCCAGTGGTGGCGGTTCTTCAGCCTCCAAAGACATGATGATGATGGCTGCGAAGTCTCGTCCCGGACCCGCAAAGGGAATTGCCCGTGCCTCCGAGCTTTCCGCACCGGCGCCCGCAGGTCACTTCCTGCGTGAGTTTGGTCAGTCGGATCGCGAATTGATCGAATCGTCTACCAAGGAAGCCAACGTCGCCCAGATTCTGGAAATCATGAATGGTCACGTCGAAAAGATGGTGGTCGCCAACAGCGGGGCCTCGGTTTATGACGCTCTTAAGAAGGGCACCACGGAAGCTGACAAGGCACGTTACATCTACTACGCCATTTTAAGTCGCCCGCCGAGTGAGTCGGAGATGAACATGCTCATGCGTGACGTCATCGATGGAAGCAAAGAGAGTTATCAAAATCTCGTTGCCGCTCTCGTCCAAACCCACGAATTCATGTTCGTCCAATAAACACAAAGATTCACAAAAACCGAACCCAACAGAAACAATGGATAACAGTCATTTTAACAAAGTCGATGAGCTTGGCCGTCGTCAGTTCATGATCAACGCCGCGCGCAGCTACCTCGGAGTGAGTCTCGCACCCATGCTCGGAGCCGGTCTTGCCGGTTCTGCCTTCGGTCAAAAACACGTGGGCGGAGCAAAGGCCGAACACGTCATCTTCCTCAATATGGGAGGTGGAATGAGCCATCTCGATACCTTCGATACCAAGCCCGGAAATAAAGAAGTCCAGGGGCCGGTTGAGTCGATCGGCACCTCCGGTGATTTCCAGATCTCCCAGTATCTCCCTGAGAGTGCCAAGATCGGGAACAAGATGTGCATCATCAATTCAATGACCTCGAAACAGGGTGCCCACAGTCAGGGACAGTACCTTCTTCACCGGAGTTATTCACCCCGTGGAACCATCGTTCACCCGGCCATCGGGGCCTGGGTTGTTCGCCAGAAGGGCCGCAAGAATACCACTCTTCCGGGCTTTGTGACTGCCAATACCAGTCCTGCCGTATCCTCACCTGGTTTTTTCGGTGCTCAATTCGGAGGGGTGCCTCTGGGCCGACCTGATGAAGGGTTAAAGAACTCAACCCGTGCGGGATCTGTCAGCGAAGAAGATTTCAAGAAGCGCCTCGCCATCGCAGATGCTCTCAACAAGACTTTTGAGGAGAACTATCAGACTCCAGCAGTGAAAGCCTACGATAGCCTTTATGAGGAAGCTGTGAAGCTGATGCAGAGCAAGGACCTCGAAGCTTTCGATATCAACAAGGAGCCGGGTAATGTCCAAAATTCCTATGGTAAAAATCGTTTTGGCCAGGGATGTCTACTTGCCCGTCGTCTCGTCGAATCCGGTGTCCGCTTTGTGGAGGTTTCCCACGGAGGTTGGGACACCCACTACGACAACTTTACCAACGTTGAAAACCGCGCCAAGACTCTTGACCAGGCCTTCTCGACGCTTGTGAGTGACCTCGATAAGCGTGGACTCCTTGAGTCAACCCTTGTTGTCATCGCCACTGAGTTTGGCCGCACGCCACGAATTGTGGAGGAGCATAACTCCGGACGTGACCACCACCCGGCCTGTTTCTCCGCTGTCATGGCGGGAGGCGGAATCGCAGGCGGACAAAAATACGGTGAGTCCGATAAGAACGGCGCCCGCGTTGCCAAGGATCCGGTTACTATTCAGGATTTCAACGCGACCATCGGTTACGCCCTCGGCATCGACCACGCACAGGTTGTCAGCTCCCCAAGTGGGCGTCCCTTCCGTCTGGGCGGCGCGGAAGCCGAGCTTGGAAAACCGATCACTTCGATCTTTGGCTAGACCGAAAGTTCGGCGGATACTCCTTTTCAAGACGGTCCTTTGCTTCCACGTGAAGGACCGTTTTTTATGACCGCTAGAAGCGCAGTGACAAGAGCGTCTGAAGTGTTAGGTCCGGTGAATCATCCGTGAGTCCGGTCGCCGCTCCAAGGGTCAAGGTGAAGTGCGGGGATACATAAGAGGTGCCGGTGAGAAAGAGCAAGTGTTCGCCGTTGGCGTCGAGATCGCCGGTGGCCTCCAGGCCCAGCGCAAAGCGATCTGTGAAGCGGTGTCGGTAAGCTGCGGCATATCCCCATTGCGGGGAGTCGTTCTCCGGGAATACGGTGATGGAGTTGATCACGATCCGATCTTTCGGAGTCGGACGCAGTTCTCCCACGAAGCGAAGGAATCCGTGGCTTTCGCCGTGGCGATGAATTCCATCGTGTCCGTGCCTATCGTCTCCATGAGTGTGATTGGCGGCATTTTGGTTGGCCATTTGACACGCCTGGAAAAGCGGGGGGATTCCGATCAGTCCCGAACAATCCATCGTGGGCGCCGAGCCGTGATCGTGACCATCTTTGTGGCTTCCGTTGATCGGAAATTCCCAACCTCCGGCGATAGCCAGTCGAAGAGACGAAAGCGGTCCTTCCAGGTCGAGATCAGGAAGGGTCCATTGCAGCATGGGCGTGGCCGAAAATGAACTCCACGATCCCGCGCCATCGTCGGCATAGCGCAAGATCGATATGAAGGTCATGCGGTGAGGGAGACCGAGGACGATCGATTGGGTCACGGAGCTTTCGTATCCGCTGGCATACTCGGTGTATTCGCCACCAAAAGTACTACGAAATGCCCATGGATCATTTTTCCCGGCATCGATGGTCACCAGAAAATCCTGTCCGTGGTGTCCGTAGGCCGACAGTGACAGCCCGAAAAGTATGATGAGGGGTTTCATCAGTTTAGCGATTACGACGCCTTAGCAGAAGAATGCCTCCAAGTGCTATCAGGAATGATGATCCGGGCTCGGGAATTGCGGTGAGGGTCATGCTGTAAGCCACGTTGACGGCATCAATTTCTGACCGGGCGTTGCCGCCAAAGAGGATGGTGTAGTCACCGGCGGCGAGGGTCATCCTTTCATCGATTTCTCCTGACACCGAGTTGTTGTGATGCCCAACGTATTCGAGCAGTTGCGAGCCCGCTTCCCATTGCAGATCACTGACGTTTGATCCGAAATGTGGGCCTTCCGTTGTGTCGTTAATTCCTCGGAAAATTGTGAATGAAGGAAAGAGTTTGATGTCAGCCACAGGATCATTCCGTTCGGCCTGGATCCTGAGGACGGAATCAGAGGTCAAAGTGACGGCAAGCCAATCGGATTGGTGCCTCCAGAAGGTATTGTCGCCGGGAAGGCGGGAGTCTTCCCAGCTCCAGCTTCCAACCGTGCCTTGAAAGGAACTGGTGTCCTTGTTTGCTGCATCGAGAACGAGGTTGTAGGTGTAGCCTTCTCCGCCTGCGGGATTCCCGCCAAGCGGAGCGATGGATGCAGCGTGGCAGCTTGTGGTCAGGAGTAGTATTGCAATGATGTTGATTCGTTTGTTTTTCATTTTTCTAGATTTTAATTGGTGTTACGAAGTCGGAGGAATCCCCTCCGGACGTTGTTCGGCAGAGGCTGAAAGAAGAGGCCGTTGTCTCCACGACGAGGAGTTGCCAGAGGGGTCCAGTTTTCAAAATCGGTGGAGATTTCCGGATACCACGAGCTGGCGGACTGGACCCAGTTGATCGTCCCGCCAGGCTGGATTTGGAGTGTTGGAAGAGGCTCCGAACGATCGGGGATTTGGTTCGAATTCCGATCAGTGGAAAGTCGACCGGCGTCCTCGATGGGAACTCCGGTAAAAGTGATCACGTCGGTTGAACTCAGTCTCGCTAAAAGGTTTGTCGCCGAGGCGGGGTGCTCTTCAAACAGGTCCGGGTGATACTGATCGAGCTCCGGATCGTAACGGAAGGATCTGGAAATACCATTGATGAGACCGTGGGCAACAACCGAGACTTCACTATATTGACCAAGAGAGGATTGAGACTCGAGAACCTCAAGGCGTGATAGTTTTTTCTCATTTCCAATGTCTTGGGCGGCAAAAGTTTCACTTTGCCCGATGGCCGGCGCGGTGCCACTATCGAACGAAAGAATGAACGCCGTGAGATCCCGTTTTTCCTTTTGTCTCACTTCGGGCGGACGGTTGATATCATCCAGGATATGGAGCGAGTATGGGTGTCCGATTGGGAGTTCATGAAGACTTCCGTCCGAGCCAATGCCGTAGCCGCTTGGCGAAATTCCGCCGGGTGTGGGATCGAAGTGAATCCTTTGGTAGGTTGTTCGAAAAGGCGTGTCCTTGAGAGGCTGGAATGAACCGACCGTCGATGGGATATCGATATTGTTGCTGGAGCCACTGGGAAGGAGATGGCAGGACGAGCAGTGGTTGTCGAAAAGGGTGTAAACAGCGATGCCATCGACGGGATTGCCCCCATTCAGTTCAGTGGGGAGATTGCGATCAAGCTGGAGATTGGGATTGGGATGATGTCGAAGTTTGTTGAGGTAGTCTGCAACCAGATTCATTTCCGATTCCTCCAGTCGTTCCGCCGCGAGCAGGTCGGGGAATGTTGCGTTGAATGATTGGATGTCCGGCTTGTCTCCGCGCCAGTGCAGTTTGGTTTGCTCAACGAGACCGATCAAGGTTTGCGTGACCATGGGGCCCTTCATCGGGTGCATCTCGCGATCTTCGAAAATGTTTGGGGCGTGCAGCGAGAGGAAGGCTCCGGGCACCGAAAAGACTTCTCCCTTCGGATTTCCAAGATCCCAGGCCATTCCGTCGCGCTCCAGGTCGATGTGGCAGGAAGCGCAGGAAACCAAGCCGTTTCCGGAGAGGCGGGCATCAAACAGGAAAGCCCGCCCGAGTTTGAGCGAGGGGGCAAGATCTGGTGACGAGCCAACCGGCGTCTCGGCAATGATCTCAAGGCGGTTTCGATCGATCGTGGTGAGCGTGTGGGAAAGCTTATTAAAAACGTAGAGGTGTGGCAGAGTCGGGTGGATGGCCATGCCGCGTGGACCGCGCACAGTTTGGCCGTTGCGCCCAATCGATTGATCATTGCTGCGGAGGTCCACTCGTTCGGTAATCATGAGATCGCTCATTCGAAGTTTTGCGAGGCGGTCGGAGCCGAATGCGGCAAGCCAGACATGTTGGCCGTCTTCTTCAGGAAGGGTGGACATGACCTGCGCCATTGCGGTGGTGGCAGCTTCGCGATCGATTTCTGGAAAAGTCAGGTCTGGATTCGAATTTAGATCCAGTTGCCGAACCTCGTTTTCATCGATGATCGCCAGTCGGCTGAGCGTGAATCGGCCGCGCAATTCGGGCTCAAATATGATCAGATTACGAGCCTCGGAGTTGGGCGCAAGGATCCGGCCATCGGGCAAGATGGTCAGGTTGAAAAGGTTGGTTCCGAGATTTCCCCGGTAGCTGGTGGTGGGGCCGGCAAGGTCGATGATCGCGATATCATGGTCCTGCACTTGATAGGGTATTTCAGGATGATCCGTTGTGACAATTTTTCCAGTCTGCGGTGGTTCCGGTAGTTCGGGGTTTGCCCACCCGGGAACCTCTTGAGGTGGCGCAATTGACCTTGGAAGAATGGTCGTGCCGTTGCTCGTCATCAAAAAAGAGACATAAAGCCGGGTGCCGTTCGAAGAGCTCGTGAGGGATCTCGGGAAAAGTCCTTCCAGCGGAATTTCGCCGGATTTTTCATAGGTCTCGAGATCGATGATATCCAGGCGATTGTCCCGAGAACACGTGACGTAGGCCTTGCCTCCCACGAATGCGACATCACCGGGTTCGTCGCCGGTCGGGATGGTCTTTACTACCACTTCTTGCGAGAGGGAGACCACGGAAATGGAATCCGAGAGTTCGTTAACCACCCAGGCTTCATCGGGTGCTCTGAGTCGGACTGCGACCGGAAGGAGGCCGACGGGGATCTCTTTGATCAGGACTGGTGCTGCGCCGGTGGCGAAAACAGACAAGCGTGCCCCGGGGGCATCGACCACGAAGAGGCGGGAACCGTCCGGCGAGATTTCCAGTGGATGGGTTTCACGGGCGAAAAAAAGTTGCTCTTTGGCGGAGGCGACGATTTGAAAGACAAGAAGAAAGTTGAAAACGATGATTCGTTTCATGGAAAAAGTGGGGTGCAAGAACTGCGGGTTTCCTCAGCAAGTTGAGGGAGAAGACAAATACCCCTCAATGGGGTTATTAGGCGGTTTGGAGACGGGAAGCCGCTGTGTGACGGAGTTGTGCGGACACCCGTCAAGGGCCGTTATTTTCAGCCCCTAACAAGTACCCTTCCGGAATACCGGGGCACTTGTTTTCAAAGGTTCCAATCAGCAGTTCTAAACCTGCGGAGGAGGGGTCGGGACACGCAGATAACGCGGCGACGGGTGCAATGAGTTCAACTCACCTGGCGATGGGGAGGCGAGACCAAAGAGCCAACGCAGATCGATGTCTTGGTCTTCCCGTTCGAGACTGAAGTCCAATCGAAGGCTCAATCGCTCCTCGGTCGGGAATGGTTTTGGGCGTTGGTTTTCGCTCTCCTGAAATTTTGCCTGGGCTAGCCGCCGGCACATTTCGCAGGGGTAGTCACCGCTGAAAGTCATCCCGGCAGCTTCGGACAAAGTGCGCTCCGAAGAGTAGTCGTGGAGCATGTTTCCCCAAGCGATTGTTTGGAGCACGTTGAATGGTCCCACCGCCACAAGAAGGCAGCAGACCAGAAGAAAGATTGCCCGCAACTTCTGCTTCACTATTGGAGGGACGCTAGGAGCGTGCTTGCGAGGGGTCAAGAAATGATTGTGTGACGACTGGCTAGCACGATCTCCCTCCCTCGTCAGATGATTGAGGGAGAGTCGTTCCCGGCTCGAGAATTCCCTTGGATTTTTTCCAGACCGAAATCGCCTCGGCGATCATCCAGACCTCGATGATGATCGTGGAGAAACCAAAGCCGAACAAAAGCCAGCTGTGATTGTCGGCAAAGTCTCTTAAGTTCATGGACATCGCAATGGCGGGAAGAATGAGCATCAGGATGCCCGGGATGAGGGCGAGGTAATAGGGGAGACCCCGGCGTCTCAACCAGAAAGTGATCACGAGGAAGGCAAGACCGGCCAGGAGTTGGTTGATTGCGCCGAAAAGCGGCCACAGAAGAAGCCCTCCGGTGCCGGGTTTTTGGCCTTCTCCTCCCGGCAGTTGCGCGATGAAGAAAGCGATGGTAATCGCGAAGAGAGTGGCGGCATGACGATTGGTAAGCCAGAAGAGAGGATTGCCGTCCACATACTCTCCGGTTCGTTTTCCCTCGACGCGGTGGCGCGGGGCCAGAGTTCCGGCGAGTTCCTGCACGACGTATCGTTGCAAGCGGCAGGCGGTATCCAGAGTGGTAGCCGCGAATGATGCCACGAAGACTCCCATCAAAGCGATTGAGAATCCAGCAGGCAGCCCGAGTGACTTCAGGAAGTTGGCACTGCCTTCGACAAAGGCTCCGACTTTTGCCCCCAAACCTTTCGCGGCATCCCACGAGGCGTAGCGCGCTTCAAAGGCTGCCGAACCCGAGAGAAAGCTTTCGCCGCTGCCGGTTCCCAGTCCAAGCCCTGAGATGCAGGCGAGAATGACGAGGACGGCTAGAAATCCCTCTGTCAGCATGGAGCCGTAACCCACGAGTTGGGCATCACTCTCACACTTCAATTGCTTCGAGGAAGTTCCTGAGGAAACAAGGCAGTGGAATCCTGAAATTGCCCCACAGGCGATTGTGATGAAGAGAAACGGAAAGATCGAGGGAGCTCCTTCGGGAGAGAAGTTAAAAGCGGGAGCAACGATTTCCAACGTGGGTCGCTCGGCCCCCGGGGTCGGCGCAGCTCCTCCAAAAAAAGACGCTGTGGCAAGCCCCAGAACAACCAGACCCAAGGCCGAGAGAAGCTGGAGACTGTTGATGTAATCGCGTGGCTGGAGAAGGGTCCAAACAGGGAGGACGGAGGCAACGTAGGAATAAATCAGCAAAAGGACGACCCAGCCGATGACCGGGAGGCCGTTGCTGTCCGGATCAGACGGATCACCACCGAGATATTCGTTGAAGTCACCTAAAAACCCCACGTTACCAAAGGCGACGGTGAGATACATCACGGCTAATGAGATGAGCGACGGCAGGAGGATGCTGGCCCCTTTGCGGTGCAGGGTGAGTCCGATGATTACGGCGAGCGGAATTTGGATCAGGCAGGGGAAGATGGCCTGAGGGTAGCTCTTGAAGACGCTTGCAATAACGAGACCGAAGATTGCCAGCACAATGGTTAGCGCCAAAAATAAAACGGTCAGAAACAGGATGCGCGTCCGTCTGGTGATCACCCGCCCGGCGATGTCTCCGACAGTCTGGCCCTTGCTGCGCAGCGAAACAACGAGTGCTCCGAAGTCATGGACCGCGCCGATCAGGATCGAGCCGAAGATCACCCAGAGGAGGGCGGGAACCCAACCCCAAATCACCGCAAGTGCCGGTCCCACAATCGGTCCCGTTCCCGCGATTGAGGTGAAGTGATGGCCAAAGACGATTCCTTTGTCTGTCGGTACATAATCGTTTCCGTCTTCCAGCTCGATTGAAGGCACCTTCGCTTTGGCATCGAGGCGAAAGATTTTTTGGCCAAGCCATTTCCCGTATGTGTGATAGGCGATCAGGTAGAGGATGAAAGCTCCCAGAGCGATGGCGATGGTGGTCATGGCGCTTATTGTGAATGCTTCGATTCTAGGGCGTCGAACACCGGAGCCGGGACGTAGCGCCGCACTGTTTTTTCCCAACCTTCCGGGCCGATCATTCCCATGACCATGCTCGAGGAAAGTTCCGCCATGTCACGCGGGGGCATGAGAAATACGGTATTGATGTCGGGTGCCATGTCACTGTTGAGGTGGCGCATGACGCGCTCGTATTCGTAGTCGCCGGGAGAACGAATCCCCCTCAGGACGAATTCGGCATCGACCTCCTTGGCATAGTCCACGAGGTAGCGGTTGTCGAAATGGGTGATAGTCAGCCTCTCACAAGAGGGAATGGAGGCCTGGAGAAGCTCGATTCTTTCCTCGGTGGAAAAAGTATAGTTTTTCGTAGGGTTCTGCCCGATCGCGACCACCAATCGATCAAAAAGTTCGAGTCCCTGGCTGATCATCCAAAGGTGACCGTTTGTCGGAGGGTCAAAGCTACCTGCGTAAACCGCTGTCTGCATAAGCAGTTAGAGCATTTTTTCGATCACGGCGCTAGAGCGCATTTTTTTCATCCACTTTTCGTAATTGGATTTCTTCTTTTCTGAAACCACGCGGCGTTTCATCTCCTCACGCACTTTTTCGAAGGGCTCCGCTGGTCCGGGTTTTCGCTCCATCACCTGGACAATGTTGAAGCCAATCCGATCTTCCAAAGGGCCCATTATCTCATTTCCTTCGGTTTCAAAGAGGAGTGTGCCAAATTCCATGGCGAGGTCGGTTCGCGGGATGTCCTTCCAAACTCCCCCTTGCTCGGCATGGGAGCCATTGGAATGTTCTTTTGCCAATTCATTGAAATCTCCCCCGTTTTTGAGTTTCTTTACAATCTCCTCGGCAAGCTGGAGTTGGGCCAGGGGGCCTCCTCCGCGGTTCTTATGGATATAAATTCTCCGGTAGGTCCCGACATCTTTGGTTCGATCGCGATTCGTGATTTTCCAGCGCTCGTATTCCTCGCGAAGTTCTTTTTCTTTGGGGACTGCGACATCGCCAAAGTGCTGGGAACGGACAATCTGGACGAGTAATTCCTTCCGCTGTTGCTCCTTGAACTGGTCCCGGGTCAAGTGGGTTGCCTTCAGGTATTTCTTGAAAAGTTCCTCGTCTCCCTTGTAAACATTCTGAATGATTCTTGAGACTTCGGCTTCGATTTGATGGTCCGGGAAAGAATTCACACGATCTTTAAACTGGGTGAAAATAATGGCACGATCAATTAGTTCGTCCAAGATGGACGACTTTAGCTCTTTCAATTGCTTCTGAAAGGCCGGTCCCCGGCGTGGGTATCTCGACATGAGAACCGATTGGCTGGGGGCCACTTTGATCATGAGCTCGTTGAGGGTGATCACGTCTCCATTCACCTTGGCCACGATCTTGTTGACCAGTTGGGGGCCTTGCGGAGGTCGAATTGGCTCATTTTCGGCTCCAGGAGGTGGTTCTTGCGTGAATGCAGGCAAAACCAAGGCCATTCCAAAGACGATTGCTTTTGTGAAGCTTGAAAACATGGGGGATTCGTATTTTTAGAGGGTTTTGAGCAGCTGAACCGCCTCGAGAAGTTTATCCTTGGTCTGCCGTGAACTCAAGCGGGGAAACTTTCCGCCGGGGGGAAGAATATACTCGCCATTTCGCTGCAGCATCAACCTGTCTTTGTTAATTTCGACAACTTGCACACCCTTTGATGAACCGATAACGCGAAGACGGTTTGTCTCAATGAGATTCTTCACGGGGTCGGGGAACCTTCCAAATCGGTCCCGCCAGTCTTTTTCGATCCCCTTGATCTCCTTTTCGGTCCGGGCCGAAGCGAGTTGGCGGTATGCTGCGACTCTCATTTCGGGGTCGGAACCGTAGGTTCTTGGGATAAACGCCGGGACCTTCGTTTTTTCACCCGTCCATGTGCTTTCTGAGTAAACCATGAAGTCGATCCTGACCTGGGTGTCGGCTCTCTTTCCCGGGCTCTTACCCTGTAGCTGTTCGACCGACTGCTGGAGGAGTTGGCAGTACAGCTCAAAGCCGACTGCGGTAATGTGACCCGATTGCTTGGTTCCGAGCAAGCTGCCGGCTCCCCGGATCTCGAGATCCCGCATCGCGATTTTGAATCCCGACCCCAGTTCCGTGTATTGCTTGATCGCGCTAAGCCGCTTGCGAGCGTCTCCGCCGGCAATGAGATCGCTTGGAAGCAGCAACAAGGCGTATGCCCGTCTTCCGGCACGCCCGACCCGACCCCGAAGTTGATACAAGTCCGCGAGACCAAACCGATCGGCACGGTCGATGAGGATCGTGTTTGCATTGGGAATATCGATCCCGCTTTCGATGATGGTCGTCGCCAGCAATACGTCGGCCTTTCCCTCCACAAACTGATGCATAACATGTTCCAGATCCTCACGATCCATTTGACCGTGACCAACAACGACCTTGGCTTCGGGTACAAGTGATTCAATTCTCTCCTTCATTCCCTCGATTGTGCCGACCCGGTTGTGCAGGAAAAAGACCTGGCCGCCCCTCGTTAGTTCGCGCCGGATGGCATTTCGAATCAATCGCTCATCGTATGCACAAATTGAAGTTTGTACCGGAAGCCGGTTGGGGGGAGGGGTGTCAATCGTCGACATGTCCCGGGCACCCATCAATGAAAGATACAGCGTTCGTGGAATGGGAGTGGCCGAGAGAGTGAGAACATCGATCAGTCGAAATCGTTCTTTTAAGATTTCCTTGTGCCGGACTCCAAAGCGCTGCTCTTCATCAACCACCAGTAATCCGATTTTTTGGTATTCAACTCCCGCTGAGAGAAGTCGGTGGGTTCCGATAACGATGTCAACATTCCCTTCCCGCAATCCTTCAAGTGTTTCTCGTACTTCAGCGGGTGTTTGTAACCGGCTCAAGAGCTTGATCTCGATCGGGTAATCGCTCATTCGAGCCTTGAAGGTGCGCCAATGTTGTTCCGCCAGAACAGTTGTGGGCGCCAGGATCGCGACCTGGGTGCCTCCCGTGACGGCCTTGAAAGCCGCTCTGATGGCCACCTCCGTTTTGCCAAAGCCGACATCACCACAGATGAGGCGGTCCATCGGGCGGGGAGATTCCATGTCGATTTTGGTGTCTTCGATGGCTCGACGTTGGTCTGGAGTCTCGGTGAAAGGGAAGGAGGCTTCAAACTCCTGCATCCATTGACCGTCCGGAGCATGGCCGTGGCCAGACTTGGCGTCACGCTCGGCCTGAAGCCGGAGCAGCTGGGCCGCATAGTCCATCACGGCGGCCTCGGCTGTAATGCGGGCCTTTTTCCATTTCTTGTCTCCGAGCTTGTTTTGCCTGGGCTTGCCCCCGCCGATTCCCACATAGCGCGACACCAAATGACTTTGGTCAATGGGGACATGCAGAGTGGCACCATCCTGGTACTCAATTCCGAGCTCTTCCTGTCCTTCTTCGCCGTCAATGAGCCCGATGAACTCTCCAATGCCATAGTCCGCGTGGACGACATAGTCGCCTTCGTTGAGCTCGTGGACCCCGGCGATCGCGGCAGCATTCCGCTGATGGGTGAGTTTTTCCTTACCCCGGGTTCCGGGAAGATGTTGACGTCCAAAGATCTCCAGAGTCGAAAGGACTACAAATTTCTGATTGGGTGCCACAAAACCCTTTGCGAGCCGCCCTTCTACGAAATTGAAATCGGTCTCGTCCCGTTCCAGGATCTCCAAAAAGCGATGTCGTTCGGCCTTGCTTGGCGCCACCAGTCCGATTTGCCAATCTTCGCGGATCCATTCGTCCAGTTGCTCCAGAAAGAGGGCCCGGCTTGATTCGGCGACCACAAAATCACCGGCTTCGAATCCAGCCGCAGGAGAGGGTTGCAGGTCCGCGCTCCAATTTTCGTTGGGGCCGTCGCTGATCAGAATGTCAGCGATTTCCCTGTCATCCTCATCGAGTGCGATGACCAGATCATCCGGGCCTCGCCAACTTGAAAGTGGATCCCCGGCAATCTCGCTTTCCTTGCTGATTTCGATCGACTCGAGCTTTCGCGTGGTTGTTTGAGTTTCGACGCTAAACTCGCGGATCGATTCAATCTCATCTCCAAAGAACTCGATGCGTATGGGGTCGGAAAGTTGCTGAGGGAAGAAGTCGAGAATTCCACCCCGGCGGGCAAATTGGCCACGTTGAAATATTTGAGGGTGTTCTTCGAACTCATGCTCGCCAAGCCAATCGATGAGATCTTCCGGTGAAATTTCCTGGCCGATATTCAAGGAGAGTTCGGTCTCGTCGATGGAAGACAAGGGCGGGGCCGGAGACAGCCAGGAAGCTCTCGAGAGTATGACGGGGGCGGAAGGCGCTTTTGCGATGCGATGGAGAGTGGCGACCCGTTCGGCCTCGCGATCAGGGTCTGTCAATTCCTCCTCAACGATTATCGTCGGATCGGTTAGCAAAAGAGCAGGACTTTTCCAGAAGGCAAATTCTTCGGCCAGGTGATCCCGCCGGCGGGCATGAGGGGCAAAGATCCAGACTCTTCCCTGTGACGTTGATTTTCGGTCGGCGAGAAGCGAGGCCAACAAATATCCTTGTGCGGCGGTGTCACAGCCTCCCAGGATTGCAGGCTTGTCGCCAATCCCGGGCATGGTTTGCCAGGTGGACAGGGACATACCCCGCCACTGTTCTTTTGCAGAACCGGCGTTCACGGGAGATGCTATAATGCCGGGGATCAGCCAGTGCAACGGAGTCCTTTGGCAAAAAAAGTGTAAAGATTCACTTGTCAAAGATCTCGAGTCATCCTAAAGCTCCGCCGCGCCGGATTTCGGTTCGGTGCTTTCAAACCCAACGAAATGCGCAGATAGCTCAGTTGGTAGAGCAGTTGGCTTTTAACCAATTGGTCCTGGGTTCGAGTCCCAGTCTGCGTACTTTATAACCCGCTTAATCCTAACAGATTAGCGGGTTTCCTTTTTTCCGTGAGGGAATGAAACCCGGCATCGGCCTTATTAGGTAGATCGGTTGGATGGGGTTGCCCGGAACTTGACGCTCAAAGCTCTTTGGCGGAGTTCCGAACACACTGACAGTCCTCCAAACGTGGGATGAATGGACTTGGTTTGCAGTCCCCATTCCCCTGCTTGCATGGCGATTCCACGGGGTATTAAGAAAATCTTCGCGAACTGCTGTCCGGGGCACTCGCGGATTTCGTCTTCAAACTAAGTCAGCGGCGTTGGATAGTCGCCATTTCGAATCAGAGCGGCGATGCTGGCGACAACGTGCGGCTTATCTTCCGGGTAGGTGACGCCGAACCAGGAGGATGATGTTTCGAGGACGTGACAGTCGGCAACGCCGCGATGAATAAGGTCGTCGATGACGGTTGGAATGTAGCATTCGCTGTTTGGCTCGGTCCCGCGTTCGGCGAGGAACCGGGTGAAGTGGTCCATGAGTTCGGCGAGGAAGGAAACGGGAAAGGCCCAAAGGTTCATGGAAACAACGACATTTTCATCGACGAGGCAGGCATTGCCATCGAGTCCGCGGCCTTCGATTTGGTCATTGTCCTTGCGGGAGATTTCGACCACTTCTTCGACACCTTTGAGCAGACCATTGTCGATTTGGCAGATGCCTCGATTGACGGCGCCGTGATCGGAAAGGGTGTTCACGATGTGGTAACCGACGAGTGCGTAGCGGGCCTTGCCACTGTTGTCACGGCCTGGATCTTCGCTGGTCAGGAATCCGGCAGCTTTTTGGTAGGCGTCGGCTCCGTAAAAATCGTCAGCATTGATGACGGCGAAGGGGCGATCGATTTCGTCGCGTGCGGCAAGAATGGCGTGGGAGGTGCCCCAGGGTTTTTCGCGTCCTTCGGGAACGGCGAATTCTCCGGGAAGATCGTTGAGTTTTTGGAAGGCGTAGGCGACCTCGATTTGATCGGCAAACTTCGACCCGACGGTGGTGCGGAAGGCTTCGGCAAAGTCTTCACGAATGACAAAAATCACCTTGGAGAATCCGGCACGGATGGCGTCGAACACCGAGTAATCGAGGACGGTTTCACCATTCGGACCCATGGGGTCCATTTGTTTGAGGCCGCCGTAACGGCTACCCATGCCAGCGGCGAGAACGACGAGTGCGGGAGAATTTGCCATGTCGGGTGGATTTGGAAGGGGGGAAGCGAAATTGGCAAGAGAGAATCTCCATTGTTTCCTTGGTCAAAGGGGCTGAGGTGCGCTATTTCGAGGGCGTGAAAATTTGCGTTGTCGGAAAAGGTGGACGTGAGCATGCCCTAATTCGGGCTCTCCGTGAATCGGCCAGCCAGCCCGAGGTGTTTTGTTTCCCAGGGAGTGAGGCGATTCATGAAATCGAAGGGGCCGGGACGGTGGAGGCCCATGATCTTGATTCTTTGATTTCCTGGATGACGATGGCGGGGATCGATCTTTGTGTTGCTGGAGAAGAAAGTTATTTGGTAACGGGAACTGGTCTTGCGAATCGATGTGATGAGGTGGGGATTCCTTGCTGGGGCCCGCCGTTTGCGGCGGCGCAGATGGAAGCATCGAAGGAATTTGCGAAGGAGTTCATGCAGCGGCACGAGATTCCGACGGGTGCTGCTTGGGGATGCGCGGATGTCGATGAGGCGCGGTCCGCGATTGACGGGAAGTATCCGACGGTTTTGAAGTTCGACGGCCTCGCGGCAGGCAAAGGTGTCGCAGTTTGTCCTGATGAGGCATCGGCCGAGGAATTTTTACAGGAGGTGATGGTTGAGCGGAGATTTGGTCCCGGACGACTTCTGGTGGAGGAGTGTTTGGTCGGCCCCGAAATTTCGATTTTCGCGGCAGTCAGTGGTCCCGATTATCTCATCCTGACTCCGGCCCGTGATTACAAGCGTATTGGTGAAGGTGACGAGGGGCCGAACACGGGAGGCATGGGCGCGGTGGCAAGTCGACAGCTGGCCGATCTCGAATTGATGAAGCGGATCGAGACAGAAATTGTCGCGCCGACAGTGGCTGGTCTGGAAAAGGATGGGCTGAATTATAAGGGTTTTCTCTACTTCGGGCTGATGCTTACGGAGGACGGCCCCAAGATCATCGAGTATAATTGCCGCTTTGGAGACCCTGAGTGTCAGGCGGTGATGCCTTTGGTTTCGGGTGATCTTGCGGAGTTTTGCCTGGAGGGAGCGAAAGGGAATCTGAAGCCCGAATTGCTTTCGTTCAGCGAAGGTTGGTCGGTGTGTTGTATTTTGGCTTCTGCGGGTTATCCCGAATCTTCCCGGGCCGGTGATGTGATAAGCGGTTTGGGCTCGGTTACAGACGCCCGCATCTATCATGCCGGAACCAAGAAGGTAGGGGACGAGTGGGCGACGAACGGAGGTCGTGTTCTTGCGATTGTAGCTGGTGGTGAGACTCGCGAAGCTGCGGTGGAGAAGGCCCACGCCGAGGCGGCCAAAGTCACCTTTGATGGTAGTCAGCGTCGTGCTGACATTGGTCGCTTGCATTTCTAACGGCACTTTCTAGCATCGTCCCAACCGAATGAGTATTGCCCTCGATCCAGTAGCCATCTCGGCGGCCATTGACCGTCTGGCGGATGAGATTTTTTTGGCTGCCGGTGGTGATGCGATTGACCTCGTAGGGATTCGAAGTCGTGGCGATGAGGTGGCCGAGCGGGTCTTTGCAAAGCTGGTCGCAAAGGGAGCGCAAGCACGGTTTGGGGTTCTGGATATTTCGCTATACCGCGATGACTACGAGCATCTGAGCAGCAATCCGACGCTTCAAAGCAGCTCGATTGATTTTCCGGTTGATGGTTCGCATATTGTTCTGGTTGACGATGTGATCTTCACCGGTCGCACCATCCGGGCGGCATTGGACGCGCTTTTTGATTACGGACGTCCGGCCAAAGTTGATCTCGCGGTTTTGATTGACCGGGGGCATCGGGAGATTCCGGTTGAGCCTCGGTTTGTTGGTGAACATCTCAAGACTGATCGAATGGATCGTGTTGATGTCAGTTTGGAAAAAATTGACGGCAAGGACTCCGTCGAAATTATCGCTCAATAAAAAAGAAGCTTATGGCCCGAAAAGATTTCCTGGATATTGGCTCACTTGACCGCGCGGAAATCATTCATTTGCTCGATCAAGCGGTGCCGTTCAAAGACCTCTTCACTCGCTCGGTTAAGAAAGTTCCGGCCCTTAAGGGGAAGACGGTTCTGATGTTGTTTTATGAACCCAGCACGCGGACGCTGTCCTCGTTTGAAGTCGCGGCAAAACGTCTTTCGGCTGATGTCACAATCTTCGACGTGCCGCACTCGTCGGTGACGAAAGGGGAGTCGGTGCGGGATACCATCGATACCTTGCAAGCGATGCGGGCGGACTACATTGTGGTGCGCCATCGGCTTGCGGGGCAACCTGCGGCGATTGCACGGCAGACGAATGCTTCGGTCATCAATGCGGGTGACGGAGCGCATGCCCATCCGACCCAGGCTTTGCTCGATGCTTTTACTTTAAGGGAAGTTTATCCCGAGATGGAGGGACGCAAGGTGGTGATCATGGGTGATATTTTGCACAGCCGGGTGGCGCGTTCGACGAGTACGATTTTGGACAAGCTTGGAGTCGAGGTGGCATTTTGCGGACCGGGAAGTCTGGTGCCGCAGACGCGTTTTAAACGTTTTACGAACTACGAAGAGGCCATGTCCTGGGGGCCGGATGCGGTTTATTTGCTCCGGGTTCAGAAGGAACGGCAGGATGCGCCCTTTTATCCCAGTGACCGTGAGTATCACTCGGTCTTCGGAATCACCGAGGACCGTCTCAAGGAGATCAGCGACAAAGGCATTTACGTGATGCACCCGGGACCGATCAATCGTGGCGTCGAGCTTTGCGATGGGGTGCTTGATTATGATCGCTGTCTCATCTCACAGCAGGTGGAAAACGGAATCGCGGCCCGTATGGCCGTGCTCTTTGGCTTGAAACCAGACCTTAAGAACGAACATTCATGAATCTCTTTTTACAAGGCGGCGAAGTCGCAACAGAAAACGAAGCCCCCCAACGCGCCGATGTCTGGGTTGTTGATGGTATGATCAAGGCCGTTGGCGTCATCGATGCTCCCGAGGGAGCCCGGATAATCGATTGCCGCGGGCAAATCGTGATGCCGGGGATGTTTGACGCCCACGTTCATTTCCGTGAGCCGGGCCAGGAGAAGAAGGAGACGATTCTTGATGGCACGGAGGCGGCCATCAATGGTGGAATTACGGGAGTGGTCATGATGCCGAACACTTCGCCTTCGGTCGATTCACCTACGGTGGTCAAGCGGGTGCTTGAGCAGGGAGCGAAGTGCCGCATTCCTGTTTTGACCTCGGCCTGCATTACCGTGGATCGTGCCGGGCATGAGATGGCTCCGATTGCCGGACTCAAGAAAGCAGGAGTTCTGATGTTGACTGATGATGGTGATGCGGTTCCCAATGCGGCATTGCTGAAGCGGGCGATGGAATATGGGACGGAGTTCGACATGTTTTTTGCGAGTCATTGCGAGGATCCCCAGCTTTGTGGACCGCGGGCTTTGAATGAAGGGCCGGTGAGTTATCGACTGGGTATTCAGGGAACTCCGGCGTTGGCCGAGGAGATTTGTATGGACCGGGATATTCGTTTGGCTCACGCGACCGGCGCGACCTTACACATCCAGCACGTCAGTTCGGCCATCGGAATGGAGACGATTCGTTGGTGGCGGGATGAGCGGGGTGCGAAAGTTTCGGGAGAGGTCTCGCCGCACCATCTCATGTTCGCGGACGAGGACATTGGCGACTATGATACGCACTACAAAATGAATCCTCCGCTTCGGACCCGCGATGACAATGCGGCTTTGCTTCAAGGCCTGAAAGATGGTGTATTCCGAATCATTGCGACCGATCACGCACCACACACTGAGTTCGAAAAATCGCAGGCCTTTGTGGATGCTCCAAATGGCATCACAGGCCTGGATACCGCTTTGGTTTCACTGCACGATCGTTTTATTGCGACGGGGGAATTCGGCTGGGATTTAATCGTGAAACGTTACTCTGCCGAACCGCGTCGTATGATGCGGCTGGAGGTTGCCGAAGTGGCCGAAGGAAAGCCTGCTGATTTGATTGTCTTTGATCCGAACAAGGAGACCACGTTTACCAAGGAATTTATGAAGTCCAAGAGTTCCAATACCCCGTTCCTGAATAAGACGCTGAAGGGTTCGGTTGAGATGGTGGTCTTGGGTGATGAGGTTTTGCTGGAACGATGATTTCTGGAATCATCGCCGGGTGGGAACAACTCCCAGGAACGGAGTAAATCGGTCGGATCATAAAGCTGTAATTTACCAGGTGAGAGTCGACCGTGGAGAGGTTCTGCCTTTGTGTTGCAAATAGACAGTTTAGTTCGGTAACACTAATCCTGAATTCTTTCGATCATCCAGAATCCTTGTTTTCCTGTGGTTTGAACGGGAACTGTCATTCGTTCTGTTTTCTGGGAGGTGGTGCGAAGACGGGCAATCTCCCGGCCGTGTTTCATGTGTCGGAGGTTCTCGCTGAACCGGACAAGGTAGAGGTGATTGGGATCGATATCGATGACGATCACCGGGCGGGTTGGTCTCGCGAAGTCGAAGGTGGCATTCAGACCGGTTCCGGTATTGATCACCGGAGAACCTTTTTCCTCGAAATGACGCCATCGGGCGTAGCTGTCGATGTCCAGTGCCTCAGCGGGGCCGACACTGTTTTCGACTGAAGCCTTGGCGCTTTGGAAGGATGTGAGGGTTGGCCAGATACCTGTGAGACCGATATCGGATTTCATGCCGACTCGAGCCTTGGTTGGGAGAACCGTGGCCCGCTCGTGATCTGTGATGGACTCGATGGATGCCGGAGTTACTTGGTCGAAGGACAGGAGTGAGATGCTATCGACAATTTGGTGAAGATTTGCGAACCACGTGTCACGATCAGCGGCATTGGCCCATCCAATGAGCCCTCCGTCGACGGGTAGGAGGTCCCAGTCTGCAGCGATGTCGGCATTGAGAGGGAGATGGGAGTATCCTGTCGTGTCAAGGAGAGCGCGCGCGTCGCCTAAAATATCCAGGATGTTGTTGAGCTGGATTCTGCGAAAGGAGAGAGTTCCAGCGGTCCAGGAGAAGTCATATTGAGGGCTGAGTCTAAGACGAAGCGCTTTGAATTTGGACGGTGTGTCCGATCCCATGGCGTCCATAAAATTGATGAAGGAGTTCTGAATATCATCGAGCAGTTCGACTTTAAGGGAAGGCAGATCGGTTGCGTTTCCCCGGAAGATGCTCTCGGAGTTGATACAGGCATTGTGTAGTTTTGTGTTCCACGCTGCAATGACGAGCGGCTGGGTGACGGGGCGGTTCGTGTATTCACCGTAAAGGTGGCGAACCTGTCGATTGCTCATAAAGTCGATTGCTTCATCCTCGCGAATCGGTTGACCAACCACGCTGAGTCCGTCGTAAATGCTGACCGTGTCGTCCTCGAATGAGTTTTGTTCCCAGAACCAAAGCCCGCGGTTGCGCAAGGTGTAACCAAGGCCCGTGGAATCGATGGCATGGCGCCAGAAGCCGAGGTTCTCGATGTCAGTGGTTTCCCCGGGCTCAACCAAGGCCTCGAGATCGTTGAGAACGCTGTTGAAGGTTGGGTAATCAGGCCAGATTATTTCGGGAGGATCGACGATGCCGACTTTAGGTTGAATTCCGATCCTCGAGAAGCCATCGAGTGCGCCGGAGCGTTCGAATGCGGTCGCGATATCAAGTTCCGGAGCGGTGTCCTTCGAGAAGGTCATGATGGAAAGTCCATCGAGAACTGCTTTGAGATCGAGAAACCAATTGTCACGATCAGCGGCGTCCGCCCAGCCAATCGAGCCCGGGAACTTGTCCCACGTGAAGGGGATGTCAGCATAGATGGGCATGTCGGGATACCCGTTGCTATTGAGATGATTTCTGATTGCGGTGTAGGTATTGAGAAGGTCCTGCAAGAATGTGCGTCGAACTGCCGGGCTACCAATTTTCCAGGCATTTTGTTGCTGGGGTTCGATATCAAGGTGAAGGGCATCGAATTGTTTGGCGGGCTGTGCTGCAAAATCGTTGTTGAAGTCGATGAGCCTGCTGGAGACCCGGCTGAGATAGTAGGAGTAGTCCGCGGGGGAGACGAGGGAACCTGCGATCAGGATCTGGGAATCGATTCCAAGGCAGTCTAATTTTTCGTTCCATTTGCCGATGGTGTCCTGTTCGGAGACGGGACGATTGCCATAGCTTCCATAGATCCGTTTGACGTAATGAAGCTTGAAGAATGCGAGGCAATCGCGCTCGAGGAGGTCGTTGCCAACAACTAGATTTGAGCCATAAGGACTCGAGGTGGTCCCGCCGATTCCGTCCGGAATCGTGGTGCTGCCCCAGAACCAAAGCCCGCGGTTTGGAGTGGCAGTCCCAGCGAGTGTTGAGAGGGCGAAAAGGAGAATGAATCGGAGATTGGCAAGTGTGGTCATGTCGAATGGAATTCTGTCTTCAGTGGATCAATCGCGGTATCAACCTCCCGATTCCAATTTTGATGAAATCTTTGAGAATCAATTTTACTCCTTTTCCCTTACCATGGTGATTGTAGGTTGGGAGGTAGCTTTTATGGGGAATTTAAGGACATCGATTCTGGCGTTGATTGCGCTCACCTGGCAGACCTGCGGGCAGATTCTTGAGATTACTGATCTGGGAACAGCATCGCAAACCACGGAATGGCAGAACGGTCTTTTTCCCGCCCCCAGGGCGATCGACGGAGATCCCGGAACTTTTTCGCACACTGACTCAATCACCCCAAATAACGCCTGGCAATTAACTTTCGAGGATTCCCATCCTATCTCCAGGGTCGAATTGCAGATGCGTGGTGATTGCTGCGGTGGCCGCTTGAGCGGAACCATCCTTCGTCTATTTGATGAAGAGGGGGATTCGGTATTTGACGAGGTGGTGGAAGACCCCGGGATTGGAGGGACCACGGTTATCGAGATTCCTCCCGGGATTGATGCGCGCACGATCAGGGTGGGGCTGGAAAATGGCGAAACCAACCCCGGTTCTGGAATTTATGTGATTCACCTTGGTGAAGTCCGCGTATTCAGCGGTGAACTCCCCAAGACCGAAATCACCTCCTTTGCGGTCAGCAACAACCGCATCCCGGCCGGCCGGTCCGTCACCTTGTCTTGGCAGACTGCCAATGCGAGCGAGGTCATTTTGGTGGGGGAGGGTTTTGTGGAGCCCAATGGTCAAAGAGAAGTCTCTCCCGTCAGGAGTTCGGTTTATCAGCTCATCGCAACCGGCGAATTTGGCACAGTTTCGAGATCCGTGGCGGTGATCGTCGATGGCATTCCACTTGAGCCGAGAATCTCGGAATTTATGGCGTCGAACAGTGAGACGCTCATCCGAAGCGACGGGGCTTCTCCGGATTGGATCGAGATCTGGAATCCCAATCCCTTCGCCATCGACCTTGCCGGTTACCAACTGAGCGACCAGGAGAATCCGATCTCGGTATTTACCTTTCCATCGTTGTTGTTGGATGCCGGGCAATACCTCGTGGTCGATGCTTCGGAAATTGCCCGTGATGGCGTTTTAGCGACGGGATTTGCGTTGGACCGATCAGCAGGCGGCTTTGTTCATTTTCGTAATCCTGTCGCGGAGACTTTGCAATTGATCAATTATCCAAGGCAACGAAGCGATGTTTCGTTTGGTCCGTTTGGAGATGAAACCGGCTACTTTCCGGAGCCCAGCCCAGGGGGGATCAATACCAGTGAAATCGTGCAAGGATTTGTGGCTGATACGCAGTTTAGTGTCCCGCGAGGATTTTATTCAGGCACCCAGACGGTAGCGATTTCTTCAGAAACGCCGGGCGTAGAAATCTACTATACTCTTGATGGCTCGGAACCTGGGGCGAGTAATGCGGAGGCGATTCTTTATAGCGGCCCGCTGGAAATTTCCACCACCACCATCTTGAGAGCGCGCGGGTTTAGGGAGGGGTTTGAGCCGACTGATATTGATACGGTGACTTATCTTTTTGCCGGCCAAGTCGCGTCCCAGTCGTCGTCTCCCGCGAACTTTCCGCCGGCATGGATTCCCGGTCTCAATGTAGGAGTGCAGTCGAATCCGGTGAGAGCCTTATCCAAGTATGGATTTGGGAGCGACGTTCTTGCCAGTCTGCCATTGATTGATTCCGACGGAGTGGATTTCGACTTTGAAGATTCCCTGGAAGCGATCCCAACCTTGTCGTTGGTGGTCGATGCCGACGAGCTTTTTGATCCGGTGGATGGATTACACATCAATGCTTCGCAAAGAGGTCGTGCCTGGGAGCGACCGGCATCCATTGAGTATCTTGACCCGGCAACTGGATCGAGCATGCAGGCAAACTGCGGGTTGAGAATGCATGGTGGATGGAATCGGTTTCCCGAGATGTTAAAGAAATCGTTTCGCCTCTATTTTCGTTCGGAATATGGTGACGCAAATTTTGACGCCCCATTGTTCGATGGGGCTCCGGTGGATGAGTTTGACCGATTGATACTTCGATCTGGAAATGGAAAGGCTTGGACGAGTCCATGGCGGGCTTTGTCCGGAGGGGGGAACTCATTGCCGCGAACGACCTATTTCCGCGATCAATTTGCACGGGACCTTCAGGCCGCCACCGGACAGGATTACGTTCCGGGAAATTTCGTTCATCTCTATATAAACGGGCATTACTGGGGGCTCTATAATCCGGTTGAAAGACCGGATGAGTTTTTGGCAGCAGGTCATCTGGGTGGGGATGACGATGACTATGACGTCATCAAATGGCGTCGCGGAGTGGGGCATCAGGTTGCCGCAGGAGATAATGCCGGATGGATCGAGTTGATTTCGTTAGTACGAGGATCCCCGCAGAACGCCGTGACCTACTCCCGGATTCAGGAGAAACTCGATCTTGAAAATTTCGTGGACTATCTCCTCGTGAATTTCTTCATCGGGAATCAAGACTGGGTGGATAACAACGTGTATGCGATGAGGAACCGGGTGACTCACGGTCCGTTTCGTTTTTATTGCTGGGACGGAGAGGAGTCTCTTTTGTCGGTTGGTCGAAATTCCACGACCCAAAATGTCGCCGATACTTGTTTGGAAATTCACCAGGCTCTGCGAAATAACGCGGAGTATCGTCAGTTGTTTGCAGACCGGGCGTATCGCCATCTTTTTGGTCGGGGCGCTTTAACCCCATCAAAAACTACTGCGCTGGTTGATGGTTATGCAAAGAGTCTTGACAGGGCCATTGTTGCTGAATCGGCCCGCTGGGGTGACCTTCATCGCCCATCAGATCCCTATGACCGCGATGACTGGCTGACAGAAATCACCAATATCAGGAGCAATTATCTGCCTTCACGTGGCCTGACACTTATCAATCAGCTGCGCTCCCAGGGACTCTTTCCGAATATCGAAGCGCCAATGTTTCTGCCCTCAAATGGCGGGGTGTTGACCCTTGGGAGCGAAGTGACCTTTGAGAATACAGGCGATGGCTCGACAGTTTACTACACCACTGATGGGACGGATCCCCGCTTGCCTGGAGGCGGGCTTTCGACTGGAGCTCGTGCCTTTGGAAGTGTCATCGAGGATTTGGTTTTGGTGAGTCTCGGGAGTTCCTGGAGATTTCTCGATAATGGTGAAGACTTGGGAGGCAGCGATATCGTAGAGGGCTTTCCCTCGTATGACTCCCGGAACTGGAAACATCCCGAATTTGATGATGATCTTTGGGGGACAGGGTTGTCACCTCTCGGCTATGGCTCGATCACAGGTCGGGAGATTGCGACAGTCGTGAGTTACGGTGATGATGTTAATTCAAGACATCCCACCACATACTTTCGACATAGATTTCAGGTTGACGAGGTGGATGATATTGATGAACTCGTGCTGAGACTGTTTCGTGATGATGGGGCTATAGTCTATCTCAACGGGGTTGAAGTGGTGAGGTCGGGATTTGACTCGGCGGGAAACATCGGGTTTGCGACGTTGGCTAACACGACGACGAATGAAGGAGCGTTTCTTGAATTTGAAATTCCAACGGACGCCCTGGTCGAGGGAAACAATGTTCTCGCGCTGGAAGTCCACCAGGGAGCGATTGGATCTTCTGATATGGGATTTGACCTGGAGCTTTTGGCTTTCAAGGAAACGACGACGAGTGAGCCGATTTTGATTGATGGTGGGACTCTGGTGAAAGCCCGTGTTTTGAAAGACGGCGACTGGTCGGCTTTGGCGGAAGCTCTCTTTCAGCCCGAAGGAAGAGGAGAGGATTTGGTCGTGAGTGAGATCATGTATCACCCCCCGGTTGGAGGTGCTGAGTTTTTGGAAATAGCAAATCAGGGTGTGATTACACACTCATTGAATGATCTTCGAATCTCAGGTGGCATCTCCTTTTTGTTTGAGGATTCCGGGATGAGTCAGCTTGGACCGGGTGAGAGTCTGCTGCTGGTTAGAAATGCGGATAGTTTTGCCTCTGCTTATCCCGGGGTAGGATTCGCCGGGGTTTATGAGGGCGCGCTTGGAAATGGAGGAGATCAGTTTTCATTGGAAACTGTTGAAGGGGAAATTCTTTGGACGGTCTCCTATAATGACGAGGGGGAATGGCCGCAGAGTGCGGATGGAGGTGGGAGGAGCCTGACGCTTCGTGGCAGGGTCCCGAATGGGCCTGAAGCATGGCGCCCGAGTTCGGTGGAGAATGGAAGCCCTGGCGTTGCAGACAAGTCGCCTTATCAAGATAATACTGACCCACTGGGATACGCCATTTTGACTTCAGGTCTGAATCAATACGGGCGGTTTGAGATCACCCGAAAACTTAATGCAGATGATGCGAGAGTTGAGGTTGAGAGCTCGACAGATCTACAATCATGGTCGCAGGAACAGATGGTAAGACTGTCGCGGAGACTTGATTCCGCCAATGTAATTGAGGAATTCCACCCCGGTGAAGGTTTCGAAGATCGGCCTTTGTTTTTTCGCGTCAAAGTAACGATCGAACGCCCTTGATTTTAAATCACGCTATTAACCTAACCGGGCCGGTAGTGGAATCCAGTGAAGCTCGTTTTCCATCCGGGCGTGTCACCCTTGAATTTGAAAGTCAGGGTTTTTCCTCGGGTTGCGGTAGGATTGAGGAAGTTAACTTCCCGGCCCTCTCCATGGTCCCATTGCAGCTTGATGGTTAAGGTCTTGCTTTCCTCATCCCACGCCGAATTTTGGTCAGCCGATGAAATTACCGCAGAGGGATTTTCGTCAAATCCTTTGATAGCAATCCTGGCGCGGGACCAACGGACCCCAAATCCCTTCAACTCGGCTGAGGGAGCGATCTTGATCTCCAATTGCTCATCGCCATTCCAGGCGATGTTCCCGGACTTGTCTCCGCCACTGTCACCTACAATGTCAAATTTGCCGCCAAAGGTGTTCGTAGTCTTGAAAGAGAGCTGCCGGTCGGTTGTTGTGAAGGACTGCACCATGCCATCTCGAGGAAATTGGTCGGCCCTCACAATTACCGAGCCATCGATGCCCGTGAGAAAGGTTTGCGTGATGACAGACGAGGCTATCTCATGGCCCCTGGGGTTTGGATGGTTGCTCTGACTGAGGAGGTCTTTTTGAGGTGTTCCTGATTTGATGGCTGCAAGCCATGCTGACGAGACATCGGCTAACATCACATCTGCTTCCCTCGCAAGTTTGCGGAGCAGTTCGGCCCTGATCGTAAGAGGATCGGCCGGATTTGAAAAATCAGCATCGGTCGCACCGGTGGGTGTGATGAGAATGAGTGGGATTTGTGAAGCCTTGGCCTCATCAATCATCGCCCTCCATGCTTTTTTGACGTCATCGATTGGCAGACGCCGATCATTCAATGCGTAGTCGATCAGGATGAGATCCGGACGGTGGGAAAGGACATCTTTGCTGAATCGAGCAGCACCCTCTACTGAGTTTTCACCACCAATCGTGGTGGTGATCACATTGAAAACAGCATGCGGATAGCATTTTGCGAGGGCTTGGCGAAAAAGGTGAGGGTAAGACTCGAAGGGTTTGACGCGCGGAGTACGGTGATACCCGGAAGGGACACTGTGACCGTGGAAAACAATGTTGACCGTCCGGTTCTTAGGCCATTTTTTTCTTAGCTCGGCATCAATCAGAGTGGTGGTGTCAGCCATGAGAAATGAGCTGAACACAAGAAATACGAGAAGTCTCCGGAGCTTATCCATGGGGACGCGATCTAACGATCATTCTGAAGACTCTTGGGAGGTCCCAGAACCTCTGCCAAAAGGAGGGCTTCCCTTGCCGCAGTTGGACTGGACAGGTGGCGATAGAGCCGCGACCTCGTTGAGTTTCCGGCCTTTCTGGATCGACGTGTCTTCAACAGATTGAGATTGGACAATGCTTCCTCCTCGGCCTGGCTGAGTCTTGGACGAATTGGCACAGAGGGGAGTGGCGGCGTTGGTGTAAAGTTGTCGAGTGGCGGAGGAACGGTCGGAGAAGGAACCTCAATCTGGAGATCCCTTCGCTGTCTCGCGATTTCCTCTTCATAAGCCTGGTATGGATCGAACTCTGTTTCCCCCCCGACGATCTCCTCTGACTCACCTTTTTTCCTGTGTTCGAAGAAGGCCTTGATGGCAGCAAAAATAACTGCCAGCAGGACAAAGATGGCCTGCGGATCAAGAAGATCAAGGATGTTGACGGCAAGAGTCATTTAAGATTGTCCGTCTTCGTGTTCGGTCGTGCTTTCCTCTCCAATCGAGTCACGCATTTTGGTGTCTGCGACCACATTCTGATACTTTGCAAAATCCATCACGCCGAGGTTTCCACTCCGAAATGCATCGGCAATGGCCAGAGGCACGGTAGCTTCGGCTTCAACGACTTTGGCTCGCATTTCCTGGGTGCGGGCAGCCATTTCCTGCTCGGAAGCAACGGCGGCGGCGCGGCGCATTTCAGCTTTGGCTTGGGCGACCTGCTTGTCGGCCTCGGCCTGTTCGGTTTGTAATCGAGCTCCCACGTTATCAGCAACGTCCACGTCGGCGATATCAATGGAGAGGATTGAGAAGGCCGTGGCTTCGTCGACCCCTTTTTCAAGAACCAGGCGTGAGATTGAGTCAGGGTTTTCAAGCACCGTTTTGTAGGAAGCAGCCGATCCCACCGATGTCACGATCCCTTCGCCGACCCTGGCAATGATGGTTTCTTCAGTGGCCCCGCCCACGAAGCGGTCGAGGTTGGTTCTTACCGTCACTCTGGCGCGAACGTTTACGCCGATTCCATCTTTCGCAACGGCCGTGATTTTGGTGATCCCAGCGCTTGGATTAGGACAATCGATGACTTTGGGGTTGATCGAGGTTCGGACTGCATCGAGGACCGTTTTGCCAGTGTCCTTGGTTGCCAGATCGATGGCGCAGGCCCGGTCAAATGAGAGGGCGATCCCGGCTTTGTCGGCTGCTACGAGGGCGAGGACGACATTAATGATGTCACCGCCGGCCAGATAGTGAGCTTCAAGATCATCAGTCTCATAGTTCAGCCCGGCTTTAGCGGCCGTAATTTTGCTATTCACGATGGTTCCCGGATGGACCTTCCTGAAGCGCATCATAATGAGATTTACGAGGCTCACCGGGGCTCCGGCAGCCTTGGCCTGAATCCACAGACCAAAAAAGTTGATGAAGATCACTCCGACGACCAGCAAAGCCAAAATGCCGAGGACTCCGAGAATCAGTGGTAAATTATCCATGTTCTTAGGGTAGTCATTCCGTGGCACGATGCAATTTGAAGTTTGAAATTTAACTCCCAAGTCACGAAAGTCTTCGTTGTGAGCTGCGCGCAACGGACGATCGGGGTGATTTCGGGAAACGGAATCTATCCGGAAACCTTTATTCACGCCGCTAAAAGAAGAGGAGTCAGGGTCGTCGTGGCGGCCTTCAAGGGAGAGACAAAGCCTGAACTCGAGGGAATAGCTGACGAGATCAAGTGGTTCCGGGTGGGGCAGCTTGGCGGACTGATCAAATTTTTCCGTAAGAAAGGAGCGACCGAGGCAATCATGACCGGGCAGATCGCTCCGCGAAATCTTTTTGATCTTTGGCCGGATCTCAGGACTTTAAAGGTCCTCCATTCGGTCAAGGAGAGAAATGCCGAGTCCCTGTTTGGAGCGATTGCGGACGAATTGGCCAGGGATGAAATTACCCTGCTGCCGGCAACGACTTTCCTCGAAGACCAGATGGCATCAAAAGGTCATCTTCAGGGGCCCGCCCCAAGCGAGCGTGACTGGGAGGATATTCGCTTCGGCGCAAAGATTGTAAAACAGACCAGTGCTCTTGATATTGGCCAGAGTATCGTGGTGAGGCGCGGAACCGTTCTGGCAGTTGAGGCCTTTGAAGGTACCGATGAATGCATCAAGCGGGGCGGCAGGCTTGGGAACGGGAAGGATGTTAGTTTGGTCAAGGTTTCCAAACCAAATCAGGATATGAGGTTCGACGTTCCGGTGATCGGACCGAAGACAATTGAGAGTTGTAAGGAGGCCGGCGTAAGGGTGATTGCAGTTGAAGCTGGTCGGACTCTGTTTTTAGGTCTGAAGGAAATTGAATCGAAGTGTCGCGAAGAAAAAATTACGATAGTTGGTTTTTAGTAAAATCAAGTTGCGGGGGGGCTTGACAGAGCGGGGTGAAATTTGAAGACTCCGCCCGCTTTCAGCAAATGTAGGCCGGCGTGGCGGAATTGGTAGACGCGCGCGATTCAAAATCGCGTTTCTTCGGAAGTATGGGTTCGATTCCCATCGCCGGTACTTGCTTTGAACATAGAGGTTGGGTTGGGCGGGAGGTTGCTACCGACGTCCGAGGTGCATTAAATCGCTCTAAGGCGATCAGGAGGGTTAAACTGGAATTGATCAAACTTGATCCTGACTCCCGAAATGGCGATGCAGGGGCGCGATGGGCGAACCTCCATAGAGGATGGACTATCGGGTGGTCAATCCAGGCATTTGCTCGGTGCCACAGAATTCTGTGTTTTGTCGATGATCGTTAGCCGATATCCGTGGGGTGATAGCTCGATTCCTCAAGAGTTAGGACCTAGATCTTGTAAGCTTTGAACCTGGCGGTCGGATGTCTTATTTTTACCCAGTGGCATTATTTCCGGGTGCTTGCCTCTTCAAAGACAGGGGCTAAATCAACATTATTACGGCTCCGTTTCCCGGGACCACTACCGTCGACGGCGGCTTGGTGCTTCAGAAAGATTTTGTCTTCGCATGTGTCATGCCCGTGGACTTCTGGGAAGTTTAAGGACGAGTGGGAGATTTTGGATTCCCTCGACCAAGCCAAGACACAATCGCACGGCAAGGACGAAGTGAGGGCCGATGGATCCTCCCGCAGTGTTACCTAAAATACGATCTGCCGGTCACGGTCTGTGGCTTGGGGATAATCAATGAAATCATTTTCAGGATGGACTATGGATTTCAGCTCATTGAAGATGCAGGCAGGCGTTCAACCTGAAGGTTCCACATCGGCGCTACCCGTCGATTTAGATCAATGATACCATGACACTAAAAAATACACTTACAATCGGCTGCATTACTGCTGCGCTTCTCTCACCAACCTTGGCGCAAACTAGCAAGAAATCGGATAAAACGTCGACCGCGGAATCCAAGCTTCCGAGTTTAAATGTGTCTGACGAGGCGCGTGAAAACGCCTCCCACGGATTGGGATATCTCAAGGGCCGCGAACTTGCGCTAGAGTTGTTCAAGTCCGGATATGTGGCTGATGATTTCTCGTTGGAAGGCTTCAAGAAAGGCTTTGGCGAGGCGCTCGCCGAGAAAGATTCAACTGTCGATAGCAAGCAATTGAAGGTCGCGATTGATCTCATGAAGGCTCACCTTCAGGAACGTGAGCGAATTGTTGCCAAGAGCAATCTGATGGAGGCTGAAGCGTGGTTGGCAACGAACGCAAAAAAGGAGGGAGTTAAGACCACCAAGTCCGGTTTACAGTATGAAATCGTGAAGCAGGGTGAAGGGGAAGTTTACCAGAGCCCACCCGCTGGTGAGGTCGAGAAACGCCGATTCCTGATCACCTATGAAGGTTCGACCTTTGACGGCAAGGTTTTCGAGAGAATCGGCGGTGATAAAATGGTGGCAGTCGGGGAACAAGGTGTTCCGGGACTTGTTGAAGCTCTGAAGTTGATGCCGGTCGGATCGACCTGGAAAGTTTATCTCAAGCCGGAACTGGCTTACGGTGACCGCCGTGTGAATGCCTACGTCGGGCCAAATCAAGGAGTCATGTTCACCGTGAACCTGGGTGGCCTTAAGGAGGTTGAAGTTCAAAAATAGGGCGTCGCCGGTCGTCGTCCTCCTGTGACCGTTCGTTGCGAGGTGATTGGGATTTACCGGGCTTTCCTTTCCGGGCCTTGCGGAGCAGGATCCTCTAAAAGCCAGGGGTGGAGAGAGTGACCAACTCCGGGAAATCACCGTCTTGGATGTCATCCAGTTGTGGTGGGTCGGATCGTATTGATAGGGAGATCGCAGCCAAACGGACTGGTTTGAGTCTTAGGCCAGAGTTTTGGAACTTTCTTTCCACGGCGGGGAGGCATGATCTAATCTCTCCAAACGATATGAATCCTTTAAATCTCCGGGGTCTGGTTGCAGCGGTGGTGACCCCCATGGACCGCAGCAGTGAACTAAAGCTAGAGCTCGTGCCGCGGGTGGTTGATTACTTGGAATCGCGAGGGATTACCGGGATTTACATTGCCGGAAGCACCGGTGAAGGGATGTCTCTCACAGATGAGGAGCGCCGGGCTGTTGCTGAGGCTTATGTCTCTGCCGCGAAGGGGAGGATGAAAACATTGGTGCAAGTCGGGCACAACAGCTTAAAGGCTGCGGCAGAGTTGGCAGGCCATGCCGAGTCAATTGGTGCTGACGCCGTTTCAGCAACGCCGACAGGGTATTTCAAAGTGGGGAGTGAAAAGGAATTGGTGGAGGGGTTGGTTCCACTTGTGGAAGCGGCTCCGAAGACGCCTTTCTACTACTACCACATTCCGCTTCTCTCAGGAGTAAATCTGGATCCGATCAAGCTGACGGGGCGTTCGATGGATCGTTTGCCGACGTTCTGCGGGATCAAGTACTCGGATGGCGGGAGTTTGTATCATTTGTCACTTTTACAAAAGGTGGGACCGGGGCTGGAGTTCATGGCGGGATCAGACGAAGCGTATCTGATGGCAGCGGCGCAGGGATTTCAAGCGGCGGTTGGTAGCACTTACAATTATGCGGCCCCAATCTACGATCAGGTCAGGAAAGCCCTGTCCGGAGGGGACTTTGAAATGGCGCGGCTCTGGCAGCAGAGGGCACTCGAAATGATTGGAGCGATGTTCGAGACCTGCGGACGGGCTTCGCTCAAAGCAATGATGCAGATGGTTGGAATTGATTGTGGTCCTGTTCGTCGTCCGATCGAGCCGGCCGGCGAGGAGCAAATTGCGGCCTTGCGGAAACGCCTGGAGGATTTGGGATGGTTCGAGTGGGTCGGGCAGGATCGCAGTGTTGTCGTTTAGCGATGAGGATCATTTTTTATTGGCTTCTGGGGTGGGCTTCTGCCTTTGGGGCTCTGACCTGGGATCGCTTGCCGGATTTGCCGGACAGAGAGGGCTTTGCGGGTGTTTATGCCGGGATTGTCATCGATGACGGCGTGGATTTCTTGGTGGTGGCAGGAGGAGCCAATTTCCCTGAAAAGCGGCCATGGGAGGGAGGCGAGAAAGTCTTCTATGATGATGTTTTTATTCTGCCTTTAACAAAGAAAGGAGAGTGGCGGAAATCAAAGACAAAGCTTCCAGCGAAGATGGGTTACGGAATGTCCACAAGTCGCGATGTCGGGACGTGTCTTTTCATGGGAGGGAAAAACGCTTCCGGAGCGAAGGATGACGTACTTTCAGTGTCGATAAAGAATGGGAACGTGGTGATCGAGAGAATTGGGGCGCTTCCCGCCCCGATGGCCGAGGGGGTGGCGGTCGAGATGAATGGCGACGTGATCGTGGGGGCGGGGGGGGACGGAATGACGATGACCAAGGAGTTTTATCAAATGACCTTGCCTGACCCAACGTTTGTGGAGTGGAAGGCACTGGGTTGGCCGGAGGGTGGCAGGGGCAGAGTGTATCCGGTCGGAGGAGTAACAGGGAACAAGTTTTACCTTTTTGGCGGGCGAGATTTTGCCGATTCCGATGGGGAGGACAGCGAGCGAATTTTTGATCTTGATTGGCTTCGGGATTGTTGGGAGCTGGATGTCAAGCAAGGGAATTGGCGGAGGTTGCGGGACTTGCCGGTTGGGCGATCGGCAGCTCCTTCTGTGGCGATTCCGGTTGGGGCGAGTTCTCTTCTTATGCTCGGTGGAGTGACCGTGGAGTTTCTGAGGGATCAGGTTGAGGCCCGCCCAGAGTTGAAGGGCCAGGGGATGGAGCATCCGGGTTTTCCTCCTTCTGTTCTTGCTTACAACGTCGTTACGGATCGATGGTCTGAAGTGGGCAGTTTGCCGACGGAGGGGACTTTGCCTCCGGTGACCACCCAGGTGGTGTTTTGGGAGGGGAAAGTGATTTTACCAACCGGCGAAATCAAGCCGGGGGTGAGATCGCCGCAGGTATTGATCGGCGAAGTCAGAGGCTCCCAACTCAGCTTTGGCTTTGTAAACTGGGTTGTTGTGATCGCTTATCTTCTGGGAATGGTCGCGATCGGTTACCGCTTCATGATGAGAGAAGCGGCGTCTTCCACCGAAGCCTACTTTCGTGGTGGTCAGAGGATTCCCTTCTGGGTGGCCGGATTGTCAATTTTCGCGACGATGTTGTCAGCGATTACCTTCATGGCAGTTCCTGGAACCGCATACGCGACCAACTGGAATGGCTACATCGGGCAGTGGCCAATCCTGTTGATTGTTCCATTGGTGGTGATGTTTTATCTGCCTTTTTACCGGCGCTTGAACGTGACGACCGCATACGAATATCTAGAACTGCGCTTCAATGTGGCAACGCGGGTGATAGGAAGTATGACTTTCATTTTATTTCACGTCGGACGGGTGGCAATCGTCCTTTACCTGCCGGCGCTTGCGCTTTCAAGTGTCACCAGCATCAATATCTTGGTCGCAATCGGAGTCATCGGCATCCTGTGTGTGATTTACACTGTGATGGGCGGGATTGAAGCGGTGGTTTGGACCGATGCCATTCAGGCTCTGGTCCTGATTGGCGGGGCTTTGCTCTGCTTTGGCCTTGTGGTCTCCAAGGTTGAAGGAGGGGTGGGGGCGATTGTTCTGGCTATGGGCGAGCAGAGCAAGGGGCTTACTGCAAGTTGGAACCCGGGGGATCTTTCGATAGGCAGGAGTTCGCAATCGGGGTTTGTAATCTTCATTGCCTTCATGTTTGCAAACCTTCCATCCTACACCTCCGGACAGGATGTCGTGCAGCGCTATGTCACGACTGCGTCCCGGAAGGAAGCGGCCAGATCCTTGTGGATGAATATCGGGATGGTGCTCGTCGGTTCGGCAATTTTTTTCGGTCTGGGGACCGCTTTGTTTGTCTTTTATCAGGATAGGCCGGATTTGATGGATCCGGCATTGCCTGCAAAGGACAGTGTCTTGCCTTTCTTTATTATGCAGAACCTGCCTGTTGGTGTTGCAGGGGTGATTATTGCGGGTGTGTTTGCGGCAGCTCAATCGACCATTTCCAGTTCGCTGAATTCCGTGGCTACGGCTTTTACAACGGACATTTACGGGAGGCTTTTAAGGCCCGGAAGTAGCGACTTGCAGAAGCTGAAGGTGGCGAAGCTCGTGGTCATTGGTTTGGGTGTTGTTGGAATTGGAGCCTCCAGCTATCTGGCGATGATCAAGACTGATGAGGTTTTTCTCCTGTTCAATCGCTTTATTGGATTCGCTCTCGGACCACTCGGTGGGTTGTTTGCGTTAGGGATTTTTGTAAAACGACCCAACGGGTTCGCGGGATTGTTGGCCTTGATCGGCGGGGTGGTCATGGTGACGGCTGTTCATTTCTTGAACGAGTTCGGAATAATTGATGTGATGCCCTTGCTATACGGAGCAGTTGGGTTTCTATCCACTCTGATCTTGGGGTTGATTTTGGGGATCGTTTTCAAGGCGGCTGATAATGAAGTGGACGGTTTGACAATCTGGACGCAAAAAAAATCATGAGCAGATATTCCAGGAAAGAGTTGCATGAACTGCGGGATTTTTATCGAGCGAGTCTCCTCGATGATACTTTGCCATTTTGGTTGCCGGAGATAGTCGATGAAGAATTTGGGGGGTATCTGTCGATGCGTGATCGCAACGGAAAATTAATCGATGATGACAAGGCCGTGTGGCTGCAGGGGCGCTTTGCCTGGATGATGGCGACGCTTTATAACACGGTGGAGAAAAAGGCGGAGTGGCTTGAGACTTCACGGAGTGGAGTCAAGTTCCTGCAGGACCACTGCTTTGATCAAGACGGGCGGATGTTTTTCCTGGTGACCCGTGAAGGGAAAGCTCTTCGGAAAAGGCGGTATTTTTATTCGGAGGCCTTCACGATTATGGCTTTCGCGTCCTTTGGGAAGGCTTCCGGCGAAATGATTTGGTTGGAGCGGGCGAATGCACTTTTTCACAAGTGTCTCGGGTATCTCGACGGATCGGTGGCGCCCGGGAAACCCAAATGGACCAATGAGCGGACGATGAAGGGGTTGGGGGAGCCGATGATCTTTCTACAAGTCGGCCAGATTCTTCGAGACAGCGGCGGGGATTGTTCGAGTGAAGTGATCGACTGCTTGATCGAAAAAATTAGTAATTTTGTGAAGGATGATATCCGCTGTGTGATGGAGCAAGTCGGGCCGAATGGAGAGGTGGTGGACCACATTGATGCACGGACACTCAATCCAGGGCATGCCATCGAAGGAGCCTGGTTTATTTTGGCTGAGGCCAAGCGGAGGGACAACGATCCGGAACTGATGGACCTGGGGTGTCGAATGCTGGATTACATGTGGGAGCGGGGATGGGATCAAGAGCATGGTGGAATCATCTACTTTCGTGATGTTTATGGGAAGCCGGTCCAGGAATACTGGCACGACATGAAGTTTTGGTGGCCGCAATGCGAAGCGATCATCGCGACCTTGCTGGCCTATCAGCTGACAGGGGATGTGAAGTATGCAGAATGGCACAGAATGGTGCACGATTATGCCCACCGGCACTTCCATGATAAGGAATTTGGAGAATGGTTTGGCTATCTGCACCGCGATGGGCGGGTTTCTTCACCGGCGAAGGGAAATCATTTCAAGGGGCCTTTTCATCTGCCGCGGATGCAGTGGTATTGCTGGCAGCTCTTGAAGCAAGAGTGAAGGTGGTTGGATCTTTGATTTCAATGGCTGTGGAGGCACTGTTGTTCACATTTTCAAAGAATTTTGACATCCATGGAGGCTCTTTTCCGAAGATGGGTCCGAGCAATTGAAGCAATGTTAATAAACATCTTGCTTTATTTTCGAATTCTAAAGATAAACTGAATATCAGCGTTGCGAAGAATAAGGGATCGTCCCGAACGGTCAGTTCTTTGTTTTCATTGCCAAAAACCGACACATGAAATTACTACCTCGTTTGACCGCAATTGGTCTCAGTCTTCTTTTAACATCGATTGTTCAAGCTCAGGAAACCGAGCTAATGAGTATTTATTCTTCAGTTCGCCGTGCCCTTCGCGAAAACCCGGAATTTAAGGGAGAGCTTGAGAGCGTGAAGATTAGTGACGCCCAGGTTCGGCGGGAATTGGCCGAATTCGGCTGGGGATTGGAGGCTTTGGCGCGATATGAGGACCGCTCAAAGCCGCAAAACACAAGGGAGTTTATCGCGGTTGGCGGAGTTCAGCTGCCCGGAAACGACGAGCGAATTTTTGTCGATGAGAACTTCACGGCGAGAGTTGGCGTCAAAAAGAAGTACACCACCGGAACGGTTCTGGAGGTTGGATCAAGATTTTCCAGACTGAGCAATACACTGAACCGGACTTCAGCGAATGCTCTGTTTTCTCCTGAGTATGAGACTTTTACAGGAATTACAGTCACCCAGCCACTTCTTCGAGGCTTTGGTGAGGATGCCAACCTCGCAGCCTTAAACATTGCCAAGCGCCGCGGGGCCGCCCAAGAGGTCCTGACCCGGGTGAAAGCGATGAATCTGGTCGCCGAGGTGGCCAGCCGCTACACCGATATTGTGACCGCCGATCGTGTGCTTGCCGTTCACAGTGAGAATATCAAGCTGGCCGAGCAGATGCTGAAGCGCAACAAGGAGCTGCTTGAAAGCAACGAGGGACTTGTCACCGATGTCACCACCGCAGAACTCGCTCTTTACCAGCGTCAGGACCAATACATCACCAGCGCTGCCGACAAGATCGAGAGGGTCAATACCCTTTTCGCGCTGATCGACCGTGAGCCGGATCTTGAAGGCAAGACCAGGTTCAAGCCCATCTCTACCTTTTTTTCGGGGGCGACCGTCAATGGTAAGCGTGAGCTGATCGAATATGGGCAAAGCCGCAGATTGGATCTCGTTTACTACAATCATGTCGTTGAGACTGCGAAATTGAATGTTCTTCGTGCGAAAGATGCGGGGAAAGCCCAGCTAAATGTGACGGGATCGGCTGGTCTTTATGGCCTCGATGCTGAGGCTGATGGTGCTTTTGACGAGGCTGCCAGATCCCAGGGAACCGAATGGTCGCTGGGCCTCAGCCTCAAGATGCCGCTTGGTGAAGACGGCGCTGATGCTGCCATGGAAGCTGCCGAGGCACAGGTTCGGCAGGCCCAGCTGGAGCTTGCGAAGGCGAAACGAACGATTTCGCTCGAAGTGCACACAGCTTGTACCCGGGTTGATGCTGCCAAGCAACGGATCGAGACTGCAAAAAAAGCGGTCGAACTCGCTACGCAGAGGCTCAAGCAGGAACAGGATTTATTTGATGCCGGGGAGGGAGACTTTTACCGGGTCGTCGAACAGCAACAGATTCTTGGAGATGCCCAGGTCAATCTTGTCACCAGTGAAGCGGCCTTGAGTAAGTCGGTGATCGCGGTCTGGCTCGCTGCCGGACAGATTTTTGATCGCATGGGGATCTCCAATGCCGAGGTGGAAGTGATGATCACCCGCGCAAAAGAGAAAGAGTAAGGCCTCTTCTCGGGCATTTTTTCAATCCACTACCCTAACAACGAGCTGTGAATCGAACTTTGATCACTATCGGCAGTCTCATGGGCTGTCTCTCCGCTTCTTTCGCCCAGGTTTGGGTGGAGGGAACCTGTCAACCCGCAGCAAGGATCACTATTAGTTCTCCGGTTGAGGAGATCGTTGAAAGCGTCTCCGTCGAAGAGGGCGATATTGTGGAAGCGGGTGCCACTCTCGCAACTCTGTTTTCAACCCGTGAGCAGCTTGAAGTGAAGCGCCTTGGTTTCATGATTGCGAAAGCAGCCGAGGACGCAAAGACGGCGCGGGAACTCTACGGGAAGCAAATTCAAAAGAAGTCCGAGCTTTTAGAGAAAGAAGCGGATCTCAAGAGGTTGCAAGTGGAGCAGGAAATGGCTCAGTTTGCAGTTGATCAACGGTCGATCAAAGCTCCCGTTGGAGGAACAGTCGTTTATCGTTTGAAGGATCCGGGTGAGGCCATTGGTCGGGTCGAGCCTCTTTTCGAGATCATCGATGCTTCAAAAATGAAACTGGTGTTCTTTCTCTCGACCAAGCATTTACCCATTCTAAAAAAAGGAATGGAGGCCCAGGTTCTTTTTCCAGAGCTTCCAGAAATCAAGGAATCCAAGGCAACTCTGGCGTTTATCGATCCGCAGCTCGACTCGCGAAGCGGGCTGTTCCGGGTCAGGTTCGACTTTGACAACAGCAAGCTTAAGATTAAGCCCGGGCTTCGGGTTAAGGTGAAACTTCCAGAAGTGGAGGATGGCGAATGAATCTGGCTGAAATTTTACAAGGTGGATCGGATCCTGCAGGCTTCTGGAGCAGGGTGGTTGAGTCGGTTGCCGGCCAGTGGCAGTTGAGCCAGTGTGTTGCCCTTCAAGTTGATGACGGGAACGTAAAGCTGTTCGGCTCGAGCGAGGGGAGCAATCTTAGGACGGCTCCTCCGGGTGTTCGCAAGGCGATCATGGCTGGTGGTGCCGGGGGGCAGTCGATCGAAGAGGGTGGAGTTCACTGGGTGGTTCAACCCATGGATGTTGTTGGGACGGAGATGAGCTTTATTTTTGTTTCCGCGCGCCACACTCCGATTTTGGAAACCGAGCAGACCCAAATGCGGGCATTCGTGGAGGCTGCGGTCACCGCATTTTCGGCACAGCGAAAAGCTGAAACTTCGGAGAAATCCCTCGGCGAGATCTCGCGCGTGGTTGATTTGGGGCTCATCATTGGTGAGTCCGCGCATTTTGGAGAAGCGGCAAACCGGCTCTGTAACGAGCTTGAGACGGAGCTCGCCGCAATGCGGGTGACACTCGGGTGGCGTAAGAAAGGGCTCATGGAATTGGTCGCGACCAATCACGGAGGGCGCATGCGAAATGACACCGAGACAGCCGGAGCATTGGGCCGTGCGATGGATGAAGCTGCCGAGCAAGATTGCGAGGTTGGTGTGCCGGCCATTCAAGGGGCTGAAATAAATCGCCAGCATAAGGCGTTCTCGGAGGCCCATGGAAATTGTCAGATCGTCTCACTACCGCTTCGCAAAGATGGCGAAGTTCACGGAGCGGTAACAGTGGAGTATCCGCAGGAGTCCGGGGGGATTTCACAAGAGAGGGTTGATGCCCTTCGGGTCGTGCTAGATTTGGTAAGTCCGCAACTGGTGACCCTGCACGACAAGTCAGGCTGGATTGGTTCACGCGTCTGGCGTTCGGTCCGGCGACGGTTTGCTTCTCTTTTGGGGTATCGACATACCGGATGGAAGTTGGCTGGACTGACTCTTCTTTTGGCGTTCGCGCTTTGTTGTGTCATTCCAATCACTCATACCGTTAAAGCTCCGTTTCTTCTCCGGACTCAAGCTTCGGCCGATTTGACCGCTCCGTTTTCGGGTTACATCGACACCGTAAAAGTCAACGTGGGGGACGCCGTGAAGAAGGGCCAGCTTTTGGTGACTCTGGATCGGCGTGAGTTGGTGATGCAGCAAACCGAGCTCAGGGCTGAGCGGGATCGAAACCTTTCAGATGCCCGGCGCTATGAAGCCGAGGGTGATCTATCGCAAATGAAGCTTTCCCAACTCGCGATAGAACAGGCCGATGCCAAGCTGACCGTCTTGGATTACCGTCTCGATCGTACCGAGATTCGCGCGCCTTTTGATGGCGTGATCGTGGAAGGTGACCTCAAGGAGCGACTGTCTTCGCCTACCCAGGTGGGCGAGATTCTCATGCGAATCGTGGAGATCAGCGATACTTACGGAGAATTACAGGTCGACGAGCGTGATATTCATTTTCTCGAGCAAGGCATGGCGGGAGAGCTGGCATTTACCTCACGACCGGAAGACAAATTCGAGGTCTCGCTTGATTCCTATGAACCCGTTGCCGTGGTGAAGGAAACCGGCACGACGTTCCGGGTTCGGGTTAATATTTCTGACGAGCCGGAATCATGGTGGCGTCCGGGAATGAGTGGCGTCTGTAAGGTCGACATTGGAAAACGCTCGGTGGCATGGGTTTATCTTCATCGCACCTGGGAATTTGTCCGCATGAAACTCTGGTTCTAACCGGAAATCTTCCCGGCTATGAAACAACGTACGGTATTTGACGAATCCTGGTATCGGGTCAGCCGAAGCAAGGTGAGGCTATTGCCAGGGGTCGAAATGATCCGCCAGATGTTCCGGGGAGAGGCGTGGTACGTTGTTTGTGATAAATTAGGTCATCGATTTTTCAGGATCCGACCGGCGGCCTACCGCTTTATTTGTTATCTTGAGGACGCCGAGAATGTGCAGGACGCCTGGGATCGTGCTCTCGAAATCGATCCAGTGGATTCTCCCGGGCAGGGAGAGGTGATTCAGTTGCTTTCCCAGCTTTATCAATCGGGGCTTCTTCGAAGTGATCAGAACGCGGACATCAGCGCGCTTGAAGAAAACAAAGCCCGCGAGAATGCCCAGAAGCGCAAGCAGCGGATTTCCAGTCTTCTCTTTCTGAAGATCCCGTTGATCAATCCGGATCCGTTTTTACGTCGAACTCTTTCTCTCTTCGCGTGGCTATTCACTCCGGTCGGTGCCATCCTCTGGTTTATTGTCTTTGCGTGGGGCCTTCAGGCTCTGATCGAGAACTGGGGACGTTTTTCGGATTCCTCCCGTTCCATTCTCGGTTGGTCAAATCTCCCATACCTCTATGCGAGCCTTATCATCACCAAGGTGCTTCACGAGTTTGGACACGCCTATGCTTGTCGAAGGTATGGCCGGGAGGTTCCTGAGATGGGGGTGATGCTTTTGGTTTTTAATCCGCTTCCCTACGTCGACGCCTCATCCTGTTATGCATTCGCCCGGAAATATCAGCGCGTCATTGTCGGGATCGCGGGAATGGCAGTTGAGCTCTTCATAGCCGCTGTCGCGGTAAAGATTTGGGCTGATGGAGCGGATGGAGTGGCCTCGCGGGTCGCTTACAATGTGGCGATCACAGCTTCGATTGGAGCACTGCTTTTCAATCTTAATCCGCTTTTGCGATTTGATGGTTACCATATTCTCTGTGACCTCCTTGAGACTCCCAATCTGCAAGGACGTTCACAATCCCTGGTGGCATGGTGGGTAAATAAGAAAATTTTCAAGATCGACCCCGGCCCCATTCCAACGAAATCCCGACGCGAGCAGATCGGTTTCACCCTCTATTTCTTTACCAGTTGGACTTACCGATTCCTTTTGATGATCGGAATCCTGATTTTCGTTTCCAAACAGTTCCTGATTCTGGGGCTGCTATTGGCTCTCCTGTTCGGCGTAGTCTGGGGGATTCTTCCTTTTGTGAAAGGACTGCGCTATGTATTTTTTAGTCCCAAACTTATGAACCGTCGAACACGTGCACTCGGAATCGTTGCCCTCTTTCTGGGGGTCATTTTGTCTTTTCTGGCTTTTGTGCCGATGCCCTACTACTTTCGGGCGGAGGGCGTGGTGAAATCTTCCGCTTTCCAGAATGTCTATACCAGCAGTCCGGGACGCATCGCGGAATTGGTGACTCCTTCCGGAGAAGAGGTGGAGGCTGGTCAGATCTTACTCCTTTTGAAAAACGAGGAATTAGAAGTGGAGAAGGACCTGATTCGTATCGAACGGGAACGTGGGGATTTGCTCCTAAGGCAGGATCGTAATGAACAGGGGACCCAGCTGGCCGGACTCCGGGCTTTCCTCACCGCACTCGACGCCCGCGAAGCCGCGTTGAAGGTCCAGCTTGAAAATCTTGTGGTTCGAGCGCCGGTTGCAGGCCGATGGATAGCCGACGACCTGCACGAAGTTATGGGGTCGGTCGTTCCGCGCGGGCAGTCTCTTGGAATGGTCCGGGGAGAGGATGGCTATGTGTTCAGTGCGGTGGTTCATCAGCGGGATGCGGGGCGGCTATCTCTCGATGATTCCGAGTTGAAAATCAGAGGCCAGGAAGGGCTGGATATGAGCCTGACCAATCTCGATGCCATCCCTGCCGGGCAGGAGGATCTTCCCAGCGCGGCTTTGGGGGTCGCTGGTGGAGGGTCGATGGGAGTGGCGGCTGAGGAAGGGAGCGGAAAGAAGACCACCGAGCCTTACTTCCAGGTTCGCGGAACAATCGAAGAAGCGAAAGGTGTTATTTTACAACACGGACAGCGGGGGATTGCCCGTTTCGCTCTTCCGAAAAAGCCTCTCCTGAATCAGTGGCGACACTCGATTAGACAATTCTTCCAGCGCGAGTATCAACTTTAATTCAGCTGACTCCTATGCAGATCGCCGCGCCAACCCGTTTTCAAGACTCGTTTTTTCAGGAAAAACCGGGTCCGGAACTTGGTGGGCTGGATCTCTGGACAAAGCGCATCGCCGGGAAGTGGAAGCGTCGAAGCTCGGTTTTAAAGCCTTGGATGGTGGTGGTTGAGGCTGCCGCGATCGAGCGTGAAACTCTTGCAGATCTCTCTGACAAGGAAATCAACCGTCTTATCGCCGCCTCTCGATTGGAGGCTGCGGGGAATGCCTCTCCGTCGCCCAAAGTTCTCGCTCTAATTTGCGAAGCGGCTCGTCGCGAGTTGGGGCTGACGCCTTATCGGGTCCAGATGCTATCTGCGTTGGCTCTGATAAATGGATATCTCGCAGAGATTGATACGGGGGAAGGGAAGACCCTTTCCATTGCTCTTGCTGCTTCCTTTGAAGCGTGGAAGGGCGAGCCTGTTCACGTCATCACGGCAAATGACTATTTGGCCAAGCGGGACGCGCTGACGATGAAGAAGCTCTACGCCCGGCTTGGGCTTTCTGTTGCTTCGGTCATTGGTAAGACCGAACCCGCAGACCGGCGCGAGGGTTATCAGGCTGAGGTCACCTACACGACAGCCAAGGAGGTCGCCGCCGACTTCCTGCGCGACCGGCTGCAATTGGGCGAGTGGGAACGTTCGGGAGCGCGTCAGCATGTTCGCAAGTTTGTTAAAGCCCCGGGGAGTGGTATGAGACTGACGCAGAGGGGGCTTTTCAGGGCTTTGATTGACGAGGCGGACAATGGATTGATCGATGAGGCGGTCACGCCCCTTCTGATCAGCCAAAAAATCGAATCTGAAGAATTGCGGCTGGCGTGCCTGGGTGCCTGGAAGGTTGCGGAGTTTCTCCGCCCTGAGATCGACTACAGGGTGCACAGGGGGCGTCGTGAGGTGACACTGACCGATTCCGGCGAAGACAAAATCGCAGAAGGAGATGAATTTCCCGACGTTCCTCTTTGGCGGTGCCCCGATCGTCGCCGCCAGATGATCTTGCTGGCACTGGAGGCCCAGGAATTTTTCACCCTTGGAACACATTACATCATCGAGGAGGGTAAGATCGTCATTATCGACGAAAGCACGGGGCGACCGATGCCGGACCGTTCTTGGAAGCTCGGCCTGCACCAAATTGTGGAAGCAAAGGAAGGAGTCGAGATCACGGCTCCTAGCACCACGATTGCCCAGATTTCATTCCAACGCTTCTTCCAAAAATACCGCAAGCTTTCAGGTGCGACCGGAACTGCACGCGAAATTGCCGACGAAGTCTGGACGATTTACGGAATCTCCACGATACGGATTCCTCGAAATTTGCCCAATATTTGTCGTCGTCAAAGTCCCAAGTTTTATCTGAGCGAAGCAGATCGGGAATATGCGGTGGTTCAGGAGATTCTGAGTTGCCACCAGGCGGGGCAACCCGTCTTGGTCGGAACCCGAACGGTGACCTCAAGTGAACAATTGGGGCGAAAGCTCGGCCTGAAAAATATCGAACATGTGATTCTGAATGCCACCAGGCTGCCTCAGGAGGCTGGAATTGTTGCCGATGCGGGACTCAAAGGACGGGTGACGATCGCTACCAACATGGCCGGGCGGGGGACAGATATTGAATTGGGTGAAGGGGTCAAGGCCCTCGGGGGATTGCATGTTATCGCGACCGAGCCCCACGAAGCTCGACGGGTCGATCGGCAGCTTTTTGGTCGGTCGGGGCGTCAGGGTGATCCAGGATCGGTTAGTCGACACTATGCATTCGACGATGTGCTTTTTCACACTTTTCTTCCGGGCTGGCTCCACCGGCTGGTCTCCAAAACAGCCGATCCTCGGACAGGCAAAATGAGATCGTCGCTTATCTGTCGGGGCCTTCTCAGATATGTTCAAATGAGGGCTGAAAAACTAGCCGCTTATCGGCGAAAGCAGGTCTCAGAAAATGACCGCCAGCAGCGAGCCTCACTCGGATTTACCCGAGACTAGTTTAAACCTACCCGGAACAGGTTAGGGTGCGGGGTTTAGGGTGGCATCCCGAGTGACCTTTGGATCGATTTTGGTATTTGAAAAATGATCTTAAAAGCGATTGGGATTACTTTTTCTAATGGCTGTTTTGCGACTTTGGCGCTTCGTTGCTCACAATCTGCGCTGGGATTTGAAAGTCTTAGGAATCCAGATAGTCAAGATTTGATGATCATGAAGAGAGTTTGTTTGTCGATTACCAGAGGTTGTCCTGTCGGTGATAAATTTTGGATTTTCAGCGTGAGACTTGAGATGATCCGACGAGAGAGGATTGGTATTGAGAGCTTAAATGAGACGGAGTTTGGTATTGGTTCTATTGATGCACAAGGTCGTCTTCAATTTTGCTCCGTGGGGAAGATGCGGTAGGAGTCTGTTTGTTAGGGGGGGTTGATAGTTAAGAGATCTGAATATCTTAAGTAACTTATCTTATTGGTGGGGGGGTGCCGAATCTTGCCGGTTTGTTTCGCTGATTCTGATTATTGGTAAGTGTCGCATATTAAGATATAACGACTATCAGGAGTTCAGGAGTAAAAAGAGTGGTTTTGTTCTAAAAATGGAGGGAAGGTATGGAGAACAGGAAAAGTAAGAAGTTTTGAATATCAAAAGAGATATTTAACTAGGGGAATTGGATATTCTTGAAAAACGTAATGACGGATGTCCTGCCGAAGATTCACTTGGGAAAATTGATTTATAGAAAATGTTGATATTAAGGATTTCTAAATAAAATGAACTGGTGGAAGTTTTTTAGTTAACGAATCTTGATAATTTGGAGTATCGAGTTAAAAATATATCAATTTTATCTTGTCTGATTTTAGATCATCAGTCAGAAACTGTCGCAAGTGGTTTCACCTCGTACACGTTCCGCGCACAAATCGTCCCGCAAGCGGGCCGATTCTTCGGGCGACTACGCGGTCGAGCAGTTGGAGCCCAAGATCCTGCTTTCTGCTGCTCCCATCGACGCTCCAGCCGATGCCTATGCCAGTTCACCACTCGATGCGGTTGACTCTTCAGCGCTCGAAGAGGTTCGTTTTACGGACGTGATCGAAGCGGAAATGAGTTCGGAGTTTTTTAACGCCGAGGACATGCAAGACGAAGTTCTTGGTTCCGGAGAAGCTTTCGACTGGGACGATGAGGAGTCTCATGACGATCCAATCGTGATTGCCGAGGACCAGCGCCTGACTGGAACTGGCGAGACCGACAAAGACCTCGTGGTTGACGGTGTGTTCGCTCCCGGCAACAGCCCCGGCCTTGTTGAGGTCGACGATTTTGAGAACAACGGCGTGCTCGAGATCGAACTTGCCGGAACAGCTGCCGAAAACTTTGACCGTGTCATCGCAAGTGGTGAGGCCCGGCTGGGGGGAACCCTCAAGGTTTCCCTGATCGATGGCTTTGAGCCTCAGGTTGGGGACGAATTCCAGTTCCTGACCTTCGCCAGCCGCGATGGAGATTTTGATGAGATTGAGGGCCTTAAGTTGAGTGAAACTTTGGCCCTCATTCCTTTTACGACCGATACCGGTTACGTTCTCAAGGCGGTGGGAATCGGCCAGCAAGCGATTGCTGAACTCGCCGATAATGCCCAGCTCGTCATCGATGCCGGGAGCGAGGCTATCAACAACATCATCGAAGATGCCATCACCGGACGTCAGGATCTTTCCCTCCTGACTGTCACCGACTTCTTCGGTTCGATCACTCTTGGTTCTACCCAGCTCAGCGGTCAATTCGATGTTGCAGTTGACAATGAACGGGTCGTCTTCGCTCTGAGCGATGGAACTCTCCTTGCTGATGCAAATGCCGACGGAGGCCTTCTTGATGGAGCCGAAGCCGGCCTTCGCATTCTCGACGTTGACGGCATCTTCGCCTTCAATCCGGACAATCAAGGTTTCGTTCTTTCCGCTTCCGGTGACGTCAATGTTTATGGTTCCGATATCGAGCTGGGCGGAACCGTCGCCGTCACCTGGAATACCACCGGACAAGATTTTGTTAGCGAGGTCTTCACCGCTGGTTCGACATCCATCTCGGTGACCGCAGCGAACGGTTCGGCTTTCCTGAGTGGCGACGATGTTTCGCTCGAAACGGAAGTCGCCAGCTTGGTTTTCGATTTTTCAATTGGTCTGACCACTTCGGCCCAAGCCGGATTGAGCATCATCATCAATGATGGATCGCTGGTATTTTCAGACTCGCCCCGCACCAACGTTTCGGTGACTGAGGTCGATGGTTCATTTGATATTTCCGAAACCGGAGACTTTGCCGTGGCCCTTTCGGGAGTGCTGAATGTCGATTTGGTCGGCTTTGACGTTTCCAACGCGGCTGTTTCGGTGAGCTATTCTTCCACGGAAGATGGCCGCGAATTCGTGGTCTCGACTCCGGACCGGGTTGCTCTTGCAGTCCAATCGAATGCCGGCGATGCCAAATTCAGCTTTGCTGCCGAGGCGCTTTCGAACGGTGGCATCGAGTTCATTTTCGCATTCGAGGAACTTTCACTGGTCTCAAGTGAGGCCTCATTGATCGATGCAAGTGGAGTCCTTTTTGGAAATGTCGACGGGGTTGCCGGAGAATTTTACGGAACCGCGACCGTGCAAGCAGGTTCGGCATTTGCTGCCGGAGCCCGTATTCAGGTCCGCTTCAACACCACCGATCAGGAAATTTCGCGCACCCTGCCACTCGGCGACGGAGAGATTTCGATCAACTTTACCGGCGCCGAAGCTTCCCAAAACTTTTTTGAGATCACGGTCATTTCCGCGTTTTTCGAAATTGGTGACCGGATTCAGTATCGCGGACCAGTTTCATTTAGCTCCGAAATCATCACTCTGGACGGGGTCGATTATGACGCTGAAGTGATCGCGGACGACAATGTGGAGTTCTTCCTCGGAGTTGATTCTCTCACTCCGGGTGTCTGGGGACTCGATCTCGATTCTTCCGGATTGTCGATTGCCAATGCCACCGTAGTCATCATTCGCTTCACTCAGACCGACTCATATACCGTGATCGTGAGTGGAGATTTTGCTGCTCAGAATCTGGGAGGGGTGACCCTTTCCGGAACAGGTCGACTTGAGCTGAATCAATCAGGTCTCGTCATCGACACCGTCCTTGAGCGCGATGGTAATCCCGCCGACGGAACGCGACTCTTTTTCCCAACTGGATCGTCCGATATCAAGGTCGATTTCGGAGCCCTGAATCTCACCATCGACAATCAGGAGATTTCCGGTGCGGCGACGATTACCACAGCGGAAGATTCTCTCCGGGTTCAACTCAGCCAAATTCAGGCCAACTTCGCAGTCGGTTCCGGCAACCTCGGACTTCGTGACGGAGCAGGGGATGTTACCTTTGGAAACGATGCCGTTTATGGTGGAGTGACTGGATCGATCGTTTCATCCGGTTTTGCCGATTTCTCGTTCTCTGGAACTTTAACGGCAGAGTTCAATTCCGGATCTGACGCCCGGAACTATACCCGGAGCGGTGCCCCGGTCGAACTTCCCGGCGGACCTTTTGTGCGCCTCTCTGGATATGGTCTCACCATCACCACCCAGGGCGAATCCATCACAGGTGACTTCGTCTTCGAAACGGGAAATATCAATCAAACGACCGGCGTGGTTTCTTCGGGAATCGGTCAGGCCGGTGACGAGGAAGTGCTCCTCGGATTCGCTCAGAATCTCCGCCTTTCGACTGCCGGACTTTCGGTCGGCGAAATGAACCTCTCCGGAGTGGTCGTGGTCTCTGAGAGCTTCCTCGCGACTCAATTGGCCGGTGCCTTCTTATATACCGAGAATCAAATTCGGGTTGAGGGAGATCTCGAACTCGAAATCAATACTCGCGCGACGGACGTCATCGTGACTTCCCCAATCAATGGCGACACGATCACCATCACCTCGGGACCTCAATTTGATCTCCGTGCGATTGACTTCCTCATCGATCTCCAAGCCGCCTCTCTCCAAGGAACCTTCACTTTGAGCACTTCCATCATCGATGGATTGCCACTTCTAAACTTTGACTTCCAGGGATTGACGATCGACTTCGGCGGTCTCCCTGGAGATCCCTTCCTCCGGCTTTCGATTCCAAGTGGTAGCTTTGGAATCTTCAATGGCGGAGTCTTCGGTGACCTTTCCGGACTCAGCGTCATTGGCGGATCACTCGACCTTTCCGGATTACTTGATCTCAAGTTCAACACCCTGCCATTTGACTTCGGTGGTATCTCGACCGGAGATTTTAATCTCAGCGGCCCGAATCTTGATCTCACTCTCGGGGCACTTGACTTCAGCGGAGCGATCGACTTCAGCCTTATCAAGGGTGGTCTCTCCGACTTCTTCGATGGAATTGAACTTCCTGATCCGCCTGCCTTTGAGGGACTTGAAATTGGCTTTGCCAATGTTGACCTCGCTCTTCCTGGTGGGGTTGGAAATGTCTCGGGAGTGAACGGGGGGCTCGTTCTCCGGCGCACCGGATTTGCAGGGCAGCTTAGTGGCTCGGTTGAGATCGATACTCCTGATCTCGATTTTTCCGGAGTCTCAACCCTCAAGATCAACACCTTTGATAAGGCGATTCTCGCCACTGTCGAGATTGCTGGAGGTGGAGTCACCCTGGATCTTGCTGAAGGGCCGTTCTTCTCAATCGATTTTGAAGACACCGCACTTTCACTTTTGGGCACGACTTTGACAGGCGACCTTTCTTTGATTCTTTCCAGCGGATTGACCTCTGAGGGGATTGACGAGCTCCTCATCGCGGCATCTGGTCTGAACATTCAGGCTGATCTCGGAACGGCGAATTACGAGCTCACGGATCTGACCGGATTGCTCTTCGTCGATAGCCAGGGTGTCGCTGGTAGCTTTACCGGTGGAATGGCACTCAACGGAGTTCCGGATGCCTCATTTGCCATCAACGGGGCTGAGGTTGAGTTCAGCACCCGGAGTCAGGCTCTGACCAAGGTGTTCCAAAACCGTCAGTATGCTTTCCGGGCTGCCAATTACTTTGAAATGGAAACCACCGGAGTGGAGGTTGCTCTCGACGGCAACACCCTCGGTGGCGACTTCTTGTTCTCCTTTGATCCAAGCGCCGGGTTAGACACTGCCGAAATGGTTGGTGGTCTGACTGACGGAGTGATTGCAATCGGACCGAATGGTGAGGCAACTCTCAGTGGTGGAACCGGTGCATTCGTTCTCACGGATGCCGGGCTTGCTCTTGGGTTCTCTGGCGATCTGGCTCTTAACTTGCCAGACATTTCTGCTTCCGGATTGTTCAGTGCTGAAATCAACACCACTGCCGGTGCCGTCAATCGTAGCATATCGGTGGCAGGTGAGGTGATCGTCCTGAATCTCGCAGCGGGACCGTTGGTTGGTATCGCCGGAGAGGGGGTATCGCTTTCAGTCAGTGGCCAGGAATTGACCGGCAACTTTGTTATTCAGTCACGTGCCAACGGTGATCTCCTGATCTCAGTTGATGAAGCGACGACCATCATCAGCGATGGTGCCACCGATTACCTCCGGATCGACGACGGGGCAGGTGCCATTGTTTCGACTTCCGAAGGCGCCGCCTTTGATATCTCGGGGTCGCTCTCTGTCCTCCTTCCAAATATTTCTGCCTCCGGCAACTTCCGGGTTCTGGTCAACAGTCTTCCGACTGCAGTGAATGAAACGGTCACCGTTGGTGACGTCACTCGTTCCATCCAGATCCGCGCCGGACCGGTGGTGCAGGTGATAGGAATCAACGCCCTCCTTACGGTGGGTGAACAGTCACTACAAGGTGGCTTCTCCTTCGAGACTCTCGAGAACGGCGGACTCGCCATCGAGGTAATCTCGGCCAGCCTCTTCCTCACCGCCAATGGTTCGACTCTTGTCACCATCACGGGTGCCAGCGGGAACCTCATTACCGATCCCAATGGAACGGATGGAATCCTCAAAGTTGATTCGGCTGTCTTCAATGTTCCCGGTGTTACGGTTTCTTCGGGCACAGTGAACGTCGAGCTGAACACTCGCGCTTCTGCGGTGGATCGCAGCGCTTCGCTCAATGGCGAAAACATTCAACTCACCCTTCCGGCCGGCCCATTTGTCCGGGTTTCTGCCCTTGATGCTTCTCTGACTTTCTCTGGTCTCACTGCTTCCGGTTCAGCCGCTTCGCTCTCCGGTAACTTTTTCTTCGAGAAATCCAACGACGATCTCATCCTCGCTGCCTCCGCAGTCACCGCTTCGGTCGATGTGAATGGCAGCGGCGGTCAGCTTACCGATGGCGAAGGCGCCTTCGTTCTCCGTCAGGATGGCCTCGCCGGTATCCTGAAAGGCTCACTTGAACTCGCTGTTCCGGGTGTTGCCGCCGGAGCTGAAATCTTCCTCCGCATCAATAATACCGGGACCGCTATTTCCGAAACGATCACTCTCGGAGCCGATGAACTGGCCATCGAGTTCTCCGCCGCCGAGGGCAACATTTTCACGGTCGTCCTCTCTGATCTCAGCCTCGTGATTGGCAACCTTGTTTACCTTGAAGGTTCCTTTAGCTTCACCAACAGCGGCGATCGACAGGTCGTTGGAGCAACCGGAGTGGAGATCTTCGTTGGTGAAGGACCTCGCTCCCTTGAAGATGGGTCTGAAAATTCACTCGCTCGCGGATTCCTTCTCAGCAATGCCACCTTCGCCTTGGTTAAATTCACCGATGGCGGCGTTGAGACTTTCGCTCTCCAAGCCACCGGAACAATTTCGGTCGTCGGAATCGAAGGTCTGACTCTTGGCGGAAACGTCACCCTCCGCTACAACTCCTTCCAGGAGGCGATCAACGAAAGCGTTTCGACCGGTGATTCAAATGCACCGGTTGCGATGGGTGCCAACGAGACGGCTTCCCTGAATGGCGATGCCTTCTTCGAGATCGAAGGTCTGAACCTTGCCCTTGAGGTGGCTGGCCAAGCGATTCTAGCCAACGTCAATCTTAGCCGCTACCGCTCCGGTGATCGTCAGGTCTTCCGGGCCAGTCTTGATCAAGGACTCGCTTCCTTTTCCGCAAATGGCACCGACCTTCTCACTTTGAGCGATCTTTCCGGTGACATCTTCCTCTTCGATGACGGTATCGCTGCCCAGGCTTCGGGGGACCTCGCCTTCGGGATTGGTTCGGTGTCCGCCGCTGGTTCCTACAGCCTTCAGATTAACACCACTGGAAACGCCATCACCGAGAACTTCACCGTCGGGAACGTCACACGCGGTGTCACCATCGCGTCTGGTCCTTATCTCCGCATCGCGGGAATCGGCGCTGAGCTGACTGTTCTCAATCAGTCTATCTCCGGAAACTTCCTCTTCGAGCAGAATGCTGCGGGCGACGTCATTGCGACCGCCACCGAGGTCAACGCCAGCTTCGGAGACGGAGCACTTGTCCTTACTGATGCCGAGGGAATCATTGCAATCAACCAGGCCGGACTCGCCGCTTCGATCAGCGGGGGAATTGCACTGAGCGTTCCGAATGTCGCAATTTCTGCTGAGCTCGATCTCAAGATCAATACCCGGGCGGCTGCCGTGAACGAAATGGTTGAAGTCAACGGTGTTGAGAAAGCTCTTCAGATTCGCGCCGGACCGACCTTTGCTCTCGAAGCAACTCAAGTCTCTGTTGAAATCGCAGGTCAGACCCTCACCACCGACCTCATCATCGAGCAGACCAATACAGGTCTCACCAGTCTGAAGTTTGCGAATGCCAGATTGGTTCTTACCTCCTCGGGGCAAGCCCTCGTTACTATCAATTCGGCCGCCGGTGAGTTTGAGCTCTCCAATGCAGGCCTTGCCGGACGCCTTGCGATCTCTGAGGCAGAATTCGATCTTCCCGGGGTCTTCTTTAGCGTTGGAGCGGCCCGCATCGAGGTGAATACCCGCAACGTTGAGGCCTCGCTCTCCGGCGTTGATTTCCCAGCCGGGCCATTCCTCCGCATCGCTCTTCTCAACTCGACCGTCGAACTCGGAAACCTCGATGTGGGTGGAGTTCCAGCCCGCCTCAGCGGCAACTTCTTCCTCGAGCAGGTCGGCGGCATCACCCGACTTGCAGCCTCTGACGTCAGTGCATCGGTTGAAGTCAATGGATCCGGAGCAACTCTGGAAAACGGACGCGGGGCCCTTTTAATCACCACCAATGGAACCGCTGGCGTTATTGAAGGGGATCTTGCCGCCAACATTCCCGGAGTTTCCGCCGGTGCGACTCTTGTTCTCCAGTTTAACAATACCGGTCGTGCCGTCGATGAAACTCTCGTGATTGGCGCAGATAGCATCGAGCTAAAATACGACGCCGGACAGGGCCGGTTCTTCTCCGTAGCCCTTGCGAATTTCAGTATTACGATTGCCAATCTCATTACGGTTGAGGGTTCGATTACCTTCACCTCATCGGGTGGACGCGAAATTGCCGCCGGAGCTGGCCTCTCGGTCTTCGTCGGAACCGGCCCGGCCACTCTCGAGGATGGTTCGGTCAATCCTCTTGCTCGCGGATTCCTTCTGAGTAATGCGACGGTTGGCTTGATCAAGCAGGATAACACTTACGCGGTCGTTGCGACCGGCCAGGTTCAGGTCATCGGAATCAGCAACCTTACCCTCGGTGGTGAGTTTACTGTTCGCGTCAATCAGTTCGCTGATGCCATCGACCAGACTCTTCCTGTGACCGGTACCTCTGAAACCGTGGTCATGGACTTCAGCGCCGTTGAAACCGTTTCCGGGACAGGGGAAGCCTTCTATGATATTATCGGCAACGATCTCACCATCATCGCCTTCGAGCAGTCCATCATGGCTGATCTCGCACTTCGCCGGGTGACTTTGAATCGCAACGGTGGAACTGAGAATGCCTTCTATCTGGGGCTCTCCGGTCTCACCGCCATCTTCTCAGATGGAACGAATGACATTCTTTCTCTGACCAATGCCGCTGGTGATCTTCTTGTTCTCTCCGACGGCATCGCCGCCCGGTTTGACGGTCAACTCGAGATCAACGTACCGGATGTCAGCGCCACCGGAACATACAGTCTTCTCCTCAACACCACCGGCGAGGCTGTCGATCAAGCTTTTACGGTCGCTGGAAGTGCGCGCTCTCTTCAAGTCGAAGCCGGTCCGTTTATCCGCATCGCCGGAACCGGGGTTTCTCTGGAAGTCGCCGGGCAAACGCTAACCGGCTCCTTCGGATTTGAACGGAATGCCGCGGGCGACGTCCTCGCTCAGTTGACTGACGTTCGCGCCGCCTTCGGTGATAGCGGAACCGAGATCATTGTCTTCGAGAATGGCAATGGTGTGCTTCTCTTGACGGCTGCCGGGGTCGCCGCCGACCTTACCGGTGATCTCAATATTTCTCTTCCGGATGTTTCCGCGACCGGTTCCTTCAGTTTCCTGATCAACACCACTCCGGATGCGGTTGATCGCACCATCAATCTTACCGGAACCGAGCAGACCTTGAAGGTTGGTCCTGGATCCTTCATTCAAATTATCGGTCGTGACGTCAGCCTCGTGGTTCTTGGTAACGAACTTTCAGGAAATTTTGGATTCCAGCAGGCTGCCGACGGACGGGTCCTCGGCCAGATCAGTAATGGTCGCCTCGCCTTCAACGACGGCAGCCGCGATCTCCTCGTTCTTGAAAACGGAAACGGAGCTTTGGTGGCGACCACCGCTGGCCTGGCCTTCGAGTTCGGTGGTGATTTGACTCTCGATATTCCCGAGGTCTCCGCTTCCGGAACCTTCACCGTCGCCGCCAACACCTCGACCAGCGCTGTCAACGAAGTCGTTGATCTCACCGGCACGCCACAAACTCTTAATCTTCCTGCCGGCCAGTTCGTCCGCGTCACCGGAACGGACGTTTCACTCGTCATCGCCGGTCAGTCCTTGAGCGGTAACTTCATCTTCGAGCGCAATAACGATGGCACGGTCCTGATTGCCGCCAGCGAGATTTCGCTTTCACTCGGTGGCGACCTTATCTCCATATCGAACGGTATTGGTGGCTTGATCATCCTCAATGATGGGGTTGCAGGTTCAATCGACGGTGACGTTGCCATCAATGTGCCCGGATTCACGACTTCGGCGAGCTTCGGAATCCGCATCAACACCACGGTGCGGGCGATTAATCAAGCGATCATCATAAACGGAACTCCTCTCAACCTCGATCTACCACAAGGCCGCTTCCTTCGCATTGAGGGTAGCAACGTTGCGATCGATATCGCCGGTCAGACTCTCAGCGGAAACTTCTTCTTCGAGCAACGCGCCGACAACAGTGTGCGCTTTGCCGCATCTGACGTCGCTCTGAACATCGGTAGCGGAATCGTGACCATCGATGGTGGAGCAGGGGACTTCGAAATCAATCAAGGGGGCATCGTCGGTGGATTGAGTATTCAGACCTTTGCCTTCAATGTTCCCGGAGTGACTCTTGGAACCGGTGAAGTTCGCGTCGAACTTAACACTCGTCCTCAGGAGGTGACCGCCGAGTTCAACTTCGGAACTGGTCCTGAACTGCTGACCTTGCCAGGTGGGCCCTACGTCCGCGTGGCACTTCTCGACACCAGCCTTGTTCTCGGCGGTCTCACCGCGGGAGGATCGGCTGCCGGACTCAGTGGAGACTTCTTCTTCGACCAAGCTGGTGGTGTCACCCGCCTTGCCATGACCAACGTCACGGCGGGCGTTGAACTTGATGGCAGCAGTGCAAACCTCACTGATGGTGGTGGTGCGCTTGTGATCACCGACCTCGGAGTCGCCGGAGTGGTGCAAGGTGTGGTCGATGTCGCCCTGCCGGGTATTGATGCCAATAGCACGATCTTCCTTCGTATTAACAACACTGGAACTGCAGTCGATGAAGTGATTCGCTTCGGTGATCGCGAAATTTCAGTGGTCTTCGGTGTCGGTGAGGAAAATCTCTTCCAGGTCACACTCGACGGTCTCTCTCTGAACATTGCCGATGTCGTCACGATCGAAGGTTCCTTCTCCTTCGTTTCACGCGGTGATCTTCAAGTCGCCGCCGGACAGAATGTCACTATCTTCATTGGCGAAGGTCCGGCCTTCCTTGCCGATGGTACGCTCAACCCGGATGCGCGCGGAGTTCTCATCAGTGATTCCACCGTTGGTATTGTGAAGCGAAATGATGCGGCGCTTGGCACCCTTTACGCGGTCACTGCCACCGGCACCATTCAGGTGGTTGGAGTTGATGATGTCACAATCACGGGAACAATTTCTGTTCGCATCAACATGTTCACCGAGGCCATCAATGAGACCATTGTCTTCCCGGGTGAGACCGAAAATGTTGACGTTGTCTTCTCCGCTTCCGAGGTCGCAACTTCGACGGCTCCGTTTGCTCTCATTGAGGGCGTCGATATGCGGCTCGAGATCGCCGATCAAATGATCGCTGCGGATATCTCAATCGGACGCTACATGAATGCCGATGGTGATGTCGTCCGCGTCTCGCTCCGCAATGCTCGCGCCGCCTTCGGAACTGACACCGAAGAAATCCTCGTTCTCAACAACGCCGGGGGTGACATTCTTCTCCTGAGCACTGGAGCTGCTCTCTCGGTAAGCGGACAGCTGCGCTTCGAAGTTCCGAACGTCTCTACCAATGCCGACTTTAATCTCCGGATCAACACCACCAATGCGGCGGTCAATGAGTCCTTTACGGCCTTTGGCGAGGCCCGCACTCTGGAGCTTCCTGCCGGGCCGTTCATCTTTATCAGTGGCGAGAATGTCAGCCTGAACATCGCCGACCAAACTTTGACCGGAAACTTCAGCTTCGAGCAGCAGGCCGATGGCACCGTTCGGGTCACCGCTTCTCAGGTGGATCTCACGCTCACCGCAGGGGGCAGCAACATTGTGGTGGTGAGCAATGCCGCCGGTGACTTTGAAATCAATACCCAAGGTGTGGCCGGAGCTCTCAGCATCTCTTCTATCGCGGTCACCATTCCAAATGTCACGCTCACGGTGGGTGAGACCTATATTCAGCTCAACACCCGCTCTGTCGAAGTGACCCGCGACGTTGATCTTGGCAGCGGTCCTGAGTCGCTGACGTTCCCTGCCGGACCATTCCTCCGCGTGGCCGTTCTTGATGTCACTCTTTCCCTCGGAGGTCTCACCACCACTGGAAATGCTCCCGCCACCGTTTCCGGAAGCTTCTTCTTCGACCAAGTCGGAACCACGACCCGTGTCGCTGCCACGAACGTCACCGCAGCAGTCGATGTCAATGGCAGCGGTGGCAGCCTCATCGATGGTGAAGGAGCCATCATCATCACCGATGCGGGAATTGCAGGTAGCCTCAGTGGAACTCTCGCCGCCTCGGTGCCAGGTCTCGATGCCGGCGGCACTCTCATCCTTCGCTTTAACAACACCGGATCTGCCATCGATGAGGAAATTGAGATTGGCAGCGACCGCCTCCGCGTCTTCTTCAGCGATGCCGAGACCCAGTTCTTCGGAGTGGCTCTCATCGGTGCCGTCATCAACATCGCCGACATCGTCACCATCGAGGGGAACGTTTCCTTCTCCGACAGCAATGGCCGCCAGGTTGCTGCTGGAACCGAACTCACTCTCTTTATCGGCGAAGGCCCGGCCAAACTCGACAACGGCGACATCAATCCGTTTGCCCGTGGACTCCTCATCAACGACGCCACCGTCGGACTGGTAAAAGTCGATGGTCCCGGAGGCACCCAATACGCACTCGAGGCCAACGGAACAGTTCAAGTCATCGGTATCGCAGATCTTACTCTCACCGGAACGATTCGTGTCCGCGTCAATACCTTCACCGAAGAGGTGAGTGAGACCATAGGAATTCCCGGAACCGAGCAGTCGGTCACGGTGAACTTTGATTCCACCCAGGTTGCCGGAGTGGGTGGAGCATACTCGTTGGTTGAGGCCCTCAATGTGGTCATCGAAGTCGCCGGTCAGCGCATTGCGGCTGATCTCACCGTGACTCGTTTCCGTTCCGATCGTAACAACACTCCGGGCAACAGTACCGACGATGTTGAGGTTCTTTTGCTCGGACTTCGCAATGTCAGCGCCTCCTTCGGTGACGGAACCAACAACTTTGTGACCCTTAGCGGCGGCAGCGGTGACTTCCTGGTCCTTCCTGAAGGCCTTGCCGCTGAGATTGAAGGAACGCTCGCCGTTAATGTCCCGAACGTTTCTGCCGAGGGTAGCTTTGCTCTCCGAATCAATACCACTGGAACCGCAATCAACGAGAGCTACGAGGTCTTCGGGAATCCTGAGACAATCGTTCTTCCCGCGGGACCTTACTTCCAGATTGCTGGAACCGGAGTGAACCTCGATATCGCGGGTCAGCGGTTGGGTGGCGACTTCATCTTCGAGCAAAATGCCGACGGCTCCGTCCGGATCGACGTCGCCAATGCCTTCCTTAGTCTTGGTGATGGTACGACCGACTTTGTATCCATTTCTGGTGGCTTTGGAACCTTCCTGATCAATGCCGGGGGGGTTGCCGGTGGCCTGAGCGTGCAGAGCGTCAATGTCACCATCCCGGGTGTCACGCTGACAACCGACACAATAACCATTCAGGTCAATACCCGCCCCAATGCCGTCACCAACGAGTTTATCCTTGGACCTGAGGGTGCCCGGACTCTCACTCTGCCAGCCGGACCTTATCTCCGCGTTGAAGTGCTCAACGCCAGCCTCACCATCGATAATCTTCCTGACGCCAGCCTAAGTGGGAGTTTCGCCTTCGACCAAGTCGGTGGGGTCACCAGACTCGCGCTTTTCGATGTCACCGCTGAGGTTGTTGTGAATGGGGAAGGGGCCCGCCTCATCAATGGCACCGGCGCACTCGTCATCACTGCCAACGGAATTGCCGGCACGGTAGAAGGATCACTTGATGTTGCTCTGGGCGGGCTTGAAGCCGGTGGCGATCTCTTCCTCCGCATCAACAACACCGGACAAGCGATCAATGAAACGATCCTGATTGGAACCCGTAGTATCTCGATCTCGTTCTCAGCTTCAGAGGGTATGGTCTTCTCAGTCGCTCTTGCCAATGCCAGCCTCCGGATCGGTGACATTCTCCTCATCCAGGGCAGCTTCAGCTTCACCAACCGCGGAAACTTCTCTGTCGCCGGTGGCGCTGATCTCACTCTCTTCATCGGCGAAGGGGAGCCGTTTCTTGATGGAGGTGACCTTAATCCTTCCGCTCGTGGCCTTCTCATCGAGAACGCCAACATCGGCCTGGTGAAGGTTGACGGTCCAAATGGTCCACAGTATGCCGTAACCGCCAGCGGAACAATCCGTGTTCTCGGAATCGCCGGGCTCAATCTCAGTGGCTCCATCGACGTCCGCGTGAACACTCTCACGGTGGAGGTCGACGAACAGATCTCCATTCCGGGTCTTGATAATCCAATCGACGTCAACTTTGGCCTCGGCGAACTTTCCCTCGATGGCCTCACGCCATTCATTGAAATCGAAGCTCCGGGTATCTCGTTCGAGATCGATGGCCTTTCAATCAATGCCGATCTCAGCTTCAACCGCCCGAGCGTTGACATTGGTGGCGGTAACCTCGAACTCGCTCTTCTGATCTCACTCACCAACGTGAGCACTGACATTGGCGACGGTCTCATCACTCTTGATGGCGGCTTCGGTGATATCCTCATCCTCTCCAGCGGAATTGTCGCCAACATCGGTGGCACAATCGGAGTGAATGTGCCGAACCTTTCTCTGGGTGGTGGCTTCGGACTCAAGATCAACACAACCGGAGCAGCTTTCGACCTCAGCTTCGATGTCCAGGGCGCTCAGCGCGACATCAACGTCCGCGCCGGACCGTTCATCCAGGTAACTGGAACCAACGTCGAAATTGACATCGCCGGTCAGCGTCTCAGCGGTAGCTTCGACTTTAAACAGCTCGCTTCGGGAACCATCGTGGCGACCTTCTCAGACGTTTCCCTTACCCTTGGCACAGATGTTGAGACCTTTGTCTCCATCACGGGAGCAGCCGGCGACTTTGAAATTACGGCAACTGGAATCTCCGGAGTCCTAAGCGTCGGAGCCATTGCGCTCACTGTTCCTGGAATTTCACTCTCGACCGACTCGGTCCGCATCGAGATCAATACCAACCCACTTTCGGTCACCCGGGACTTTACTCTTGGTAACGGAGTTGAAACTCTCACCCTTCCTGCCGGACCATTTGTCCGCGTCGCCATCCTCGGTGCTGAACTCAGCCTCGACGGACTGGGCGCCAACGCTGTTCTCGCCGGCGACTTCTTCTTCGAGTCTTCCGCCAACCTGACCCGCATCGCCATGGCCAATGTCACGGTGGCCGTTGACGTGAACGGGGAAGGGGCCAGCCTTACCAACGGCATCGGTGCTTTGATTATCCTTCCGACCGGGGTCGCTGGAACAATTTCCGGGGATCTCGGCGTCAGCGTCGGGGGGCTTGATGCCGGTGGCACTCTCATCCTCTCCATCAACAACTCGGGAGTCGCGGTTGACGAAACGATCCAACTCGGTGCCTCGACGATCAACGTCTTCTTCAGCGCGAGCGAAGGAAATGTCTTCTCGGTTGCCCTTGCCAATGCCTCGCTGGTGATTGGCGATGTGGTGCTTCTGGAGGGTTCCTTCAGCTTTACCGATCGTGGCGACGGAACTTCCGTGGTTGCCGGAACAGGACTGCGCCTCTTTATCGGAGAAGGTCCGGCCACTCTGGCCGACGGATCGATTAATCCATTTGCGAAGGGGCTCCTGATCGAAAATGCCAGCGTCGGCTTGGTCAAAATCACCGAGGGAACAGCGACCCAGTATGCCATTAATGCTTCAGGTGACGTAAGCGTCGTCGGTCTGCCCGATATCACTCTCTCCGGAACCATTCGTGTGCGCGTCAACAGTTCGAGCCAAGCCGTTAACGAAACCATCACCATTCCTGGAACCTCCAAGAGTGTGAATGTCGTCTTTAACGAGACCCAGAAAGCCAGCCCGGCTGGCGAATCCTTTGTCAGCATCAAGGGACTCGGTATTACGATTGGGATCGGTGATCAGCTTATCCAATCCGACATCTCGATTGAGCAACGTCTCCGCGATGTCGCCGGGACTCCGTTCAATACGACCGACGATCGTCGCGAGACCCGCCTGATGCTCGCCAATGCTTCCCTCAAGATTAGTAATGGTGAGACCGATTACGTCGCCTTAACGAACGGCTTTGGCGACCTCATCATCACTGATACCGGCTTGGTGGGTGCAATTGGTGGAAGCTTCGCGGTAACAATTCCAGGCGTTGCCTTGAGCGGTGATCTCAATATTCTCGTCAACACCACCGGAGAAGCGTTCGGTGATCAGTTCGTGGTAGCGTCCGATGGATCCACTCGTGACGGAATCGAAGCCGGCAACTTTTTCCAGCTCGTCGGTGAAAATCTCAATCTGCGGATTGCCGGACAGGAACTTTCCGGAAACATTTTCCTGCGTAACGAGACCCTCGCTGACGGTTCAACCATCACGCTGCTTGGCCTCTCCGATATTTCGGCTTCCTTTGGTGATGGAACCACCACCTTCCTCAGCCTCAGCAACGGTTCGGGCATTCTTCGCGTGACTCCGGGGGGAGTCGCCGGTCGGTTCAGTGTTTCCGTCGCCACCGACCCATCGCTCGCCTTCAGCCTGAACGTCGATGAACTCCAGATCGCGGTGAACACCTCCGCAATCGCAGTTCGGGAGACCATCACCCTTGCCGGGCAGGATCTTGTTCTTGATCTGCCTGCCGGACCATACTTCCGAATCGCCGCCATCGGAGCGGACTTGGTCATCGCCGACCAAGTCCTGACTGCCGATGTTTCCTTCCAACAGAGCTCGGTGAACGGCCAGACCGAAACCCGCGTGGTCATTACCCGCGCCAGCCTCAAGCTTGGACCGGCAAACGATCCGTTCCTCACCCTCAGCAATGGTCGCGGAGTTCTTCTCATTAAGAGCTTCACCGATGCCACCACCGGAGCCGCTTCCAGCGGATTGGTTGGAACGATTTCCGGAAGCGTTGCACTGAATATTCCGGGCGTCTCTTTCTCCGGTGATCTTGGTCTTGAGATCAACCAGACTCCGGTTGCGGTGAATGAAATATTCGAACTTGGTGGCGAGACCATCGCAGTCTCACTTCCAGCCGGCCCATTTTTCAAGGTCAGCGCAAACAATGCCGAGCTTGAGATTGCCGGCCAGACTCTCAGCGGAAACTTTGCTTTCACTCAAACTGCCGATGTCACCAGCATCGAAGTGAGCGATGCCGGGCTGAATCTTGGTGACGGGCTTCTCGTGGTCACCATTGAGGCCGGCAGGCTGGACCTCTTTGCTGACGGTGTGGTTGCCGAAATAACCGGAGGCATTCGCTTCGGAATCGATGATATCGAACTCTCGGTCGCCAGCGTTGGACTCCAGATCAATACCCGCACTTCAGCTCCTGCTCAGTTTGTCCGCGTGGTTGCCGAGGATGTGGTGGTGAGTATTCCGGGAATCGATATCCGTGGCGATGTCGCCTTCGAACAAGTCACCGTGGGAACCCGCAACGTCGTTCGCCTCGCGATCACCGATCTGAGTGCTCAAATCGGCGAGGGACCAAATCCACTGGTCGACATCAAGGATTCCTCCGCCCAGCTTCTCATCCTTCCTGAAGGAGTCGCCGGGCAGATCATTGTTGGGGCAAATCCATTTAATATTCCAGGTCTCGATTTCACCATCGACCAAGTCACCGTCCAGATTAACACCCTGCCATTCGCGGTGACTACCGAAATGACAGCCTTCGCTGGTAATGCCGGATTCGCTCTTCCGAAAGGACCATTCATCCGAGTCGAAGCAATCAATGCCTCCATCGCACCAGCCGGACTCTCGGTGGGGGGAAGCGATGTTTCTCTGAGCGGCAACTTCCTCTTCGAGCAACGTGGCGAAGGCCTGTCCGCCGTCACGACTCTTGCTGCGAGTAATGTCTCCGCCACCATCGAGTTCAACGGCGAAGGTGCCCGGTTTGTAGATGGCGAAGGTGTCTTTGTCCTCACAAATGGCGGACTTGCCGGACTTCTCTCAGGCCGCGCTGATATTTCCCTGGGACCCGTGGGGGCCGGTGGCGACCTTGCGCTCCGTATCAATAACACCGGTGCTGCAGTCAACGAGACAGTCATTCTTAATGGAGCCGAACTTCCAATTAGCTTCGGACCGAGTGAGGGTAATGTTTTCGATATCTCGATCTCCGATCTGACCATCAATATTGGCGACTTCGTTTCAATTTCCGGGAACGTCGCCTTCTCCGATGGCACGATCGACATCAATGGAGTCGATGTCGCAGCCAAGACCTTCGCGGGAGAGGATCTCGAGATCTTCCTTGGACAGGGACCGCTTCGCATCGGTGACGAACAGCTTAATCCCCTCGCAAAGGGCGCTCTACTTACAAACGCCCAGGTTGGACTCATTCAGCTCAGCTCCGGCGGGCCAAATGCTCCTCCGACCTACGCTCTTGTCGCTACCGGAACGATCTCTTTGATTGGCGTGGATGGCGTCACCATTTCCGCCGAGGCTACCGTGCGGGTGAATACCACCGGTGAGGCTATCGATGAAACTCTCACCATTGCGGGAAGCACCGGAGAGGGCGTTCGGGTTAAGTTCGATGATGGCGCCGAGGTCAAGCAGTTCGAGGCGATCAACGCCACCCTCGATGTCCTCGGTCAGAGTATCGTAGGCGACTTCAGCTTCAGCCAGGCCGCCACCGCCGGTCCTGATGGCATCTTCGGAAATGTCGACGATGGCTCAACTCTCCAGATCGCCGCTGCCAACGTCAATATCAACCTTGGAACTGACGCCGCCGGCGTTTCCATCATCAACGGTTCCGGTGCTCTCATTGTCACCGAAGCAGGAATCGCTGGAACCATTTCAGCAGGAATTGAATTGAATGTCCCGGGTGTGGTCGTTCAGAACACCAGCTTCACCGTTTCCATCAACACCACGCCGACTGCGATCAATGAAGACTTCATGATCGGCTCCAGCACGGTGAATCTCAACGTTCCTGCCGGCCAGTTCTTCCGAATCGAAGGAAGTGCCGATCTCATCATCCTTGATCAACGCCTTAGCGGCAATTTCGCCATCGAGTCCACGACCGACATGACGACGGGGGCAAGCCTCATCACGATCTTCGCATCCGATGTCAATCTCGCTCTCACCGCTGGCGGCGAGGACATTGTAGCCATCACCAATGGCTCCGGAGCTCTGGTCATCTCTCAAGCTGGTCTGGCCGGACGCATCGAAGGATCGGTCGGCATCAACATCCCGGGTGTCTCGCTCGACGGAGACTTCAGCCTCCTCATTAACAACACCAATGCGGTGGTGAACCAGGACTTCACCTTCGCCGGTCAAACTTACAATCTCAGCCTTCCGATCGGACCTTACTTCCGCTTCGAGGCCGTCAACGTTTCCATCAACCTCTTCGACCAGGTCATCATCAACGCTGACGTTGCCTTCGAGCAAGTCCAGTCTCTTGGCGCTGACGGTCTCCCGGGAGGAACCGGAGCAGACTTCGACGCCCAAATCGTCCGCATCGGATTCAACAACGTTTCGGTCAATCTCGCCGATGGTCTTCTCACTCTCGACAACGGAACGGGGCTCTTCGTGGTCACTGATGCCGGACTTGCCGGACGCATCGGCGGAGACATTGCCCTCGGGATAGAAGGCATCACGCTTGAGGGCAATCTTCAGCTGGAAGTCAACAATACCGGAGCCGATGTCGATGAAACACTCCGCGTTGGTTCGGCCACTCTTGGACTGCAAATTTCAGCAGGTCAAACCTTCCGCATCGCGGGCGATGACCTGACCCTCGTGGTTGGCGGACTTCGCCTCAAGACGGACGTCGCCATCACCGAAACTACTCTCGGAACAGGTGAGAAGGTTCTCAGCGTTGAAGTCTCCGACTTGAGCTTCGGAATCGGTGGCACGGAGGAGAATCCAATCATCGGAGTCAATGTGGCTTCCGCCCAGTTCCTCTTCCTGCCGACTGGCATCGCGGCCAAGGTCACTGGAATCGAGCCGATCTTGAACGTGGATGGTGTCACTCTCGAGGGGCTCGTGGATTTCGAACTGAACACTACCACCACCACCCAGCTCGGAATTACCGCCAATACCGTCCGCTTGAATGTCACCGGCGCAGTCATTGAAGTGATGGGGCAGCGTCTGGCAGGCGACTTCGCCTTTGAGCAGGTGACTACCGAAAACGGCCAGAGCATTGTCAAGGTTGCCGCTGCCAATGTGAACATCCTCCTCGGCACCGAGGACGCCGGACTACGCCTGACCAATGGTTCCGGTCTATTCCTGATTACCGGTGCCGGATTTGCGGCTGAGATATCCGCTACCGTCGAAATCCTTCCGGCCGATGCGTTCCGCCTTGAAGGGCGCCTCACCCTCCAGATCAATACTTCGGCTCTGGCGGTCAACGAAGACTTCACCGTCGGCGCTGCCACCCGGACCCTGGAACTTCCCGCCGGACCGTATGTCCGCTTTGAAGGAGCTGACGTTGTCCTTGCCGTTGCCGGTCAGAGACTCTCGGGTGATTTTGTCTTCGAACAGATCGTTCTCGACCGTGGCCCTGACCTAAACGTCACAACCGATGATACCACCGCAATCCGGATCGCGGCCCGCAACGTCGAACTTGGTCTTGGAGATGGCAATCGTGACTTTGTCACCTTGAGTAATGGCGAGGGCTACTTCGTTCTGATCAGCGGACCGAATCCCACCGGTAATGGTCTGGCCGGGCGCCTGACCGTTGACGTCGCAACCGACCTTCCGGGCTTCGATTTTTCAGGAACGCTCAATCTTGAAATTAACCAGACCGGAGTCGCTGTGAACCAGAGCTTCGTGGTCGATAATATCACCGAGGAACTCGAGCTTGAGGCCGGCACCTTTATCAAGGCCTCGGGAACCAACCTGAGCCTCGAAATTGCCGGCCAGACTCTCCGTGGAAATTTCTCCTTTGAGCAGCGCGATGAAGCTGGAGAGCAGGTTACCATTCTAGGCTTTGACGAAGTAGAGCTCGGACTTGGTGATGGAACCACCGACTTTGTTCGCGTCACCCAGGGGAGTGGGGAACTCATCATGCGCAGCACCGGGGTGAGCGGAAGCTTCACTGGAGTGATCGCGCTTAATGTTCCCGATGTAACCATGGGCGGAACCGCCACTGTGATCTTTGACACTGCAACGGGTGATTTCTCAATCACGGTTGAGAATGTTCTCATCAATGTCCTCTCCCAGCAGCTCACTGCGGATTCGGTGGTAATTGAACAGTTCACCATTCCCGAGACCGGTGAGCAGATTGTCCGCCTCCTCATTACCAACTTCCGGCTTGCTCTCAATGATGGAACGAACGATATCATCGTGGTCACGGCTGCTTCAACAGCTCTCGTTGTGAACGCGCAAGGCATGGGACTACGTGTCTCAAACGCAGGCATCGCAGCCAACCTTGGTGATTCTCTCAGCCTCGACGTCACCGAGGCAAACTTCCTGCTCAACACCACCGGATCGGAAGTTGATCTTGGAGACGGTTTGCCAGCCCTCGCTGCCGGTCCTTACGTCCGCGTTGAGGTTGTCTCCGGAGCCCTTAATGTTGGTCCAGTTGCCATCACCGGTGGATTCCTTTTTGACCAGACTACAGATGGAGTCACGGGCGAGGTGACTACCAGAATCGCAATCGATAACGCTGCACTGAGTGTCAATGGCGAAGATGTCGCCGCAGCTGATGGCGCCGTTGTTCTCTTTGCCGACGGAATTGCCGGCAATCTCACTGGAAGGCTTGATGTCGGGGGCGGCGACGTCAGTGTTGGAGCGGCCGTGACCGTGAGCATCAATACCACAGGGCGTCAGATCAACGAAAGCATCATGCTCGGGCAGCGTGAATTTGTAATCGACCTCGCTCCAATTACCGAGAATGGTGGAATCCGGGTTGAGGTTTCCGCCGAGATTCGCATTGGAGACTTCATCCTCGTCGAGATTGACAACGGAAGCATCACGGGTGGTTCCGGAACGGTCTTTGTCGGACAGGGACCAGCCTTCGTTGGTGATGATCCTGCGACCCGGACTGTGAACCCGGCGGCGAAAGGATTCCTCCTCACAGACGCCCGCTTTGCCCGCTCCGCTGATTCCGAAACGTTCGTTGCCGAGGGTGTCGTCCAGGTTATCGGTCTTGAAGGATTTGCGCTCAGTGGTCGCATCCGGGTGGTCTTCGCTTCTACCGCCGGGGTGGGACGGACCCTGGAGCTTCCTTCCACCACGGGCGGACTTCCGGCCGAAACGGTTGCAATGCCGGCCGCCCCTGCGACCATCATTACGGTTGATGACCTCGATCTCAATATCGCCGGTCAGACCATCTCGGGTGACTTCCGCTTCACGATTGGTCAGGACCTCATCGAGATTGGCGTCGTTGATCTCCGTGCAGCCTTCGGCGGCACAAGCCGGAATGCCCAGAACGAGCTCGTCACCGAAGAGTATGTCATTCTGACCAGTCCTGCTTCGACCTTCCGCTACACCCCGGCTGGATTTGCCGGGGTCATTGACGGAACGCTCCAGTTCAACCTTCCGACTCCGGATGTTGACTTTGGCGATGGAGTCTCAGCCAAGCTTGAAATCAACACCACTCCGACCAGCCAGACTCTCGATGTCGGTGGCACCAATGTCACTTTGCCTGCCGGACAATTCCTCCGGATCACGGCTTCCCTCGATGTGACCATCTTCGGGCAGGAACTCTCCGGAACCTTCTCCTTCGAGCAGACCGAAGGGGAGATTACCCAGGAAGCACGAGACCGTGGGGTCACTCCGCCGAAGTTCGTGAAGATCGGCATCATTGATCTCAATATCTTCCTCGGTGACCGCGGTGGAGCAGGGGATGCCGATGATGCCGGACTTGAAATCACCAACGGTGAAGGTGCCTTCATTATCTCGGACGCCGGATTTGCCGGTCAAGCCGGAGGAACGGTCGCTCTCATGATCCCGGGTGTGGATGTCAGCTTCCGTGGTGACTTCCAGCTCCTCATCAATACCGGAGCTGAAGAAGTTCAGGAAGTTGTTCAAATTGGAGATTCCTCCATCAACGTCAACATTCCTGCCGGTCCATTCCTGCAGGTTGCAGCCACCAACCTGGAGCTTGATCTCCTGGGGCAGACTCTCCGTGGAAACTTTGTCTTCCAGCAAGCCACTGAGAGCGGTCAGCAGATTCTCCGGATTGCTGCCAGCGAGGTCTTCATCGGAATCGGCGACGGAACCCAAAATCTGGTTTCCATCAATCAAGGCCGCGCCGCAATCCGGATCGATCAGAATGGCATCGCTGGTGCAATCAGCGGGAACTTCACCGAGTCCATTCCGGGAATCGACATTTCCGCCAACATGTCTCTCCTTTTCAACACGGGAACGGTTGCAGTCACTGAGACCATTGAAATTCCCGGTGCTGACGATGTGACTCTCAGTGTTCCGGCTGCGGGAGTTGGTGCTCCGTTCCTCCGCTTCCGCGCCGAAGACATCGAAGTGGTCATTGCAGGTCAGGAACTCCGTGGAACCTTCCAGTTTGAGCAGGGAGTCCGTGCTGATGGTGAGAAGTATCTTTCCTTCCTTGTCGAAGATGCCTCACTCAGTCTCGGTGATGGTTTTGCCGATCTCACTGACATCAATGGAGCCTTCCTGGTGAGTCGCGGTGCCGTTGCCGGTCAATTGAGCCTCGGTGCTTCTCTCAACCTCGGGCCAGTTAGTATCTCGGCCGATACCATCGTGATCCGCGTGAATACCGGAACTGCTCCGGTCATTCTTGACGACGCCAACGAGACCCGCATCGAAGCTGGTCCGTTCTTCGAGATTGCAGCTCTTGGTGGCATGATCGATGCCGCCGGGGTCGTTCTGGAGGCTGACTTCTTTGTCCGTAAGGAAACCACCATCAATGGTCAAAGTCGTCTTACTCTGGCTATCAGGGATTTGAGTATCGATTTTGCCGGAATTTCAATCACCGAGGGTAGCGGAACACTCCTGATTCTTCCTGATGCCATCGATACAGACGGAGCTCCGATTCCGAACACCGGAGGAATGGCTGGCCAGTTGAGTGCAACGGTCGATGCCTCCGGCCTGGTTGACGGTGTCGAGCTTTCCGGAACCTTCAGTCTCCAAATTAACACCACTGCGGGTCGGGTGAACGAATCAATCCCAATTCCCGGAGGTGAGCCCCCAATTCTTATCGATCTTCCTGCGGGACCCTATTTCCGCATCGGGGTCGATCAGGCTGTTTTAAGGATTGCAGGTCAAAGCATCTCCGGAAGCTTCGCGGTCGAAAATGTCACCACTCCGACAGGAACTCTTCTCAGCATTGCCGCCCTGGATGTTGCGATCAGCCTCGGAGACGGACAGAAGGAATATGTCAGCCTGACCCAGGGAACCGGAACACTCCTTATCATCGAAAACACCGTCAATAATGTGACCACCAAGGGGCTTGCCGGACGGATCAGCGGAACGGTGGAATTGAAAAATATCCCGGGAGTCAGCCTCAGCTCTGATCTCGTTCTCGAAATCAACAACACCAACACCACCATCAATACTTCGGTTGAAGTGGGCGGAGTTGATCTTCCTCTTGTTCTCGATGCCGGCGACTACATTCGCTTCTCCGCAGTCAACACCACCCTGACTGTCGCCGGCCAGACACTGGGTGGTAACTTCTTCTTCGAGCGCAGCATTATTCCAGGAATCGGCAATGCTCCGGCCTCAACCGTCATTCGCCTGGGTGGCTCAAATATCAACTTCTTCCTTGGTGACGACATGGGCACGACCGAGGACTTCACTGACGACGCCGGACTTCGGATGACTGGTGGAACACTGGCTCTCGTGATCTCGCCGGATGGTGTGGCCGGTGTCATCGGCGGTTCGGTTTCTCTCCGTATTCCAAATCTCGTTGAGACTTCCGCGACGGTCACCGTGACCATCAACAACACCGGCAAGGCTTTGATGTCGACCTTCCCGATCCCGAATGCCGACGGGACTGGTGATCTCATGCTCAACCTTGAAGCCGGAGTCTATTTCCGGGTGACCATTGAGGACTTCAGCCTCGACCTCTTTGGTCAGACTCTGACCGGCGACTTTAGCTTCGAGCAAATCACCAGCCCGGGAGCTGACGGTCAGTTCAACACCACAGACGATGAGAAGACCCTCAAGCTGGCTATTGCAAACCTGAGTCTCTTCCTGGGTGACAACGGGGGAACCGCTGGATTTGAGAATGACTCTGACGACGTCGGCCTCTGGATCACCGGAGGGACCGCTTCCCTGATCGTTTCTCCGCGTGGTCTCGCGGGTGAGTTCAGCGCAACCGCCGCTGTCTACATTACCCGTGGTGAGGGCATCGGAGTGGAGCGCGTCACGGTCCGGATCAATAATACCAATGCGGCGGTCAGCGAGACCTTCCGGATCGGTGATATCGAGCAGACCCTCACTCTTCCGGCCGGACCATACATTTCGGTGAAGGTCGAGGGCCTGGAGATCGAGCTTGGAGGCCAGATTATCCGTGCTGATTTCACCTTCGTTCGTCAGACCGATCTTGGTAACGACAATATGGCAGGTGGCAGCGGAGCCAATGCCGACGTCTCCACGACTCGCATCATGCTTGAGAATGTCCTGATTTCTCTGAGCGCGAATGGTCAGGAGTTCGTCCGCGCCGAGAGTCCGGTCGATACTCCAAGCACCCTCGAGATTATCAGCGGGCCAAACGGAGGAATCGTTGGTCTGATCACGGTTCAGGTCACGGTGTCCATTCCTGGTGTTAGTGTTGGTGGTCTTTTCAGTGTCGGCTTCAACTCTCTGACCCGTCCGGGACCAACACCAAGTGCCGCCCGTGTTCCAATCTCCTATGATCTCGATGTCGACGGCATCCCAAGCACTCCGCCCGTAACTGTGGCCGCCGGAATCACGGTGACCGGAGTTGGGGTTTATCTCGACGTTCTTGGCCAGCGCCTCACCGGTAACTTCTCCTTCCAGAAGTCCGCGACCGGCGAGATTGTCATCGCAATCACCGATACCGTTCTTGAACTCGGAAATGGAAACGAGACCTTCATCACCGCCTCCATTGCCAACGGAGTCATCATCGTCAATGCGCAGGGAATCGCGGCTGATCTCCAGGTTGGCTTGGTCCTGTCTCCAAGCTTGAGCCAAGACATTCAATTCACCGCCGATAACAATATCTTCCTCAAGATCAACACCACCAACGCCGCTGTGAACCGCATGGTTGAGGTTGGAACAACCACTGCCACCATCCGTGTGCAGAAGGGCCCCTACTTCCGGGTCCAGGCCGGAGCTGCCAGCACACCAACGGTTCCGGCGAATCCGGTTGAACTGACCGTTCTGGGCCAGAAGATTGAGGCCGTCTTCTTCTTCGAGCAGATCACGACTGCCACCAATACCAAGGTGATCCGCATCGGGCTTTCCGACACATCGATCTTCCTCGGCGATCCAAAGGGGCCTGGTGAGGCTGACGATCAGGGAGTGTTCCTCGAAAACGGAACCGGCAGCATTCTCATCACTCCACAAGGTATCGCCGGTGAATTTGAAGGAGACACCGGGCTGACCCAGGCTCTCATGGATGAGATCGGTGGGGGCTTCACTGCCTCTCTTAAATTCCAGATCAACAACCTGCCGGTTGCGGTCAATGAGCGCTTCTCCTTCATCGCAGCAGATGGTTCCACCGTCACCAAGACTCTGAAGTTAAAGAAGGGCCCGTTCCTCCGCGCCGAGGCCATTGATGCCACTCTTACGATTGGTGACTTTGCCCTCATCGGTGACTTTGCCTTCGAGAAGGGGCAAGTCCGGGTCACTCCGACTGCCGCCCCGGTCGAGGCACTCTCCATCGCTGCCAACAACGTTCGCATCGCCGTCTCAGATGACCTTCCCGAAGGCTTGGTCAATGCCACCGGCGCAATCGTCTTTATCAACACCGGTCCCAATCCCGGGATCGTTGCCCAGCTCGCCGGCCGTGTGGCGGCTGGTGACACAAGCGGTGGAGGAACCGGAGCCTCGGCCAAGATTGGCGGGGGAATCAATACAACCGGAGCTGCTGTTGATATGACCCTGGTGGTTGGTGATGAAACGATCAGTCTTAAGCTCTCCGATGCTCCGTTCAGTTTCGTTCTTCTCGACATTGCAATCGACTTTGGTGACTTCGTTGAATTCCGGGGCAACCTTTCCGCCAATGGGGACGGCTTCTCCGGTTCGGATATTGATCTCTTTATCGGCAAGGGACCGTTCGAGCTTCTGGATGGGACTCTCAACCCCGAAGCCATTGGCGTTTTGCTTTCCGATGGAACGGTCGATTACAAGAATATCGGAGCGGCCGGACAAGGGATCTATGCGGCCAAGGCGAGCGGAAATCTTGCTCTCATCGGTCTCGACGGTCTCGAGGTTCAGGGAAATGTCACCCTTCTCATCAACACCTCCACCCAGGTGGTGAATCTCGGAGGCACCGATCTCAATCCGGGGACGTTCTCGTTCATTGCCCGGAACGCTTCCTTCAGTATTGGAAATCGCTTTAGCATCGGTGGCACCTTTGTCATCTCGCGTCGTCCGAATGGCGATCTCGACGTGCTCATCGGTGGCGGCTTCGTTTCCATCAACGATGAAAACGGCGACTCACTCTTCAAGGTGACTGGTTCGGCTTCCTTTAGCATCACCGCCGCCACTGGCTTCAAATTGACCTCCTTCAAGGTGAACGGCTTCGACATCCGTGATCAGCTGGGAATGGAGCCTTCCAATATCGATAACTCGGCTTCCAATAACAACGGATTCTCGGGAACCGATTTCTTCCCGACAGCTGACCTCGCCGGACCTGTCACGGGAAGCAAGGTCGTCGGATCTGATCTGATCTCCGCAGGTTACATCGACATTCAATACAACGATCTCAACAATGTGGGTCTCAATACCGCGAGTATCACCGATACCGCCCAGGAATTCACGGTGAAGGTTAATAACCAGACAACCAGCCTAGTCTTTAACGGATCACCCACGCTGGTTCTCGGAAAGCCGAACACCTACCGCTATCAAATCACCGGAGGAACCCTCACCCCGCAGCAGCAGAATGGACGGGTAAGCCTTGAGTTCGCCGCCGGTTCCTTCTCTGACCAAGGAGGAATTGGAAACTTTGTAGAGCTCGAATACTTCAATATTGTGCCGACCGCTGCGTCGGAGCCTGGTCCGGTTGCTTCCATCGCAAGCCCTGCCAATGGCGGCGCGGTCGACGCGGTTTCGCTCAATCAGAAGCAGTATCTTGATGTGACGTTCACTTCGCAGGATGGGACCGCGATCAATAAGCTGACTATTCTCGATGAAACACCGTTCAAGTTGAGCGGAACCGGTCTTGATCAGATCGTACTTCTTCCAGATGGCACTCCGGTCCTTCGGGGAAGCCAGCCACTTCTGATTGCCGGATTTGAGGACGAAGCCCAGACGGTGACCTATCGTTACTTCCTGACGCCCACCACTCCTCCGGTCACCACTCCGGCTCCGACCCAACCCGGACAACCTCCGGTCACTCCGCCTGCTCCCACCTTGTTCAAGGCGGGTCAGGTTCGTCTCACCTTCAAGGATAGTGCCTTCGCCACAAACTTTACCTTCACAAATGGAAGTGGTGGAACCGTTACCAACACCAACGTAGGAACAATTGTTCAGTCGTTCACTGTCAATGGAACGCCTCCTGGAGAGACTGCCCAGCAGCCCCGGAACTTCGGAGTGGGGCCGCTCACTCTGGAAGGCCCAAGTATCGGTATCGAGGATATTGGCTTTAAGGATGGAATGCTTGTTCTGACAATTGGAGTCGGAGTGAATCGCGCCAGCCTTGCCTTCGGTGGTAGTGATTCGGCACAGCAGAGTGGTGCGGGACAAAGCCAGGCCCAGCAGGATTCCGGCATCAAAGCCGAGTTGCTCGGGGTTTTGGGAACCTTCGATATTGCAGTGGATGCCTTTGGACTTCTATCCGGAAATGTCAGGGTCGAGCTTCCCGGCAAGTGGGGCCTCCGTGTCGGAGTTCTTGAAATTGACGTGCCGGGGGCGGTTAACGTCACCGCTCGAGGAATCAACATCAACTACGACCCCGCCGCAGACAACACCCAGGAGATTGTTCGTGTTGATAATGCCGTCATCAAGATTCCGGCCATCAATATTCAGGGGACTCTCAACGATGTGGTCGTGCGTGGCAATGGCTTCACTCTTGGTAATGCCGAGATCTGCTATGGTTGCCTCGATCAGCCAAACACCGGAACGGCACTTAATGCCGACGGAACAGTGGCCACAGGTCAGCCGGCGATCAAGATCGGCAACCTGCTCGAGTTCGATGATATCCGCGTGGGCGTGAACAATTTCACAGTGAACTTTGATGCCGAAAACCCGGTAGTCTTTGACGGGGAGATCTACATCGCCTCCGGTGGCGTGCGCTTCCTGCCCGGCAAGGCCATCAATGGCTCGTTCTCCGACCGTAATGATGCGACTGATACCACAAACGGCGTGCAGAATACCGAAGCCGTCCGTGCGACTCTTGAGTTTGAAGCGGGCCGGGTGAAGGCCTTCCAATTCCACGTGGACACGCTGGAGCTGAATATCTCATCCTTCGTCACGATCCGCGCAACGGACTTCTTCCTCGATACCGGAGCCAATGCCGACGAAACCCTCGTGTCATTCCAGAGTGTGGGTGCCACCGTGAAGATCGGTTCTGTTCTTCTCACCGGAGAGGCCCGCCAGTTCCGCATTCTCGGTGATGGATCCTTCGATGCACTGCCTGGCTTCGGAATCTTCATCTCGGTTGGCTCCGCCACCGGTGAGTCCTTCAAGTGGCCTGCCTTCCTTCCGATCAAGATCACCGAAATTGGAATCCAGTGGGCTGACATTGAAAATGATCCCGGCGACTTCGTCCTCATTCTTTCTGCCGAGGTGACCGAGATCAAGGGGATCAAGGGACTGACTATTTCCGGGGCGGTGAAGGGCATTAAGATTTCACCGAAACTCCTCCTCAAGGGTGAGAACCCAATCGTTGATATCGAGTCCTTTGGAGTCAGCGTGGAGGGCAATCTTTTCGGAGGCACGGTCAAAGCCAGCCTGATCGGGGGCATCCTGCGCCTTGATGAGAATTACAGCATCATCAGCGTCCTTGATACGGTGACTCCGGTCAAACAGCGGGTCTTCTTCATCGGCCTCGAAGGGGGATTCTCCATGGCTGGTATTGGAGGGTTCGGCATCCGCTTCGCTCTCTCGGAACTCGGGCCATTGAGCGTGCTGATCAATGTTGATATCCCGATTACAATTGAGCCTAACTCCGGCCTCACCATCGCTGACTTCGTCGCTTCGGTTGAGTTCTTCAAGACCCTTCCTTCCATTGACGACCCGTTCGCGCTTCGTGGTTCAGCCTTTGCGCCTCCGGGTGAGATCAGCATCGACGGTTGGCTGGACACCGTTCGCAGTCAGGTCGCAACCCAGGCCCGCCTCATCGCAGACAACCCCGCGCTGAATGGCTTCTCGGCGGCGTTTAACTCCCCATTGACGATTTCAGGGAGTGCCCGTATCTACTCCATTTACACTTCACAGGCCATCTTCAACGCCAAGGTTTTCGTGAAGATCTCGACGGACGGTAAGTTCCTCGTAGGTGGTCAGCTCAATTTCCTCGATAACAACATCAGTATCACCGGCAAGCTCTATGCGGATCTTTCCAATGTTGCCAATGGCGACGTGGTGGTGCTCTTCCTTGCTGATATCCCCGACCAGATCGAGTTGCTGACCATCTATGGCAAGCTGAAGATGGGCTTCCGGAACTCCGCCGGTGAAGAAGTTGAGTTCGATGTGGTAGCCGACCCATCCGCCATCCCTGGTGGTGGCCAGCCGACAGCTGATCTCATTGCTCCGGTTGGGAACGGCGAGGCGGTAGACTCCGGAGTGATCAACTCCGATAGCAACAAGTTCACTCACAGCGACGGTAACGATTATTACTATGTCGACGTGAACTACGCGTCGTCCGGATCGGTCTCTCTCGACTTCGACTCCATTCTCGACGCCGCACCAGAGTTCACCCTTTCCCGCGGTGGCACCCAAATCGCTCTGACTGGAACAGTGGTTCCGGTTGATACCATCATCAATCAATTTGGTATTGTGGAGACGGCTGCTCTCGAAGCCCGCGATGCATCGGGTGCTGACGATGCCCGGGTGGTCCGGATTCTCCAGGATGGCACCGAAGAGATCGTTCTAACCGCTCTTGACCTTGAAGCAGCGCCTACCGATCCCGCCCAGCTTCGCACTGCTTTGCTGGCCGCCGCACTGCGGACCACCGGTGTTCGTCGCTTCCGCTATCTGATCGATGCTCCGTTTACCAAGGGTGATTACACGCTCACATTCGCCGAGGGAGTCTTTAAGCACGTGGATGTTACCAGCGAGGAGGGAACGGTCACTCCGGGCCTCGCCAACGAGGCCTTCACCCTGGGATTCGTGGTGGAGGGTGCCAGTGCCCGCCTCGTTGATCCTTCGACGGGATCCAACATCGATATTAATTCAATCAATGGACGGACATTTATCGATGTCACCTTTGAGAGTCCCACCAGCGGCGATCTCGACTTCCTTGAGAGCTCGATCACCGATTTGGGACGCGAGTTCCGCCTTACCGGAGCCGGACTTGGCAGCATCACCATCGACAATAGCTCCGCACCTCTTCGTCTCGGGAACACCAACACGTATCGCTACTTCCTGAACGGTGCCTTCAATGAAAATGCGAGCGGCCAGATTGATGGAAACATTCAGCTGACCTTTATCGCCGGATCGTGGTCCTATGCCGACGGCTCCAATGCTGCTCCGATTAGTCAGACAGTCTCCACACCATCCGGAGGGAATTACCAGCCAGGAGATTTTGGGCCGGTTGTCTTTGAAGTCGACTTTAGTGTAATCACGGTTCCTGCCGGATTCACCCTGGACGCGGGATCACTCACCGATGCCAACGCGGAGTTCCTCGACTTTGATCCGTTGACGGAGGGAATCCAGTTTGAGGGACCTGCAGGAGTCACGATCACTCTTGATGAAACCCGTGACGTGGCCTTTGCCCCTGACACAGGAGTTCTCAGGGTTCCGACCACTTACGAAATTGCGGATGATGCAACTGCCCCCGGCACCTCGATGTCGATTACGGTTCAAATTGATCCGACCTCAATTGGGTTCAAGCTTGATGCTGCGAATGGTGGAAGCATTACCGGGACACAGGTCGGTGATACCCGCAGTCTTGTCGATGAATCCACCGCGACCGGTAACCAAATAGCGGTTTCCAACGACCGGACTTACCTTGACGTTTTCTTTGCCGGCAGCAAGGGAAGCACCTTGGATCCATCGACGGTTCTTGATACCGATGCCGAGTTCACATTAAGCGGTATCGGTCTGGGAACGGCGACTCTTCTCACCGTCGATAATCCGCTTGAACTGGGTGACGGGGTCTTCCGCTACTTCATCATGGGCGACTTTGAGGTGGGTGAGGTGAGTCTGAATTTCATCGCAGACTCATGGAACGGAAAGGATTCATCAGGAAACGCCACCGATACGAACCATGCCTTCACCCGCACGTATACGGTGCAGGGAACAACCGCAGATCTTGTTGTGGAGCGTAATGGGGTCCCAACCAGTCTGAATGGATCCGAAATTGGCCTCGCTGAAATCAATGAGGCTGGATTCATCGAGGTGACCTTCCGTCCTACCAACGGAAATACCCTCGACTATTCATCAATCAACGGAAACGAGTTGATCCTGACCGACTTTGAAGGAAATGAAATCGCCTTCAGCGGAGCGCCGACGCGCATCAGCGGAACGAGCACCTATCGCTTCGCCCTGGCTGAAGAGCTTTCCATCGGGGTCTACACCGTAACCATTGTGGCCAATAGCTTCACGGACACCGCTGGATTCAGTAATCTCGAAGAGACCGAGCGCTTTACGGTGAACGTGGCCCGCGCGGTCCTGAGCAATCCTCCTTCCGGTGAAACCGTGAATCGTGAGGAACTTAATGGACGCGGCTACATCGATATCGTTTTCGAAGATATCGTGACTCCGCAGTTTAACGAAGCAGGACTGCAGGTCAGCACGACCTCGGCAGGGGTGTTGGCGGAGTCTGTGCTGGATACTGGTCCGGAATTCCTGCTCTTTGATGGCGAAGGGAACCAACTGAGCCTTGAAGAAGTCCCTGTTCAGATTAACGCGACGACCTTCCGCTACTTCCTCCGCTCCGGAGCCAATAGCGACAGCTTCCGCATTCAATTCCTCCCATCGTCTTGGACTGATGCCAATGAGAACCCGGTCACTGCCGAGCAGGCCAGTGGATATATCGCAGCCGAGGTTGTTCCGACCGAGACCGATGGCGTCATCGACGTCCGCTTCAACAGCATCCGCGTCAGCGACACCGACCTCAGAGGGATGGCTATCGACATTGACTCCATCATGGATACCGACGATGAGATTACGGTTCAGATTGAGGACTCCGAGGGCGTCCTGATGACCGTCGATCTTCAGGATACTCCGATTGATCTGGGCGAAGGTCTCTTCCGATATGTCTTTGCCAACGGCGAGAGCTCGGCCAATGCCATTGTGACCTTCATCGCTGGAAGTTGGTCCATTGATGATGGCGGAGCGGTGACGCAGCAGCAGATCGACGCCGCACCAGTGATGGTGGGAGGCAGAATGCTTGATGAAGCCAATCCGACACGCGCCGGGCCATACTTCGACATCACATTCACTCCAATTGATGGAACCGAGCTTGATGTCTCGTCCATCATTGAAGGCGGCCCTGACGATGACGACGAAATCATCCTCTCAGGCGCACAGGCCCAGAACCTGGTCTTCCAGAAGATCTACGATTTGGGTAACAACACCTTCCGCTACCTATACGAGGGACAAGTCGACACCGGAATCATGACGGTGGAGTTTGTCGAGGATAGCTGGAACGATGCCGCCGGAAATTCCGGTCAGGCGGGAACCTCACAGATCAACATCACCACCGAGGCCGAGTCCTTCTTTATTGAGATTTCAGGTGGTGTGATCCTCAACGCCGGAGGATTCCTCGACGAGCCAATCGTCGAGCTCTCTGGCGAGGTCATTATGGAATTCGACACGACACGCCGTGTCTTCCAGCTCGACTTCAATGCCCAACTCAAGCTCTACAAGCTCGGTTCGGTTGGAGCGGTTGCCGGTCGCTTTGTCGTCGATAACTCTCGGACCGTTTCTGACAACATTCAAATCTGGGGTGTTGCCGCCCTCCGCACCAACTTCTCATTCCTGGAGCAATACGGTCTTTTCCTCAGCGCTGAAGGAACGCTCCAGTTGAATCTCACGTCGCAGGAGAAGACCGAGACTCTCACCTTCAAGGGACTTGATGGGGGAGCGGACGTCACCGAGACTTTCGTTCTGGCTCCTGAACTCTTCGCCATTGAACTGGTTGGCTTCGCCCGCATCCGTCCTCCGGGAACCAGCACCGATCTGATGAGTCTCGAAGGCGGCTTCTACCTCAGCTTCAGCCCATCACGCTTCGAACTCTTTGTAACCGCCTCGCTTTCCTTTGGAGCCGGTGAATCTTCGGTGAACTTCGGCGAAGCAACCGGGCTTCTGGTCATCCAGACCGGTGCCGGAGAGGGTGAGAACTTCGGACTTGCGGGAGCCTTCCGCGTCTCGGGGGGCGCTGATATTGGACTTCCTGATGTTGGTAATCTCTTCACCGCCCGCGGTTCGGTCACGGTGATGATCAACACCACGATGCAGGATGTCATCTTCCAGCTTCCTGATTCCTTCCTCGCCATCATCGACGGTGACGAACTTCCAGGATTCAGTTCGGCAGGAACCATCGATAGCAATGGTGATGGAATGATTGATGAGAACGACAAAGCTTCGTTCACCATCTTCAAGGGAGCTCCGGGCATCGACGGACAACGCCGCAGTAACGAGGTTGCCGAGGTTTACGCTTCCGCCATCATCCAGGCCGAGCTCATCATTGGTGACTTCATCGAGTTGGTTGGCTTCCTTCAGATCACAATCGCCGGAAATGGTGACGGTGGACGCCTGTCCATTACCGGAGCGGTTTCGACCACCATCCCGCTCCTCGGAACTTTGACCGGAACGCTGAACTTCGATGTCTTCATTGGTGCTGAAACCGGCATCGTGGGACGGGTCGTTCTCTCACTGGTCAATACCGACATTCCATCGGTTGAACTCGGCGGCATCATCATGTTGGAAATCAACACTTTCGGGACAGCCCGGACGGTGACCAACTTCAAGACCAAGACACAAGAAATCAATGGTATCACCTTCTTCGGAGGCTTCGAGCGCTCGGGTGATCCAGTCACGGGTGACCTTATCGTTGAGGAAATTACCATTGAGACCGTGGGCGGCTTCAAGCTCCTCCTCGCGGGAACGCTCACGGTGGCCGACGCCTTCGAGTTCGTTGGGTTGGTTGAATTCCGACTTGAGCTCGCTGGAGATGATCCGGGGATCGAGCTTATCATCAACGCGTCTCTCAATCTTGCCGGGATTGGATCAGTGATCGTCCGCGACTCCGGATTCCGAATTAACAGCCAGGGACTCGTTGCTCGTGTGGATGCTGAAATCGGAGCCGACTTCGGTGATGACATCGGTCTTTCCTTCTCTGTCAGCGCTCTGATCGAACTTAACACTACCGGTGAGACCCAGACACTCGGAATGACCGAGGTGCAGTCTGGGTTCAAGTTGGTCCTTCAGGGATCTGTCGAGTTCGGTTCTCTTGCGAGAGCCAGCGGAACGATTTCTCTCTTCATTGGGCAGAATGGATTCGAATTCCTCTTCGATGTCTCCTTCAGCATTGCGGAAGTCCTGACCTTCTCGGCCTTCGGTGGAGCCGCCGTTTACACCAACCAAGGGAATGCCGGAGCCAATGGGCTTGCGCTTGCGCTAAGCGTCACGCTGGATGCTGATATTCAGGTTGCTTCCCTTGAAGCTTCCGGAACACTCATCATCAACACCACTAATGTGGACCGGGTGCTCGGGACGCAACTTCTGACCGCCAACACCTTCATTCTCGATGTCACGGGTAAGGTCGAAGTGCTCAAGGTCTTGAAGTTGGACGCCTCCTTCCGAATCGAAGTGAGCCCTGACTTCTGGTCCATCTCCTTCTCGGCCAGCATCGACTTCTTCGGAATCGCCCGTCTGAGTGGATCGTTCTATCTCGATTCCGAAGGGTTCTTTGATATCAACATCTCCGGATATGTCCGCCTGGGTGGCGGTGGTACCGGACTCTTTGGTGACTTCTCCTTCCGTCTCAAGTCCGGATACTATGGTGAGGATGACAATAATGACGGACGCATCAGTCGAGATGAAGCCTTCGAGGATGGTGTCGGTAATGCGCAATACGAGTTCATTCTCAGTGGTTCCGCGAACGTCAGTGCCAAGCTCTTCGGAATCACCCTGGCATCGTTCGGAATGAGCTTCTCCTTCGAGGCGCGTGGAGCCGGCGAGGTCCCAATCGTTCTTACGGTTTCGGTCCGGATTAAGATCCTCTTCGTTAAGATTACCAAGACCGCCCGCTTTAAGATTGGAACGCTTCAGTTGCCGAAGCCGGTCTACCTCGGCGCAAGCGAGAATAACGGACAGTTCTGGGATCCGAACACCGGCGGTGCTCTCTACTTGAACGTTGGAACCCGCTCCGGCTTCAGAAACATCGGTAATACTCCACAGGCCGACGATCCTGACACCGACATTGACGAATCACTCCAGCACGTCAACGAGACCTATATCATCCGCGACATTGGCCCGACTCCCGATAGCAATATCGCAGGTGGTCGCACCATCAAGGTGACCGCTTATGGCCGCACCAACACCTTCCACAATGTCACCAGCATTCATGGCGACTTCGGCGATGGTGATGACGTGGTGATCTTTGGTCGCGTGAACGATGCGGTGGATGAGGACGGAAACGTCATCACCCCGGGACCAAATTCGCCTCCACCGGTCGTCACCGAGGCTCCGGCTGTTCCAATCTTCGTTGATATGGGGTCCGGAGATGATGCGGTTTCCTACTCTGGAACGGATGTTTCTTCCGTCATCGATCTTGGATCGGGCGATGACTACGCCGGCTTCACCCAGAATGGAACCGGAACCATCAACGGGATTTCCGGTGAGAACTTTATCCAGAATATTGGCGCCGGTGCCGCCTTTATCAACGGAGGATCAGGGCGTGATCGTCTGATCGGAAATACATCGTCTGATCAAATTAGGGGTAATGCGGGTGATGATGATATCGATGGCCCGGCAAGTCTGATCGATGCCGGATCTGGAAATGATCAGATCAACTTCGCGATCGAAAACCAGGTTGGCAACACCACGGTGACTGCTGGTAGCGGCAATGATTTCCTCAACATCAGTGGACGTGCCGGAAATGACAATATCACGATCACCAACAACGGTGGCACCATCACCTCTAGCTTCGACGGTCAGGATGTCATCGCGACCGGCCTCGAAAATCTCTACATCGATGGCCGATCCGGTGCGGATACCTTTAACGTTGACGATCTCGAGGGCTCGGGACTCCAGAGCTTCGATATCGACTTTGGTCGCTCGGTTGTGCAGACAGGCATTCAGACTGTGTCCGAGTCCCTTGATCCTGATGATGAGGACGCCGATACCGTCGATCAGCTTGTCGCCGTCCTCCAGGTTTCAAATGACAACGCAGCCGACACCATCAACATTATCGGAGATGGTGGAAATGACTTCTTCAATCTGAATAATACCGGCGAGTTCACCGGAGTTGATGAAAACGGAAATAATATCGGAGAGGCCCGCTATCTGGTCGTTTCGGTGGGTCGCGCCGACTACACCCTTGACGGAAGCGGCAACCTCAGTGTTTCCAACCCATCGGTCACGATTAATATCACCAACTCGGTCCGCTTCGAGGGTGACGCGGTGTCCGTGGAAGGCCGTGGTGGTAATGATTACATCGACGCTTCCGGCCTGAGTGTGACGGTGACTCGTCCGGATGGTGTCACAATTCCAAGGACCGATCAGATCAACCCGACCCTTAGCGGTGGAACAGGCGATGATGTTCTCGTCGGTTCAAACTTCTCTGATGTCCTCGACGGAGGAGTCGGAAGTGACACTTACACCGGCGGTGATGGACTGGATTTCTTCTTCGATGCCAGCGACGACAACGATGTTGATACCCTGATTGAAAATCTTGATCGCGATATTCTCATTACGGACAACTCCTTCATTACCGGTAAGATCCGGGGTGACGGTCTGATCCAGATCCTGAATCGCAAGGATGGCTTCGACCGTGAGGAAGTGCAGGAGGTTCGTCATAGTCAGAGCAGTGGCAGCTTTACCCTGACTTACCGCGGAGAGACTACTGCAGCTCTTGCATTTGATTCCACGGGAGACGATCTCAAGGCGGCTCTCCTCGCTCTGGACACCGTGGATCGGGTTCGTGTTGAGCAGACCAGCGAGGGTGGCCCGTTCATCTGGGAAATTGCGTTCATCGGGCCTTCGGGAGCAGTAATCCCGGCCGATGCCAGCCAAAATGATACAGGTGGTGCTGACTCTCTCGTGCAGATCGGAGGAATCGCCGGTGGTTCCGTGGCTCGAGTGGTCAAGGACGCCACCACCGAAATCGAGGTCCAGCGGATTACTCATTCGGGATGGGGCGGCGGAAGCTACACCCTCATTTTTGATGACGGGGTGAGCACTGCCGAAACGGGTCTCATTGCCTGGAATGCAACGGCGGGAGACGTTGAAGACGCCCTGGAAGATCTTGTGGGGCTGGTCGAGATCGGAAATATCAGCGTGCAGGACATCACGATGCGCAACGGTGGCAACGTGGTGGGTCCTTACAGCTATCTGGTAACCTTCGAGGTCTCTGAGAATCGTCCGAATAATGTGATCTTGCTCGACCAAGGTGTTAACACACTTCTTCCTGGCGGAACCATCAGTGGTCTCCCAACCGAGGTCGAGCTTCGTGAGACCAGTAAGGCCATCGATCCAACTCTTGGAATTCCAGATAGCTTCACTCGCTTCGCCGAAGGCGCCATCGTTGAGGATCTCAAGGGTATTTTCGAGAGAGCCGACATCACCGGTGGTGCCTCACGGACGATCATTTCGGTCAGTAGTTCGACCGGACAAGCGCTTGTTGGTTCCACTGAGTTGACCGTGGGTGGCCTCACGATGGAGATCAAGGTGGACACCGCCAACGCCACCGAAGGTGATGACGCCGCCTTGGCCGAACTCTACGCGGTGACTCTCACGGGTGAGGACAGTGCACGGATTTCGGTGGTTGATTCCGGAGCCGGGCAGGGTCGTGATGAGATCAAGATCTTCGGAACTCCAAAGGCTGATACCGTTTCGTCCGCCGCCTTCGGGGCAGGGCAGGGAAGAACCGGATTGCTGAGCCTACACACTGGTGACCGGAATAAGGGAGACATCCTCTTCTTCCGCGGCATCGAGTTGGTTCAGATCGAGCTGGGTGCGGGGGATGACACCATTCTATCCGACGACACCGCTTCAGTCACCCTGATCAACACCGGCGACGGTGATGACGAGATTGTGGTGGGCACCGTGCCTCTGATTCCAGACACAGGAAACCGGACCCTAGAGTTCCCTGAAGGTATTCCGGTCGCCGATACCGAGAATCTCACCAACGGAGCCTCGAACATTCTCTACATCTACGGTGGTGGTGAGAACGACTCGTTTGAGGTGAACTTCAACCGTGCCCAGCTCTACCTCCACGGTGGTGCCGGTGACGACCGCTTCCTCCTGAAGACCTTCCTCGTTCTTCGTGAAAATCCAGAGGACGATCAAGAAGTGACCAACCTTGCCAACCTCTTCGGTGGTATGGGAAGCAACCGCTATTCCTATCTCGAGAATGGTCCGGTGGCCATTAACGGGGGCCCTGGAATTGATACCTTGGTTGTGGTGGGAACACCGATCTCCGATACCTTTGTGATCACCGAAAGCGTGGTGGCTGGAGCCGGTCGTCTCGTCAACTTCCGTGGCATTGAGCGCCTCGAGGTCAATGGGGCAGGCGGCGGCGACAACATCTATGTGCTCAGCACCAATGAAGCCTTCACTACCACCATCGTAGGTGGCTCGGGGGATGACACCATTCACTTTGGTGGCGATCATCCTCCGCTGGTCTTCGATCCGCCCGAGATTACGGTGACTCCTCCGCCCGTTACCATCGAACTTCCGAGCCAGTTGGTTTACAATGAGGTGACTATCAACCGTCCTACCGAGGTTTACTACTTCGACTTTGGATGGTGGAGCGGGATCGCCAGCTTCTTCTTCCCGGGGCTTTCGAACGTTCTTGAGGAGATCGCCGTCAAGGCCATTGAAACCAACGTTCAGGCCCGCTTCGAGGCTGAGCGCAATGCTTATCCAAACCGCCGGAATCAGCAGCTGGACTTCGATAGGGATAATATTCAGGTAAATCGCATCCGCACGGGATACTCTTGGTTCTTCGGGATTTTCCAGCGTGATGTTTACCAGGTTGTCGTTTCCAACGTCACGGAGAGCTACGAAGAGGGCGTCATCCAGACCCAGACCCAGACGATCCAGCCGCTGTCCTTCAGCTTCGATCCGCCTCCGTTCGCCTTCAAGGAAGCTTCCCAGTTCACGGTTGGTGAGATTCGCGGTCGCGTGGTGGTCGAGGGTGGCAATACCTTTGAGGATGATGGTGACACTGTCATCTTCCACAACTCTGCCGGCCCGAATCTCTCCGGCCTTGTCACCAACCGTCTCGTACCACGCTTCGAGTCGCTTGATGATGGGACCTTCCAGCGTGCTCTCGATAGCGAAGGCAACGAGATCGATGACGTCTTCATCTCAGTTGAGGGAATGGGACTGCGGGTCGCGGACGATGGATTCCTTAATCCTGATGGAACCCGGACCTTCGGGGTTCAGCTTGAAGGAGTTGAGACTCTCGATATCCGCCTCGCTGACGAGGATCCGGGGAATGGAGCATCACGCAATGACACCTTCACTGTTGCGCTCACCGATCTCCGCGGTTCGGAAACCCGAGAGGGCGTGATCCGACAGGTCACCGATGAGGAGCGCCAGGAAATCGATCTCCGGATCGTGGCGGGTGCGGGCGATGATGCCATCTTCCTGAAGCAGACCACCGGCACTACCGAAGTCTTTGGCGGACCTGGAGTTGATACCGTCACAATTGGTGACAATGGTGACCTTTCAAATATTGGCGGTGGTCTCCTCTTCGACGGAGATGCCCACATTGACGAGGTCCAGGAGATCGTCCGGACCCTTCCGAACATCCCGTTCCCAAATACCTTTATAAATACCCAGACAAGACTTGGAACTCTGGTGCTCGACGAGTCTACCTCAATCGACTATGCGGACGCGAACCTTGCTCCGATCGTTTATTACGATCCAGTGAGCGACGAAGTGAAGGTTCGGACGATCTCGCTTCGTTCCGATGGTGAAATTAATACTGATTACGTTCAGGAGTATGGTGTTCCAGCGACCAACAGTGGTGGCAATGTTTACATTGGGCCGGATGGTCTGGAAACCAACTCTCCAACAACCGACGGAGAACGGAATCCGCGACTCTGGGAGAACGCCTTTGATTTAATCGGTTCCGGTGCCCAGCCACTCTTCATCGATCCGTTTGGCGTGAAGACCGGAATTGATCCATCCTTTATTGTTCTGGGAACCAACGGTCCTGACGTAAATGTCTACCGGAGCGGAAACGCACAGAATCCCGGAAGCTTCGATGACATTGAGTTCCAGTGGAGTCCCGATGGTAATGTCTGGTTTGGCTTGGCACCGCTGCCGACTGTGACTCGTATTCTTCCAAATGGGTTCCAGACGACCGAAACCGCGACCGATCCGGACGGCTCGACTTATCAACGTGAGATTGCTGACGAAAATGATGTCAGCACCTCCAACATCCGCTCCTATTCAGTAGGGGCTGGCAACAATGCGCGTTACCTCCGGGTCATCGGTGATAATGCCAATAATTTTGCTCTCGATGGTATCGGCATCCATGTCGGGTCGGCCGGACCGGCTCACATCAAACGTGAGGATGCCTTCAAGCCTCTGATTGACGACGGTCGCTCAAGCGTTCCCTCCGGAGAGCAGCCCGGAGCCTTCCGTGTGGCCGATAACCTTTTCAGTGACGTCGACAACTCCAACAGCATCGTCTACGCCGCTGCTGCTGCCAGGATCCCGGCCGTGATCGAGGTCAATCGCTCGGAAATCGTGACCTTCACCCGCACCGTCGATGTTCGCGTGACTGATCCGACGACCACCGGAGCTGATCGCCTGATCATTGATGGCTCCAACAATACCGAAAATCTCATCGGTGCCCTTGATCGTGTTGAGATCGACATCGAGGAAATTTTCGATGGTAAGATCACTCTCCACGACGGGGTGTTTGATGGAACCAATGAGGTTGCTCCAACCGAGCGCTTCTATCGCGGTGGTGAGACGGTTTACCGCCTGATCGATCCGGCTCAACAGGGATTGGTGGGAGCTTCCGTGATTGAAGCCCTCCGCGATCCTCTGAACAACTTCCGGACTGAGAAGGTCACCTATGACGGTGGGGAAGATGCTTACGACCTCTTCAGCGGCGCCATCCTGGTTGATCCGTTCGGCGCAGATCTTGCTCGCAAGCCGGGTGATGCCATCCTTCACTTCAAGGATAATCCGGTTCTCCACAATGCCGGTGAGATTCAACGCTACCTCGGCGGCGAGGTTGCACTCGATGAAGATGGTAACGTGGTCACCAACGGTGATGGATCGATCTTCCGCCGTCTGCCGGGTCAGGCCATCATCGCCGACCGGGGCACTCTGATTTACGCTCCCGACTACATCGAGACCACCTTCACCGGCAATGGGCAGACTCTCGACCTGGCTGACGAGACCCTCCTGAACTTCAAGCCGAACCAAGGCGTTGATAATTGGAACATTAACTTCGGTAGCCGCGGTCTCCGCACTGATCTCTTTAAGAACCCAGCCGTCTTTGGTGGAGGAGATCGCCTTGTTTCGGTGACCATAAGCAGCTCTCGTGGAACCTTCCGTCTTGAAGAGGGTGCCGCTTCGAATGGCTACACCTTCAATGCCGCAACCGGGGAACTCAGCGTGACGAACGTTGATAGCGGCATGATCGCAGACGATGGATCCGTGACGGTTCGGGCCAGTCTCGCTCTCCTCGCCTTCCACCGGGTGGGCGATGCCGTGACCTATTATGGAAACGAGGCTGTCCAGAGTGGTGACCTGGTCGTTGATAAGCAGGGCGGCAGTTTTGTGATTCGCACCACCAGCGACGGTGACGTCGTGCGCTACACAAGCAGTGAAGCTCTCGCGAATGGCAGCGAGAACCTCGTCTTCTGGAATAACAGCAAGGGGGAGCGAATTCTCCACAAGCGGAGTGAGCCGCTCTTCGTTCTTGAAAACGGTGAGTTTGTCGAAAAGACCATCACTGCCGCCGATCTTGCCGGTGGTCCTCTTGAGCAGCGCTACCGCGGAGACGAGCCGCTCATCTACTTCGGTGGTGAGAAGACCTACTATACCTCGGAAGATGCAATCACCGCACCACGTGAAGCCATCCAAATTTCCGGATTGGGTATCCCGGGCAACATCTTCCTCGTGAATGGCCTCTTCCCGGATGCGGCCAACAATACCGTGAACGACACGACCGATGTCTTCCAGATCGATCTGGGAAGCGGTGATGACGGCTTTACCTTCAACTTCTCACCAAATGCGGGGATCGAACTCAATACGGGAGCTGGTAATGACTCGGTGGCCGTCCGCTCGATCGAAGGAAATGTCACCTTGAATCTCGGAAGCGGTGACGACCAGGTCGCCATTGGTAGCGAGGCCGGGTATTGGGAGACGGCCGATATCACCGGACGCCAGCCTTTCAATGAGCCTCTGGTCGAAGATGCCCAGTTCATCAATGTCGGAGGAACTCTCAATCTGATCAATGGATCGGTTATTGTGAATGGTGGCACTGGTTCGGATCGCGTTGATGTCGACGACTCTGGTGAAGGCATCGCAAATGTCGGAACCTTGACCGGAACCGCTCTCACTGGATTCGGGATTTCCGGAAGCATCATTTACAATAACGATGATACCACCGAGTTCCTCGAGTTCGTTATGGGCCGCGGAAGTGACACTCTAATCGTCGCCGGGACCTCTGATTCGGTTTTCACCAGGATCGAAGGCCGTGATGGAAATGATACCTTCGAAATCGAGAGCACCAGCGCAGCCACCAACATTTATGGTGATTCGGAAGCCGCGATTATCACCGTTGGTGCGCGCAGCTTCGGAGTTGCTCCCGGAAATGATGTCTTCCGGGTCGGCAGCACGTCCTCGACGGTCCCGGCCGATTCCACCTTGAGCACCATCCAAGGGCGCCTCCGTCTCTTCGGAGGTGGCATTAACCCATTGGAGACTGCGGTTGGGTTCACCGATGGCAACGTGGTGCGCTTCAATAACGGTCAGGGTGGCGGGGGAGTCGGCAGCCTCCGCTCGAATGAAGTTCTCGGCTTCGGCATGGGTGCCGGGGTGGCCTACGCAGAGATGCAGTCCATCAGGCTGAGCCTTGCGGATGGAGCCGATAATCTCTTCGTCGAAAGCACCCATACCAACGAAACCATCATTGACGGTGGCGATGAGTCCGGCGCCGGCGACACGATCAATATCGCGGCAATTAGTGGACCGACGACGATTAACGGAGAGGGTGGAAATGACCTCATCCAGGTCAACTACAATGTCTCCGGCGTCCAGACCTTCCTCTCGGGAGTGGCATCGGATCTCCTGCTTCGTGGAGGTGAGGACTCCGATACCTACAATATCGGCCTGGCTGGACTCGACACCGCGACCGTCGACATCATCGATGGTGGAGTCAATGGAACCGACCGGATTAGCATCTTCGGAAACAACGGTGACAACCTCTTCCTCTTCCGCGCCAACCAGGTTGCCGGCCGTGGAGTGGTGGCTTCCTACGAGGTTGATGAGAATCTTCTGCCGGTCGCCGGAGGCTTCCTTGAGCGAGTTAACTACCGCGGTGATATTGAGAATATTGAGGTCGATGGCCGCGCAGGCGATGACACCTTTGTGTTTGATGACACACTCTCCGGTGTCGTTGTCCGGGGTGGAGAAGGGGATGATACCTTCCAGGTTGGCCAGATCTTCGAGTCCGCGCGCAACGAGCTGAATCCGACCAATGGCCTCGATCCGCTCGACTACTTCGAAACAACCCAGACCACACGTGGCTTCCTGAGTAACGGAGTCAGCCAGGCGGCCTTCCTGTATGGTGGTGATGGAAATGACACCTACACGATCTACCGGAACAAGGCCGAGATTTTCGCGGTCGGTGAGGCCGGAGATGACAACTTCCTCGTCCGCTCCTTCGTCCGGGTCGATCCAAATGATCCCAAGGCTCCATTCACCAACATCAACGGTGGTCAGGGTGCTGACTTCATCGCCTTCACCGTAAACGCTCCGGTCCGCATTGAGGGTGGCGACGGTTTTGACACCCTCACGGTGGTCGGAACCGAGTTCGGTGATGACTTCCTTGTGAACGAGTTTGGAGTCTTCGGCGGCGGACTCTTCATCACCTATGTCGGAATTGAGAAACTCGTTGTCGACGCTCTCGAGGGTAACGACCGCTTCTTCATCGCCGGAACGAGCGAAGGGGTGGAAGTTGAGATCGTGGGTGGCCTTGGATCGGACACCTTCAACGTGGGTGGCAACGATGGCCAGCCTATCACAGTGGTCTCAAATAGCCTTGATGGAAACTCCGGTCTCATTGATCAGTCTATCTTCACCGACGCCGAGAACTTCTCGAACATCTTCCTACAGGACCTCTCGGTGAAGGTCGCTGACAATGACGAGGCTGGCATTCTTATCATCCAGGATGGCGGACCTCTCTCGCTTATCGAGAACATTGATCCAACCGTTCACGACTACTTTGTCTCCAGCTACACCGTGGTTCTCACCCGCGCTCCGGAAGAGACCACCCGCGTCTCAGCCACTCCGGTCCTTCCGACACCGAGCCAGCGTCTGGCCGGAGCCCTTGGCATTGAAATCGGCAATGGTGTTCTTGGTTCAACCCAGGCCGCAAGCTACTCGCTGGATGGAACCACTCTCTTCTTTGACCGGACCAACTGGTTTATTCCGCAGCGCGTCCACGTGAGAGCTCCTGACGACACCGTTGCGGAGGGCCGAACCAATGTTCAGATCCAGCACAGTGTGATTCAGGGCGCCCAGCCGGGTGATGGCGGCGCCTATGATGACCTTCCGTCCCTGACCGTGACCGCGAAGGTCTATGATGACGATGTCGCGGATGTGGTGATCATCCCGCTTGATGGAACCGACGCCGATACCCGGACCCTGGTCTTCGAGGATGCCAGTATTGGCAACAGCACCGACACCTTTGGAGTTCTTCTCACCCGCCTGCCTGCAGACAATGTCATCGTCAATCTTGCTGACACCACCGGGCAGGTTACGCTGAGCGATGACTTCCTGACCTTCAACGCCGCCAATGTGATGGAGGTGGTCACCATTACTGCGAATGATGATTCCGACAGGGAAAGCCGCCATTACGCCCGCATCGAAGCGACTCTGGGCAGCAGTCGCACCGATTTCGTGAATGTCACCGCCAACGATGTCGCACTTGACTTCCGTAACGTGATCACCGGTGGCGACGTCTATGAGGTCAAAACCCTGACCCCGGACACCATCGAGATTAGAGGTCCGGAGTTCAGCCTCACTGGAACCGGTGCTCTGACTGTGACGAAGACCAGCGTCGACGGAACATCGACCGAGTTTGAGATCTCCCTCAAGGATACGATCAACGTTGGGGATGTGTTCAGCCTGACGATTGGTGCGGAGAGCACCTCCTACACGGTCCAGGCAGGTTCGGACGGAGCTCCGGATACCAAGGCGCAAATCATCAACGCTCTTGTCCTCGCAATCAACGGAGGGACTGACATCAATGAAGACCCTGTCACCGAGGACTTCCTGACTCACAGCGCGGTTGCGCTTGGAGAGTCCTTCCGGATTTCAAGCGACAGCAGCACTGCCTTCACACCTGTCATCACCCGCACTGATACCGCTGCCAATGTGGACACAGACACGGTCAATATCTTCACCTTCACGGTTTACACGGTCGAGTTTACCGGTGCCGGAACGCTTGCAGATGGCGATGCCTACAATCTGAGCCTGCAGTCAAACTCCGGGCGGGATGATCTTAATCTCAACTACGTCGTCGGGGCGAACGGTGAGCCGGTCCTTCTTGACCGCCTTGATATCGAAGTTGCTGACAATGATGTGCCTCAAGTCGTCGTCGAGCAGGGCACTGGTGGAGTGATTGTTTCCGAACCAAGTTCGGAGTTCTTCCTTGGATCAGGATTTGTTGATCTCTCGTCCGATATTCCGTTCTCCGAGCAGTCGGACAAGCACAACGACATCGGAAGTGCCCAAGTGGTTCCTCTGGCATTCTTCGGTCTTGCCACGGCTCCGGATGGAAGCTCGATACCGAGGGTTAACATCCGGGGAACCGGTGATGGACTTGCCGACGTTTATCGAATTTCTGTTCCATCTGCATCGCTCAATGAAGATGTCTTCATCCAGCTGAGGCAAGCCGATGGGTCCGCGTTCCCCGGGGGCAATGTTGAGCTGCTCCAGGCAGGCGGACCACCGGCAATCGCCATGGGCACCGACTTCACCTTCCAGTTCATTGCCGCTGGTGACTACTACTTCAAGGTCACCTCTGGAGGGAACGATTTCGTTGAACAAGGTGCGAATTACCAGCTTGCCGTCTATCTGCCGGGGATCCCGTCCAATGTGGCCTTCACCGGTGACTTCGGACTCTCCGAGCTTCCGGAAACAACCGAGCCGAACGGGGATATTCAGAGCGCCCAGAATCTTGATCTCGGCCGTTGGAACACCAATGTGGATCAGAATATTGCCCTGTCAGATGTCATTCCACACATCACCGTGACCGGTAGCGGTGATGGTAGCGATGACTTCTTCAGCTTCGAGGTCACCCAGGAGATGATCACCGCGGGTGGTGTCGACGGAGTGCAGGTGATTCTCGATCTTGACAACTCCTTTGACTTTGGTGATCAGATTTTCTGGGCCGGCCGCCTCATCCTCTTCGACGAGGCTGGTAACGTGGTTCGTGCCGGATTCGGAGTCTCTGATCCGAGCCTCGGAGGTGGCCCCGGGGATGATTCCTTCTTCAACGATTATATCGACATCCAGCTGACCCAGGCGGGAACCTACTACATCTCGGTTTCCGATGCCGTCCGGAACAATGGACTGCCGGAAGGTGTGACCTATGAGTTGAATGTCTCGATCGAGGCTCACGAGGAAGACACCTTCGTCTTTGTGCCGGAGCCTCTGGTCGAGAACGAGAATGGCAACAATGGATTTATCGTTGATCCAAACACTGGAAACGTAACCAGCATCAATCTTCCGAACGCCCAGCAGCTCAACAATCCAAGAAACCTTGCGCAGTTGGATGATGATGGAAAGTTCTTCTTCACCTTCGACGACAATGCAGTCGGAAATACCGATTTCGGAGGCAGCATCAGCTCCTCCACACCATACGCCCGCATCCTCGGAACCGGAGATGGCAGCTACGATGTCTATTCCTTCACCGTAACCGATGACCTTCTCAATCCGCCCGCCATCATCGGCAGCGTGAGTGATGGAGCGACTGCGGCAGATGGAACGTTCTTCACCAATCTCACCCTCGGAATCGCCGGCAGTGCCGAAGACGGAGATGTTTGGACTCTGGGACTCCGTCACCGCACTTACACGGTCACGGTGGGAACCACCACTCTGACAAACGGCTCGGTTGTTGACAGCATTGAGGAGATTGCCGATTCCTTCCTTGAGCAGCTTCCCGGTCGCTTCTCGGCCTCAACCAAGAACGTGGTATCCGCCAGTGATGTGCGCCTGAGCATCGTCGATCCAAGCGGCTTCAATCTTGTGGGGGCTAACGGCGAGGCGAGCGGCCTTGAACAGAATATCGTTTCCTCCGGTTCGGTGAGCGCTACAACCACCCTGAAGAATGGAGCGAACAACGCTCAAATCCTGGGAGTGGATATCGACTTTGACGGCACCCCGGTCGCGGGCGAAAGACTCACCATTAATTTCGGTGCGGAGAGTGAATTTGTGGACGTCACCGCGACCGACACCATCGAGACGGTGGTCGATAAGTTTGTCACGGCCTTTGGTGCTACCATTGCTTCCAAAGAAGGTGATCGCTTACGTCTGACCTCATCGACGGCTGTTGAGCTGAGCTTCACCAGCAGCGGGGACAGGACCGGATTATATATCGAAGTCGAGAACGTCCGTGCCGACTTCACGTTGGCTGACGCCGATACCGCTCTTTACAGTTCACTTGAGATCGAGATCGAGAACCCCGTGGCACCGGGACAGGAGTGGTCGCTGACCCTCAATGGCACGACCGAGACCTTCACCTCGGCCGGGACTAGCCGGACGGACGTTGCGACAGGATTGCAAGGCCTCTTCACCATCGCGGGGATGACGCGGGACGGAAGAAAACTCGAATTTAGCGAGCCGGTGACCTTCGGCGGTATCTCGGTGAGTCCGGCTGGTAGCGCTACCGTCAGCACTCCTGCCACTCACAATTCCCAAGTGGCAACCATTACGAATGCCGGATCGACGGATGACTGGGTGGTTCGAATTCTTGAGTCGGGAACCGAAGTTGGCCGGGCCGAGGCTTCCGCCGGAGCGACGAACGCCGAAACTGCCGAGGCTCTCGCGGATGCTCTCACTGCCGAGTCCCTTTCGGACTACCTCTTCACCCACGATGGGAACAAGCTGGTTGCCGTTAGCACCGACAGCACCACCTTCAGCTTCGTCCTTACCAGGGTTCAGAGCGACATCACGGTTGTGGACGGTCTACGCCGCGATTACGAAATCACGCAGACTCCAGCCGCCAACGGTGAGGTTTGGGAACTCAAGATCGATGGGCCGGGAATGTCCGGCGATGTCATTGCCACCGCGACCTCGGCGGCCACCAATATTCTCGATGATCTCGTTGCCGGAGATGTCGGTGGAGACGATTACCGCCTGATCCGGGGAAGCGGTAACAATATCTTCGCAATCAATCTGGCGGGAGACACCTTCGAGCTGGAGCTGGTGATCGACTCTGCTGCTGCCATTGACCTCACCGACGGCACTGAGGAGGCGGTCCGCATTGTCAGCCACACCGGCGCAGTTCCGACTGCTGCCTGGAATCTCGAGGTGAAGGATGATACTTCCGCTTCCGGTGAATTTACGACGGTTGTCGGCGGTGGTGGAGCAACCTTGGCTGACCGCTGGACCGCCCTCGCGGCAGGAACACTCGCTGACTTCACCTTTACCACCCTCGGGACCACTGAATTGATGGTGACGCGCTCTGACAACACCGACTTCGATGTCCGGGTGACCCGCGAGCGTCCTGCCGGCGCTCCTGCCGATGTGACTGGAACCGTTTCGATCATTACCCTGGCTGCCGACAGTGTGAGTGCAAACACCCTCTGGATTTCCACCCAGGATGCAACTTCCACCGAATTTACTCCGGCTGATGATGCTCCCATCGCGGATGTTGCAGAAGGCGTTGCTGACGACATCAACGACTTCACCGATATCTCGGCGATTTCCGATGGTGCCGAAGTGGTGGTGATCAAGACCCTTGTCACTGCTGTCGATCCGGTCGTGACCGTGGCATTCGCGACACCCGCTCCCGAATTCTTTACCTACGACGGTGACGCCGAGCTTGAATATGAGCAGACCGTCACCCTGGAGCCTGCGGTTTCCGGTGATAACGATGTCACGCCGGGAGATCGCTGGGAGATCGACTTCGCAAGCGGCACTGACGCCAGCTTCACGGCTTCATCGGCCACGACCTTATTCAATGTTGCCGACCAACTTGCCGATGACCTCCCTGCGGGTCACTCACCTGATTCCCCGGGAGTCAACATTACCTTCAGCAGAGGGTTTGGAAATGGTATCCGGGGCATCGACGGTATCAGCCAGCTTAATCGGATCGTCGAAGATACCGGCGCTGGAGGAACCGCGCCTCAACTCGCCGGTGGAGACTTCTACACGACCACCAATGTCACGCTCGCCGGCAACTGGCAGGTGGGAACTGTGTGGACCGTGACTATTGATGGCAGCGATTATGTCTACACTGTCGCCCAGGAGACCGACCGTGATGACAACCTTGCGACCGTCGCCTTCAAACTCTCTGAGGCCATCAACGCCGGTCTGCCCGGGGCTCCTGCCGGACTCCTCAAAGCCACCGCTTCCGGAAACACCCTCAATGTGACCAAGCGAGGAACCGGCGCCGCTGTCCCTGACGAACCGTTCACCTTCGGGATTTCCCGCAGCACGGGAACTCTCGAGGTCTTGATCGACCTTGACGAAACCCGTTCGCTAAGCGGCACCGAATTCTTCACAACCTTCCGCGAGATCGTTCTCTTCACCTCCATCTTCGGTGATGTCACCACCACGGTTCCGGTTCAGGATTCAATCAGCTTCACTGCAACGCCTACCGTGAGTCTCTACCGGGTGGGTGATGTTGGAAGCGACGGTTCCACCGGAGTCCCAAGTTTGGTTGCCGTCGAGACGGTTCGGAATGGAGCAGATCAGGGAAGCAGCAATCTCAACGATATTTTCAATGAGTATCTTCTCAGTCAAGCCGGCGAGTATGCGGTCGTGATAGGATCGCAGATCACTTACAATAATTTCTCCAATGTGAATGGTGTTCCTCGCCCGGTCCAATTCCAGAACGGAGTGAGCGGAGTCGCACGCGGACAAAGCTACTCCGCAGTCGTTTCGATTCCGGGACAGGTGACCAACCAGGATGCCATTACCCTCGCCGGCACCCGCCTTGACATCGTCGAAGGAACCGGAGCCGGCCAGTCTGGTGTCATCATTGACTATCTGCCCGAAGATCGACTCTACATTGTCAGTCCGGTGAATGATGTGGATTGGACCGTGGCTCCGGACAATACCTCCTTCTTCAATATCTCCGAGACGGTGGCTCCTGCGAACTATAACAACAACATTGTTCGCGACGAATACACCGTTGTTCTGAGTGGTGCTCCGGTTCATGCCGATGGCGTTACGAGTCCAACGGTTACCATCGACATTCTCCCTGAGCGCACCCGGACGTATAACTCCGACGAAGCCTTCAACCCCGTGGTTTACTATGGTGAGCAGCAGGAACGTCAGGTCCGCGTCGCCACCCAGCAAGCCATCATCCGCAGCATCGAGCCAATCAATGGAACCTGGAACGTTACGCTCACCAAGATCGGCGGTGACGACGAAGTTGCCAGCGGAGCCACCCTTGCTGATCTCGCGACCGACATTGAAAGATACGGTTACACTGCAACAGTGACAGGAGACCAGATCCTCATCACCAATACGGTGGCCTTCTTCACCGCTCTTGATACCGGGGCAGCAGTCGCAAGCTACAATGGGGATCGAGCTGAGATCGAACTCTCGGGACTCGTCCAGACTGATCAGACCTGGACCTTGGAACTCGATGGACGGAATCCAAACACATCGATCACCGGCAAGACACTTGAGTTCAAGATTGTGAACAGTATCGGTGATCGCGCCGACTTGGGACGGTGGATCGAGAACGGCAACACCTTCACCTATTCCGTTTTGGCAAATTCCGGACCTCGGATCAGCGGGATTGCCGAAGCCTTCCGCCTCATCATCGATGATAATCCGTTCTTCTCGGATTACTCCGCAGAGCGCTTTGGTCGCATCCTCCGTCTGGAGAATGACAATGGCTTGAACCTTGACGTAAGCGTGGATGGAAGTGCCGAATTCGTGATTATGCCGACTCGCGCCGAAGTGGTTCAGCAACTTGTCTTCACCGACTCCAACTGGTCACAACGCCAAACCGTGACCGTCGAAGCCCTCGATGATAGCTTCGTCGATGGTGGTGATGCCCTGGTCTTTGCGCCGCTTGAAGAGCGTATCAACACCGTCCGGGGACCGCTTACCATCAATGGTGGCTTCGGCCAGACCGATGAGCGCTTCCTTAACAATCCAGTGATGTATCCTGGTGAGACCAATGAACCCCTCGCCGATGGCAGTATCGAAACCCTCGGCTCCGAGGTGATCTCCGAACTGATTACTGCGACTGACAACGGACGCCGCGCCTTCATCGAGGATATTCTCGCAACCCACAGGAGTGCCAGCACCGGTCTGCGACCCGGTTTCGATCCGCGCATGAACGACTTCCCTTACACGGTCGAATTCCTTGACGGACGTGCAGAGGGTGCTGTTTATCGAGTCCTTCCGGACCTCGGAGTCAGCCGCGATATCTTCTCGATCGGCAATAGCGAGGGGCTTACGGCCGTGGTCAGCGCCGGTCTGCTCGGAACATACTTCGACGCCCGGGTGACCTCGACACAGGTCAACACCAATATTACCACCGGCATCACCTGGAAGACTCTCAATTACACCTTCAGTGGTTCCGCTGATAAGGACGAAACCTGGACTCTTACCCTGCCTGACGCCGCCGGATCTGGAACCACCACTTACACCGCGACTCTTGGTGACACCCACAGTGGCACGGAGATCAACACACTGGGACGGGCCGTCTTCGCCCTTCAAGATAAGATAAACACCGATGGGATTTACAACGCCGATGTCCGGATCGGTCTCCTTGGTGAGATCAGCCTGATCCTCTCAAGACAGGATGGAAATTCCTTCATGGGAGCCATCAACCGATCCGGTGGAGTGCCGTTCTCGACGCCGATCGACGACACCGTGATCGAGGGTGGATTCATCGATGGAAGTGTGGCCCTGCCAGCGACGTCCGAGTTTACCATGATCGCTTACTTTGCGAATCTGGATGCGGACTTCAGCGCACTGGCGGGTCAGTCGTTCAATGTTGACCTCTCTTACCGTGACCAGTCGAACACTCCGGGTGTGGCCGGGCCTAGCATCACAGTGCCGACGATCACCGTGGCGCTCGGCGCCGAGCCGACTCTCGACGATGTCCTTGATTCCTTGGTTGCGAAACTTTCAGACGCCGGACTTGGTGAGATTCTGGCCCCGGCGGTCTCCGGTCGCCGTGTTACTTTCGATTCCGATTGGCTTGTTGAGCAGGAAACCGGCCGCAACCTGAGACCGCTGATCGGGAACGAATACTACTATGCGCCATTCAACGCGAACTTCGCGGTCGATGAGACCGACCAGGTCGACGTCATCAATCTTTACAATGGCGACAGCCCATCCAATGACGCCGGTGTCCTGACCGGTGATCGCCTGACCGGGTTTGGTATCGGTGGTGACTCAGTCATTGGTGGTCGTGAAATCGAGGGAGGGATCCGCTATGTTTCGCTTGAGGAGTTCAACTTCGAGATGGGGTCGGGCAACGACAGTCTCGTCATCGAAGGAACCCATGCTGGCAAGACCACCATTAACACCGGGGCTGGTGATGACCGGGTGGCGATCTCCGAGACCTCGGGAACTCTAGTCATCGAAGGCGATGACGGTGACGACACCGTGCACATCGCTACCTCTGATCTCAATGGTAACATTGATGCCACCCAGGGTCGTGTCGAAACCATCATGGGTCATCTCACCTTTGATGGCGGAGATGGAGTCGACCGCATGACGATCAATGACGGCAGCGATTCCAGCGCGGAGGCTGGAACGATTACCTCCGATTCGTTAACCGGATTCGGATTTGGATCTGTGACCGAGGTCCAGACGCTTACCGTTATCGGTCAGTCAGGATTCTACCGCATCAGCCGTGGCGATGTGAATGTGCCTTGGTATTACATCCGTCCCGGAGTGGCCCGCCCGGGTGCTCTCGGAGTCGTCCTTGATGTCCGCTTCGGCGCCGAGCAGGTCGAGGACCAGCTGGAACTGATCTATGGTTTCGGAAATGTCGCTGTGACTCTGATTTCAGATGAAGTGGGCTCGAAGACCTATGGCATCGAATTCACCGGCCAACTCGCCGGCGCTGATATTGCTCCGATCCGCTGGGCTGATCCAGGTCCGATCAACTTGATTGCCAATGGCGATCTTGGTGCGGTCAACGTTGGAGGAATCAGTATTCCAAACATCAATTCGAATCGTGCTGAAGTGGTGATCAGCCGCCGGACTTCCGCGACCGAGGATCCGTCGGGAGGGAATACCCAGCAATTCCTTGAGATCGTCAATGCTGATCGTGGCACCTTTACCATCACCTTGCTTGATCAGACCACGGCACCGCTTCCGTTCGATATTACGCTTGAGAAGTTGATCGACGCCTTGCAGCCGATCCTAAATCCGAACAACACGGATCCATCGAAGCCGTTCACCAACAACTTTGACATTCAGGATCTCGGAGGACGATTCCTGATCACCTTCAAGGGTGAGCACCGCGATCTTGAAATCAAAGGGGTTGATGTCGATGTCACCGATCTTCGCGGAGGTTCTGCAATTGTGGAAACCCGTAAAGAGGGCCTGAGTTACGCCAACTTGGAACAGTTGGATCTGGTCCTGGGTGATGGTCAGAATGTCCTGAATGTTCGCGGCACCTCGGCAACCACCAACGTCGATCTTGGTGGTGGTGATGATGAGATCTATGTTTCCTCGCTGAGCGACATTGACTTCAGCAAGCGTGATCCGTCCTTTATCGGTAATCTCGATGGTATCCGGGGAACGTTGAATATCAACGGAGGAACCGGTGATCAGAAGCTGATCATCTCCGATGCCTCGTCTGTGAATGGCGACTTCGTTTCGGTCATCGACCGCCTGCCGGTTCGCGGCTTGCCAGGCCAGGATCTCAGCCAGTTGGACCCGAATGCCGAGCTCTATATTATTGGAGCTTCTCCGGCACCAATCTCAATTCAGGCAGATCAGGTGGACGGGGCGTTCCGTAAGGGCTTCCGGATTGAAACAGGCTCGGGCGACGACACCGTTAATATCACCAGTACCATCTCGCGGATCCGAATCGTCGATGCGGCCGCAATGGAGCTTGATACCGGTTTGGGCAACGACAATGTCTTTGCCTCACTCACCTCAACCGGCAATTCTCCGCTGATCATCCGCACCGAGGGTGAATTTAACTACCGGATGCGTCTGCGCAGCGGACTGAACATCGCTGATCTCACCAATCCGGAAGATGAAATCGCGGTTATTGTAGATGGCGTCAGGCTCTCCAGTGATCAGTTCCGCGCGGTGATCGGTCAGAATGCCATCGATCTCAAGATCGACGGTGATCTCTCGCCCAGCAGTGTGGTGGAAGCTCAACTTTCGAGGGTAACCCGCGGCCGGGTTTCCGAGGTTCCGGGACAGCGGGAGTATGTCATCGATTACCAACTTCGTGATGGGGAAACCGTCAAGCTGTTCTCTGCTGGGCAGGAGCTTCGACAGGGTGCTGACTACTTCTTCTATCAGATCCGTCCCCAGCAATTCATTCTGGTGTTCAATGGTCGCTTCAATTTCTTCCGGAATGGAGACATAGTCTGGGAGGCTACGAGAATTCTGAGTGAATTCCAAACCGTTCAGTCCTTGGGTCAGCGTGATGATGACCTTGTGAATGCATCAGGTTCCACGCTTCCGCTAAGTATCTTCACCGGTGGTGGCGATGATGTGGTGATCGGTGGCCAGGGAGATGACATTATTCATTCCGGACGTGGTGACGATATTGTCTTTGGGCGATCCGGGGCCGATACGATACTCTCAGTTGAAGAAAACCAACTGGAAGCTGATTTCGATATTGTCTTCGGTGACGACGGGATTGTGAGATTCCAGTCAGTTTCAGGGGTCGTGACGATTGACAGCCGGAACACCGGACAAAATCGTCTCCCATCGGGAGACTACCGCCTCCTCGAGGTGGTTTCGGTGAACGGAGGCACTGCGGGTGACGATAGGATTACTTCCGGAAGAGGTGACGATATCCTGGTTGGTGGCCTTGGCTCCGATCAGCTCAGATCCGGAGAGGGAAGTGATGTTGTCATTGGTGACAGTGGCCGGGTCACCTTTGAGTCCGGGCACTTGGCGTTGATCGAATCCATCGATTCGTTCGATCAGGCCGGCACCAATGACTTGCTCATGGGTGGTAATGGGGTGAATTACCTGATCGGTGGTCTTGGCAGTGACGAGGTTTTGACCGGGTTCACAGAGGTGGGAGAGTATTCTCTGATTCTTGGTGATCTCGGAGAGATCCACTTCGACTACAGCCCGTCGACCGGGGTGAACTCTGTGGTTGGTATGTCTTCTTCCTTCCCAGGACTTGGAGGGGATGACGTCATCTCCTCGGGAGGGTCGTCCGACTGGATCATCACGGGGCTTGGTTTGGATCAGGCCACTATTTTGTCCGGAGCCTTTCTTTCTCTTGGGATTGGGGCCTTTAGTCCAATCTTGGGAACTGCGGTAGCTTACCTGGAGTGGACTATTCTAAATTCGCCTGAAGACTCCACTGGAGGACTGCTCATCACGGTCGACGGATATAGCCTCGAGGAAAACAGTCGACCAAATCCTTATCAATCCGGATCATTTGATGAACCCTGATTGTTGTCTTTTCTATTTCTTTCTTTTCTGTAAACCAATCTCGTAGATTATAGCCACTTAAACTTTTTTCCTGTTATGAAATATCGACTAGTACCCCGGCTGAGTTTGTCCTACCTGGCGGCGACCCTTGCTCCGCTATCTGCAAATCCCATCGATCCGGCGCCGACTGTGGTGACGGGGCAGGTTGATTTCATTGGGCTCGATACTCATAGTGCCATTATTAACCAGGCCTCTCAGAAGGCGATTGTTGATTACACGCACTTCAATATCCCGGAGGGGAGTTCGGTCCAGTTTGTCCAGCCAAATAGCAGTGCGGCCATTCTTAATCGAATCACCGGAGCGGATCCTTCCCTGTTGAACGGTGCTCTGACTGCAAATGGCCAGGTGTTCTTCGTGAACCCGGCAGGTGTCACTTTCGGCGCAAATTCGGTGATTCGTGCGGATGTTTTTATGGCTGCTGCCGGGCAGATTTCCAACGAAGATTTCCTCAACAATATTCAAAGCTTCAGTCTGACAGGCAATATCCAGAACTACGGTTCGATCAAGACCGAGCGTGGCGTTGGATTGTTCGGCCAAAAGGTCGAGAACATGGGCGAGATCGTTTCGAAGAATGGCTATGCGATTGTAGCCAGCGGAGACGAGGTCCATATCCGGCAGGGAGGAACTGGTCTCTCGGTGGATGTGACCGATTCAGCCAAGGCCTCAAAGAGCGGAACGGGAATTAAGAATCTCGGCACTGTTGATGGTGAGGAAGTGATGTTTTCGGCAGGAGACGCCTTCGCCACTGCGATCCAGCAGTCGGGCAAAGTGAATGCCCGCAAAAGTGCAAAGATTCAATCGGATGGAGGGGCTGTCGAAGTCTCGGGAGAGATCACCGCTCGCAATGAAGCTGGCCAGGGTGGGAGGATCGAAGTAGGCGGCACTGATTTGGGTGCTGACACTGCACCGGTAGCTTCCAGCACGACCATAGCCAAATCGGCGGTTCTTGATGCGAGCTCTGACTCAGGTGACGGTGGTCATATCGTCGTGTATTCTGGTGGGCATACCCAGTTTGATGGTGTTGCCGATGCAACGAGTCGAAGTGGAAACGGAGGGTTTATCGAGGCCTCGGGCAGGACAATCGGCTTTGATAGCATGGTTGAAAGTATCTTGCTTGAAGCTGGCGGGCATTTCTTGATCGATCCTCAGGAGATCACAATCGATACCGATCCGGTCAATCCTTTCAATGCGAGTAATATCGAGACGATTCTCGACGGAGGGACCAATTTCACGGTCATGACCGATTCCAATCTCGCAGGGAATGGTAACATCAATGTGAATGCCAATATTCAGGTCCCGACGAACAATCAGGGAAATCAAGGTTCTCTTGTTCTTGATGCAGACGGGGATATCATCGTTGCCGGTGGTGTCACCATCCAGAATCTTCAGGAAGATTTCGCACCTGGTGAGACTGTTTTCAATTTTCAAGCAGGAGGAGACATTATCCTCAACGGTGATGTCCGACACTCCGGAACGAATGGAGAGATCGGAAGAGGAACAATCTCAATGACTGCGGGCGGAGAGGTTTACCTGAACAATACCATCATCGATGCCAATGGAGGTTCGGTCATTATTGCCGCTGATCAGGTCACTTTGTTTGACTTTAGCAGTAGCATCCTGAGTGGGTTGGCTAATGAGAACACTGCAAGTGTTGATATTACCGCGGCCAGCCAAGTCAATTTTGCGGGAGGTAATATTCAGACCTTCGGTGGATCCGACGTGTTTATCGACACCGCACTCTTAACCAATAATACCGGGAATACGGCCATCGCCCGCACAGATTTGGCAGAGAGCTTCTTTGGTGTTCGCCTGCCGAATCCGGAGGATAATGGTTCGGGAACGAATCACATCTACGGAGGGATTCAAAGTGGAGCCCGGGCTCTGTTCAATGTGAATGATTTTAATGCGGTGAAGACGGCTGGGATCTCGGGGAACCAGTATTATTACGCGTTCCAACCTACTGTGACCATCACGGCCAAGGACGGCTCGAAGATTTACGGAAATAATTTCAATCTTCCAGCGGGTGGGGTTGCGGTTGATGTCGCGTCCGGGGATTTTGTCCCGGTCCCCCTTGGTGATCCGTTTGAAGCTGATACTACGGTAAATGCACTTGATCTTGGTGGGATAACCACCATGTCTCCGGGTGCTGTGATCTCGGCTGACGTTGGAAGCTATCCGATCACAGCTGATGGTGCGACCAGCAACAATGGCTACTCGTTGATCTACGCTCCGGGCAACTTGACCGTGGATACCCGTGCGGTGACTTTGACAGCCAACCCACAGAACAAGCAGTATGGTGATATTTTAGTGCTGGATGAGACCGCGTTCACTGTAACCGACTTAAATGGCGGCTCCACTCTCCCCAATGGAGATGTGATTAATACCGTGGGCCTGGATTCCTCTACGATGGTGGCAAGTTCCACCACGATGGGAGCTGCGACTTATGCTGACGAGATTGTCATCACCGGACAGTCCGGAAACGCCAGCTTCAAGGCTACGAACTATGACTTTACCTATGAGACTGGAGATTTGGTTGTAAATCGCCGCAACGTAACGGTCACCGCATCGGAGCAGGATAAATTCTATGGTGATGTTCTCGATCTCACTTCCAATGCCAGCGAGACCGCATTTACGATTGTTGACAATGGTCTGACCGACGCCGACGGAAATTCCAGCACTCTTCCGAATGGTGAGAGTATCAATACCGTTAGCTTGCAAAGTGTTCTTCCCGTTGATGTCGCTGCCAGTACCACGGAAAGTGTCGGTACCTACACGAACGAACTGAGGGTCACCGGTGTGAGTGGAGATCCCACCTTCGACGTCAACAATTACAATCTGACTTTTGTGGACGGCAATCTGGTGGTGAACCGGAGGCCGATCACCCTGACTCCTGATGGCCAGTCCAAGGAATACGGTGAAGTGCTTCCTTTGGGGACGACCGCGTTTGGCGTTCTTGATAACGGATTGACTGAAGGTGGTGACGCAGCTCTTCCCAATGGTGAGCAGATCAACACTGTCACTCTTGTAAGTGTCAACGGAGTTGCAGCCAGCACCGATGCCGATGCTGGATCATACTCCGACAATATTGGAATCGACGCGAATGCCTTCGCTTCGGCAGATGGTTCGAATGGATTCAATTTGGACAACTATGATGTCACTTTCGCGACAGGTGATCTCACCATCGAGCGTCGACAGATTGAGCTGATTGCCGGTCGCCAGGAAAAATTCTACGGCGATGGGCTGAGCCTTGATGACACGATATTCACTGTTGTTGATCAGGGGAACGCACTTGATAGCACCCTTCCGAACGGTGAAGTGATTACGACGGTCACTGTTAGCTCTGCCACGGGTGTCGACAGTTCGACGATGGCGGACGCTTCGCTCTACTCAAACGAGATCGTGATTGAGAGCCCTGTTTCTGGAACTCCGGGCACCGGGGATGGATTCCTTGAATCCAACTACGACATCACCTTCACGAGTGGCGATCTTCTGGTCAATCCAAGGCCCGTAACTGTCACTCCGACCCAGCAGGAGAAGACCTATGGGGACACGCTCATTCTTGCCAACGATAACACCGCCTTTACGGTCACCGACCTTGATAACGACTCGGCCCTTCCAAACGGAGAGATGATCGACACGGTCACCATCATCAGCCGGGGAGGTCACGATGCCTCCACCACGAGCAATGCCGTGACCTACCAGGATGATCTTGAGATCACAGCCTTTGGAACAGGAAGCAATGGCTT